>CAWHLA010000001.1:0-12125 GCA_963830065.1 uncultured Thermoleophilaceae bacterium
GTTCTCTCGCAGCGCCTGGGTGGCGCCGACGATGGTGGCCTCTTCGCCGATACAGAGGTGCAGGAAGCCGCCGACCTTGGCCTTCGCGTACATCTCGCCGGCGCGCTCTTCGAAGCGCCGGATCAGCAGCATCTTCTGGAGGATCAGCCGGCAGGTGTCGGCGTCGGGGAGGTCGTGCTCAGGACGATCGACACCCGCCTCGTCGGGCATCCGTGCGTCCGTGGCCTCCTCCGTAGCCATCTGTCTCGCAGGCTACCCGCTGGCGCGCTCCGGTACGCGGCCCGGGCGAGGCCACGCCCGCCAGCCGCGCGGGGGCCTTCGTCCGTTCGAGCACCCACCCCACCGGCGTGTGTCGCACGGCAAGTTCATAGAGCAGCAGCAGCGGGACCAGAAGAAGCACAAGGGAGACCGTCCAGGCGACCGGGAACGGCAGGCCGATAGGAGCGAGCAGCAGCACGAGCAGTGGGGTGAGCGGCAAATGGGCCAGGTAGACCCAGTACGAGGAGTCGGCCACGTAGCGGACCGAGGCGTGGTCGCGCTTGAGCAGACGCTGGGCGATGCCGCAGACCGCCAAGCATCCCGCCCACGATCCGATGCAGAAGCAGCCCATCCACAGCCAACCCCGCGGGGTGTCGGCGAACAGGCCGGGGCCGAGGAACAGCGGCCCGTCCCGCAGCGCCATGGTCGGGATCACGGCCAAGATCACGATTCCGACGTTGAGCAGCGGCCGGCCGCCCAGTGCCCCGATGCCCGCCCGGCCGTAGACCAGGAAGCCGATCGCGAAGAACGTCCCGTAGAAGCAGAACAGTCCCGGCTCGGGCGTGTACCACTCCGACGCGGGCCACGCCGCGAGGCGGCCGATGAACATGAGCCCGAGGGTGAGGAGGGCGAGGACGGGAACCGCGACGGGCGAGGACACCAACCGCTCCACCCCCCGGCGCAGGCGGTCGAGCGCGCTCAGGCGCGTCGCGATGAGCGCCGCCGCGTAGAAGAGGAGCACGTACCAGAGGAACCAGAGGTGGAGCAACTGCGCAGAGCCGGCCGCCTCCACGGGGATGGCGCCCGCCTCGCGGAACGCGAGCGTGCTGAGCGGCACGACCGTCAGCATGCCCACGGCGAGCGGAAGCCCGATGCGCTTGAGGCGGTCAACGGCGAAGTCCCTGGCCCCCCAGCGCTTGAGGAGCGCGGCGCCAAAGAAGCCGGCCATCAGGAAAAAGAGCGGCAGGGACCATCGCGACACGGCGAGCGGCCACTCGAGGGCGGTGGACGTGGTGTCGCTGAGCGGAACGCCGAGCATCCACGCATTGGTCAGGTGCCACACGACGACCACGAACATCGCCGCTGCCCGAAGGGCGTCGAGGTGGTGGTAGCGCTTCACAGGAAGCCCGCGACGGGTGCGGGCTACTCCACGTTGAGCAGGTCGATTACGAACACCAACGTCTCGTTGGGCCCGATCGTCGGCGGCGATCCCTGCTCGCCGTAAGCCTGCTCGGGCGGGATCGTGAGCTTGCGCCGGCCGCCCACCTTCATCCCCTCGACCCCCTTGTCCCAGCCGGGGATGACCATCCCCGCCCCGAGCTGGAACGGGAAGGGCTGCTTGCGCTCCCAGGAGGCGTCGAACTCCTTGCCTGATTCGAACAGGACACCCACGTAGTTCACGGTCACCTTGCTGCCCGCCGTTGCGGTCTTGCCCTTGCCGACGACGATGTCCTCGGACTCGAGCTTCTTTGGCGGCGAGCCCTTGCCCTTCTCGACCTTGGGCTTGGTCTGGAGCTCGGGAGGCGTCTGCGGCGTGGAGGCCGGCTGCTGGGGCTCGTTGGGCGAGGGCTGGTTCTTGGCCTTGGGCGGCTCTTCCTCTCCACCGCACCCGGCGGCGAGCAGGGCGGCGGCTATCAGGGGCAGGCAGAGAAGGCGGAGGGTCGGCATGGCGCGGGAGACTACGAGGCCGCGCGGGCGGCGTGCGCTGCGTCCTCGAGGCGGTCGTCGCCCCAGAACAGCTCGTCGCCCACGGCGATGGTGGGCACGCCCTCGACGCCTCGCTCGATCGCCTCATTGGTGTTCTCGGTGAGCTTCTGCTTGACCGACTCCCGTTCCAGGGCGGCCTTGATGGCGTTGGGGTGGAGCTCGCATGCGGCGCCGGCAAGTAGGACGTTGTCGAGCTCGTTCATCGGCCTCGCCGCCAGGAAGGTCTGCCGGAACGCGGCCAGTGAGAAGGAGATCGACTTGCCGATGTCGGCGGCGAACGTGGCGGCTCGGAGGCCTGCCAGCGGGACGGTGTCGGCCGGCCACCCCTCGGGCCATCTGAGCTTGGGCAGATTGCGTTCCCTTGCCCGGCGCTCGATCTCTTCGATGCCCTTATCGCGCTCGTCGCTAAGCGACCAGGGGAGCCTCTGGTCGTGCTTGAGGACGTGGCTGAACGAGATCGGTCGCCACACCGGCGGGACGGGCAGCACGTGGTTCACGCGCTCGGCGGCCAGCCACGCGTAGGGCGAGTTGAAGTCGTAGTAGAAGACGGGCTGGGTGCCGTCCGGCATCCGCCGCGACGTTAGCCGCTGACGGTCACCGTGACCCGGCGTGACGCGCCCGTCGCGTAGGGGTAGCCGCCCTCCCTCGGAGCAACGGCGCGGAAGCGATACCGCACCGTGCCCTGGGTGCCGCCGAACCAGTATCGGAAGCGGAACGTGCCGCGCCGGCGGGTGTGAAGGGTCTGGAAGGTGCGCCAGCGGCCGCGGAAGAAGGCCTGAAGCTCGACGAGCTTTCCGCCCTCGGGGATCGGCTTGGACCTGACCCGGCCCTTGAAGACGACGCTTCGGCCGTTGCGCACCCGCCTGCGATTCGCCCGGAGGCCGATCGACGGCTTGGCCCGGAGTCTGAGGTCTTTGTAGTGGCCACCATCGCGGCCGCAGTAGGTGACGCGCACACGCCGCGACGTGCCCCTGGGCAGCCGGGCACGGAAGCGCCCATCCCGCCCAGTCGTTGGATAAGCGACCTGGTTCCACTCGGAGGACCCGCGGTTCTGAGTGAGGACCCGGATGGGCGCGCCGCTTCGAACCGCGCCGGACTGAGAGCGCAGGCGCCCGCTGAGCAGCGCGCGCCGATTCGCAGAAATCGTCAGCGCGCTGCGCAGTTTCCGCCGACCAAACCCAGCCGTGAGCTTGGGCCCACTGCCGTAGGGGCAAGAGGCGCCGCCGTTGTTGACGGCGATGGAGTAGGGCCGGGAGGCACCCAAGTTCCCGGCGGCATCACGCACCAGAGATCCGGACCTGGTGAGCTCCGTCCGCGAGCCGCCGTGTATCCAGTCGAAGTCCGTGGCTCCCTGCCAGGGCGCACGGCCGCGGATTACTGAACGGCTCGTGGCACGGGCGGGGACGGGGCTGGAAGCGCTCTTCGAGCACGTTACGGCCGTCCACCTCGATCGCGGCACTCCGCAACCCCGCGCCGCGATCCTCCGCGAAGACCTCCGCGGATGCCTCTTCGCGTAGGTCGCCCGCCGCGAACAGCGCTCCGTTCAGGCCAGACACCCGCGGCGCGAAGTCATCTCGCATTGTGATACGCGCGGCATAGATGATCAGGCGGGGGGTTGTCCATGACGGACATCCCGGACGACCTCCCGATCGCCCGCAGTTCAGGTGAAGCGCATTTGGCTCCCCGTGTATCTCATAGCTTGGGTCGCCACCTCGTCGTTCGGTGTCTGCTCTGTTCGCGGGATCGAATGGGTCCGAAGAGAGGCGACCACGTTCACGGCAGCCGGCTTGTGAGAGGCAGACGTCTTGGCTGCCCGTCACCGAGGTCGCGTCCGCGTCGCCGGGACCAGTCCAGTAGTTCGAGGCTTCCACGGAGCCGTTGGCCGATGAGTAGTGGACGCGTGCGTACCGCCAGTACGTCACTCGCTGTACAACCAGGTCCTTTGGCGCAGGAAAGTACCAGTCAACCTGTGGATTAGGGTGATCGCCGAAAGTGGAGAACCCGGCGGACAATGCACCGCCGCGCTCGCACGAGTTGTCCGCGAACGTGCCGAACCCGGAGAGTCGAGACTTCCAGCCCGCGGCGCCCGTAGGCGCGCCATTCGCCAGCCGACACGAATGCACCACGTAGGTCCCGGCCGAGGCATCGGCCGGCAGCAGCCCAAGCGCCAGCAGCACGGCGGCCGCTGCGGGCCACATCCAACGGGTTGGTTGAAGCGTAGGTTCGGTCACGTCCTGCCCTAAGCGTCCGTGCGGGGAGGTTCTCCCCCGGGGACGGGCGATTCTAGGCCGCAAGTTGCGGCTAGAGGGGACGCAAAAGCCGCTCTTAGCGGCTTTCCGAGAAGCGAGGCGCGCTAGCCGTGAATGAGCCACCCGTCGGTCGCTCGGGCAGCCTCCATGACCGCCTCGGCGAACGCCGGGTGGGGGTGGATCGTGCGGGCGACCTCAGAGAATCCGCCCTCCAGCTCGTGGGCGTTCACGAGCTCCTGAATGAGGTCGGCAGCCTTGGCCGCGCAGATGTGGCCGCCGAGCAGCTCGCCGTACTTCTTGTCGCCGACGATCTTCACCATGCCGCCCCGGTCGCCGTACACGGTCGGCGCTCCGACGGCGCCCATGGGCACCTTGCCCACGACCACGTCGTAGCCCTCGTCCTTCGCCTCCTGCTCGGTCAGTCCGAACGACGCCACCTGGGGATGGCAGAAGGTCACGGCCGGCACGTACCGGTAGTCGATCGGGTGCGGGTCGAGCCCGGCGGCGGTCTCCACCGCGATCACGCCCTCGTCGGAGGCCTTGTGAGCCAAAGCGGGCCCAGGGACCATGTCGCCGATCGCGAACACGCCCTCGCGTGAGGTCCGCAGGTTGCCGTCGACCTCGACGAGATCACGGTCGCCGGTCTTCACGCCTGCGTCGCTCAAACCGAGCCCCTCCAGGTCCGGCGCCCGGCCGGCGGCGATGCACAGGTAGTCGAACTGCTCGGTCTCCCCGTTGAAGGTGACCGAGACGCCATCGTCGGAAGGCTCGGCCGACTCGACAGAGGCGCCGGTCTCGATCCGCACGTTCTGCTTGGCCACCTCGCGCGCGCAGGTGCGGGCGATCTCCTTGTCCTCCAGCGGCAGGATCTGATCCAGCGCCTCCAGCAGCACGACCTCGGTTCCGAGGCGGCCGAAGGCCGAAGCAACCTCGGTGCCAGAGGCGCCGGCACCGATCACGCACAAGCGCGAAGGCTGCTCGTTCAGCAGCCAGGTCGCCGCGGTGTCCAACACGGGACCGCCGAACTTCAGATCTAGCAGCGGCTTGGCCACCGAGCCGGTGGCGAGGATCACGTTCTTGGCCTCCAGCTCGACGCCATCCTTCGAGGCCCCGATGCGCACGTTGCCGTCTTCGGTGAGCTGGCCCAGACCCTCGAAGTACTCGATCTTGTTCTTCTCGAACAGCATCGACACGCCGCCGGTCAGAGTCTTGACCACTTTGTCGCGGTGCTTGGTGGCGCCCGAGTAGTCGAGCGAAGCGCCCTCGACCTTGACGCCGAACTGCTTGCTGTGGTTGACCTCACTCCACACCTCAGCGACACGGAGGATCGCCTTGGCGGGGATGCAAGCCTCATTGAGGCAGCGTCCCCCGACGTTGCCCTTCTCCACCACGGCGGTCTTCATCCCGAGCTGCGCGGCGCGGATCGCGGCCACGTACCCACCCGGGCCTGAGCCCACCACTACGCAGTCGAAGCTGTGCTCGTCGGCCATCGGCGATGGATCCTACGCAGCGCTCAGCGCGCGCCCGGCCGCTCGGGCATCTGGATCCGCGCCATGCTCTTGACCAGGTACCAGAACAGCGTCCCCGCGCCGGCGATCACCCCAACAGCGATGAGCAATTCGCCGGCGTTCTCGAACTTGATCGCCAGCAGCGAGAAGATCACGACCGTCAGCCCCAGCAGCGCCTGGATGCCGAGCACCGCCCAGTAGCGCACGTTCCACGCTCCCCACGCCGCGACCAGCATCAGCCCCGTGAAGAGCAGGATGCCGACGAAGCTCGGGCGCTCTCCGCGCACCTCGAGGCCGAGCAGGTAAGCCACGAGGTTCACCAGCCCGACCAAGCCGACAAGCACGGCAGCGACGGTCACCGCCCGGGGCCGCTCGCCGGGCTCCAGCGGCTTCAGCGCCGCTCGGGCGGCCTCATCGCGCGCCCGCGAGCGGGCATAGCGGTCGCTCATCGTGGGCTCGGGAGAGCGCTCCGAAGCAGACGACGAAGCAGGCGCAGAAGACTCGCCCGCCCCCGCATGCCGGCGCTGCTTTCGCTTCTTGCGGCTGGCCTTCTGGCTCACCGCTACCAAGGTAGTGCGTGACCAGCTAGCGGCTGGCCCGCTTGGCGCGAACCGACGAGCCGATCGTGGCCCGTACGGTCGCCCGAGATGCGTTGCGCACGCGGCGGCTGAAGCTGAAGTAGCCGGCCGAGTTCAGCCGCGCCGAGCCGAGCGATCGATACGACCCCCGGCCTCGGACCGACAGCGCGACCCGGGTGCCCGGCGCACCGAACCGCAGGCCGCCGAAGACACCCAGACGACCGCGGCGAGCACGCACGTGCAGCGGCTGCTGCCACGCTGCGTAGATACCCGCCTTGCGCGCGCCGCCGGCGAAGCGCAGCCCCTGCTGGAAGTCCGAGAACCGCCCCGCACCCGACCCGCTCAGCGCGATGTCGAACAGCGTGTACTGCGCGTAAGAGCTCACGCGCCCGTTGCGGAAGGCGAGGTACTCGCTGTAGTCCATGTAGCCCGGCACTCGCCGGATCGGGATCTGGAAGCGGTCGGGCGGGTTGGTCTGGAAGCCGAACTCAGTGATCCACACGCGCCGGCCGCGGCCGATCCGGCCGCGACGGGCCACGCGGTCCAGCGCCCGGGTCACGCGCGAGAGGGCGCCGATCGGGGCGTCGTCGCGAGCGCTGGGAATCGAGCGTGGCCCTCGGCGGGACGTGTAGGGGTGGTAGGCCAGTCCGGAGGTCGGGATGCGCGAGAACGAAGCAGGGCAGCGGCGGGCGGTCCGGGCGCGGCCCCGCAGCGGCCGGTAGCGGCGGTCCAGGCAGGCCATCTCGCGGATGAACTCGACCGGCCCGACCTTGTTGGAGCTCCGCGAGCCGATCGGGGCCAGCTCGCCGAGCAGGATGGTGTCACCGGCGTGACCGGAGTCCGACAGCCCGCGGTGCCCGGCCAGATAAAGGCTGCGGTAGATGCTGGGCGACAGCGGTCGCCGCCGGCTGTCGCGTTGGGGCTGGATCCAGGTGGTCAGCCCCGGCTCGTTCCAGATCGACCAGATGTCGACGAGCCCGGCGTAGCGGCGCCCGGCCGCCCGGGCGAAGAGCTCGAACTCGGGGGCGCTGGGCCGGTAGGTGCCGTTGAAGCGGGCCGTCTGGCGTCCGACGGCGTAGTTGGGCGCGCGGCCCCCGATGGTCAGGTAGGGCCGCATGCCTCGCGCGCGGATGCCGGCCACCGCGGCGTCAACCAGGCCCCAGCCGTATACGCCGGGATTGCTCGGATCGACCGGCCGCGAGCCGGGCGCCACGTCGCGCCATGTGAGCTGCACCTTGACCACGTCGGTGCCCAGCGCGTCCATCTCGTTGAGCGTGTCCTCACGCGTCTGCGGGCTGCCATGCAGGATGCGCGCGTCGTCCTGCATCACCGAGAGCTGGCGGCTGGAGGCCGCGGCGCCCGCGGGGGCGAGCAAGGCGAGCGATAGGGCGACGAGGAGGACGATGCGCAGGCGGGTCATCATCCGCGTCAAACAGGCCCGGGGCCCTGGAGTTGCGCGCGAAGCGCACGGGCGGCCGCCTCGGGGTCGGCCGCGTCGCGGATCGCGCGAACCACGACGACGCGCCGCGCCCCGGCCTCCATCACATCCGCGAGGTTGGCGGCGTCGATGCCTCCAATGGCGAACCAGGGCCGTTCGCCCAAGGTTGTGGCGGCGTGACGGACATACTCGAGCCCTGCCGCCGGGCGACCCTCCTTGGTCGGCGTCGCCCACACCGGCCCGACGCTCACCTCGTCGGCCCCAGAGCCCAGCGCCGCCTCTAGCTGCGCGGGCGAGTGCGTGGACACCCCCACCAGCCGCTCATCGCCCACTATGGCGCGCGCCTCATCGACCGGCAGGTCGTCCTGGCCCACGTGCACGCCGTCGGCGTCGGCGGCCACGGCGAGGTCGGGCCTGTCGTTGATCCAGAAGAGCGCGCCCGCGTCATCGCAGAGCGCCCGAAGGCGGGACGCCGCCTCCAAGAGGGCTACGTCCGAAGCCGACCTGTCGCGCAACTGCACCATGTCGACGCCGCCACGAAGCGCTGCCTCCGCCACCGACAGGTCGGCGCAGCCGACGCAGAGGTACAGGCGCGCGCCCGCCAGGCGCCGGAGGCGGTCTGCCCCCGGTCCCGGCGAGCGTGGCCCGTCGACTCTCAGTTCGGCGGAGCCGGCGGCAGGACGATCGGACGGCCCGGCCGCTTGACCTTGCGCCTGTACTGGCGCCAGAAGCTCCGCAACCCAAAGAACGTCGGGTGCTTGCGGCCCCTCGTGGTCACCAGTCCGGTGTCGAAGAACCGCTGGCTGCTGCCCGGGGGCGGCGAGATCACGAGGTACTGGAGCATCGAGCGCACCCGCCGGTTGCGGTACGCGATCTGGAACGACTGCTTCAGGTAGGGACCCTGCAGCCTGCGCCGCACCTGGCGTCGCCCGGAGGCGAAGTAGCCGTGTTCGGTCAGGTAGATCGGGAGGTTCCCGCCACCGACCTTGTTCAGCGCGCCGACCCGGCGGAGCCGGTCCAGGCCACGGGTCAGGTGGCTGAGCGCGCCGATCGTGGCGTTGTCTGCGCCCCTCCGCGGGCGGTTGGGGGCCCGCTGGAAGTCGTAGGGGTGGTGGGCATAGCCGTCAGCCCGCAGCCCTGGGCACCGTCGCGCGCGATACCTCCGGTTCACGCAGCCGAGCGCACGCAGGAAGGCCAGCGGCGCCGTCGAGCGGCCACGCTGGCGGTAGGGCACGGTCTCGCCGATCAGCACCTTCGCGCGGCTGTCCCGCGTCTTGATCGCCCGGTAGCCCTTGGTGAAGAGCTGGCGATACTGCCGCGGCGCGGTGCTCAGCGGCGCGAGCCAGGTGAACCAGTTGGGCTCGTTCCAGATCGAGTAACGGTCGACGCGGCCCTTGAAGTGGTCAACGGCCCGTCCGACCCACTCCTCGTAGTCGTCGGAGTTGGGGTTGCGCGGTCCGACCTTCTTGTTCGAGGTGGCCCAAGCAGGCGCGGGGCCGGCGAGCGACAGGTGCACGCGCATGCCGTAGCGGGCGGCGGCGTCGATCGCGGCCTGGTACTTCTCGAAGTTGTAGCCGAGGGCTGTCGGCTTCGTCTTCGCGTTGCTGGAGCTTCGCCCAGTGTCTGCGTCCAGTTGACGACGATCCTGACGCGCGTCACGCCGAGCGACCTCGCGATCCGCAACGCCCGGTTGCGGTTCTTGTAGTAGCCCAGGTTGACGAACGCCTCGTCGTCCTGAATCGCGATCTCCATGCCGCGGGCGGCGTGCGCCTGGTCGGCAGTCGCCGCCGATACGAGACAGCAGGCGGAGGCCGCGAGTGCAGCAAGGACGATTCGGAGGCGGAGGGGTATGACGCGAAGTGTGTTTTTTCTCATTAAGTGTGTTGGGCTCGGGGTCAATTGCTCAGACTGAAAGGAAAGGCGCACTACCTGCTCGCTCGCTTGGTGCGGGTCGAAGATCCGATCGTGACCCTCACCGTCGCGGTCGAGGCCCCGCGCACTCGGCGCGAGAGGTTGAAGTAGCCGCGGAGGTTGGTGCGTGCGGTCGCGAGAGTCCGGTATGACCGGCCGCGCTTGACCTTAACGACAACGCCGGCGTTCGGGGCGCTGCGGAGTCCGCCGAAGACACCCAGGCGGCTCCCTCGTGCGCGGACGTAGAGCGGCATCTCGAACGCGCGGTAGACGCCCGGCTTCTTGGAGAAGTTCGAAAACCGGAGGCCCTGCTGGAAGGTCGAGTACCGATCGGGGCCGGCTGGGCGCAGCGGGTCGTCCACGAGCGAGTAGTGGGAGTAGGACACCACCGCGCGGTGACGGAAGGCGAGGTACTCGCTGTAGTCCATGTACCCGGGGACCCGGCGTATCGGGATCTGGAATCGATCGGGCGGGTTGGTCTGGAACCCGAACTCGGTGATCCACAGCGGCAGACGCCGCGGCAGGCGCCCGCGGCGGGCGACCTTGGACATGGCGCGTGTCACTCGCCTGAGCGCGCCGATTGGAGCGTCGTCGCGAGAGGACGGGATGAAGCGCGGGCCCCTGCGCGAGGTGTACGGGTGATAAGCCAGCCCGGAGGTCGGGATGCGGGGCTGGCGCGCGGGGCAGCCCCGCGCGCGGCGGGCAGCGCCGCGATAGGGCCGATAGCGGCGATCGAGACATGCCATCTCGCGGATGAACTCCACCGGCCCGACCTTCGTGGCGCTGCGCGAGCCGAGCGGCGCCAGCTCGCCGATCAAGATCAGGTCTTTGGCGTGGCCGGAGCTCGCGAGCCCGCGGTGTCCGGCCAGGTACAGGTTGCGGTAGATGCTCGGCGAGAGTGCGCGCCTGCGCCGGTCGCGCTGGGGCTGAAGCCAGCTGCTGAGCCCGGGCTCGTTCCAGATCGACCAGATGTCGACGAGCCCGGAGTACCGACGCCCGACCGCACGGGCGAAGAGCTCGAACTCCGACGGGCTCGGGCGGTAGATGCCGTCGATGCGGCGAGTGTGCCGAGCGGTCGCGTAGTCCGGCGCCCGGCCACCGATGGAGACGAAGGGCCGCATCCCGCGGCTGCGGATGCCGGCCACCAGGTCGTCCATCAGCGAGAAGTCGTACGCCGCCGGACTCGAGGGGTCCGCCGGGCGTGAGCTGGGGGCCACGTCCCGCCAGAAGAGCTGCAGCTTCACGACGTCGGCGCCGAGATCTTGGAACTCGTTCAGCGTGTCACGCCGAACCTGGGCGTCGGGGGTCAAGGTCCGGGCGTTGTCCTGCATGATCAGCACCTGAGTAGGGGATGCCTGGGCGGCGGCGGGCGCGAACGCGAACGCAGCCAACACCGGGGCCAGAAGTAAGAGTGTGCGAAGTCGTGACATGCGAACGGTGGCGGCGCCGAAAATGAGGACCAGATCGGCAGGCGACAGAACAAGCCCGGGAGGCCGAAGTTGCGGCCGCGACGCCTCTCAGGCGCCAGTGCGGTAGGAATCAGAGCGTGCCCTGCCCGACCCGTAGGTCACACTCTTAGCAACATGGCACTCGGAACGTCCATAGCCCTAATAGCAATCGGCGCGATCCTCAAGTTCGCGGTGAGCTTCAGCATCACCGGGATCGACATCAACGTCGTCGGCCTGATCCTCATGATCGTGGGGGTCCTCGGCTTGGCGATCTCGCTGGTGATGATGATCGCCGCCCCCGGTGGCGGCCGCGATCCACGGGACGCTCCCACGCGCCGCTTCTAGACTCCACAGGGTCACGGGAGCCCGGGCCAGACCGGGCTGAGAGGGCGGCTGGGTCGCCGCCGACCGTCGAACCTGATCCGGGTAGTGCCGGCGCAGGGAGACCGGGCAGCGACCCCCCGTCAGAGAGGAGGTCACGCTTTTGTCCGGTAGCCACGACGCGGTAGTAGTCGGCGGCGGCGTGATCGGCCTCGCGTGCGCGCACGAGGCTTCGCGGCGCGGCCTGTCGGTGCTCGTGGCCGAGCGGGACTCGGTCGGCGCCGGTGCCTCTGGAGTAGCCGCGGGCATGCTGGCACCCGTCACCGAGGCCGACTTCGGCGAGGAGCGCCTGCTGAAGATGAGCATCGAGGCGCGCGAGCGCTGGCCGGCGTTCGCTGCCCGGCTCGGGATCGACTCGACCCTGCGCCAGGACGGCGCCCTGGTGGTGGCTGCCGACCGCGACGACGCCGAGGCCCTGCGCCGCCTGCACGGCCTACAGCGGGAGCTGGGCTTGGACGCGCAGTGGCTGGGGCCGCGCGCCCTGCGCCGCCTCGCGCCCGGCCTGTCGCCGCGCGTGGCCGGCGGGATCGAGGCCCCGGGCGACGCCAGCGTCGACCCGTCGGTGGTGATCGCCGCCCTGGCCGAGGCCCTGCGCGATCAGGGTGCGGAGCTTCGGGAGGGCGCCCAGGTGGACTCCCTGCTACGCG
>CAWHLA010000002.1:0-72215 GCA_963830065.1 uncultured Thermoleophilaceae bacterium
GCGGTGCGTTCGCCCCGGGAAGGAAGAGCTCTCAGGCCCGCGGCGGGCCAGTCGCCCGGTGGTTCCATGCTGGAGATTCAGCCTTTCGGGCTCCGCTCCCGCCTGCGACCGATAGAGACCGGTCCGAACTCCTAGAAGCCGCTCCGGCAAGGGCGCTAGAAGGGCGAATCTGAACTCTGCAAGGGCGCATAAGGGCGGCGAACTGGGCGCCTCCCTGCCCATTTAACCCGAGTCAGGCTGCGCGAGCGCCGATCGCCTGCCCTCAAGGGCGTGGCCCATGTGTCCGACCCCCGGAGCACCATCGGAAGTGGGCCAATCGGAGGCCGCAAGGGGCGGGGTTTGGTCGAACCCCACAGCGATCCGCCCGACGAAAGGAGGTAACAAATGGCAGCCACGCGCAACAAGAGCGGCGGCTCGCCCGGGCAGGGGGGCGCTCCGCCAGGACTGGTCGGTTCGCGAGGCAGTCGACCGTTCGCCGGAACCCCGGCGGAACGATCAACGAATCGGTCAGGCGTCGCCCCACGCGACGCAAGAGGAAGTAGTTTGGAGGTAGTCAGGAACGCCGTCGAGTTAGCGCTCGGCGGCGTTCCGCCTTCCGAGAACGTATTACACGGGGGCAGACGGAACCCTCCTGCGGGACTGGCGTGACGCCCGCCGAGCGACCGTACGACCATGGTCGCGCTTCAGCTAAGAGGAGTACTGGAGTCGCGCCGAAGCCCTCGAAGCCGCGCGGGGCTGTCGGGGTGAGGCGATGACGCAGGAGAAACGTGGAGATGACGCTGCTCATGATGGATGCGTTCAACCGGCGCGATGTGGAACCGTGATCGCGCTCACGGACGAAGAGGCTGTGCGGTATCCGGCGATCGAAGCGGCGCTCTTCCGTGCGCTCCGGTGCTCTCTTCCTGCATTCGGCTGCTCCTCCGTGGCGACGGCGCTGGGTCCCGAAATCGCCGGCGCCGTGGCGCCGTTGACACGTGGCCTCTCGCGACGCGCGCATGGTGGCGCTCGGCTACGGCAAGTTTGTCCGTGCCGATCGCGTCTTCGCGCTGGTCCCGCTCGACTCCGAGGAGCGCGGCGACGGGCGCCGTACCTATGTGCACGTGGAGGGCCTCGCCGAGCCGTTGGTGGCCTCGCGCTCCGAGCGGGCGATCATGGCCGACCTGGAGTCGGCGGTGGCCGAGGCCGCCGGTGTCCCAGCGAAGGCGCGCGCCCCGCGCCGGGCCAGGCCAGCCTGTCTCCTGAGCCGCGCCGGCGCCTCATGCTGGTGGCCGGGTTTCGCGGTGGCGCTATTGGCGCTGCTCGCGCTCTATGGCGCTCTGTGTTCGGGGACGGGAGCCGCGGGGCGCGAGTTCTTCAGCGAGTCGCACGCGCGCTGCGTGGGCGAAAGCCTGGGCTCGGGCGGCCGTGGTGCCAGCAGCTCGGGATCCCCTACGGCACCCCGCTGTTCACCGAGGGCCCGGTTCAAGTGACGGCTGGCGCCGTGGGTCGCTCGTGGGCTTCGGGCTCGGATACGACCTGACGCTGGCTGGCGTTCCTGGTGGCGCTGGTCGGGGCGTACGGACTGCTCAGCCTCCTCGGCGCCCCGCGCTGGGTGGCACTCGTGGCGGGGACGGCCTATCTGGCCTCGCCCACCGTCCTCGGGAGGGACAGACTTTCCCGGCACGAGCGAGGGTTTCCTGCTGCTGCCGGCGCTTGGGCTTGCCGACCTCCTGGCCACGCGCGAGGTCTGCCCCGGCGCTCGGGCCGTGCGCTGGCTCGCCCTGTTCGTTGGCCTATGCGGCCGTCCGCTCGCTGTCTCTCTTCATCGACGGATACTCGTTCTTTGGCTCTGCGTTGGTGGGGCTTTCGATCTGGGTGGCCTGGGCCTGGCGGACCGAGGGACTCGGGGACGCCGCCGGGGGCTGACCGGGTTCCTCGCGCTTTCGCCGGAGGAGCGCGGTGGCGGCCCTGCTCTACATCAGCTACACGCCGGACGCGTTCGGTCCCAGCCCGCTCCAGTACTACCGCTGCGCTGGGGCTGGATCTGGATCACGCTCGTAGTGCCCACGGAGCAGGAATGGCTTGCCGATCTCCTCGGGGTGGGCGTCGCCCCGCCGCGAGCTGTGGGGCGACGGAACGAACACCCTCTTCAACTACCTGGGCTTCGTGGCCGCGAGCCCTGGCGGTCGTCGGCTTCGTTCGCTTTCGCAGGGACCCCCGCGTGGTCGCACTGGCCGTGGCTGGTGCCATCGCTCTCGTCGCTTCCCTCGGTCCCAGCGTGAAGGTCGCTGGAGGACGTTCCCGCCGGCCGCGTCGGCGCCGCCACCTACGCTGCGCCGGCGGAGCGTGGGCCTCGGGCTCCCCGTGGGGCGAGGCGTTTAGGAATCGGGGCCGGGGATCCGGGAGCCATGAGGGCGAGCTATCGCTGGTACGGCGTAACCCGCATGGTGGTCGTCGGCTGGCCGCCATCGGGGTGGTCGCGATGCTCGGATGCGAGGCGCCGCTGGATGCGGGTCCTGCGCGGCCGGTTCTCGGCTTGCTCGCGCTGGGCGGGAGCTTGCGCCGCACGTGCCCAACACGCTGGACCTTCGTCAGGCCCGACGCCGGGAGCAGCGCGATGTCATTCGGGACGAGGTCGTGGCACCACTGAGGAGGGCCACCCGGCCGGGGGAGCGCATGCTGTACCTCCAGCCCGGAGGCGCCGGGAACCAGTTCCTGTCGGACCACCTGACGGTCGAGGCCGGGCTTGCGGTCGTTCAACGTGGGCGGCGACAAGAACATCCTCGCGGCCAGGCCGCGGCTGGCCCGCCACGATCCAGCGGGCCGCGACCCCCGGGCCGAACCAAACCGACGAGTTGGTGAACGGGCTGTCCAGCGAGGGCGATCGCAGTGGTGGTCCCCTTCTTTGCCCTCATGGGCTCGTCCTCTCTGGCCGCCCCCGCCGGGCGTCCGACAGCGCGAGCGCGCACGCGTCGCGAAGCTGCTGGCCGACCGCCGGCTAGTGGTGGACGAGAGCCGATGGCTCGCCGTGGTGCGGCTTAGAGCTCCTGCACCTCGCCGGTGACGCTCGCCACGGCTAGCTTGGCGTCGCCGAACACCAGCGCGGCGTTGTCGTTGTAGAAGAGCGGGTTGTCGATGCCCGCGAAGTCGGCGCTCATGCTCGACGCCGCGATCTGTCGCTTGCGCCACTGGCTGCCGGTCCAGCGCGCGTACCAGTAGCGGTGGGGGCAGACGGAACCTGCCTACGGCTTCAGTTCCACCCGGAGCCGGACCAAGTTCATCCGATGGCGCGACCTCGACGGCGGACGGCCGAGCGCGCCCACGGGGCCTCCGTCTCCGACCGTCGAGGGTGGCCACGGCGCTCCGTCGCCTAAGCCGCGAGCGAAAGCTCCCTGTGGAGGCGAGGAAAGGACAATCGAATGAGTACGAGTCCAGCGGGGTCGGCGACGCCAAGGACAGCCTGGGAGATCCTCGCCGTGGTTCCATCGTCGTTCATTCTGAGGAAATCGGCGGCCGTCTCGGCGGACGCGAACCGCTTTAACAAGCGGAATCCGAGCGGAGCGAACCCCATCTAGCGACCTCATAACCCGAAGGTCGCGGGTTCGAATCCCGCCCCAGCTATCCGAGAAAGGCCCGCTAATGCGGGTCTTTTTCGTTGAGGGACCCGCTCCGAGAGGAGCGCCGTGGTTCAAAGGCAGCGGGTCGTTGGTCGCTCGACCGGGTCGCGGCGGACGGAGATCTGGTATGGGTCGTGGCGGATCGGGGAGCGGCGAATTCCGTCGCTCTCGACCTCACAGACTGGCGCCAATGAACCACGGGGCACTGCGCGGCGTGCTCGACGACCCCGTGCCTCGACGTTGTGTCTGTTGCTTGCCCTCGGGACGAATCGATTGGCGGCCATGACCGGAGTGAACTCCGACTGGTGTATCTCGGCACAGGGCAATGCCCGCGCGTTTGGCCCGAATCAAGTGGACGGCTAGTGCGGTGAGTTATCTCACAGCCCGCGAAGTCGACCTCTCTTGTCGGCGCGGGCCCCGTCCCGGCCTGGGCCGCGTAGCGGCTTCCCGTCCCTGGCCCGGATTCGGTCGTAGCCGCTCCCCGGAGGAGGCTCAGGGATACCGGCATCGCCCGTCCATGTGGTGGGGGGTTCCGGAGCCGAAGGCTGTGTTCGCCTCATCGACCTCCACTATCAAGGCCGTGGCGTCGCTGGTAACCGATGCGGCGTTGTACTGCCCGTACTCGCGGTCCAAACCTCACGATCACCCCTGGCCCGCCGCCAGGGCGGGCGTGGCAACCAGCTCGTTGAACTGCCCGGCACGGCGCTCAGGAACCGCGTCCTGGTGGGTGGCGCGCCGGCGCTACCGACGTTGCGGACCTCCGCGAAGATGTCGCACCGATTGGCGAGGTTCGAGTCGTCGCCGAAGACTCTTGAAACCACCAGATCCGGGCCTATGCCGACGATGTTGATGCCGGCTGGGGAGGGGCCGCCGGGCCGCGGGGCGGGGGGCGGGGGGCGGTACACCGACCGCCTGAAGCACTGCGAGGTCGCCCCGTCTTGCCTTCGCGCGCGCAGCGCGAAGCAGGCGAGCGCCTGCGGCGGTTGCGCTGCCGCCGGAAGATTTTCGCGCCCGTCGCCAGCGTGCTCGACGAGATGGCCCGCAGCAAACGGTCGGGCGACCGCAGCGCCGGCCTGGGCGGTGACCCGAACCGTCTAGCTTGAGCAGCACGCTGGGCTCCTCAGTTGCACGAGCGGCGAATTTGTCCCACAGCTTTCAGCGTGAACGCCGCCAAGGTCATGACGACGGAGGTCACACTGTCCGTGGCAAGGGCCCGTCGGGCTCACGAAGCCGTGACCGTCCGCAGCCCGCGGTGCCGTGCGTCCCTCAGATCTGAAGGCGACGCGACAGCGCACCGGAGAAAGTGCCTCTTGGGTCGAGCTGATTGCGCACTTCGCGCCAGTCCTCGAGGTGTGGATAAAGCGTGGCCAACTGCGCATTCGCGCCGAACAGCGACTGGATCTGTCCCCAGTGGGGCCGGGCAGCAAAGGGCTTCAGGGCCTCCTCGTAGGCAGCTAACAGCTCCATGCCTCCCTCGGTCCGCTTGAGCTGAATCAGCTCCATCATCATCGTTGGGCGGCCCTCCATCATCGACAGGTAGGCCGGCGAGGGTGCGACGAAGCGGAGCGCGATCGGAGAGGTGTGGAATATGTCGCCGAGCCGCCGGTGCTGCTCGGCCACTTCGAAGACGCGCTCCATCGCTTCGACATGGCTTCCCTGCTGATCAACCGGGACGGCGATCTCTGCCGAGTAGGCGGGCAGGAGGTTGGCGGTACCGATGTTGAAAACCTTGTAGCTGGCGCTCACATAACGCTTGTCCGCCAGGGCCTTGAGCCCGCGGTCCAACAGCCAGGGCGACAGCGAAGGCCGCAGTCCGACGACGAAGTCGATTATCGGAGGCAGCACGGGCAGTGAGGCCAGGAACTCCGGGATGCTGTTGCGTCGGCGGTCAGGACGCTTCTTTGCAGGCTCGCTGGTCGGATTGCGGGTGGTGACCATGCAGGTGTGGTCACCCCCGCGGCTGTGAGGGTTGACGTAGACCTCGTAGTGGCGGTGGGCCTTGAAGACGTTGCCCTTACGCAGATCGTCAGCTACCTGACTCCACGGCCGCTCGGTGCGAACCTCCTCGAGCTGGTACTCGTCCTGGACTTCGAGCAGCAGCGAGTAGATCGCGCCCAGGCAGCCGACGCCCACCAGGGCGGCTCGAAACCAGTGGTCGTCCTGAACCAGGGTGTGGCCGGGGTAGCGGCGGTGGTAGGCGGCCGGGTCGGTCGGCCCGTCCGACGCCTCGATGCGGTACACCAGCCCGCCACCGCCGACCACGTCCAGGGAACGCACGAAGTCACACAGCGGACCCAGTCCGAGCCCCGAGCCGTGGGTCGAGGTCGAGACGACCCCGGCGATGGTCTGCGCGTCGTAGCCGCCCATCTGCTGTAGCGCCAGTCCGCGTTGGTCGAGATGAGCGTTCAGCTCCCTGATGCGAATGCCGGACTGCACGCGGACCCACGTCTTGCCTTCTGGGGCGGCGCTTCGCAGGAGCTCGGCCTCCAGCTCCTGTGGCTGGGTCAGACCGTTGGGCTCCAGCATGTACCCCTCGGTCACCGCGGCGTCAGACCACGAGTGCCCCGATCCGATGGCCCGAACGGTGGTGCCATCGGCCTCGGCCCGCTGGACGATCTCCACCAGGTCCTCCAGCGATTCGGGCCGGCACAGCAGCAGCGGCGAGCAGGTCACGTTGCCGGTGTGATTGCGCCAGACCCGGCGTCGGCGGCACTTCATGACCGCTCGGCGACCAGCTGTTCGACATTGCGCTCGGCCAGCGCGGCGATCGTCTCGGAGGGGTTCACGCCCAGGGCAGTGGGGACGATCGACCCGTCAGCCACCCGCAGGCCGCGATAGCCGTGAACGCGCCCGTAGCCGTCGACCACCCCCAACTGGGGTTCGTCACTCATCGGACAGCCGCCCAGAGGGATGGACAGTGATGTACCTGCCCAGCGGACCGCCATCGAGCGCGAAATAGGGGTCTCCCCCGACGGCGGCGGCGAGCTCCTCGGTCGTCTGACGCATCGAGTCGAACAGCTCGGCGCTCGCGTCCTTTGACCAGGACACGTCTAGGCGGCGCAGCAGAGGCGTCAGCCGCACCCGTCCATCGGCGGCATCGCGACCGATCATCAGGTAGACGAAAGAGTTGGTGACCGGAGGCCGTCTGGCCAGCTTGACGTCACGCGGGGCGACCAGCTGCTCGCCGAGCCCGGCGCGAGCAGCGGCGCCCTTGGCGCGAAGCAGCCAGCGCCGCCAGCCAGCCAGGGCGTCGACTGCCCGGACCACGTTAAGCAGGCCGGAGAAGTTCTCGGGCAAGGCGCCGTCGGCGACCATGAGCTGTCGCTCCGAGAGCAGGTCGAACCGGCTCGTCATCACAGGGCCGATGTGCATCTGCGCCTCGGCCGCTTCGGGTGCCTGCGGGTCGAAGGCGGCCCCGAGGGCGTCGCCGTTGCCCGAAAAGCGACTCCCCAGCGCCGGCGATAGGGCTGGCAATCGGCGCCGATTCTTCAGCAGCAAGCTCGTCGACCCCAGCGTGCCCGCGGCCAATACGAGCACCGGAGCCTCAACCTTTCCGGCGACGCCGTACTGCAGGTCGCGATACCCAACGCGCCACTGACCCCCCGTGGATTGAGGCGACTCGAGTCGCTGGGCCTCGTGTAGCGGGCGAACCTCGGCTCCAAGCTGCTCGGCCCGAGCGATGTAGGTGAGGTCGACTGTGTTCTTGGCGTGGCGGGGGCACCCGAGATCGCAGCGGGCCAGGTTCGTGCAGCCCCCCTGCGCCACCCCGCTGAACGGGTTGCGTCGGTCCTCCCCAAAGTGGACGGCTACCGGCAGGCGCTCGTTGGGACGGCTGGCCAGCCGCGCCTGCGCGTCAAGCGCGTCCAGCTTTCGCAGCGGTGGGCTATCGGGCGTGGCCCGCGGTTCAAGGACCTCCTCGACCCGTTGGTAGTAGGGGTCGAGCTCGGCGCGACCCAGGCCTAGGGGCCATCCGGATTCGAATGTCTCTTGTGGGGCGCGCAGCTGAACGCTGGCATAGACCAAGGAGCCTCCGCCGACGCCGGCGGCCCCGAGCACGGCAACGTCACGCATCAGGCGCAGCTCGAACAGGCCCCCCGGGTTGGCCTTGCGGTGCCAGAAGGCACGCGGCGCCTGTTCCGGGCGCTCGGGGAAGTCGCCCCTGCCGAACCTCCGCCCGCGCTCGAGCACGCAAACCCTCCAGCCGGCCTCGGCCAGCCGGCAAGCGGTGACTCCTCCGCCAAAGCCCGACCCGACGACCACGGCGTCGTAGGAGCGATTCATCGGGCGAGGGTCGGCGCCGGGCGTTCGCTACACGGCCCACTCACCTGGCCGCGGTTGGTACTGGGCCAGGACCGGTCCGGCGAGGCGCCGGGTGGGTCACTTCGCATCGCTGCTAGCGGGCTGAGAGAGGATGGCCAGATCGCGTCGCAGCTCGAGACGTCGATCAGGTCGGCGTGAGACGCGTTCGCGCTTCCGTTCCTGTCCCGATCCAGCCACAGCGCGAACACGTGCCCGATCTACTCCGCGGTCGGGCTCGCGTGGAAGGAATTCGAGTAGTCCTCGATCCGGAACTCGTCAAGGAATTCGCGCGCTGCCGTACGCCCGTTGGTTTGAAGCTTCTGCTTCTTCTCAGGGGACAGAACGAACTCGGTGGTCCCGACATCGTCGGCGTCCACCGCCAGCGTGCGCACCCTCGTCGAGTGCGATACGAAGCGCTCGTCCCAGGCTTCTTGGGCGGTGGCAAAAATGTCGGCGCCGAAACGAAGCGGCCACGGCACGAGACCCCGCATCTTCTCGAGACCCGGGGCGAGGCCGCGGCCGCCTATGAGCGTAAAGCCGAACGTCGGTCGCGCCGGGGGCCGGTGGAGCGTGTTCGGATCCACGTCGAAGAGCCACACTGGGAAGTTCGACAGCGTCCCGCCGTCAATGATCACCGACCGCCCGGTGTCCCTGTGGTCGAGCTCCACCGGTTCGAAGAAATACGGAATCGACATGCTCATCCGAGCGGCGCTGGCGATTGGGAAACCGTCGGGGTCGATGAGGGAAGCCTTGCCGGGCAGCTTGTAACGAACAAGGTCATCCGGAAGCACCAAGAGGTCGCGGTTGGTCACGTCGACGGCGATCAACTTCAGTCGCCAGTCGCGGGCCTGGCCGCCCTCAGGGGGCTTGCTCACCTGCGAGAAAGTCGCCCCGCCCAGCACGCCATCGAACCAGCGCTCGAACGCGTCACCCTTCGCCAGGCCATGACTACGTAGGAGGTTCCCCAGGCCAAGGAGCTTGCTTCCCCGGGGGAAGTCCTGGAACTCCGAGAAGTCGGTTTGGTCGAGCAGGCGGGCCATCTGGCGAGCGTCGTGGTCGAGCGCCAGGTAGCAGGCGATGATCGCGCCGGCGCTCGCCCCCGCAACGTTGACCCACTTGTGCACCGGCTTGGTGGGGTGTTCGGCAAACCCCTCGAGGGCGGCAGCGATCGCTATGCCCTTCACACCTCCGCCCCGGAACACCCCATCTGCCTCGTCTATCCAATCCATCAGGCAGTGAACGCGGTGGACATCGTCAGTCGGTCACGCCGCCGGCGATGGCTTGCAGCGCGGTCAACCCAGGAGCGAACAAGTACTCGCCACCGCGGGTGGTGACGAACGACGGCTGCGGGGCGAGAAAGAAGGGCGGGCGGCCAGCGACGGTCATCTTTCCGGTGCCTGCAGCGTCCCCAAGAATGAAGTCCTTGTCGAGCCCGAGGCCGAAGATGTTGCCCGAGTTCAGCCACTGCACCTGCACGCTCTCGAACTGGCGCGAGATGCTGGCGTTAAAGCAGACGAACACCAGCCCGCGCGGTTCGCCGTCGTCGGCGGCGCCCTCGGGCAAGGGCAGTCCGTAGGGCATCCCACGGCGGATCATGCGGTGACGAAAGCTCAGCCGGCCCTCCCAGCCCAGCGCGTCACGCGGGTTGGACCGGCGGATGTGCGCTCCTAGCGGACAGCGCATGCCGTCGGGGTCGGGCCCGGCATAGCGGAAGTCGTTGGCGTTCGCGGCAAGGGGATCGAAGGGCTCGGTGGGGGCCTCGGGGGAGGTGACCATCGGTGTGCCGTCCGGCCAGCGTCCAACGATCTTGGCCCGAAGCTTCTGCTCGTCTCCGTCCTCGTAGAGCTCTGCCGCGTCACGCACGACCTGGCGAAACAGGGCGACGTCTTGGTGAAGCTGGCGCCAGACGACATACGTGCCGTTGCGGCCCAGTGGGTCAGCCGGCGCTCTGGGCAGGCGGCCGGGGTCGTCGCGGGAGTCCTCATCCGGATAGCCAAGGATGAACTCGCCGAGGGCGAGGGGCCGCCAGCGCCCATCGGCCAGCGGCACGCCGCCGCCGTTGGCGCGGTCCTCGTTGACGCCCTCGATCGCGGGCTGGGCGAAGCCGTCGGCGTAGCCGAAGTGCTCGCGCGCGCCTTCCAGCAACGCCGCGTGCTCGGCATGTAGCACTTGAATCCCGGCGGCCTTGGCCTCCTCGCTGAGGCGGTCCAGCTCGGCCTTGGTCTGCTCGCGCGTCTGGCCGTTGACCGTGAGCATGACGTGGGCCGCGCCGGTGCCCAGGCGCCCATCCCATCGATCAGGGTCGCTCTCACCCAGATCGCCGAGCAACGAGGCACGCGCGGCCATGCCCTCCTTGAACTCCTCCGAAAAAGTCTCAGCGACGTGCTCGGGCACTCCGAGGGCGAGCAGCCCTTGATAGGTGAACGCGACGTTGAGATGGGTCTCGGGCTTGGGCCCGGTCCACGACTCGTCGCTGCTTACCCGCGGGGCGATCTCCTTCAGCCACGCCCGACCCTCGGCGGCGTCGTCTACGCGGATGAAGACGTATGACGTGCAGTCGTAGGCATTGCCGTAGGCGCGCAGGATGTCGCCCTGGATATCGGCCCGATCGACGTCCGGAGTGGTCATGTGCGACCGAGCTCTGCCTCGAAGGCGACGCGCAGCTGCCCCGGCGACATTGACTGGCCCCGCACGGCGAGGTCAATCACCCTGTCGCGGTTGTTGAGTGCATCGCGCACTTTCGGCAGGCTCGCGTCCTTGTAACCCGACACGAAGAAGCCGGAGGTGATCTGGTTGTGCAGCAGGTAGGCCTTCAGCGCCGGGCCTGAGGGGTCGTGACACCCGACGCAGCGGCCCCAGATCTCGCGGGCCTCGGTGGCCAGTTCGCGGACCACCGCGTCGAGGAACGGGTCCTGGGCGCCGTCGTAGCACGCGGTGAAGACGAGCATCGGGCAGGGCAAGCGGTCGGGTTGCTTCTCGTCCTCGGGCACCAGGTCGTCGACGATCAAGAAGCGTCCGAAGTGGGTGCCCGGCAGCCTCGCCAGCGGGCTGTCGGCCTGGGGTAGCGCCTCTAAGTAGGCCCGCAGCTCGGCGTCCCGGCCCGGCGCGACGGGGGTGATGGCCATAAAGCCGCGAGCCTGGCCCATGACGTCAGGGCCGTCGCGGAAGGTGCGCCAGTTGATCACACCCATCGCTGCACCTTGGTGAGGAACTGATCCCACTCGCGCGCGAAGTCGTCGTCGTCAAGGCCTTCCGTGCGGCGCTTGAACTCCTCGAGCTCAGCGTCAAGCTTCAGCGCGCCGTTGATCATGGTGGTGGTGGCCTCGGGGTAGGCCGAGTGGAAGTGGCTGGCTTCGACCTCGTGCCGCTTGATGTATTCCTTGAACGGAGCGGTGGGTAGCGGCCTGGGAAACCCGAAGGAGCTGCCCCAGAACAGAGTCATGCCGCGGGTGAGGATGTGCGAGAAGGCATCGATGTACTCCTCCCAGCCGCCGTTGAAGTTGCTCTCAAAGAACAGCTGCGGGTGCTTGAGCTTCCCCTCTTGCTGCGGCGGGCCGTTGTAGGGCAGCTCGCGGATGAGGTTCCAGCGGGCGAAGTGGATGAACGACAGCTCCGCCAGCGTGTGTATCTGGGCCGGATATAGCCGCGCGTACAGAAACAGCGCAGGCAAGAACCCGCGGCCCCACCACTTCACAGCACTGAAGACCGTGATCGCAATGGCCTGGCCGTCAACGTTGCGCGAGGCCGTGCCCGTCCCGGTGACGGGACCATCGGTGACTAGTGAATCGGCCAGCGGAGCGCGAACCTACGCGAGCGGGCCGACCGCGGTCAAGCCCAGCCGCCTGTGGCCTCCGGCCCGGCCACTGGCCGCCCGAGCACTTGCATGGGGACCCGCGCGAAGCGCATAGGGAGTCGCCGGCGAAGCTGTGCGGCACGTGCATTTCGCGGACAATTTCTTGCAGCTCTTGCGTCGCGCGAATCGAATGGAGAAAGTTGCGTCGGCGCCCAAAAACGACACCGGAGGCCCTCTTGCGCTACCGACCCATCGACGACGACCCCCAGGACGGCAGGCTCGGGCGCTTCATCCCCGACGACTGGGAGCACGTCGAGAGCTACCCCCTGAGCGCGCTGTCAGAAGACGAGCGTCCCAAGCAGGTTCCGGTGGTGATCGGGGTCAACTGGTACAGCGCCTTCGACGACCCCGAGGTTGACGAGGAAAGTGGCGAGCACTTCGTTGCGCGCGGGGGCACTTCTTCTCTCGGCCAAATCCGCGGCGGTCACTGCGTCTGCCTGGAGCCGGGCGGTGAGCCCGACACCGAGGAGTGGTGGGAGTTCTACGACCAGGGTGCGGAGGGCGCGTGCGTGGGCTTCGGCTGGTCGCGCTGCATGACGCTGCTCAACGACGGCAAGCTCTACACCGCACGCTGGCTGTGGGACCGCTCCAAGGAGCTCGACCAGTGGGAGGAGACCAACCCGGGCGACGACAACGGGACCTCGGTACGCACGGCGGGCGGGGTGCTGCGCAAGTCTGGCCACGTCTCCTGGCAGGACGAGCACTCCGACGACGACCACACCGAGCGTGCCGGCTATGCGGCCGAGCGCGACGAGGGCATCCAGCGCTTTCGCTGGGCGCGCTCGGTCGATGACGTGCATCACGTGCTCGGCAACGACCGCGCCGACGAGCTGGGCGCGATCCCGTTCCTCAACTCCTGGGGACGACAGGGCTACCCGCACCGCACGTGGATGCCCGACGAGGTGCTGGAGCGGCTGATGGAGGAGGAGGGCGAGGTGGCGGTGCCGACGGATCGGTAAGGATCCGGGGCAATCGCGAAAGGGAGGCGGTAACTGTGGGTCATGGACCGTTCCAGAGCCGGGGCCCGACCGGAGAAGACCCTCCAACCGAACCGGTCGCCGCATCGGGGCAGCCCAGCGGACCGGGACCGCCCGAGAACGGCAGTGCGACACCGGAGGCCAACCATTGGTCCGAAGGCCTGCGGGTAGTGGGTGGCCTCGCCGCGGTGGTCGTGGGCGTGATCGCCGTGCTCGGGATAGCGATCGCCGCGCTGATAGAAGGCAGCCAGACAGCCGCGACCATCGCCGGCTCGACGTCAGGCGTGGTGGGGGCGATCGTCGGGGCCTACTTCGGCGTGAAGGTGGGCACCGATCAAGCCAAGACCGCCCTGCACACCGCCCAGCAGGAGTCTGCGACAAAGGACAGGAACGCGGCCAAGGCTCAGGTCTACGCCCTCAACGTGGCGACCGACGACGCGGCGACGGTGGAGGCCGCAGCTGAGAAGGCGGCTCGAGCGGTCAGCTAAGGCCATGGGTTGTGGCCGTTGGATAGCGCCCCTCGGGCGGCGGCTGCGCCTCGGTAGCTTGACCTCGCCGTGAGTACCGACGCAGAACTGCTCCAGCGCCACTGCCCGGCGCTTAGCTACGACGCCCAGGAGCCCTACCGCGCCATCTCGGCGGCCTCGATGACCGACCACCCGGGCAATCTGCTCGAGCGCGCGCCGCGGCGCCGCGGCAGCCAGCTGTACGTCACCGTCCACGATCCCGAGCAGCCTGAGGTGGTCCTGCTGAGCAGCGCGCTGTCGATCAAGGGACGGTCGGGCGAAGTCGAGTTGCTGCTTCCGCACGCTGTCGATCGGTGCCTGGCTCGGGCGTCGGCGTTCAATCCGCCTCTGCGCACACGTGAAGAGCTCGCCTACTTCCGGTTGTTCGCAGAGCGCTTGCCCGGCGTGCGGGCGCAGGACACGGTAGGCCGGTTCGTCGAGGCGTAACCCGGCCGGGGCCCCTGCGGTCCCCAGAGTGTGACAGGGTGGCGCCTCCCACGATTAAGGAGAATCCCCAGTTGAGTGACCTTGTAGCGATCGCGTACGACGACCTGCCCACGGCCCAGGAAGTGGCTTCCAACCTCGGCGAAGCCGTGAAGGCCCACCAGATCGAGGTCGAGGACGTCGTGGTCGTCGAGCGTCGCGAGGACGGCAAGGTCAAGCTCCACCAGCCCTCGCTCGCCGGCATCGGCGCCGCCAGCGGCGCCCTGTGGGGCGGCCTGATCGGCCTGCTCTTCCTGGCACCGCTTGTCGGGATGGCGTTCGGCGCGGCCGGTGGCGCGCTGGGTGGGGCGGCCACCGACAGCGGCGTTGACGACGAGTTCATGAAGCGCCTTGGCAGCGAGCTCGACCCGGGCAAAGCCGCGCTGATCGTGCTCATCCGGAAGATGTCCGCGGACAAGGTGCTCCCCGAGATCAAGATCCCCGGCACGGTCATCCAGACCTCGTTGAGCAACGAGGACGAGAGCGCCCTCCAAGCGGCGCTCGACAACGCCCGCGCCTGACCCCGGGGCGAGACAGATGCTGCGACGCATAACCGACATGCCCGCGGGCACGTGGGCTTCGAAGACCCTGAGGGAGTCACCCATGAGATCCGTCCGAAGGGGAAGCAGGCTGGCACCCGGACCCCGAGTCCGACCACGGCGTGGTCTGTCCGGGCTGCATCATCGGCGAGGAGCGCCGGGAAGCGGCCAGGATCACGAGCTAGTCGTCCGGAGCCTGTACGGCGAGTTCGACTGACCACCACCACGCCCGAATTGGCCCCAGCCCGGCAGGGCGTGGGAGGCCGCTGTCGAAGGTTCCACCTGCGCCGGGTGGCTCGGGCGAAAGAGCTTGGCCGCTTGCCAATCCAAACCCCGCACACCGGAGGCGGTCAACCGGACCGCCCGGCGCACGGTGAATCACCAGGGCTGACCGGCCCCGGCCCGGGTGAAGGCATGGACCGGGGCCCGCACCCGGGCGCCCCGGCGGCTCGGCCGCCTATTCGGGAGCGACAGCGGCGGCTCGGCCGTCGATTCCCTCCCGGCTTCCGAGCGGCATTCCTGCTCGGCGCCGAGAACGCGCGCGATGACTCGCGGTGATCTAAGACATACGATCCGCCATGCGCATGCGGCTCGGGCCGATGACCGATCGCGACGAGTCCGACCTCGCTCTCGCGATAAACCGCAACCTCGGGGCGCGGGTCGCGTTGTAACGAGCGGCACCAGGCCACAGGCCTGCACACCTGCACACCACCAGAAAGGTCCGCTTGAACCGCATCTTCCTCATCGTTGGCGCGCTCACGGTCGCCATCGTCCTGCCCGCCGCAGCGCAGGCCAGCCACAAGCCCGGTCATCAAGGTGGACCGGGGAACGCGGAGACACTGAGCGTCGGCGCGACGCCGAACCCGATCGTCTTCGGTCGTAGCACGGTGCTCTCCGGCCGACTGACCGGAAACAACAAGGCTGGTCGGACCGTGCGCCTGGACGGCGCGCCCTACCCGTATACGAGCTTCGTCAACAACATCGCCACGACCACCACGAGCTCGAACGGGGGCTTCTCCTTTGCGCGCCGCCCGCGACTGAACACGCGTTATCGCGTGAGCGTCGGTGCTCTCGTCAGCTCGACCGTCGACGTGCTGGTCCGCCAGCGGGTGAGCCTGTACCTGAGTGACAGCACCCCTCGTCGCGGGCAGTTGGTTCGCTTCTCGGGGCGCTCGTGCCCGACGCACGACGGCGCGGTCGTGTCCATCCAGAAGCGCACCAGCACGGGTAGCTTCCGCACGGTGCGCCGTACGCGCCTGCGCGACGCCAGCCGGTGCTCGGTGTACTCGCGCCGGCTGCGGATCTTCAGGGACGGGGTCTTCCGCACCGTCGTCGCCCGCGACGGCGATCACGCCCGAGGGTTCAGCCGCCGGCGTTCAGTCGACGCCCACCGCTAGAGCGAAAGACGCCAGGGACGCCCGGCGAGGGCGTCCCTGGCGAACTCGGACGTCAGCCGCGACGGGGCAGTAAGAGACCGGCTTTTTTCAGAGGCCGGCCGGTGGACAAGGTTCTCGGCGCCGAAGTCGGCGACATCGAAGTTGCCGAGGCCGCTGACGCGGTCTGGGCCCGGACCCCCGTTCAGCAGGTTCTCGGCTCCGTTGCCCGTCAGCTGGTCGTTGCCCGAACCGCCCCAGACATCCTCAACGTTCGCTCCGACCGTGTCGCCCTCGCCGCTGGCCCCGTCATCACCCGGCTGGCCATCCAGGTCGACCACCACCCGGCTTGTCCGACTCGAGTAGTCGGCCAGGTCGGTCCCGGGGCCACCGTCCAGTGAATCCGCTCCGCCACCGCTGTCCAGGACATCGTTTCCCTCGCCCGCGTCGATTGAATCGGGTCCGCCGCCGCCGCTGAGCTCGTCGTCGCCGAGACCGCCGTCGAGGTCGTTCGCACTGCCGTTACCTGTGATCGCGTCATCGCCCGCTCCGCCGGAAGCGTTCTCTATATCCGCGCCAACGGTGTCGCCTTCGCCGGCTCCGCCGCTCCCGGCGCCGCCGTCGAGGCTCACGTCGAGCGGCGCGCTGCGCTCTGAGTAGTCGACTCGGTCAGCGCCGCCGAGACCGTTCATGGCGTCGGCTCCCGCACCGCCGTCGAGCAAGTTATCCGCGCCGTTGCCCCTCAGTGTGTCGTGGCCGGAACCGCCCTCGATGTCTTCGACATCTACGTGAACCGTGTCTCGTGCCCCCGGCGCGCCGTCGGCGGAGTTGCATCCAACCGAGCGCTAGATCTTCGTCGAGCTCCGGCTACGCGCCGGGCGCTCGGTACCGGACTTGCCGTGCCTGACCTACCTACGGTTCCACCCCACCCAGCCGCCTTTGATGTCGTCGTAGATCAGCATTCCGGACCTGCTCGTCGACGACGAATGCGGCCGGCGGAACTTCACCGCCATCCAGTAGTAGTCCGTTCGCTCCCAGGTCTCGTAGCTGCCCAAAAGCTGTTCCAGGAAGCCCTCCTTGACGGCACAGCGAACGTGATGCCTCGAGCGACGGCGGCAGTAACGCACCCGGAACTGGAGCGCGTTGTGGCCGTCGGCATACGCGTAGAGGACCTGCTTGGCGTTGCGCACCGTAAGCGTGTGCCCCTCGGCAGCAACGGGAAGGGCCAACGTGACCGCCGAGATGGCGATCGCCAACACGACCGCGAGTCGCTTCACTTTCCCTCCGTGGATTGTGTGACCACTGCAACCAGCTACTAGCGAGTAGGGGGTACCCAAAGCTGTGGGAAACGAACCCCCCTGAGGTCGTGACCGGCGGGCGGCCTGGCAGAGTTGCCGCGCGTGTTCCTCTCGGCTTCGCCATGTGCCGCGGCGGGGGGTGCGGCTGTCCCGCTTTCGCTTAGAAGCGCCTCCGCGCGCTGATCGCGGTAAAACGTCGTGCATGTCCACCTCTGGCGAATCGGGAGTGGCCGCTGCCCTCGCGGCGGCGCGTGGGGCGCTGAAGATGGCCGAGGCGACTACGGAGGACGCGCTCGCCGCCTTTGACCTACTGCACGTGACCGGTGCCAACGGTCCGCCCCGCGACCCGTTCGATGCCCGCGACCCCGACTACATCCGCGCGACGCTGCCCGCGTTACGGGCGCTGTCGCAGGTCTACTTCCGCGCCGACGTCTCCGGCCTCGGCCGAATTCCGCCGAGCGGCCCGGTGTTGCTGGTCGGCAACCACTCCGGCGGCACGATGATCGCCGACACGTTCGTGTTCGCCCAAGCGTTCTATGACCACTTCGGGCCAGAGCGCCGCTTCAACCAGCTCGCGCACGATCTCGTCTTCAAGACCCCAGGCCTGCGCACGCTCGTGCAGCGGTTCGGGACCGTGCCCGCCTCCCCCGAGAACATGGCTCGCGCACTCGATGATGACGCCGCGCTGCTCGTTTACCCCGGCGGTGACGAGGACACCTACCGCCCCTCGTGGGAGTCAGGCGAGATTGACTTCGCGGGCAGAACCGGATTCGTCGAGCTTGCCCTCGAACGTCGCGTCCCGATCGTCCCCGTCGTCGCGCTCGGCGGCCAACAGACAGCTCTCTTCCTCGGACGCGGCAGACGGCTCGCGCGGGGCCTGCAACTGAACCGCCTCGCACGACTCAGGGTCTTGCCGATCGTGCTGGGCCCGCCGTTCGGGATCACCGTGCTCGACTTCCCCGGCCGGATCCCGCTCCCGTCAAAGATCACGATCAGGGTCATGCCGCCAATCGACCTACGCAAGCAACTCGGCCGCAACCCAGACGTAGAAGCCGGCTACCGACTCGTGACGGGCAGAATGCAGCGCACCCTCACGAGGCTCAACAACCAACGCGGAATCCCCGTCGTCGGCTGACCCAGGGCCAGCGCCGGCGCTTATCAGCGGATCTGCACACCCGAGATCGCCCGGGCGATCACCAGTCGCTGGATCTCCGAAGTGCCCTCGAAGATCGTGTAGATCTTCGAGTCCCGGTGCATCCGCTCCACCGGGTACTCACGGGTGTAGCCGTTCCCGCCGAGGATCTGGATCGCCCGCTCGGTGGCCCACACGGCGACCTCGCCGGCCTTGAGCTTGGACATGGAGCCCTCGGCCGCGGTGAAGTACTGTCCGGTACGCCCCATCCACGCGGCGCCACACCAGCAGCCGCGCAGCGTCGATCTCCATTTGCTCTACGAGCTATGGCGCCCGCCATGAGCGGCTTCGCGCGCAGGGTTTGCGCGAGCAGGCGAGTGCGATTGCGCAGCCCCAGCTCGCTGTCGCAACGCCCGAAAAAGCAGAGTCTCCCGTTGGCGGAGCTTGTTTGTGCGCGATACGGCTCGTGATGGCCTCGTTTCGCTGCGATAAGCGGCCACCCACGCGGCGCCGGGCTGCAGGCCCCGAGAAAACTGGCGCTTCTGTTCGTATCGAGGCTGTTGCACGGTCCAAGAAGGAGCAGGCGTCAGCCTTGGCGTAAGGGCCTACTCGGCCGCCCGCTGATTCTCCTGCATGAGCCGGCGCAGAGTTTCGAGATGCTCGTCGGAGAACTCGAGCTCGGCCGGCTCCGTGTTCTCGATGAAGTCCGTAAGGACCCGCGCGAACCGGATCGGGTCGGCCAGGAAGGGGAAGTGGCCGGTGTCCTCGAAGATCTCGAGACGGCTGCCGGGCATCCCCCGGTGGGCGACACCGGCATGGTCGACCGGGATCAGCGGGTCCTCCCGACCCCACACGATCAAGGCGGGCACCAAGGCACATAGGTACAGCCGGTCGGTCGCGCTCACGCGCTGACCGAGTGGGTCGATCACCGCCCTGAGCGTGTGCAGGAAAGCGCGTCTCGCCTCGCCGTCGGAAAGTGACGTGTAGCCGCGCGCCATCTCGGCAAGATCTGGCCCTGCCTCGAGTCCCAAGCGCCCGAGCATGTCGCCAATCGCCCCGCCGAGTGCGGTTATCCGGGCGTGGGCGATCAGCGGCAGCACAAGCTCGGCGCCGGGGAGTGCAGCCGCGCGCAGCAGCGCGTGCACCTCGCGCCCCAGGCCCCCGCTCGAGACCAGTACCAGCCGCTCGCAGAACAGCGGGTACTCGTAAGCGAACTGCATGGCGACGCCGCCACCGAGGGAATGCCCCACGACCGTCGCACGCCGGTAGCCGAGGGCGATCAGGAGGTCGCGAATGCTTACCCCGTAGGCCCCGAGCGAGTAGTCGCCGCGCGGCTTGGCCGACTGGCCGTGGCCGAGCAGGTCGGGGGCGAGCACCGTGTAACGCTCGGACAGCAGGCTCATGACGTCGTCCCACTGCTCGGAGTTGCCCGTGATGCCGTGAATGAGCACGATCAGCGGGCCCTCGCCGGCGGTGCGGTAGGTGATCCGGTGGCCGTGGAGCAAGACCTCCTCCTGGCGCGGCATCATCTGCTCGAGGGGTGGAGGCGCATGGGTCGGACGCGTGCGCTCCCGGAGGGCGTCGGCGGTTCTCGCCATCGGACGATGCTACCGACACGAAGCGCCGTCCCTACCGGCGCCGTAACCACCTGGGCTTGGTGCTCAGTTGCGACGTCGCCGAGGTCCGTCGCCCCCGGTCCCGAAGGCAGATGTCTTGCGATCGAAATGCGATCGCCAGAAGCCCTGGTAATGGCCGATCGCGAGGAGTCCGCGGCACCCATGGCCTGCGACCGAGGGCCCCCGGTTGCCGGGGACGCGGTTGACTGCAGGCTTTTCTTGCGATCTAGCGGAGGGGGAGGGACTCGAACCCTCGAAGCGCCGTAAGACGCCTAACCGTTTTCGAGACTGTTCAGGGCTCAACTAGCGTTGGTACCAACCGGAGTACCAAAAGTGAGCGGAACTCAGGGGCACCCAGGCCTCCTTACTAACGCTTGCAGGCGCCGTACCCGCTCGAGCTGACGGGGGCACCCTCGTTCTCATAACGCGAAGGTCGCCGGTTCGAATCCCGCCCCCGCTACTAGAAAGGCCCGCAGATGCGGGCCTTTCGCGTTACGGGACCTCACGCCACCCGTCACCCGTTATTGCACAGCGAACATCCGACCCTACGCTGCGGGGATATGACGCTTCAGCGGATGGACAACGTTCTCATCGTTGTCGACGACCTCGAGGCTGCCAAAGCGTTCTTCGCCGAACTCGGTATGGAGCTGGAAGGCCAGGCGCCGGTCGAGGGGCCTTGGGTGGACGGCACCGTCGGGCTCAGCGGCGTCCGTGCCGACATCGCCATGATGCGGACCCCGGACGGCCACGGCCGGGTCGAGCTGACGAAGTTCCACACGCCTCCGGCGGTCAGAGCCGAGCCGGAGAACGCACCGGCGAACGCGCTGGGCATACGCCGCATCATGTTCGCTGTCGACGACATCGACGACGTGGTTGCCCGCCTGCGCAGCCACGGTGCCGAACTCCTCGACGAGATCGCGCAGTACGAGGACGCCTACCGGCTCTGCTTCCTACGTGGCCCTGAGGGCATCATCATCGGAGTGGCCGAGCAGCTCAGCCCTGAACCGTAGTATCGCGGCCGTGCCGTTCACGCTCAGGAACCTCAAGAAGGATCTGGAGGATGTCGGGTCCAACTTCGACGGCGCGCCGGACCTCGAGTTCCGCCTCGCAAGCAAAGAGCTCGAGCTCGAGCAGTCCGGCCTTAGCTACCAGCGCATCCCGCCCGACTATCGCTTCCCGTACGGCCACACGCACAAGGAGCAGGAGGAGGTGTACGTGGTCGTGCGCGGGGGCGGGCGGATGAAGCTCGACGGCGAGATCGTCGAGGTCAGGGAGTGGGACGTGGTGCGCGTCCCGCCCGGCACGTGGCGAGGCTACGAGGCCGGGCCGGAGGGCCTCGAGATCCTCGTCTTCGGTGCGCCCAATCTCGGCGAGAATCCGCGCGAAGATGTCGAGGGTCAGCGCGACTGGTGGGCTGACTAGCGCCCGGTGGAACCAAGGTCAGAGGAGCGAATCCTCGGCGCGCTCGTGGAGATCACGCAAAGCAAGTGGTTTTTGAAGAACAGCCTTGACCCGGCGACGGCCGAGGCCGCTTGCGAGCTATCCCCTCACGACGGGACGGTGCAAATCGGCGCACCCCTGCAGCGTGTCGCCGCGTGTGCGTTCTGCGTTACCAGAGCGAGATGATGAGGAAGCCGACCGCGGGCTTCGCTGCCGGCGGGTCCGCCGTCCCCGGCGGCACGGGTCTGCGCCCTGCGGCGAGGAGCCCACGCAGATCCAGCGACGGTGGTGCTCGCGAACAGGATCCGTGTAGATAACGCCGCGCTTCGGCTCGGCCGCATTGCCGCTGCGTCGGCCAAGAACGATCTGGGAAAGGTTCGTCTATGCCTCCCGAAGACGAGCTCCAAGTCGACGTCGTTCCCTGGGGGCCGTCGCCGCAGGCGGTGCGGGCCGCGGCGATGGCGGCGCTCGAGCATCCCGGAGTCCGCTCCGAGCTGGGTGACGCGGAGAGCCGGCTGCTGTCGGTCGTGCCGGTTGCCCCGCAAGCAGCGATCCCGACGCCGAGCCCGATCACGTCCGCGCGACGGTCTACGACTACATGAACGAGCGTGCGCTGATCGTCGAGGCGCCGTTCGAGAACCCGACCCACGTCAGCGTCACCTCGACGGTCCAGCAACCGCTGCCCAGCGGCGAGGAGTTCGCCGCCGCCGTCGCCGCGGTGGAGGACGACGACGACTTGGGCGCGGCGCTGCGCGACGGTCGGCTGGTCGCATACAGGCCGATGCCGCCGGTCGTCGTAGAGGAGCTCGAGGACGGGCGTGTCGAGCGGACGATCGCGGTCGGGCTGCGGCCCGTTGCCCGCAACGGCAAGGAGCACGAGATCGTCGGCGTCAAGGCGGCGACCAGTGAAGTGCGGCGCTTCGAGGGCGGAGCGCCGCGCGGCGCGATCGCGGACGAGGAGATGTGCGGGCTGCCCTACACGCAGCAGGAAACGGTGGAGGAGGACGAGGCCGGCGCCGCGAAGATCACCGTCACGCGCGGGGGCGAGCTGCTGTGGAGCTTCGTCGCGATCCGTCCCGCGGCGTCATCGGGCACCAACGGCTCGGGCATCGAGCTTCGCTCCGTGGCCTACAAGGGAAAGCGTGTCCTGCGTGGCGCCCACGTGCCGATCCTCAATGTGCGCTACGACCATGATGCCTGCGGCCCGTTTCGCGACTGGCAATGGCAGGAGGGGATGATCCAGGCCAACGGGAGCGATCCCGCGCCTGGTTTCCGGCTGTGCACCGAGCCGGCCAAGACGATCTTCGACGCCGGCTCGGACCTGGGTAACTTCCTCGGCGTCGCCGTCTACGTCGACGGCGACGAGGTCGTCCTCGTCAGCGAGCTCGAAGCGGGCTGGTACCGCTACATCAGCCTCTGGCGGCTGGCCGCAGACGGCACGATCAAGCCTCGCTTCATGTTTGGCGCAGTCGAGGACACGTGCGTCTGCAACGTCCACCATCACCACGTCTACTGGCGCTTTGACTTCGACGTGGTGACCAGCGCGCACAACGCCGTGCGCGAGTTCAACGACCCCCCGTTGCAGGGCCAGACATCGCGCTGGCACACGCTGCGCCACGAAATCCGCCGGGCGAACAGGCCCGGGCGCAAGCGCAAGTGGCGAGTGGTCAACCGCGTCAGCGGCGAGAGCTACACGCTGACCCCGGGCTCCGAGGACGGCAAGCGCGACAGCTTCGGTGTCGGCGACCTCTGGGCGCTGCGTCGCCGGCCCGGCGCGCAGATCGACGACGGGGTCGGCTTCACGGACGATCTCAACGAGGCGCGCGCCCACATCGACAGGTTCGTCAACGGGAATTCGATCTACGACACCGACGTGGTGCTCTGGTACAGCGCTCATTTCTCGCACGACGTCCACGCCGAGCAGGACGCCGGCGACCACCACGGTCACATCGTCGGGCCGGACCTCGTGCCGGGCAGCTGGTAGTCACAGCGCGAGGCGTGGCGAGAGAAGGGCCTGGGCACGCGTGTTCCGCTCGCTGCAGATTGACTAATCAACCCCTGCAAGTCGCGCTCTGCAGACGCGCCCGGTCTCAGCCGTTGCGCCAGATCTTCCGGCCGCCCAGAAGCTGCGTCACGGTGACGGCCCGGTAGCCGCGCCGGCGCAGGCGCCGCAGGATGATCGGCAGGGCGGCGACCGTCTGGCCCCGGCCCGCCCCGCCGTCGTGCATCACCACGATGGCTCCGGGGTGGACGCGGTTGACCACCCGGTTGGCGAGCGCACCCGCTCCGGGTCTGCTCCAGTCGCGCGGGTCGACGTCCCAGTCGATCGTCCTCATCCCGAGCCGCCGGGCGTCGCTCACCAGCCTCGAGTTGACGGTCCCATACGGGGGCCGGAACAGGCAGGGGCGAAAGCCGGTGGCCCTGCGGATGCGGACGGCGGTGCTGCGGATCTGGGTGTACGAGGGCAGCGCGGGGTGGCTCCACGAGTGGTCGGCCACCTCGTTGCCGAGGCTCAGCTCGCGGCGCAGGAGCCGCGCGCGGCCGCGGATCTGGTTGCCGAGCACGAAGAAGGTCGCGTGGGCGTGGGCGCGCCGCAGGGCCCGGAGGATGCCCCGGGTGTGGGGCCCGGGGCCATCGTCGAAGGTCAATGCGACCTGCCGCCGCCGCCGACCGCCGCGGCGGTGGAACCACCGTCCGTGATTCGAGCAGCCGGCCGGGCGGGTGCGGCGCACGTGCAGGTTCTGCGTCGGGAGCACCTGCGAGCAGCGGCCCTGCGGGCACGAGGCGTCGGTCCACCACGACGTCGTCGACCAGCTCAGGTCTCCCGGCGTCACGTGCGCCGCGGAGAGCGCGAAGCGCGCGCTGAGCAGGCTGCCCGAGCGCCTGACCGGGCCGATCCTGCGGCGCGAGGCGACCGGCTGCCGTCCGGCTCGGTGACGGACGTCACGCAGCACGATCGACCTGCCGCGGCCGGGGCGAAAGCACAGCGTGGAGCGCCGCGAGCGCTCGGACAGCGAGAGGCAGAGGCCGTGATTCCACGAGCCGCCGAGGTCACGGCGTCCCGAGACGGGCCGCGGCGTCCGCACTCGGAGTACGAGCTCGTCGCCCGACTGGCGCAGCGACGCATTGACCACGCGGAGCGCGTCCGCCTGGTCACCCTGGGCCACCTCGGCGCCGAGCGTCAAGAGCGCGGCAAGAACCCCTATCCACGTCACCAGCCGGCGCCCCATAACGGGGGTCAGCCTAAGCCCGTTCGGGCCCTTTCGCTATGCACGAACCGGCGGCGCAGAGCTTCGTCCGGTGCGGTCTGCTGCGTCAGGAATGCTCTACGGCGATGATCGTGAGCGAGCGCTCGCCCCGTGGTGTCTTGAGCGTGCGCCGGTCTCCAGGCCTCCCGCCGGCCAGTGACTTCCCGACCGGGGATGCGATCGAGATCAGGCCTTCGCTTGGTCGCGCCTCGACTTCGGCGACCAACGTGTGCGTCAGCTCGCGGGCGCTCGTGTCGTCGCTGTAGTTGACCTTCGACCCGATGCCGGCGCCGGCGGAGCCCGATGCGACCTCGACGATCTCCGCAGAGCGCAACTGGTCGCGGCGGCGCTCGATCTTGAGCTCGAGCATCGCGGCGTCCTCCTTGGCCGCGTGATATTCGGCGTTCTCCTTCAGGTCGCCCAACTCGCGCGCGGCTTTGATCCGTGCAGCCATCTCGCGCCGGGCCTCCCCCTCCAACCTGGCGATCTCCGCCACGAGGTCGTCGCGGGCGGCGGCGGTCATTTTCGCGGTGTCTGCCACGACCGAGACTCTAGGACCAGTACCCCTCCGCGACGTGAACCCTGGTCAGTAAGGATTCGTGCCGATGGTGCAGAGGGCGTAGCGCGGCTCGGGCGTCGCGGCCCTCTCGGCGCGCCGGGCCTGCGCCACCGCGGCCGCCGCTGTGCTCGTGGCGACGGAGCCGGCGCCCGGTGGCTCGAGCGTGGAGACCCGCCCGCGCATGGCGCCACGCAGCGCCGCAGCTAGGGCCCTGCGACTGCGCACGAGCGACCGTGCGGCCACCCCGACGGCGACGACCCGGCGCCGTCGCACCAGGTAGACGCGCCGGGCGCCTCGCCTGAGGCGGCGCCGCCCCACGTACACACCCTTCGCGACTCGCCTGGCCTGCCCTCGCAGCGCCCGCGAGCGCCAGCCGGGGTGGATCCTGCGCGAGCGGTGGCGCCCGGCGGTCGTGATCACGAGGACCGCGCGCGAACGGCTGTTGAACGCCGCGGTCACGGCACCCCTGCTGCGCCTAACGCACCAGCGGTAATAGGACCCGGGCCGCGCGGAGGGCTGGCCGATGCGGCGCAGGAGAACGGAGGCGCGTGCGCCCAGCGGCGACCGTCCCAGCAGGCCCCGCGAGGTGACCTCCGCCCTCCCGTTGCGACAGCGGGTGGCCTTGATGCCCTCGGCGCGCTCCCACATCTGGAGGTAGGCCTCGGCGCCGCGGTTCATCTCACGCGCCATCTGCGAACCGCCGGTGCGGCGCAGGTCGGCGAGCCAGTCGGCGTACAGCCCGTAGTGGGCAACGCCTTCCTTGTTGTAGTCGAAGGTGCGCACGCCGGTCTTCTGGCGCTCGAACTTCGTCTTGCTGGTCAGGGCGGTGAACGGGTAGCTCAACGGCTTCTCCGGCGGCGAGGCCTGAACCGCCAGGCCGTTGGTGTCCGAGCCGTAGCCGAAGCCGAAGTAGAAGCCCTTCCGGCGCAGCTTGCGGTAGGCCGCCCACTCGCCCACGAACTTCGCGGCGCTCTCCGATCCGGCGGCCGGCGTCACGATGCCGCCCAGCTTGTAGATACGGGGGTAGTTCAGCGGCGACGCCCACGTGTGGGCCGAGATCACTCCCGAGTAACGACGCTGCTCCAACAGATCGAGCGTCTGGTTGCGCGACTTAGCGCCCATGTGGTCGATCTCCACGATCGACTTGGAGTCCATGAGCTTGCCGACCAGGTAGCGGCCGAGCGGAGTCAGGCCTCGTGCGTTGCAGTGGGGACCCGGCGGGTAGGCGGGGGTCTGGCCCGATACGAGTCCGGCGAGCGGCGAGCCGGCGAGAGCCCCGGCCAGCGCGCCGGCGTTGCTGGACTGCGTGTTGTCGGTCTCGGCCCCGGTGCAGGTCCGTGCGTCCCAGTAGCTGCCGAAGGCGATCTTGTTGCCCTGGTTGACCACCAAGCCGGTGTTCCCGGAGTCCATCTTCGTGCCGCCCAGCGGGTTGTCGAACTTGTGCACGGGGAAGAACGAGCGGATTCCAAGACGGCGGAACTCGGCCAGCCCGCGGTCGATCTTTGCCCGGTCACACCCGGCGTTGCTGTCGTTGCCCCGGCAGCCGAACAGCGCGGAGGTCTCCATGCCCATGACCACCGCCAGCTTGCGCTGCGCCACGACGCGGCGCGCCTGCGAGGGGTTCGTCACGATCCGCAGGAAGCCCTTGCCCGGCCCGCCGTACTGGGCGTCGATGTAGTCCTGCATCTCGTACAGCCGCTGCCGCTGAAGCTTGGCGCCCTCCATCTCGTTGCACGAGTTCACGCGGTTGGCTTGGAGCCCGCAGAGCACATCGTTGTCCACCAGCAGGGTCACCATCATCCGAAGCCCCGCCTGCCACGAGCGCTCGACCCACTTCCAGTAGGTGCCCTCGTAGGTCAGGGCGTGAGCGCTGGGCCAAGAGCGGAAGGTCGGGTAACCGACCTGGTCGTAATTGGACACCGGCGAGCCCGAGTCCAAGACGTTCTGCAGCGGCGAGTTGACGCCGCCCGGTCCACGGTCCTTGCTGCAGTCGGGCAGCGCGTCGGCGATCCCCTTGCGGCTGAACGGCTTGCCGCAGTGGAACTTGCCGCCGATGAACTCGTACGCGGTCAGGTGCCCGTGCGCGTCAAGGGTGCCGTCGACCTCGCCGAGGCTGCCGGCGCCTCTGAACGCCGGCCTCCTCGCGCTCGCACGCGCCTCGGGGAAGCGCGCGCATACGCCGGTGCGCGTGAACGAGTAGCGGCCGCCCCGCGAGCGCAACCTCCCGTCCACGGTCCACACCGCCGGCCGGCGCGAGAACGCCACGCCCCGGCCGCGGGGACGCAGGAAGTCGCGCTTCGTCCCGTAGAGGAGATAGCGCCCGAGCGCACTGGCCTTCATGCGGAAGCGCTCGGCCTCGGCCAGATTGGGCGTCGGCCCGTCGCGGGAGACGTACATGCCGGTGCCGGCGGCCTTAACGGCGAAGCAGCCGCCCGCCAGCGAGTAGCGGGTCTCGGCCCCCTGCGCCGCAGCCGGGTACAGAGCAACCAGGGCAAGCCCGATCGCCATCAACCCAACTCGCCGCACCGGCGACAGTATGACCCGGACCGCTCCGATCGGCCAGCCACAACCGTGGCTCAGCCGGTCGGCGCGGGCTAGGGTCTTTCGCATGGACGGCACGGCCGCGCCGGTGTTCTCAGGGCCGACGCCGCGGGGGAGGAAGGGCGAGATCGCCCCCACCGGCCCGCTCCCGATCGAGGGCGCCGTGGAGGTGGACATCCCGGTCGAGCAGATGTGGGAGACCTTCTGCGACGTCCGGGGCTGGCCGGGCTGGAACCCGTGCATGTGGCGGGCGCGCGTGATGGGCGGCGAGCTGCGCTTGGGTGCGCGACTGGTGTGGCTCTTCAACCCGATCGAGTCCCGGTACCTCTACCGCCTCCCGGCCGTCGCGGAGATCGTGGAATTCGAGCCGAACGACCGGGTCACCTGGGAGGTCGATGCCCCGGGCTTCCATGCCCTCCACAGCTATCGCTTCGCCGCATCTGAGCCGTCGCGCTGTTTCTTCGGCTCATGGGAGGTGGCCGAGGGCCCGGGCTACCGCGCGACGCAGCGCTTCTGGCTCGCCCACTTCCGCTTCGTCTGCCGCAGCTCGCTCGACGGTGCGCGGGCGCTCGGCAAGGCCACCAGCTGAGGCCCCCCTAGGGGCCCCCGAATTCAGAGATTGGCGGCGAGCGCCCGCGGATTGCCGGTGACCACCCCACTGACGCCGAGGGCAGCCAGTGCGGCGAACCGCCGCGGGTCGTCGACGGTCCACGCGTACAGGCGGCGTCCCGCGCGCTCGACGGCCGCGACCAGCACAGCGTCGACGAGCCGGTGCTCGACCATGAGATCGCCGAACCGCCCCGAGCGCAGCGCCTCGACGATTCCGCGATGGCGGCCCAGCGACCAACTACGGGCGCGGCGGGCGAGCGGGCCGCCGACGGAGAGCGCGGTGGCGACGCCGTGATCGAGCTCGAGCACGCGATCGATCACGGCCGGGAACTGCGAGGACACGAGAGCGCGGTCGATCAGCCCGTGCGTGCGGAGTGCGACCAGCGTCGCACGCTCGTAGCCAGGCGCCTTGACGTCGACGTTCAAGCCGATGCGGGCAAAGGACGGCTGGCGAAGATGGTCGAGCGCGTCGTCCAGTGCCAGCCATCCGCTCCGTCGTACCGGCAGCACCCCATGGGCGAGCACGAGAACGCCCCGGCGGGAGCGGACGTCGAACTCGATCATGTCCGCGCCCGCTTCCCGGGCAGCCTCGAACGAACGAATCGTGTTGGCCGGTGCGACAGCGCTGGCGCCACCGTGCCCGATCAGGATCGTCACGGCCGGCCGGCCCCGAGGCTCAGCCGACGCAGCTGCTCGAAGCCTCGGCGAAGCGCGAAGCGGTCGACGCGCTCTCGAGAACGAGCTGGAGTCGCCGGAAGGCTGGACTTCTCTTCGTCGGTGAGGTCCGACGGCTCGATCACGAGCTCCTCGATCTTCCCGCTGGCGACGCCGCACAGCGCGGCTCTCGCCACGCGGTGTTGCAGAACCTGCAGGCGCGGGTGGGCTTCCACACGCCCAGTGCGTGTCGGGCTCATGTCGGTGTTTGGGTCGGCACGTCGGACGTTCTCGGTCGATGAACTGCTGACGACAAGAAGTCCGACGGCTCATCGGCCCTTCTAAGACCGACGTGCGCCACCTTCAGTTTTTCCCGACACCCCCGCTCCGCTGCGCTCGAGCGCCCGATTCAGGGTGATGCCGCTCCCTCTAGATCAGGGTATTACCCGTCTCCGCGCGGTCTACTCGAGGAAAGACGGTGACTCGGCGCAAGAACCTCGTTGAAACCGCCGCGCGCGCCAGCCCGCCACGTCAGACTGACCGACCCATGAGCACCGAAGACACCCTTGCTGGGCACGCCGGCCACCTCTACACGCGCGCGTGGGCGCGCGAGGAGCCGACGCACGTCGTGGTGATCTCCCACGGCTACGGCGAGCACATCGGCCGCTACGACCACGTGGCCGCGGCGCTGGGTGGAGAGGGCGCGGCCGTGTACGGGCTCGACCACATCGGCCATGGGCGCTCGGACGGCGAGCGGGCGCTGATTGCCGACTTCGACCCCGTCGTCGACGACCTGCATCTGCTGGTCGAGTCCGCCCGCTCCGAGCACCCCGGCCTGCCGGTCGTGCTGTTGGGTCACTCCATGGGCGGGCTGATCGCCACGAGGTACGCCCAGCGGTTCGGCGACGGCCTGGCCGGCGTGGCGCTCTCGGCGCCCCTGGTCGGGGACCCAGGAACCGGGGCGATGCTGGCGATGGACCCGCTCCCGGAGATCCCGATCGACCCCGCTGTGCTCTCGCGCGACGAGTCCGTCCAGCAGGGCTACGCCGAGGACCCGCTCATCTACCACGGCGGCTTCAGGCGCGAGACGCTCGCGGCGTTCGCCGGCGCGCTGCTCGCGTCGGCGCTCGACTCACAGCAGGTGCGCGGGCCCGGTGCTGTGGCAGCACGGCGAGGCCGACCAGCTCGTGCCGCTCGAGGGCAGCCGCAGGCTCATCGACCTCCTGCTGAATGCGGAGGTGACAACGGAGCACTACCCGAACGCCCGGCACGAGATCTTCAACGAGACCAATCGGGACGAGGTCCTGGCCGACACGACCCGGTGGATCCAGGGGGCCGTCGGCCGCTGACCCGCCAGCGGGCGGCCAGTCCCTCGCGAAGCCGTCTTCTCTCCGCCGTAGTCTCCGGATCGGATGGCGGAGATCGTCGAAGGGCTCGACGGTGCCGAGCGAGACCGGATCGGGGAGCTGCGCCGAGGGGGGCGCTTCTTCTGGATCGACGTCTCGCTGAGCGAGGCCAGTCCCGACGACCTTGGCGAGGTGTTGGGCATTCCGGAGCGCGCCCTTCAGGCGCTGCTGGACTTCGGGGACGATCGCCCGTACTCCAGCAAGTTCTACGCCGACGGAACCCACGTCGTCTTCGGGTCCAGCTGTTATCTCGAATCGACCCAGCTTGCAGACGGGACCCCGTACCGCCTTCGCCCGGTCCAGGTCCACGTGCTGATCTGCGGCGAATACCTGTTGACCCTCCACGAGCGGGGGGTGTCACTCCCTGAGCTGCTCGCTCCCGACACGCCGGCGCGGCGCAGCGAGCAATACCTCATCTACTCGGTCCTCGACGCAATGGTCGCCAGCTCATTCGATGCGCTGAACGAGGTCGAGCTGAGGTTGGACGACCTGGCGGTGATGTCGAGCGACCTTCGTGCCGGGCGGGTACGGATGGCCTCGCTCCGTGCGATCGGCGGGCGGCTCTCGAGAATGAGGCGCCGGGTCGGGGCTCAGCGCGGTCAGCTCGAGAGGATCGGTGTCGAGATCAAGCAGGTCGTCCGCCTCGATGCCGACGACGAACGCCAACTCGACACCATCGCCGAGCAGGAAAATCGCCTCGTGAACGCGATCGACGCGGCCGCGGACGCGATGGCGACGCTGATCGACCTCAGGCTGAACGAGACGTCGTACTGGCTGACCGTGGTGGCCACCATCTTCCTGCCGCTCACCTTCATCACGGGGTTCTTCGGAATGAACTTCGAGTGGATGGTCGGCAAAGTCGATACACAGCTTGCCTTCTGGCTACTCGGGGTAGGCAGCCTCGTGGCAGGAGTGCTGTTGATATGGCGGCTCGTTGTGCGTGGCTCTCTCGCTGAGGCCGACCACGACACCACGCCCCCCGCGCAACGGTCCCCGTAGGAGTCTCGGCCCCCGCATGGGTACCCGCCGGGGCGGACATCTATGGCGCGGGCGGGAAGGCCCTACTGAGCCGGTCACGCTCCTCGCCATCGAGCTGGTCGACGTATGCCTGGATTCCCTCGCGGTGGGCCTCGTCCAGGGTGGCGACGAGCTCTAGCCCCTGCTCACTGAACGAGTACTGACGCCGTTCCTCACGCAGGTAGCCGCGACCACGGAGACGATGGATGGCGGGATAAGCGACGTCGAGCGAAAAACCCCCGATGTCGGCCAGCTCCCGAACCCCGGTCGGTCCGCCCTCCATCTTCAGAGCCAGCAACAGGCGCAGGTCCTCCAACGAGAGCTCGAGCTTCTCCGCCCACGCTGCGATCCGCTGCCAAGCGACCAGGTCGACGCGATTCAGCCGGGTGGCGAGCGCTTCCACGAGCGGATCGGTCGAAGTCATGGGGGTGATCATCTCAGCCTTTCCGTTCGTTGCCGGGTGGGCGCGACGAGAGTCCCGTAGGCGAGACGCGGCCGCATCGGCCAGGTAGCCAGCGTTGTTGCTCGGCCACGACCAAGACCGCCAAGAGCCCTGTGAGCAGTCCCGAGACGAGCAGCCCGCTGGCACCGGCAGCGAGCGGCACGGCGGCGAGCAGCGCGACGACGGCGACCGCTCGCGGCAGGCTCTGCGCGTGATCGATCCTGGCGTCGCAAGCCATCAGGCCCGCGAGGAAGAGGGCGGGTCCGCCGAGGGCGACGAGCGCACCCGCGGCGTGCAGATCGTCAGCCGGATGCGCGATCACCAGCTCGTCGCCGACGGCCACGACCACGATCCCGGCGATGATCGGTAGGTGGAGGTAGGTGTAGATGTCGCGGCCGATCTGGCCTCGCTCCTCGAGCGTGGCCATCCGGATCCGTTCCAGGACCGTGCCGGCGACCTGGCCAAAGTACAGCCACCAGAGCGCCGTCGAGGAGAGGAAGGCGAGCAGGAGCGCGGCGACGACCTCGATGCTCAAGCCCGTCTCCGAGGCGGTCGCGCCGGCCAGCACGATGCTCTCACCGAGCGCGATGATCACGAACAGCTGGAAGCGCTCGCCGAAGTGGGCGCCCTCGATTTGCCACTGGCTCATCGGCGTCCGGCCCAGGCGCGGCAGCCAGTAGGCAGCCAATGGCGCCGCCAGGTCAAGCCCAACCGCTCCGAGCCACAGTGCCCAGCGCAGCCCATCGGCATCGACGACTCCCCCCGCCACCCAGAGCGGGGCCGACAGCAGGCTCCAGGCGAGGATCTGACGGAAGTTCTGGTTGAACCGGCCGCGCGGGGTGACCGCGACGACGAACGCGTTGCGCCCGATCTGTAGACCCGAGTATCCGCACGCGAACAGCAGCGCCTGTTCACCGAATCCCTCCGGTATCGCGACCGCCATCAGCAGGCTTGCCGCCATCACGAAGACCAGCACGAGCCGAACCGGCGCGGTGTCCGGATCGAACCAGTTGGTCATCCACGTGGTGTAGGTCCACGCCCAGTACAGCGCCACGAGCATGAGCGCCGTCTCTGCCGCCCCCGACCAGCTCATGTGCGCGAGCAGGTGGTGCGAGAGCTGGGTCACCGCGAAGACGTAGACCAGATCGAAGAACAGCTCGAAGAAGGTCGCGCGCTGCTCGCCCGCCTCGCGGGTGCGCATGAGCGGGATCTCCGGGACGATGGGCCCGGCGCCGGCCGCCATGCGGCGAGCATTGCACGCCGGCCAAGCCGCTGGGACTACCCACTCAGCCCGACTAGCGCGCTACTGCTGAGGTGCGGCGGCCAGCGCGAAGGGGCTGCCCTCAGAGTCGCGGCAGATGGCCCACCGTTCCCCGGGGTGGATCACCGAGCCGCCGAGCTCACGGACGCTTTCGAGTGTCGCGGCCAGGTCGGCGACGGTGAAGTACGGAAGGGAAGCGGTATCCCCAGGACCCGGCCCGCGCTCGTGGACCCCGAGACGGAGGCCATCGATCTCGGTCTCCCACCCGGATCCGGCCCCGGCTGATCGGGGCGCAAGGTCGGCGCCGAGCACTCCCCGCCAGAAGCGGTGGGCACGCGTGGCGTCGTCGGCCGGGAACTCGATCAGAGGTGTGGGCATGGGCACCAGTATGGGAGGTGGCCTTACGAGGGGTCCGGCGCCCGGCCCAGAAACTCGATCTCGTGGGCCAGGACAACAAGAAGCTCGTTCTCGCGGCAATGGTCTTCGCCGTCGCAATGCTGTTCATCGACCAGACGATCGTCGCGCTGGCGATTCCGGAGCTCCAGCGCGACGTCGGGCTCTCCTCGACGGGCGCGCAGTGGATCATCAACGGCTACCTGGTAGCGCTCTCGGCGCTGTTCGCGCTCGGCGGGAAGGTCGCCGACGTGATGGGCCGCCAGCGCGTCCTGATCGTGAGCGTGGCGGTCTTCGCCACGGCATCGACCCTCTGCGGGCTCACGCCGACGGGCGACATCGGGGAGGCGTGGATGATCTTCTTCCGCGTCATCCAGGGCGGGAGCGCGGCGTTCGTGTTCCCCGCTGCGCTGGCGATCGTCGTGGCCGTCTACCCGCTGCGCGAGCGCGGGCGAGCGCTGGCGATCTTCTTCTCGGTCTCGGGCGGGCTCACCGCGGTCGGCCCGCTGCTCGGCGGCGTCCTGACCGAGTGGACTTGGCGCTCGATCTTCTGGATCAACATCCCCGTTGCGATCATCGCCATCCTGCTCACGCTGCGGGCCAAGCCGGGGGAGGAGCGGCACCCTGCGCCGATCGACGCGCGTGGCGCGGTGCTGGTCTCGGCAGGCATGGCCCTCTCCGTGGTCGGGCTGCAGCAGGCGAGCGCTTGGGGCTGGGACAGCCCCGCCACCTGGGGCTGTCTCGTCGCCGGCTTGGCGCTGCTGGCCGTGTTCGTGCGCACCGAGCTGCGAACCGAGCAGCCGCTCGTGCCCCTGCGCCTGTTCGCCGACCGTGGCTTCCGGATCGACAACGCGGTGCTGTTCCTGCTGTCGATCTGCTTCGTGCCGCTGTTCTTCTTCGCCAGCCTCTACGCGCAGGTCGCGCTGGGAGAGAGCGCCTCGAACGCGGGCCTCTTCCTGCTCGTGTTCTTCGGCGGGTTCAGCATCGCCGCGCAATGGGGCGGGCGCATCCTCGACGCGCGTGGCGCGCGCCCGACCGTGGTCGCGGGCTGCGCGGTGGCCGCCGTCGGCTTCTTCCTATGGGGCAACAAGCTCGACGAGCTCTCGTTCGGGTCCCAGTGGCCCTACTTGGCCATCGCCGGCGCGGGGATCGGGCTGGTGCTGGGCCCGGTGAGCACCGATGCGGTGAACCGCGCGTCGGCGGCCACCTACGGCGCGGTGACCGGCTTGACCCAGACGGTGCGCAACTTCGGGGGCAGCCTCGGCCTCGCGGTGCTGGGCTCGCTGCTGATCACGCAGACCGTCACGCGCGTGGAGGACACGCTGGGCAAGGCCGGCGTCCCCAAGCGCGTGTCCGACCGGATCGCCCACGAGATCTCGGGAGGCGGCGCGGGCGCGGGCGCGGGCGGCGGGGGCGGGGCGCCGGCGCCGCGCAAGCTGGTCGAGGCCGTGCAGACGGACTTCGCCGAAGCCGTGCGAACCGTGGTGTGGGGCATGTCGGGCGCCATGGCGGTGGCCTTCGTGGTGGCGCTGATCGCCATGCCCAGCGGCCGGGCCGGCGAGCAGCCGGTGCAGGCGCCGGGCGACGAGGGCGAGCCGGAGGGCGCGCCCGCCTAGCGACGCCGGCTACCGACCCCGTCCGCGTCGAACGCGTTGCGGACAATTTCGGCATCCTCCTTCGACATCGCCCGCGCAGTATCCCCACGGATCGTTCTCTTCGGAGCCACCGGCTACACCGGCGAGCTCGTGGCGCGCGCGCTCGTGGAGCGGGGCGCCCGTCCTTTGCTCGCGGCCCGCTCGCAGGAGCGGCTGGCGGCGCTCGCCGATGAGCTCGGTGGTCTCGAGACACAGGTCGCCGACGTTTCGCGTCCGGAATCGGTGCGGGCTCTTGTCGAGCCCGGCGATGTCCTGCTCTCGACAGTTGGCCCGTTCGGGCGATGGGGTGGTCCGGCGGTCGAGGCTGCGATCGACGCCGGCGCCACCTACATCGACTCCACCGGAGAGCCGGCCTTCATCCGCCGCGTCTTCGAGGAGTACGGCTCGCGGGCGGTCGAGTCCGGCTGCACGCTGCTCACCGCGTTCGGGTACGACTGGGTGCCCGGGAATCTCGCCGGCGCTCTGGCGCTGCGCGATGCGGGTTCCGCGGCATCGCGCGTCGAGATCGGTTACTTCAGCAGCGGCGGTGGCACGAGCGGCGGCACCCAGGCGAGCGCGATGGGCGCGCTGCTCGAACCGTCGTTCGCCTTCCGCGACGGAAGACTCGGCAGCGAACGCAGCGGAGCGCGCGTCGACACGTTCGAGCTCCCGGGCGGCAAACACCGCCGGGCGGTGAGCGTCGGCGGATCGGAGCACTTCACCTTGCCGCCGCTGCACCCTGAGCTGCGGGAGGTCGACGTGCTGCTCGGCATGGCGGGCGGGCACGTGCGCTACATGCCGGCCATCTCGGGCGCAATCACCGCCGTGACCAAGCTCCCCCCGGCGCGTGCCGGCATCCGCGCCCTGCTGCGGCGGCAGGTGAAGGGGTCCACCGGCGGCCCCGACACGGCGTCGCGGAAGCAGAGCAGCTCGACGGTCAAGGCCGTGGCGTCCTCCGCGGACGGCGAGGTCTTGAGCACGGTGACCGTCGAAGGAGTCAACCCGTACACCTTCACCGGCGAGATCCTCGCCTGGGGTGCGATGACGGCGGCCGACGTCGGTGTCAGCGGCGCCGGCGCGCTGGGGCCCGTGGCCGCGTTCGGGCTGGACGAGCTCGAGCAGGGCGTTCAGGGCGCCGGCATCAGTCGGGGCAGCTGAAGCCCGGCCGCTAGGCGCGTGCCGGCGACTCGTACTCGACCATCGCCGTGCCTACGTCCTCAAAGCCGATCCGGCGATAGAGGTCCGCACCCATTGCGGAGGCACCCAGCCACGCGGCCTGGGCTCCCAGGGCGAAGCCGGCGCGCGTCGCCGTGCGTGTGAGCGCTTCGCCCAGCCCACGTCGACGAGCGCTCTCAACGGTCGCCACGTAGAAGATGCCGCACACGCCGTGGCTTAGCAGTGTCATCGCGCATGCGACGGGTCCGTCGCCGGCGTACGCGACGTACGCCGCCAGATGCGGCGCGACGAGCACCTGGTCATGAAAGAGCAGCGGCGCGCGTTCGCGCTCACCCGGATCGTCATTGGCCTCCGCGACGACGTGGCCGTAGTCGGCGACGCCCTCCGCGTCGACGACGGGCCGTACGTCGACCCCGTCCGGAAGCGATGACTCCTCCGGTGGCGTGGCACGCATCATCGGGAGCTCGGTCCACTCAGGGCGGTAGCCCCGGGCGGCCGCCGCATCCACGAGATCCGCCTCGTCCGGCGTACGGGCGAGAAGGATGTGCTCAGAGCCGAAGTACTCAGCTACGCGCTCGACTGCCGTCGCCGCATCGAGGTCGGCGTCGACTCGCATCGCTACGCGCAAGTACCGGCTCGGCCCGGCGACCAACAGCAAGCCGCCCTCCTCGTACACCGCTCCGCCGGACCAGCGGATCATCTCCCGCCACAGCTCTTGCTCGTTGAGCTGCGTAGCGCGCACTCTGAGGTCACTCCCCATCGGCCGGACACCACCGTACGCCCAAACAAAGGCGGCTGAGGAGTTTTCAGGAGGGGAGGTGTCCTCGCCCCGGCGACAGCGGCCTGCCCACGGCCTCGCCGTAGCCAAACGCCGCGATCACCGCGAGCACCAGCGACTCGGTGGTCTTGCGTATCTCCTCGGTCATTCCGCCGGCCACGGTAGGCCGCGCTCATGAAGCGTTTCTCAAACCTCTCGCCACCTTATGATCCCGCAATGGCTGAGGCTCACACGCGCCCCGGCGCGCGACGACTGAGCCGCGAGTGACGTCTCTCGAGTCCACCAACCAGTACATCCGGGAGGCGTCCCGGATCATGGAGCTGGGCTCACGGGTCGAGCGGCTGCTCCTGTCGGTTGAGGCCGAGCACACCGTGACGCTTCCGATCGAGCTCGACAACGGCGAGCTCGGGGTGTTCAGCGGCTACCGGATGCAGCACAACTCCGCTCGCGGCCCCATGAAGGGCGGCCTGCGCTTCCACCCCAGCGTCGACGCCGAGGAGGCGCAGTCGCTCGCCTCCCTGATGACCTGGAAGACCGCGCTGGTGAACATCCCGTTCGGGGGTGCGAAGGGCGGTATCTGCTGCGACCCCGCGACGATGTCGCAGGGAGAGCTGGAGCGGCTGACCCGCAAGCTCGTCCAGCGGATCGCGCCCGAGATCGGGCCCCAGCGCGACATCCCGGCACCCGACGTGAACACCAACGCCCAGGTGATGTCGTGGATCATGGACGAGTACTCGCGCGTGGAGGACTACAACCCGGCGGCGGTGACCGGCAAGCCTCCGGAGCTGCAGGGCAGCGAGGGCCGCGAGGCGGCCACCGGGCGGGGCGTGATCAACGTCCTGGAGGCCTACCTCCAAGACCTCGGCCGGTCGTTCGACGGGGCTACGGTGTCCATCCAGGGCTTCGGCAACGTCGGCTCCTACGCGGCGCTGCTCGCGCACGAGCTCGGCGCGAAGGTGGTGGCCGTGAGCGACGTCACGGCGGCCATATCGTGCCCGGACGGCCTCGACGTCGCCACCCTGTTCGAGGACTACGCCCGCCCGCGGCGTCCGCTGGCGGAGTACGAGGCGGAGGGGGTGTCGTTCGTGGAGCCCGAGGAGGTGCTGACCGCGGAGGTCGACGTGCTGATCCCCGCCGCCCTGGGCGGCGCGATCACCGCGGAGGTCGCGCGGGAGCTGCGCGCCGGGGTGATCGCAGAGGCGGCCAACGCGCCGACCCTGCCCGACGCCGACGAGATCCTCGCCGAGCGGGAGATACCCGTGCTGCCCGACATCCTGGCCAACGCCGGCGGGGTCACCGTCAGCTACTTCGAGTGGGCGCAGAACATCCAGTGCTTTCGGTGGAGCGAGGAGGAGGTCAACCGGCGCCTGCGGGAGGTCATGACCGGCACCTACCGAACGGTGGCCGACCTGGTCGCCAACCGGGGCCTGACCTGGCGCACCGCGGCGTTCATCGTGGCGCTGGGCCGGGTGGCCAAGGCGACCGTGCTGCGCGGGGTCTGACCGGGTGGTCGAAGCGGCTGCCCTGCGCCGTTTCCCGCCCTTCGGGGAGTTGGGCGACGACGACCTCGCCGTGGCCGCCGAGGCGCTCGACGGGGTCACGCTCGCGGCGGGCGAGACCCTGTTCAGCGAAGGCGACGCGGGCAGCTCGGCCTACCTGGTGGTCACCGGCGAGGTCGACATCCGGGGCGCCGGCGACGACGGCGACCACGAGCTGGTCACCCTGGGGGCCGGTGCGACGTTGGGCCAGCTCGGCCTGCTCCTCGACCAGCCCCGGTCGACGAGCGTGGTGGCACGTAGTGACGCCGCGCTGTGGGAGATAACCCAGGCGGCCCTGTGGGCCGGGCTGGACGACGGCGACGCGTGGGCGTCCCGGTTCCTGTTCGCCGCGGCGAAGGCACTTGCCGAGCGCCTCGGAGCGGTGAGCGAGCAGCTGGTGGCCTTTCTCGACGCCGGCTCGCATCAGGAGGCGCCGCCGGCCCGCGTCGCCGAGCTGGAGCAGCTGCGCGAGCGGCTGTTCAGCGAGTGGTCGTTCTGAGCTCGCGCGCCCGCCACTGACGGCCGATCTCGGCGATCACCTGCGGGTACACGAGCAGGTGCCGGAACGGCGTGATCGCGACCATGTAGGCGTCCCCGAGCACACCGTTCGGCTTCACGTACACGGCCATCTGGCCCCGGTAGCCGCCCGATTCGTCCGGCACCCAGCCGAGGTGGAGGATGCCGTGCACGGTCTGATTGGCGATCTCGGCCGCCCACTCGTCTTCCGTCAGGTACAGCGGGCTGAACGGGAGGTCGCTGAAGTCCGGCCCGGAAGGGCCGTCGCGCAGGTCGGCGGGCAGCCGGTCGCGCAGGGTGGGCACCCTGGAGCCGAGGCCGGTGTCCGGCTCGTCCCAGCCGAGCAGCTCGCCGGCCTTCCACCGGATGGCGAAGAGCGCGCGGACGACCGCGGGGGATCCCTGCGACGGGTCGGACGAGGCGATCAGCTCCACCAGCCGCGGGAAGTCGTCGGCTCCGCCCGGCGTCGGCAGCGCCCAGACGTCCTCGAGCCGGAAGTCGGGCGCGAGCTCGTGGATTCGCCACGGCCGCGAGGTCTGAGCGGTCTTCGGAAGCTTCACCGCTCGCCCTCCTCGTCCTTGCGGCTTCCCCGAGCGCTGAGGAACCTGAAGGGCGGGATCAGCAGCCGGTAGACGGGTCGCAGGAACCAGGCCGGCAGGGCGGGATTGCGCTCCTCCTCCCATACCCGCGCGCGCGGGTGGCGCCTGATGAGCGGCGAACGCAGCGAGACGCGGGCGAGCGAGGAGACCGCGCCGAGCTTGTCGGGGTCCGGCTGGGCGGTGCGGGGCTCGATGCGGCACAGGTGCTTGGTGCTGACGTATCCGTACTGGCTGGGGCTGACCAGCCGGACCGGCGCGCCGTGGTCGCTGTCGAGTGGGCGGCCGTCGAGCCGGTCGGCGATGAGCACGCCGTCCGCCAGGGCGTCCTCGATCAGCACGGCCGACTCGAATCCGTCGAGACCGCCGAAGACGAGGTGGGTGATCGCCGTGTCCGCGTCCACCGCCGGCTGGATTACCTCCCGGTAGAAGGTCTCGACCGCGACGCCCTCCCAGCGCAGGCCGGTCGCCGTCCAGCCGGCCACGCAGTGGAAGTCCGCGGTGAGCTCACGACGGGGAAGCGTCGCCAGCTCGGTGAGCGGCAAAGTGAAGGGCTCGGTCACCGCGCCGCCGATCTCTATCGCGGGCTCACTGGGGACGGCCGGAGGGGGCCGGTGGAGGTGAGTGCCGAAGCGGGGGAACCCCTTGACTCGGTGCTGGCCCGGAGGCAGCGTCATATCCATACGGTAGCGTATGGACCTGTATGGCGCTCACTCGCACGCCTCGCAGTACCTGGATCGACGAGGGCCTGCGGGCCCTGGCCGCCGGCGGCCCGGATGCCGTGCGGATCGAGCCCCTGGCCAAGGCGCTCGGGGTCACCAAGGGCGGCTTCTACTGGCACTTCGAGGGACGGCGGGCGCTGCTGGAGGAGATGCTCGACGCTTGGGAGCGGACGAGCGTCGACGAGGTGATCGAGCGCGTCGAGGGCGAGGGTGGCGACGCCCGCGCGCGGCTGCACCGGTTGTTCGCGATCGCCTCGTCCGGCGATGCGCGGCTGATCCTGCGGACCGACCTCGCGGTCCGCGACTGGGCCCGGCGCGACCGGGCGGTCGAGGCGCGCCTGCGACGAGTGGACAACCGCCGGATGGACTACATGCGCTCCCTGTTCGGCGCCTTCTGCGCCGACGAGGACGAGGTCGAGGCGCGCTGCATGATCGCGATGTCGCTGTTCATCGGCAGCCACTTCGTGGCCGGCGACCACGGGGAGCGCAGCCGCGCGGAGGTGCTCGACCTCGCCCTGAGGCGACTGGAGGCCTAGCCGAGCCCGCGGCGGTGGCGGATACTGCGGCCATGTACCTCGCGCGTGGTCGGCCCCATCCGCGCCTGGCCGGGATCGTGAGCGAGTATGCGGACTTCGCCGACCGCACGGGGGCTCCGACCGAGACGGGCGAGATGCCCGGTCGCACGGTGGTCGTCATCGTCGACCTCGATTCGGGGTGGACCGTCGAGGGGGAGCGGTTCGGCTCGTTCGCCGGGGGCGTGTACGCCCGTCCGGTCCGCGTCCGGCACGAAGGGTCGATGCGCGGGGTGCAGTTCGGCTTGGAGCCGCCGGCGGTTCGTGCCCTGCTGGGCGTGCCGGGGGGCGAGCTCGGACACCGCACGGTCGGCCTCGAGGACCTGCTGGGTGCCGAGGCCGGCCATCTGGCCGAGCGGCTCCATGACGCCCCCAGCGCCGCGGCGCGGTTCCGGGCCATCGACGAGGCGCTGATGCGCCGGCTCGACCGGGTGGAGACGCGGCCGCGACCGGACGTCGCGCGCGCGTGGAGACTGCTGCGCGAGAGCGGCGGCCGGCTGCGGGTCGATGGGCTGGCGGATGCCCTGGGCTGCTCGCGCCGCCACCTGGCCGACCGCTTCGCCGAAGAGGTGGGCGTTCCGCCGAAAGTCGCCGCGAGGCTGATCCGGTTCGAGGCCGCCAGGGCCCGCCTGGGCGAGGTCCCCCTGGCCCGGCTGGCGGCGGAGTGCGGCTTCTCGGACCAGGCGCACCTGGCGCGTGAGTTCCGGGCCCTGGGCGGCGCGCCGCCGACGCAGTTCCCATTCGTTCAAGAGAACGGTGCCGCCGCGGCGTAGCGTCGCGGTCATGTCACAGACGATCTTTCCCTGCATCACCTTCCGGGACGCCAAGGCGTCATTCGACTGGCTCGAACGCGCCCTCGGCGCCGAACCGGTCGTCGTATACGAGGACGACGAGGGCCGCGTGGCTCACGCCGAGATCCGAATCGGCGAGAGCACGATCATGGCCGGTGACGAGCGCGCGGGCTCGAAGGCCACCCCGGCCGGCGTGAGCGTCGTCTACGTGGTGGTCGAAGACGCCGACGCTGCGTACGAGCGCGCCCGCGCCGCCGGAGCGGAGGTCACCGAGCCCGTCGACCAGGACTACGGCTCGCGCGACATCACCGTGACCGACCCTGACGGGAACCGCTGGTCGCTCGGCACCTACGCCGGCGAGGGCTGAAGCTCAGCGGCGGCGGTCTGATCCGCGGCCGCACGGCCTCACCGCACGCAGGAGCCGTTCCGGGTTAGGGTTCCCTAACCATGTCCTTCGAGGAGACCATTGCGCTCGGGGCCCTGGCGGGTCTGACCATCTACCTGGGCCTCCCCCTGGGGCGGATCGGCGGGCTGAGCCAGAAGGCGCGAGTCGGGCTGGCCATGTTCGCCGTCGGGATCCTGGCCTTCCTGTTCGCCGACATCTTCGAGCACGGGCTCGGCATCCTGGAGGAGCCGTGGGAGGAGTGGGGCGACGGCAAGGCCGAGGCGGCTGAGGCGATCGGCCTGTTGCTGCTGGTGGGCGCCGGCTTCGCGGCGGGAACCGGAGGCCTCGCGAGCATCGAGCGGCGCCTGCGACGCAAGGGCGAGGACCTTCCCCCGGTCGCCGGCGGCTCCGTGGACGTCCTTCCGGCCACCGGCGCCGACCAGGGCGTCTCGCGCGAGGACGCGGCTCGATCCCGCGTTCTGCGCGTCGGCATGACCATCGCGGTCGCCATCGGGGTGCACAACTTCGCCGAGGGTCTGGCCATCGGTGTCTCCGCCAACACGGGCGAGATCGGCCTGGCCACCGTGCTGATCATCGGCTTCGCCTTGCACAACGCCACCGAGGGGTTCGGGATCGTCGGGCCTCTGGGCGACGTGCGGCCGTCCTGGGGCTGGCTGGCCCTGGCCGGGCTGGTCGCCGGCGGGCCGGTGTTCCTGGGCACGATCGTCGGCTACTCCGTGGACTCCCAGCCGCTCGAGTTGCTCTTCTACGGCCTGGCCGGCGGCGCCGTGCTGTACGTGATCGGCGAGGTGTGGGGTGGTGTGCGCCGGCTCGGCCACCGCGAGTTCGGCCTGTGGATGCTCGCCGGCGGCTTCATGCTGGGCGTGGCGACCGACATGGTGGTGGCGCTTGGCGGCGGTTAGCGGAGTTTGCATCGGCAAACGCCGATGTAGTTTGTTACTGTGGGCTCGTGGCCGTTGAGCTCGAGCTCGCCCCGAAGACCAAGCGCCCGGTGGGCGAGCCGTGCTGTGAGCCGGTGGCGCTGCCCAGCGTCGACCGGGCCAAGGCGGCGCGGCTGGCGGAGCTGGCCAAGGTACTCGGCGACCCCACCCGGCTCCAGCTCGTGGACGTTCTGCGGCGCCACGCCGGCGAGGTGTGCGTGTGCGAGCTGCAGCCTCTGTTCGACATCAAGCAGTCGACGCTCTCGGAGCACCTGAAGAAGCTCCGCGACGTCGGCCTGATCGGGGTCGAGCGGCGCGGGCTGTGGGCCTACTACTACGTCAACCCCGACGCATTGAGGGAGCTGTCCGCATGGATGTCCTGAGTTCTGAAGAGCAGGTACGCGAGCGGGTTCGCGAGAGGTACGCCTTGGCGGCGCGCGGCGGGTCTTGTTGCGGGTCCGGGCCGGTGACGCTCGACGACGAGAAGGGCGACCAGGTCTTCGGCTCCGCGCTATACGAGGGCGAGGCGGCCGCCGCGCCGGATGGCGCCGTCCAGGCGTCGCTGGGCTGCGGGGTCCCGACGGCCGTGGCCGACCTGCACGAAGGAGAGACGGTGCTCGACCTCGGCTCGGGCGGCGGTGCCGATGTCCTGATCTCGGCGGGCCGTGTCGGCGAGTCGGGGCGGGCGATCGGGCTGGACATGACCGACGAGATGCTGGACCTCGCTCGCGCGAACGCCCGAGAGGCCGAGGTGGCGAACGTGCAGTTCGTGAAGGGCTACCTCGAGGACATCCCGTTGCCAGACGAATCGGTCGACGTCGTCATCTCCAACTGCGTGATCAACCTCGCCGCTGACAAGAGCAGGGTGATCGCCGAGGCCGCGCGTGTCCTCGCACCCGGTGGGCGCTTTGCGGTGAGCGACGTGATCGCCTCGCCCGACATGGACGCGGCCACCCGGTCGGACATGGAGCAGTGGACGGGGTGCATCGCCGGTGCGCTCACCCGAGAGGAGTTCGAGCGTGTTCTGACCGAGGCCGGACTTCAGGACGTCGAGATCCGCGAGACGCACGCCGTCCACGCCTGCGCGAGCTCCGCGATCGTGCGCGCCCGCAAGCCCGGCCGCGACGGCGGCTGAGGCCGTGGCCCAGGCGGAGATCCAGCTCAACGATCCGCAGACGCTCTACCGGCGCTGGGAGGAGGAGCAGTGGTCTCCGTTCGACGTCGACCTCGCCACCGATCGGGAGCAGTGGCGGTCGATGGCCGGCCCGGAGAGGGACATCGTCTTCTTCGCGCTGTCCTCGCTGATGGTCGCCGAGGAGCGGATCACGACGAAGTTCTCCGGTCTGGTGGGCGCCGATGCGCCCGAGGAGGAGACGACGTTCCTGGCCACCCAGCAGGTCGACGAGGCGCGTCACATGCAGTTCTACGCCCGCTTCCAAGACGAGGTGATCGCCGATCCGGCGGCGATAGGCGCACACGTCGGTCGTGCGCGCGAGGAGGTCTCCGACTCCTTCCGGCACCTCTTCGACGAGGCCCTCGTCGAAGCACACGAGGCCCTCGTGGCCGCACCCGCGGATCTGGCCTCGAAGGTCCGCTTCGTGACCCTGTACCACCTGGTGCTCGAGAGCACCCTGGGGCTGACCTCGTTTCGCTTCATCACCGGCTACCTGGAGGACAACGGGCTCCTGCCGGGCTTCGTCGAGGGCTATTCGAAGATCCACCACGACGAGACCCGCCACATCGGCTACGGGGTGTGGTTCCTGCGCGAGACGGTGCGCCGGCGCCCGGAGATGGCCGATGTGGTGCGGGAAACGCTGCGCGAGCTTTTGCCTTCGGTGGCCGCGTCGCTGAAGCCGCCCGGCGGCGGCGACGGCGACGGCGACCTCCTCGGCGTCACCGAGGAAGACATCCGCGCCTTCGCCCTCGACGGCCTGACGCGGCGCCTGCAGATCATCGGCGTACCCATCGAAACCCTCGGTGGCTGACGGCGCGCTTCTGCGCCGCGCCTCCGCGGAGGCGCTGGGCACGTTCGCGCTGGTCTTCGCTGGCTGTGGGGCGATCGTCACCGACGCTCGCGGTGACGGCGACGTGGGGGTGGTCGGGATCGGGCTGGTGTTCTTCCTCGTCCTGCTGGCGGCGATCGCCGCGCTCGGTCACGTCTCGGGCGCGCACTTCAACCCGGGCGTGAGCCTGAGCTTCTTCTTCACCCGGCATCTGCCCGCGCGCGACCTCGGGGCCTACGTCGCCGCGCAGATCGCCGGGGCGACTGCCGCGGCGCTGCTGCTCCTCGTGATCTGGCCCGGGCACCCCGCCGACCTGGGCGCGACCCAGCCCACCGTCGCGCTCGGGCGAGCGCTCGTGGTGGAGGTCATCCTGACTGCGTTCCTGATGCTGGTGATCATGAGCGTGGCGACCGACACCCGCGCGGTCGGCGCCCCCGCGGCCCTCGCCATCGCCGCCTCGGTCGGACTTGCGGCGATTGCCTTCGGCCCGGTGACCGGGGCATCGCTGAATACGGCGCGCTCGTTCGGGCCGGCTCTGGCCTCGGGCCAGTGGCAGGACTTCTGGCTCTACGTGATCGGCCCGCTGCTCGGCGCGCCGCTGGGTGCGCTCGCCTACCAGTTCGTGCGCGGAGAGCAGGCCTGATGGCGACGGCGCTGTTCGTGTGCCTGCACAACGCCGGGCGCTCCCAGATGAGCCGAGCGCTGTTCGAGCGCGCCGCCGGGGGCCGGCACGCTGCGCTGTCGGCCGGAACCACTCCCGGGGAACGCGTGCACCCCGAGGTCGTGACGGTCATGCGCGAGCTGGACATCGACCTGGCCGGCCGGGAGCCCAGGCTCCTGACCCGCGAGCTCGCCGAGCAGGCCGATGTGGTCGTGACCATGGGGTGCGGGGACGAGTGCCCCTACATCCCCGGGAAGCGCTACGTCGACTGGGATCTTCCCGACCCCAAGGGCCGCCCCATCGACGAGGTGAGGGCCACCCGAGACGAGATCGCCACGCGGGTGACCGAGCTGGTCGCCGAGCTGGATCGCGGGCAGCGGCCCTAGGACGGGACTGGCGCGGCCGGTTCCGGGGTAGCGGCGGGCGGTGAGCGACGACGATCCACTGAAGGCATTCATCGAGATCCCCAAGGGGAGCCGCAACAAGTACGAGCTGAACCAGGAGACCGGACATATCGAGCTCGACCGCCGGCTGTACGCGGCCGTGGGCTACCCCATGGAGTACGGCTTCGTGATGCAGAGACGCGCACGGAGGAGGGCGAGGAGCTCGACGCGATCGTGACCGTCAGCGAGCCGACCTTCCCCGGCTGCGTGGCGCCGATCCGGGTCATCGGGATGCTCGAGATGTACGACGACGACACGCCCAACCACAAGATTCTGGGCATTCCGTTGTCCGACCCCGCCTGGAGCGACCTCGAGGAGATCGACCAGCTGCCGGGCGACCTGGCCCAGGAGATCCAGCACTTCTTCGAGGTCTACACCGATCTCGAGGGCCAGGACTGGCGCATCGAGGGTTGGGCCTCCCGGGAGCGGGCGGAGCAGGAGTGCGACCAGGCCTCTGAGCGCTTTCGCGAGCAGGAGGAATCCGAGTGAGGGTCGTCGTCACCGGAGCGAGCGGCAACGTGGGCACCAGCGTGCTGCGCTCGCTGGGGCACGACTCTGCGGTCGACTCGATCCTGGGGCTAGCGCGCCGGATCCCCGAGGCCCGGTTCTCGAAGACCGAGTGGGCGGCCGCAGACGTGGCGTACTCCGACCTGACCGAGCATTTCCGCGGCGCCGACGCGGTGGTCCACCTCGCCTGGCTGATCCAGCCGGGACGAGACGAGAGCACGACGCACCTGGCCAACGTGGTCGGCAGCCGGCGGGTGTTCGCCGCGGTGGCCGAGGCCGGGGTCAAGTCGTTGGTGTACGCCTCGTCGGTAGGGGCGTACTCGAAGGGCCCCAAGGACCGCGCGGTGGACGAGTCGTGGGCGACCGGGGGCATCCCCTCGTCGTTCTACTCGCGGCACAAGTCCGAGGTCGAGCGGATCCTCGACCGCTTCGAGTCGGACAACCCCGACGTCCGGGTCGCGCGCCTGCGGCCGGGTCTGATCTTCAAGCGCGACGCCGCCACAGGAATCCGGCGGCTGTTCGCCGGGCCGTTCCTGCCCAACCCGCTGGTGCGACGTGAGCTGATCCCGGTGGTGCCCGACGTGGATGGCTGCGCTTCCAGGCCGTCCACTCCCACGACGTGCGCGAGGCGTATCGGCTGGCGGTGACCAACGATGTCTCGGGCGCGTTCAACGTCGCCGCGGACCCGGTGCTCGACCCCGAGCGCCTGTCTCGCCTGCTCGGGGCACGGCGGGTACCCGTCCCGGGGTCGGTGCTGCGAGCCGCGGCGGCCGTGACCTATCGGGCCCGGCTCCAGCCCACCGAGCCCGGATGGCTGACATGGCGCTGGGCGTCCCGATCATGGACATCACCCGCGCGCGCGAGGAACTGGGGTGGTCGGCGCGCCACACCAGCGAGGAGGCGCTCACCGACCTGCTCGACGGCATGCGGGACGGGGCCGGCTGGACACGCCGCCGCTGTCGCCCTCCACGAGCGGGCGGCTGCGCATCCGCGAGGTACTCACCGGGGTGGGGGCTCGCTCCCAATAGCGGGAGGGATGAGCCTCAGCCGGCGGCGCCGGCGGCCTGCTTCTCGCCCACCCGCTTGCGCTCGGCCGGCGGCTTGCGACGCGACCTCGGCCAGTCGCCGCAGCGTCTCGCGGTTGCGCACCCGGGTGAAGAGGTGGAAGCCCGGCAGCATCATGTGCACGGCCTTGGGGATCAGCGGGTCCTCCACCATCGTGACCTGGGTGCCGCCCCCGGCGCCCTTCAGCTCGAACGTGACCCGCGCCTTTCCGAGTGGGCGCCCACGGGCGATGAGCTCCAGTCGCCGGGGAGGGTCGACGCCGACTACCTCGGTTCGGTCCTTCACGTTGATCGGGCCGTATCCCACCGAGTGGTGGAACTCGGCGCCCTCCTTCGGCCACCGCTCGTCCCAGTCGCGGATGTTCTTGGAGCCGACCACCACGTAGCCGTACTGCCGCGGGTCGGCCAGAACGTCGAAGACGGTCCGGGGGGCGACGGGGATGTAACGCTCGTTGCGGGCCATCGGCCCGGCCTACCCCGTGATGACTGACGGAAACGCTACCATCCCACGGGATGGTGGTGAGAGGGTAATAGCCGAGGGCGAGAAGAGCGAGAAGATCACGGTCAACCTCGGCCTGGTCGACCTCGGCCAGATCGACCTGCTGGTCGACGAGGGCTTCTACGCGAACCGCACGGACTTCATCCGCACGGCGATCCGTCGCCGGCTGGAGACCCAATCAGGCGCGCTGGACGCGACCGTCGCCCGGCGCACGCTCGCGCTCGGCGCCCAGCACCTCACCCGCAGCGACCTGGAGGAGCTCCGCGACGCGGGTCAGACCATCGACCTTCGCGTCCTGGGGCTCGCGACCATCGCCGACGACGTCTCGCCCGAGCTGGCGCTCGCGACGATCGCGTCGGTGGAGGTCCTCGGTGCCTTTCGGGCGCCGCCGAAGGTGAAAACGGCGTTGGCACCCCGGACGGTGTGACGGCGCCGCAATGACGACAAACGATCGGAAGGACCCGAATGGTTGACACGATGACCGAGGCGCTCCGCCTCACCCGCAGTGGCCGGCTCGCCGAGGCGACCGCCCTCCTTCAGGGAGGCCTGGGCGCGGCGCCGTCCACCTCGGCGCCGTCAGCCCGGCGCCGCCTCGGCGCCGGCCATCGCGGCTGCGGGCGGGCAGGGTGGAGAGACCCGCCAGCTCACCCACAGCGAGGCGGCCGGGTCGCGCAGGTACGACCTCTACGTGCCCACCGGATACGACGGCCAGGCCGTGCCGCTGGTGGTCATGCTGCACGGCGGCACGCAGGACGCCGCGGACTTCGCGGCCGGCACGCGCATGAACGAGCTCGCCGAGGAGCACACCTTCCTGGTCGCCTACCCCGAGCAGTCCCGGGCGGCCAACTTCGGCCGCTACTGGAACTGGTTCCGGCCCGCCGACCAGAAGCGCGACGCCGGCGAGCCGGCGATCATCGCCGGGATCACGCGGCAGGTCATGACCGACTGCGCGGTCGACCCCGCCCGGGTCTACGTGGCCGGCTTCTCCGCGGGCGGAGCCATGGCCGAGGTCATGGGCGCGACCTACCCCGACCTCTACGCCGCCGTCGCCGTGCACAGCGGGCTCGCCTACGGAACCGCGGACGGCGTGCCGTCCGCTTTCGCGGCGATGCGGGGCGGCGGGTCGGTGAAGCCCGGCGCGGAGCTGCCGCTGATCGTCTTCCACGGCGACCGCGACAGCACCGTCGCGCCGGTCAACGCCGAGAAGCTCGTCGCCTCGCGCACCCAGGGCGCCCCCAGCACGACCGGCAAGGGAGAGACCGGGGCCCGTGAGCACACCTGGAGCGTGTACACCGAGGCCGGAGGAGCAGTCGCCGAGCAGTGGATCGTGCACGGCGGGGGCCACGCGTGGTCGGGCGGCAGCCCGCTCGGCACCTACACCGACGCGCAGGGCCCCAACGCCTCGGCCGAGATCGTGCGGTTCTTCCTGGACTAGCTCGTCTCTCAGCCCGCTCTCAGGTTCGGGACGACAATGGAGGGGTGCGGGTACTGGTGGTGGAGGACGACCTTCGGATGGCGGCCGCCATCCGGCGCGGCCTGCGCAGCGAGGGCCTGGCCGCCGACGTGGCCACGGGCGGGCTGCAGGCGCTGGGCATGGCCTCGGCCGGCGAGTACGACGCGGTCGTGCTGGATGTGATGCTGCCCGACCTCGACGGCTTCGAGACCTGCCGCCGCCTGAGGGCCGACGGGATCTGGCTGCCGGTGATCATGCTCACCGCGCGGGACTCGGTCGAGGACCGCGTGCGGGGCCTCGACGAGGGCGCTGACGACTACCTGACCAAGCCGTTCTCGCTGGCCGAGCTGTCGGCCCGGCTGAGGGCGCTGGTGCGCCGGGGCGCCGCCGAGCGCCCCGTGGTGCTCGAGGTCGGCGACCTGCGGCTCGACCCCGCCGAGCGGCGCACTTGGCGGGGCGACACGGAGATCGAGCTGTCCGCCCGCGAACACGCGCTGCTGGAGACGTTCATGCGCCGCCCCGGGCAGGTGCTCAGCCAGTCGCAGCTGCTGGAGTCGGCCTGGGACCTGGGCGTCGAGCAGCGCTCGAACGTCGTCGAGGTCTACGTGCGCTACCTGCGCGAGAAGGTCGACCGGCCCTTCGGGGTGAGCTCGCTGGAGACGGTCCGCGGGCTGGGCTACCGCCTGCGCAAGGACGGCGGATCGCCATGAGCCGGGTCCCGATTCGGGTCCGGCTGACGGCGGCGTTTGCCCTGGCCACGGCGGCGGTGCTCGTCGGCGCGGGGCTGTTCGTCTACGTGCAGCTGCGTTCGAACCTGAACGAGTCGATCGACGAGAGCCTGAGAGCCGGCCAGCCGGTGGCCGACCGCGAGGACGGCTTCGTCCGGACGCTGGAGCCGGGGGAGTCGGGTGGCGTCCTCAGTCCGGCCGAACGCAGGCGGGCGGCCCGGGGGCCGGTGTTCTTCGAGCGCAAGGTGAGGGGGATCGAGGGCACGAGCAGGATCCTGGCCCGGCCCGGCCGGGCAGGCACGGTCGTGGTCGGGGCTCGCTCGCTCCAGGACCGCGACGAGACGCTGGCCGGACTGGCGGGCGCCTTCGCGATCGGTGGACCGGTCGCGATTCTTCTGGCGTCGCTGCTCGGCTACGGCCTGGCCGCGGGGGCGCTGCGGCCGGTCGAGGAGATGCGTCGCCGGGCGGCCGAGGTGTCGCTGGAGGGCGGCGAGGAGCGGCTGCCGCTCCCCGAGGCCCGCGACGAGATCCACGCCCTGGGCCAGACCCTGAACGAGATGCTCGACCGGCTGCGCGACTCGTTCGATCGCGAGCGGCAGTTCGTGGCGGACGCGAGCCACGAGCTGCGCACTCCGGTGGCAGTGCTCAAGGCCGAGCTCGAGTCGGCGCTGCGGGCCGACGACCTCGGTCCGCACGCGCGCGAGTCGCTGGTGGCCGCGCTGGAGGAGTGCGACAGCCTCGCGCAGCTCGCCGAGGACCTGCTGGTCCTGGCCCGCACGACGGATGGCAAGCTGCCCGTCCGGACCGAGCGAGTCGACGCCGCGGAGCTGCTGGGCGACGTGCGCCGGCGCTTCGCCGACCGGGCGGCCGAGCGCGGACGCGAGATCCGCGTGGAGGCGCCCGAGGGCCTGGCCATCGAGGCCGACCCGCTGCGCCTGCGCCAGGCGCTTGGGAACCTGGTGGACAACGCGCTGCGCTACGGCGCGGGCGAGGTCTTGATCACTGCGCGCCGCGCCGACGGCGCAGCCGAACTGGAGGTCAGCGACTCCGGCGCCGGCTTCGGCGCGCTGGGAGAGCGCGCGTTCGAGCGGTTCGTGCGCGGCGACGGGGCGCGCACCGGCGGGGGCGCCGGGCTGGGGCTGGCGATCGTCCGCGCCGTCGCCGAGGCCCACGGCGGCCGCGCGTCGATGCGCGACGGCGCGGCGGTGTGCGTGCGGCTGCCGCTCTAAGCCCGCGCGCCGCAGCTCGCGCAGGTGCGACGGCATCGTCGACCACAGCGCGAACAGCAGGACCGCGGCGCCCAGCGTGATGTCGATCCAGATCGACACGTGGCGCCACCAGGCCAGCTCGCTCATGCCCGGCACCGAGTAGTGCCCGATGCTGATCAGCCCGGTAGTCGAGTAGAAGGCCAGGCACAGTGAGCCGGCGACGATCCGCCCGCGGCGGTAGAGCCAGTAGCCCAGCAGGCCGAAGAACGTGAACACGAACCAGCTGATCCCCACGAGGCCCTGGGTCACCTCGATGCCGACGGCCGAGGCCTTCGGGTACACCTCGTAGGCGGTGTAGTTGTCGGTGTAGTGGATCACCGACAACGGGATGGCGAGCGCGAGCAGGATCCCGAGGACTCGAACCGCTCGATCGTGCTCGCCGGCCATCGCGGGCCGGAACCTACCGGGACAGCGGTCAGTAGCCCACGCCGGTCTTCACGCGCTTGCGCTCGGACTCGTGGCTCCCGCCCTTCGCGTCCAGCGTCTCGCAGGCGTCCGCGACGTCGCTGGCGAGCGTGTTCACCATCTCCCGGCTGAGCGTCTCCTTGACCAGCGCCCGCATCAGCTTCACGTCCTGGGCGTCGGGCGGGAGGGTGTAGGCCGGCACCATCCATCCGCGCTCGGCGGACAGCTGCCAGGCGATGTCGAACTCGTCGAATGACCCCTCCTCGGCCAGCTTGAACGCGACCAGAGGCAGCTGCTCCTCGCCCGCGCCGATCAGCTCGAAGCGGTCCATCGAGGTGAGCTCGGCGGCCAGGGCCCGAGCGTTCGCCTGCATGATCTGCATAACGGCCGTGTAGCCCTCGCGGCCGAGGCGGACCAGGTTGTAGTACTGGGCCAGGACCATCGACGCGCCGGTGGAGAAGTTCAGCGTGAACGTGGCGTCGGTCTTGCCCAGGTAGTTCTCGTAGAAGACGAGGTCCTCGGCCAGGTCGGAGGGCTCGCGGAAGATGAGCCAGCCGATGCCGGGGTAGACGAGGCCGAACTTGTGCCCTGAGACGTTGATCGAGCGCACCGAGTCGAGCCGGAAGTCCCACGCCGACTCGGGGAACAGGAAGGGCCACACGAACCCGCCGCTGGCGGCGTCGACGTGCAGCGGCACCTCGAGGCCCTTCTCGTCGCGGAGGCCGGTCAGCAGCCGGTCGATGCCCCGGATGTCGTCGCTGTGGCCGGTGAACGTGGTGCCGAGCACGGCGGCGACGCCGATCGTGTTCTCGTCCACGCGCGGCTCCACCTCCTCGGGGCCGATCGTGTACTTGTGCTCCTGCAGCGGCACGATCCGCGGCTCGACGTCGAAGTAGCGGCAGAACTTCTCCCACACGACGTGCACGTCCCCGCCGAACACGAGGTTCGGCTTGTCGGTTGGCTTGCCCGCCGCCTCGCGGCGCTCGCGCCACTTCCACTTCAGCGAGAGCGCGCCCAGCATGATCGCCTCGGAGGAGCCCTGGGTCCGCGCGCCCTTGGTCTCGCCGGGCGCGTGGTAGAGGTCGGCGAGCATCCGGATGCAGCGCTGCTCCATCTCGGCCGTGCGCGGGTACTCGGCGTGGTCGATGAAGTTGCGGTGCAGGTTGTCCGCGATCAGGCGCTGGGCCTCGGGCTCCATCCAGGTGGTCACGAAGGTCGCCAGGTTGCGCTGGGGGTCTCCCTCCAGCAGCAGGTCCTGGGCGATCATGCGCATGGCATCGACGGGCTCCATCTCGGAGTCGGGGAACCTTCGGCTGGGGATCTCCTCGAGGAGGAACTGGTTGCGCATGGTCAGGCAGCGTCGCCCACGGGCACGCCACCGGCAAGGGTGTGCGCACTAACGGTCGCCTACGCGCCGACAGGGGCCGCCGGGCCCGCCACGACACCGTCGTCGTGCAGCCGGCCGATCTCGGCGTCCGACAGTCCGAGCACCTCGGCCAGCAGCTCGTCGGTGTGCTCCCCGAGCAGCGGGGCCCTGCGCACCGGCTGGCGCTCGAAGGCGCTCAGCTCCACGGGTGAGCCCGGCATGAGGTAGGTGCCGATGCCCGGCTGCTCGACCTGCTCGAACAGCGGGTTCTCCACCGAGCAGCGGGGGTCCTCCTCCACCAGCTCGGTGAAGGTCTGGTACGGCCCCCAGCACACCTCGTGGCGGTCGAAGATCTCGCGGATCTCTTCCAGCGAGCGCGCGATGGTCCACGGCTTGAGCACCGCGCCGAGCACCTCGCGCGCGGCGAACCGGTCGCCCTCGCGCGTGAGATCTATCTGCAGCAGCTTCTCGACCGTCTCGAACGCCTCGTGGAGCCCGGTGGCCTCGACCAGGTTGTGCCACTGGCGCAGCGTCAGCGCGACGATCATCAGTCGCCGCCCCTCCTTGGTCACGAAGTCCCGCCCGAACGCGCCGTAGAGGTAGTTGCCGTCCTTCTTGCGGTCGCGGTTCTCGATCTGGACCTCGGCGATCTTGCCGAGGTTGCCGACCATCGCGAACGCGACGTCGGACAGCGCGATCCGCGCCAGCTGGCCCTCGCCGGTGCGGCTGCGGTGGCGCTCGGCGGCCAACAGCGCCGTGGCGGCGAGCGTGCCCGTGATCGAGTCCCACGCCGGCAGCAGGTGGTTGAACGGCACCGACAGGTGGCGCGGGCCCGTGGCCCACGGGAAGCCGGTCGCGGGATTCACCGTGTAGTCGACCGCCGACGAGCCGTCGTGGTTGCCGGTGATGTTCACCATGACCAGGTCGGGGCGGCGGGCGGCGAGGGTCTCGTAGCCGAGCCATCCGCGCGCGGGGAAGTTGGTCAACAGCAGCCCGCTGTCGGGCCCCGGCTCGGTGACCAGGGCGGAGACCAGCTCCTGGCCCTCGGGTGACTTGAGGTCGACGCAGAAAGAGCGCTTGCCCTTGTTCAGCCCGGACCAGAACAGGCTCGTCCCGTCGTCGGCGACCGGCCAGCGATTGCGGTCCAGGCCGCCGCCGATCGGGTCGAAGCGGATCACGTCCGCGCCCATCTGGGCCAGCGTCATGCCGCCCAGCGGAGCGGCCACGTAGGCGGAGCCCTCCACCACGCGCAGGCCCGAGAGGATCGAGTTCACGCCATCACCCCGAGAAAGCGCCAATCCAGGACGGGCACCGGTCCCTCGGCGCCGCGGTCGGCCGTGGTCTGCGCGCGTAGGTCCACCAGCCCGCCCTGCTCCAGCGGGTGCACGGCCTCGACCGTCAGCGTGGTGCCCAGGGCGTCGCCCTCGAACACCGGCCCGGTGTGGTCGCAGCTGCGCCACGCCACCACAGTGACCAGGTTCGGCAGCGCCCGGGCCGACTGCGCCGCGGCCACCGCGATGGTGTGACCGCCGTAGACCAGCCGGCGCCCGTGCGCCGTCGCGCCGGGATCCAGGTGAGCGCTCGCGATGTTCAGCGTCAGGCGAGCCAGCTCGGGGGCGGCGGTCACCGAGTCGCGCCCCTCGAGGGCGTACTCCGTGCCCGCGCCCACATCGGCGAAGTGCCCGCCGCGAGCGTGCTCGCGGAAGAGGTCGAGGCGCCAGCCCAGCGGCGCGGCGGCGGTCACCGCGGCCATGTCCAGCTCGGCGGGGATGGCGTCGAAGGTGTCGGCATGGCCGGTCTGCGCGGTGGGATCGCGCAGCGGGATCATCGCGCAGCGCCAGAAGTCGAGCACCTGCTCACCGCGCTGGTTCTCGGTGCTGACCCGCAGCACCACCAGGCCGGTCGCCGTGCCGTCTTCACGCGGGCGGTTCTGCTTGAGGGCGACCACCGCGGTGCTGGTGCGCAACGTGTCGCCGATGAACACCGGCTGGAGCAGGACCAGGCCGCGGTAGAAGAGGTTCCCGCGCACGCGCTGGGTGGGAACGGTGGACTGGCCGATGGCCACGTCACACACGAGGCTCGGGTGTGCGAGCGGCTGGTCGTGGCCGGTGACCGCGAGGCTGAGCGGGGCGTCGAGCGCGAGCTTCAGCCGGTCGCCCACGAGCGCTTGATGCAGCGCGGCGTGTCCCGCAGTCAGCGTGAGCGCGGGAGATTGATCGAAGACCTGGCCAAGCTCGAAGTCCTCGAAGTGCGGACCCCCGACCAGGGTCCTTTCGTCCGTACCGAGCACCAGCGCGCCAGAGTCCCAGCTTCTCGTTCTAGGGTCAACCGATGGCGACGTCCCGCCGCTCGTGCCTGTCGGTGCCCGGGTCCTCGGAGCGGATGCTCGCCAAGGCGCAGGACCTCGCGGCCGACGAGGTGGTGATCGACCTCGAGGACTCGGTCGTGCCCGAGCGCAAGGAGGAGGCCCGGGCGGTTGCCGCGGACGCGGTCCGCGAGCGCGACTGGGGAGGGCGCACGGTCGCGGTGCGGATCAACCCGCTGGCCACCCAGTGGGGCCGCGACGACGTGGCGGCGCTGGCCGAGGCCGGCGACGCGCTCGGGTCGCTCGTGATCCCCAAGGTGGAGAGCCCGGAGGAGGCCGAGGAGGTGGACTCGCTGCTGGGCGAATCAGGCATAGGCCTCCAGGCGCTGATCGAGACGGCCGCCGGGCTGGTCCGGGCGGCCGAGATCGCTCGCTCGAGCGCCCGCCTCGAGGCGCTGATCATCGGGTTCGCCGACCTGACCGCCTCGCTGGGCCGGCCGGCTGTGGCCGACTACCCCGGCGACCGCTGGCACTGGGTCCGCGAGACCGTGCTGGTGGCCGCCCGCAGCGCGGGGCTACAGGCCATCGACGGGCCCCACCTCGACGTGGGCGACCTGGAGGGATTGGCCGTGGAGGCCGGCCGCGCCCGCGCGCTCGGGCTGGACGGCAAGTGGGTCCTGCACCCGGCGCAGATCGAGCGGGTGAACGACGTCTTTTCCCCGGCCCAGGACGAGGTCGACCGGGCCGGCGCGGTCCTCGCCGCCCTGTCGGAGGGCGCGGGGCGCGGGGCGGTGGCCCTGGACGGCGAAATGATCGACGAAGCCAGCCGCAAGCAGGCTGCACAGATCGTTGCGCGCGGTCGTGCGGCCGGCCTCGCTCCCCGCTAAATCCGGAGCTTCTTGGCGCGGAAGCACATTTCGCCGCCTATTTGTCCATACGAGCCGGCCTACATGAGCGCCGTGCTCACCGAGCTCGCGGGCCAGGGCGTCCGCGCCCAGATCGACGACTTCGGGACCGGCTACTCCTCGCTGACCTTCCTCCAGCACTTCCCCGGGGACGCGCTGAAGATCGATCGCTCCTTCATCTCCTCGATGGACTCGGACCCCGGCAGCGACGCCATCGTCCGGGCGGTGACCGTCCTCGCGCACAACCTCGACCTCGAGGTGGTGGCCGAGGGCGTCGAGACCCCCGACCAGCTGGAGAAGCTGCAGGAGCTGGGCTGCGACTACGCCCAGGGGTTCCTGCTCGGCAGGCCGCTGGACGCGCCGGCCGCGGAACAGTTGGTGGCGGCCTGCGAGGGCGGCCGCATGAGCGCCGCTGTCAGCGCTTAGCTTGAAGGTATGAGCGAGATCTTCGTCCCCGGCCTGCTGGCCGGCGAGGTCGCCTTGGTCAGCGGCGGCGGCTCGGGCCTCGGGCGCGCGGCCGCCGTCGAGCTCACGGCGCTGGGCGCGCACGTGGTGGTGTGCGGACGGCGGCTGGAGCCGCTGGAGGAGACGGTCTCGATGTGCGGGAAGGGCCGCTGCAGCGCGGTGACGTGCGACATCCGCGACCAAGAGGAGGTCGAGGCGCTGGTCGACGGCGTGATCGAGGAGCACGACAAGGTCGACCTGCTGCTCAACAACGCGGGCGGCCAGTACATGGCGCCGGCCGAGAGCATCAGCCCCAAGGGGTTTCGCACGGTGGTGCGGCTGAACGTGGAGGGCACCTCGGCCATGTGCCACGCCGTGGCGAGCAAGGTCATGGTCCCGCGCGGGCGGGGGACGATCGTGAACGTGACGCTGTCGCCGCACCACGGGCTGGCCGGGATGGCGCACTCCTCCTCGGCCCGCGCCGCCGTTGAGGGCCTGACGAAGGAGCTGGCCGCCGAGTGGGGGCCATCGGGGGTCAACGTGATCGCGCTGGCGGCGGGCCACTTCTCCACCGAGACGCTCAGGACCAAGTACCCGAAGGTGATCGTCGAGGGGGTGGCCAGGACGGTGCCGCTGCAGCGCCTGGGCACCGAGCAGGAGTTCGCCTGGACGGTGGCCCTGCTGGCCTCGCCGGCCGGGGCGGCGCTGTCGGGCTCGGTGCTGACCATCGACGGAGGGCGCGACAACAACTTCGGTCCCTGGCCGCCCCCCGGGGCCACCGACGAGCAGGGAAGCCCGCCGCAGGAGGAGCGTCGGCGGTGAGCGAGCCCGCCTTCCGGGTGCTGTCGGTCTTCGAGGACGAGCCGGTGCCGATCCTGGGCGGCGCGCTGGAGTGGGTCCCGGTGCGGCGCAGGCTGGGGGTGAGCGCCTTCGGGGTCAACGCCTACCGCGCCGCGCAGGCGGGCGACGCGGTGATCGAGGAGCACGTCGAATCTCCAGGGCAGGAGGAGCTGTACGTGGTGGCCGCCGGCCGGGCGCGCTTCGTCATCGACGGCGAGACGCGTCGAGGCAGCGACGGGCTCCGCGGTCTTCCTCCCCCGGCCCGAGGTCCGGCGTGGCGCCACCGCAGCTGGAGGACGGCACGGTGGTGCTCGCCGTCGGCGGCTGGCCCGACCGCCCCTACCACTCACTGCCGTGGGAGCCGATCTACATGGCGCAGGAGCCGATGCGGCGCGGAGATTGGGCTGAGGCGTGCGAGACCCTCGAGCGCGAGGCGGGCGAACATCGCGACACCGCGATCCTCCAGTACCGCCTGGCCTGCTGCCACGCGCGGCTCGGTGAGGACAGGCTCGCGCTGGAGGAGCTGCGCCGCGCGATCGAGATCAACCCGAGCTTTCGCGACCGCGCGATGGGCGACGAGCACCTCGCCTCCCTGCGCGAGGCCGACGGGTGGGCCGCGGTGGTCAGCGAGCCGTCAGGCCCAGGATGAGCTCCGCGGCCTCCACCGGGACGTCCAGCTGGGGGCTGTGCCCGATGCCCTCCAGCTCGACCCAGTCCGCCTGCGGCAGGTCGTCGCGGTAGCGCGCGGCCGCGGAGGGCCAGCGCAGGAGGCGGTCGGCGGTGCCCCAGACCACCCGCACCGGGCAGGTGACCCGCTCGGCGTCGAGTCCCCAGCCGTGGCTCATCGCGTGGTCGATCAGCGCGGACGCCGCCGGGCACTCGGCCGCCCCGCGGATCTGGTGGGCGATCAGGTCGGCGGGGATGTGCTCGAAGTTGGTGGTGATGTCAACCGTGGCCCTCCTCCGCCCCTTCGGCGAGGAGGCGATGGCATCGGCGTGCGGAGCGGCGGCCTCCAGCGGCGCTCGCATCCGCCGGAAGTAGTCCATGGTCTCCCGCCACGAGTCGTCGCCTTCCGCCCACCCGCCGGCCGGAGCGAACGCCACCACCGACCGCGCCCGACCGCGCGCGGCCAGCTTGAGGGCGAGATAGCCACCCAGCGAATTGCCGACCACGTGGGCGGTGTCGAAGCCCGCTTCGTCCATCGACCGCTCGATCTCGTCCAGCACCGCGGCATCGCTGATCTCCGCCTCGATCGCCGGCCCGCCGGCGTGGCCGGCGAGTGTCGGCGCAAGCACGTCGTGGCGCCGTTCCAGCGCGGGCAGCACCAGGTCCCACGTGCGCCAGGTGTCGGTGAACCCGTGCAGGCACAGCAGAGGTGGGCCGCCGCCTCCGCGGTGGGATGGGGTGAAGGCAGCTGCGATCGGCGGAGGGTAGGCCGCGCGCCTAGGCGCTGACGACTTGGTCGCGCCCGGCGCGCTTGGCGGCGTAGAGCGCATCGTCGGCCCGGCCCAGCAGCTCGTCGGCCGACTCGTCGCCGTCCCAGCGCACCAGGCCGGCCGAGCAGGTCACGCCCTCGGGGGTGGCTGCCCGCAGGCGCTCGGTGATCCCCGCGTCGCGGTGGGCGGAGCCGCCGGTCAGGGCCAGCGTGAACTCTTCGCCGCCGTAGCGGGCAAGAAGGTCGGTGGCCCGCAGCTGGCTCGTCCAGGCCGACGCGGCCTCCTTGAGCAGCCGGTCGCCGGCCTGATGGCCAAACTCGTCGTTGAACTCCTTGAAGCTGTCGAGGTCGAGCATCGCCACCGACAGCTCGTGGCCTTCGCGCTCGGCGCGGGCCATCTCGCGGGGCAGCTGGTCCTGCCAGGCGCGGCGGTTGGGAGCCCGGTCAGGTCGTCGGTCCTCGCCATCGCCTCCAGGCGGTCGAGCAGCTCGCCGCGCTCGAGGGTCACGGCGGCCTCGGCGGCCAGGAGGGCGACGACCGTCCGAAGCGCGCGCCGGTCCAGGTCGACGTGGTCGTCGAAGGTCAGGCTCAGGATCGCGATCGGGTGGTCGTCTCGCACCACGGGCTGCCACAGGCGGCCTTCGGCGGTCACCGGCTCGCCCGTGGTGAACGCCTCGGTGGCGCCCTCATCGGGGCCGATGGTGTGCTTGGGGGCGGGCTCCAACAGCTCGGCGGAGCTGGCGCCCGAGATCTCCCGGGCCGCCTCGCAGATCACCAGCCGCGCCGTCGGCGGGGTCGGTGATGCCCGACAGCTCGCGCGAGACCCTCGCGAGCGCGGCCATGCCGGCGGCGCTCTCCTCGGCGGCGCGGGCCTGCCCGCGGGCGCGGCGGACCAGGGTGTCGATGAACACGCCCGCTACCACCAGCGTTGCGATGGTGGTCAACCAGCGAGCGCCGGTCGTGCTCGCGCGCGACGCTGTCCATGCGATCCTGTCGGCACGCCCGCCGGGCGTCTTGAGCATGACCGGGTCCGACAACCAGCTAATCGAGCGCTTCTATGCGGCATTCGCCGCGCACGACGGCGCGACGATGGCCGCCTGCTACGCCCCCGACGCCCGCTTCTCGGACCCCGTCTTCCCCGATCTGCGGGGCGACCAGCCCGGCAACATGTGGAAGATGCTCACCGGCGCCTCCGACGACCTGCGCATCGAGCTGCTGGAGCACGAGGCCTCGGAGGACCACGGCTCAGCGCACTGGCGTGCGCACTACACCTTCACCCAGACCGGCCGCCCGGTGGTCAACGACGTGCGCGCGAGCTTTCGCTTCGAGGACGGGCTGATCGCCGAGCACCGCGACGAGTTCGACTTCCACCGCTGGGCGCGTCAGGCGCTGGGGACCACGGGGCTGCTGCTCGGGTGGACGCCGATCGTGCGCTCGAAGGTCCGCAAACAGGCCGCCGCGCGCCTGGAGTCATTCGAAGCCGGCGAGTAGCTCCGACGTCTTTGAGATAGTCGGGCCCATGGCCACTTCCCAAGACGCTGCCCTGACGCCCCTCGACGCCGTAGCGCGCTACTGGTGGGCGTTCATCGTCACCGGCGCCGCCTGGGTCCTCATAGCCCTGGTGATCCTTCAGTTCGACCAAGCGTCGATCAACACGGTCGGGGTCCTGATCGGGATCATGCTGATCCTGTCCGGGCTCCAGAACTTCGTCATCGGGATGATTGCCACCAGCCTCAAGTGGATCTGGTGGTTGTTCGGGGTCTTGCTGGTGGTGGGCGGTGTGATCGCCCTGATGAGCCCGGAGAACACGTTCGCCGCGCTGGCCGACATCCTCGGCTTCGTCTTCCTGATCATCGGCGTCTTCTGGACCATCGACGCCTTCATGGGCCGCGGGGTGAACCCGCTCTGGTGGCTCGGGCTGACAGCGGGAATCCTGATGATCATCCTGGCCTTCTGGACCAGCGGCCAGTTCTTCATCGAGCGGTCCTACCTGCTGCTGGTGTTCGCCGGCATCTGGGCGCTGATGCACGGAGTGGGCGACATGGTGCGTGCCTTCCAGCTGAGGCACCTCAAGGACGTCTGACGGCCAAAAGTGCGGGTTGATACGATCAGTGCGTAGTCGCCGCGCACTGGTTCTTTCGGCTTCCCTCCTCTTTTGCGCGTCCAGCACGAGAGGGAACTCAGACGGAGGAGCCCCATGAAGATTCTCGACTCACTGCGAGGCCGCACTGCGAGCGCGCCCGCTGACACGCCCGGCTCGGGGCCGACCGAGGGTGGCGATCTGCCCATCGCCCACTACGACAGCCAGAGCCCGGCGAAGATCAACCGCCACCTCCCCGGGCTGTCACAGGTGGAGCTGACGGCCATCGACGAGCACGAGCGGGCCAACGACGCTCGCCCCGAGGTGCTCCACATGCTGCGCTACATGCGACAGAGCGAGCCGGTCGAGGGCTACGACGCGATGGAGGCGAAGGAGGTCAAGGAGATGCTGCCGGACGCCAACGCCCGGACCGTGAGGGCCGTGCGCGACTACGAGCGCAAGTTCCGCAACCGTCCCGACGTGCGCGCCGAGGCTGCCCGCGTGCTTCCGAGTTCCGCGGCCAGCCCCGAGGACACCGAGGCGCGCGAGGCCAAGACAGCACGGATACAGGAGTCCGGCCGGAGGTCCTAAGCTCCCGCCGGTGCTGAAGACAGCGGGGCTGCTGGCCGGCGCCGGGGGCCTCTACGTGGCCACCGTGCGCGGCGCTCTGACGCTCGACCTCGGGCTGGGTAGGCGGACGCGGCCGCTCGGTCCGCAGCGGGTGCGGATCGCCGCTCCCCGCGACCTGGTGTTCGAGGTCGTGGAGGCGCCCTACCGGCGCACGCCGCGCGCGATGGCCGACAAGCTCGAGGTGCTCGAGCGCGGGAGCGATCTCGTCCTGGCCGCCCACCACACGCCGCTGGGGCGCGGCCTGACGGCGACCACCGTGGAGACGGTGCGCTTCGAGCCGCCCGGGCGGGTCTCGTTCCGCCTGCTCCGCGGCCCGGTCCCGCACCTGACCGAGAGCTTCGTGCTCGAGGAACCGGGCGAGGGGACCGAGCTCGTCTACTCCGGCGAGCTCGGCACCGACCTGTGGGCCGTGGGCGCCGCGTGGGGCGGGCTGGTGGCGCGTTCGTGGGAGCAGACCGTGGCGAAGTCGCTCGCCGAGGTGAAGGAAGAGGCCGAGCGCCGGGCTCGGGCCCGGTGACCACGCCGACCTACCGCGACCGACTCAGGCTGGAGGGGTCTGTGCTGGCGGGCTGTGGCGCGCTGAGCACGGGGCTGGTCCTTGCCTTCGGCGACGGGGCCACGGACGGCCCGGTCTCGACCGTGGTGCAGCTGGCGGCCGTCCTGCTCCTGATGGCCACCGCCGGGGTCTACAGCGTGCGGCGCTCTCTTGATCACGCGGTGGATGTGACCGAGCCCGGGACCGGCGAGCCCACCGCGCTGTGGAAACTGCCGGCGATCGTCGCCGCGCTGACGCTCGCCTTCGGCTTTGGCGTGGGCTGGGACGCGGGACTCCGCATCGGCGGCGGTTGCGTGGTGGTGGGTCTGTCCCAGGCGGTGCTGTTCGAACGCATCGTGGCGGCGAGGGAGCGCGGCGCGGGGAAGCGCTTCGTGCGCGTGACCGGCTCTTCGCTGTTCACCGGGACCAAGCTCGGGGCGCTTCCCCGGGCGTGACCGAGGGCGAGCTGTGGGCCCGCGAGGCGCTGGACCGGCTCCGCGATGAGGGGCTCAGCGGCTGGGCCTTCGTGCGCTTCCTGGCCGCCTCCCAGCGCAGGGCCGACGAGAACCGGGCCAGACGGCCGCAGCTGGCGGCGCAGGCTCGGCGGTGGAGCGCCGCCGGGGCGGCGGCCTGGGTGATCGTCGGTCGGTCGCCGCGGGGGCTGGCGTGGTGGGGGCTGACCGCCCTGATGCTCGACTGGCACCTCGGGATGGTCGAGACCGAGAGCGGCGAGCCGCGCCCGCTGGGGCCGGCGGACGCGTGCACCCTGGCTCGCAGCTGGCTCGTCCCGATGGCCGCCGAGCGCGCCGCACCGGTCGTCGTCGCGGCCGGGTTCGTCCTCGACGCCGCGGACGGGCCGCTGGCGCGGGCCGCCGTACCCACCCGCGCGGGCCGCGACCTCGAAGGCGCCGTGGACGCCGCGTTCACCGCGGCCGCGCTACGCGGAGCGGTGCGCACCGGCGGGCTGGCGCGGGCGGCGGCCACGCTCGAAGCGGCGAGGCTGGCGTCGGGCTTCGCGGTCACCTGCGCCGCGTACTTCGGCCACTCGCGCCCGCCGGACCGGGCGGCCGCTCGCGCCGCCCGCCGATCCACGCCGATCCGCGCGGCGGGACTGCTGGCTGCCGGGCTGGGACACCGGCGCGCCGCGAACGCGCTGGTCGCGGCCGGGGCGGTGGCGGGAGTAGTCGCGGCGGCCGGGGGCGCCGCGGCTAGCGGCGCCGCGCCTTGACCACGCGGTGACCGGCGATCGCGCCGACGGCCAGGGGCACCACAAAGTCCAGGCAGCAGCCGCTCGTGCAGCCCTCGGCGGTGTCGCCCACGGCGTCGCCCGCGGACTTCACCACGCGCTTGCGCCGCTTCTTACGGCGCGACTGGCGGTCGCCGAAGATCGACTCGATGACTCCCATCCGCCAACCCTCTCAGAGGCGGCGGCGGACCTGCCACGCGACGCCCAGCACCAGCAGGGAGCTCAGGCAGCCGTCGAGCAGGCAGCACCCGCCCCACCACGCGCCCTCCTCGGCGGCTCCCTCGATGCGGTCCCTGCGCTTCTGCTTGCGGGTTCTGTCGTCGCTCACGCCGCCACATTCTCGTCGCGGTCGACTCGCGTTGCGGTGACCCCGGCGCGCACCGCCTCCAGCTGCGCTGCCACCGCCAGGCCGGCGAACAGGGCGACTGAGCTGAGGAAGCTCCACAGCAGCACGCCGATCGTGCCCGCCAGCGGGCCGTAGGTGGCGCCGAAGTTCGCCGTGGCGTCGATGTAGATCGCCAGCAGCCCCATGAAGGCGATCCACAGGACCGAGGAGACCACCGCGCCGAAGGCCAGCCACGACGCCTCCGGCTGCGGCCGCTTGGGGGCCCACTCGAAGAGCAGGGACACCGAGGTCACCACGAGCACTGCTCCGATGGGCCAGCGCGCCACCGACCACACGTCGTCGAAGCCCTCGCCGGCACCGAGGGCGTCGCGCACGCTCGACCCGGCCACCAGCACGACGATCGACAGCAGGGCCAGCACGCCCGCGGTCAGCGCCAGACCGGTGGCCACCAGGTACTTGCGCGCGAAGGGCCGGTCGACCTCCGTTCCGTAGATCCGGTTTGCGCCGCGCTCCACCTGCGCCATCGCGGTCGCTCCCGCCAGGGCCGCCGCGATCCCGCCCGCGCTCAACGCCAACTCGCCGGACTCCTCGCGCGCGCCGCTCGCGCCCTGGCGCAGCGCCGAGGTGAGCAGGTCGCCGGCGGCGCCGGGAGCAAGGATGTCGACCGCTTCCTGCACCGCGCGGGTGAAGCTCTCGATCCCCAGCGCCGCCGCCAGGCCGACGACCGCGATCAACGCCGGGAGCAGCGTGAGCGTCAGCTGGAAGGCCAGCGCGCGCGAGTGGCTGAAGGCGTCGGCGGCGCGGAAGCGGTCGATGGAGTCCATCACCAGACGACGGCGGCCGCAGTCGCGCAGCGTCTCGAAGGCCTCGTCGCCCTCGAGCTCGTCGCGGGTGTGAGGGACGGCGGTGGCGGTCGTCACGGCGCATAGTGTCGCGGCCGATGTCGCAGACCACCTGGAGGGAGGGAGTGCGAGCCGGACTGCCCTACGCCATGGCGGGGTTCCTGCTGTCGGTGTCCTTCGGTGTGCTGGCGCGCAACGCCGGCTTCTCGCCGGTGCAGGCGATCGTCACCTCGCTGGTGGTCTACGCCGGCTCGGCGCAGTTCGCCGCGCTGTCGATCTTCGCCAGCGGCGGCGGGCTCGCCCCGGCGGTGGCCGCCGCCGCGATGGTGAACTCCCGCTTCCTGCCGATGGGGATCGCGCTGGCGCCGTCGCTGCCCGGGGGGCCGATCAAGCGCGCGATCCAGGGTCAGCCGGTGGTCGACGCCTCGTGGGTGCTCGCCGGCCGGCCGGACGGCACGTTCGACCGGCCCATGCTCTTCTGGTCCTCGGCGATCCAGTTCGTCACCTGGCAGAGCGGCACCATCGTGGGCGCGCTCGCCGACGACCTGCTCGGCGACCCCCAGAAGCTCGGCCTGGACGCGATCTTCCCGGCGTTCTTCCTCGCGCTGCTGATCGCCGAGCTCAAGGAGGGCCGCGGCTGGCTCACTGGGGCGGTCGGCGGGGCGATCTCGCTCGCCCTGGTGCCCTTCACCCCGGTGGGGGTGCCGGTGCTGGCGGCGAGCCTGGCTGCGTTCCTGGGGCTGAGGCGAAAGTGATCTGGCCCCTGATCGGGTCGCTGGCGGTGGTGACCTTCGCGATCAAGGCGTTCGGGCCCATCACCGTGGGCGGCCGCGAGCTGCCCGAGTGGTCGGCCCGCGTGATCGCCTCGCTGGCGGCGCCGATCCTGGCCGCCCTGGTGCTCACGTCGGCGTTCGCGAACGGTGAGGAGCTGGCGATCGGCCCCGACACGGTCGGGGTGAGCGTCGCGGGCATCGCGCTGTGGTTCGGCGCGCCGGTGCCCGCCGCGGTGTTCGGCGCGGCGTTCATCACCGCGGTGCTTCGAGCGATCTAGGGAGCGGTCACGGCCCAGGTGCCGTTGGAGCCGAAGTCGCCGGGGCCGGCGCCCCTGAAGCGCAGGAACATGCCCCAGCGGGTGGCCTGTCCGCTGCCGGTGTTGCTGCACGTCCCGGGGTTGTTGTCGGGCTTGCAAAGGTCTGGGGTTCCGGCCGTGCCGAAGCGTTGGGCCTCGTAGATGCAGAGTTCGCCGGGCGCCGCGAGCGGGTTGCTGACGCTGCCCGGGCACCTGGTGGTCGATGGTTCGCCGGGCTCGGCCGGAACCACCCGGAACATGCCGACGTTGCTGGGGGCCGCGGCCAGCTGCACCGGGAAGCTGATGTGGTCGGAGCCGAGCACGTTGCCGGTGCCGTGGACGGAGTAGACGCCCTTCATGGTCCGGCCCGAAGGCAGGTTGCCCGTCGGGAACGCGGCGCCGGTCGCCCCAGTGGCGCCGCGGGCGCCGGTCGCGCCGGTCGCGCCGGGCGGACCCTGCGGGCCGCTCGGTAGCTGGCCGGCCTTGAAGTCGTCCTTCAGCAGCGCCCCGTTGCGCACGTCGCGGCTGCGGATGCCGTTGTTGCGCAGGTCGTTGGTGCTGACGCTGTTGTTCTTGATCTCGCGGCTGTCGATCGAGCCGGTGGCGGCGGCGTACGAGGTTCCACCCATCGCGACGAATAGCGCGATCAGGGCGATGTGGTGTTGGCGGGCGTAGCGGCCGACTGTCTTGATCATTGGGCGACCCTAAGGCCGGCCGCGGCGCCTGTCCAGACGGAACTCAGGCGACGGTCGCGCCCTCCTCGCGGACCTCGTGCTTGCCCTCGGCGAACTCCTCGACGATCTTGTCGTTGAAGGCGGCCAGGTCATCGGGGTTGCGGCTGGTGACCAGTCCCTGGTCGACCACCACTTCCTCGTCGACCACGGTGCCGCCGGCGTTGCGGATGTCGGTGCGGATGCTGGGGTAGGAGGTGAGCCTTCGGCCCCGGACCAGGTCGGCCTCGACAAGCGTCCAGGGGCCGTGGCAGATGGCGCCGATCGGCTTGCCCGCCTTGGCGATGGCCTGGATGAAGCCGATGGCGTCCTCGTCCACTCGCAGGTTGTCCGGGTTCACGGTGCCGCCGGGCAGGACGAGCCCGGCGTAGTCGTCGGGGGAGGCGTCGGCCACCTTTCGGTCCACCGAGAACCTGTCGGCGGGCTCGATGTCGTGGTTCATCGCCTGGATCTCGCCGTCCTCGAGCGACAGCAGCTCGACGCTGCCGCCGGCCTGCTCGATGGCCTCACGAGGCTGTTCGAGCTCGACCTGCTCCACGCCGTCGGCGGCCAGGATCGCGATCTTCTTTCCGTTCAGTTCGTCAGACATGGTCATCCGCTTCCCGCCCGCCCCAGCGCCGAAACCGGGCTGGAGAAGTCGTCGGTCCAGGGGTCGCGGCCGGGCGTGCGGCGACACGGTCGCCAGCGCTGATCGGAGGTCAATGAGCCGAGGTCAGCGGGGCGCGCGGCCATCGCCACCCAGTGCGACGGCCGCTTTCCGCGCGGCATGTTGGGCCGTTTCAGCTCGTTCTGGGCGAGGCACGTCAGCCGCTCGCTGCGGGCGACCTCGCCGAGCACCGGCCCGAGGTCGAGGAAGCGGTTGGAGATGTGGAAGGCCACCACGCCATCGGGTCGCAGCTTGCTGCGGTACAGGCGGACGGCCTCGCGCGTGAGCAGATGGGTGGGGATGGCGTCCGAGGAGAAAGCGTCGGCGACCAGGAGCCCGTACTCGCCCGTCCGGGCGCGCTCGAGCGACAAGCGCGCATCGCCGCGCACCACATCGAAGTCTCCGTCGCAGTCGCGCAGGTAGGTGAACAGGCGCGGGTCGCGGGCGATTCGCTCGACGGTGGGGTCCAGCTCGTAGAAGGTCCACTGGTCACCCGGGCGGCTGTAACAGGCCAGCGACCCCGTTCCCAGCCCGATGATCGCCGTCCGGCGGCTGTGCGCCGCCGACATGATCTGGCCCGCGGGGCCGGTCGGGTGGAAGTAGGTCAGCGGAATGCGCCGCTGGGCGGGATCGAGTAGCTGGGCGCCGTGGGTGGTGGTGCCGTGGATCTCCTCGTTGAGCCGACCGTCCTCGGAGCGCTCGACGCGGATCACGCCGAAGAAGCTGCGGTCCTGGCGCAGCTCGATTCCCTCCTCGAGGAGGGGGACCGAGCCGGCGAGCACGATCGCGCCCACCGCCAGCCCGAAGCGCAGCGGGCGCCGCACGAAGTTGAGCGCGATCCCTGCGCCCAGCCCGAAGGCGAAGCTCTTCCCCGCGCCCTCGTACTCCACCCCGCCGAGGCTCACCAGCGCGAGCGCCGCCAACACCAGCAGGCCCACGGCGACCGGCAGGGCGACGTCCAGCCAGCGCACGTACTTGCTCGGGGGCACGCGCGGAGCCTTCTTGGGCAGGCACAGGCAGGCGGCCACGATCGCCAGCGGGTACTCGGGCAGGGTCTCGAAGACCGCCGGGACCAGGATCCCGGTGACGAAGCCGCCCAGCGCCCCGCCCACCGCCACCAGCAGGTAGAAGGTCGTGAGCTCGCCCGCCGCCGGGCGGTCCCGGGCGAGCTCGCCGTGGCACACGAGCGCCACCACGCCGAAGCTCAACAGGTGCAGCGGCATGACCAGCCACAGCGGCTCGCGGGCGCGCACCAGCAGCAGGATCGACAGCCCGATCACCACTCCGGGCAGCACGAACACCATCGCTCGGTGCAGCTTCTGGGCGCGGTCGGTGGCCGAGAACGCGACCACGAACGACAGCAGGTACAGCGACAGCGGCAGCGCCCACAGCAGTGGCACGGGCGCGAGGTCGATCGTCATGAACGACGTCACCGCCAGCATGAGGCTCGAGGGCACGAAGGCCAGTCCGACCCAGCGCAGGCGCCGCCGGGTGGTCAGGGTCTCGTGGGGCTCGGGCTGCGGCTCGGGCGCGGGGGCCGACCGCCACAGCGCCACGGCGCAGGCCGCCAGCAGCAGCACCAGCAGCCCGTAGGCGATCGACCACGCCTCTCCTTGCCCGGCCAGCCGGACGTTGGGCTCCATGAGCAGCGGGTAGCCCAGCAGCCCGATGACGCTGCCCAGGTTGCTGGCCCGGTAGAGGAAGTAGGGATCTCGCGCGGCGGGGTGGGCCGTCGAGGCCAGCCAGCGCTGGAGCAGCGGCGCGGTGGAGGAGACCACGAAGAACGGCAGGCCCACCGAAACCGCCAGCAGGCCCAAGAGCGAGAGCACAGGCGCGTCGCCCGGCCGGAAGTCCTCGGGCACGGCGATCGGCAGCACCACGACGGCGACCAGCACCAGCGCCAGGTGGACGGCGGCCTGGCGGCGCGCGCCCAGCCTGCGCGTGCTCGCGTGCGCGTAGAGGTAGGCCAACAGGAGGGCGGTTTGGAAGAAGACCAGCGACGTGTTCCACACCGCCGGGGTGCTCCCGAAGCTGGGCAGCACGAACTTGGCGAACATCGGCTGGATCAGGAAGACCAGCCCCGCGCTGAGCGCGATTGCTATGCCGTACAGGATCACCATTAGGGTGGGGCGACCGAAATTTCAGAAAGGACCCGCAGCACTATGAACAGACTGGCCCGTTTCACGGCCTATGCAGGGGTTACCGCGCTTTCCGCCCTCATCCTGGCGGCCTGTGGCTCGACCACGGTCACCGGTCCTGGGTTGGAGGCCAAGATGAAGAGCGAGGCGCTGGCGCCCAAGGGCATCACCAACGCCACAGTGAAGTGTCCGGCTGAGACCGAGGTCAAGGTCGGTGCCACCGTCGAGTGCTCGGTGACCGCTGACGGCAAGAAGGGCAACGTCACGGCCAAGTTCGCCGATGAAGAGGGTGCCCTGACCGACTACCAGGCCAACGTGGACGACATCCAGGTGGCGCTGATCGAGCAGAACGCCGAGGAGGCGGAGTCAGGCTTGTCAGGGGTCGACTGCCCGTCCTCGAGCAAGCCCAAGAAGGGCGCCACCTTCTTCTGCACCGGGAAGATCTCGGGCAGCGGCTTCGGCGTGGTCATCATCGACCAGACCGCCGAGGACTCGAGCGTGAGGGTCCGGCTCCAGAAGCGCAAGCTGAAGACGAGCCAGATCGAGGCGAACATCACCAAGGCGGTGAAGAAGCGCGGCATCGACGCTCAGGTCGACTGTCCGAACCAGGTGACCTCCCAGAAGGGGAGCGTGTTCCGCTGCACCGTGAAGAACCCGGCCAACGGCAGGCAGATCACCATCGTTGCCACGCAGAAGGACAGCGCCGGCAACTTCGACCTGAAGGTCGAGAACTAGGAGCTGGGCTGCGCCGCGTAGACCTTCAGGTCGCGCGGCGCTCCCTTCGCCTTGAAGCGAAGGCGGCGGCGGAGCTTGACTTCGTCGCCGCCTAGCTTCTCCTTCGCCGCCTCGGAGACCAAGAGCTGATTGGCCCCGGCGGCCTCGGCCACGCGGGCCGCAGTGGTCACGTCGACGCCGAAGTAGTCGCCGCCCAGCTTGCGCGGGCGTGCCCACGTGCAGGCCGGCCCGCATCTGGGGTGAGTAGCCCCCGACCTTGACCTTCGCGGTCTCCTCGATCGCGGTCAGCGCGGCCTCGACCCCCGCGGCCGGGTCGTCGAACACGGCCATCAGGCCGTCGCCCAAGCGTTTGACGATCTCCCCGCCACAGTCCTTGATCGGGGGTTCGGCCGCTTGGCCCACCTTGCGCAGCAGGTCGAGCGACTGGGTGTCGCCGGCCTCCAGCGCCCAGTCGGAGAACTCCACGAGGTCGGTGAACAGGACCGCCTTCTCCGCGTGGCCATGGCCCCGCCCCTGGGCCTCGGACACCGATTGCCAGACCTGAAACGCGCTCAGCCCGACCTCGCGCAGGGCGCTCGGGCGCTCGGCGGCCACCTCGTTCAAGCGCTGGCCGACTGCCGTGCCGCTCATCGAGAGCGGGTCGCCCAGCTGCTTGTCGCCGGGGAGGCGCTGGCGCAGGAACTGAGCGGCCTTGATCAGGTTGGGTTGTCCGTCGAGCGCCTGGAGGCGCTCCCGCCAAGAGGGCATCAGTCCTCGGGAAGGCCGGGGATCTTGCCGTTGCGAAAGGCGTCCACGAAGCGGCGATGGTCCTCACGGGCCATCTCGCCGTACTCGGCGCCGAAGCGCGCCAGGTCGGCCGCGAACTCGTCGTCGCGGTCGCCCACCACCTCCATGATCACGTCCTCGGTCTGAAAGTCGACCAGCTCCTGGTCTGAGCCGGCGTCGGAGACGCAGTGCACCTTCGCCGTCGCCTGGCCCAGGTAGCGCAGCAGCGGCAGGATCTCGTCCACGTCGGTGACGGCGTCCCAGTCGATGTCGGCCGTGTAGGGGGAGATCTCCTGCACCACCTGGCCCACGCCGTCCAGCTCGGCCCATCCCACCCACGGGTCGGCGTGGGCCTGCAGCGCGCGTTGTGAGACCGCCGTGCGGTGGCCGTGATGTTGGAAGTACGAGGCGATCTTCTCGTCGGTCACCACCCGGCTGGGCGCCGCGACGTTGCCTTGCTTCATCGACAGCATCACGTCGTTCTCCAGCGCCTGGCTGGGGCCCTCGATCAAGAGGTTGAAGGCGGGCAGGCCCGCGCTCCCGATCCCGAAGCCCTTGCGACCCACCACGTCCTTGACCTGGTACGAGACGCTGTGCTGGCGCTTTCGCTCGGGGATCGTCTCGAGGTAGCGCTCGTAGGCCTCGAGCACCTTCTTCTGCTCGGCATCGTCCAGCCGCCGGGCGCCGCCGCCCTCGGTGAACCGCCGGTCCTCGGCCTCGATGGCGGAGTTCGACTCCAGGAGCTGGATGCGGGTCTCCATCCGCGCGCTGACCAGCGCCTCGTGCAGCGCGCCGTCGGTGTTCTCGAGGGTGAGGCTGAACTCGTCGTCGCGGTCGCCGCTGGCGAAGGCCCGCACCTGGTCGAGATAGGAGCGCGAGTAGGTCTCGATCATCTCGTTGATCACGTTGTCCGAGAGCGCCTTGGCGAAGCCCAGCAGCGCGAGGCTGGCCGCCATCCGCTGGAGGTCCCACGTGTAGTGGCCCACGTAGGCCTCGTCGAAGTCGTTGACGTCGAAGACGAGCTTGCCCTGCGAGTTCATGTAGGTGCCGTAGTTCTCGGCGTGGAGGTCGCCCTGGATCCACACCCGCTTGGTGCGCTCGTCCACCCACGGGTCCTCGCGCCCGTGTACGTCGGCGTAGAACAGGCAGGCGGTGCCGCGGTAGAACGGGAACGGGCCGGCGGCCATCTTGCGGAACTTCTTTCGAAACGCGTGCGGGTCGCTCTCGATCAGATC
>CAWHLA010000003.1:0-25031 GCA_963830065.1 uncultured Thermoleophilaceae bacterium
CAGCTGCTTGATCGACTCCTCCAGCGAGGGGACGGCGTCGGAGTTCGAGCGCCGGGAGAGGATCTCCAGCGCGTCGTAGACGATCTGCTCGGCGGTGGACTTCTTGCCCGAGACCATCACCTTGTTGATGACCTGCTGGACCAGGCGGGAGCCGTGGACGGCGTCAGGGTCGATCGGGCGATAGCCCGCTGCGGCGCGGCGAGGCACGAGCTACTTGGCCTTGGTCCCGTACTGCGAGCGGGCCTTCTTGCGCTCGCTGACACCGGAGGCGTCCAGCGTGCCGCGCACGACCTTGTAGCGCACGCCCGGCAGGTCCTTGACGCGGCCGCCGCGGACCAGCACCACCGAGTGCTCCTGCAGGTTGTGGCCCTCGCCCGGGATGTAGACGGTGACCTCCATCTGGTTGGTCAGCCGCACGCGCGCGACCTTGCGCAGCGCCGAGTTCGGCTTCTTGGGGGTCACGGTGAAGACTCGGGTGCACACGCCGCGGCGCTGGGGAGCGGCCACGCGGCGCTTGCGGCCCTGCCCGGACTTGAGGCCCGGGGTCGAGACCTTCTTCTTGGGGCGGTTTCGGCCCTTGCGGACTAGCTGATTCGTGCTCGGCATGCAGCGGGCGATGCTAGCAACGGCGCGGAGGCCGCCGGGGGCGCTAGTGCGCGGGGACGGGCTGGCCGTTCTCGCCCAGGCGCGGAGCCGGGGTGAGGGCGCCGGCCACGATGACCAGCAGGAAGGCGACGGCCTGGACGACGATCCCGACCGGGTCGGTCGGCATCGGGTCGCCGAACACGAGGATCCCGCCCCCGATGGCCGAGACGTTGGCGGCCGCGCTGGTGAGGGTGATGACGGGAACCGCCTCGCCCTTCTGGAGACCGCGCGCAGAGGCGTAGAAGGCCAGGACCGAGGCCAGGGCGGCGGTGAGCGTCCAGGGCGACAGGAGCCCGGCTACGCCGGCGTCGCCGATCCCGCCTGTGAGGGCCTTGATCGCGACGTCGGAGACGCCGAAGAGGATGCCGGCGGCGGCGCCGAGCAGAACGCCGTGGTGGTGGTGGTCGCCGAGGCCGGGCGAGAAGACCAGGAACGCGCCGATGCCCAGCAGACCGGCCTCGAAGGCGATCATGCCGGCGGTGGAGTAGCTCGAGCTGTCGCCACCGTGGCCCGGCAGCGTGATCGTGAGCAGGACCAGGCCCAGGGCGGTCATGCCCACGCCCATCCACTGGCGCTTGCCCAGCGAGCAGCCGAAGAAGCGCTCGGCCAGGACGGTGAGGAAGACGAGGCCCCCGGAGAGGACGGCCTGGACCACCGACAGCGGGGCCAGGGTGAGCGCGCCCACGTGGAAGCACCAGGCGACCACGGCGACGGCCCAGCCGATTGCGAACCACTTGGACTTGAAGAGGTCTGCGGCGGACCGCACCGGGTGACGGAAGCTGACGGGCGGGGCCGCAGCCGCGCCCTTGTGCTTCAGCAGGAAGCTGAGGTTCGTGACCAGGGCGCTGAAGAGCGCGAGCAGTATGCCGAGTTGAAGGGTCATCTCAGGAGTGCGGTGCGGTGTTGCGGAGCGATCTCCTGACCGCTCTTTCGGCCTATCGGCGTTCGTGCCTCCCGCATGAAGGCCAGAGGCGCCTAAATAGGAAAACCGTCCAGACGTCTGTGAAGGTTGGCTCTACCCGTTGTTACGGGAAAGCCAAACCGCCCACTCCCCTAGAGGGAAGCGGGCGGTCCGAAAGACTGCTTAAGAAGCGTCGTCTCCGTCGCCGGGTGCACGCAGGTCGGCCAGGTCGTCGCCCAGGCCGACTTCGGAGCCGTTGCCCCCGTCCTTCAGGCCGAAGCCCTCGAGCTCGCCGTCCTCGGTGAGCCCCAGCTCGGCCGCCAGGTCGGAGTCGTCCAGCAGGCCGAGCTCCTCGGGGCCGGGCCGGCTGACCGGCTCGGTCGGCTCGATCTCCAGGCGCCGGTAGCGCTTGAGGCCGGTGGCCGCCGGGATCAGCTTGCCGATGATCACGTTCTCCTTCAGCCCGTGGAGGCGGTCCGTCTTGCCCTCCAGCGCGGCGTCGGTGAGCACCTTCGTCGTCTCCTGGAAGGAGGCCGCCGACAGGAATGAGTCGGTGGCCAGCGAGGCCTTGGTGATGCCGAGGATGATCTCCTCGAACTGGGCCTTCTCGCTCTTGGCCTTCTGGAGCTCGGCGTTGGTCCGCGCCATCTCGTGGCGGTCGACGAACTGGCCGGGCAGGTAGGTGGTCTCGCCCTTCTGGTCCACCCGGACCTTCTTCATCATCTGCCGCACGATGATCTCGATGTGCTTGTCGTTGATGTCCACGCCCTGCGAGCGGTAGACCTTCTGGACCTCGGCCACCAGGTACACCTCGGTGTCCGTGCGGCCGCGGATCGAGAGCAGCTCGTGCGGGTAGATCGAGCCCTCGTTGAGCTGGCGGCCCTTCTCGATCTTCTCGCCTTCCTCCACGAACAGACGCGTGCGCGTGGGGAACGAGTAGGCGTGCTCCTCGCCTGATTCGTCGGTGACGGTGACCTTGAGGGCCTTCTCGGTGCGCTCGATGCCCACCGTGCCGGCGAACTCGGCCAGGTTGGCCAGGCCCTTCGGCTTGCGGGCCTCGAACAGCTCCACCACACGCGGGAGGCCCTGGGTGATGTCCAGGCCGGCCACACCACCGGTGTGGAAGGTCCGCAGCGTGAGCTGGGTGCCCGGCTCGCCGATCGACTGGGCGGCGATGATGCCCACCGCGTCGCCGATCGCGACGACCTTGCCGGTGGCCGGCGCCACGCCGTAGCAGCGCTGGCAGATACCGGTGTCGGCCTCGCACTTCAGCGCCGACCGGACCGAGACGGTGCAGTCGTCGTCGAGGTCGGCCTCGGCGGCCTCGGTGATCGCCTCCAGGGTGATCAGCGTGCCGTCTTCGATCAGGGTCCGCCCCCGCTTGGTGGCGAACTCCTTGGCCGTGAACCGCCCGGCCAGGTTCTCGTTGACCTTGCCGTCGTCGCGGAGGAGCGGCATCTCGATGAACTCCTTGGTGCCGCAGTCCTCCTCGCGCACGATCACGTCCTGCGCCACGTCCACCAGGCGCCGGGTGAGGTAGCCCGAGTCGGCGGTGCGCAGCGCGGTGTCCGCGAGGCCCTTACGCGCGCCGTGGGTCGAGATGAAGTACTCGAGCACGGTCAGGCCTTCCATGAAGTTGGCCTTGATCGGGCGCTCGATGATCTCGCCCTTCGGATTGGCCATCAGGCCTCGCATGCCCGCCAGCTGGCGGATCTGCTTGAACGAGCCTCGGGCACCCGAGTTGGCCATCATGAAGATGGAGTTCAGGTGGTTCAGGTTGTCCTGCATCGCCTGACCCACCTCCTCGGTGGCGGCGGTCCACTTCTCGACCACGGCCTCCTTGCGCTCCTCGTCGGAGATGAGGCCCATGTCGTAGTTGTCCTGGACCTCGCCGACCTCGCCCTCGTAGCGATCGAGGATCTCGGGCTTGGAGGGCGGGATGACCACGTCGTTCTTGGAGATCGTGATCCCCGCCTGCGAGGCGAAGTGGAACCCGAGCTCCTTGAAGGCGTCGAGCACCAGTGCCGTGGCGTAGGGCCCGTGCTTGTCCACGAGGCCCTGGATCACGTCGCCCATGTCGCGCTTCTTGAGCGGCTTGTTGACGAACTGGTACTCGGCGGGGTCGTAGCCCTCCTCCAGCGACTCCTTCAGCGCGCGCTCGATGCGCTCGTTGAAGATGATCCGCCCGACGGTGGTGAGCACGTGCTCGCCGCCGTGCACGCGCCGGTACTCGGCGAGGTCGTGCAGGTCCACCATGCCGTGCTCGTAGGAGAGCTCGGCCTCCTGCGCGGAGCGGAAGACGTGCGGGCGCTTGCCCAGCTTCTTCTCGTCCCACTTGCCGCCCCGCTCCTTCTCCCGCAGCTCGGCGAGCTCGTGCTCATCCGGGCCATAAGTCAGGTAGTAGGCGCCCAGGATCATGTCCTGGGTCGGGGTGGCCAGCGGCTGGCCGTGGGCCGGCGACAGGATGTTGTTCGAGGACAGCATCAGCAGCCGTGCCTCGGCCTGGGCCTCGGCGGACAGCGGCAGGTGGACTGCCATCTGGTCGCCGTCGAAGTCCGCGTTGAACGCGTGACAGACCAGCGGGTGCACCTGGATCGCCTTGCCCTCCACGAGCTGCGGCTCGAAGGCCTGCAGCCCGAGGCGGTGGAGCGTCGGCGCGCGGTTGAGCAGCACCGGGTGCTCCTGGATGACCTCCTCGAGCACGTCCCAGACCTCGGGGATCATCGAGTCGACCAGCTTCTTGGCCGCCTTGATGTTCTGGACGGACTTCCGCTCGACCAGCCGGGCCATGATGAACGGCTTGAACAGCTCGAGGGCCATCAGCTTGGGCAGCCCGCACTGGTGGAGCTTCAGCGAGGGGCCGGCCACGATGACCGAGCGGCCCGAGTAGTCCACGCGCTTGCCGAGCAGGTTCTGGCGGAAGCGGCCCTGCTTGCCCTTGAGCATGTCGCTGAGGGACTTGAGGGGACGGTTGCCCGGCCCGGTGACGGGCCGGCCGCGGCGGCCGTTGTCGAACAGCGCGTCGACGGCCTCCTGCAGCATCCGCTTCTCGTTGTTGACGATGATCTCGGGCGCGCCGAGGTCGAGCAGCCGCTTCAGCCGGTTGTTGCGGTTGATGACGCGGCGGTAGAGGTCGTTGAGGTCCGAGGTGGCGAAGCGCCCGCCGTCCAGCTGCACCATCGGGCGCAGCTCGGGCGGGATCACGGGCACGGCCTCGAGGATCATGTCCTCGGGCTTGTTGTCGGAGTGGATGAAGGCGGAGACCACCTTCAGCCGCTTGACCGCGCGGGACTGCTTCTGGCCCTTGGCCGTCTTGACCTGGTCCTCGAGCTCGAGGCGCTCGGCGTCGAGGTCCACCTGCTCGAGCAGGTCGCGGACCGCCTCGGCGCCCATGCCGCCGCGGAAGTACTCGCCGAAGCCGTACGGGGAGCCGAAGCGCTCCTTGAGCTCGCGGAACAGGGTCTCGTCGGCGATGACCGCCTTGGACTCCATCGTCTGGAACAGGTCCCAGACCTGGCGCATCCGCTCGGCGGCGTCCTCGATGTAGGCCTCGGTGTCCGCGATGTCGGCGTCGAAGGTCTTGTTGAGCTCCTTCTCGAGCTTCTCGCGCTCGTCGTCGGAGATCTTCTTGATGTCGACCTCGAGCGACTCCGACCACATCAGGTCGTCGTCGGAGAACTTCGTCTCGCTACCGGTCTGCAGGTACTGCAGCCGGCGGTCGAGCGACCCACGCAGCTCGCCCACGCGGTCGGCCTTCTCGTTGTCGTAGGACTCGATGACCTGGTCGACCTCGGTCTGCAGGCTCGGGATGTCCTTCTCCCGGGCCTCGTCGTCGACCCAGGTGACCATGGAGGCCGCGAAGTACAGGACCTTCTCGAGCTCCTTCGGAGCCATGTCGATCAGGTAGCCGATGCGGCTGGGGACGCCCTTGAAGAACCAGATGTGGCTGACCGGGGCGGCCAGGTCCACGTGGCCCATGCGCTCGCGGCGCACCTTGGAGCGGGTGACCTCCACGCCACAGCGCTCGCAGACGATGCCCTTGTAGCGGACTCGCTTGTACTTGCCGCAGTAGCACTCCCAGTCCTTGGTGGGACCGAAGATGCGCTCGCAGAACAGGCCGTCCTTCTCGGGCTTGAGCGTGCGGTAGTTGATGGTCTCCGGCTTGGTGACCTCTCCCGAGGACCAGGACCGGATCTGCTTGGACGACGCCAGGCCAATGCTGATGGCGTCGAAGTTGTTGATGTCAATCATCAGTCGGTCCTTACTCCTCGATCATTTCCGCGTCTTGCTCGGCTTTGGTCTCCGAGGTCTGTCCCCCGTCGCCTTCGGCCTCGACCTTGTCCTCTGACTCGTCGTTGGCCTGGCCGTCGGTGGCCCTCACCCCCGAGAGGTCGATGCCCAGCTCCTCGGCCGCGCGCAGGAGGTCGTCGTCCTCGTCGCGCATCTCGACGCCGCCGCCCTCCTCGGAGCGGACGTCCACGTCCAGTGCGAGGGACTGCATCTCCTTGAGCAGCACCTTGAAGGACTCGGGGATCGACGGCTCGGCGATGTTCTCGCCCTTGACGATCGCCTCGTAGGCCTTCACGCGCCCGACGGTGTCGTCGGACTTGATGGTGAGCATCTCCTGGAGGGTGTACGCCGCGCCGTAGGCCTCGAGCGCCCAGACCTCCATCTCGCCGAAGCGCTGGCCGCCGAACTGCGCCTTGCCGCCCAGCGGCTGCTGGGTGACGAGCGAGTAGGGGCCGGTGCTGCGCGCGTGGATCTTGTCGTCCACGAGGTGCAGCAGCTTCAGGATGTACATGTAGCCGACGGTGACCTGCTTCTCGTACGGCTCGCCGGTGCGCCCGTTGAAGAGCTTCACCTTGCCCGACGCCCGGCGGCCGGGCCGCTCGGACTTGTCGACGTCGTAGTTGATGCCGCGCTCGGCGGCGTGCTCGTCGGCCCACTTGACCAGGGCCTCGTCGACCTCCTCGACCGTGGCGCCGTCGAACACCGGGGTGGCCACGTTCACGCGGCCGCCGTTCTTCAGCGAGGCCTTGTAGGCGTCGCTGCCGTCGTCGTACCAGCCGTTGCCGGCGGCCCACCCGAGGTGGGTCTCCAGGATCTGGCCGATGTTCATCCGGCTCGGCACGCCGAGCGGGTTGAGGATCACGTCGACGGGGGTGCCGTCCTCGAGGTGAGGCATGTCGGCCTCGGGCACGATCTTGGAGATCACGCCCTTGTTGCCGTGGCGGCCGGCGAGCTTGTCGCCCTCGGCGATCTTGCGCTTCTTGGCCACGTACACGCGCACGAGGTCGTTCACGCCGGGCGAAAGGTCGTCGTCGTTCTCGCGCGAGAACTTCTTGACGTCGATGACGACGCCCTCCTCGCCGTGGGGCACCTTCAGCGAGGTGTCGCGGACCTCACGCGCCTTCTCCTTGAAGATCGCGCGGATCAGCTTCTCCTCCGCCGTCAGCTCGGTCTCGCCCTTCGGCGTGACCTTGCCCACCAGCAGGTCGCCCGACCGGACCTCGGCGCCGATGCGCACGATGCCCTCGTCGTCGAGGTTGCGCAGCGACTCCTCCGAGCGGTTGGGGATGTCGCGGGTGATCTCCTCGTCGCCCAGCTTGGTGGTGCGGGCGTCGATCTCGTACTCCTCGATGTGGATCGAGGTGAGCTCGTCGTCCTTGACCAGGCGCTCCGAGATGATGATCGCGTCCTCGAAGTTGTAGCCCTCCCAGGACATGAAGGCGACCAGGCAGTTCTTGCCCAGCGCCAGCTCGCCCTTGTCGGTCGAGGAGCCGTCGGCCAGCACCTGTCCGGCGGCCACCTTCTGGCCCTCCTTCACGCGCGGCTTCTGGTGGATGATCGTGCCCTGGTTGGAGCGCATGAACTTCCGCAGCTCGTACTCCTGCTTGCCGACCGCGATCCGCTGGGCGTCCACGTAGGAGACCTCGCCGGCCTCGTCGGCCAGGACGACGTCACCGGTGTCGGTGGCGGCGCGCCCCTCCATGCCGGTGCCGATCAGCGGCGACTCGGTCTTCAGGAGCGGGACGGCCTGGCGCATCATGTTCGAGCCCATCAGCGCGCGGTTGGCGTCGTCGTGCTCGAGGAACGGGATCAGCGCGGTGGCCACCGACCAGATCTGGTCGGGCGAGACGTCCATCAGGTCGACGTCCTTGGGAGCCACCAGCGACAGCTCGCCGTCGCGTGAGCGGCAGGTGACGCTCGGGCCCTTGAGCTTGCTCGTCTTGGGGTCGAGCTCGGCGTTGGCCTGGGCGATCGTGCGGTCCTCCTCCTGGGTGGCGTCCAGGTGGACGATCTCGTTGGTGACCACGCCCTCGTTGACCACGCGGTAGGGCGTGGTGACGAAGCCGTGCTCGGAGACCTGGGCGTAGGAGGACAGCGAGCCGATCAGGCCGATGTTCGGGCCCTCAGGGGTCTCGATCGGGCACATGCGCCCGTAGTGGGTCGGGTGCACGTCGCGGACCTCGATGGGCGCGCGCTCGCGCGTGAGACCACCGGCGCCGAGGGCGGAGAGCCGCCGGCGGTGGGTCAGGCCCGACAGCGAGTTCGTCTGGTCCATGAACTGCGACAGCTGCGAGGACCCGAAGAACTCCTTCAGGGCGGCCACGACGGGCCGGATGTTGATGATCGTCTGCGGGGTGATCGTGTCGGCGTCCTCGGTGGTGAGGCGCTCGCGCACGACGCGCTCCATCCGGTAGAGGCCGATCCGGAAGGCCTCCTGGATCAGCTCGCCGACGGTCCGCAGGCGGCGGTTGCCGAAGTGCTCGTACTCGTCGAGGCGCTCGGCGATCACGCCGCGCTCCAGCGACTGGCCCTCGAGCGCAAAGTCCTTGATCGGCTCGAAGTCCTCGGAGTCGGGGTCGCCGAACCCGCCGGACTCGGGGATCCCGATCTCCTTGGGCAGGCTCACCAGCTCGCGGATGAGCTCGGTGATGTCCTTGTGGGTCAGGACCCGCGTGTCGAGGTCGGTGTCCAGGTGCAGGCGGGAGTTCAGCTTGTAGCGCCCCACGCGCGTGAGGTCGTAGCGCTTGGGGTCGAAGAACAGCTGGAAGATCAGGTTCTTCGCGGCGTCGACCGAGGGCGGCTCGCCCGGGCGCTGCTTCTTGAACAGCTCCACCAGGGCGTGCTCCTCGTTGGCCACGCGGCGGCGCTCGAGGTTCTCCTCCTCGGAGAGGTCGGGGTCGTCCTCGATCTGGAGCTCGGGGTCGAACTCGATCGTGTTGCGGATGTAGAGCGAGTCGCCGAACAGCGCGGCGATCTCGTTGTCCAGCGCGTAGGACGCGTCCTCGACGGTCGAGCTCATCGCGCGCAGCAGCACGGTGACCGGCAGCTTGCGCTTGCGGTCGATGCGGACGTAGACGCGGCCCTTCTTGTCGATCTCCAGCTCCAGCCAGGAGCCGCGGGCCGGCATCAGGTTGGCGATGAAGACCTGCTTCTCGCGGTCCTTGGGCTCCATCACGTACGCGCCCGGGGAGCGGACCAGCTGGGTGACGACCACGCGCTCGGTGCCGTTGATGATGAAGGTGCCGAACTCCGTCATCCACGGGAAGTCGCCCATGAAGACCGACTGCTCGCGGATCTCGCCCGTCTCGCGGTTCTGGAAGGCGACCTTGACGGTCAGCGGGCGGGAGTAGGTGAGGTCCTTCTCGCGGCACTCCGCGATGGACGCCACCGGGTCGTCGAAGTGGATGTCCTCGAAGACGACAGCGAGGTTGCCGGTGTAGTCCTCGATCGGCGAGACGTCGTCGATGGTCTCCCTCAGGCCCCCCTTCGCGGTGTCCACCAGCCACTCGAAAGAGCGGCGCTGGATGTCGATGAGGTTGGGCACGTCGATGGCGTTCTCGAGGGACGAGAAGCTGCGACGGTGAGGCGAGGCATCGAGACGTGCCAAGACGGCGACTCCTTGGAGATCGAGATTCTGCGGCGAAGCGAGGGGACGCCGGGGGCGTCCAGAGCGCGACCGACGAATATAGCAGAAATAAGCGACCCCGTGTCAGGGGCGGACATAGCGCTCTCGCGCCGATCCACGGCCGTCACGGACCCCGTCCCGAGACCCCGGATATGTGGCGGGGCGCTCTCGAGGGACGGCTTCGACTATTGGCCTCCCGAAAGAGTAGCGCGGTCCGGGGCAGCGAGCCACCCCCAGCCTGCCTCAGGCGCCGGCGAGCAGCAGGGCGAGCACCGCCGCCGCGGCGGGGGTCAAGGGGTCGGGCCAGCGGGCCTCGGGGTCGACCCAGGACGCCTCCACGAACTCCTCGCCCAGCTCCACCTCGTCCGAGTAGAGCTCCAGCGTCCAGCACAGCTCGGGTCGAAGGCGGCGCAGGTCGAAGCCCAGCTCCGAGCGGCCGTGGCGGGCCGGCCGGGGCGTCGAGCTCCTCCGTCGAGCTCGCGCCGGACCTGGTCCTCGATCGCGGCCCCGGGCTCGACCATCCCGGACGGGACCACGTGCCAGAAGCCCGGGTCGGCGGCCAGGCCCTCGCGGCGGCGGCCCAGCAGCACCCGGCCCTCGCGCACGCCGGCTGCCGCCACGCCGATCGCGGCGGCGCGACCGTGTCCGTTGCGCAGCGGGTCGGGTCCGGCCAGCTCGTGCGCCCGGGCCCGGAGCGGCCCGAAGCCCTCCCGCTCCCACTCGGCCCGCAGGGAGTCGCGTGGTGGCCACCGCCGCGAAGTACCCCGACGGAGCGGCGTGGAGGGCCGAGCCCTCGAGGCGGTCGAGCACGAGCACCGGCCCGTCGTGGGCGCCGGGGCTCGCGCCCAGCACCTGCCCGAGGTGGGGCCGCCCGGCTCTTCGAGCCCAGAATCGAGAAAGGCCGCTCTCGCGGCCTCTCTCAGCTGAACGTCTCCCGGTTGAATCGCGGCCGGGTGGCCGCGGACCGGTGTGGCGAGGCCCTCGTAGAGGGCCGCGAGCTCCCCCGAGCTATTTGAGCTCGACGGTGCCTCCGGCCTCCTCGATCTCGCCCTTGAGCTTCTCGGCCTCGTCGCGCTCGATGCCCTCCTTGATGGGCTTCGGCGCCTCGTCGACCAGCGCCTTGGCCTCCTTGAGGCCCAGGCCGGTGGCCGCGCGGACGACCTTGATCACCTGGATCTTCTTGTCGCCGGGGCCCGTGAGGACGACGTCGACGGTGCTGGACTCCTCCTCGGCGGCGGCGCCGTCACCGGCACCCGCCGCAGCCGGGGCGGCCGCGGCCACCGCGGTGGCGGAGACCCCGAAGGCCTCCTCCAGCGCCTTGATCCGCTCGGACAGTTCCAGGACCGAGATGCCCTTGAGCTCATCGATCCACTCTTCGGTCGTAGGCATCTAGGCCTCCTCGCTATCGGTGGTTGCGCCCTCTGCGGGCGCGTCTGTGGGTTCGTTGTCGTCGGAGCTCGCTTCCGGCTCCTCCGAAGTCTGTTCTGCGGGCGCCTCTGCCTCGGCCTCCGGCGCAGCCTCTGCCTCGGGCGCAGCCTCTGCCTCGGCCTCCGGCTCGGGGGCAGCCTCGGGCTCGGGGGCGTCGCCGCCCACCAGGCCCTGCTCGGCGATCTGGCCCAGGGCCACCGCCAGTCCGGACACGAGGCCGTTCAGGCCGCGGGCCAGGCCGGTCAGCGGCGAGGCGAGCACGCCCACCAGCTGGCCGTGCAGCACATCGAGCGCGGGCAGGCGGGACAGCGCCTCGAGCTCCTCGGCCGAGAGCGCGTCGCCGTTCATGCGACCGCCCTTGAAGCTCAGGACATCGTGCTCGCGGCGGAAGGTGGCCAGCGCCTTGGCGGCCAGGGCCACGTCGCCTCCCTCGGGCACGAAGGTGAAGGCGGTCGGTCCCTCGAGCAGCGCCTTGAGCTCGTCGGCGCCGGCCTTGTCGGCGGCCAGGTTGGTCAGGGTGTTCTTGACCACCCGGAAGCCGGCGCCGGCCTCGTTGAGCCGGCTGCGCAGCTCGGCGGCCTGGGGCACGCTGATGCCCCGGTAGTCGACCGCGAGCACGGCGTCGGCTGCCTCGATCTGGGCAGCGACCTCGTCTACTACTGCGGCTTTGGCGTCTTTGTTCATGGGTGGCCTGCGCCGGGCTTAGGGGTGCCGGCGGTCTGGGGCGAACGGATCAGGCTAGCGACGCCAGTTCTTCGACTACGCCTCTGGTCCGCGCCGGGTCCACCCGGACGCCGGGGCCCATCGTGGTGGTGAGGGTGACGGTCTCCAGGTAGCGGCCCTTGGCGGCGGCGGGCTTGGCCCGATTGATCTCCTCGAGCAGCGCGGCGTAGTTCTCCAGCAGCGCCTGCTCGTCGAAGCTCGCCTTGCCGATCGGCAGGTGCACGATCGCCATGCGGTCGGTGCGGTACTCGATCTTGCCGGCCTTGGACTCCTCCACCGCGCGGGTGATGTCCTGGGTGACGGTGCCGACCTTGGGGTTCGGCATCTTGCCCTGCGGGCCGAGCACGCGGCCCAGGCGGCCGACCACCGGCATCAGCTCGGGGGTGGCGATGGCCACGTCGAAGTCGGTCCAGCCGTCGGTGACCTTCGCGGCCAGGTCCTCGCCGCCCACGAAGTCGGCGCCGGCGTCCTCGGCCTCCTTGGCCTTGTCGCCGGTGGCGAACACGGCCACGGTCACGTCCTTGCCCAGCCCGTGGGGCAGGGAGATCGTGCCGCGCAGCTGCTGGTCGGCGTGGCGGACGTTGAGCCCGGTGCGGATGTGCACCTCGACGCTCTCGTCGAACTTCGCGGTGCCGAACTCCTTGACGAGCTTGACGGCCTCGGCCGGCGAGTACTGGCGCTCGCGGTCGACCTTCATGAGGCTCGAGCGGTAGCGCTTGCCGTGGCGTGCCATCAGCCGGTCACGTCCACGCCCATCGAGCGGGCCGTGCCCTCGATGATCTTCGAGGCCTGGTCGACGTCGTGCGCGTTGAGGTCGGGCAGCTTCTGCTCGGCGATCGCGCGGACCTGCGCGCGGCTGATCTTTCCGACCTTGTCGCGGTTGGGCTCGCCCGAGCCCTTGTCGAGGCCGATGGCCTCCTTGATCAGCACCGCCGCGGGCGGGGTCTTGGTGATGAAGGTGAACGAGCGGTCCTCATAGACCGTGATCTCGACCGGGATGATGGTGCCGCCGGCGTCCTGGGTCTGGGCGTTGAACGCCTTGCAGAACTCCATGATGTTGACGCCGTGCTGGCCCAGGGCAGGGCCGACCGGCGGGGCCGGGTTGGCGGCGCCGCCGGGCACCTGAAGCTTGATGAGGGTGAGGACCTTGCGTGCCAATGGAATTACCTCCGCGGGGCTTCCAGCCCCGCGTTCTGATTAGAACTCTCGACCTCCGGTCTCACGATCAAACCTTCTTGACCTGGTCGAAGCCGACCTCGACCGGGGTCTCACGTCCGAAGATAGACACCAGCACCTTGAGCTTCGCGGCGTCCTCGTTGATCTCGGAGATCTCGCCGGAGAAGTCCGACAGCGGGCCGGACACGACCTTGACCGACTCGCCGATCGAGAACTGGGCGCGGGTGCGGGGGCGCTCCGCGGTCTCGCGGTTCAGCAGCCGGTCGACCTCGACCTGCGACAGCGGCACGGGCTTCTGGTCGGCGCCGACGAAGGAGGTGACGCCAGGGGTGCTCTTGACGAGGCCCCAGGAGTCGTCGGTGAGGTTCATGTTCACGAGCAGGTAGCCGGGCATCGTGCGCTGCTCCTTCTGGATCTTCTGGCCGTCTTTGAGCTCCTGCACCTGCTCGGTGGGGATGACGACCTGGCGCACGTTGCGCTGCTGCCCGAGCGAGGACACGCGGTGCTCGAGGTTCTGCTTGACCTTGTTCTCGTGCCCTGAATAGGTGTTGATGGCGTACCAGCGGAACATCTCGTGACTTTCTTTTGACGCTTAGAGGAGTGCCTGGACCAGCTTCGAGAAGATCGCGTCGAGGAGCCCCAGGAAGCTACCGGCGATGATCACGAAGCCTATGACCACCCACGTGAGGGTGATCAGCTGCTGCCGCTTGGGCCACTCGACACGCTGAAGCTCGGCCCAGCAGTTGAAAAGGAACTGTATGACACGGGGGCGCTTCTTGTCCGGCACGCCGTCGCCGCGGCGGCCACGGGGCGCATAGGCGTCGTCCCCGTCGAGCGGCTGCTCCTCGTCTTCGAAGTCGTAGTCCTCGAGCTCCTGATCCTCGAGCTCGGGCTCGTCCTCGATGATCGCGTCGGGGGCACCCAGGTGCTCGGACGTGGCACCGGCGGCCAGGTGTGGCTCGGGCCGGCCGTCCTCGCGGGGCGGGATCGCGGCCAGGTCGGCGCTGCCGGCGCCGTCCGGAGCGCCGTTGTCCTCTCGGGCGCCGTCGCTCTCCGGCGCGCCGTCGACGTCGACGGGCTCAGCGGGCGCGACCGCCTCGTCGGGCTCGGCGCTGGGGTCGCCCTCCTGCGCGGCGAGCCGCTTGGCCCGGCGCTCGGCCTGGCGCTGCTTCGCCCTCTGACGGTCGCGTGCCACGGGTCTACCCGCGCGCGGCCGGACGGCGGAGACTCATCAGCGGGTCTCCTTGTGAGGCGTGTGCTTCCCGCACCAGCGACAGTGCTTGCGGAACTCGATCCGATCGGGATCGTTTCGCTTGGACTTCTCGGTCTGGTAGTTGCGCCGCTTGCACTCCTCGCAGGCGAGGGTTACGGCGATTCTGACGTCTCCGCGGGCCATGGTCGGTCAAGGCTAGCGCGGGCCGAGCGGTCGGCTCGAAGGCGGTCGAGAGCGTCCAGGACGTCGCCGTCGACGGCCGGGTCGAACTTGCGCGCGAAGTGGGCTCCGGAGGTCGTAATCGCGCTCAGGTCGGCGCTCGTGAGCGTGCGCGGGTTGGGCACACCGGCGGGGAAGTCGATGAACCGGTGCGGCCCGCCGCCGACCGACAGCTCGGGATCGTTCATCAGCGCGGTGGCGAAGAAGGACTCCGACGCGGCGAAGCTGCGCCGGTACCGCCGCATGAGCCCCGGGTGGCCCCCGGGAAAGCCGAGCACGCGCCGCATCGCGCGGCGGTTGAGGGTCGGCCAGTCGCCGGCGACGTGCAGCGGCATCTCCGGCCGGGTCGGGTCGCGCACGCCGAGCAGCTGCTTCCCCGACGGCAGGCGCCGGCCGTAGGCCAGCGCCTTCGGCAAGCGGGGCGGGAGCCACGGAACCGCGAGGTGGCGATAGCCGTAGCGCATCACGAAGTCGTCGCGCGGCTCGTCCGAGAGCGTCAGCTCTCCCAGCCGCCAGAGGCCGGGCAGGTGGGCGTCATGCTCCCCGCGCGCGAGAAAGTCCTCCAGCTCGGTGTGGTGCACGAGGGGGTAGTCCTGGCCGGAGAGCACGAGCGTCCAGTCGGGGTCGGCCCGCTCGGCCACGGTCCGCAGGCCCTCCAGGAGCACCTGCAGGTAGGACCAGCCGCCCCACTCGACGTCGATCCCGTCGTCGATCGCGTGGGCGCCATCCCTCTCCACGCGCTCGCGAGGAAGCTGCGTGCGGCGCTGGTCGTGGCGGACGTAGACCTCGGCGCCGGGTTGCTCGCGGAGGACCCGGACGAGCCGCAGAACCTGGTCGGGCTCGCGGTGCGAGGTGATCAGGTAAGCCGTCTTCAGGAGCCCAGCGCCGGACTCGAACCGGCGACCCCTTCCTTACCATGGAAGTGCTCTACCAACTGAGCTAGCTGGGCGGGTCGGGCGAGCTTAGTAGTCCCAGCCCGCATAGCGCGGGTCGGACTTCAGCTCGTCGAACAGCAGGACCATCCGGTCGATGTACCAGAGCTTTGCGGCCTGGACGATGGCCATGCCGGTGAGCGCGGCGATGGCGTCGAGGTCGATCAGCCCGTAGACCAGGGGGACGAGGCCCACCACCTGCACGAGCTGGGCGACCGCGGGCACCGGTGAGTCGAACTGCTCCGGCAGCTCCGAACGCTCCCGCTCGGACCAGATCCGCTCGCCCAGCACTCCCTTGGAGGCCCAGTTGCGCGTCGAGGTGGGAGGCGAGAAGAACAGCGGGTTGACGAACAGCCAGACCAGCGACAGCCCTAGGGGGATCAGGAACCACAGCCCGATCCAGTCGCGGCTCCAGACCGCCAGCATCAGCAGAGGGAGGACGGAGAAGCGCGTCCACACGCTCACCGGGTTGGCGTGGCGCATCCAGCTCTCGCCGCTCAGACCGAACAGACGCGCGACCCGGTTGGTCTTGTTCGGCTCGTCGGCTCTGGTCGCCATCGAGTGGGGGGAGCAGGATTCGAACCTGCGAAGGCTGAGCCAACGCGTTTACAGCGCGTCCCCGTTGACCGCTTGGGTATCCCCCCGGGGCCCGGCGATTCTAGAGCCGGGTGGGCGGCGTGCCGCGGACGATGCTGACCAGGCAGCCGACCCCCAGCAGGGCGATGCCGAGGAGCCCCAACGGCATGCCGAGCTCGGCGTCGTCGAAGACCTCCAGGTAGGCGAGCTCGATGCCGGCCACGAGGAACGCGAGGCCGGCGAGGAGCAGCGGCAGCAGCCACAGCAGCCGCCGCCAGAGCTTGGGCGACGGGAGGACCGCGCCGAGCACGATCAGCGCGAGCGCGAGGCCCGCCGCCCCGAACAGTGGGGCGTTGATGTTGGCGGCAGGCGACAGCCAGGTGAGCGGCGTGGTCTGGCCCTCCTCCGCGGGCCTGTCCCACCACGGGACGAACAGCGCGAGCACGATCAGCGCCAGGCCCACACCGACGATCGCCTCCTCCACTCTCGGCCGCCGCACGGCGGCCACTCCGGCTTCCGCCAACGGCCGTCTAGGAGGCGTCCCGCAGGCGCTGGGCCTCGGGCAGGTGCTCGAGCTTCTTGAGCGTGTTGTTCTCGATCTGGCGGATGCGCTCGCGGGTCACGCCGAAGGCGCGGCCCACCTCCTCCAGCGTGCGCGCCTCGTGGCCCTTCAGGCCGTAGCGCATCTCCAGCACCTCGCGCTCGCGCGCGGGCAGTGCGTCCAGCGCCCGCTGCACGTTCTCGCGCCGCAGGTTGTCGCTGGCCTGCTCGAACGGCGACTCGGCCGCCTCGTCCTCGACGAAGTCGCCAAGCTCGGAGTCGTCCTCCTCGCCGATCGGCTTCTCGAGCGAGATCGGCAGCTGCGCGATCCGCTGGATGTCCTTGACCTCGCGCACCGTCCACTGCAGCTCGGCGGCGATCTCCTCGGGCAGCGGCTCGCGCCCGAACTCCTGCACCAGCTGGCGCTCGACGTGCACGACCTTGTTGAGCTTCTCGACCATGTGCACCGGGATGCGGATGGTGCGGGCCTTGTCGGCGATCGCTCGGGTCACGGCCTGGCGGATCCACCAGGTGGCGTAGGTCGAGAACTTGTAGCCCCGCCGGTAGTCGAACTTCTCGACCGCCCGGATCAGGCCGAGCGAGCCCTCCTGGATCAGGTCGAGGAAGGACAGGCCGCGGCCCAGGTAGCTCTTGGCGATGGAGACGACCAGCCGCAGGTTCGCCTCGATCATGGCCTGCTTGGCGACCATGTCGCCGCGCTCGATGCGCCGGGCCAGCGACACCTCGTCCTGCGCGGTCAGCAGGTCCACGCGGCCGATCGCGCGCAGGTACAGACGCAGCGAGTCGAGGCTGGGCTCGACGGTGAGGTCGATCTCAGGCTTCTTGGCCGGGCTGGGCTCGGCCGGCGGCGGTGTGGGCTTGCCGTCGGCGGCGGAGACGACGTCCACGCCGTGCTCGACGAGGTGGGTGTGGAGGTCGGTGACCTGCTCCTTGGTCACGTCGACTTCCTCAAGGCAACCCGCGATCTCCTCGAAGGTCAGATACCCGCGCTCGCGACCGGTAGCCACCAGCGTCCTGAGCTCTTCTACCTCGAGAGCCGGCAGCTCCCTCTCCTCGACTGCTACTCCCAAACGGTCCCTTTCATCCACCCTCGGTGATGGTGCTGACGGTCCCGGCACGCGGAGGAGCCGAGTCTACACCCGGTCTGTGCGGAGCGGCACCGGCCGGGGCACTATCTTTCGTGAAGTGAACGCACCGCGCTCGCTGCTCGACCCCGACGTCCAGGCGCGGCGCCCCTCCACCGCGGTCAGCCTCTCGCGCGTCGGAGTCACCGGCGTCGAGAAGGTCATCTCGATCCGCTCTGACGGCGTCGAGCAGCTCTTCTACGCCGAGCTGGAGTGCTTCGTGGACCTGGCCGCCGACCGCAAGGGCGCGCACATGTCGCGCTTCGAGGAGGTCGTCAACGAGGCCATCGACGAGGTCGTGCTCGGCGAGTCCCTGAAGGCCGAGACGCTCGCCAGCCACATCGCCGAGCGCGTGCGCGATCGCCAGGGCGGCCTGCGCTCCGAGGTCACCATCGCCGCGCGCTATCCGGAGAACAAGCCCACGCCGGTGACCGGCACGCCCACCCAGGAGATCTACACGCTGTTCGGCGCCGCGGTGGCCTCCCAGCGCGGCACCCGCCGGGTAGTCGGGGTCCAGGCCACGGGCATGACCGCCTGCCCCTGCGCCCAGGAGCTGGTTGCCGCCGGCGCCCGCGAGGCGCTGGCGGAGGACGGCTTCAGCGACACCGAGGTCGACCGCATCCTCGAGCGCGTCCCGGTGGCCACCCACAACCAGCGCGGCATCGGCACGCTCCACGTGGGCTGCCCCACCGGCTGCGAAGAGTCCGTGGAGGCCGCCGACCTGCTGGAGATCGTCGAGAGCTCGATGAGCTCGGAGATCTACGAGCTGATGAAGCGCCCCGACGAGCAGGAGATCGTGGAAAAGGCCCACAGGCGCCCGCGCTTCGTCGAGGACTGCGTCCGCGAGATGGTCCGCATGGGGGTCGAGCGTTATGGCCACCTGGGCGACGCGGCGTTCCTCTCAGCCCGCCAGGAGAATCTCGAGACGATCCACAAGCACAACGTGGTGGCCGAGCGCCACGGGCTCATCGGCGAGCTCACCAGCGAGGTCAACGAGGAGGGCGAGCACGCCCGCCACACCACGTTGCGCGCCTGGCTAGAAGCCGAGCACTAGGCCAAACGTCCAGTAGTGGTTTGGCGCGCTCCGAGCGGTGGGCACCCTGCCCGATAGAGAGCGACGTGATGCTCCCCCTGGCCATGAACGAGTCCCGCCAACAGATCCCCCTCTCTCAGGACGCCGCTCTGGTGCTGGAGCGGCTCTCGACCGTCGAGGCCGCCGCCGAGCCCGTCGTCGAGAACGGCTCCTGACCGGCGCCCTCGGCTAGCCCGGCTGCTCCATCCGCCGGCGAAAGCTCATGAAGTACTCGGCGCCGGAGGCCAGGGTCACCGCCACGGTGGCGTAGACCAGCACCTGCACCCAGGCCGCATCGGAATCCGGCGCCAGGATGAGCACGAAGATCATCGCCACCTGGATGACGGTCTTCACCTTGCCCCACTGACTCGCGTCGATCACCACGCCCTGCTGCCCGGCGGCGGCGCGCAGCCCGCTGACCGCGAACTCGCGCGCGATGATCACCAGCGCGATCCAGGCGGCGAGCCGCTCCAGGCTCACCAGCGCGATCAGCGCCGCGGCCACCAGCAGCTTGTCGGCGATCGGGTCCATCACCTTGCCGAAGGTGGTGACCGTCTCCCGCCGGCGGGCCAGCCAGCCGTCGAGGAAGTCGGTGGCCGAGGCGAGCGCGAACACCGTCGCCGCCAGCGCGTCGCCGCCCTCGACCGTCAGCGCCACCACCAGGACGGGAATCAGCAGGACGCGCACGAGTGTGAGCGCATTGGGGAGGTTGACGCTCGACACGGGAGGGCGCGCTCAGGCTACGCGGCGCCGGCTGCGGCTCTGGTACTCGATCGCCGCCGTGCTCCCCAGCGGGCCCAGCGGGGAGACGGTCGCCGCGAACGTCCACCAGGGGAACACCCGCCGGCGGCAGCCCTCGGCCACCGCCACGCACAGCAGGATCCAACCGACGCCGTGGGTCCACCCCAGCGCCTTCTCCGCGGACTCCGAGGCCCCGGAGACCGCGGTGATGATGAGCGCCGCGAACACGCAGAGCTCGAGCGCCGAATAGAGGCGCACGGCGGTGAAGTAGGACATCGCCTCAGACGATAGGGTCGCGCCCGCATGGGGCTGATCAAGGGAGACCGCACCGTGGAGATCGACGCGCCGATCGAGGACGTGTTCGAGATCGCCGCCGACATCGAGGGCGCGCCGAAGTGGCAGGGCTCGCTCAAGAAGGTCGAGGTCCTGTCGCGCGACGCCGACGGGCGCCCCGAGGTCGTGCAGAGCGAGAACGACGCCAAGGTCAAGACCGTGAAGTCCAGGCTGCGGTTCTCCTACGACAAGCCCCACCGCATCGATTGGGTGCAGGAGAAGGGCGACACCAAGTCCGTGAACGGCTGGTGGGACCTGGAGGACCTGGGCTCCGACGGGACCCGGGCGACCTACGCGCTGGAGGTCGACCCCGGCCGCATGCTCGGAATGCTGATGAAGGGGCCCGTCGAGGGCCAGGTGCGCGACTTCCTGCTGGGCAACGCCGCGGCGGGCTTGAAGGAAGAGGCCGAGGCGGCGAACTAGAGCCGACGGCCGGACTCGAACCGGCGGCCACCTCTTTACGAGAGAGGTGCTCTACCAACTGAGCTACGTCGGCGGGAGGCCGAGTCTAACCCCGGGGCGAGTTCTGCTCGTCGGGCGCTTTCCCCAGCGTGCGCCCGCGTATCGCCCGTGGATTCGTCAGCCGCCTGAGGGGTTTGATCGGCCGCGACGTGCCGCCGGGCGAGGGGCTGCTCATCCCGCGCTGCCGGTCGGTTCACACCTTTGGCATGCGCTTCCCGCTCGACCTCGTGTGGCTGCGGGACGGGCGGGTGGTGAGGGTGGATCGTGGCGTGCCGCCGTGCCGCGTCCGGTCCTGCCGGGAGGCCGACTCGGTGCTCGAGCTGCCGGCTAGGCCGGCTCGCCCACCAGCGAGGCCAGGCGGAAGCCCAGGGCGGTGAGCGCCAGGTCCTCGGTGGCGTTGAGCTGGAGCGACATCCGGGTCTCCTCGCAGCGCTCGACGCACTGGCGCAGCCGGCGCGGGTCGCGCCCCCGGGCGCGCTCGGCCAGGGCGGGCAGGCGGTCGGCGCCCAGGACGGCGTCGGGGGCGTCCTCGGCCACCGCCACCAGGTCGCGGAAGCCCATCGCGGCCAGCTCCAGCCCCAGCTCGAGCACCTCGGTGCGCGCCCGGCGGGCGTCGCGCTTGGCGGCCTCCTCCAGCTCGCGCTCCAGTGCCTTTCGCTCGCGGCCCTTGGGCTCCAGCTCCAGCCGCTTTTCCCGCTCCGCCGTCGAGGCTTGCTCGGCCTCCTCGCGCCGGCGCTCGGCGCGCTCCAGCAGCCCGCGCCAGGGCTCGTCGAGGCCGCCGCCGGACAGCGCGCCCGTGACCATCGCCTCGGCGTCGTCGCGCAGGCCCTCCCCCTCCTCGGAGGCCAGCATCCGCGCCCGCTCGGCGTTGCCGGCGGCCAGTCGGGCGCAGGCCAGCGCCTTCTCGGGCTCCACGCCCTCGGCCTCCAGGGTCTCGGCCACCCGCGACGGCGCCAACGGGTCGAAGCGGACGGGCTGGCAGCGCGAGGCCACCGTGTCGATCACCAGGCTGAGCCGGTCGGTGAGCAGGATCAGGTGGACGAACGGCGCCGGCTCCTCGAGCGTCTTCAGCAGCCGGTTGGCCACCGTGTCGTTCATCTCGTCCACCCGCTCGAGCACGAACACCCGGCGGCTGGACTCGAACGGCGTCCGCGAGGCGGCAGCCACCACCGGGCCCTCCACGTCCGCGGCGCGCATCTGAGCGGCGCCGGTGGGCTTGACCCAGGTCAGGTCGGGGTGGCTGCCGTTGCCGACCCGGTGGCGGACCCCGTCGGGGTCGGCGTCGCCCTCGGCCAGCAGCTCGGCGGCGAACGCCCGCGCCACGGTGCGCTTTCCCACTCCCGCGGGCCCGTGGAACAGATACGCGTGCGAGGGGGCGGAGGCCAGCGCGGCGGCCAGCGCCACCCGTGCTTGGGGCTGGTCCTCGGTGCCGGCGAGCATCGCGGCCGAAGGTACCAGCGGCTCGGGCCGCCTCTAGAGTGCCGCGCCTCATGCGTGCTCTGGTAACCGGCGCCGCCGGCTTCATCGGCTCCAACATGGTCGACGCGCTGCTCGCCCGCGGCGACGACGTGACCATGGTCGACCACTTCTCCACCGGGTACCACGAGAACATCTCCGACGCGCTGCTCAACGGCGCGTACCTGTACGACATCGACATCCGCGACGCCGAGGCCGTGGCCGACGTGTTCGCCGAGGTCCAGCCCGAGGTGGTCTTCCACCTCGCCGCCCAGATCGACGTGCGCAAGTCCGCCGCCGATCCCGCTTTCGATGCCCGCAACAACGTCGAGGGCACGATCAACGTGCTGACGGCGTCCCAGCAAAACGGTGTCCGCCGGCTGGTGAACACCTCGACCGGCGGCGCGATCTACGGCGAGGGGCAGATCCTCCCCGCGCCCGAGGACCACCCGGTCGCCCCCGAGGCGCCCTACGGCCTGTCGAAGTTCTGCGCCGAGAACTACTGCCTGCTGTTCGGCCGGCTGCACGGCCTGTCCACGGTGTCCCTGCGCTACGGCAACGTGTACGGGCCCCGCCAGGACCCTCTGGGCGAGGCCGGGGTGATCGCCATCTTCTGCGGCAAGCTGCTGGCGGGCGAGACGCCAACCGTGTTCGGCGACGGGTTGCAGACCCGCGACTACGTCTACGTCGACGACGTGGTGCAGGCCAACCTGCTCGCCGCCGAGTCCGACGTCGGGGGAGCGCTCAATATCGGCCTCGGCAAGCAGGTCAGCGTGCTCGACATCGTCGAGGCGCTGAACGAGCTGAGTGACGATGGCTTTTCCGCCGACCACGCGCCCGAGCGGCCCGGCGAGGTGCAGAACATCGCGCTCGACGCCTCGCGCGCAGCCGCCGAGCTCGGCTGGAGCGCGCAGGTCGAGCTGCCAGAGGGTCTGGCGAAGACCCTCGACTCGCTGCGTTAGCGCTGCCCGCCGCTCACGGCGACGGCGTGCTGGGCGCGGGAGCGCTCGGCGGTGACGCCGGTGCCTGCGGGTTGGTCGGCGCGGTGCCCTGCTGCGGCACGCCCGCCCCGTTCCCGGGCGGGGGGGCGCCTGAGTTGGGCGCCACCGGCGCATTCGGCAGCGGCGGCACCTCCACCCGCTCGGGCAGCGGCGTGCCGGTGGCCGTGGCCGAGCGCGACGTGTCGTAGGTGATCACGCTCGAGAAGCCGAAGTTGGTGAGCGCGAACGGGTCCAGCTCGAACGCCCGGCGAGCAGAGGCGAGCGCGCCTGGCACGTCGTTCAGCTGCGCCTGGAGGCGGGCCAGGCCCAGCCACAGCCGCGGGTTGTCGGGCTGCTCGCGCACGGCGTCGGCGTAGACCTCGGCGGCGCGCTCCACGTCGCCCCGGCGGCGGCTCAGGTCGGCCGAGGTGAACACCGGGTCGATTGCGAACGGGTCCAAGCGCCGCGCGGTGGCGGCCTTCTCGTCGGCCTCGCGCAGGTTCTTCGCGCCGCCCTTGGCCGCCTGGGCCAGCGCCGCGTCGGACTCCTCTCGCGAGAGCGCGGGCAGCGCCGCCGAGACGGCGAACAGCGCCAGCAGCAGGCCTCCGGCGATCAGCGGCGCCAGGCGCGGACGGCTGCGCGCGAGCGGGTCCTCCGCGGTTCCGGGCGGCCGCGCAGCCAGCACGCCCAGGAAGATCATCACCGGCAGCGTCACCGCGGGGATGTCCCAGTCCCAGTCGACCCACACGTGCAGCGCATAGGCCGCGCAGGCGGCCAGCAGCGCGGCGGCGTAGGCGCGGTCGGCTCCCACCGCCCCGCGCATGCGGCCCACCGCGGCGGCGCCCAGCAGCGCGAGCCCCGCGATCACCAGCGCCGCGCCCACGATCCCCGTCTCCGACAGGAACTCGAGCGGCACGCTGTGGGGCTGGCGGACGTCGAGGCGCTCTTTCCGGTACTGGAGGTGCACCAGGGGGAACGACCCCGCGCCATAGCCGACCACCGGCTGGTCCCAGGCGGCGCCCGCGGCCTCCTTCCACCACACCCAGCGGTTGCCCGAGTTGGTGGCCACGATCCGCGCCGGATCGGTCACCCGCTCCGCCCGCGGCTCGGTGAAGCCCTCCAGCTGGTCGCCCACCCAGCCGGTCGCCGCCAGAACCAACACCACAAGCACCAGCCCGGCGCCGATGCCCGCGAGCACCTTCGGAACCAGCGCGGAGGCGCCCGGGCTCAGGCGCAGCGAATCGCTCGCTTTCCACACCATGCGGGCCAGCAGGAGGGCGATGGCAAAACCGATCAACAGCGCGACGAGGAGCAACAGCCCGTCGTCGGTGCGCTGGGAGGAGGAGAGCCCGTTGGTGGTGAGGTCGTCGCGCAGGAAGGCGACGAGCAGTCCGGGCACCACGCCGACCACGACGATCCCCGACAGGCAGGCCAGCCGCAGCCGGTCGGGGCCGATGGCCACCAGCACGATCACCGCGAGCACCATCACCGCGATGCCGCCCCGCGAGTAGGTCAGCGCGAGCGTGGTCACCAGCACCAGCAGCGCGCCCAGCGCCGCGATCCTCCATTTGCCGCGACGCTCGTCGGCCGCCAGGCGCAGCGCCGGCGGCACCGCCAGCGCGCAGAACAGGCCGAGCGCGTTCCAGTAGCCCACCGGCGCGCGCAGGCGCGAGATCTCGCCCGCGTGGTCGAACACGGCCGGGAGCACCTTGCCGCCCAGCGCGTAGGCGGCCACCACGGTGGCCAGGCCGGTGAAGGCCAGTGCCGTTTTCTCAGGCGCGCGCGCGAGGCTGGCGCCGAGCACCACCGCCAGACCGGCAGCCAGCGCGTAGCCCCAGGCGCGGTTGGCCTCGATCCAGCTCTCGTCGGGCGAGATCGACCAGGAGATCGACAGCGCGCACCACGCCCCGAAGGCGACCAGCAGTCCCACCCCGACCCAGGCGCCGGGGCGGGCGCGGCCATGGAGCCCCCAGCCGGCCGCCAGCGCGGCCAGCGTGCCGATGCCGAGCAGGGCGAGGCCGATCTGCACGTCGCTGCCGTCGGTGACCTTGATCGCCCCGTTGGTGAAGGCGGCGTACGCCACCGCGGCGAGCAGGCCGACGCCCAGCGCCAGGACCGCCCGGGGGGTCCGGGCGGACGTGGTTTCGGCCTCGGGCGGGGGGTCGCCCAGGGGCAATGGGCGTGTAGCGGCGGCGGCCATCCCGCACCATTGTGACCACGCGGCGTCCCGCGCTACCGTGTCGCGGGTGCGCCGCTCCGTCTTTGCGCTGATCTTCGTATTGAGCCTCTTGTTCGCCGCGCCTGCCGCCGCGCAGCTGAACGACTACAAGAACAACGGCTCGATCCCGCAGTGCAAGTACAACGACAAGCAGCTGGGCGGCGCCTTGGGCGATCTGCCCCCCGACATCGAGCAGTACGCGCCCGGCTACGCCGACGAGCTGCGCAACGCGCGCGGCGGCGGATGCGGCAGCGCCGGCGCGGGCGGCGCCAACGGCACGACCAGCAACGCCCAGAACCGCCAGGAGGACGTGGCCGCCCCCGGCTCGCCCGGCGGCGGGTCCGGCTCGGGCCCGGG
>CAWHLA010000004.1:0-8058 GCA_963830065.1 uncultured Thermoleophilaceae bacterium
AATGCGGCCGCCGCGAACTGACGACGCTCGCCCGACGCTCGGTCGTGCGCCGTCGCCCCGCGGGCTTCAGCGATAGGCGGCGTCCATGGCTGCGCGCAGCTGAGCGCCGTTTAAGGCGCCCGGTGGGACCGGGTTGGCGCGGTAGGACGCACTCCCCGGCGTTACCAGCTTCCATATCCGCCGCCCAGCCAGGTCATAGCTGCCCACAACGCCGTCCCCGCTGGCCTGGCCGCCCCAGCCGACGAGCCAGCTGTTGGAGACCAAGCGGGCGGAGCCGCAACAGAACGCGCCGGTCACGTCGGGGTCGATGAAGGACTGGACATACGTCGCGGTTCCCGCCTGGGGATCGATCCGGTACCGCACGACCCGCGGCCGTCGGGGTACTGCCGTGCCGTTGTCGAAGATGGAGACTGTCCCGTCCGGCTGGAGACGGGCATCATGCTGGCCGGACAGGGGGTCGGAGCCGAGCGGATCGTTTTGTACCGAGAGACTCTGGGGGGTGGTCGTGCCCCCCAGTTTCCACTCCACGTCCCCAGTGGCTCGGTCCACTTTGTAGACGGCATCCAGGTGCCGGAATGACAGCAGCATCTTCGTGTTGTTGTCCGTCGGCTGGATCGAGTTCCAATGCTGGGTGTCGTAGCTCCCGTCGGGCAGGGCGGCTACATTGCGCCAGCGAGGCGGTGTCTCCTCGGGCGAGATGTGGCCCTGTGACCTCCACCAAGTCGAGGCGAGGGCCCCCTGAGGGGTGACCTCCTGCATCTCGAACCCAATCACCGTGCCGCTCGCCGGCCCACCGATGCCGGTGAGATCGACGCCGGTTTCCCGCGTCTGGCCGGCCAGGAGGTAGTTGCCAGAGTTGAGCCGCAGCAACTCATGGATGTCGGTGGGGAGATTGTTCTTGGCGGTCACAGTTCGCAGCAGGCGTCCATCGAGACCGTGCACTTCGTATCGACCGACCTGGTCCGCCGCCAGCTGCACGGGCGCCCAGGCCAATGTGCCGTCAGCGAGGAGCTCGACGTTGTCCGGAATGCCGGTCGCCTTGTGCCACCACACCGGAACGCCGTTGCGGTCGTGGATGACGGCGTACCTGTTCGTGTACTGGATCATGAAGAAGTCGGGACCTCCCGACCGCTGGCGGACGAACCGCCAGGACGGGAAGTCGGACGGCAAGCAGCGGACGCTGAAGACTTCGGGCGGTCCGCCGCTATCGGCTTGAAACGTGACGGTGAAGCGACGGTTGCTGGTCACCGGCACCCTGACGCTTCGGACCCCCATCGCAAAGCCGCCGCCTGCCACGCTGGCCTTCCAGCCTGGTGGGGCCGCCACTCGCACGGTCACCGGCTGTCCGTTGCAACGAACGACGTTGTCACGGATGCCCCGATCGAATCCCACGGCTAGCCCTGGGGCCGTCGAGAACGTCGGGAAAGGGGGACCTGTATAGACGTTCCAAACCTGGCTCGCAACGGCCGACCTGTTCCCCGCTGCATCGATCGCGCGAACTTCGAAGCGCTGCGTGCCGTCGGGCAGCTTCGACACTGTCAGCGGGGCCTTGCAGGCGCCTGAGGCGGGCCCCTGGGAAGCGAGACGGCATCGGAACCGCAACGGCGATCGATCAGAGCCGGTGAATCCGAAAGTGGCCGAAGAGCCGGCGTTCGGGGCCGGTCCCGACCGGATCCGAACCCTTGGGGCGAGGGTATCGACCGTGAACCGCCGCCGCGCGATGCGGGAGCGGGTCCCATCGGGCGCTCTGGCAAAGATGCTGAAGGCGTAGGTCCGGTTGCGCAGGCGCCGGTACCGGTGCCTGCTGCGGCACGGGCGGAACCGAGACCTGTGGCCCCTGCGGGAGAGCCGGCACCGGAATCGCGCCCCACGTGTGCGGGACGAAAAGGAAAAGCGCACGCTCGTCTTGTCGATGTACCGAGGGGGCTTGGCACGGATGCGGAGGGAGGCGCTGGCCATCGCCTGAGCGGGCACGAGCGCCGTGAGCCCCAATAGCGCGAGCCCCGCGAGGGCGCATGTTGCGATCAGCCGGCACATATGCGACGTCAAGGCGGCCAAACGTAGCCGAGATCCACTGAGCCCGCCACTTCGTACTGGGGCCGGAGCCCCCTGCTTGAATCGCTGCCCGATGGTGGCGGCGAGGGTTCCGAGCGCGTCGGTGGGCGCGGCTCTCACTGTGGTCGCAGGGATGGTCGTGCTCGAGGCCGCCTACGGCGCGCCGGTCGCGGACATCCTCCTCTTCCTCCTGTACCAGGTCGGGTTTCGGATCCTGCCCGGCGTCCTGTTGTTCCGGGTGCTGTCTTCGCGCCCAGGGAGCGGGTTGCGACAGCTGGCGCTGGGCTGGGCGCTCGGCTGCGGCCTCGAAACCGGTGCGTTCATGCTCGCCGGGGCCCTGGACGTTCCCGAGGCATTCGCGGTGTATCCGCTCCTCGTCGCCGCTCCTGCCGCCGTGGTCGAGCTGCGTCGGCGCCGGACGGGGGCCCCACCCACAACCCCACCGCCCGCGAGCGTCGGCACGACCTGGACCGTCGCCGTCGTGTGCCTGTTCGCGATCGGCCTGCTCGCGATCCTCGCCTTTCCGGCCACGCCGTTGCCGGGCACCGAGACAGTCAGCCTCGACCGCGACTTCCTGGCCCACACCGGGATCGCCGCGGAGGCCAAGCACCACTGGCCGATCACCGATCCGAACGTCGCCGGGGAACCTTTCCCCTACCACTGGTTTGCTCACATACACATAGCCGGCGCCAGCCGGATCACGGGGATCGAGGTCTCCACGGTCTACTTCCGGCTGTTCCCGCTGCCGGCCGTGGTGCTGGTGGTCTTGCTCTTCGCGACCGCCGGGGCCTCGCTGGCCCGGAGCGTCTTGGTTGGACTGACGGCGGCGGTCCTCGCACTCTTCGTCGGCGACCTCCAGCTTCAAACCTCGGGCGACCCCTCGGCCACCGCGCCGTTTCTCGGCATCTTCCTGACCCTGCTCCACACCAGCCCGAGCTTCCTGTTCGGACTGGCGAGCTTCCTCGCGTTGGTCACCGTGATCGGCGAGCGCCTGATCGCCGGCCCGGAGCAGCGGGGCTCTCCCGGCGACTGGGTCCTGATCGTGCTGCTGACCCTCGCGGCGTCGAACGCCAAGGTCGCGATCCTTCCGGTGGTCGCCGTCGCGCTTGCCCTGTACGGCGGGTGGCAACTCATGCGAACCCGCCGCTTCCCGACCCCCGCATTCTGGGCGGCCCTGATAGCGGGGACGACGCTCATCGTGACCTACCTCAGCCAATACGCCGCCCAGTCCAGCGGCCTGCGCCTCGAGCCGTTCGGAACGATCGACCTGATGCTGGCCGTCCAGACGGTGGAGGGCTACGCCAACGACGCCCTCCCCTCTCTCCCGCTGAAGGGACTCCTGTTGGGCACGCTCGCGGCGGGGTTCGGGCTGATCGGCCTCCTGGGCCCCCAAGTCGGTGGCGCTGCCTGGGCAGCGGTTCGCCGGCCCACCCGATCCGACCCCGGTCGGCGATGGCTCGCCGCCCTGCTCGCAACCGGAGTGCTCTTTCTGCTGTTGATGGTTTCCCCCGGCGGCGGCAATCAGCTCTATTTCGTCTTTCTCGGCGTAGCCGCGGGGTGTCTGCTCGCTGCCCAGGGACTGGCTGCGGCGTACCACCAGCGCCCCGAGCGTGTCGAGCGACCATGGGTGCTTTGCGGCATCGTGGGCTGTTGGGTCGCCTTGCTCGTGATCATCCTGAGGGCTCCCTACCTCGGCTTCGACTTCTTCTCGGGCCCGCAGGCGGAACGGCGCAGCTACTTGGTCAGGTACGGCGGACTTTTCGTTTCACTGGCCCTGCTGGCGCTCGTCGGTGGCCGCCTGCTGCGTCCGGGCCGATGGTGGGCCCCCGCTCTTGTCATCGGCGCCCTGATCTCCGTCGGTGCGATGGGAGTAGTGGCCAACCGGATCGTCCCGGCCCTCGAGGGCAAACGGGTGGGCGTCAAGCGCGCACCGGGCGCTCTGACGCGGGAGGGGTACCGCACGCTCCGCTGGATGGAGGCGAATACCCCCACCGGGGCCGTCTATACCGCCAACCAAGACGATCCATACCGGCTGTCCTACTCAGCGTTCGCAGAGCGACGCTCCTACTTCGGCGCGTGGAGCGTCTCGCGCCGGACCGTCGCCGACTACGACGCGTTCCTCGCCGGCAAGTCCGACCCCTTCGCGAAGCGTCGAGCCCTCGTCCGGGCGGCATTCGCGGGTAATCCCACCGCGTTGGCCACCCTCGCCGCGGCCGGGGTCGACTACCTGCTGGTGGACTCCGACGGGAACATGCCGGTCAACGTGCCGACCCTCGAGAGGCACGCGCGCAAGGTCTACGAGAGCGGGAACCTTGCGGTCTGGCGACTTGAGCCGTCGGGCTAGCCTCGAACGCCGGCTGATCGAACGGCTCTCCAAGCAGCCGTCAGCTGGCGGCGTTCGCGATCGGTCGGCCTTCCAGCGAGTGCCTTGATGACGAGCCGATTTAGGAAGGTGGCCAACTGGGCGGCCCCATCCAAGCGCGCCCGCCGGGGACCGAGGCGGCGGCGGATCACCCGCTGTCGTTGCTCGGCCAGCAGGTCAAACGCCTCTCCGCCGAAGGCCTGAACGGTCGAGTGTGCCTCGTGGTGCAGCGTCCGGGCATCGGGCCAAAACCAGGTCTCGACACTCGCAGCGCTCGCCCGCAGTCCCAGATCCAGGTCCTCGCCGTAGAGAAAGATCGAACTGTCGAAGCCACCCAAGTAGCGGAGTGTGTCCGTGCGAGCCACCAGGCATGCCCCCACGGCCCATCCGACGCGTCTTGGCCGTCGCGAGAGCTGCGGCGCCAGGGGCTCGGCGAGCCGGCGGGGGAGCAGGGCCGGCGGGACCAGGGCCCTCAGCAGGTCGGGGCCAGTAGTCGGCGCAGGGTGCACGGAGTCCTGACGTGAGCCGTCCGGTGAGATGAGCAGGGGAGCTAATAGGCGACCATCGTGCTGCGCCCGCCGCGTGAGCTGCGCCAGAGATTCGTCGACAAGCTCCAGGTCCGGATTGGCGATGATTGTGACGGGCCGATCGACAGCCTCAAGCCCGGCGTTGATGCCGCGGCCGAAGCCCACGTTCTTGCCCAGCTCGATCACAGACGCGCCCGCGCGGCGCGCGACCTCGACGCTGCGGTCGCTCGAACCCGAATCGACCACGATCAGCTGCGCGCGTCCCAGGTAGCGCTCGAGCGAGGCGAGCATCACCCGGAGCTCGCTTTCGGAGTCGTGGGTCACCACCACCACAGAAACGGCTTCGCCCGCCGAGCGCCCGGGCGCTCGTGGCCGCCCCGCCGCCTCCACGGCCTTCCGCAGCCCGGCGTAGGTGCGTTCCACGCCCAGGATGCTCTCGGCCCGCGCCCGCGCGCCCCGCGCCAGCGCCCGGCGCCGCTCGGAGTCGCCGAGAACGTCCACCAGCGCCCTCGCGGCGGCCGCCGCATCACCGGGCGGATACAGACGACCCGAGCTCTCGTCCACCATTTCCGCTGGGCCTCCGCCCGCCGCGGCCACGACTGGCGTGCCGCACGCCAACGCCTCGGCAACCACCCGCCCGAAGGGCTCGCGGTCGGCACAGTGCAGGAGACATCCGGCACGCTGGACCTCGGTCAGCGGATCGTCCACGGCCCCCACCAGGTCGACCCGCCCGACCAGGTCGGGCTGCTCCGCGCGCTCGCTCAGGCGTCTGGCGAGCGCCGCGCCGTCCGCCCCGAACGCGCTGCCCACGAGCCGCAGCCGTGCGTCCGGGAGGTCCTGCCGGACGCGGGCCAGCGCCTCCACGGCCAGATCCGGCCGCTTCCAACCGACGATCGCTCCCAGCGTCAGGGCGGTGGGCTCCCTTTCGTCGAGCCCCGGGCGGAACCGGTCCAGGTCAACGCCGTGGGGCACCACCCGGAGATCGCAAATTCGGCCCCCCGGGTCAAGGTCGGCGGCGATGGCCCCCGAAGCACAGACCACGTGCGAGGCGCGCCGCGCGGCCAGCCTGACCACGTGGCTCGGCGCGCCCGCGGGCAAAAGGTCGGGGTGAGAGAAGAGCACCCGCGCGCCTGTCCTGGCCAGCGAGACGGCTAGGAGGGTGCGCATCCCCCACGCCACCACGAGATCGGGGTCGAACGCCCCGATGAGACCACGCAGCTCGGCGGCGTGTGCCGTCAGTCGCCTCAGCGCTGCCAACCGCTCGGTCCGCAGCTCCAGCGAGCGCTCGGGCAGCGTGATCACCGGAACGCCGCGCTCTCGCGCGCCCGCCGCCACGGGGCCCTCCGGCACGCAGACCACCGGCCGCGGATCGAGTGCGTCCACCAGGTCGAGGAGGTTGCGCCCGCTCCCGCCCGGCTGCCCCGACCAGGTGGCCACCAGGACCCTCAGAGTCAGGCCTCCACGGGAGGCGGCGCAACCGGCGCCGGCGCCGGCCCCGACGGCTCGCGGAGGCGCGAGGGCGCACCCGTCCGGTAGGCCGCGAGCGCGACGGCCGCGAACAACACGACGTCGACGCCCGCAACGGCGATCGCGACCTCCGTCAGCTGGGCGCCCACCGCTAGCAGGGCGCCCGCTTCCGCCACCACCGCAACCGCGAGCAGCAACAGAAAGCGGCGACCCCGGAGGGCGAGCAGGAACTGCACTGTCAGGTAGATCGCGGCCAACAGCGCCATCGCCAGGGTCAGCCACGGCAGTGCCGCGGAGCCTTGGGCCAGGTCGTCGCCGAACGCCAGACTCAGGATCGTCTCGCCGAACAACGCGAAGATCACAGTGGCCGCGAGTCCGGCGGCCGCCGAGAGCCCCAAGGTGCGCGCGAGCATCGGCCGCCCGTCGAGCCCCTGCTCCGCGCGGCGCGAAGCCTCGGGAAGCAGGAACATCCCCAACCCGATCGCAAGCCAGATCAGCGCCTTCGCGGCCACCGACACTGCTGCGTAGTCGCTGGCCACCTGCTCAGTTGCTTGACTGCGCACGATCAGCACATCGAGGTTCTGCAGGAGGGCGAACAGCCCGAGCGCCACCACCGGGATGCCCGCGCGTCGCAGCAGCTCGCCGAGGCTCTCGCCGGGAGTCTCGCTCGAGGCCGCCCCGAGCTCGGCCAGCCGCCGCGCGAGCAATGCACCGAGCACCAGGCAGATGACCACGAACGTGATCCCGTGCCCGACAAAGGCGCCGGCGGGCCCCGCGCCAGCGCCCACCAGGGCGAGCGCGAATGCAAGGCGCCCGACGGCCTCGCCGATTAGGCTGGCCGCCACGGCCAGGTAGCTCCCGACCCCGAGGAGCACTCCGCGCAGGATGCAGAGCAGGAACCACAGCCCGGCCATCGGGAGGATCGCCGCGGCCCCCCACTGAGTCGTCACTCCGAGCAGATCGGACAGCGGCGCGCGGGCCAGTGCCGAGACCACGGCGAGCCCGCAGGTGGCGATGAGCAACGCGCGAGTCCAGCCGCGCACGTTGGCCAGCAGCGCGGGATCGTGGCCCACCACCTCGCGGCTCACTTCGCGCGCCACCGCCACCTGGACCGCCTGCCCAGGGATGGCGAGCACCAGGAACGCCGCCACGAGCGCGATGAGCGAGCCGTAGCCGTCCTCGCCGAGCACCCGCGCGAACACGACGGTGAAGGCCAGCGAGATGACATTGGCAGCCATGGCCGCGCCGCCCATACCGGCCGCGCGGCCGGTATCGGAGCCCGAGATGGCCTTGACACGCTCCGATCTGGCGCTCCTCACGGCCGGTACACAAGCAAACCAGCCCGGCGGTGCTGTCTACGCTCGCCTCGTGAAGTCCCTGGCGCCCAGGCTCGTCCTTGCCCTGGTGGCAGTGCTAGTGGTGTGCTGGAGCGCGGTGTTGCTGCGCAACCACCAGTCCACCAAGGTGGTCGCTGCCGATCCGTTCGCCGGCCAGCCGTCCGCTCGGGCGAGGGCAGCCGGCATCACCGTCTCAGAGGGCCTCGAAAGGCTGCGCGACGCTCGCACGCTGGACCCCGACAGAAAATTCGACCTCAGCCTCTCGGCCTACTACGTAACGCAAGGCCAGCAGCAGCGGGGACTATCCATC
>CAWHLA010000005.1:0-283129 GCA_963830065.1 uncultured Thermoleophilaceae bacterium
TGGCCTACAAGCGCAAGGACGACATCTACCGGATGGCTCAAGCGAACAAAGCGTTCGCCCACTACCGCTGGTAGCAGCGGTCCCCTACGCCCTCGCTCCAGCCCGCCGGCGGGCTGGCGCAAACCGCGCACATCTCTTGAAAAAGTCTTCAGGCGGCTGAGGACTCAACGCCCGCCTCCACGCCCAGGGCCTTGACGGGCGCTACCCGACCTTGAGGCTGTGGTGTCGCGCTGAACTGGATACGGGGCCGGGCCGCTAGCGCGGGTTGAACAGTCTGATCAGCCCGGCCGCCGCCGCTAACAACCCCGCCAGCAGCTCGGCGTAGAGCCCGAGGCCCTTCACGCCCTTCGCCCCCTCGAACGAGCGGCCGATTGCCCCGGTCTCGCCGCTCTCGGGCCAGTCGGTCAGCAGGGTGATGACCACCGCGATCACGCCGATGGCGATCAGGGCGACCGCCGCGGGGCGGCTTCCGCCCAGCCCGGCGCCCAGCGCCATCACCACGCAGAGCACCCCCAGGAGGGCGAACGCGGGGCCGTGGCGCTCCAGCCCGGTCAGCGAGCAGCGGTCGGCCAGGACCGGGTTGGCGTCGTTGATTACCTCGCACGAGCCGTTGGCCACGTCGACCGAGGTGATGGTCATGAACAGGGTGGCCGCGAGCAGGACGCCGGCCACGACACCCACCACGGTGACCCCGGCGCCAAGGGCGTCAAAACCCTGTGACAAAGCGGAAAGACGCCCTCCGCGGGCCCCTGATCCTCTGCTACCCTCGACAGTCGGTTCGGAGCGCTCAGGAACGTTGATGGAGACCCTCACTACTTAGAAGGAATCCCGGGCGACAGCCAAGCGCTTCAACGGGCCCGGCATGGGCCTTTTTTCTGCTCAAAGACGCAACGGACGAGAACTCAGATGGCACGCGAAATTCCCCTTCAGAAGACCCGGAACATCGGGATCATGGCGCACATCGACGCCGGTAAGACGACGACGACCGAGCGCATCCTGTTCTACACGGGCCGAACCCACAAGATGGGAGAGGTCCACGAGGGCGCCGCCGTCATGGACTGGATGGAGCAGGAGCAGGAGCGCGGGATCACCATCACCTCCGCCGCCACCACCGCTTCCTGGCGCGACCACCGGGTCAACATCATCGACACGCCGGGCCACGTGGACTTCACCGTTGAGGTGGAGCGCTCGCTGCGCGTCCTCGACGGCGCGGTAGCCGTGTTCGACTCCGTCGCCGGCGTCGAGCCCCAGTCCGAGACCGTCTGGCGCCAGGCCGACAAGTACCGCGTACCGCGCATCGCGTTCATCAACAAGATGGACCGGATCGGCGCCGACTTCGACGCCTCCGTGCAGTCGATGATCGACCGCCTGGGCGCCAAGCCCATCGACATCCAGCTGCCGATCGGCGCCGAGGGCGACTTCCGCGGCGTGATCGACCTCGTCACAAACAAGGCGATCGTCTACCAGGACGACCTCGGCCAGGAGTGGGGCGAGGAGGAGATCCCCGCCGAGATGGCCGACCAGGCGCACGAGGCCCGCACCAAGCTGATCGAGGCCGTCGCCGACTACGACGAAGAGCTGATGGAGGACTACCTCGAGGACAAGCCGATCGAGGCCGACCGCCTGCGCGCCGACATCCGTAAGGCGACTCTCGACATCTCCATCACCCCGGTGCTCTGTGGCTCGGCGTTCAAGAACAAGGGCGTCCAGCCCCTGCTCGACGCCGTCATCGACTACCTGCCCAGCCCGCTCGACGTCCCTCCGGTCGAGGGCCTCGAGGGCTCGCAGATCCAGGACGGCGAGGGCACGCCGACCACGCGCGAGGCCGACGACGACGGCCCCTTCAGCGCCCTGGCCTTCAAGGTCATGTCCGACCCCTTCGTCGGAAAGCTCACCTATTTCCGCATCTACTCCGGCAAGCTCTCCGCCGGCGGCCGCGTGCTCAACACGATCACCGGGCGCACCGAGCGTGTGGGCCGCATCCTGATGATGCACGCCAACTCGCGCGAGGAGCAGGAGGAGGTCTACTCGGGCGACATCGCCGCGGGCGTGGGCCTCAAGCAGACCTCCACGGGCGACACCCTCAGCGCGCCCGACGCGCCGGTGGTGCTCGAGACCATCAACTTCCCGGACCCGGTGGTACACGTCTCCATCGAGCCCAAGACCAAGGCCGACCAGGAGAAGCTCGGGGTGGCGCTCTCGCGCCTCGCCGAGGAGGACCCGACCTTCCAGGTGCGCTCCGACGAGGAGACCGGCCAGACCGTGATCTCTGGCATGGGCGAGCTGCATCTCGAGGTGATCGTCGATCGCCTCCGGCGTGAGTTCAACGTCGAGGCCGGCGTCGGCCGCCCCCAGGTCGCCTACCGCGAGACGGTGCGAGGCGACGCCACCAAGGTCGAGGGCAAGTTCGTCCGCCAGACCGGTGGCTCGGGTCAGTACGGCGTGGTCTACATCAACCTCGAGCCGGCCCCGGGCGAGGGCTTCGACTTCGTGAACAAGATCAAGGGCGGCTCGGTGCCGAGCGAGTTCATCCCCGCCGTCGAGAAGGGGATCGAGGAGGCGCTGGAGTCCGGCGTCAAGGCGGGCTTCCCGATGGTCGACGTCCGCGCGACGCTCACCGACGGCAAGTACCACGACACCGACTCGAGCGAGATCGCCTTCAAGATCGCCGGCTCGCTGGCGCTCAAGGAAGCCGCCAAGCGCGCGAAGCCCGTGCTGCTGGAGCCGGTCATGGCTGTGGAGGTCGTGACCCCCGACGACTTCCTGGGCACCGTCATCGGCGACCTCTCCAGCCGCCGCGGGCGGGTGGAGAGCCAGGAGCCGCGCGGCAACGCCGTCGCCGTTCAGGCGAGCGTGCCACTGTCATCAATGTTCGGCTACGCCACCGACCTGCGTTCCAACACGCAGGGACGGGCGAGCTACACCATGCAGTTCGACCGGTACGAAGAGGTGCCGTCGAACATCGCTGAAGAGATAACCGAGAGCCGAACGGGCGAGCCCGTCGGGGCAGCTTCGTAGGTAAGCTGGCCAGTCTTCGAGAAAGGAAAGGCAGAGAGTGGCGAAGGAGAAGTTCGAGCGCGACAAGCCGCATGTGAACGTCGGCACCATCGGTCATATCGACCATGGCAAGACGACCCTCACCGCGGCCATCACAAAGGTCCTTTCCGACAAGGTCGGTGGTCAGGCCCGCAGCTTCGAGGACATCGACAACGCTCCCGAGGAGAAGGAGCGCGGGATCACGATCGCCACGTCGCACGTGGAGTACGAGACGGAGAACCGTCACTACGCCCACGTCGACTGCCCCGGTCACGCCGACTACGTGAAGAACATGATCACTGGCGCCGCCCAGATGGACGGCGCGATCCTGGTGGTCTCGGCGGCCGACTCGATCATGCCCCAGACGCGTGAGCACATCCTGCTCGCCCGCCAGGTCGGCGTGCCGTACATCGTGGTGTTCCTCAACAAGGTCGACCAGGTCGACGACCCCGAGCTGCTCGAGCTCGTCGAGGAGGAGGTCCGCGACCTCCTCACCGAGTACGAGTTCCCGGGTGCCGAGGTGCCCGTGATCTCCGGCTCGGCGCTCAAGGCGCTGGACGGCGACGAGGAGAACATCGCCAAGATCCTCGAGCTCGCCGAGCAGCTCGACACCTACATCCCCGAGCCCGAGCGCCCCCTGGACCAGCCCTTCCTGTTGCCGGTCGAGGACGTCTTCTCGATCACCGGCCGCGGCACGGTGGCCACCGGCCGCGTGGAGCAGGGCAAGGTCAACACCGGCGACGAGGTCGAGATCGTCGGCATCAAGGAGCAGGTCGACAAGACCGTCGTAACCGGCGTAGAGATGTTCCAGAAGACGCTCGACGAGGGTCAGGCGGGCGACAACATCGGCGCCCTGCTGCGTGGCACCAAGCGCGAGGACATCGAGCGCGGCCAGGTGCTGTGCAAGCCCGGCTCGATCACGCCGCACACGAAGTTCGACGCGGAGGTCTACTGCCTCAAGAAGGAGGAGGGCGGCCGCCACACGCCGTTCTTCTCGGGCTACCGCCCGCAGTTCTACTTCCGCACCACGGACGTCACCGGAGTGGCAAACCTGCCCGAGGGTACGGAGATGGTCATGCCGGGTGACAACGTGACCATGTCGATCGAGCTGATCCAGCCGATCGCCATGGACCAGGGGCTGCGCTTCGCGATTCGCGAGGGCGGCCGAACCGTCGGCTCGGGGGTGGTCACCAGCATCACCGAGTAGACCTCTTCGAAAGAGGCACTCCGCGGGGGCGGGCGCAGTACGGCCCGCCCTCTCGCACGTCTTCACCATGGCAACGCTCACGCAAAACAAGATCCGGATTCGGCTCAAGGCCTATGACCACTCGGCGATCGAGGCGGCGGCCAAGGAGATCGTTGATACGGCCACCCGCACCGGCGCCCAGATCTCCGGTCCAGTGCCCCTGCCGACCGAGAAGAACGTCTACTGCGTGATCCGCTCGCCCTTCAAGGACAAGGATTCGCGTGAGCATTTCGAGATCCGCACGCACAAGCGGCTGATCGACATCCTGCAGCCCACGCCCAAGACCGTCGACTCCCTCCAGCGCCTGGACGCGCTTCCGGCCGGGGTCGACATCCAGATCCAGCTCGTCTAATGGCCGGGCTGCTGGGACGCAAGCTGGGCATGACCCAGGTGTTCGACCCCGAGGACGGGCGCGTCGAGCGCGTGACCGTGATCGAGGCCGGCCCCTGCCACGTCACCGCCATCCGCCGCGAGGATCGCGACGGCTACGACGCCGTCCAGCTTGCGTTCGGCGAGGCCACCGAGAAGGCGCTGAACAAGCCGCTTCTCGGCCACCTCAAGAAGGCCGACGTGCCGCTCTCGCGCCACCTGTGCGAGTTCCGCGGCGTCTCCGAGCAGGCCGAAGTGGGCCTGGAGGTCAAGGTCGACCAGGTGTTCGAGAAGGGTCAGACCGTGAAGGTCTCGGGCGTCTCGAAGGGCAAGGGCTTCGCCGGCACCATCAAGCGCCATAACTTCCAGCGCGGCCCCGTCAGCCACGGCTCGCACAACGTGCGGGCCCCGGGCTCGATCGGCGCCTCGGCCACGCCCTCGCGCGTGTTCAAGGGCATCCGCGGCCCCGGCCAGATGGGCAACAAGCAGGTGACCCAGCGCGGCCTGGAGGTCGTCGACGTCCGCGCGGACGACAACCTCCTGCTGGTCCGCGGATCGGTCCCCGGCCCCAAGGGCGGCGTCGTCGAGATTCGAGAGGACGCCTAGGCATGGCCGCGACCAAGGCCCCCTACATCGGCGGCAAGAAGGGCGGCGTGGACCTGGACGCCGACGTCTTCGGCGAGAACTTCCACGAGTCCCTCGTGCACGAGTGCGTGCGCGCCGAGCTGGCGGCACGCCGCCAGGGCTCGGCCTCCACGCTCACGCGCGGCGAGATCGCGATGACCGGCGCGAAGGCCTGGCGCCAGAAGGGCACCGGCCGTGCCCGCGCCGGCGCCCTGTCGGTTCCCCACCGCACCGGCGGCGGTGTCGCGTTCGGCCCCAAGCCGCGCCACTACACCGTCAAGGTCAACCGCAAGGCCCGTCGCCGCGCGCTGCGTTCGGCGCTGTCGTTGCACGCGGGCCGCGACTCACTGTCGGTGGTGGACGCCGCGGCCTACGGCGCGCCCTACACCAAGGGCGCGGCCGACGCCGTGAAGGGCGTCAAGGGCGAGGGCAGCATCCTGGTGGTGCTGGCCGACGGCGAGGAGAACGCCGGCAAGAGCTTTCGCAACCTCTCCGGCGTGACGGTGACCCACGTGGACTCCGTCGGCGTGGCCGACCTGCTGGGCGCCGCCCGGCTGGTGGTCTCCGACCCCGCGCTGGAAAAGCTCACCGGGAGGGCCAAGTGAACGCCCGCCAGGTGATCATCCGGCCCGTCATCTCGGAGAAGAGCTACGCCCTGCTGGCGGCCAACAAGTACACGTTCCGGGTGAGCGACCGGGCCAACAAGACCCAGGTGCGCCAGGCCGTCGAGGAGATCTTCGGCGTCCGCGTGCGCGGGGTCAGCACGGTCAACGTCAAGCCCAAGCCCAAGCGCCGCGGCTACTCCTCCGGCAAGCGCCGGCAGTGGAAGAAGGCCGTGGTGACCCTCCATCCCGAGGACTCGATCGAGCTCTTCGAGGGACAGGACATCGACTAGCCCATGGCCGTTCGCAAGCACAAGCCCACCAGCCCCGGCCGGCGCTTCGCCACCTGGTCCGACATGCCCGAGATCACCTCCAAGGGTGAGCCCGAGAAGTCGCTGACCGAGGGGCTGAAGAAGTCCGGCGGGCGCAACGTTCACGGCCGCGTGACCGCCCGCCACCGCGGCGGCGGCGCCAAGCGCAAGTACCGCAAGATCGACTTCAAGCGCACCAAGGACGGCGTGCCGGCCAAGGTCGCCTCGATCGAGTACGACCCCAACCGCTCGGCCCACATCGCGCTGCTGCACTACGCCGACGGCGACAAGCGCTACATCCTCGCGCCCGCGCGGCTGACGGTGGGTGCCACGGTCGAGTCCGGCCCGAACGCCGACATCCAGCCCGGCAACTGCCTGCCGATGTCCGCCATGCCCACCGGCACCACGGTGCACAACGTCGAGCTCACCCCCGGCCGAGGCGGCCAGCTGGGCCGCTCGGCGGGCGCCTCGATCCAGCTGGTGGCCAAGGAGGGCAAGCACGCGACGCTGCGCCTGCCCTCGGGCGAGATGCGCATGGTGCCCGCGGTCTGCCGCGCCACCGTGGGCACGATCGGCAACACCGAACACGAGAACGTGGACCTGGGCAAGGCCGGCCGCTCGCGTCACAAGGGCAAGCGCCCGCAGACCCGTGGCGTGGCCATGAACCCCGTCGACCACCCGCACGGCGGCGGCGAGGCCCACCACACCCCCGGCGGCCACCCCCGCACCCCGTGGGGCGTGCCGACGCTGGGCTACCGCACCCGCAAGAAGCGCAAGGCCTCGGACCGCCTGATCGTCCGCGGCCGCCGCCGCGGCAAGAGAGGACGCAAGCGATGAGCAGGTCATCCAAGAAGGGCCCGTGGGTCGAGGAGCGCCTGATGGGGCGCATCGAGGCCATGAACGAGTCGGGCGACAAGCAGATGGTCAAGACCTGGTCGCGCGCCTCGACGATCTTCCCCGAGATGGTGGGGCACACCATCGCCGTTCACGACGGTCGCAAGCACGTGCCCGTGTTCGTCTCCGAGTCCATGGTCGGCCACAAGCTGGGCGAGTTCGCCCCCACGCGGATGTTCCGCGGGCACGCCGGCGGTGACCGAGTGAGGATGCGATGAAGGCCGAGGACGAGAAGACGCCCGAGGACGAGACGGCGCCCGAGGACGAGACGGCGCCCGAGGCGGAGGCCACCGACGAGGCTGAGGCCACCGACGAGGAGGCTCAGGCCGAGGAGCAGCCGCAGGCCGAGGAGAAGCCGAAGAAGCGCCGCCGCGCGTCGGAGACCTCCACCGGAGGCGGCAAGAAGGCGAGCCGCCGCGACCCCGAAGAGGTCATCAACGTGCGCGCCCGCGCGCGCTACGTGCGCACGGCCCCGCGCAAGGCCCGCCTCGTCATGGACCACATCCGCAACAAGGACGTCGAGCAGGCGCGGGCCATCCTGGCCTACGCGCCGCGCGCCGCCGCGGTAGACGTCCTCAAGCTGCTCGACTCGGCGGTTGCCAACGCCGAGCACAACCACGAGCTCGGCCCCGACGAGCTGCGCGTGCGCCGCGCCTACGTCGACGAGGGCCCGACCATCAAGCGCTACCGCCCGCGAGCACTGGGCCGCGCGACACCGATCAACAAGCGCACCAGCCACATGACCATCGAGCTGACGACGGAAGGCAAGTAATGGGGCAGAAAGTCCATCCGGAGTCGATGCGTGTCGGCTACATCCACGACTGGAAGTCCACCTGGTTCAACGAGCGCGAGTTCTCGGACTACCTCATGGAGGACGTGAACATCCGCGATCACATCGAGGGCAAGCTCAGCCACGCCGGGCTCTCCTCGATCACGATCAAGAAGAACTCGAACGAGGTCGAGGTCAACATCCACACCGCCCGCCCGGGCATCGTCATCGGCAAGTCCGGCTCGGAGGTGGACGCCCTGCGCAAGGAGCTCCACCGCATGACCAACAAGGCGGTGAAGGTCAACATCCTCGAGATCAAGCGCCCCGAGCTCGACGCCAAGCTCGTGGCTCAGTCGATCGCCGAGCAGCTGCAGAACCGCGTGGCCTTCCGCCGCGCCATGAAGCGCGCGCTGACCAGCGCCATGCGCTCGGGCGCCAAGGGCGTGAAGATCCAGGTCGGGGGCCGGCTGGGCGGCGCCGAGATGGCCCGCACCGAGAGCTACTCCGACGGCCGCGTGCCGCTGCACACGCTGCGCGCCGACATCGACTACGGCTTCTTCGAGGCCAAGACCACCTTCGGCCGGATCGGCGTGAAGGTGTGGGTCAACAAGGGCGAGATCATGCCCAAGGGCTTCGCGCAGGACCTGACCGACCTCGAGGCCCCGCAGCAGGTGGGCCGCGGCGGCGGTCAGCGCGGCGGCCGCCCGCCCCGTGGTGGAGGTGGTCGCTGATGCTGCAGCCCAAGCGGGTCAAGTACCGCAAGGAGCACCGCGGCCGGATGCGCGGGTTCACCAAGGGCGGCGCCACCGTGGAGTTCGGCGAGTACGGGCTCAAGGCGCTCGAGCGCGGCTGGATCACCAACCGCCAGATCGAGGCCGCCCGAATCGCCATGACGCGCAAGATCAAGCGCGGCGGCAAGGTGTGGATCAACATCTTCCCGGACAAGCCGTACACGAAGAAGCCGGCCGAGACCCGCATGGGCTCCGGCAAGGGCTCGCCCGAGGGCTGGGTGGCAGTCATCAAGCCCGGCCGGGTCATGTTCGAGCTGTCCGGCGTCGACGAGGAGCTGGCCCGCGAGGCCATGCGCCTCGCCGGTCACAAGCTGCCCGTCAAGACCAAGTTCGTGATGCGGGAGGGGGCCGTCAGTGACCAAAGCGGCTGAGGTACACGGACTCGATGACGCCGGCCTCGCTAGCTTCATCGACGACCGTCGCAAGGATTCGTTCAACCTGCGCTTCCAGCACGCGACCGGTCAGCTGGAGAACACGGCCCGCCTCCAGCAGGCCAAGCAGGACCTGGCGCGCGGCCTGACCGTGGCGCGCGAGCGGGGACTGGACGTCGAAGCGGAGATCAAGAAGCAGACCAATGCTTGAAGAACCTGAGAACAACGAAGAGGAGACCCCGGAGGCGCCCGAAGAGGCGGCTGCGCCGGAGGCTGCTGCGCCCGAAGAGGCCGCCGAGCCCGCCGGCGCCGCACCCGCCGAGGCGGACCCGGGCCCCTCGGGGGCGGCCGTCGCCGAGGAGGTGCTCCCGCCCAAGGAGCGCCGCCGCCGCGGGCGCTCCGCTCACACCGAGGCCAAGCCTCAGCGCTCACCCGAGGAGCGCGCCGCCGAGCGCGCCCAGGTGCGCGCGAAGAAAGCCGCCGAGCGCCGCCGCTGGCGCCAGCGCTCGCGCGAGAAGCGGAGGGCCGGAGGCCCCCGTGAGGACAGCACGCCCGCGCCGCTGCACGCCCCCACGGGGCGCCGCCGCGAGCGCCAGGGCGTGGTCATCTCCGACCGCGGCGACAAGACCATCACCGTGCGCATCGAGGTCCAGCGCGCGCACCGGACCTACGGCAAGGTCGTGCGCTCGTCCTCCACGCTCCACGTGCACGACGAGACCAACGACGCCAACGCCGGGGACAAGGTGCGCGTCGTCGAGAGCCGCCCTGTCAGCCGCCACAAGCGCTGGCGCCTGGTCGAGATCTTGGAGAGGGCGCGATAGGCCGTGATCCAGCAGGAGTCCAGGCTGAGGGTGGCCGACAACACCGGCGCCCGCGAGATCCTCTGCATCCGCGTCGACGGCGGCTCGCGCCGTCGCTACGCCGGCGTGGGTGACGTGATCACCGCGACGGTCAAGCAGGCCATCCCGCACGGGGCGGTCAAGAAGGGCGAGGTCGTCAAGGCGGTCGTCGTGCGCACGCGCAAGGAGTTCGGCCGCGACGACGGCACGTACATCTCCTTCGACGAGAACGCCGCCGTGCTCATCGACGCCACCAATCAGCCGCGCGGCACGCGCATCTTCGGGCCGGTGGCCCGCGAGCTGCGCGACCGCAACTTCATGCGGATCGTCTCCCTGGCCCCGGAGGTCCTGTGATGAGGGTCCGCCGCGACGACCAGGTGAAGGTGATCTCCGGCAAGGACCGGGGCAAGACGGGCCGCGTGGTCAAGGTCGACCGCGAGAAGGAGCGCGTCTACGTGGAGGGGCTGAACATCATCAAGCGCCACCAGCGCCCGCGGACCATGCAGGAGCAGGGCGGCATCATCGAGGCCCCGGGCCCGATCCACGTGTCCAACGTCCAGCTGCTCGACCCCGACGGTCAGCCCAGCCGCGTCGGCGTTCGCCGCGACGAGGGCGGCCGCCGCGTGCGAGTGGCCAAGCGAAGCGGCAAGGACATCGACTGATGGAAGCCGGAACCGCACAGGCCAACGTCCCGGCGCGCGTCAAGGAGCGCTACGAGTCGGAGATCCACGAGCGGCTGAAGAGCCGCTTCGGTCACTCCAGCGCGATGCAGGTGCCGCGGATGACCAAGATCACGCTGAACATGGGCGTGGGGGAGGCCAAGCAGGACTCCAAGATGCTCGAGGCCGCCATCGAGCAGCTCGCGACGATCGCGGGCCAGCAGCCCAACGTGCGCCGGGCGCGCAAGTCGATCGCCAACTTCAAGCTGCGCGACGGGATGCCCGTGGGCGTCAGCGTGACCCTGCGCCGGGCCCGCATGTACGAGTTCTTCGACCGCCTCGTGACCATCGCGATCCCCCGGATCCGCGACTTCCGCGGTCTCAACGCGCGCTCGTTCGACGGCCGCGGCAACTACTCGATGGGCATCCGCGAGCAGATCATCTTCCCCGAGATCGACTACGACGCGATCGACCAGGTGCGTGGGCTGGACGTGACCATCACCACCACGGCCACCACCGACGAGGAGGCGTACGTGCTCCTCTCAGAGCTGGGCATGCCCTTCTCGCCCGAGGGCGCTCCGGGTACCACCACCGAGGAGCCGGACGAGGCCGAGGAGGAGCGGCGCAAGGACGAGGCCCGTCAGAAGGCCGAGGCCGAGCAGGCCGCGCTGGAGGCCCTCAAGGAGGAGAACCCCGAGGCCTACGAGCGGCCCGAGAAGACCGACGAGGAAGACGAAGACGCAGCCACCGACACCGAGGAGACCGAGTAACCCATGGCCAAGACCTCACAGGTGGTCAAGGCGTCCCGCCCCCCCAAGTTCAAGACGCGGGGTTACAGCCGCTGCCGGCGCTGCGGGCGCTCGCGCGCCTACCTGCGCAAGTTCGGCCTCTGCCGGATCTGCGTGCGCGAGCTGGCGCACGAGGGCTACATCCCCGGCCTGACCAAGTCGAGCTGGTAGCCCCCTTCTCATGACCGATCCGATCGCAGACCTGCTGACGCGCATCCGCAACGGCATCACCGCCGAGCACGACGTGGTGGAGATGCCCGCTTCGACCTTCAAGGCCGACGTCGCCCGCATCCTCACCGAGCAGGGCTATATCGAGAACTTCGAGGTCGAGCCGGCGCGCGTGGGCCAGACGCTGAAGGTGCGCCTCAAGTACACCGAGGACCGCCGCTCGGTGATCTCGGGCATCGACCGCCTGTCGCGTCCCGGTCACCGCCGCTACGTCGGCGCGACCGAGATCCCCAAGGTGCTGGGCGGCATGGGCACGTCGATCATCTCCACCTCCCGCGGCGTGATGAGCGGCCACGACGCCCGCCGCGCGGGCGTGGGCGGCGAGCTCGTGGCGAGGGTCTGGTAGCGAGCCGTGAGCCGCATCGGAAAGCAGCCCATCGCCGTGCCCGACGGGGTCGAGGTGAGCATCCAGGCCGAGCAGGTCAACGTGAAGGGCCCCAAGGGCGAGCTCTCGGAGGCCAAGGCGCGTGCGATCGAGGTCAAGGAGGACGACGGCCAGATCCTGGTCACGCGGCCCACCGACCGCGGTGAGCACCGCGCGCTGCACGGCCTGACCCGCAGCCTGATCGCCAACATGGTCGAGGGCGTCACCCAGGGCTTCGAGAAGCGCCTGGAGATCCAGGGCGTCGGCTACCGCGCGAGCATGCAGGGGCAGAACCTCCAGCTCGCCGTCGGCTACTCGCATCCGGTGATCATCGAGGCGCCGCCTGAGATCGAGTTCGAGGTCCCGCAGCCCACGCAGGTGATCGTGCGCGGCATCTCCAAGCAGCTGGTGGGCGAGACCGCGGCCCGCGTGCGCAAGACGCGCCCGCCCGAGCCCTACAAGGGCAAGGGCATCCGCTACGCCGGCGAGCACGTCGTCCGGAAGGTGGGCAAGCGCGCATGAGCCACGCCACCAAGAAGACGCGCGCCTCGGCTCGCGTGCGCCGGCGCCGCCGGGTGCGCGCCAAGGTCCGCGGCGCCGCCGCGCGCCCGCGCCTGTCGGTGTTCCGCTCCAACCGTGGCATCGGCGCCCAGCTGATCGACGACGACAGCGGCCACACGGTGGCGGCCGTCAACTGGACCGAGTCCGACCTCAAGGGCATGCCCCCGATGGACCAGGCCAAGCGTGCCGGCGAGCTGCTGGCCGAGCGGGCCAAGGACGCCGGCGTCGAATCCTGCATCTTCGACCGGGGCGGCTACCGCTACCACGGCCGCGTGAAGGCCCTGGCCGACGGGGCCCGCGAAAGCGGTCTGGCGTTCTAGGCCGATCGCTACGGTGACCTGACCCCTTATGGCTTCTCAAGGCAGACAGCGAGATCGTCCCCGCGGACCCGGCGGCCAAGAGCTGCAGGAGCGCGTGGTCGAGATCAACCGCGTGGCCAAGGTCGTCAAGGGCGGCCGCCGCTTCTCCTTCACCGCGCTGGTCGTGGTGGGCGACGAGAAGGGCTCGGTCGGCGTCGGCTACGGCAAGGCCAACGAGGTGCCGGTGGCGATCCAGAAGGGCGTCGAGCGCGCGCGCAAGGACATGTTCAAGGTGCCGATGCACGGCAACACGCTCACCCACGCGGTGACGGGCGTGCACGGCTCGGCGCGAGTGCTGCTCAAGCCCGCCAGCGAGGGCACCGGCGTCATCGCCGGCGGCGGCGTGCGCGCCGTGCTGGAGCTGGCCGGCATCCGCGACGTGCTGTCGAAGTCGCTCGGGTCGCAGAACCCGATCAACCTGGTGAAGGCCACGATGGAGGGCTTGCGCTCGCTGCGCAACCCGAAGGAGGTCGCCGAGCTGCGCGGCCTGACCGTGCGCCAGGTGCTCGGCATGCCCGACCGCAGCGAGGAGCAGCCCGAAGCCACCGAGGCGACGTCATGACCATCACCCAGGTCCGCTCGCCCAACGGCTCGAACAAGAAGCAGCGGGAGACGCTGCGCACGCTGGGCCTCGGCCGCATCGGCGCCACCTCCGAGCGGCCCGACAACGACTCCGTACGGGGCCAGATCGACAAGGTCAGCCACCTGGTGAAGGTCGATGGATAAGGGCCTGCACAACCTCAGCCCGGCCAAGGGCTCGCGCACGCCGCGCAAGCGCGTCGGCCGCGGCGAGGGCTCGGGGCACGGCAAGACCTCAGGGCGCGGCCACAAGGGCGCCGGCGCCCGCTCGGGCTCCAAGCGCCGGACGACCTTCGAGGGCGGCCAGAACCCCCTCCAGATGCGCATGCGCAAGCTGCGCGGCCCGACGATGAAGAAGTCGATGCCCTTCGAGCAGTACGGGCGGACGAGGACTCAGCCCGTCAACCTCTCCGACCTCGAGGAGCGCTTCGACAAGGGCGCCGAGGTGACCCCCGACGCCCTGCGGCAGGCCGGCCTCGCCACCCGCCGCGGTGTGCGCGTGAAGGTGCTCGGCAACGGCGAGCTCACCAAGGAGCTCACGGTCCACGCCCACGGCTTCTCCGCCACCGCGCGCGAGAAGATCGAGGCGGCGGGCGGCAGTGCGCAGGTGGTCGAGGGGTAGTGGCCTCGCCCTCGATCTCGGTCGGCTTCGGCGGCGCCTGGACGCGCCCGGCGGCGCCGACTGGGATCGCCGATGCCTCGGCATCGACTCACCCATTCGGCTTGCCGGCCTCGCCCAGTCACTCGCCGAATTCCGACCGATATCTCGAGCGAGGCCACTAGAGCTACATGCTCAAGACCTTCGTCAACGCCTTCCGCGTCCACGACATCCGCAAGAAGCTGCTGTTCACGGCGGCGATGCTTGCGCTGTACCGGCTCGGCTCCTACATCCCGGCCCCCGGGATCGACATCGACGCGGTCGAGAAGGTCGCCCAGAACAACGTGCAGGGCAACAGCGTCCTGGGCCTGCTGAACACCTTCTCGGGCGGCTCGCTGCAGCGCTTCGCGATCTTCGCGCTCGGGATCATGCCGTACATCACGGCCTCGATCATCTTGCAGCTGATGACCGTCGTGGTGCCCTCGCTGGAGAAGCTCCGCAAGGAGGGCGAGGTCGGCCAGCAGAAGATCACGCAGTACACCCGCTACCTGACCGTCGGCCTCGCGCTGGGCCAGTCGATCGGCTACACGTTCCTCTTCCGCAGCTTCGGCGGCGGCGCCGACGTGGTCAAGGACTTCACCTTCGGCCGGGTGTTCGTGATCGTGGCGACGCTCACCGCCGGCTGTGTGCTGGTGATGTGGCTCGGCGAGCTGATCACCCAGCGCGGCATCGGCAACGGCATCTCGCTGATGATCTTCGCGTCGATCGTCTCGGGCCTGCCCAGCGGCATCCAGAAGTGGTGGAACAGCCCTGACCAGATCTTCGTGGTGATGATGCCCTTCATCGCCCTCGCCGCGATCGTGGCGATCGTGTTCATCCAGGAGGGCCAGCGCCGAATACCCATCCAATACGCGAAACGCGTAGTGGGCAGACGCTCGGCCGGCGGCGGGTCCACGTACCTGCCCCTGCGCGTGAACATGGCCGGCGTGATCCCGGTGATCTTCGCCGCCTCGCTGATGGCCTTCCCGCCGACGATCGGCCAGATGTCGCAGGCCGACTGGGCCCAGGATTTCTCGGCGTTCTTCAAGCCGAGCGGGGCGCCCTACATCATCGGCGAGTCGATCATGATCGTGCTGTTCACCTACTTCTACACCGCGGTCACGTTCAACCCGGTGGAGCAGGCGGACAACCTCAAGAAGTACGGCGGGTTCATACCCGGGGTCAGACCCGGTCGGCCGACGGCCGAGTTCCTGGACCGAATACTGGCCCGCCTCACCTTCCCCGGAGCGCTGTACCTGGCGGCGGTGGCGGCACTGCCGACGATCCTGATCAACACCACCGGCGCCACCCAGGACTTCTACTTCGGCGGTACCTCGATCCTGATCGTGGTCGGCGTGGCGCTGGACACGATGAAACAGCTGGAGGCGCAGCTGATGATGCGCACCTACGAAGGGTTCTTGAAATAGACGTATCCGCCCTCTGTCAGACCGACGCCGAGCGCGCGTGTCTGGAGGAGCTGCGCCGGCTGGGCGCCGAGGCGAAGGACCCTCGGGCGATGGAGTACCACTGTGCCCGCACGTTCCTGATCGCCGAGGAGCTGGCCCAGCGCGGCGGGCAGGACGTGGACCGTGAGGTCATGCTGTGCGCCGCCTGGCTGCACGACGCCGGGCTGTACCCCGGCGCGGCCACCAAGGACACCTATGTCAAGGACGGTCGCCGGCTGGCCGAGCGCACGCTGGCCGGCCGGGGGTGGCCGCCCGCGAGGCTGACGCGCCTCGGCGACGCGATCGAGTACCACCACGAGCTGCGCAGCCAGTGGGCCCGCGGCAACGAGGTCGAGCTGATGCGCCGTGCGGACCTCGTTGAGGTCAGCCAGACCCTGGTCCGGTTCGGACTGCCCGGCGACTGGCTGCGCGACCTGCGCCAGCGCATCTCGCCCACGGGGATGGTGGCCGAGATCGGGCGCCTCCTCGCCCGCGCTGCGCGCGACCGCCCGGGCACCCTGCCGCGCATCTTCACCGCCTAGGCCTGAGGGCGACGGCGGCGAACAGCGCCATGAGCGCCAGCACGGCGGCGCAGACGACGAAGCCCAGGTGGGCGGCCGAGTCGAAGGCGTCGTCGACCCGCGTGGTCAGGAGCTCGTGCAGGCCCCGGGGTACCCGCTCCAGGACGTCGCGCGCCTCCTCGATCGAGTGGGTCGCCCGCTCGCGCTGGGCCGGCGGCAGCACCCGGAGCTTCTCCTCCACCGCGCCTGCGTAGGCGCCGGCGAAGACCGTCCCCACGATCGCGACGCCCAGCGCGCCGCCCACCTGGCGGGCGAGTTGGTTCACGGCGCCGCCGTCGCCGGCCTTGTCCTCGCCGACGTCGTCCATGATCACGCCGGTTGCCGGCTGGGCGGAGAAGGCGAACAGGGCGCCGAAGGCACCGGCGAGCACCAACACGAGCAACACAGTCGTGGTCGCCCCCAGCAGGGTGAGCAGCGCGGCCGTGACGGCCAACCCGGCAAGCCCGCTGACCACGGTGGGCCGGGGCCCGAACCGCTCGAGCGCCTTCGGGGCGTAGTGCGAGCCCAGCGCAACCCCGACGCCGAGCGGCGCCAGCAGGAGTCCCGCCGCCTCGACCGAGCGGTCCTGCACATAGATCAGGTACTGCGGGATGAGGAACAGCGCCCCCATCTGCGCCAGGTAGCACCCGAGCAGGCCGGCTGCGCCCGCCGCGACCACCGGGCGCCCCAATATCCGCACGTCGAACAGCGGATGCCGGCGGCGCAGCTCCCCCCGCACGAACAGGATGCCCGCCACCAGCCCGACCACGGCGGACCCCAGCACCGTCACGCTGCTCCACCCCGATTCGGGCCCCTCGATCAGCGCGAAGACCAGCGCGGTGAGGGCGAGCACCGACAGCGCCGCGCCGGGAATATCGAGGGGCGGCGCCCCGGGGCGGGTCGACTCGGGCAGCACGCGCAGGCCGGCAACCACCACCGCCACCGCCACGGGCACATTGACCAGGAACACAGCCTGCCAGCCGATCTGCCCGACCAGCACGCCACCCAGTACCGGCCCCAGCACCAGCCCGATGCCCGCGACGACGACCCAGACCGTCAACGCCCGTTGGCGCTCCTCGGGCGGATACATCACCGCGATGAGCGACAGGGCGGGCGGCAGGACGCATGCGAGCGAAGCGCCCATCAGGACGCGCGCGCCGATCAGGGCCTCTGGCGTCGGCGACAGCGCGCACAGCACCGAGGCCACGCCGAAGCCCGCCATCCCACACAGGAAGATCTTCTTGCGGCCGAACCGGTCGGCCATGCCGCTGCCCAGCAGCAACAGCCCCGCAAGGGTCACGAGGAAGGCGTCGAGCACCCACTGCAGCTCGCCGATGCCCGCGTTGAGGTCCTCCGAGATCGCCGGCAGGGCGACGTTGACGATCGTCATGTCGACAGCGCTGACGAACATTGCCCCGCACACCACGGCGAGGCCACGGTCGCGAGGACTCACGGGCTGTACCCTCCCATTTCTTCCCGTGGCCGAGCTGAATCTCATACTCATGGGCCCGCCCGGGGCGGGCAAGGGAACCCAGGCCGACCGCCTTGTCGATGACTTCGACCTTCCCTACTACGCCACCGGCGACATCCTCCGCGCGGCGGTCGAGGAGGGGTCCGACCTGGGCAAGGAGGCCAAGGGCTACATGGACGAGGGCGACCTCGTGCCCGACGAGCTGATCTGCCGCGTGATCATGGCGCGGCTGGACTCAGACGAGGCCGAGGACGGCTTTCTGCTGGACGGGTTTCCCCGCACGATCGGCCAGGCCGACACCCTCCAGGAGGCGCTCGACGGCCGCGAAAGGCGGCTCACCGCCGCGCTCCTGATCGAGCTGGAGGACGACGAGGTGGTGCGCCGCCTGTCGGGACGGCGAATCTGCAAGAAGAACGGCCACGTCTACCACCTGGAGTTCGACCCACCGAAGAACCCCGACGCCTGCGATCAGGACGGCTCCCGCCTGATCCAGCGCGACGACGACAAGGAGGAGACGGTCCGCAAGCGGCTGGACGTCTACCACGAGCAGACCGAGCCCCTCATCGAGTACTACGACCAGAAGGGCCTGCTGCGCCGCTTCGACGGCAAGCGAAACCAGGACGACGTCAACGGCCACATCCGGGCCACGCTGGCCACCCTGCGCCTGGAGGCCGAGCTGTAGTGGTCATCCTGAAGACACCCGAGGAGATCGACAGGATCGCCGCCTCGGGCCGGGTGCTGGCCAAGACCCACCGTCTGCTGCGCTCCAAGGCCCGGCCCGGGGTCACCACCGCCGAGCTCGACGAGGCCGCCGAGCGCTTCATCGTCTCCCAGGGCGGCCAGCCGGTGTTCAAGGGCTACAAGGGCTTCCCGGGCTCGATCTGCGCCTCGCCCAACTCGATGGTGGTCCACGGGATCCCTGGCTCCTACGCGCTCAAGCGCGGCGACGTGCTGTCGGTCGACGTGGGGGTGGAGCTCGACGGCTGGGTCTCCGACGCCGCGGTCACCCTCCCGATCGGGAAGGTCACCCCGGTGGCCCAGCGCCTGCTGGCCTCCACTCGCGCCTCGCTGTATGAGGCCGTCGAGCAGTGCCGGGTGGGCAACCGCCTCGGCGACGTCTCCCACGCCGTCCAGGCCCGGGTTGAGGCCGACGGCTTCGCCGTGATCCGCTCGCTGGTGGGCCACGGGGTGGGGCGCTCGATGCACGAGGACCCCCAGATCCCGAATTTCGGCGATCCGGGCACCGGGAGGCCGCTGGAAGAGGGCATGGTCCTGGCCGTGGAGCCCATGGTCAACGCCGGTGGCGCCGGCGTGCGGATGGGATCCGACGGGTGGGCGGTATACGCCCAAGATGGCTCACTTGCAGCACATTTCGAGCACACGGTGGCCATCACCGCCGACGGTCCCCGGATCCTCACCCCGTGGGATGACGAGGCGCCGGATGAGGTAGCCCCGGCAGCACCTGCGGCCAGCGCCTGATTGCTATATTCAACCGTTGGCGCTCAGCCGTCTCCTGGGCTCTGCGCCGTACCTCTTTGCAGCACCTAACGAAAGCGGAACGATGAAGGTCCGAGCCTCGGTCAAGCCCATGTGCGAGAAGTGCAAAGTTATTCGCCGCGGAGGCGCGGTCCTCGTCATCTGCCAGAACCCCCGTCACAAGCAGAGGCAGGGCTAGCCGAATGGCACGGATCGCAGGCGTGAACATCCCGCTCAACAAGCGGGTCGAGGTGGGACTGACCTACATCTACGGGGTGGGTGACTCCAAGGCGCGGCTGGTGCTCCAGCGCGCGGGCGTCGACCCAAACACCTACGTCAAGGACCTGACCGACGACGAGGTCCTAAAGCTCCGCGACGCCATCGACCAGGAGATGGTCGAGGGTGACCTGCGGCGCGACCAGTCGCAGAACGTCAAGCGCCTGATGGAGATCGGCGCCTACCGCGGGCTGCGCCACCGGCGCGGCCTGCCGGTCAACGGGCAGCGGACCAAGACCAACGGCCGCACCCGCAAGGGCCCCCGCAAGATGTCGATCGCCGGCAAGAAGAAGGTGAAGAAGTAGTGGCGCAGCAGAAGCCCGGGCGTCCCCGGGGCCGGCGGAAGGTGCGCAAGAACGTCCCCTTCGGCCAGGCCCACATCAAGACCAGCTTCAACAACACCATCGTCGCCCTCACCGACCGCGAGGGCAACGTGATCGCGTGGGAGTCCGCCGGCGGCGCCGGCTTCAAGGGCTCGCGCAAGTCCACCCCCTTCGCCGCGCAGGTGACCGCCGACGCCGCGGCCAAGAAGGGCATGGAGCAGGGCCTCCAGAAGGTCGAGGTCTTCGTCAAGGGCCCCGGCTCGGGCCGCGAGACCGCGATCCGCTCCCTCACGGCCGCGGGCCTAGAGGTGACCGGGATCCGCGACGTGACCCCGCAGGCGCACAACGGCTGCCGCCCCCGCAAGCGGAGGAGGGTCTAGCCATGGCGCGCGACGCAGGGCCCCAGTGCAAGCAGTGCCGCCGCGAAGGCCAGAAGCTGTTCCTCAAGGGCGAGCGCTGCCTCACCGACAAGTGCGCGATCGAGCGCCGCAACTACCCGCCGGGCGACCACGGCCGTGGTCGCTCGCGCCAGTCCGAGTACCGCGTGCAGCTGCGCGAGAAGCAGAAGACGCGCCGCTACTACGGCGTGCTCGAGAAGCAGTTCCGCAACTACTACGCCAAGGCCTCGCGCCAGGCGGGCGTGACCGGCGAGAACCTGCTCCGCCTGCTCGAGTCCCGCCTGGACAACGTGCTCGTACGCCTCGGCTTCGCCGCCTCGCGGCGCCAGGCCCGCCAGCTGATCCTCCACGGCCACTGGACCGTGAACGGAAAGCGGGTGGACATCCCCTCTTACCAAGTGCGGTCCAATGACGTCATTGCCTTCAAGGCCGGCTCGGGGTCGGAGCCCGTGGTGCGCGACGCCACGGAGCTGACCTCGGCCGTGCCGGCGTGGCTGCAGGCCGACCACGACGGACTTACGGCGAAGGTGCTCAGGCTCCCGGAGCGCGACGAGATCGCGACCCCGGTGCAGGAGCAGCTCATCGTCGAGCTCTACTCGAAGTAGGACACCGGCGCACCCGGGTGGTGCGCCAACAACAAGAAGGAATCGCCTCTCCCCATGATCGAGTTTCAGACTCCCACAATCTCCACCGACACCGTCGAGGACAACCGCGGCTCATTCGTCATCGAGCCGCTGGACCGCGGGTTCGGCTACACCTTCGGCAACTCGCTCCGCCGGGTGCTGCTGAGCTCGCTCGCGGGCGCGGCCGTGACCAGCGTGCGGATCGAGGGCGTCGCCCACGAGTTCTCGACGATCCCCGGGGTCACCGAGGACGTGACGGACATCGTCCTGAACCTCAAGGAGATCGTCTGCCGGATGCACTCCGACGCCGCCGAGATCGAGGCGCCGCTGGTGGTCACCGGCCCGGGCGAGATCACCGCGGGTGACATCGACCTGCCCTCGGGCGTCGAGGTCCTCAACCCCGAGACCCACATCGCCACCCTCGAGAAGAAGACCAAGCTCGAGATCTACCTGACCATCGGCCACGGCCGCGGCTACTCCCCGGCGGAGGACAACAAGACCGCCGACCAGCCCATCGGCGTGATCCCGATCGACTCGATCTTCTCGCCGGTCAAGCGCGTCGCGTACGAGGTCGAGGCCGCCCGTGTCGGGCAGCGGACCGACTACGACAAGCTGCACCTCGACATCGAGACCGACGGATCGGTCGACCCCCAGGCCGCCCTGCGCGAGGCCGCGGAGATCCTCATCAAGTACCTGGCGATCTTCACCGAGCCCGAGCGGGTGGACGCGCTGCGCGAGCAGGGCGCCGGCCTGGTCGGCGACGGCGACCTGGCCGTGGCCGGGCTCGGCGGTGGTGGCGGCGGCCGCTCGGCCGACGGGATGGACGACATCCTGATCGAGGAGCTCGAGCTGGGCGTCCGCTCCTACAACTGCCTCAAGCGCGCCGGCGTCCAGACGGTCGGCGACCTGGTGCAGAAGTCGGAGTCGGAGCTCAACGCGATCCCGAACTTCGGCCGCAAGTCGATCGAAGAGGTCAAGGAGACCCTCGAGGCGCGCGGGCTGAACCTGCGCCCCGCGTAGTCTCGGCCGCTTCGCTCGCGTAGCCTCCGTCTGCCATGCGTCACCGCAAGCAAAAGGGCAAGCTCTCCCGCGATTCAGCGCACCGCAAGGCGCTGATGATGAACCTCTCCCGCGAGGTCATCGAGCACGAGCGCATCCAGACCTCCGAGGCCAAGGCCAAGGCGGTCAAGCCCGAGTTGGAGCGCCTGATCACCCTGGCCCGCCGCGGCGACGCCCACTCGCGCCGCCAGGCCATGGCCCGCCTGGGGCAGGACAAGTTCGTGGTCTACAAGCTCTTCGAGGAGCTGGCCCCGCGCTACTCAGACCGCAACGGCGGCTACACCCGCATCCTCAAGCTCGGCCCGCGCCGCTCGGACTCGACCGAGATGGTCTTCCTCGAGCTGGTCTAGGCAGCCGCCGGCTACGCGGCGCCGCTAGGCGACCGCCGGCTCCGGCTCTGGGTCGTCCAGGTCGATTGCCACCTCCAGCTTCTGCTCGATCCATCTGAGGTAGACGGACCGTTCGCCGTACTCGACGTCGTCGGGTTCCGGTAGACCGGCTTCGTCCAAGAGCTCTCGCATCTTGGCCTCCGCCTGCCTGTGCCGTTCGTGCACGTCCATGCCCGCCAGGTTCTCGTACGCCGTGTTACAGCGGGGCAACGAGGGGAAGGTACCTGTGACTTCTCAGTGCCTGGCGCCGCCGCGGGCGTCCGGAGCGTCCGCGGAGGCGGTACAGGTTCACGAAAAGTCGTCAGCCGGCTGAGGACTTTCCAGCAGCGTGTGAGCGATACGCGCGTCGCGCAACGTGGCACTGCCCACGAAAAACGCTCCGCAGCCGGACGCTCCGCCGCCGGACGAGTTTCAGGAGCGGGTGCGCCACAACCGCCGCTGACGCCCTCGTTGCTGCCGTTGGCCGGCGGCAGACAGCGGCGGCCGAACAGCGGGGCTAGGTCGAGGACGCGCCCACCGCGGGCTCCGCAGGCCGCGCGTCCTCCTGCAACGCCGACTCGATCTCCTCGAGGCTGCGCCCGCGGGTCTCCGTGACCATCCGCTGGACGAACACGAAGGCGATCACTCCGATCACCGCGTAGCCCAGGAACACCGGTCCGGCGCCGAACCCCTCGATCAGCGGCGGGAAGGTCTGGGCCACCAGGAAGTTGGCCCCCCAGTGCAGGAAGATCGCCACGCCCATCGCCGCGCCGCGGACGCTCAGCGGCAGGACCTCGGGAAGCATCACCCACACCACCGGCCCCCACGTGGCCGCGAAGGACACGATGAAGGTCGTCAGGCAGACCAGGGTGATCACCGCGGCGGGGTCGCCGGGCGACTTGGGCTCGGCCAGCAGCGTCAGCGCGCCGCCGAGCACCGACAGGCTCAAGATCATCCCGATCAGGCCGCCGAGCAGCATCGGCTTGCGGCCCACCCGGTCGACGATTCGGATCGCGACCACGGTCATGACCACGTTGAGTACGCCGATCACGATGTTCGCGTAGATCGCCGACTCGTCGCTGTAGCCAACGTTGGTCAGCGTGGTCGGGGCGTAGTAGATGATCGTGTTGATCCCGACCAGCTGCTGGAACACCGCCAGGCCGATCGCCACGATCAGTGCCGGCCGGATCCACGGCGCGGTCAAGGCACGCAGGCCGCTGCCGCCGGACTCCTTCTCCTCGACCTCTTGGATCTCGCGGATCTCCTGGGCGGGCTCCTCGGCGTCGGGGCGCATCTCGTCGATGACCTCGCGCGCCTCCTCCTGCTCGCCGGACTTGACGAGGAAGCGCGGCGTCTCGGGCATGCGCAGCATCCCCACCAGCAGGACGATGGAGGGAATGATCGCGGCGCCGAGCATGATCCGCCACTCGCCCGAGGAGGCGAGGATGGCGTTCACCAGGAAGGCGACGAGGATGCCGACCACGATCATGAGCTGGTTCAGCGAGGCGATGGCCCCGCGGATCTCGGTGGGGGCGATCTCCGACAGGTACAGCGGCACCACCAGCGCCGCCGAGCCCACGGCCAGGCCCAGGACGAAGCGTGCGCCGATCAGGGGCCACACGCTGGGAGCCACTGCCGAGCCCAATGCGCCCACGAAGAAGATGACGGCCGCGGCGATGATCAGTCGCTTTCGCCCGAGCCGGTCCGACAACGGACCCGAGAGGCCGGCGCCCGCCATCGCTCCGAGCAGGAGGGAGGCGACCACCGCGCCCTCCAGGAACGGCGTTAGGTCGAAGTCCTCCTTGATGAACAGCAGGGCGCCGGAGATGACTCCGGTGTCGTAACCAAACAGCAGACCACCCAGAGCACCGAAGAAGAAATACTTGCGGCTGCTCGATCGAACGACGTCCATGACGCTCCTCTTCCCTCGCTGCCCAAGAAGTCCCCGGGCCGGGGCGCGCCGAAACCGGACGCGAGCGACTAGGCGGCGTAGTCGTCGCTGCCCATGAAGTGCAACGACACGTACGGCTCCTCGCCCACGACCCAGCTGTCGTGGCCGGGGGGCTCGAAGCGTCAAGGTGCGGGTCTCGTCGGGCGAGTCGAGGCTGACGAGGCTCAGGTCCACGCCGGCTGCTCCTCGGCGGCAGCCCGGCGCACCGCCTGGGCCAGCCGGCGGGCCCGCCCGCGGACCTCGGCCTCGAACTCGCCGCGGCTCACACCCGCCAGCGAGAGCACGGCGCGGTGGTCGAACGCGACCACCTTCACCGTCGCGGTCACGAAGCTCCGCCAGGCCAGGACGGCAGCGGTGCGGGCCACGGGCGGCATGGAAGCGAACTCCAGGCCCAGGGTGGCGCGGTGAAAGGCCACGTGGCCGCGCTCGTCGAGCAGGATCCGGTCGCAGGCGGCGGCGAGGACCGGGTCGTCGTGGGCCTCCGCCAACACGCGGTAGTACGTCAGGGCGATCAGCTCGGCGGTCAGCAGGACGCAGATCTCCCGCCGCAGGCCGCCCAGGTGGCGCAGCGCGACGAACGCGCCGTCGGACCAGTGGGACGTCAGCTTCTCGCCCCCGAAGCGCTTGCGCAGCAGGCCGAGCCAGCGCGCGTGCTGGCCCTCCTCGGCCACGAACAGCTCGATCGCGCGCGCGTAGGCCCGGTCGCCGTTCTCGCCGGCCAGCCGGCGGATGCGCTCCCCATCGCCCGACTCCCCGAGCTCGAAGCGAGCTATCGACCGCGCCACCTCCGCCCGCCCGGGCCGCTCGGCGAACGGCGCGTCCAGCGGCGCATCGAGGTCGCGCTCGCGCCGATCCTCGAAGTACTGGAGCCAGCGAGAGTGGGGTGAGGTGCCGGCCACCCGCCGCAGCGTAGCTGGGCGCTCCCGGGCCGGGCCGCTTCCTGCACGCGGCCGTGCTGCAAGAAATCCTGCAATGTGCAGGAGTTTCGGCTGATAGAACGACGGCCTCAATCACGCCGAGTCGCCGCTGCCCCGGGCACGGCGAGCGGGGGACCCGATGCGGACTCGATCCGCAGGGGCGAATCGCATGGCCGTAGGCCGAGCGTAGCGCGAGCCGCGAGCCCGTCAGCTAACCCCGCAGGCGGAGTGCAAAGAAGAGAGGCGGTTGGACTTGCAAAGGGATCTGGGCTCCCTCGATCCGTGGGAGCAGTCACTGGAGCGCTCACGCGCGCGCCGCGCAGCGGCGTCGCAGCGTCGCGGCCTGCCGACCGAGATCGGCGGGCGCAGCGTGCCCCTGGCGGCGATCCTGATCGCGACCGGCGGCCCGGTGGCCGGCGTGGCCGCGGCCAAGGCCATCAGCGAGAGCGGTGGCGGCGCCGCCGCGACCGAGCCGGCTGCGCTGGTGCTGGACGACTCGAGCGCCTCCTCAAACGACGCCGCTGCGCAGCCCGCAGCGAAGTCCTCTGCGCCGACGAAGGCAGCCGCCGAGAAGCCCGCGGCGCCCGAGATGCCCGCCCTCCCGCGCCAGCAGAGCGCGGAGGCCCCCGAGACCGCCGGCGAGACGATCGCCGCGACGACCTCGACCACACTGCGACCCAAGGTCACGCGGGTGAGCAACCCCACCAAGCCGAAGGCCCGCAAGGTCAAGACGGCCGCGAAGCGTGGCGGTGTGCGCGCGCTGCAGGCCAAGCTTGGCCTCTCTGCGGACGGCGACTTCGGGCCGTCTACCGAGAAGGCGCTGCGCCGCTGGCAGAAGGCGCACGGCCTCCCCGTGGACGGCAAGGCCGGGCCGCAGACCCTGGCCGCGATGAACATCCGCTCGGGCAAGGTGCTCAAGCGAGACCGGCCGACCAAGAGGCGCCGGCATGGCTCCTCGAGCAAGCCGAAGACCCGCTTCGCCGGCGCCCGGCGTGCCCGCCGGGGCGGCGGCATCAAGTCGCTCCAGGCCGCGCTCGGCCTGTCGCCCGACGGCGTGTTCGGCGCGGCCACCGAGAAGGCACTGCGCCGGTTCCAGCGCAGCAAGGGACTGCCCGTGGACGGCGTGGCCGGCCCGGCCACCCGCCGCGCCCTGCGCATGGCCCCCGGTCCCGCGCTCAAGCGCAAGCGGCGCGTCCAGCGCCGCCGGCGCCGCTCGAGCGGTGGCGGAGGCGGGGGAGGCGGATCCTCGATCGTGGCCCGCGTCACGGCCGCGGCGAACCGCATCGCCGGCAAGCCCTACCGCTACGGCGGCGGCCACGGCTCGTTCAACGACACCGGATACGACTGCTCGGGCTCGGTCTCGTACGCGCTGCACGGCGGCGGCCTGATCTCGGCGCCGATGACCTCTGGCGGCTTCATGAGCTACGGCGCCTCCGGTCCAGGCCGGTACATCTCGATCTACGCCAGCTCCGGCCACGTCTACATGACGATCAACGGCCGGCGCTTCGACACCAGCGCGCGCAGCGACAGCGGCTCGCGCTGGGGCGGGCCCCGCCAGACCGGCGGCGGCTACGTCGTGCGCCACCCGCCGGGCCTCTAGGCTCCGCCGCGGTGGACGCGGCCAAGATCAAGGCGCAGTCGGCTCAGACCTGGAGCCAGGGCGACTACACCGACCTGTCGGAACAGCTGCGCCCCGCCGCCCGCGTCCTCGTCGACCTGTGCGCGGTGTCCGCCGGCCAAGAGGTGCTGGACAACGCCGCCGGGGACGGCAACTTCGCGGTGCTCAGCGCCGAGGAAGGGGCCAGCGTGGTGGCCGCCGACATCGCGCCGGGCATGGTCGCCCGGGGCCGCGAGCGGTCCGAGGCCGAGGGCGTGGAGATCGAGTGGGTGGAAGCGGACGCCGAGGACCTGCCCTTCGAGGACGCCCGCTTCGACTGCGTCGGCTCGGTGTTCGGCGCGATGATCGCGCCCCGCCCGCGGGTGGCCGCCGAGGAGATGTTCCGCGTGGTCAGGCCCGGCGGCACGGTGGGCATGACCGCCTGGATGGCCAGCGGGGCGAACTACGACCTGTTCTCCGTCGGCCGTCGCTACGCGCCACCGCCCGAGCCGGGCGAGGAAGCCCCGCCGGGGATCGAGGAGTGGTCGGACGAGGAGGCCGTACGCGAGCGCTTCGACGGCCTCGCCTCGAGCATCGAGATCACGGAGCACACACTTCCCTGGGAGGGCGACTCGCCGGAGGAGTTCGTGGCCACCATGGAGCGAGGCGCGCCACCGCAGGTCGCCGCCAAGGCGAACATGCCGCCCGACCTCTACGCGCGGATGCGCGAGGAGGTACTGGAGGTCGCGCGCGGCTGGGCCGGCGGCGACGGCCCGTTCTCGGTGGACGGCCACTTCGCGGCGATCGTCGCTCGCCGCCCCGGCTGACCCTGGCCGCCCGGCTGCTCATCGAGTACGACGGAACGGACTTCGCCGGCTGGGCGACCCAGCCCGGGCGGCGCACGGTGCAGGAGACGCTCGAGGGCGCCATGGCAACCATCGCCCGGGAGCCGGTCCAGCTCACCGTGGCGGGGCGCACCGACGCCGGCGTGCACGCCCGGGGGCAGGTGGCCAGCCACCCGGGCACCCCCATCCCCGCCCAGCGGCTGAACGGCCTGCTGCCCGCGGACTTGGCCGTGGTGACCTCGGACCCGGCTCCCGACGACTTCGACGCCCGTCGCGACGCGCGCTCGCGCACCTACCGCTACCGCGTGCTGACCCGCCCCGCCCGCTCGCCGCACGAGCGCCGCACCGCGCTGCACTGGCGCCGGCCGTGCGACCGCGAGGCGCTCCACACCTGCGCCGCGGCACTCGTCGGCACCCACGACTTCACCGCCTTCACACCGACGGGCGGCTATCACTCGCGCTTCACGCGCGACCTCACGCGCTCGGCGTGGGTCGAGCACGGCGAGGTGGTCGAGTACTGGATCACCGCGGACAGCTTCATGCGCCACATGGTCCGCACGTTGGTCGGGGCGATGCTATGGGTGTCCGCCGGCCGCATGGAGCAGGCGGCGTTCTTACGGCTGCTCGAGGGGCGCCCGCGTAGCGAGGCGCCCGACACCGCGCCGGCACTCGGGCTGTGCCTCGAGGCCGTGGCCTACGACTAGCCTGCCCTGAGGATGAAGGTCCTCCTCACCAACGACGACGGGATCCGCGCCACGGGCCTGGACACGATGCGGCGGGCGCTGCTGGAAGTCGACGGCGTCGAGCTGGCGGTCATTGCCCCCGACGGCAACCGGTCGGCGATGGGGCGGAGCATCACCACCCGCAAGCCGCTGAGTGTGGAGGAAGTCGACTTCGGCGACGGGACCTCTGGCTTCGCCACCGACGGCACCCCGGTGGACTGCGTGCGCTTCGCCGCGCTGGGGCTGATCCCGTTCCAGCCCGAGCTGATCGTCTCGGGCATCAACCACGGGTCCAACCTCGGGGACGACATCACCTATTCGGGCACGGTGGCCGCAGCGCTGGAGGGGATCGTGCTGGGCCTCCCGGCGGTGGCAGTCTCCCAGCAGGCCGACCGCGGGCGGCTGGACTGGACCGCGCCCTCGCACTGGTCCGACGAGGACTTCGCCCAGGCGGCGTCGTTCACGGCGGCGATCGTCGACCGCCTGGACGAGGTGCCCATGCCCGAGGGGACGCTGCTGAACATCAACGCACCGCAGGGGCACGCGGAGGGCGCCGAGGCCTGCCGGCTGGGCAAGCGCATCTACCGCGACCAGCTCGTCGAAACCGGGGAGAAGGACGGGCGCAGGCGCTACCACATCTACGGCGACGCACCGGGCTACCACGAGGAGGAGGGCACCGACTTCGCGACGCTCGCCGCCGGCCGGATCGCCGTCACGCCGCTGCACTTCGACCTGACCGACCAGGCGGGGATCGAGGCCCTCGGGGGCTTCGACCTCGAGGCGCTGCTGCGCCCCGCCGCCGAAGAGGTGTGAGCAAGCAGGATCCGGCAGAGCGGTCGGCCGAGCTGCGCAAGGAGCTCGATCACCACAACCACCGCTACTACGTCCTCGACGACCCCGAGATCTCGGACGCCGACTACGACGTCCTGATCAACGAGCTGCGCGACATCGAGGCCGCGCACCCCGAGCTGCTCACCCCCGACTCGCCGACGCAGCGGGTGGGGGCCAAGCCGCTGGACAAGTTCGAGCACGTCGAGCACCTCCAGCCGATGCTGTCGCTGGCCAACGCCCGCAACGAGGAGGAGCTCGAGGCGTGGGTGGAGCGCACCGACCGCCGCCTCAAGAAGGAGGAGATCGAGGACGCGACGATCCAGTACGTCACCGAGCCCAAGGTCGACGGGCTGGCCATCTCGCTGGTCTACGAGGACGGCGTGCTGGTCCGCGGCGCCACCCGCGGCGACGGCACCATCGGCGAGGACGTGACCCAGAACCTGCGCACGATCAAGGCGATCCCGCTGCGGATCGACGACGCCCCGGCCCTGCTCGAGGTGCGCGGAGAGGCGTACATGCCCCGCAGCGCCTTCGCCCGCCTCAACGAGCAGCGCGCCGCCGCCGGCGAGCCCACCTTCGCCAACCCGCGCAACTCCGCCGCCGGCACGATCCGCCAGCTCGACCCCGAGCTGGTGGCCGCGCGGCCGCTGTCCATGTGGAGCTACAGCATCGGCGCGGTGGAGGGGATCGAGCTCTCGTCCCAGTGGGAGTCGCTGGAGTGGCTCAAGGAGCACGGCTTCCGGGTCAACCCCGAGATCGAGCGCCACGACGACGTGCCCAGCGTGGTGAAGGCCTGCGTGGCCTGGGAGGACCGCCGCGACGCGCTGGACTACGAGACCGACGGCGTGGTGGTCAAGGTGGACGACCTCGAGCTGCAGCGGCGCTTGGGGGTGGTGGGCCGCGAGCCCCGCGGGGCGATCGCGTGGAAGTTCGCCCCCATGACGGCCACCACCACCCTCAACGGCGTGATGTGGAACGTGGGCCGGACCGGCCACATGGTCCCGTTCGCATCGCTCGAGCCGGTGCAGGTCTCGGGGGTGACGGTGAAGCTCGCCACGCTCCACAACGAGGAGGACCTGCGCAAGAAGGACGTGCGCGACGGCGACGAGGTGATCGTCATGCGGGCGGGCGACGTGATCCCGCAGGTGGTCTCGCCTACGCCGGAGGCCCAGAAGCGCAAGAACCGCTCGCCGGTTCCCGAGCCGCCGGCGAAGTGCCCGGCCTGCGGCACGCCCACCGTGAAGCCCGAGGACGGCGTGTGGACCATCTGCCCCAACCGGGCCGGCTGTCCCGGGCAGGTCTTCCAGGCGATCAAGCACTTCGTGTCCAAGGGCGCGATGGACATCGAGGGGTTGGGTGAGGAGAACGCGCGCCGCTTCCTGTCCGAGGGCCTGATCTCCGACGTCGCCGACATCTACGAGCTCGACGAGGAGCAGCTGACCGAGATGGAGGGCTTCGGGGAGATCTCGGCTCGCAACCTGATGGCCTCGATCGACGCCACCAGGGAGGTGCCGTTCGGGCGCGTGCTCTACGCGCTGGGAATCCCGGGCATCGGATACGTCAACGCGCGCGGCCTGACCGCTCACTTCCGCACGATCGACGCGCTGCTGGAGGCCACCCCCGAGCAGGTGACCGAGACTCCGGGGATAGGCCCGATCCTGGCCGACACGATCGTCGAGACCCTGTCCGAGGACCGCACCCGCGAGCTGATCGACCGCCTGCGCGGCCACGGCCTGCAGTTCGAGGAGACGGGCCCCGCGCCGGGCACCGAGGGCCCGCTGGCGGGAATGACCTTCGTGATCACGGGAACGCTGCCGAACATGTCGCGCGAGGTGGCGGGGGAGCGGATCGAGGCGGCCGGGGGCAAGGTGACCGGGTCGGTGTCCAAGAACACCGACTACCTGGTGGCCGGCGCCGACCCGGGCGCGTCGAAGTTCAACAAGGCGCAGAAGCTCGGCACCGAGACGCTCGACGAGGAAGCGCTGGTGGCGCTGCTGGAGGGCGCCTAGGCGAAGCGGTAGTCGTCGAGGTCGAACCGGGCGCTTCGCCACGCAGCTTCGATGGTGGGCGAGGCACGGAACGGGGCGTCGCCGTGGCGGTCGAAGTAGTAGCTGTGGGCCGTCCCGCAGCTGCCCCGGAAGAAGACCTGGTTCTTGCGCCGGCCCAGCATCGACTCGAAGTAGCGCCGGTTGGCCTCCTGCTTGACCTCCACCGACGTCGCCCCGGCCCGCCGCGCGCGGCGCAGGAGGCGAACGATGTGCTTGGACTGGTTCTCGATCAGCGTGAAGTAGCTGGCCCCGTTGTAGGCGTAGGGGCCGAGGATCGTGAACAGGTTGGGGAAGCCCGGGACGCTGACTCCCTGGTAGGCCTGGAAGCGGTTCTCGTCCCACCACCGCTCGAGGTTGACCCCGTCGCGGCCGAGCACCGGGTAGGGGGGCATGTTCCCGCGGTCGAAGACCTTGAAGCCGGTGGCCAGGACCAGCGTGTCGACCTGGTGCTCGGTGCCGTCGGCCGTGCGCACGCCGGTGGGGGTGATCGCCTCGATCCCGTCGGTCACGAGCTCCACGTTGGAGCGGTTGAACGTGGGCAGGTAGTCGTTGGAGAAGCCCGGCCGCTTGCAGCCCAGCGTGTAGCGGGGCGTGAGCTTGTCCCGCAGCACGGGGTCGTGCACCTGCCGGCGCAGGTGTCTGCGGGCGGTTCGCTCGCCGACCTTGGCCAGGGGGACGACGCCATCGAAGTGGGCCGGCAGCGGGAAGGTCAGCTCCACGAACGCCTGGCTGGCCACCCGGCGAACGAGCCCAGCGCCGGGGAACCCCGCCACGCGCCACTGCTCGCGCGGCTTGTCCGACTTGGGCAGGCACCAGATCGGGGTGCGCTGGAACACGGTGAGCTGTTCGACCTCGGGGGCGATCGAAGGGATCACCTGCACCGCCGAGGCGCCCGTGCCGATCACCGCCACCCGGCGGCCGCGCAGATCCTGGCCGTGGTCCCAGCGCGCGGTGTGCATGACGGTGCCCTCGAAGGTGTCGAGGCCGTCGATGTCGGGCGGCTTGGGCTGGGAGAAGACGCCGGTGGCGCCGACCACGAAGCGCGCGGTGATCGTGCGGCCGTCGGAGGTCGACATCTCCCACAGGTCGGCGTCCTCGTCGAACGCGGCGCCGTTGATCTCGGTGTTCAGCTGGATGCGAGGACGAAGGCCGTAGCGGTCGACGCAGTCCTCGGCGTAGTCCTTCAGCTCGTTGCCCGGCGCGTAGGTCTTCGACCAGTCGTCGCGCTGCTCGAAGGAGAACTGGTAGCTCGGGCGACGGGATGTCCACGCACACGCCGGGGTAGGTGTTCCAGTGCCACGCCCCGCCCACGCCGTCGCCCGCTTCGAACAGGACCGAGCCCTCGATTCCGGCCTGGTCGAGCTTGATGGCGGCTCCGATGCCGGAGAACCCGGCACCGATGATCGCGACTTCGCTATCGGGCTGGCGGCTCAGGTGATCTAGCGTACGCCAGCCACGGCCTGCGCCATGCGGTCCTGGATCCGGCGCGCGCCGGAGGCCGACACCCCGTTCATCAGGAACGAGAACGCGTACACCTGTCCCGAGCGCGCGCGGCAGTAGCCCGACAGCGTGCTCACCCCGGAGATGGTGCCCGTCTTGGCGCGGCACTTGCGGCGCGCCGGCCCACGGCGCATGCGCGAGCGCAGCGTGCCGCTGCGGCCGGCGACGGCCAGCGAGTTCGTGTAGGCCGCGCCCTCGTCGCGCCTGCGCATCCCCATCAGCAGCCTCACCACGCTGCGCGGTGAGGCGCGATTGCGGCGGCTGAGGCCCGAGCCGTCGGCGATCCGCGGTCGCGAGCCCAGGTTGCGGGCGAACAGGGTGGCCGCGCGGGCGCCTCCGCCCGTGGTGCCGCGGCCGTCGACCTGCAGGCCGATGGCCTTGAGGAGCATCTCGGCGAAGAAGTTGTCCGACGGGCGGTTGGTGAGGGTGGCGAGGCGGGACATCTCCGGGGACTGCTCGGCGGCAAGCTCGGTGGTGGCTGCCGGCGCGTCACCGGTGCGGGGGGAGATGGCCACGTCGATGCCCCGCCGTCCCAGGGCGGAGTCCAGCCGCGCGGCGGCGAACAGCGCCGGATTGGACTGGTAGCCGCGGCCGCTCTCGGTGGCCAGGCCGCGGTTGAAGGCCAGACCGCTGAGCGGCCCCACGTAGCCCGACGTCCGGTAGCCCGACGAGGGCCCCCCGCGGCGCGTGTCGAAGGCGGTCTCGTCGCCGATGATCCGGCCGCTGACGCGGCGAATGCCGGCGCTCTGCAGCGCGGCGGCAAGATCCTCGACCGCGCCACCGCCGCCGTAGTTGCGGCTGCCGAAGCTGCGGCTGCCGAAGCTCGGGTCACCGCCGCCCACCAGGTACAGCGAGCCCCGCCACGTGCCGTCGCCCTCGAGGTTGCCCTCGCCCCTCACCGTGGTGGCCAGCCGGCCCGCGCTGCCGTAGCGGGCCAGCGCCGCCGCGGTGGTGAACAGCTTGGTGTTGGAGGCCAGGACGCGGGCCCGGTCCGCCCGGGAGCGGAAGACCCCGCGGTTCTCGGTGGCGTTGACGACGTAGGCGCCGCTGTGGCTGCCGGCGGCCCGGATCTGGCGCTTGAGCGCCTTGCTCATGGACGACTCGCCTGAGCTCAGCTGCGCCGAAGCCCCGGCGGGGAGGCCCAGCAGAATGAGCGTGAGCAGGGAAAAAGTCGCGAAACGCGCCATTGGGGAAGCCAACACGGAAGCAGGCCGGGAGTGGCGGTGTCCCGTTTGGCCGCTTTATACGGGATACTGACCGGCGCGTATGGGTGAGGTGGTCAAGCTCCAGAAGCCTTCGGGCAAGGAGCGCCAGACAGTCGGCAAGCCGCCCCGCCGGAGGGCACGGCGGTCGCGCACCGCCCTGGTCCTGGGCGGCGGAGGGTTCACCGGTGGCGTCTACGAGATAGGCGCGCTGCGCGCTCTCGACCTGCTGGCCGTGAACCGCACGGTCAACCAGTTCGACGTGTACGTGGGCACCAGCGCCGGCTCCTTCGTGGCCAGCCTGGCCGCCAACGGCGTGACACCCGAGGAGATGATGCGGGTGGTCAACCAGCAGGTGCCCACGCCGTTCCGCGATGTGGACCGGGGTTCGCTGATGCGGCCCAACGTCATGGAGTTCGCACAGTCGCTGGCGCTGATGCCGCTGCGCTCGCTGGGCATCGCGCGCGACTTCCTGACCAACCTGCGCTCCTCGTCGATCATCGACATCGCGGTGGGGCTGGCCGAAGGGCTGCCCTCCGGCCTGTACGACGGCACGGCGCTGGAGGAGTACCTGGAGACCGTCCTCGGCGACCCCGACCGGGTCAACGACTTCCGGCTGCTGGAGAACGAGCTCTACCTGACGGCCACCGACCTCGACACCTGCGAGCGGATCGTGCTCGGGGGCGAGGAGTGGGATGACGTGCCGATCTCCCGCGCGACGGCCGCTTCGACGGCCCTGCCCATGATCTACAAGCCGGTCGAGATCAAGGGCCGCCACCTGATCGACGGCGGCATCCGGTCGACGACCAACGTGGACGTCGCCGTGGAGCGCGGGGCCAAGTTCGTGATCGTGGTCAATCCGCTGGTGCCCTACGTCAACGACTTTCAGAAGGTCATCCCCACCATGCTGGGCAGCCGGGTGCGCCGAGTGGCCGACATGGGCTTCCCCCAGATCGGCTACCAGTCCTTCAAGCTGCTCGCCCACCAGCGCCTGCACGAGGCGGTGCGCCACTGGGAGGAGAAGTACCCGGGCGTGGACATCATCCTGATCGAGCCCGATCCCAACGACGAGCTGATGTTCGAGACCCACATTCTCGACTTCAACAAGCGGGTCGACATCGCCCGCCACGGGTTCGAGTCGGTGACGCTCAAACTCGCCGAGGACTACGAGCGTCTGCGCGAGGTCTGCGCTCGGCACGGCATCGAGGTCTCGGCCACGCGCGTGCGCAAGGTGGTCAAGCGCTTCGAGGAAGAGCGCGAGAGCACGGCGGCCTGGCGCCGCATCCTCGAACAGACCACCGGCGCGCTGCTGCGCCAGTCGGGCCAGGCCTAAAAGTTACAACCGGCCCTTGCGCCGGTGCGGGCACCCTGTTTAGGGTCGGCCCAAGTAGATGGGTGACATGTCTCAGCGGCTATCCGCCGAGGCGATACCGGCCTCGGGTACCAAGGACGACGCGCGGAGGGTCCTGGAGCAGCACGGCTTCACGGTTCAGGACCAGGGAGCGTCGTTGACTATCGAGGGCGCGCAGGAGACGTTCGAGCACGCGCTCGGCGTCGGACTGGACGTCAACCCCGAGCCGGCCCCCGGTGAGGCGATGGTGACTCCGCGGGGCGAGCCGCACCTGCCCGAAGACGTGCGCGACCTCGTCGAGGCCGTCGCGTTCCCCAAGCGGGCCCACATGTTCGGTCCGCGACCAGGCGAACAGAGGGAGAGCAATGGCTAAGCGCAATGCATCCAAGCGCGAGACCGCAAAGGTGCCGTCCTTGGTCTACGCGGAGGCATCCCCGCTGTCCGCTGAGGGGACCTCGCTGTTCGCGACTTCGACTCCGGTGACCAGGGAGACCGTGCAGGGCTTTCGCTCGGACTCGGACGTCACCGCCGAGGCCGTCGCCCAGCTTCAGGCCGAGGGCTTCGACGTGCTGAGGGTCGGCGACACCACGATCACCATCGGCGCTCCGGCGCGCGTCTACGAACGCGCATTCAAGACGCGCATCGTCGCCGAGGCGCAGACCACCCGCAAGTCGCGCCGCAGGGTGGAGGCCACGACGCGCCTCGACTCGCCCGACACCCCGGTTCCGGGCTTGATCGATACGTCCCAGAGCTCGCTCGGGGACCTCATCGAGGGGGTCGCACTCAGCAAGAAGGGCTACCCCTTTGCAGTCTCCAAGATGCCGCCGCGCAAGAGCTACTGGTACCTCGACGTGCCGGCGGACGTGTCGCTGGGCATGAAGGCCGACATCGCGCAGCGCGCCGGCTACACCGGCAAGGGCGTGAAGGTGGCCATGGTCGACAGCGGCTGGTACCGCCACCCGTACTTCTCCGCCCGCGGGTACCGCTCCGACCCCGTGGTCCTGGGGCCGGGTGCGACCAAGCCGCTACGGGACGAGGTGGGGCACGGCACGGGCGAGTCGGCCAACGTCTTCGCCGTCGCTCCGGACGTCAGCTTCACGATGGTCAAGACCGACTTCATCAACCTCACCGGCGCCTTCAACGCCGCGGTGGCGCTCGGACCGGACATCATTACGTGCAGTTGGGGCTTCGACATCGAGGACCCGCCCCTGGACGCGGCCGACCAGGCCATGGCCGCCGCGGTCGCCAACGCGGTTCAGCAGGGGATCATCGTGATCTTCTCTGCTGGAAACGGGCACTGGGGATTCCCGGGCCAGCACCCCGACGTCATCTCAGCCGGAGGCGCGTACTTCCAGGCGCTGCACGACCCGGAGGCGACCGAGTACGCCAGCGGCTTCAAGAGCAAGATCTACCCGAACCGGCGCGTGCCGGACGTCTGCGGCCTGGTCGGCAAGCCGCCCGGCGCCGTGTACATCATGCTCCCGGTCGAGCCCGGCGACGAGATCGACCGGGATTTCGGCGGGACGGCCTTCCCGAACGGCGACGACACCAAGGCCAACGACGGTTGGGCGGCGTTCAGCGGCACTTCGGCGGCTGCCCCCCAGGTCGCGGGAGCCTGCGCGCTGATGCGGCAGGCCTGGCCACAGATCACGCCGCTGCAGGCCAAGGACATCCTCAAGACGACCGCGCGCGATGTCACGAAGGGACGCGCGGCCCCGTCCACCGGACACCACAAGGCCGGCCCCGGCGCCGACCTGGCCACAGGCCACGGGATCGCCGACGCGACGAAGGCGACGCTGCTGGCCGCCACGAGGGCCACCCCGACGGCGATGCCGGCGGCGAACGGCGGGAACGGAGTGGAGGACCTGGCGCTCTCCCTGGCGATGGCCAGAGACGACGAGATCTAGGCGCCGCGGCTCGAGGCGCTCAGCGCAGCACTTCGCCGAGCGCCTTGAGCAGGCGCCCGCTGGCCGCCTCGTCGCGCACGGTGGCGCGCACGTGCTGCTCCTCGCCGAATGGCCCGCCCGGCGCCACGATCACGCCGCGCTCGCGCAGGCGGTTGGCCAGCTCGTTGCCCGACATGTCGCGGGCGCTGATCCATAGGAAGTTCGCCTGGCTGTCGCTGACGTCCACCGGCAGCTCGCGCAGCGAGTCGACCAGGTGGGAGCGCTCGCGGATCACCCCCTCGCGGCGGCGCTGCACTTCGGGCCCGCCGATCTTCAGCGCCTGGTCCACCGCCGCCTGGGTGAGCGCGTTGACCCCGAGCACGGGTGCGATGCGGTCCAGCAGGGCGGTGGAGGAGGTGGACCCCACGGCATACCCGGCCCGCAGCCCCGACAGCCCGTAGATCTTCGAGAATGTCCGCACCACCGCCAGGCGGGGGAAGGCGTCCACCAGGCGCAGTACGGAGTCCGGGTCCTCGGCGTCCTGGAAGTGCACCAGTGCCTCGTCGACCAGCACGTGCGCGTGCTCGGGCAACGACGAGGCCAGCGATGCGATCTGCTCGGCGGTCAGGTACTCCCCGGTCGGGTCGTTGGGGTTGCAGAGAACCAGCAGCCGGGTGCGCTCGCTCATCGCTGCGCGCAGCTCGTCGGGCGTGCGCTCCACCGCCACCGGCGTGGCGCCGGCCCGCGCTGCCATCAGCGGGTAGAGGGGGTAGGAGGGCCATGGGGTGAGCAGCTCGTCGCCCGGGCCGAGCAGCGCGAAGGCGGCGGCCTGCAGCAGCTCTGCGGCGCCGTTGCCCAGCACGATCTGCTCGGGCTCGACTCCGTGCCGTTCCCCAAGCACGCCGCGGATGCGCTTGGCGTCGCGGTCGGGGTAGCCGTTCACCCGCCCACGCGCGGTGTAGATCGAGGCGTTCACCACCTCGGAGTTGGGGAACTCCGGCCACTCGGTGCCGGAGAGGTCCACGTCGGGGACCTCCTCGAGCGCCATCGCCTTCTCGCGCGCGCGGCGCGCGCGCAGCTCCTGCCGCGCCTCTTCAGGGTCGACCTCCTCGAACTGCCGGTAGTAATCCAGAAGGCCCATCAGGGGACGCGATCGCCTACGCCTGGCGGCGTCATCGGTCGCTCGCCTGCGAAGCAGGCTTCGCTTCCTGCTTCCTTGCCAGGCTTGACACTCGCGCCCCCTGATTCGCGCATCAGTTCTGCGGCGCGAGCGAGGGCCCGGGGCCCTGGATTACCAGGAACCAGATGGTGAAGCCCACCACGGCGATCGCAACGCTGATGGCGAAAATCCGCTCCAGTGCGCCGTTCTCCTGCTTGTGGCCGCCCGCGCGGCGCACCAGCCTCCAGGCCACGTCGACCCGCCTGGCCAGGGCCACGGTGATCAGGAGGGAGGCCAGCGTGCCGAGCATGATCGTCCCGATCCCCGCGGTTACGAAGCCGGTCAGGAACTGCACCTGGGAGCCCACCCAGAACCAGAACAGCGGCTGCGGCCCGAACAGGCTGAGGCACATGACGAGCTCGACCGCAAGCAGCCCGTAGGCGAAGAAGCGGTCGAAGCGCTGCCGTCCCTCCGTCCCGCGCACCGCGCCTTCGCGCACGCGCAGCGGCGCCGTGCCGGGCCGGCGCCCGATGAACATCCCACCGGTGTCTGTCGGGTCGTTACGAGGCAGAACGCCCGAGTCTAGGCCAGCCGCTAGCCCGCGTAGAGGTCCTCGATCTCCTCGTCGTGGCGCTCGTGGACCACGTTTCGCTTCACCTTCAGCGTCGGCGTCAGCTCGCCGTTCTCCTGGGAGAGGTCCTCGGGCAGGATCACGAAGCGCTTGATCTGCTCGACCGGACCGACGTGGGAGTTCACCTCGTCGACCACCTTCTGGACTTCGGCGCGCATTTCCTCGGACTCCGGGAGATCGCCCACCTCGAGCCCGTGCTCGGACGCGAAGGCCGGTGCCTCCTCGGGGTCGATCGTGATCAGCGCGATGAGATACGGCCGCCGGTCGCCGACCACCACCGCCTGGGAGATCCAGCGGTTCTGCTTGAGCCCGTTCTCCAGGTTGGCCGGCGTGATGTTCTTGCCGCCCGCGGTGATGATGATGTCCTTCTTGCGACCGGTGATGAACACGTAGCCGTCGTCGTCGATCGAGCCCAGGTCGCCGGTGTGCAGCCACCCCTCGACCAGCGTCTCGTCGGTCGCCTCCTCGTTCTTGTAGTAGCCCTGGAAGATGTTCGGGCCCTTGAGCAGCAGCTCGCCGTCCTCGGCCACCTTGGCCTCCACGTTCGGCAGGGTCTTGCCCACCGAGCCGAAGCGGAAGTTCTCCGGCGTGTTGGCGGACGCCACGGTGGAGGTCTCGGTCATGCCGTATCCCTCCATCACCGGCACCCCACAGGCGTAGAAGAACTCGAGGATCTCCTTGGCGATGGGGGCCGCGCCGGTGACGCACTGGCGGATGTTGCCGCCGAACAGGGCGCGCACGTTCTTGTACAGCGCCTCGTCGGCCTGGTCGAAGGCCTCGCGCTCCTCGTCGGAGACCTCTTCGCCGTTGTGGTCGGCCAGGCGAACCTTCAGCCCCAGCTGGACCGCCTGCTTGAGCTTCTCGGGATCCTCGGCGTTCGCCGTGGCCAGCGTGTAGATCTTCTCGAACATCCGGGGCACCGACGGGAAGTAGGTCGGCTTGACCTCGGTCAGGTTGGGGATGATCTTGGTCGGGTCCTTCTCCCAGAAGGCGAGGCAGCCGCCCAGGTCGAGCCCCACGTACTGGATCAGCTTGGCGAACGCGTGGGCCAGCGGGAGGAACAGATAGACGACCTCGCCCTCCTCCAGCACTCCCATCGTCTCGGTCATCGAGGTGACGTCGCGGTAGTTGCCGTGCGTCAGCAGGCAACCCTTGGGCGGGCCGGTGGTGCCGGAGGTGTAGATGGTGATCGCGAGGTCGTCGGGGCCGACCGCCTGGATGCGCTGGTCGAGCTCCTCGGCGTCGCGGCCACGCCCGCGCTCGCGCAGGTCGTCGAGCGAGATCGCGTCGCCGATGTCGGCGTCGCCGGGATCGAACACGATGATGTGCTCGAGGTTGGGCAGGTCGTCCTGGACCTGGCGGATCTTGCCGAGCTGCTCGCCGTCCTCGACGAACACCGCCTTGGACTCCGAGTGCTCGATCACGTAGTGGCACTCGGCCGGGGAGTTGGTCTGGTAGACGGACACCGAGACCGCGCCGGCGGAGAAGATCGCCATGTTGGCGAAGGTCCACTCGGGCCGGGTGTGGCTGACGATCGCGACCTTCTCGCCGTGCTCGATCCCCAGGTCGATCAGGCCGCGGGCGACCTCGCTGATCGCCTCGCCGAGCTCGGCGTAGGTGGTCTCGACCCACTCGTCGCCCGACTTGTGTCGCAGCGCGGGCTTGTCGGCGTGCTTCTGCGCGGCCAGACCGGCCAGGTCGGCCATCGTCTTGGACCCCGTGCCCTGCTCGGGCGCGGTCACTGCTTCCATCTTCAGTTCCTCCCCGGTTGGCTACCGGGGCGGATACTACGACGCTTTGGCGAGCTCCTGCCGGCGCATCGCGTCCTTCAGCGTCTCCTCGAACAACACCTTGTCGATCCGTCCCTGATAGATCGGCACCCCGAGTTCCGTGCACTTCGCGATTACCTCGCGGCGGTGCATCCCGGCCTCACGGCCGAGCTCGGTGGGCGTCAGGTGGATCGCCATATATGTCTCCCTCGTCGGTGACTCCGGACCGCGGATGTTAGACGGGATTCGGGATGGAGAGAAATTCGTGCTCGATCCCGAAGCGATCGGCCAGCAGGTCGCCCAGACGGCGCACGCCGAGCGTCTCGGTGGCGTAGTGGCCGCCGGCCACGAAGTGCACGCCGGCTTCGCGTGAGTCGGCCATCGCGGGCTCCGACGGCTCGCCGGTCACGAACGCGTCCAGGCCCAGCGCGATCGCCTCGGCGAAGGCGAAGTCACCGCCTCCCGAGACGACTCCGAGGCTGCGCACCGCGTCGGGCCCCGAGTCCCACGCGAAGGGCTCCTGGCCGAACGCGGCCGCGCAGCGACTGCGCAGCTCGGCAAAGGGCACGCTCTCCGCCGACCGGGCGATCAGCCCGATCTCCCGGCCCTTGGCCTCGGCGAACGTGCCGGCGGGCTCGAAGCCGAGGGCCTCGCAGATCAGCGCGTTGTTGCCGTGCTCGGGGTGGGCGTCCAGCGGCAGGTGGTAGGCGGCGAGGGACATGTCCTCGCCGAACAGGATCTCGAGGCGGACGCGCTGAGCCGGGGTCACCGGCTGGGGCCGCGAGCCCCAGATGATCCCGTGGTGGCAGAGCACCATCTGCGCCCCGGCCCGGGCCGCCTCCCGGAAGAGCTCGCGGTGGGCGGACACGCCCGTCACGACCTTTCGGACCTCTCGGGCGCCGGGTACCTGGAGGCCGTTGGGGCCGTAGTCCTCGAACGCTCCGGCGTCGAGCAGATCGTCGAGGAAGGCGATGAGCTCGTCGCGGTCGGCCACCGGTCGTGCAGGGTACCCCGCGGGGGTGAGGGGGGAGGGTGGTTTACACAAGGGCGACCGAAGGTAACCTGACCCTGCCGGCGGCTTTAGGGCTGCCGGTCAGGTAGGGGTTACCAGCAGGCAGGGAGGCGCGATTCTGTGAACGAAGCCGCCGCGACGACGGCGACTGCTTCGGCGACCGACGCCGAACTGGTCGACGCTGTGCGCGCTGGAGATGAGCACGCCTTCGCCGAGCTCTATCGCCGGTATCGCCCGCGGGTGTGCGCCTTCGTGCGCCGCAGGGTGCGCGACGACGGCCGCGCCGAGGACCTGACCCAGGAGGCCTTTCTGTCGGCCCTGCGCCGGCTGCGAGAGACCGAGGCGCGGGTCAGCTTCCGCCCCTGGATCTACGAGATCGCACGCAACGCGACGATCGATCAGTTCCGCCGCAGCGCGCGCACCGACGAGGTCTCGGTCGACGGCCGGCTTCACGCGAGTGACCATCTGCGGCTGCTGAGCCCATACGGCCCCGACCGCGAGGTGGCCGCGAAGCAGGATCTCGAGACCCTTCAGGGAGCATTCGACGAGCTCTCCGATCGCCACGAGCGCATTCTCGTCATGCGAGAGCTCGAAGGCCTTTCCTACCGGGAGATCGGGCGGCGCATGGAGCTCACCCGCCCCGGGGTCGAGAGCACCCTGTTCCGCGCCCGGCGCCGGCTGCAGTCCGAGTTCACCGAGCTCGAGACCGGCCGCCGTTGCCTGACCGTCCGGGGTGCAATGGGCCGGCTGGTGGAGGGCATGAACGTGCGAACCGACCGTGGGCTGGTCAAGCGTCACGTCCGCCGCTGCGCGGTGTGCCGGGCCGACGCGACGGGAGCTCGGCCTCGTACCCGAGCGCGCGTCGCGTGCCTCGCGCGTAGCCGCGCTGCTGCCTTTGCCGTTCGTTCCCTCCGCCTTCAGCGCAAAGGCGGCAGCCGTGGTGGCCGCCGTGGCCCTGACGGGCAGCGGCGTGGGAATAGGCGCCCTGAGCAGCGCGGGCGGCAGCGGACAGCAGCTCTCGGTGGAACCGGCGTCGACCGTTCACGACGAGCGCTCCCCAGGGCAGCGCGTACGCCCCGCCCCGACGCCGAGCTCTGCCGCCGCGAGCGTGCCCCGCGCTCCCGTGGCCGAGGTCGCGACCTCTCGGCTGAGAGTGGCGCCCCCCTCCGGCCCGCGCGAGGAGCCGCCTGCTGCGGCGGCGCCGCGCATCATCCCGCAGGAGCCCGCGGTCCCGGTGGTCGCGACGCCTCGGGCCGAGGTCCCGGAAGTGGTGAACGACGGCGGACCCGCTACGCCTGTCCTCGAGTCCTTGCCGCCCGCGGTGGTCGAGAACGGGGCGAACACCCTGCGCGAGGTCCTCCGCACGCCGAGTCCGCTGTTGCCGGGCCTTCCCGGGTTGCCACCGGGCGCCTGAGCCGGCCGCGCGGCGCCGATAGTGTGCCGCGCGACGATGGCCGAGCCTGAGGAGCTGCCGGGCGCCGAGGAGGATCCCTTCCTCGAGTCGCTGATGGACACCAGCCTCTACTCGATGGGCGCGTTCTTCTCCGACGAGCACCCCGACCTCGTGGACGAGGTGATCGCGCAGAGCGAGGAGATCGAGGCGGCGGGCATCCGCGGGTACGCGGACGAGCACGACATGACGGTCGAGGCCTGCTTCGAGACCATGCTCACCGGATTGGCCGTCCGGTACTACAACGCCGTGGCGGGGTAGTCGAGAGGGCCGCGGCGCCATGGTGACCGACCTGCACGCCCACTACCCGATGCGGGTGGTGAGCGACGTCACGCCCGACACCGCGCTCGGGTTGATGCGCAAGGCGATGCGCCGCCCCACGCTCGGCGACAAGCTGCGGGCGCTGATCCTCGGGCTGGCCAGCAGGTTCTTCAGCGACCGGGATCCCTTCTCCGGCTATCGGATCACCCCCGGGCGGCTTCGCGAAGGCGGCGTGGGCGTGGCGCTGTCGGTGCTCTACCGCCCCTCTGAGGAGCTCGATCCCGACGAGCGGTTCGCCTCGGCGCCGAAGCCCTCCTACTTCTCGCTCCTCCTGGGCGACCTCGAGGCGGTGGAGGCCGAGGTCGGGACCCACGATCGGTCACTGCTGCGGGTCGTCCACGACCGCGCCGAGCTCGACGCCTGCGTCGCGGATGGGGCAACGGCGCTGGTGCACTGCGTGGAGGGGGGCTTCCACCTGGGCGGGGAGGCCGCCCAGATAGACGCCAACGTCGCGGAGCTGGCCCGGCGCGGGGTCGCCTACGTCACGGTCGCGCACCTGTTCTTCCGCGGCGTCGCCACCGTGGCGCCCGCGCTGCCGTTTCTCACGGACGGCCAATACGGCCGCCTGTTCCCCCAGCGCGAGGGCGAGGGGCTCACCGACCTCGGCGTGGCCGCCGTCCGGGCCATGGCCCGCCACCGGGTCCTGGTGGACGTCTCGCACATGCGCGCCGACTCGATCGCGGAGACCCTCCAGCTCCTCGACGAGGCGGACCCGGACCGCTCGCTGCCGGTGGTGTCGACCCACGCCGGTTACCGGTTCGGCGAGCAGAGCTACATGCACGACGACGCCACCGTCCGCCGGATAGCCGAGCGCGACGGGGCTATCGGGCTGATCACGGCCGAACACCAGTTGCTCGACGGGCTGGACGACAAGCCGAAGGACTTCGACGGGTCATTCGCCGTCCTGCGGCGCCACATCGACCGGATCGCGGAGATCACCGGCAGCCACCGCAACGTCGCCCTCGGCACCGACTTCGACGGCTTCGTGAAGCCCACGCTCCCCGGCCTCCAGCACATGGGAGACCTGAGCCGGCTGGAGGACGCGCTGAGCGACCATTACGGAGCCGAGATCGCCGAGCAGATCACCGCGGGCAATACGCTGCGGGTGCTGCGCAAGCTCTGGCCCTGAGCGGGGCAAATTCGGCGCAAACCTTGCGTCGCGCGGGCTGAGCGGAGAGGGTCGGCTCATGCGCTATCGACCTATCGACCGCGACCCCGACGACGGACGCCTGGGTCGCTTCATCCCGGACGACTGGGGACACGTCGACAACTACCCACTCTCGGCGCTGCCGCTCGAGCAGCAGCCTCGCAAGCGACCCGTTGTCATCGGGGTGAATTGGTACTCCGAGCTCTTCAGCCCCGAGCTCGACGAGGCGAGCGGCGAGCACTGGGTCGCGCCAGGCGGCGTCGGCGACCTGTCCACCGTGGAGGGCGGCCACTGCGTCTGCCTCGAGCCAGGCGGAGAGCCCGACACCGAGGAGTGGTGGGACTTCTACGACCAGGGGCAGGAGGGCGCGTGCGTCGGCTTCGGGTGGTCGCGCTGCATGACGCTCCTCAACGACGGGAGGACCTACGCGCCCCGGTGGCTGTGGGACCGCTCCAAGGAGGCCGACGAGTGGCCGGAGACCGTGCCCGGCGACAACAACGGGACCTCCGTGCGCGCGGCCGGCGAGATTCTCAAGGCGCTCGGCCACGTGTCGTGGGACGACTCCTACGCCGACGACGACCACACCGAGCGCACCGGCTACACCGCCGACCACGGCGAGGGCATCAAGCGCTTCCGCTGGGCGCGCTCGGTGGACGAGGTGCATCGCGTGCTCGGCAACGACACGCGCGACGAGCTGGGCGCGGTGCCGATCCTCAATTCCTGGGGTCGCAGCTACCCCCACCGGACCTGGATGCCCGATGAGGTGCTCGACCGCCTGATGCAGGAGGAGGGCGAGATCGCCATCCCCACCGACCGCTAGCTAGCGATGGCCGCGGAGGCGGGCGACGGCGTTGCGCACCCACGTGTGAAGCCGCTGCCATAGCTTGGCCTGGGCGGCGGGCTCCTCGGGGTAGACGAGCACCGACTCGGACGGGCGGCCGTCGGCGTCCACGGTGCTGACGTAGACGTCGTACCGCTTTCCGGCGGCCAGCTCGATGTCGGTCTGCAGCGACCCGCGGAGAGCGGGCTCGAGCGCGAACGTGTACGCCTGGGGCGGCAGACTGTCATCGGCCGAGTTGACGGTGACCACGAGGCGCTCCGGCCGACCAGTGGCGCGGCCGGAGAAGTCGAAGTCGAGGTGCAGGCGCCCAGCGCGGCGCTCGATCCGGACCTCGGGCGGGGGCAGCGCCTCCGGCCGGCGGGCCACCACCGCGTCGTCCACCAGCTTCTTCGGGTCGGCCCACTGCTTGTGCGGGAGCGGCCCCCTGGGGCTGGGCTGGTGCAAGCCGGGGATGCGGGGCTGGGTATCGCCCCAGCGTCCGCGCCACTGCAGCCAGCCGGGCACCGGGTCGCCGATGATCTCCAGCCGCAGCTTCGGCGTCTTGCGCTTGCCGTCGGCGAGGTCGTACCAGGCCTCGGTCTCGTGGTAGCCGGCGTGGAAGTAGGAGGCGTGGGACCCGCGCCCGACGTAGACGAGCGGCGTGTCGGGGCTCCCGGGCTCCTTCTCCACCTCGCTCCAGCTCGCCTGGCCCGCATGCTTGTGCTGGGCGTACACGGCCAGGTCGGGGTGGTCCTCGTCGCGGTGCATCCGTAGCTGCACCATCTCCCAGTCGCCCTCGTGCAGCCCGGCGCCCCCGGCCAGGTTGTAGTCGTTGTAGAAGTAGTACAGCCAGTACTGGAGCCACAGGCGGCCGTCGGAGTCCTCCTTTGCGCGCCCGTACATGACGTTCGCGTAGCCCGGCTTCTGGCGCAGCTCGACGTAGCGCCGCCGATAGTCGCGCGCGGGTGAGCTGATCAGGTCCTCGGCGTCGGCGTCGGTGCCGTCCGAGTACTTCGGGTGCCCGAGGAAGTCCAGCGTGAGCCTCTGGCGGCCGGGCTCGGGGTCGGTGGCGGCGATCAGCTCCCCCTCCTCGCCGCCGACGTACTTCCGGCGCAGCTCGTTTCCCGGGTTGTCCGTCCACTCGGCGGCGGAGTCGGCGAAGAACGCCTCCTGCGAGTCGTAGCGGGGCTGGGGTTGGAACTGGCGCAGAAGCTCGTCGTGGTCCACGTTGCGACGTTAACCGGCAGGACTCGCCCCTGGCTCGCCGAACGCCGCAAGATGAACAGGTTCCTGGTGGGGTCGGTTCTCGGATCCTTCACCATCGTTGTGCTCGGGATGGGGGTGCTGATGGCGATCGACACCGAGCATGCGCAGCTCTACCTCGGAGGGATCGGGCTGCTGGCCGTGTTGGCCACTGTGCTCACCTTCGGAGCGCTGCTGCACATCACGGGCGGCGGCGAGACCGATCGCGACCGGCGGGAGACCTACGCGCGCGTGATGATCGCCCTGGTCACGGCCACGGCCGGCACCGTGGGCGGCGTGGGCGGTGGGGCGGTGGTCAGCTCGAACCAGACCGACGCCGCGAAGCAGGATGCGGCGGCCGCGAGCGCAAAGGCCGACGAAACCCAACAGCAGCTGGACCAGGTCGAGAACGCCCAACCCCAGGACGAGCAACCCGCCGGGAAGTAGCGTGGGCTCGTGCCCGAGTTCGCCAAGCCCGCCGACTTCTCTTTCGCCGTCGACAAGCGGCGCGAGCTGCGTGCGCTGCGTGGGCACCGGGAGGCGCGAGAAGTTCCGGACAAAAAGGACGACCGGCTGCTGCTGGCCACCTGGAACATCGCCAACTTCGAGGTCCAGGACCGCGAGGCTGCCCATCTCGACCTGATCGCGGAAATCGTCGGCTGGTTCGACCTGATCGCCGTGCAGGAGATACGGGACGACGTCACGGGGCTCCGCGGGCTGAAGGAACGTCTGCCGCGGCAGTGGCGGATCCTGTTCAGCGAGGCCTCGGGAAACGACGAGCGCCAGGCCTTCATCTATGACTCGAGCAAGGTCGCCGTGGGGGAGAAGGTGGGCAAGCTCACCGTCCCCCCGCCCAGCCTCGAGCACGCCGGCGGCCAGGGGTTCCGCGGCTTCGACCGCAACCCGTACCTGGCGAGCTTCCACGCCGGCGACCTCACCTTCCTGCTGGCCAACGTCCACTCCATCTGGGGCGGAACCGGCGCCGACGACCTGCGTCGAAGGACGGCGGAGACCAGGGCCGTGGCGTGGTGGTGCGACAAGCGCGCGAAGGATCCGAACAGGTACTCCGACGACATCTTCGCCCTTGGCGACTTCAACCTCCCGAAGGCGGCGGCCGGCGAGCCGATCTTCGACGAGCTGACGCGGCGCGGCCTGCGGCTGCCAGAGCACCAGACCGTGATCGGGACGACCATCGCCCGCCAGGAGAAGCACTACGACCAGGTGGCCTACCTGCCCCGCCATAGCCAGGCCGACCTGACCGGCAGCCACGGCGTGTTCGACTACGACTCGGTGCTGTTCCACGACCTGTGGGAGGACCGCGGGGACGTCGACTACGACCGCTACGCGAAGTGGTCGATCTCAGACCACCGGCCGCTCTGGGTGGAACTGGCCATCTGAGCTCTGTGACGTTGTCTCGGCAGGCCCGGCGGAGTACGGTCGGATCACGAGGCAACGATTGAGGGAGAGGCAGATTGGTCGCACGCGTAACCCACGTTCAGGTTGACCCAAGCGCGGTCGAGGAGTCGATTCGGCTCTTCGACGAGTCGGTCGTCCCGGCCGCCGAGCAGGAAGCCGGTTTCATGGGCGCGCTGCTCTTGACGCGGGAGGACGGGCGAGCACTCGCCATAGACCTCTGCGACACGATCGAGAACCTCCGCGAGAACGAGCGGAACGGCTTCTACCAGACGCAGGTGGCGAAGTTCGCGGACAAGGTCACCGGGCGCCCGTCGCGCGAGTTCTACGAGGTCGGCGTCGCCCGCGGGGTGCGCGGCGGACCGGAGTTGCTCAGCGAAGTGGAGTGACGGCCGCTGCCAGCCCGGCGGCTCGCAGCCGGCGATGGTGCAGGTACAGCACGTGCTCGCGAAGGCGTTGGGGAACGGCCTCGCCCCAGACCTCCACCGCGTCATAGGCCGCGTCAACGGCGTCAGGCGGGACGCCGTTTCCGGTCGCCGACAGCACGCTGGTCCCGAAGCCGATGTGCCAGCGCTCGTCGCGCAGCACCAGCTCGAGGCCGAGGCGTAACCCCGGAAGCGAGCGATCCTCCACCAGTTCGAGCAGTGCCAGCTGGCCCGCCGTGAAGACCACCCCTTCGAGCACCAGGTGGTAGAGGGCGATGGCCGCCTCCAGCGTCGAGGCGTCTCGTTCCAGGCGCCGGGTGGTGGCGGCAAGGCGTCGCTCGAACAAGTCGAGGAAGTCCGCGCCCACCTCCGCCCGCAGCGCCTCCCGGCGGTCGGCTGCGGTGGCTCCCGTGACGGCCATGACGTCGCAGACATACCGGTCGAAGAAACGGGCGTGACGCGCCTCGTCGCCGGCCTGCAGGCGAAAGCAGGTCGCCGCCTCGCGGTCGGGCGCCGCCACGGCGAAAGCGCCCAGCTCGTCGGCTACCCGGGCTTCTCCCAGGCAGAAGCCCGCCACCAGCGCCCGCAGAGACTCGCGCCGCTCGGGCGCAAGCCTGGGCCAGGCCTCCTGGTCCTCCTTCAGATCGAGCGACTCCTCCTGCCATTGGAGCGAGCGCGCTGTGCGGACGAAGTGGCCGTAGCCGGCTACGAACACCAGCGCGCGCCCGTCAGCCGACCGACAGAGGCACGCCGATCGCCTTCAGCCGTCGGGACAGTGCGTTGAAGGCGAACTCGTTGACCTCCTGCGAGCTGTAACCGAGCAGCTCCCAGTCGCTCTCGGGGTCCTCGCCCGGAGGCACGAGCACTCCCGCCGCCACGGGCACGAGCTCCTGGAGCCGGTGCCGCATGCGCTCCGCCAGCGAGTCGTCCTGGCCGGCGCTCTGGGTAAGGAACCAGGTGCCGTAGGCGACGTGGCGGTGCTCGTCACGGGCGACGTTCCCGAAGCCCTCGACGAAGCCGGGCAGGATGCCCTCGTTCTCGAAGTAGTCGGTGATGAACTTCTGCCCGGTCAAGGCGAGCGTGCCTTCGATGACCATGTGGTAGATGGTCACGAACTCGACCTTGGCCGCCCGGTCGGTGGGGTCGGAGATCAGCCGCCTGCCCGCCTCGACCAGCTCGGTGTCGAACAGCTTCACAAAGGCCTCGTTGAGCTCTTCGCGCACGCGCTGGAGGCGGTCGTCGAAGGCCTCCTGCTCGAAGCCGGCGACTTCCCGGTAGAAGCGGTCGAAGAACTTCATGTGCCGGGCCTCGTCGACCTGCTGAGTGGTGAGGAATGCCTCTTCGTCCTCGTCGTCGTAGGCCATGACCAAGCCGGAGAACTGCGTGGTCACGCGTTCCTCCCCGATGAAGAACGAGGAGAGCAGCCAGACCACCTGAGCCTTCCGCTCCTCGCTGAGGTTCGCCCAGTCTTTCTTGTCCTGCTCGAAGTCGAGCTCCTGCACCGACCACTGCTGGGTCTCCCAGAGGTCATAGAGCTTCTTGGGATCCATCAGCTTCAGCTTGCGGGCGTCCTCTTCCCTCTCGACGGTCCCCGGGTCCCCCTGCTGAACCAGTTCCTCGAGCGTGCTCATCGGTGCCTCCTCCTCGGGTGCCGCGGCCCCGTGATCCTCACAGGTGCGTGTAAAGCGCGAGCATGATCAGAGGCGAGGACCCCGGGCGCGTACCTCGAACCTGTGAGACGCAAGGGCCGCTTGCCGCTACGACAGACGGGGTGACCGTGAGCACGTCTAGCAACGCCAAGGTCGGGGCCGGGGTGGCAGCCGTCCTCACCTTCATCGGAGTCGCAGTGCCGGCGTTGGCGAACGCGCTTGATCCGACGCTTCTCCTCAATGGCCTGGTGGCGATCGGGATCGGCGCTGTCACCGGGCTCGGCCAGCGTCGTCTGGCTCGGCGCCACCAGCGAAGTGCGCTCGAGGGTGCGCTGCGACTCTGGCCGCCGAGGCGGCTGAAGGACACCGGACTCGCGCCGCTCGGCGTTCACCCGCCGAATGAGCCGAGCGCCTACATCGAGCGCCCGAACGACGAAGACAAACGGGTTCACGAGGCTGTCGGCGGGTCGCACACCGTCGTCATTCACGGCGAGGAGGGCGTGGGGAAATCGCGCGCGGCCCGGGAGGCGGCCCGAGAGGTGTGCGGAGAGCACGTGGCCTTCGTGCCGCTGAACGCGGAGGCACTGCGCCTCATCGCAGACCGCAGCGTCGAGATGAACCTGCCAAAGAAGCCGGTCTGTCTGTGGCTCGACAGCGTGGAGCGGTTCATCGAAGCCCTGGATATGCGCGCTCTGCACTCCTTACGGCAGCTGACTCCCGAGGGGGTCAAGATCGTTGCCACCCTTCGAACCGAGGACTGGAAGAAGTTGCTCGGCGGCGAGAGCGGCAAACAGCGCGAAGCAGCCCGCGCGCTCGAAGAGCAGGCGACCGTGATCAAGCTCGATCCACGGTGACGAAGCTGCCGCGCACCAGGAACCCGCTACGACGGGCATCCGACCCCAAAGACGTGAGGGTGACCAAACGCTGGTGGCGCGACTGGGCCTATCGGATCTGGGGCTTGGTGCTCCTCGGCGTTCTTGTCCTGGGCATCTTCGCCGGCTTCGGGTACTTCGGTGGCCTGGTCAAGCCCCCACCCATCAGCGAGCAGATCGAGAAGGAGAAGAGCAACGTTCTGAGGGCCCCCAATGGTCGCCACGTGGTCGTGGACGAGCGCGTCCACTTTCACGGCGGCGAGGCCGACTCGTGGGTACTCGTGGTTCAGGACCGCAAGACCCACGACGAGTTCGACGCACTGGCCCGAAGCGGCAAGGATCCACCGCCACCGTCGGACGAGCTGCGGGTCTACGACGTGCAGGGCGGGCGCCTGAAGCTGAAGCTCCACTTCCAGCCGAAGCCCGTCAACAAGTATGCAGCGGCGTGGCGGACGATCGCCGGCTCCACCTTTGCCACCGACTACGACAAGGATCGCTCCAAGGAAGTAATCGCCGGCTACGAGATTCCGGGTAGGGCCAGCTCTGCCGCGGTGCCGTTCGCCATCGCCTGGGGTCGCGGCGGATACCGGCTGGAGCCGTTGACCCCTGAACCACCAGAGCTATCTCGCCCCGGGCTCGACCGTGCAGGGGTCAAGTACCGCCGCGAGGCGTACGTGCGGCGGTTGTTTGTGAACCGGGTCACCCGGGAGCCCTTCCGAGACCTGACGCTCGAGGGGTACAGAGTCCAGGCCTTGGCGCTCACAGAGAAGCCGGCCCCACGACTTCTGACCGGGTACTTCACCAAGGACCCGGACGCGGGGAGGGTCGTCGGATACCCGAGCGGCACAAGGGTCATGGAGCTGCAAGCCAGCCAGATCCGCACGAGCAAGCTCGCGCCGCGCCCATGCACTCCCGACAACGTCTATTGCCCGGCGCCCCAGCGCGTGCAGGAGCTGACCGTGCCGCCCGACCGCGGACTCGACAAGTCGCTGATAGCGGCCTGGCAGAAGGTCGGACCCAAGTGGTCGAGGGAGGTCCGAATAGAGGAACGTCAGCGCTGAGCCGGTCTGCACGGGCGTGCGTGCCCGTGCAGCCGCAGATTGAAATCGGGCTGCCCAGATTTGAACTGGGGACCTCTCCGACCCGAACGGAGCGCGCTACCAGACTGCGCCACAGCCCGTGTGGTGCAGCAGCGGAGGGTATCGGCCGTCAGTCCTTCCTCTTCGATCGCCTTGCGGAGCGCGTCGTCGATGCCCATCGGGGTGACGTCGAACATCTTCATCGGCTCGGGGTCGGTCACCACCGTCTTCGTGGCGAGTCCCTCCACCAGCGGCTTGGCCACGCCGGCGTCGACGGGGGTGACCAGGCCGATCCACTGGGACGACAGGTACGGCGAGAGCACCGGGACCGGCAACTTGGGCCGGGGGCGGCGGCCCAGCGCGCGGGCCATGCTGTCGAGCATGTCCTTGTAGGAGAGGACGTCGGGCCCGCCGATCTGGACCTCCCTCGCGCGTGACTCCTCGATCCGAGGGGCCTGCGACAGGAAGGCGATCACGTCGTCGCTGGCCACCGGCTGGGTCGGGGTGTTCAGCCACGACGGAGCGATCATCACCGGCAGCCTTCGCACCAGGTGGCGAAGGGTCTGGTACGACTCGCTGCCCGCGCCCACGACCATCGCCGCGCGGAAGTAGGTGAGGTCCGGGCCCTCCTCGCCGAGGATTCGGGCGGTCTCCGCGCGGCTCTTCAGGTGCTTCGACGAGGGGTCCTCGCCCAGGCCGCCGAGATACACCGCCCGGTCCACGCTCTCCGCCTTCATGGCCCGGGCGAAGTTGCCGGCGGTCTCGCGCTCTCGGTCGACGAAGTCCTTTTCCGAGCCCCGGCCCATCCCGTGGACGAGGTAGTAGGCCACGTCGACGTCCTCGCCCGCGCCGTTCAGGGAATCGGGTTTCATCACGTCGCCCTCGTGCAGCTCGGCTCCGGCGTCGGCGAGGTCTTGCGCGCGGGAGGAGTCGCGAACCAGGCAGCGGACGTCGTACCCCTCGTCGAGGAGCCTGCGGGCGAGCAGCCCGCCCACGAACCCGGTGGCGCCGGTGACCAGTGCGCGCATGCCAGGGCTACGTTGCCCGGATCACCTGCGTTCACGCCGGAAGTCGATTGCCATACTCGGGCCGCGGTGAAGGCTCGGGCGTTGACGATCTGCGGCCTTGCCCTCGGGGGCCTGTGCGCGGCGGCCGCGTCGGTGGGCGCCGACGAGCGCGCAACGGCGGCCGCCAGCCCCGCGCTCCAGCGGGTCGGCCAGTTCGACACCCCGACCTACGTCACCGCGCCCCCCGGGGACACGCGGCGCCTGTTCGTCACCGAGCGCGACGGCGCCATCAAGATCGTGCGCGACGGGAAGGAGCTGAACACCCCGTTCCTCGACATCCGGTCACGGGTGTCCACCGTGGGCGAGGGTGGGCTGCTCTCGATCGCATTCCCGCCCGACTACGCGCGGTCACGGCGCTTCTACGTCTACTACACCGACCGGGGCGGGAACATCCGCATCGACGAGTTCCTGCGCTCGGCCGGCGACCCCGACGGCGTGCAGGGCGGCTCGCGGCGCACCGTCCTCAAGCAGAACCACCACAACCGCAACCACAAGGGCGGCCAGCTTCAGTTCGGGCCGGACGGGGTGCTCTACGCCGGCCTGGGCGACGGGGGCGGGTCGGACTCGCTCCGCAACGCCCAGTCGCTGCGCACCAAGCTCGGCAAGATCCTGCGCATCGACCCCCGCCGGACGCGCACCGGCGCGTACCACGTCCCACGGAGCAACCCCTTCCGGCGCCGGCGCGGCGTGCGCAAGGAGATCTTCTCGTTCGGCCTGCGCAACCCGTACCGCTTCTCGTTCGACCGCCAGAAGGGCCACATGCTGATCGCCGACGTCGGTCAAGGCGCCCGGGAGGAGGTCGACCTCGTTCGTACCCGGCGGACGCGCCGCGCGCCTCGTGGCGGCCAGAACTTCGGTTGGAGCATCTTCGAGGGGACGCGCCGCTTCCGCGCCGGCCGGGTGCGGCGGCATTTCCGCCCCGCCCTGCAGCGCGGTCACTCCGGAGGCGCGTGCGCGATCATCGGTGGCTATGTGATTCGCGACCGCTCGCTGGGCCGGCTGAACGGCCGCTACGTCTACGGCGACCTGTGCGACGCGAACGTGCGCATCACCGGGTTCCGGCGTGGCCGGGCGCGAGGTGACAAGCGCCTGGGCGTGAGGGCGCCGCGGCTGCTCTCCTTTGGCCAGGACGCTGCCGGGCACATCTACACGACTTCCGATGACGGAAGCGTGAGCCGCCTGGTCCTGCGCTGACGCGCTAGCCGATCGAGACGGTCAGCGCGCCCAGGGGCCCGAGGCCCACGTCAACCCGCTCGCCGGGCTGGACGGGCTGGGGCGGGGTCAGCGAGCCGGCGATGATCACGTCGCCGCTGCGCAGCTCCTCGCCGGCCTCGCCGAGCAGGCGCCCGACCAGGTCCACCACATCGGTGAAGTGAGCCGGCGCCTCGCCGGAGGCGCGCAGCTCGTCGTCGACCCGGACTTCGGCCTCGAGACCGGCCGGCATGGCCGGCTGGGCCTCGGCCAGCACGAAGCCCCGGTGGAAGATGTTGGCGGCCACGATCCCCTCCGCGTCGGGGGGCGCGTTGCCGGTGTCGACGATCTCGATGGCGGCTCCGTAGCCCGCGATCTGACCGGCGGGACCCATGTGCAGCGCCACCTCGGGCTCGACCTTGAGCTCGGTGGCGGCGGCTCCGTCGAAGGAGTCCCCATCGTGGAGCCGAGTGGCCGAGGTGAGGTGGCCGATCACCGACTCGCGCAGCCCGAGCTTGCGCTGAATGTCGGGCACGTTGAGGCCGATCTTCCAGCCCACGCGCTCCGCGCCGGCGTCCAGCGCGCGGCGCCAGTCGGTCAGCTGGTCCACCAGCGCAGCCACGATGCGGGGGTCGGACTCGGGCACGGGGGCGTACGCTACCCGCCGTGGCCCAGGCCCGAAAGACCGTGCTCATCACCGGCTGCTCGACCGGAATCGGACGGGCGACCGCCGAGCGACTCGCCCGGAGCGGGCACACGGTCTACGCGACGGCGCGGCGGCTCGAGTCGCTCGAGGGGCTGGAGCGCAGCGGTTGCAAGCCGCTGACGCTGGACGTGACCGACGAGAGCTCGATGGCGGAGGCCGTCCGCACCGTGCAGGAGGCCGAGGGCGGCATCGACGCCCTGGTCAACAACGCCGGCTACAGCCAGAACGGTGCGGTTGAGTCGATCCCGCTCGAGTCGATCCGGGCGCAGTTCGAGACCAACGTCTTCGGCCTTATCCGCATGAGCCAGCTGGTGCTGCCCGGGATGCGCGAGCGGCGCAGCGGGCGGATCGTGAACATCGGCTCGATGGGCGGCAGGTTCACCTTCCCGGGCGGCGGGATCTACCACGCCACCAAGCACGCGGTGGAGGCGATCTCCGACGCGATGCGCTTCGAGTCCTCCGGGTTCGGCGTGCAGGTGGTGCTGCTGGAGCCGGGCCTGATCAAGACCGAGTTCGGCAGCACGTCGGTCGACTCGATCGCCGCGGCAGACGACGGCGTCTACGCCGACTTCAACAAGGCGGTGGGGGAGGCCACGGCCGGCGCCTACGACGGCCTCCTGGGCAAGCTCGGGGGAGGCCCCGAGGCCGTGGCCAAGGTCGTGGAGAAGGCCATCACCGCCAAGAGCCCGCGCGCCCGCTACACCGTCACGCCGTCCGCCCGGGTCTTCATCACCCAACGAGCCCTGATGCCCGACGCCGTCTGGGACCGCGTCGTGGCCACCTCGTTCCCCCGCCCCGGCAACTGATAAGGAGAAACGAGTTGGCCTACTTCAAAGACGCCGACGAGGTCTACGGATTCATCGGAAAGCTGTTCCAAGACCTCGCTGAGGACGACGAGCTCGCGCCCAAGTTCCGCAAGGCGAACACGGTGGTCCAGTACGCCTACCGCGATCCGGACTCGGTCATCACCGTCCAGCTCAAGGAGGGCGAGGAGGGACGCGTGGACTTCGGCGAGACCGACATGGAGCCCGAGGTGATCATGTCGATGGACGCCGACACCGCCCACAAGTTCTGGCTGGGGAAGGTGAACGTGACCGTCGCGCTCGCACGCGGCCAGATGAAGGCCAAGGGCCCCGTGGCGAAGATCCTCAAGCTGGTTCCGCTGGTCAAGCCGGTGTTCCCGAAGTACCGGGCGATGCTCGAGGAGGCGGGTCGCCAGGACCTGATCGAAGCGGCGTGACCGACGTCGGGGAGGCGCTGGGCGCCCGCCGCATGGCGGGCTTTAAGGACTTCTTCCAGTACGCGTCCGCCACCCGCGTGGTGGCCGGCCGCGACCTGCTGGGCAGCACGGGGTTCGAGCTGGGCAAGGAGGGCGCGCACCGCGTCTGGCTGGTCACCGACCGGGTGATCCGGGAAACCGGCCTGATCGACCGCGTGGAAGCCGGCGTGGCCGACGGTGGTCTCGAGGTGGCCGGTGTGTTCGACGACGTACCCCAGGACTCGTCCACCGATGTCGTCGAGCGCTGCGCGGCGGAGGCGCGAGAGGCCGGCGCCGACGCGTTCCTGGCCGTGGGCGGCGGCTCGGTGCTCGACACCGCAAAGATCGCCGACTCGGTCTTCAGCCAGGGCGGCAGCGCGGCCGAGAAGGAGGGCTTCTTCCTGATGGACCGGGCCGACGACGGCATGGGCGCACCCCTGCCGATCGCCCCGCTGGTCTGCATCCCCACCACCGCAGGCACGGGCTCCGAGGTCTCGATGGGCGCCATCGTCAAGGACCCCGAGCGCAAGGTGAAGCTCGAGATCGCCGACTTCCCGTTGTTCCCGCGCCTGGCCATCCTCGACCCCGAGGCGACGAAGACGCTGCCGCCGAAGATCGCCGCGGCCACCGGCATGGACGCGATGACACACGCGATCGAGAGCTACGTGGCGCTGGAGTGGAACCCGTTTCAGGAGGGCCGCTCGCTGGGCGCGCTGCGGCTGATCCGGGAGAACCTGGAGCGCGCCGTCAACGACGGCCCCAACGACGAGGAGGCGCGGGGCAACATGCTGGTGGCAGCGTCGATGGCCATCGCCATCGAGCTCGGGTCCACGCACGCGATGTCCCATCCCTGCGGCGGCCAGTTCGGCGTGCCCCACGGTGTGGCGAACGCGATCAACCTCCCGCACGTCATCCGCTACAACGCCGAGGCCGGCGACGACGTGGCCGACCGCTACCGCGACGTGTGCGACGCGCTCGGGGTGGAGAGCGGCGGCTCGGCCGGAGCGGTGGGCGACAGCCTCGCCTCCCACGTGACCGGGTTCGTGGAGGGGCTGGGCCTGCCCACGCGGCTGTCGCAGGTGGGCGTGCCCGAGGACGGCATCCCGGCGCTGGTGGAGGGCGCGATGGGCGACGGCCTCTCGCTGATGAACCCGCGCGAGCCCTCCGAAGAGGACTACGAGCGGCTCTACCGAGAGGCGCTCTAGGCGGCCTGGAGCTCTGCTGCCCTGACCGGAGGCGGCGTCAGCGCCGCCGCGGTGATCACCAGGACGAAGGCGGCGATACGGAGCACCAGCCCGAGCGGGTCCTCGGGTAGCGGCTCGCCGAACACGATCGGCCCGGCCGCGATGGTCACCACGTTCGCGGCCGCGCTGGTGATCGCGATCACCGACACCGCCTCGCCCACCTGAAGGCTGCGGGCCGAGATGGCGAGGCCCACCAGCGACGCCACCAGGATGAACAGGGCCAGCGGGTGCACGAGGACGGCCACCGCGCCGTCGTCCAGCCGCCCCGAGAGTGCCTTGATCGACACGTCGGAGGCGCCCCAGATCAAGCCGGCGGCGGCGCCGAGCAGCGCGCCGCTACGCGGGCTGTCGCTCGCGAGCTTGGCCACCAGCAGCCCGCCGGCGCCCGCCAGGCCCGCGTAAAGCACGAGCCGGATCGGCTCGTAGTCGCTGTGGGCCTGCGAGGCCGTGCCCTCCAGCGTGGCGGCCAGGAAGGCCAGGCCGGCCGCGGTGAGCGCCACACCGATCCACTCGCGGCGGGTGACCGTGAAGCCGAACAGCCGGTCGGCCACCACGGTCAGCAGCACCAGCCCGCCGGCGATCACCGACTGGACGAGCGAGATCGGCGCCAGCGCCAACGCGGTGACGTGGAAGCCCCACGAGCCCATGGCCACGGCGATCCCGAGCGTGTACCAGGGCGAGCGGAACAGCGCGAGCGAGGTGCGGATCGGGCGCCGGGCCTCGACCGGGGGCGACTCGACCGCGCCGCGTTGCTTGTAGAGGAACCCGACGATCGAGGTGAAGGCCGTCAGGAGGGCCATGACCAGGCCCACCTGGACCCCGAGGGTCACCCCGCGCCCGCTTCCTCGTAGCCGTCCTCGCCCGGCATGAGCACCTGCGCAACGCCGCCCTCGAGCACCACCCGCGGCTCGACCGGCATCACCTTTCGCTGACGCGCGGTCTCCAGCGCGTCCTCGACCGAGCCGTGCTCGGCCAGCTGCTCCAGGTGCTTGATGGTGGGGAAGACGAGCAGCAGCTCGTCGCGCGCGCCCGCGTCGAGGGCCTCCTGGGGCCGCAGCCAGCGAAAGTCGACGCACTCCGAGCCGTCCACCTCGGGCTCGCTCCCCTCGGGCGCGCGAGCGACGAAGAAGTGAGTGTCGAAGCGGACCTTGACCTGGGCCGGCGTGATCCAGCGCGACCACCGGACCAGCTCGTCGTACTGGGTCAGCTCCACGCGGGCCTCCTCGGCCAGCTCGCGGCGGGCGGTGTCCAGCTCATCGGCGTCCTCCTTGCCCAGCGCGCCGCCGGGAAACACCCACGCGCCGCCCATGAACCGCTGCTCGGGATTGCGCTGCACGAGAAGCACCTCCGGTCCTTCGGAGGAGTCGCGCAGGAGGATCAACGAGGCCGCCTCGCGGGCGTCGGCCACGTCGCCCTCGTTGAGCTCCTCACCGGGCCCTGGGCGGTCGGCGCGCATCCCCGGCGAGCGTAGCGAGGTTGTACCCTTCCGCCGCCTTGAGCGAGACGGCGACACAGCAGCAGTGGATCTGCAGCTCCTGCGGCTTCATCTACGACCCCGAAGAGGGCGATCCCGACGGCGGCATCCCCGCAGGCACGGCCTTCGAGGACATCCCCGACGACTGGTTCTGTCCGGTCTGCGGGGCGCGGAAGCGGGACTTCGAGAAGTTCGACGGCTAGTCCCTCCCGCCTAGTTCCGCCCTAGCCCAATCGCCCACCAAGGGTGGGCAAACCCGCCACCCCGGGTGGCCGCCATTCACCCCTTGGCTCCCTAGTTGGCCAGGCGGTCCGAACCGAGACTCCTCTCATCGGATCGACCACCGCCACCAAGGAGAGCAACATGACCCGCACCGCCGCCACCAAGCTCGTCGCCACCGCCCTGGCCGTCGCCTCACTGGGCCTGGCTTCCAGCGCCCAGGCCGCCGAGCAGAACATCGCCATCGGCGAGCCCACGCCGGGCCAGCCCGTCCCCGCTCAGCCAGACCAGGGCACCGGTGCTGAGAACGCCGGGAACGAGGCTCCGGAGAAGGCCGTCGACCCCGTCGAGGAGGTCGACTACACCTCGCCGGAGTACTTCAAGAGCCCTGAGGCCAAGCAGCGCTTCGAGCGTTACTGCAACATGAAGAACGCAGAGCCCTCGCACTCGGACAAGAAGTTCTGCGAGGACTACCGCAAGCACAACGGGACCACCACGACGACCACGTCGACCGGCTCCCACAAGTGCAACGAGAACGGGACGCGCGAGTACTGCAAGCCCTACCCGAAGCCCGAGCCCAAGCCCGAGCCGGGCAAGCCGGTCTACCCCACGACCCAGCCGACGGCTGAGAAGGCCGACAAGGGCAGCCTGCCCTTCACCGGCCTGGAGATCTGGCAGCTCGGCCTGATCGGGATCGTCCTCGCAGGAGGCGGCTTCGGGGCCCGCCGGCTGCTGGCCAGCTAGGCCCGCAACGACATAGCCGCAGCGTCAGGGGCGCCCCGGGAGGGGCGCCCCTTTCGCGTTCACCGCTCGTACTTGACGAACGAGGTGAGGTGAGCCAGCTCGTCATAGAGCGAGCGGGCCGGTGAGTTGAAGGCCTGGGTGTGCCAGTACACCTTGGTGGCGCCGCGGGCGTCGGCCTCCCGGTACACGGCCTCGATCAGCTCGCGGCCGGCGCCGGTGCCGCGCGCGCCGCGGTCGACGAACAGGTCCTCGAGGTAGCAGTACGTCGCCGTGGTCCAGGTGGAGGGATGCAGGACGCAGTGAGCCAGGCCGGCCAGGCTGCCCCCGTCCTCCGCCACCAGGCCGAAGAGCCCGTCGGCCTCGGCGCAGAGGCGGGAGAACGTCGAATCGGTGACCTCCTGTAAGGGCTGGTGGCGGTAGAAGGAGTTGTAGGCCTGCCACAGCGGCTCCCAGCCGGACCGGTCGCCTTCGGAGAGCGGCCGGACCGTCAAGCCGCGGCGGCGAGCGAGCCGGCGCCGGTGGCCGCGGCGATCGACTCCGCGGTGGTGGCCACCAAGCGGCGCAGGTCCTGCTCGGACATCGACAGCGGCGGCATGAGGATCACCACGTCGCCGAGCGGGCGCACGATCGCGCCGCGGCGGCGGGCCTCCAGCGTGACCTGGTGGCCGATGCGGTCGCCGAGCTCGAAGCCCTCGATCTCGATCCCGACCATCAGCCCGACCTGCCGGACCTCGCGCACGGTCGGTAGGTCGGCCACCGACTCCAGCAGGCGCGCCAGCAGCCCGATCTTGGGTTGGAGGCGCTCCAGGGTGCGCTCCTCCTCGAACACCTCCAGGCACGCCAGGGCGGCGGCGCAGGCCAGTGGGTTCCCGGTGTAGGTGTGGCCGTGGAAGAACGTGCGCAGCTCCTCGTGGCGACCGAGGAAGCCCTCGTAGATCCGCTCGGTGGTGAGCGTGGCGGCCAGCGGCAGGTACCCCCCGGTGATGCCCTTGGCCAGGCACAGGAAGTCCGGCACCACGTCCTCGTGCTCACAGGCGAACATCCTGCCGGTGCGCCCGAAGCCCACCGCCACCTCGTCGCAGATGAGAAGCACTCCGTGGCGGTCGCACAGCTCGCGCACCGCGCGCAGGTAGCCCGGTGGGTGGGTGAGCATCCCGGCGGCCCCCTGCACCAGCGGCTCCACGATCACGGCGGCCACCTCGTCGCCGTGCTCGTCGAGCAGGCGCTCCATGTCACCGGCGTCGCCCGGCTCGGCCTTCAGCGTGTCGAAGAGAAGCGGGCGGTACATCGAGTGGAACAGCTCGATCCCGCCCACCGACACCGACCCGACCGTGTCCCCGTGGTAGGCGTCCCGCAGGGCTATGAACTTGTCGCGCCCGGTCTCGCCACGCTGGCGCCACCACTGGAAGGCCATCTTCAGCGCGATCTCGGTGGCCGTGGAGCCGCTGTCGGAATAGAAGACCCGCGTCAGGCCGGTCGGGGCGAGGTCCACCAGCCGGCGGGCCAGCCGGATCGCCGGCGGGTGGCTGAGCCCCAGCATCGTCGAGTGCGCCACCCGCGAGAGCTGGTCGCGCACCGCCGAGTCGATGCGGGGGTGGCGGTGGCCGTGGACGTTGCACCACAGCGAGGAGACGCCGTCCAGATATCGCCGGCCCTCGGTGTCGACCAGCTCTGATCCCTGGGCGCGCTCGACGATGAGCGGCTCCTCGGCCACCCACCCCTCCTGCTGGGTGAACGGGTGCCAGAGGCACGCGCGGTCATCGCGGACGAGCGCTGCGTGCTCGGATTCCACGCGCGCGACCGTAGCTACGCTCCCGGTCAGAATGCCGCCCCTTCCCTTGCTCGTCTTCGTGGTGGGGACGGGGTCGCTCGGCGCCGAGATCGCGGCGGTGCGGCTGCTCAGTCCCTACTTCGGCGCGTCCACCATCGTGTGGGCCAACACCATCGGCGTGGTGCTCGTGGCCCTGTCGGTCGGGTACTGGCTCGGCGGCCGCTTGGCGGACCGCCATCCGCACATGCGCGGGCTGTGCCTGCTCGCCCTCACGGCGGCCGGCCTGCTCGCCTTGGTGCCCTTCGCCGCCGACCCGCTGCTGGGCCTGGCCGTCGACGCCCTGGACTCGATCTCCGCCGGCGCCTTCTTCGGCTCGCTGGTCGCGGTCCTGGTCCTGGTGGCGGTGCCGGTGCTGCTGCTGGGCGCGGTGTCCCCGTACGCCATCCGCCTGGCGGTGTCCAGCGTCGAGGAGGCGGGCACCGTGGCCGGGCGCCTGTACGCGCTGTCCACCGCCGGCTCGCTGGTGGGAACGCTCCTCTCCGCGCTGCTGTTCATCCCGCTGATCGGCACGCGGCGCACCTTCCTGGTCTTCGCCCTGGCCATCGCGATCATGGCCGTGCTCGGGCTGAGGCCGGTCAAGCGCTACGCGCTGGCGCCCGCCGCGATCGTCGTGCTCATCGCATTGCCGGTCGGCGCGCTGAAGGCCGAGGCCAGCAGCGGCAAGGTCATCTACGAGACCGACACCGAGTACCAGTACGCCCGCGTGATCGAGAGCCGGTCGGGCAAGCGCTACCTCGAGCTCAACGAGGGCCAGGCCCAGCACTCGATCTACGACCCCAAGACCGTGCTCACCGACGACGTCTGGGACGGCCACCTGGTGCTGCCGTTCGCGGCGCGCTCGCAGCCGCCCAAGCGCGTCGCGATCCTCGGCAACGCGGCGGGCACCACCTCGCGCGCGTACGAGAAGTTCTTCCCCGGCACGCGGGTCGACGGCGTGGAGATCGACCCCGAGCTGTCGGAGATCGGCCGCCGCTACTTCGACATGAATAATCCCCAGCTTCACCTCTACCACGAGGACGCGCGGCCCTACCTGCGCCGGACCGACGCCCGCTACGACGTCATCTCGGTCGACGCCTACCGCCAGCCCTACATCCCCTTCTACCTGACCACGCGCGAGTTCTTCGAGCTGACGCGCGACCGCCTGACCCCCGACGGCGTGCTGGTGGTCAACGCCGGCCACCCCGAGGGCCAGGACGAGCTGGAGAAGGTGCTTACGGCGACAATGGGTGAGTCGTTCCGCTACGTGGTGCGCGACCCGATCGAGCCCACCAACACTCTGATCGTCGCCTCGCGCAAGCCGCTGTCCGCCCGGCACCTCCGCGCCGCTTCGGTACCGGCCGGCCTGCGCGGCACTGCCCTGAGCGCCTCGTTCCGCGTGGCCCCGCCGCTGCGAGGCGGCCGCGTCTACACCGACGACGAGGCGCCGGTCGAGTGGCTGATCGACAAGTCGATCGTCAACTACGCGGCCGGCAGCGACTGACGCCGGTACCAGCGGCGCCCGTGTAGGCGCTCCACGTTCCAGGTCCAGGTGGCCACAGCGCCGCGCTCGTGCAGCCAGAAGGAATCGGGCGGCTCGGCCGCCGGCGCCTGCCGGCCCGGGGTGACCTCGGCGATCACCACGCCCTCGCCGTCGCGCCAGTGGCGCCGGGCGAGGATGGTGCCGTCGGCGTCCACCACCGCGGTGCCGCCCTCGAAGTGGCCGCGGTAGCCGACGGGCAGCGTGGGTGAGTCGCAGCTCAGCTCACCGGCGTGCGCGGCGTGGACGTACGGAGCACCGACGTACCCGGGAAAGGCCTCCACGGCGTGCCAGGCCCGGCGCGCGTTTGCGGCCTCCAGCCGCCGCGCGATCGGCTCCGGCCCCCAGTGCTCCGGGATCGACCACCAGCCCGAGCCGCCCACCGCCAGGTCGATCCGTCCGCTCAGCCTGCGGACGGTCTGCGTGCGCATCAGCTCCCAGCACAGCGCCACCCCGAAGCTCAGGCCGTCGGACTCGATCACGCCGTCGTCGTGGCCGCCGACGTAGAAGCTGTTCTCCCACATCGTGGGAAGGTCCTTGTCGTGGCGCCCGGCCACCTCTCCGTCCGGCTTGGACAGCAGGAACGCGTTGCGGACGTCGCCGTCGGCGTCGCGACAGAGGAAGGAGCCGCCCACCCAGGCGCCATGGCGCCGCGCGAGGCGGCTGAGCAGGTCGGTGGCCGCTCCGTCGGGCGGGAGCGCTCGCTCGACCAGCTCGGGGACGAAGCCGATGCCGGTGGAGAAGAACTCCGGCAGCACGATCAGGTCCGCTCCTTCGGCGCCGGCACGCTCGCCCAGGCGCTCGCAGGCGGCGAGGTTGAAGTCGACGTCGGCCACCCGGGCCTCGAGCTGCACCGCCGCCGCACGCACCGCGGGATTGTCCCACCCAGCGGAATGGGTACGGTCCGGTCGAGGAGGAAAACGATGAGCTTTCGCAAGTACGAGCTGGGCAGCTACGAGGACATGGTGGCCAACCACTCCTGGGACGTGCCCGAGCGCTACAACATCGCCGAGGACGTGTGCGACAAGCACGACCGCGACCGGCTGGCGATGGTCTGGGAGGACTACAACGGCACCGAGCGGCGCGTGACCTTCGGCGAGCTGCAGGACCTCTCCAACAAGTTCGCCAACGTCCTGGAGGCCGAGGGAGTCGAGCGCGAGGATCGGGTGGCCACGCTGCTGCCCTCGCTGCCCGAGACCGCCGCGGTCTTCATCGGCACCTACAAGAGCGGGGCGATCCTGCTGTCGATGTCAGTCCTCTACGGCGACGAGGGCATCGAGCACCGCCTACGTGACTCGGGAGCAAAGGTGCTGGTGACCGACTCCGAGAACGTGGACCGGATTCCCAAGGGGATCGTCGAGACGGTCCTGGTGATGGGCGACGGCTTCGAGGAGAAGATGGAGAACGCCTCGGCCGAGTACGAGAGGGTCGACACCGCTGCCGAGGACCCGGCCCAGCTCTACTACTCGTCGGGCACCACCGGCAAGGCCAAGGGCATCCTGCACGCGCACCGCTACCTGCTCGCCCACGAGGAGTTCGAGTTCTGCCACGACGTGCGCGACGGCGAGCTCTTCCACGGCATGGGCGAGTGGGCCTGGGCCGCGGGGATCTGCCCGCTGCTGGGGCCGTGGCGCTACGGCTGCGTGGCCCTTGTGTTCGCCCGCAAGGGCGGCTTCGACCCAGACGAGCAGCTTCGCTTCCTGTCCAAGCACGGCGTGCAGAACATGTTCACCACGCCCACCGCGCTGCGCGCGATGACCGGCGTCGAGGAAGCGGGCAAGCAGTACCCGCTGTCCGAGCTGCGCGTCGTGTGCTCGGCGGGCGAGCCGCTGAACCCCGAGGTGATCCGCTGGTTCCGCGACCAGTACGGCCTCACCGTGCTCGACTACTACGGGCTCACCGAGAGCTACCCGCTGTGCGGCAACTTCCCCGGCCTCCAGGTCCGCGAGGGCTCCATGGGCCGGCCCATGCCCGGCTGGGAGGTGAAGCTGCTCGACGAGGACGAGAACGAGGTGGAGGTGGGCGAGCGCGGCGAGATCTGCCTGAAGGCCCGCTCCAACCCGCACTACCCGATCGGCTACTGGAACCGCCCGGAGGACACCGAGGAGGAGTTCGGCGGCGAGTGGTTCCACACCAAGGACGCCGCCCAGCTCGATGAGGACGGCTACGTCTGGTACGCCGGCCGCGCCGACGACGTGATCATCTCTGCCGGCTACCGCATCGGCCCGTTCGAGGTGGAGTCGGCCTGCGTGGAGCACCCCGCGGTGAAGGAGGCCGCGGCGGTCGCGTCACCCGACCCCAAGCGCGGCGACATCGTCAAGGCGTTCATCCTGCTCTCCGCCGGCCACGAGCCCAGCGACGAGCTGGCCGACGAGATCAAGAAGTTCGTCCGCGATCGCCACTCGCGCTACGCGTACCCGCGTGAGGTCGAGTTCGTGGACGACCTGCCCAAGACTCTCACGGGCAAGATCCGCCGGGTCGAGCTGCGCGAGGCCGAGCGGGAGAAGAAGCAGGCTGCCGCGACCTAGCCCGTGCCGGCCTCGGCCCGCGTAGGCCGCCTAAAGAGCGACGAAGGAGGCGTGGGTGTCAGGGGCGCGCCGCGCCGCCGACAGGCGACGCCAGGCACAGTCGCCCGGGGGGCAACCCGCACACCCGTGCGCAAGAAGTCCTCAGGCGACTGCGGAGTTTCTCGGTGGGGTGCCCGCGTGCCGGTTCCCCGCTCGCCCGCTAGCCGCGCGCCCGCTCAGAGCAGCGGTAACAGTGGGATGTCGTAGAAGACCGCCCACAGGACGAAGGCGGTGATCAGGATCGCTGCGATCAGCCCCGACACCACCTTCTCGGCCGTCGAGGAGCGCTCGACCCGGTCCTTCGCCTTGTCGGACCAGATGATCACCTTCTCCAACAGGCGCTCGGCGGGCTCGAACTCGAGTGCCAGCAGGCCGAGCCCCAGCAGGATCACCACGAAGCCCGGGCCGGGAACGCCGGGCCCGCTGAGCACGATGCCGGCGAGCACCAGCACCACGCCGACGACCACCGTGCCCACGCGGTAGGCGATGTGCCGCTCCTTATGGCGCTCCTTGCGCTCCTGGAGCTTCTTGAGCATCTCCGGCATGTCCTCGCGCGAGGCGTAGTCCGGCGGGGTCTTCTTCGCGGGCTCCTCCTGAGTGCTCATCGCGAGGAAGTGTGACGTAGCCACTCGTCGAGCGGGAGCGATGCGCCGGCCTCGGCCAGGCGATCGGGAGTGGTCTTCCGCAACACGTGCACGGGGAGCCCGGCGAGGCGCTCGACGGTGGTGCGGTTGGACTGGTGCACCGTCCCCGGCCGCGCGGGCCAGGGGGTCAGGACCACGCCGAGCACCTCGAGCCCCGCGTCGCGGGCGGCGCCGACCGTGAGCAGGGTGTGGTTGATGGTCCCCAGGCCGGGGCGGGCCACCACGATCAGCGGCAGGCCCAGCTGCCGGCAGAAGTCGCGAACCGAGAAGCCGGCCGTCAGGGGCACCATGAGGCCGCCGACTCCCTCGACGATCAGGGTGTCCGCAGTGGGGGGGTCGAGCTGGGCCGGGTCGAGCTCGCCCGCCAGGTGGGGCGACGCCGGCAGCCCGAAGCGGTAGGGCGAGACCTCCTCGGGCGTCTGCCCGGTGACCGAGGCCAGCAGCTCGTGGTCGTGCGGCCACTGGCCCGGGTCCTCGTCCAGGCCGGTGACCGCGGGCTTGAACGCGGCCACGTTGTCCCCTCGCGCCACCAGCGCCGCGCACACCGCGGCCGACACGACGGTCTTGCCGACGCCGGTGTCGGTGCCGGTTACGAACAGCCCGCGCAAGCGCGGGAGGTTAGGCGGCGTCGGCCAGGTGGTCGAAGATGCCGGTCCGCGGGGCCGGCGGCGAGACGACCGGCGCGCTGGACACCGCCCCGGCCAGGGTCCGCGCCGCTTCCCGCAGCTCGGACTTCGTGTGGGAGGCCATCACCGCCAGCCGCAGCCGCGAGGTGCCGTCGGGCACGGTGGGCGGCCGGATGGCCTGGGCGAACACGCCCTCGGTCAGCGCGGTCTCGGCGGCCTGCACGGCGGCTTCGGGGCCTCCGATGACGAGAGGCACGATCGGCGTGTCCTCCCCCGGAGCGGAGAGCCCCTCAGCCCGAAGTGCTTCGCGCAGTACGCGGGCGTTTCGTTGAAGCTTCTCCACGCGTCGCGGCTGCTCGCGCAGCAGCTCGAGCCCGGCCATGGCGGCGCCCACCGCCGGTGGCGGTAGAGCGGTGGAGAAGATGAGCGAGCGGGCGGTGTTCACGAGGTAATGCGCCATGCGCTTCTCGCAGCACACGTAGGCCCCGTAAGAGCCGAGGGCCTTGCTCAGCGTTCCGATGGTCACGTCGACCGCTTCCTCGACTCCCGCGGCGGCGGCCGCGCCGCGCCCGTCGGGTCCGATCGTGCCCAAGCCGTGCGCCTCGTCGACCACCAGTAGGGCGCCGAAGCGCTGCGCCAGCTCGGCGATCTCGGCCAGCGGGGCGACGTCGCCGTCCATGGAGAACACGCCGTCGGTGACGATGACCTTGCCGCGCTCGCCGGCCTGGCGCAGGCCCCAGGCGAGCTGCTCCACGTCGGCGTGGTCGTAGACGAAGCTCTCGGCACCCGACAGCCGGCAGCCGTCGATGATGCTCGCGTGGTTGAGGCGGTCGGAGAACACGACGTCGTCCTCGCGGGCCAGCGCGGACACCACGCCGAGGTTGGCCAGGTAGCCCGAGCCGAACAGCAGCGCGGCCTCGGAGCCCTCGAAGTCGGACAACCGCTCCTCGAGGCGGCGGTGGATGCGCATGGTGCCCGACACCAGCCGCGACGCTCCGGCGCCCGCGCCGTAGCGCAGCGCCGCCTCGGCGGCGGCCTCGCGCACCCGCGGGTGATCGGCGAGGCCGAGGTAGTTGTTCGAGCACAGCAGCAGGACGGGCTGGCCGTCGAGCAGCACCCGCGGGCCCTGCGGCCCGGAGATCAGACGCATCCGGCGCATGAGCCCGCGGTCGCGGATCTCATCCAGCCGGCGGTCGATCTCGTCGATCACGCCGCCTCGCGGGGCTCCACTTGGACGACTTCAGGGCGCGGCGGCACCTTGCCCTTCTTGATCCGCCGCAGCTGGCGCTCGGGGTTCCAGAAGTTGGCCTCCTCCTGGTGGTCGATCAGATCGTCCACCGGCGTGCGGGGCGCGTCGCCCTCCAACCAGCCCGAGCGGTTGTCGGGCCGGGGGTTGGCGCCGTTGTCCTCCTGGCGCGCCACGTTGAGCCCCAGCTCCTCGAACATGGCACGGTCGTCCTCGGGCTCGGAGCCCAGCGTGGTGAGGAAGTTGCCCATCATCACGCCGTTGAGGCCGGCCTTGACCGCGAGCGGCTGCAGCTCGCCCAGGTTCTCGACCCGGCCGCCGCAGAGGCGGAACAGCGCGGCGGGGAGGATCAGCCGGAAGATCGCGATCCACTTCACGGCCTCCCACGGGTCCATGTGCTCGCGGTCGCCGAACTTGGTGCCCGAGCGGGGGTTGAGCAGGTTGATCGGGACGCTCGTCGGGTCGATCTTCGACAGTTCGAAGGCCATCTCCACCCGCTGCTCGCGCGTCTCACCGAGGTTGAGGATCCCGCCCACGCAGGTCTCCAGGCCGGCCTCTCGGACCGCGTCGATCGTGCGCAGCCTGCCCTCGTAGCGCACCGTGGTGGAGACCTCGGGGTAGTAGCTCTCGGCCGTCTCGACGTTGTGATGCACGCGCTGGATGCCGGCCTCGCGCAGTGACTTCGCGCGGTCGGCGGACAGGTGGCCGACGGAGGCGCAGCGCTTGAGGTTGGTGTGCTCGGACACCAGCTTCGCCCCCTCGAGCACGTTGGAGAAGTCGCGCTTCGACAGCCCCTGGCCCTGGGTGACCATGCAGAAGCGGTGCGCGCCTGCGGCCTCGGCCGCCTGGGCGTGCTCGAGGATCTGCTCGGGGCTCATCATCGCGTGCATCGGCGTGTCGGCCTCGGCGTAGCGGGACTGGGCGCAGAAGCCGCAGTCCTCGGCGCATCCGCCGGACTTGGCGTTGACCAGCGAGCACATGTCGGTGGAGTCACCGAAGTTCTCCTGCCGGGCCTGCCAAGCGCGCTCGACGAGAGCCTCTATCTCGCCGTGATCCTCGATCTCCCCGAGGGCCCGGGCCTCGCTGGGACTGATGAGCGGTGGCACCAGCGACCAAGGTAGGTCCGAGCCCGGACGGAGAGGCACCTCCGCTGACAGCATGGCGCCGGTGAATCGCCGGGCGTTCCTCGTGCTGGGCGGAGCGACCGTGCTCGCCATCGCCTGTCGGCTGGCCGGCGTGGGCGATCGGCTCAGCGCCGACGAGGGCTACTCGTGGCTCGTCGCCTCGGCCCCGGGAGCCGAGGTCTTCTTCGACCGTCTCGCCGCCTACGAGAACTCGCCGCCGCTGCTCTATCTGCTGCTGGCGCCGCTGCCGCTGGACTCCGACGAGGTGTGGCTGCGCCTGCCGGCGCTGATCGCCGGCGTGCTGACGGTGCCCGCGTTGTGGGCCGCGGTTCGCCCGCTGCTGGGGCAGCGCGCGGCGGGCCTGGCGGCACTCGGGCTGGCGGTGGCCCCCTACCACGTGTCCTTCTCCAACTACTCGCGCGGGTTCACGCTGGCGACGTTCGGGGTCGTGCTCTGCCTGTGGGCCGCGGCCGAGCTGGCCACCGGCGGCCGCCGGCGCTGGTGGTGGCTGTGGGCCGGCGGGGTCGCGGTGGCGGTTCTCTCCCAGTACAACGCGATCCTGTTCCTGATCCCGCTGCTGGCGGCCCTGGTGCTCACGCGGGCGCGTCCGCCGCGCGAGACGCTCGGCCTCGGGCTCGCGCCGCTGGTCGTGCTGCTCCTGTGGCTCCCGGGGATCCTGCGCTCGGCCGACGCCGAGGGGATCACGAAGGTCGCGCCGATCTATCCGGCCGACCCGGTCGATGCCCTCGTCCCCCTCTTCTTCGGAGAGCACGGCGTCAGGGCCGGGGCTCTCCAGCTCGTCGTGGTGGTTGCGGCGCTCGCGGGCGCGGCGCTGCTGGCGCGCCGCCGTTCGCCGGATGCCGTGCTGCTCTTCGGCGGCACGCTGGCCGCCGCCGCCGGGTTGTCGCTGCTGGTGGCGCTCGCGGGCCCCGACGTGTTCGCCGCCCGCTACCTCACGCCCCTGATCCCGCTCGCCGCCGCTCTGCTCGCCGGCGGTGTGAGCGCGCTGCCTTGGCGCCCCGCCGTCCCCGCCACCGCCGTGGCTCTGGTGCTGCTCGGGGTCGCGGTGATCGCGCAGCGCAGCGGCCGCGAGCTGGAGCCCGACTACCCACGCGTGGCCGCCGCCCAGGCGCCCCGCACCGTGCTCACCAACAGCGCGGTGGTGGCCTACTACCTCCGCCTGCCGCCGAGCGCGCTGGACCGCCCGTTCGGCCTCGGGCCGGGGCGCGAGGGCCACACGCAGCGGCCCTACGCCGTCATCGACGACACCGCCGTGGCCGGCGGCGCCCGGCCCGGCCCGGGTCAGGCGCGACGGGTCGGCAGGATCGTCATTCGCCGGGTCGGGTAGACAGAGGCCATGGCCTCCCTCCATCCCACCGAGCACCGCGGCTACCGCGAGCTGTTCGCCTTCTCGCGCTCCCTGTCCACCCACTGGGAACAGCTCGCCCAGCGCCTGCCCGAGGCGCGCGGCCGCCCGTTCCGCGAAGGCGCCGAGGCGGCTCGGGAGCTGGTCGGCCAGCTCGAGGTCCACGCGGCGGCGTACGGGCTGCACGGCAAGCCGGCGGCTCAGGGGCTGGGCAGCTCGATCGGGCTGACCCGGGCCGCGGTGCGCAACCGCTTCCTGGAGGTCAACCAGGCGGCCCGGTTCGCCCTGAGCGAGGTGGCCTACCTGATCGGCCTGCTCGACTACCTGCGCCGGGTGGCCGAGACGCGCGAGGACCTACGCGCGCGCGACTTCTGCGCCGCCTGGCTCGAGCGCTTCAACGAGGTGGAGCGCCAGGCTCGGGCCTCGGCGGCGGAGCTGGGCGCCGATCCCGACCGGGCCGTCGAGCCCTACGACCGGTCCGTGCTGGGCAAGGCCGGGCACAGCGTGGGCTTCGCCTTCGGGACGGTCGGGGAGTGGGTCGACCGCCAGGTGGGCGGCCGAAGCTAGCGCCGGCGAGCGGCCGCCTAGCGGCCCTTCCACTGCGGAGTGCGCTTCTCGCCGAACGCCCGCACGCCCTCGCGGAAGTCCTCCGAGCGAAAGCACGACTCGCGCAGGTCCACCAGCTCCTGCTCCTGCTCGGGGGTCAGCGGGCCGGCCCGCAGCGCGCGCAGGATGCGCTTGTTGCCCGCCAGCGACAGCGGCGCGTTGGCGGCGATCTCGCCCGCGATGTCCAGCGTGCGCTCCTCCAGGTCCTCGCGCTCGACCACGTGGTTGACCAGGCCGATGTCCGCGCCCCGGTCGGCCTCGATGTTGCGGCCGAGGTGGAACAGCTCCGAGGTGTGGGCGGGGCCGCACAGCTCGAGGAACTTCTTGAGTCCGGTGTGGGAGTAGATCAGCCCGAGCTTGGCCGGCGGCATCCCGAGCTTGACCCCCCGGGCGGCGATCCGGATATCGGCCGTGAGCGCCAGCTCGAGCCCGCCGCCGATGGCGTGTCCGTTGACCTGCGCGACCACCGGATACGGGTAGGCCTCCAGCGCCTCCAGCGCGGCGTGGAAGGGGTGCGCGACCAGCCGCTCGGCGTCCTGCTCGAACTCCTGGCCCTCGAGGTTGCCGAGGTCGTAGCCCGCGGAGAACATCGGATCGGTGCCGGTGAGCACCAGGCAGCGGGCGTCGAGCTCGCGGACGGTGTCGGCCAGCGTGTCGAGGATCTCGTGGTCGAGGGCGCCCCGGCGCTGGGGGTTGTTGATCTTCAGCCGGACGACGCCGTCCGCCGGCTCGTCGCGGACGAGCTTCCCGCTGGCGAGCTCCTGGCTCAATCCAGCACTACGAGCGTGTCGCCCTCGGAGACCGACTGGCCCTCGGAGCACGAGATCTCCGAGACCTTGCCGTCGTCCTCTGCCTCCACGGGCATCTCCATCTTCATCGACTCGAGGATCACGAGGGTGTCGCCCTCCTCGACCTCCTGGCCGATCTCACACTCCACCTTCCAGACCGTTCCTGTGATGTGGGCTTCGACGTTTGGCACGGCCCGGCAAGATACTCAGCTGAGGTGGCAGCCAACATCCGCTATGCGCGAAACGGCGACGTCCGGCTGGCCTACAGGGTCGCCAGCGACGGCGAACCCGACATCCTGGTCACCTTCGGCTGGGTCGGCTCGATGGAGAGCCCGTGGTGGGACGACCCCGCCAACGCCCGCTGGATGGAGCGGCTGTTCTCCCTGGGCCGGGTGATCCTGTGGGACAAGCGGGGAACGGGGTTGTCGGACCGCGTGGCGCCGGACGACCTGCCGACGCTCGAGGAGCGCATGGACGACCTGCGGGCCGTGATGGACGCCGCGGGCAGCGAGCGGGCCGTGCTGCTCGGAATGTCGGAGGGCACGGTGCTCAGCTCCCTGTTCGCCGCGACCTACCCCGAGCGGACCGAGGCGCTCGCCCTCTACGGCGGCGCGCCGCGCTGGGTGGAGGGCGAGGACTACCCCTATGCGCCGAGCGCCGAAGAGGCCCAGCGCTTCGCCCGCGAGATCTGCGACGCCTGGGGCGACAACGCCTGGCTGCTCAAGCTCTGGGCTCCCTCGATCGCCGATGAACCGGGGGCCCACGCGCGTTGGAACGAGATGCTGGTGCACGGGGCGAGTCCCGCCGCCGCCGAGGCCTGGCTGCGCATGACCTACGCCACCGACATCCGTGCCGCCCTGCCGGCCATCGACGTGCCGACGGTGGTGTTGCATCGCGTCGACGACGGGATCCTGCCGGTGGCCAACGGGCGCGAGCTCGGGCGCGGGATCCGCGGCGCCCGCTTCGTCGAGCTGCCCGGCGCCGATCACCTCTGGTGGGCGGGCCCTACGGGGGGACAGGACATCCTGGACGAGGTCGAGTCGTTGCTCGGGCGCGCCCCCGCGGCCCGCGAGCCCGAGCGGGTGCTGGCCACGGTCATGTTCACCGACATCGTCGACTCCACGCGCAAGGCCGCCGAGTTGGGCGACAGCCGCTGGCGAGACCTGGTGGCCACCCATGACCGTGTGGTGCGGGGCCAGCTCGAGCGCCATCGCGGCAAGGAGGTCAAGACGCTCGGGGACGGATTCCTCGCGACCTTCGACGGACCCGGCCGTGCGATCCGCTGCGCCCGGGCGGCCCAGGCCGAAGTGGCTCGGCTCGGCCTGGAGATGCGCGCCGGCCTGCACACCGGCGAGCTCGAGGTCATCGACTCCGACATCGGCGGCATCGCGGTCAACATCGGGTCGCGGGTGGGCGCGCTGGCCGGGCCGGGCGAAGTGCTCGTCTCGAGCACGGTCAAGGACCTGGTCGCCGGCTCTGGCATCGACTTCGAGGACCACGGCAGCCACGAGCTCAAGGGTGTGCCGGGCGAATGGCGGTTGTTCGCCGTAGGGTCGGGCGCTTGATTCTCGCCATCGACCAGGGCACGACCGGCACCACGTGCATCGCCTTCGACGACGAGGGCCGGCCGGCCGGCCGCGCCTACCGGGAGTTCGAGCAGCACTTCCCCAAGCCCGGCTGGGTCGAGCACGACGCGAACGAGATCTGGGAGAGCGTCCGCGAGGTGGCCAAGGAGGCGCTGGACGGCGAGCAGCCGCAGGCGATCGGCATCACCAACCAGCGCGAGACCGTCGTGGCCTGGGACGGCTCGACCGGAGAGCCCGTGCACCGCGCGCTGGTGTGGCAGGACCGCCGCACCTCCGACCGCTGCGACGAGCTCAAGGAGGAGGGCCGCGAGCCCCTGTTCCGCGAGCGCACCGGGCTCGTACTGGACCCCTACTTCTCCGGCACCAAGATCGAGTGGCTGGTCAACGAGGGCCACGGCGACGCGCGCTTCGGCACGATCGACTCCTGGCTCGCGCACAAGCTCTGCGGCGTGCACGTGACCGACTTCACCAACGCCTCGCGCACGCTGCTGTTCGACATCCGCGAGCGCAAGTGGGACCCCGAGCTGTGCGAGATCCTCCACGTGGACCCCGACTCGCTGCCGGAGCCCCGCCCGAGCGCCGAGGTGGTGGGGGAGACGTCGGAGTTCGGCGGCAGCGTGCCGCTGGCGGGCATGGCCGGCGACCAGCAGGCCGCCCTGTACGGCCAGGCCTGCCACGAGGCCGGGCTCGGCAAGAACACCTACGGGACCGGCTCGTTCGTGCTCCAGCACGCCGGGGGCGAGGCCCCCAAGCCCCACGGCGGCCTGCTCACCACGATCGCCGCCGGGGCCGAGCCGGCCTACGCGGTGGAGGCGTCGATCTTCGTCACCGGCGCCGCCGTCCAGTGGCTGCGAGACGCGCTGGGCGTGATCGAGGACGCCGCCGACACTGAGGAGCTGGCCGCGTCGCTGGAGTCCAACGACGGCGTGTACCTGGTGCCCGCCTTCGTGGGGCTGGGCTCTCCCTACTGGGACTCGTATGCGCGGGGGACGATCACCGGCCTCACCCGTGGCACGGGCCGGGCCCACCTGGCCCGCGCGGCGCTCGAGTCGATCGCCTACCAGACCCTCGACGCCGTGAGGGCGATGGAGAAGGCCAGCGGCGAGCCGCTGGAGGAGCTGCGGGCCGACGGCGGCGCCACCGACAACCGCTGGCTGATGCAGTTCCAGGCCGACCTGCTCGGGGTGCCGGTGGTGGTGCCGGAGGTGTCCGAGACCACGGCGATGGGGGCCGCCTTCCTGGCCGGCGTGGCCACCGGCGTGTGGAGCGAGGCCGACGTGCGGGCGATGTGGCGCGAGGGAGCGCGGTACGAGCCGAGCATGGCCGACAGCACGCGGGAGACCCTGGTGGACGGTTGGCACGAGGCCCTCGCGCGCGCGGCGGGTAACCAAAGCTCGTAAAACGGGTACCGGTCTCCTGAGTGAAGGAGCAGGTCTACAAGGACCCCCGGCCGGCCGAGCACTTCGACCGCTTCCACGAGCGCACGCGAACCCGACGGCCGGACTGGGTGTACGAAGCCGTGCGCTTCGTGCTCACGCCCTACCTGCTGCTGTTCTTCCGGGCCCGCTCGATCAACACCGACAAGGTGCCCGCGGACGGGCCGGCGATCATCGCGCCGAACCACTTCTCCTTCCTCGACCACTTCTTCGTGGCCGTGTTCCTGCGCCGCAAGGTGCACTTCATGGCCAAGTCACAGCTGTTCCAGAGGCCGATGCAGTTCGTCTATCGCCACGGCGGCGTGTTCCCCGTGCGGCGCGGCCAGAAGGACGAAGAGGCTTTCAAGACGGCACACGCCGTGCTGGCGCGGGGCGACATCGTGGTCATGTACTGCGAGGGTGGCCGCTCCCGGTCGGGCGAGCTGGGCGAGGCCAAGCCCGGCATCGGCCGCCTGGCCCTGGAGTCCGGCGCGCCGGTGGTTCCGACCGCCATCGCCGGCTCCGAGCGCGCGCGCAACTGGAAGCGAGGACAGTTCCCGAAGGTGACCGTTCAGTTCGGCGACCCGGTCCGCTTCGAGCAGGTCGACGAGCCGACCAAGGAGCAGTCGATGGCCGCGGCCAGCGCCGTGTTCGACCGGGTCAAGGGCCTGTACGGCCCGCTTCGCAGCGACGGCCGGCGCAACGCCATTCGCGCCGCCCGGGCCGCCCGCCGGGCCACCCGCTCGAGGCGCCGGCGCCCGGTCGCGCCCGGCTGAGTAGGCCGCCTCAGGCCAACGGGTGCGCGGCCCGGGACGATCGCCCGGCCGGGTCCCGCGCACCCGCTGCCTGCCACCCTCCGGACGGTGAGGCGCTGGGCCCCGCTGTTCGCTGTCGCCGTCGTGCTCGCGGCCGTGGCCGCCTTCTTCGTGTTGCGCGAGGTCGCGCCCCCCTCCTTCGAGAGCTTCGACCCTCAGGCCGAGGACCCGTTCGCGTACTCGAAGGATCGCCGGTCGGAGTTCGAGCGCCGGGCCGCCGGCGGCTTCTCGCACGTGGTCTACGACAAGAGCCCCGACGGCGCCGAGAACACAGCCGAGCGGGTGGCCGCCTACCGGCCCCTGATCGAGGCAGAGGCCCGCCGCAGCGACCTCGACCCGGACATGCTCGAGGCCCTCGTCTTCCTGGAGAGCGCCGGGCGCCCCGATGCGGTGGCGGGCAAGGACCTCGAGTCCGCCGCCGGGCTGACCCAGATCATCGCGGGCACCGGCGCGGGGCTGCTGGACATGCGGGTCGACGTGGCGCAGAGCACCCGGCTGACCCGGGCCATCCGGCGGGCCGCGCGTCGCGGCGACGCGAAGCGGGTGCGGCGCCTCGAGGCACACCGCCGGCGGGTGGACGAGCGCTTCGACCCGCGCAAGGCGCTGGCCGGCACCGGACGCTACCTGCGCTTCGCCCGCGACCGGCTCGGGCGCGAGGACCTGGCCTTCGTCGGCTACCACATGGGGGTGGGGAACCTCCAGCGCGCGCTGGACCTGCACGGCGCGGGCCGCATCCCCTACGCGCAGCTGTACTTCGACTCGACCCCAGCTAGCCACCGCCGGACCTTCGTCTTCTTCTCCACGCTCAGCGATGGCTCGGCCAACTACCTGTGGCGGGTGCTCGCGGCCAGGGAGATCATGCGGCTGCATCGCGACGATCCCGTCGAGCTGGGGCGCCGGGCCGAGCTGTACACGGCCAAGGCGTCCGCGGAGGAGGTGCTCCATCCCCGGGACGAGACCGAGCGGTTCGAGGATCCCGGCGGCCTAGAGGAGGCGCTCGACAGCGGCGACCTGCGGCCGTTCACCGAGGAGGCGGCCGAGGTTGGCCTGCGCCGCGACCCGCGCATGGGCGAGCTGGCGCCGCGGCTGAAGGCCGAGCCGCGGCTCTACCGCGCGTTGCGCCCCGAGGCCTACGCCCTCGCGGTGTACATGGCGAGGCTGACGCGCGAGGCGTCGCGGGTGCGGGCGCCGCTGACGGTCACCAGCACGGTGCGCGACGCCGGGTACCAGAACCTCCTGGTGGGCAGCAATCCCGAGGCGACGCCGAACTACTCGCTGCACACCACCGGGTGGGCCTTCGACGTGTCGCGCAAGTACCGCAACAAGCGCCAGGCGATGGGCTTCCAGTACGCCCTGGACCGGCTGCAGGCCCTGAACCTGATCGCGTGGGCGCGCGAGCCGGCGGCCATTCACGTAGCGGCGGCCGGGGAGTCGGACCGGCTGCGCGACGCCCTCTCGCGCTGAGGGCGCCTCTCATCCGGCTCTCATCCCGGCCTCATAGACCTTCCGCCATGAGGAGATCAATCACACCCACACTCTGTGTCCTCGCCGCCGGGCTCGCACTGGGAGCGTGCGGCGACGACGGCAAGGGGGGGAGCACCTCCAAGACGGCTGGCTCGTCGCTGCCGCAGGGCAGCGAGAAGGCCAACCTGAACCCCGCGGACTTCACGACCGACATCGACAACCCGTACTGGCCGATGAAGCCGGGCAGCCGGTGGGTCTACCGCGAGGCGGACACCGACGGGACCACAGAGAAGGTGGTTGTCGAGGTCACCGACAAGACGAAGAAGATCGCCAACGGCGTCGAGGCCCGTGTGGTCCGGGACACCGTGACCGCCGGCGGCAAGCCGGTCGAGGTCACCGACGACTGGTACGCCCAGGACCAGGCCGGCAACGTCTGGTACCTCGGGGAGGACACCAAGGAGTACGAGAACGGAAAGGTGTCGTCGACCGCGGGCTCGTTCGAGGCAGGCGTGAAGGGCGCCGAAGCGGGAGTCGCGATGCCGGCTGACCCCAAGCCGGGGATGTCCTACCGCCAGGAGTACTTCAAGGGCGAGGCCGAGGACAAGGGTGCCGTGGTCACCGTCGGCGAGGAGCGGGTCGAGGTGCCGTCCGGCTTCTACGACAAGGACGTGCTCATGACCCGTGACCTGGTGCCCACCGAGCCGAAGGTCGAGGAGCTGAAGTTCTACGCGCCCGGCGTGGGACCGATCCTGACGGTGCACACCGACGGCGCCGGGGGCCGCGGGGAGCTCGTCAGCTACCGGGCGGGCAAGTAGCCCCGGTCAGGTGTAGACAGCCTCCAGCTCTTCCCACCGCTCGATGTCGTGGCCCGGGATGATCACCGCGCTCGGCGTGCGCTCGGCGTAGAGCTGGATCTCCCGCAGCGAGCGGGTGAAGAAGTGCTCGTCCTCCATCCGGTAGGGCAGCGCGGTGTCGGCGATCGTGCGCATCGTGTAGGCGGCGTCTCCGGTGAGGAGGAGCTCCCGGCCAACCAGCCTGAGGATCACCGACAGATGTCCCTTGGTGTGGCCCGGAGTAGAGACGAGCCGGACGCTGCCGTCGCCGAACAGGTCGAGAGCCCGGCCGAAGGTGGCGAACGAGTCGGCCTCGGCGCCGTCGAAGTCGATCAACCGGTAGTCAAAGGCGTGGTCGAACTGGTGGCGCAGGTAGCCCTGGAGCTGCCCCCCGGACGCCGCCGCCTGCCACTCGGCGCCGCTCACGACGAAGGTCGCCTCCGGGAACTGCGAGATGCCGCTCGCGTGGTCGGAGTGGAGGTGGGTCATCACCACGGTGCGCACGGCGTCGGGATCGAGCCCCAGGTCGCGCATCTGGCCAGGCACCGCCTGCTCCGGGGTCATCTCGAGGTCCTTGAACAGGATGCCGGCGACTCGCCCGAAGGCCTCGTTGTGATTCACCACCACGGACGGGTGGAACCCGGTGTCCACCAGCATCAGCCCCGCGCCGGGGTGCTCGACCAGGAACGCCGGGACCGGGAACCTCGTCCTGTCGGCGGCCGACAGCGTGAGCCCCATGGCCTTCCAGCCCGCCAGGCGCCCCTCGTCCCGGTGCATCCCGGCCGGCGGGGCGGTCATCGTCGCGGTGAGCAGGGGGTGCACCCGCACGGTCGTCCCCGGGCGGCTGCCGGGAAGCGGGAGCTCGGCCGGCAGCGGCTCGGCGGCGGTGGCCATCGCGGGGGAAACCTACCGCCGGAGCGCAGCCCGAGCACCGGTCGGGCGAGCACCGCCGGTCGGCAGGTTCACCTGCGTGGGTGGCGGCGGGCGATCTCCTCCCACAGCTCGGCCGCGTTCCGGCTCACCCCGATGCCCACCTCCAGCGCCAGCCAGGGCGCGCGCGGATCGTCACCGGTGTCGCCCTCCTTGATGGCCTCCAGCTCGGCCAGCTCGCGCCGGTAGGACTCGGCCTGGAGCGGCGCCAGCTCGGACGGGTCGGCGCCGAAGAAGAGCTGGAGCACTCCCGGGGCGCGCAGCTCGGCGAGCTCGCCGCTCGGCCGAGCGCGCCAGTCCTCGAGCGCCTTGCGCCCGGCCGCGTTGAGGCGGTAGAGCCGCCGCCGCCGGCCACCCTCCTCGCGCTCCTCGTCCAGCAGCCCCGCTCCGGCCAGTCGCTCGGGCTCGGAGTACAGCTGGGCGTGCTGCACGCTCCAGAAGTGGCCCACGGTGAGGGGCACCAGCTGCTTGAGCCGGTACGGGGTGGCCTCGCCGCCGGCCAGCTCGATCAGGCCGAGGACGATGTAGGAAACGGGTGTCAGGCGAAGGCCGGCTTGCAATAGTCTACTTTGGACGATACCGTAGGCACGGTCAATAATCGATCAGCAGGAGGACAGCATGGCGACAGGGGCGGCGGAGCGGCAGGCGAGCCACACGATCGGGTTCGAGAGCCTGGACGAAGAGGTGCACGTCGATTCGCTCCCGGTCAAGGGCGAGCTGCCCGGGTGGCTGACCGGGGACCTCACCCGCGTGACTCCCGCGCTGCTCGATGTCGGCGGCGTGCCGCTGCGCCACTGGTTCGACGGGCTCGCGATGCTCAACGCCTTCCGGATCGGGGAGGGGAGCGTCGGCTACGCGAGCCGGTTCCTGCAGTCCGATGCGTACGAGAAGGCGCGTCAGGGACGATTCGAGGCCTGGGGCTTCGGCCAGGACCCGTGCCGCTCGCTCTTCAGCCGTATGACCGCGGCCTTCTCGCCGCCGGACAACGACAACGCCAACGTGAACCTCGCCCGGCTCGGCGACCGCTACATCGCAATGACCGAGCTGCCGCTGCCGGTGGAGTTCGACCGCGAGACGCTCGACACAGCCGGGAAGGTGGACTGGGAAGACCGGGTTGGTGGATCGGTGGGCAGCGCGCACCCCCACCACGACCGCGAGGCCAACGAGCTGATCTCCTACGTCACCGAGTTCTCGGCCCGCAACTCCTACAAGCTGTTCGCCGTCCCCGCCGGCAGCTCCAGCCGCCGGCTGATCGCGAAGATCGCTGCCGACCGCGAGCCCTCCTACATCCATTCGATCGCGATGACCGAGCGCTTCCTGGTGCTCGTGGCCTGGCCCGCAGTGCTCGATCCGATCCGGATGATCCGCAAGGGGGGCGGGTTCATGGACAACATGAGCTGGAAGCCCGAGCTGGGGTCGACCTTCCACGTCGTCGATCGCCACACCGGCGAGCACGTGTCAAGTGGCCGAAGCGACGCCTTCTTCTGCTTCCACCACATCAACGCGTTCGAGGACGGCGATGAGGTCGTCGTCGACCTGTGCGCCTACGAGGACCCGTCGGTGATCGAGGCGCTGGAGGTGGGCAAGCTTCGGGCCGGCGACTCGCCCCCGCTCGCGTTCCCCACGCGCTACCGCGTGCCGCTGAGCGGCGGGGACGTGAGCGGCGAGCGGCTGTCCGAGGAGCCGCTCGAGCTACCTCGGATCGACTACGGGCGCCACAACGGACGGCCCTATCGCTACGTCTACGGGGCCGGCTCGGGTGGCTGGCTCGATCGCGTCGTCAAGCTCGACGTGGAGTCCGGCGAGACGCTGCGGTGGGAGCACGCCGGGTGCTATCCCGGCGAGCCGGTGTTCGTGCGCCGACCGGACGGAGAGGCAGAGGACGACGGCGTGCTGCTCTCGCTGGTGCTCGATGCCGAAGCGAGGCGGTCGTTCCTGGCGGTGCTCGATGCGCGCACGCTCGAGGAGCTCGCCCGGGCGGAGGCGCCGCACGCGATCCCGTTCGGCTTCCACGGGCAGTTCTTCCGGTGAGGGCCTCAAACGCCGAGCGCGACCAAGCGGTCGAGGTCCTCAGGGGTCACGCGGCGGACGGCCCGCCGATGCTGGGCGTGCGCGGTTGCTCAGTAGGCTCCCGCCGCCATGAGCTCGCGCATCTTCGCCCCGGGTCTGCTTGACGGCCAGGTAGCGATCGTCAGCGGCGCCGGGGAGGCTGTCGCGGCGGAGCTCGAGGCATTGGGTGCGCGGGTCGTGACCTGCGCGATCAGCGAGGACGAGAACGAGGTCGACGCCTTCGTCGACGGCGTCCTCGAGGGGCACGGCCGGATCGACACGCTGATCAACTGCTCGCCCGGCGACGATCTGCGTCTGGGCGTGGAGGGAACGTGGCTCCTGACCCACGCGGTGGCGACCAAGGCCATGATCCCCGACTCTCGCGGGGGCAAGATCGTGAACGTCACCCCCGCAGCCCCTACGGTCCGCGCGGCGCTGGAGAACCTCGCCCGGGTGCTCTCGATCGAATGGGCGCGGTTCGACATCAAGCTCACGGCGATCGCTCCCGTGGAACCCCAGGAGACCGCATGGCTCGCGGCCTTCCTGGCCTCGCCTGCGGGCGACTACGTGAGCGGTGCGGTGCTGGGCGGCGGCCTCGAGGCCAGCGCCTCGACGCCAACCTTGCGCGGCGACTGATCCAGGAGGGCCTCCACGGCGATACGCCGCGTGAAACCCAACCCTTCGGGGAGGAGCGCCACATGAGTGAAGCCGTGAACCTGGCCTTCCAGGCCATCGACGAGGACCACGCCGACGAGTCGGCGGCCACCCGTCGGAAGTTCGTCGCCGGTGCCGGAGTGGCACTGGGCGGGATGGGCCTGCTGGGCCTGTCCGCCGGAGCCGAGGACGCGATGGCCAAGAACGACGCCAAGACCATCCTCAACATCGCGGCGACCGCCGAGGTGCTGGCCACCATCGTGAACACCGTGGGTGCCGAGCGGGTCTCGCTCGACGCCGTCACCAAGCTCAACGTGCAGGCCGCGGCTCGCGAGGAGCTCATCCACTACAAGACCCTGCGCAAGCTCGGCGCCCGCCCGGCCACCAAGCGCATCTGGGTCCCGAACGCCGTCTTCGCCAACAAGGCGGGGCTACTGAACACGCTGGTCGCCGGCGACCAGATCTTCATCAACGCCTACCTGATCGGCACCACGGCCTTCGCCAAGGCGAGGTCGACGAAGTTCGCCCGCTTCACCGGCGAGTTCATGGGCGCCGAGGCCGTGCACCGCGCTCTCGCCCTCCAGTCGCTGGGCAAGCTCGGCAACGACCGCGTGTTCATGAAGTACGAGTTCAAGCGCATCGAGACCGCGGTCAAGCTGCTGCAGAAGGCCGGCTTCGGGTTCGGCAAGCCGGGCGCCGGGCCGGGCGCGTTCTACGACTTCAACTCGGTCGCGGCACGGACGCCGGACCCGGCGGGCGTGAACACCCGCCGGCCCCGCTGAGCCTGGGCTAGGTGGTCATGCCGGTGAACTGACCACCGGTCACGTTCAGCACCTGGCCGTGGACGTAGTTCGACCACGGCGAGCACAGGAAGAAAACGCCGCCGGCGGCCTCTTCGGGGGTCGCCGGCCGGCCCAGCGGAATCAGCATCGACGCCATCGAGCGCATCTGCTCGGGGATGCCCAGCTGGATCTCCTGGCCCTCACGCTCGATCGCCTCTGACTCCTCCTTGGCGGCGGTCAGGCGCGTCTCTACGAAGCCGAAGGCCACGGCGTTCACATTGATCTTGAACTGGCCCCACTCCTTGGCCAGCGTCTTGGTCAGGCCCACGACTCCGGCCTTGCCCGACGAGTAGTTGGCCTGGCCGGCGTTGCCCATCGTGCCGGAGATCGAGGAGATGTTGACGACCTTGCGGAAGACCTCGCGGCCCTCGTCGCGCTCCTTCTTGGCGGGCTCGCGCAGATGCGGCGCCGCAGCGCGCAGTACCCGAAAGGGCACGACGTTGTGGATGTCCAGCATCGCCTGGAACTGCTGGTCGGTCATCTTGTGGATCGGGCCGTCCCAGGTGTAGCCGGCGTTGTTGACGATGATGTCGATCTGACCGAACTCGTCGGCGGCCTTCTTGACCAGCTCGTCGCAGACGCCCTCCTTGGTCAGGTCGCCGCTGAACACCGCGGTGTCGCCCTGGATCTCGCCCGCGGCCTGCTCGGCCACGTCGCCGTCGAGGTCGTTGATCAGGACCCTCGCGCCCTGCTCGGAGAGCAACTCCGCCGTCGCGCGACCGATTCCACGCGCCGAGCCGGTAACGATCGCCGCCTTGCCGTCGAGTACTCCCACTTTCATCTCCTTATCGTTTTGGCGAGCGGCAGGCTATCCATGCTCCTGATCACCGGCGCGCTGCTGGCCGGCTGCGGCGAGCTGACCGTCGAGGACCCGCGCGGCACCGTCGCCGTGAAGCCCGGCCAGGAGTTCGTGCTCGACTTCCCCACCAACCCGTCGGTGGGCTACGACTGGCGGCTGGACAGTCAGCTCGGCCCGGGCGGCCCGGTCGGCTATCTCAGCTACGCGACCGAGCCGGCGGCCCGGGGTGAGCGTGCTGCGCTTCACGCGGCTGTATCGCGAGAAGCCGGATCGCCGCGCGCTGTGCGCGTGATCGTGCGCTAGGCCCAATCAGGTGGCGCAGCTCGGCGAGGCCGGAAAGCAGCGCACCCACATGCCTCTCGAAAGTCGTCAGCCGCCTGACGACTTTTCTTGGGTGGGTGCGCACGTCGCGCCCAGCGCCGGGCTAGCTATAGGCCCAGCTGCTTGCCGAGAATCTCCTTCATGATCTCGTCGGTCCCGCCGCCGATGGGGCCCAGGCGGGTGTCGCGGGCCACGCGGCCCAGCTCGTGCTCGTCGCCGAGGATGCTCAGCGCGGAGTCGGCCACCTCGAAGGCCGCGCGCTGTGACTGCAGCTTGGCCATCGTCACCTCCTTGACCGCGTCGCCGGTCTCCACGAACAGGCGCAACGCGTGGTAGGTCATCGCCCGCGAGCTCTCGAACTTCAGCGCCATCTCGGCGACCTGGTGGCGCACCGCCTGGCCGCGGCCGGCGGCGCCGTCGACGGTGAGCTCCAGCACCGCCTCCATCGACCCCACCGCGCCGAGCGCCATCAGCAGCCGCTCCCACTGGAAGTTGGCCATGATCAGGTAGAAGCCGCCGTTCTCCTCGCCCAGCAGGTTCTCCTCGGGCACGAACACGTCGGCGAACGAGAGCTCGGCGGTATCGGATGCTCGCCAGCCCATCTTCTCCAGCTTCTTGGAGACCTCGAAGCCGTCGAACTCCCGCTCGAGCACCAGGAACGAGATGCCGTGGTGGCCACCCTCGCCGGTGGTCTTGACCGCGGTGACCACGAAGTCCGCCCGCACCCCGTTGGTGATGAACGTCTTTGAGCCGTTGACCACCCAGCCGCCGTCGACGGGCTCGGCCTTGGTGCGGATGCCGGCCACGTCGGAGCCCGCCTCGGGCTCGGTGATGCCGAGCGCCGCGATCCGCTCGCCGCGGATCGCGGGCGTCAGGAAGCGCTGCTTCTGCTCCTCGGTGCCGAACTTCCAGATCGGCGGCGTGGCGATGCCGATGTGCGCGCCGATGCCTGCGGCCAGCCCGCCGGACCCGCAGCGCGAGAGCTCCTCCGACAGGACCGCGTCGTCGAGGTAGCCGCCGCCCTGGCCGCCGTAGGCCTCCGGGTACTTGAGGCCCAGGTAGCCGACGTCGGCCAGCTTGGTGAACACCTCGTGGGGAAACCACTGCGCGTCCTCCCACTCGGTGGCGTGGGGGCGGAGCTCCTCGGCCACGAAGGCGCGGATCGACTCGCGCAGCTGCTCGTGCTCGGCCGTGAAGGGAGGCGACCTCACAAGGTCGTGTGACCGCGGCCGGCGTGGTCGAAGCCCAGCAGGTCGCCGCTGAGGTTCTTCTTGCCGCCGTGGTGGTAGGCGCGCACCTCGCGGATGCGGCCGTCCTCGAACTCGAACCACTCGGTGCCGCGATCCAGGCGCCGCTCCCCGGTACGCGGGTCACGCCAGGTCATCGTCCACTCGATCACCACGCGCTCATCGTCCTCGATCGCGTCCTCGATGTGCCACTGGCCGTCGATGTTCTCGACGGCCCAGTGGGTGTTCTCCCCGATCGCCCGCGCGCCCTCGTGCGGGCCCAGCCGCGTGTAGTAGTGCGTCGCGTCTTCGGTGAAGTGCTCGGCGACCCGCTCGGCGTCGCCGGTGTTCAGCGCGGTGTAGTAGGAGCGGACGTGCTCGAGACGGGCGCCCACTAGAGCCCGTAGGAGCGCCCGATCACGTCGAGCATGATCTCGTCCGTGCCGGCGCCGATGCGGTTCAGCCGCATGTCGCGCCATACGCGCTCGACCCCGTACTCCTTCATGTAGCCCGCTCCGCCGTGCACCTGGATGCACTCGTCGGCCACCTCGACCGCGATGCGCGAGGCGTACAGCTTGGCCATCGAGATCTCCCGCACGGGGTACTCGCCGTTCTCGTGCCGCCAGGCGGTGGTGTAGACGAGCTGGCGGGCCGACTCGATCTTGGTCGCCATCTCGGCGAACTTGTGCCGGATCACCTGGAAGTGCCCGATCGAGCGCCCGAATGCCTTGCGCTCGTGGGCGTACTGGAGGGTGCGGTCGAAGCAGCGTTGGGCGCCCGCCACGCAGCCCGCCGCGCCGATCAGCCGCTCGCCCTGGAGCTCCCACATGATGTGGTAGAAGCCCTTGCCCTCCTCGCCGAGCACGGCGTCCGCCGGGACGCGGACGTCCTGGAAGGCGAGCAGCGCCGTGTCGGAGGCGTGCATGCCGAGCTTCTCGAGCTTCTTCTCCCGGATCACGCCCGGTGAGTCCATGTCGACCAGGAACAGCGTGAAGCCGTCGTAGCCCGCGTCGGGGTCTGTCTTGGTCACCAGCACGATGTAGTCGGCACGGTGGCCGTTGGTGATGTAGGTCTTCGAACCGTTGATCACCCACTCGTCGCCGTCGCGCACGGCGCGGGTCTTGATGCCGCTCACGTCGGAGCCGGCGTCGGGCTCGGTGATCCCCAGGCAGGAGATCTTCTCGCCCTTGATCGAGGGCACCAGGTAGTTCTGCTTCTGCTCCTCGGTGCCGAACAGGTGCACGGGCGGCGTGGCCATGTCCGTGTGGACCGCGATGCCCATCGCCAGCCCGCCGGAGTTGGACTTGGGCATCTCCTCGGCCAGGATCAGGTTGGCGTAGTAGTCGCCGCCCTGGCCGCCGTACTTCTCGGGGTAGGAGAGGCCCAGGAACCCGAGCTCGCCCATGCGCGTGAAGACCCAGTCGTCGAAGGTCTCCTCCTCCCACCGCTCGGCGTGCGGCGCCAGTTCCTTGGTGACGAAGTTGCCGATCGACTCCCGCAGCTGGTCGTGCTCCTCGGTGAAGATGAAGTGCTTGCGGTGGGCCGAGTGGTCGGGCTTGAGGACGTCTTGGGAGGCCGCGGCGTCAACCGCCGGCGTGGCAGCGCTGGTCATGAAAGTGGATAGTAGTGCTTCCTACTTCCCACGGCCAGAGCGCTATCCGGAGATGCGCTCCAGCGGCGGCGGGGAGGGCGCGGCGCGCCTCCCGAGCCGGCGCACGGGCATCAGCTCGGCCGGGCTGACCGCGGCGCCAGCGGCGTGTCCGGCGGCGGCGCCAGCAGCCGCGCAGCCACGCCCTGGATGGTCTCCTCGCCGTAGGGCTGATTGGGGTTGCCGTCGCTCAGCACGGCCAGCGCGATCGTGCGCGGCCCGCGCTCCAGCCGCGCCGCCTGGTGGACGAGGCTGCTGTTTCCGGCCGGCCGCCAGCCGCCCTTGAACAGCACGCGCCACTCCGGCCGTGCGATCCGCGGGATGCCCCAGCTCTGGGGCTCGACGATCGTCAGCAGCAGGCTGCGCGCGTAGTCCAGGTGCCGCGGCGCCACCAGCCGGTCGAGCTTTGCGAACAGGCGCGCTTGATCTGCGGCCGTGACGGTGGACTCCGACCACGAGCCGCCGTCGCGGAAGTCCTGCATCCCGGCGCGCCGGGCCAGCTTGATCATCGCCTTCGGCCCGATCTTCCGGTGCAGCGCAATGGCCGCGTCGTTGTCCGACTGGCGCACCATCTGCTGGAGGCGCTCACGCTCGTCCGGGTTAGGGGCGCGGTCCAGCCGGTTGAGGAAGGCGATCATCACCATCGCCTTGGCCAAGCTCGCCGCCCGGTAGGGCCGGCGGGTGTCGAAGCCGGCGATCGCGCCGCGTGTGTCGGCCACGGCGAACGAGACCCGGGCCTTGCGCAGGTCCAGGTAGCGGCGCGCCGACTCCAGCGCCGCCGGGCCCGGGAAGGCGAGCGCGGCCGGGGCGTCCAGCCGCGGGTAGGCGCCGGCCGAGGTGACCCGCGTCGCGCCGCCGGGCTGGCTGAGCTCGGCCACCGTGCGCAGGCCCGGGTAGACCGGGGAGCCGCCGCCGGGCATCCGCACCCTGTCGCGCTGCGGGCTGGGGGCAGCGCCAAAGGCGGTCACGCTCAGGACCGCCACCGCGCAGGCGGCCAGGACGAGCAGAGAGATGGCGAGCGCACGCACCACGGGCGCGGGAGGTTATGGGCCGGGCGCCCGTCTCAGCGGGCGAACAGAGGCGGCCGGCGGTCCGCCCACGGCGCCGCCTCCTCGAGCTGCGCCGCGATGCGCAGCAGCAGGTCCTCGCGGCCCAGCTCGGCGACCAGCTGCACGCCGATGGGCAGGCCGTCGGCGTTCTGGTGCAGCGGGAGCGAGATCGCCGGCTGGCCGGTGGAGTTGAACGCCGCCGTGAACATCGCGAGCGGCACGGCGCGGACGATCGGGTGCAGCGGCTGGTCGGGCGGGTGGTCGTAGGCGCCCAGCGGCGTCGGGGGCTCGCCGAGGGTGGGCGTGAGCAGCAGGTCGAAGCCGCCGGCCCACCACGCGGCCAGGCGACGGGCCGCCGCCTGGGCGTACTCCATCGCCGAGAGGTAGGCCGCGGCGGTGTGCGAGCGGCCCTGCTCGGCCAGCGCCCAGGTGCTGGGCTCGACGTCGTCGGGACCGATCTCACGGCCGGTCCTGCGCGTCCAGTAGTCGAGGTTCCAGGCGATGCCCGCGGTCCAGCGCACCAGGAACTGCGGGATGTAGTCGGGGTCGTCCAGCGCCTCGATCTCCGCCGGCTCGACCGAGTGGCCCAGCGACTCCAGCAGGCGCCCGGCGCTCTTCGCCGCCTCCACGCAGTCCGGGTGCACCTCGACCTGTCCGGCGGGGCCGCGCGTGAGCAGGCCGATGCGCAGCCGGCCGGGGTCGGCGCCCACCTCGTCGGCGTAGGGGCGCTCGGCCGCCGGCGCCACGTAGGGCTCGCCCGGCGCGGGCCCGTGCACGGCGTCGAGGATCGCCGCGGTGTCGCGCACCGACCGGGTGACGGCCAGCTCGGCCACGAGCCCGCTCATGATGTCGCCGAACTGCGGGGCCAGGGAGACCCGCCCCCGCGAGGGCTTGAGCCCGACCAGCCCACAGGCCGAGGCGGGGATGCGGATCGAGCCGCCGCCGTCGCCGGCGTGCGCGGCTGCGACCAGGCCCGCGGCCACCGCGGCGGCCGAGCCGCCGCTGGAGCCGCCGGGCGACCGGGTGGGATCCCACGGGTTCTTCGTGGCGCCGAAGGCCAGCGGCTCGGTGGTGGAGAGGATCCCGAGCTCGGGAGTGTTGGTCTTGCCCAGGAAGACGAAGCCCGCCTCCCGGAACCGCCTGGCCAGCTCGCTGTCCTCGTCCTCGACCCAGCCGACCTCGCGCAGGAAGCCCATGCCCTCGTACATCGGGTCGCCCGCCGAGTGCGCGGCCAGGTCCTTGAGCAGGAAGGGAACGCCGCGGAACGGGCCGTCCGGCAGGTCGCCGGCCGCGGCGGCGCGCGCCTTGTCGAACAGCGGCGTGATCACCGCGTTGAGCTCGGGGTCGAGCCGCTCGATGCGCTCGATCGCCTCGTCGACCAGCTCGCTCGGGCTTGCCTGCCCGCCTCGAACCAGCTCCGCCTGTTCCGTGGCGTCCGGGACCGAACTGGTCACGCGGCCAAACTAACGCAGGTACAGAGTGCTGAGCGTTTCCCTCATCCAGCGCTCGCAGGCGTCGAGGTCCCAGCCGTGGCGCTCGGTCAGCAGCGCGAAGGCCTCGTCGCTGGTGAGCGTCGCGGCCGCGGCGGCGGCCTCGGCCGTGTCGGTGCCGTCCCGCAGGGCGCCCAGCGAGGCGAGCCGCTCGATCGAGCGGGCCATGCCCGTGTCGTGGCGCCTGCGTCCTTCGGCCAGGGCGGCCGCCGCGGCCTCGTCGGTGGGGGCGGCGCCGGCCAACGCGACGATCAGGTCACCGGAGCTCTCCACCACCGACCGCGGGATCCGGACGGCCAGGTCGAGCACCTCGCCGGGGTCCTCGCTGGCCATCAGGCGGCGAACCAGCGCCGGCACGTCGCTGTCCTCGTCGATCAGGTCCGCCAGCGCGGCCACCAGCCCGGGCTTGCCGCCGAACGACCCGTAGACGGTCTGGGGAGAGACGCCCGCCTCGCGGGCGACGTCGGCGATCGTGGTGGCGGGGAAGCCCTTGCCGGCGAACAGGCGCCGAGCCGCGTCCACCACGTGGGTGCGCGTCTCTGCCGCCTGGCGGCGACGGAGTGGGGAGTCGTAGGTCATGAAGTTCTTGACAGTCTATCACTATTCAATATAGTCTCACTCTATGGAACTCAATGGACATCCCCACACGATCACCAACGGCGGCGGCGAGGAGCTCACGTTCACAGGCGTCCAGCACGACGAGCGCGGGCCTGTCCTGGTCGCGACCAACGAGGTGGCGCCGGGTGACGGCCCGCCCATGCACGTGCACAAGCTGCAGTACGAGGCGCTCACCGTGGATGAGGGCCGGCTCGGCTGGAAGGGAGAGGACGGCGAGGAGCACTTCGCCGGCCCCGGCGAGAGCGTCACTTTCGAGCCCGGCCAGGTGCACCGCTTCTGGAACGCCGGGGACGAGCCGCTGCGGGCCACGGGAGAGATCTGGCCGCCGCACAACATCGAGTACTTCCTGACCGAGGTGTTCGGCTCGATGGAGCGCAATGGCGGCGAGCGCCCGGGGATGTTCGACATCTCCTTCCTGCTCACCCGCTTCAGCACCGAGTTCGACATGACTGAGCTCCCGGCCCCGGTGCGCAAGCTGCTCGTGCCGGTGATGTACCGCGTGGGCAAGGCGCTCGGCAAGCACGAGCGCTTCGAGGACGCCCCAGAGCCGGTCGCCGCCTAGTCGCTGAGCAGCCTGGCTCGCACCTAGACTCCCGCGGGTGGACGTCGTCATCGCCGGAGGCCACGGACAGATCGCCCTTCACCTCGAGCGGATGCTCGCGGCGCGGGGCGACCGGGTGCGAGGCCTGATCCGCAATCCCGACCACGGCCCCGACCTCGAGGCGGCCGGCGCCGAGCCCGTGGTGTGCGACATGGAGGCCGAGCAGAACCTGAGCACCTACGTGCAGGGCGCCGACGCGGTGGTGTTCGCCGCCGGCGCGGGTCCGGGGAGCGGGCCCGAGCGCAAGCAGACGGTGGACCTCGGCGCAGCCGTGAAGCTGATCGAGGCCGCACAGGCGCAGGGCATCCGTCGCTACGTGATGGTCAGCTCGGTGGGCGCGGACGACCCGGAGAGCGCCCCGGAGCAGATGCGCGCCTACCAGCAGGCCAAGCACGACGCCGACGCGGCCCTGGAGGCCGCCGGGCTCGACCACACCATCGTGCGGCCCGGGATGCTCACCGACGATCCTGCGAAGGGCACCGTGAGCGCGGGACCGGACGTGGAGCGGGACGAGGTCCCGCGCGAGGACGTGGCCGCCGTGCTGGCTGAGTTGCTGCGAGCCGACAACACGATCGGCAAGACGTTCGTCGTCGTGCAAGGCCAGACCCCCATCGCAGAGGCAGTCGCCGCGATCTGACACAGTGGTAGGGAGTAGGACTTCCTACTATCTGAACCCGTGGCCTACGGCACCATCCGCTACGAGGTCGCCGAGCACGTGGCGACCATCACCCTCGACTCGCCCGACACGCGCAACGCGATGTCGAACGAGCTGTTGTCCGAGCTCATCGAGGCGTTCGGCGCGGCGCGGGACGACGACGAGGTGCGCTGCGTGGTGCTCACCTCCTCGCACGAGAAGGTGTTCAGCGCGGGGGGCAGCCTGGACCAGTTCGCCGCCGAGGTCCCACTGGTGCACAAGCACTTCGGCACCGAGCGCTTTCCGGCGCTGTTCAAGCTGATCGGTCAGCTGGGCAAGCCCACCATCTGCGCGGCCAACGGACACGTGCTGGCGGGCTCGCTGGGCCTTGCGCTGGCGTGCGATCTGATCGTGGCCAAGGACACCGCCGGCTTCGGCACGCCCGAGATCAACGTGGGGGTCTTCCCGTTCATGATCATGGCGCTGATCTACCGCAACGTGCCGCGCAAGAAGACCAACGAGCTGCTGCTGCTCGGCGACCGGCTCACCGCCGAGGAGGCGCTCGAGGCGGGCATCGTGAACAAGGTCGTGCCGGCGGAGGAGTTCGACGCGGCGGTGGACGAGTGGGCGAAGAAGCTCGCGTCCAAGTCGCCGGTGCTGATGAAGCTCGGCAAGGACGCCATGTACCGCCAGATGGACATGCCCTTCGACGAGGCGCTGGACTTCCTGCGCTCGCAGCTGTCGCTGGCGTTCACGACCGAGGACATCAAGGAGGGCGTGACCGCTTTCTTCGAGAAGAGGGAGCCGAAGTGGACCGGGCGGTGAGCCTGGTGGCGCTGCGCTGTCGCACGAGCGACCGCACGCCGAAGGCGGTGGCCGGCGTCGACGCCCTGGCTCCCCTGGTGGCCAAGCGCCTGGGCCGTGAGCCCCGCCTCATCGGCTCGCCGGGGGAGGCCCGGGCCGCCGCCTACGACGAGGACCTGCGCGAATCGCGCGGCTGCCTGCTCGAAGCCGGAGGCCAGGTCGACGACGCCCTCGACGACGGCTCGCTTCCCGTGATCCTCGCGCCCGAGTGCTCGGTGGCGCTGACCACCGTCCCCACCGCCCTGCGCCACCGCCCCGACGCCAAGGTCCTGTGGCTCGACGCGCACGGGGACTTCAACACCCCGGACACCTCGCCGAGCAACTACCTCGGGGGGATGGCCCTGGCCGGCGCGTGCGGGCTGTGGGACGCCGGGCTGGGCGTCGAGGGGATCGACCCCGAGCGGGTGGTGCTCGCCGGTGTCCGCGATCTCGACGACGCCGAGCGCGCCGCGCTGGAGCGCAAGGCCGTGACGCTGGTCGGCGCGAGCACGGTCGAGACCCTGGTGGCGGTGAGCAACGCGCTCGAGCGCGCACCGGTGTTCGTGCACCTGGACCTGGACGTGCTGGACCCCGACCTGTTCCCGGCGCAGTTCCCCGCCGCCGGCGGGCTGACGCCCGGGCGCCTGCTCGACGTGCTCGAAGCCGTGGCCGGCGAGTGCGAGGTGGTGGGCGTGGAGGTCACTTCCTTCGAGGCGCCCGACGACCCCGACGAGCGCAGCGCCGCCGCCGCGGTGGCGCTGGAGGTGCTCGACCCGCTCCTGCACGCGATCTCCGAGGAGGCCCATGTCCACCACTGAGCCCAAGGCAGGCGCCGGTGAGCTGGTTGCGCGGCCTCCGCTGCGCGAGCTGGTCGACGATCTGCACGAGCGCCGCGAGAAGGCGCGCCAGGGCGGCGGTCCTGAGAAGGTCGAGCGCCAGCACTCCGACGAGAAGCTGACCGCCCGCGAGCGGCTGGCGCTGCTCTTCGACGGCGGCGAGTTCACCGAGCTGGGCATCCACGGCCGGCCGCACTTCTCCCAGCGGGCGATGGAGGGCAAGGAGGCGCCGGCCGACGGTGTGGTCACCGGCTACGGGAAGGTCGACGGCCGGCTGGTCGCCGTCGCCGCCTACGACTTCACTGTCATGGCCGGCTCGATGGGAATGACGGGTGAGCTGAAGGTCACGCGCCTACGCGAGCTGGCCCTCGGGAAGCGCATCCCGATGCTGTGGCTGCTCGACTCCGCGGGCGCGCGCATCCAGGAGGCGGCCGGCTCGCTGTTCGCCGGCTCGGGCTTCCTGTTCCGCGAGGAGGTCACGATGAGCGGGGTCATCCCGCAGGTGGCCGCGCTGCTGGGGCCGTGCGCGGCGGGAACCGCCTACATCCCGGGCCTGGCCGACTTCGTGCCGATGGTCAAGGGCAGAGGCTCGATGGCGCTGGCCGGGCCGCACCTGACCAAGGCGGTCACGGGCGAGGATGTGACCCAGGAGGAGCTGGGCGGCTCGAAGGTGCACACGAAGATCTCCGGAGTCGGGGACCTGGAGGTCAAGACCGACGAGGAGTGCATCGCGGCGGTGAAGGACTACCTGTCGTTCTTCCCCGCCAACTGCGAGGAGAAGCCACCGCTGCGCGAGTCTTCGGACCCGGTCGACCGCATGGACGAGGAGCTGCTGGACATCCTGCCCGAGTCCCCGCGCAAGCCGTACGACATGTACGACGTGATCGGGCGCATCGTGGACGACGGCCAGTGGTTCGACATCAAGCCCCGGTTCGCGCGGACGATCATCACCTGTTTCGCGCGCATGGGCGGGCGGCCGGTGGGCATCGTGGCCAACCAGCCCAGGCACCTGGGCGGCATCCTCGAGAACGACTCCGCCGACAAGGCCGCGCGCTTCATCAACCTGTGCGACGCGTTCTCGATCCCGCTGTTGTTCCTGCAGGACGTGCCCGGCTTCATGGTCGGCACCAAGACCGAGCAGGCGGGGATCATCCGCCACGGCGCCAAGATGCTCTACGCGGTCTCCCGCGCCACGGTTCCGAAGGTCACCGTGATCGTGCGCAAGGCCTACGGAGCGGGCTACTACGTGATGTGCGGCAAGGCCTACGAGCCGGACACGATCGTGGCCTGGCCGTCGGCCGAGATCTCGGTGATGGGCCCCGAAGGCGCGGTGAACATCATCTTCCGCAAGCAGATCGAGGCGGCCGAGGACCCGGACGCCACGCGCGCCCAGATGATCGAGGGGATCCGCAAGACGATCGATCCCTACATCGCGGCGGGCAACGCGATGGTCGACGACATCATCGACCCGCGCGAGACGCGGCCGACGGTGATCAAGGCGTTCGAGATGGCGGCCACCAAGCGGGTGGAGCGCCCGTGGAAGCGCCACGGAGTGATGCCCGTCTGACCGAGCCGATCTTCTTCGACGGCCCCGAGCAGCTTCCGCGAGTGGCTCGAGGAGCACCACGACTCCGAGGCCGAGGTGCACGTGGGCTTCTGGAAGAAGGCCACCGGCAAGCAGACGATGAGCTGGTCGCAGGCGGTGGACCAGGCCCTGTGCTTCGGCTGGATCGACGGCAAGCTCAACCGGATCGACGACGAGCGCCACCGTCAGCGCTTCACGCCGCGCAAGAAGGGCAGCAACTGGAGCAAGGTCAACATCCGCAAGATGGCCGAGCTCGAGGAGGCGGGCCTGATGACCGACGCCGGCCGCCGCGCCTTCGAGGCTCGCGAGGAGGCCAAGACCGGCGTCTACAGCTTCGAGTCCGAGCAGAGCGACGAGCTGCCGCCGGAGTACGACGCGGAGCTGACGCAGCCGGCCCGCCGGTACTTCGAGAGCAAGCCCCCGTGGTACCGGCGCACGTCGGTCCACTGGGTCACCAGCGCCAAGAAGGAGGAGACCAGGTTGAAGCGACTGAAGCAGCTGATCGAGTGCTCCGAGCAGGGCCTCGACGTTCCCCCGCTGAGGCGCGTATGAGCCGCTTCGAGGACCCGGTGGTGATCACCAGCTCCATCAGCGGGGCGGTGGCCAACCGCGACCAGTGCCCGGCCATCCCGTACACGCCCGAGGAGTACGGCGCCGAGGCGCGCCGGATCGTGGACGAGGGCGGGGTGATGATCCACATCCACGCGCGCACCCCCGACGGCGTGCCCAGCTACGAGATCGAGGACTTCCGCGCGATCACCGAGGCCATCCGGGCCGAGGTGGACGACGTGATCATCAACTACTCGACGGGCGCCATCGGCATCCCGATCGAGAAGCGGATCGAATACCTGCGCGAGCTCCGCCCCGACGTGGCCGCGCTGAACATGAGCTCGATGAACTACGCGAAGTACTCGCGCTCGCGCAAGGACTTCGTGTTCAAGGCGGTGTTCGAGAACTCGTTCGACACCATCATCGAGTTCCTCACCGCCATGAACGAGCTCGGGATCAAGGCCGAGCACGAGTGCTTCGACACCGGCCACGTGGCCAACCTCGACCCGCTGCTCGACATGGGCATCCTCCGCGAGCCGCTGCAGATCTCGTGCGTGATGGGCGTGACCGGCGGCATCAGGCCCAACGCGCGCAACCTCGCCCACATGGCCGAACAGGTGCCCGGCGGCTCCGAGGGCCGCAACAACTGGGGCGTGATCGGGGTGTCCCGCGCGCAGTGGCGCCTGGTGGCGGCGGCGCTGACGCTGGGCGGCAACGTCCGGGTCGGCCTGGAGGACAACTTCTACCTGCCGAACGGCGAGATGGCCCGCTCCAACGGCGAGCTGATCGCCAAGGCGCGGCAGATGACCGAGGACGTGGGCCGCCGCCCGGCCACGGTCGCGGAGGCGCGCGAGATGCTGGGCGTCCCCGGCCGGGTGAGCGCTTGAGCACCTACCGGGCCGAGGTGACCTGGCACGGCAACCGCGACGACCTGCGGGCACACACCGTGCGCATGTCCCAGCAGGACCTGGCGGGCTCCTCCAACGACGGCGACCTGGACAAGGCCGACCCGGAGGAGATGCTGGTGGGCGCGATCTCGGCCTGCCACATGTTGTGGTTTCTCAACCGCTCCCGCCACGAGCGCCTGCGGGTGACGTCGTACACCGACAGTCCCGAGGGCGAGATGAACGAGGACCGCTTCACGCGCGTGGTGCTGCGGCCGCAGGTGGAGTTCGACAGCGATCCCGGCGAGGGGACCGTGCGCCGCCTCCACGAGGCCGCGCACGAGCTCTGCTTCATCGCCAACTCGGTGAACTTCCCGGTGGTGGTCGAGTGAGCGGGGCGCTCGGCGACGTCAAGGTCCTCGACCTCTCGCGGCTGCTGCCGGGCGGCTTCTGCTCGTTGCTGATGGCCGACCTGGGCGCCGAGGTGCTCAAGGTCGAGGACACCGGCATGGGCGACTACGTCCGCTGGGCCGAGCCGGCTTACGAGGGAGTGGAGCGCTCGGCGGCCTCGTCGCTGTTCCTCGCGCTCAACCGGGGGAAGCGGTCGGCGCGCGTGAACCTCAAATCTGAGCAGGGCCAGGAGGTGCTCAAGCGCCTGGTGCGCGAGCACGACGTGCTGCTCGAGTCCTTCCGCCCGGGCGTGCTCGACCGCCTCGGCGTGGGCTACGACGTGCTGCGCCAGGAGAACCCCGGAATCGTGTACTGCGCGATCACCGGCTACGGCCAGGACGGCCCCTACCGCGACCGCTCCGGTCACGACATGAACTACCTGGGGCTGAACGGCATCCTCGGGCTGACCGGCGAGAAGGACGGCCCGCCGATCCAGGCTGCGGGACAGATCGCCGACCTGGGCGGCGGCGCGCTGATGGGCGCGTTCGGGATCCTGGCCGCGCTGCGCGAGCGCGATCGCTCCGGCGAGGGCCAGTTCGTGGACGTCTCCATGCACGACGGCGCCATGTCGTGGCTGGCGCTGGTGGCCGGCCGCCAGCTGTGCGACGGCGAGCAGCCGCGCCGCGGCGGCCTCGAGCTGGCCGGGGCGCTGGTCTGTTACCGGCCCTACCCATGTTCCGACGGCTGGGTCACGCTCGGCGCCCTGGAGCCCAAGTTCTGGCAGGCCTGGTGTCGCGGGGTGGGGCGCGAGGACCTGATCGAGCGCCAGTTCGACGGACCCGACTCGGAGACCCGCGCGGAGGTGGAGCGGGTGTTCATGGAGCGCACCCGCGACGAGTGGCAGGCGTTCGCCTCCGAGCACGACTGCTGCCTGGAGCCCGTGCTCGAGCTCGAGGAGGCGCTGGACTCGGAGTTGACGCGCGCGCGGGAGATGGTGGTCTCCCTGACCCAGCCCGGCGCCGCGAAGGAGGTGCGCCAGCTGGGCGTGCCGGTGAAGCTCTCCCGCACCCCCGGCTCCCCGCAGGGACCGGGACCGGGGCTGGGCGAGCACACGCGAGAGGTGCTGGAGGGCGCAGGGTACTCGGCCGAGGAGATCGCCGGGCTGGAGGAGTCGGGCGCCGTGGCCGGCCCGGCCGAGGACACCGCGGGGAGCTTCCTGAGTTGAGCTCCGACAACGGCCTGCTCCGCATGGGCGAGCTGGCCGAGGCCAGCGGAGTCAGCGCGGGCACGATCAAGCACTACCTGCGCGAGGGCCTGCTCCCCGAGCCGGTGAAGACCTCCCGCAACATGTCCTGGTATCCCCCGGAGTTCGTCGAGCGCATCCGGCTGATCAAGCAGCTCCAGGAAGAGCGCTTCATGCCGTTGAAGGCGATCAAGGCGGTGCTCGACGAAGACCCCGAGCGCGCACACGCGTTGGTGGAGCTGGAGGACCGCATCCTCGAGCGGGCACGCTCGGACGAGGGCGCCCGGGTCTCACGCGCCGAGGCGGCCCGGCGCTACGGCGTGCCGCGCGAGGCGCTGACCCGGCTGGAGGAGCTCGGGATCCTCAGTCCCAACTCGCGCGGCTACGCCGCCCTGGACCAGCAGATCCTCGAGGCCATCTCCCGCTTCCGGGCCGGCGGCTACGACGAGGAGATCGGCTTCACCGTGTACGACACGCTGCGCTACAAGCAGGCCGTGGAGCCGCTGGCCAGGGAGGAGGTCGAGCTGATCTCCGAGCGCCTGGCGGGCGAGGATCCCGACCGAGTGGTGGCGCTGCTCGAGGCGGGCGTGGAGCCGCTGCGAGACCTCATCGGGGCGCTTCACTCGAAGCAGCTGGTGGCGGAGATGATCCGCCAGCGCGAGGCCCGCTCCGGCTGAGCCACAGCACCAGGCCGGCCACCAGCACGGGCAGGAACAGGCCCGTCAGGCTCTGGAGGTTGTCCGCCGTCGACAGGCGGTCGGTGGTGGTCACGTGGTAGGCGAAGTGGGGCAGGGCGGCGACGATGAACACGATCGCCGTGGCCTGGACCAGACGCCGCTCGAGCCACACCGCGGCCAGCACCGCCAGCACCGCGAGCCCCAGGCCGGCCGCGCCGAAGTCCCTCAGCAGGTGCTCGTTGAAGGGCGGCAGCGGCGACACCCACTCGGCCGGGCCGGTGGGGAAGGTGTCGTAGAAGCCGCGCGGCGCCAGCAGGATCCACACCGCGACGTAGGCGCTCTGGAACGCGAGGTAGCCGAGGCCGATGCGGATCGCCAGCCGGTGGCTCACCAGAACACCTCGTGCGACTCCATTACGCCGTACCCCTCGCTCAGCTCCGGGCCGCCGGGCAATCGCCCCGAGAACGTGCCGAAGGGCTGGCGGTAGTCGCTGCGGAACAGCAGCAGGTTCGTGTGGTCCTCACGCGCCGACCACTCCTCGAACCGAAGCTCGCCCACCGAAGACAGATCCTCGGCGAACGGCACCGGCGGCGCCTCCCGCGCGTGCCCGTCGACCCAGACCGTGCGCTCGCTGTCGCGGTCGGCGTCGTGCACGCCGTCCACCAGGTTCCAGGCCACGCGCTCGCCCCCGGCGCCCCGCCCTACCCCGGCCGACCAGCGCCAGGACGTGTGGCGCTCGTGGTACCCCGCGCTCTCGTCGACCACCGCCTCGGCGTCGATCTCGAAGCGACGGCCGTCGAGCTCGGCAAACCCGGTCACGGGCAGGCCCCCGTGCTTGCGGGTCCAGATCCAGCTGCGCCCGGCCGGTGACGCGGTCTCCACTCCCTCGTCCTCCTCGAAGTCCAGCCGCAGGCGCAGGTCCCGGGAGTCGACCGAGGCGTGGCCCGGCGACAGTTCCACGCCGCCTCGCCCGAGGGTGGTCTGCTGGCGCAGGGTGCCATCGGGGAGTGCCACGGCCCACCAGCGCTGGGGCATGGGCCCCACCCGGGCCTCTCCCACGCAGAGCATCAGGTGGGGCCCGTAGACCCCCACGTAGCGCCAGCGCTTGAGCGGCCGGGCGCCCTGCCGGCGCGGCATGCGCTGCGGCGGCAGCGGCAGCCCGAGCCCCCTCACCGCGGCGCCGCGGGCGGGGAGGCCGGTCAGCGCCATCCGAGCCCGCGCAGCTCGGAGACCAGCATCGAGGCCGTCATGCCCCGGTTGACTCGGATGCGGTTCAACTCCAGAGGATGATCGCGCTTGGCCAGTCCGGGCGCCACCGTCACCGCGGTGTGGAAGTGCCCCCGACGCACGGCCTGCAGGGCGGCCGCGTTGTACATGCCGGCGGGGTAGGCGAAGGAGTTCACCCGCACGCCGAAGCGGCGCTCGAGCCAGGTCCTCGACCCGCCCACCTCGTGGCGGAGCTCGGGCGCGCCGAGGGTCCGCAGGTCAGAGTGGCTGAAGGTGTGGGCGCCGAGCTCCCAGTCTGCGCGCAGCAGCGTCCGGACGTCCTTATCGGTGAGGCCCGTCGCGGGGCGGAAGTTGGCGATGCACATGTAGAGCACGCCCGGCCAGCCGTGGCGGCGCATCACCGGCAGCGCGTTGTCGACCTGTCCGCGGTAGCCGTCGTCGAACGTGAGCACGACCGGCTTGTGCGGCAACGGCATCCCGCGGGTCCAGGCCGCCTCCATCTGGGCCATCGTCACCGCATGAGCGCCGGCGTGGGCCAGCGCGTCCATCTGTGCCCTGAAGTTCCGAGGCTCCACGAACAAGTCGGGTAGCCCGCCGGGGATTGGGGCCTCGACCCCGTGGTACATCAGCACCGGCACGGGGGCCAGGCGCTTGTGGCCGGGTCGGGCCGGTGGGTGCCCGTCGGGCGTCGACGAGGCCTTCGCCCCCTGGTCGACCTGCTCCGGTTGATCGGAGCCCCCGCCGGAGAGCAGCACGACCACCAGCGCCACCCCCGCCACCAGGATTGCCGCGGCGACCAGGCGCCGCCGCAGGAACTTCTTACGGTCCCCGGCCACCCGCCGAGGCTAGAGCGCCACCCGGCTGGTCAACTGGCTCCGGCCGGTCACGGCGCATCGCCACTCCGGCCACCACCAGCGCCACTCCGGCGGCTTCGGCGGGCGACGGCACCTGCGCCAGCACCACCACGCCGATGACGGTGGCCGTGGCCGGCAGCAGCGAGACCATCAGCGCGTACGCCGCGCGCGACAGCTTGGCCATCGCCAGCTGGTCGGTCACGTAGGGGATCACCGAGGAGGACAAGCCGACTCCCACGCCGGCTGCCAGCGCGACCGGGTCGGACAGCGCCGGCAGCGCGGCGCCGCCGGCGAACGGGGTCACGACCACCGCGGCCACGACCATCGCGGCGCCGAGCGAGTCCACGCCCGAGGCGCCCTGGGCCACACGGTGGCTGAGCACGATGTAGGCGGCGAACAGCCCAGCGTTGGCGAAGGCCAGCGCGAAGCCCAGCGTGCCGCCCTCCAACCGGACGTCGGTCACCAGGTAGACCCCGGCGGCGGCGAGCAACAGCGCCCCAGCGTTGCGGAGCGTGCGCGAGCCGGCCGCCGCGAGCGCGATCACCGGCACGAACTCGATCGCCGCCACGGTGCCGAGCGGCAGCCGGTCGATCGCGCCGTAGAAGCAGCAGTTCATCGCGGCGAGCACCGCCCCCCAGGCGACAAGGGTGCCGCGCCCGTCAGTGCGCAGAGCGGCGAGCAGCCGCCCGGGCCGCCGCCAGAGCGCAAACAGCACCGCCGCCGAGGCGATCCGCAGCCACGCCACCCCCAGCACGTCGACGCGGGCGAAGAGCAGCACCGCGAAGGCGGGCCCGAGGTAGTGGAACACAGCGCTGACCACGAAGTAGAGCTGCGGAGGCACCCTCCAAAGGTTTCCCGCTTGACACGCCGTGGGATAGTGGGTAATGAAGGAATGAAGGCGCTCTCACCTAACGATCAACGGCAAAACGGCTCCGTCACCATCGACGAGCCGAACCGCCGGCTGCTGGCCGAGCTACAGCGCGACGCCCGGCTCAGCCTGGCCGAGCTCGGCCGGCGCATCGGGCTCAGCGCCCCGGCCGTGGCGGAGCGCCTCGCCCGGCTCGAGGAGGCTGGGGTGATCCGCGGCTACCACGCCGATCTCGACCCACGCGCGCTCGGCTTCGGCCTGGGAGCGATGCTCCGCATCCGGCCCGCGCCGCGCGAGCTCAAGAAGGTCGCCGAGCTGGCCCAGCGCACCCCCGAGGTCTCCGAGGCGCACCGCATCACCGGCGAGGACTGCTACTTCCTCCGGCTTCACGTGCGCGACGTGGAGCACCTGGAGGCCGTGATCGACCGCTTCGCCCCCTACGGCCAGACGACCACGTCGATCGTGCAGTCGGCCCCTGTTCCTCCGCGGGGCCTCCCGGTAGACTCAGATTGACTGGTCAGTCAACGAGGGATTAGATGCGCGCAGCAGCTGTTCAGCTGAACTCAACCGAGGACCGTGCCGCAAACCTGGAGCGAGCCGACCGCCTCACGCGCGAGGCCGCTTCCGACGGTGCGGATCTGGTCGTTCTCCCGGAGAAGTGGAACGTGCTCGGAGAGCACGACGCGCTCGAGGAGGGCGCCGAGCCCCTTGACGGCCCCGCCGCCCGCTGGGCGAGCGATGCCGCCCGCGAGCTGGGCATCGACCTGGTGGCCGGCTCGATCGTGGAGCGCCGAGAGGACCACGACAAGCTCTCGAACACCTCACTGCACTTCGGCCCCGACGGCGAGCGGCAGGCGGTCTACCGCAAGATCCACATGTTCGACGTCACCGTCGGCGGCCAGGAGTACCGGGAGTCGGACAGCGAGGAGCCCGGCGACGAGATCGTCGTCTCCGAGCTCGCCGATGGCACCGGCCTGGGCCTGAGCGTCTGCTACGACGTCCGCTTCCCGGAGCTGTACCGGGCTCTCGCCGTCGGCGGCGCCCGCGTGATCGCCGTGCCCTCGGCCTTCACCCGTACGACTGGCGAGGCCGGCCACTGGGAGGTCCTGCTCCGGGCCCGCGCCATCGAGAACCAGGCCTTCGTCGTGGCGGCGGACCAGGTTGGGGCGGCAGGGGACAAGGAGAGCTACGGCCGCTCGCTGATCGTGGACCCGTGGGGCGAAGTGCTCGCCCGCGTCGATCACGGCGAGGGCGTCGCCGCCGCCGAGCTCGACTTCGCGCGCCAGGACGAGATCCGCGAGCAGCTGCCGAGCCTGGCCAACCGGGTGCCCTCCGCTTACCAGGTGCCTGCGTGAGCGCGGCGGCGGCGGACAAGCGCCGCATGATCCTCGACGCGGGCATCCAGGTCTTTGCCCAGCGCGGCTTCCACCACTGCCGCGTCTCCGACGTCGCGGACGAGGCGGGCGTGGCCTACGGCCTCGTCTACCACTACTTCGATTCGAAAGAGGAGATCCTCAACACCCTCTTCCTCGAGCGCTGGCAGATCATGCTCGACGCGATCGCGGAGATCGACCGCCAGGAGGTGCCCGCGCGCGACAAGCTCTACGCGGTCGCCGGCTTCATCATCGACTCCTACCGCCACGAGCCCGAGCTGATGAAGGTCATCATCGTCGAGGTCACCCGCGCCGCGAACTCGTTCGGCCGCCTGCACCTGGAGAAGATCCGCGAGGCCTACCAGGGCATCGCGGCGATCGTCGAGAGCGCCCGGGCCGAGGGCCTGTTCAAGGAGGACATCCCCTCCGAGTTCGCCGCGATGTGCTTCTACGGTGCCATCGAGCAGCTGCTCACGGCCTGGATCTTCGATGTGCTCCCCCGCACCGAGGCAGAGTTTGAGCACGCAAAGGGCCTGGTAGTGGACACCATCTGCGGTGGTCTGGAGACCCCATCCGGTGACCGCGCAGCCGTGTCTGGTTGAATCAGCCGCCCATGGACAACGACCTCGTCAAGCGCCTCGCCTGGAGCGGCCTGCTCGCCGGAGTGGGCGCCCTCACCTCGATCGTCGCCAACCGGATCGCAGTCATCATCTGGGAGCGCGTGACCGGAGAGGACCCCCCGGTCGACTGATGGAGGCCGCTACCCCCGGACAACCCGGCGACGAGGTGAACCGCGCCGAAGCCGCGGCCGGCGAGAGTGACCCCACCCAGGCCGCGACGCCGGACCAGGTGACCGAGCCCGAAGGGGGCCCGGACTCGCCAACGCGCGGTGAGTCGCCGCTCGACGGCCAGTTGCACCACGACGAGCCAGACGCGTTCGCCAAGCATCCCGAGATCTACGTCGGAGCAGCCTTCGCCGGAGGCATCGCATTGGCGATGGCGCTCCGGGTACTGGGGCCCAGCGAATGAACGGCAAGGACGCCGACAAGACGCTGGGCGAGATCGTCCAGGAGGTCTCCGAGAAAGCCTCGCTGCTGGTTCGCCAGGAGATCGACCTCGCCAAGGCCGAGGTCAGCGAGAAGGCCACCAGCCTCGGCAAGGGCGCCGGCATCGCCGCCGCGGCGGGGACGTTCCTGTTCTTCGGGCTCTTCATCTTCCTGATCGGCCTGGGCTTCTTCATCAACGACCTGCTGGACTTCGAGAACGGCTGGCTGGGCTTCTTCATCGTGTTCGCTCTGCTGGTGATCTTCGCGGCCATCGCCGGCCTCGTCGCCTACCGCTTCTTCAAGAAGGGCGCGCCGCCGACGCCGGACATGGCGATCGAGGAGGCCAAGCTCACCAAGGCTCAGTTCGAGCACCAGAAGATCGAGCGCGACCAGCTCGGGCGGTCCCAGGACCGGCCTGTGCTTCCAGGAGGAACGACCGATGGCTGAGCGCAGCTCACAGCAGATTCGCAACGAGATCGAGACCACCCGGGGCGAGCTGGGGTTCTCGGTCAACGACCTGCGCACGAAGGTCGCCGAGCTCACCGACTGGCGACGCCAGCTGTCCGAGAACCGGACGCCGGCGCTCGTCGGGGCAGCGGCCGCCGGCTTCCTCATCGGCGGCGGCGTGGCCGCCACCGTCTCGCTCTTCAGGCGCCGCTAGCCGAAGGCGGCGAGCCCGCGGTGGCGATCGTCGGCTGATCCTCGGGGGTCAGCAGGCGCTTCACCACCGAGTACTCGCGCGCGATGATGTGGATCGTCGCGGCCACGGGCACGGCGACGATCGCGCCCAGCACCCCCAGCAGCTGGGCACCGAACAGCACCGAGACGATGACCACGAAGGGGTGCACGTTCACCGCCCGCTTCTGGATCTGCGGCTGGACGAGGTTGTTCTCCAGCTGCTGGTAGACGATCGACCAGACGATCCAGATGATCGTGGCCGTGGGGAAGTTCTCGAACACCGTCACCAAGCCCACGAGCGTCGCGCCGATGGTGGCGCCCACGAGCGGGATCAGGTCGAGGAAGAAGATCATGATCGCCAGCGGCGCCGCAAAGGGCACGCCGAGCAGCTTCAGCACGACAGAAGGAGAGGAGCCCGGCGGTGGCCGCCTGGAAGAGGGCCCCCGCCACGTAGTTGGAGATCGCCTTGCTCGAGCGGTCGAGCACGCGCCGGATGGACGCCGCCCGGTCCTCGGGTAACTGGTGCAGTCCCGCGTCGACCCATCTTCGCCCGCTGCCCAGCATGAAGGCCGTAAGGATCAGGATGGTCAGCACCGCGAAGATCGAGTTCACCAGCCCGATCCCCACGTCGCGCACGGTCCCGGCGGCGTCGCCCAGCTTCTCGGGGATCTTCTCCGCCTGCTCCTGCAGCTTGCCGGTGATGTCGTAGTCCTTGTTGAGCTTCTGCAGCCGCTTGTTGTCCTCGACGAAGTTCGTCACGTCGGTGGCGTACTGCGGAGCGTTGTCGGCGAGCTTGCTGACCTCGGTCACCAGCGACGGGACGATCAGCGCGGCGAGCAGGAACGGGATAAGAAGGACCCCGAGGTAGACGAACATGATCGCGAAGCCGCGGCGCATCTTGCGCGACAGCACGTTCACCGGGCCCGACAGGGCGATGGTCAGGAACAGCGCCGCCAGCAGCCAGCCGATCGGCCGGCGCAGCAGGAAGATCAGATACAGCGTCAGCGCGACGCAGACGATGATCATCACCAGACGGACCACCTGCCGGACCGTCATCTCGGCCATCAGCTGAGGAAGCGCTCCGAGATCGATCCGACCCCCAGCAGGCCGGGGCCGGTGTGCGCGCTCAGCACGGGGCCGATCTCGCTCACGAACAGCGGGTCGGAGCCGAAGATCTCGCGGCAGCGGCTCTCCAGTTCGGCGGCCTCCTCCGGGGCGGCGATGTGCTGGACCACCCAGGCGTCCTGGCCGGACTCGTGTCGCTGGCGCGCGTAGTCGACCATCCGCTCGAACATCCGCTTCGAGGTGCGTACCCGTTCCACGGGGGTCATCTCGGACTCCACGGTGAGGATGGGCTTGACCTTCAGCGTGGATCCGATCCAGGCGCTGGCGGCGCCGATGCGCCCGCCGCGCTTGAGGAACTCGAGCGTGTCGAGGGCGAACCACATCTTCAGCTCTGCGCGCGCTTCGGCCACGATCTTCTCGATCTCCTCCAGGCTCGCGCCGCGCTTGGCGGCGTTGGCCGCGATCAGGACCAGTATCCCCAGCCCACCGGCTGCCGTGGTCGAGTCGATCACCGTCACCCGCTCGCCGCCCTCCACCGCCTGGGCGGCCTGACGGGCGGAGTCGGTCGTGCCGGACAGCCCCGCCGAGATGTGGATGGAGACCACCTCGCCGCCATCGGCCAGCAGGGGCTCGTATGCCGCCATGAAGTCCCCGACCGACGGCTGGGAGGTGGTGGGCAGCGACTCGGCGCTGCGCAGCTCCTCGAAGAAGGCCGGGTAGTCGGTGATGGAGGACTCGCGCTCGGTGCGCTCGCCCTCGAAGACGATGTAGAGGTCCACCACCCCGATCCCGTTGCGCTCCACCAGCTCGCTCGGGAGGTATGACGTGGTGTCCGTGACCACGGCGACGGACATCTGCCGGGCAGCCTACTGCGCAGCGGAGTACGATCGCGTTGGAGGAGAGCGATGACCGGTCACGACAGGCAGCAGATCGAGGCCCGCCTCGAGGCGCGCCTGAAGGAGCTGACGCGCACGCGGGAGGCCGTCGGCCCCGTGGCCGGGTCCGATCACGCCGACGTGGTCAACCACCCCGCCGACCTGGCCGGCGACCTTCACGACAGGGAGGTCGACGCCGGCACCCGTCTGCTGTGGGAAGAGGAGGAGACGCGCATCGCCGAGGCCCGCCGGGCGCTGGCCAGCGGCACCTACGGCATCTGCCTGACGTGCGGGCAGCAGATCCCCGCGCAGCGGCTGGACGCCGTGCCCGAGGCAGTGCGCTGCCTGGACTGCCAGCGCCATTTCGAGGGTGCGCACCGCCAGCGCGCTCGGCTGCATTAGGTAGTTGCCCAAGACACTCCTGACCGGAGCGACCGGGTTCATCGGCTCGCATCTCGCCCGCGCCCTGGTGGAGCGCGGCGACGACCTGAGGGTGACCGTGCGCGACCGCTCGCCGGTCGAAGTCCTGGAGGGGGTGGAGTGCGAGCGGGTGCGCTGCGACGTGACCGACCGCCGCGCGGTGCGCCGGGCGCTGAAGGGCGTGGACCGGGTCTTCCACGCGGCGGGCGTCACCTCGATCCGCGAGGGCGACGCCGAGCGCATGTTCGAGGTCAACGTGGGCGGGACCAAGACGGTGCTGGGGGAGTGCCTGCGCTCGGAGGTCGGGCGGGTCGTGTTCACCTCCAGCGCCGCCGCACTGGGCCCCGCGCCGCCGGGCGGGACGGCCGACGAGAGCCAACTCTTCACCGCCGGCCACCTCGACATCCCCTACGTGAACTCCGTCCACGAGGCCGAGGTGGAGGCGATGAGGCTGGCGGCGCGCGGGCTGCCGCTGATCTGCGTGAACCCGGCGGCCACGTTCGGCTCCGGCGACGTCCACGTGACCTCCACCCGCATCGTGCGCAACTTCCTGCTGGGGCGGGTGCCGATGTACTCCGGCGGCGCCTTCTGCATGGTCGACGTGGGTGACGTCGTGACCGGGCACCTGCTGGCCGACGAGCTCGGCGGGGTCGCCGAGCGCTACATCCTCGGCGGGCGCAACTTCACCTTCGACCGTTTCTTCGCCGACCTAGGCCGCATCTCGGGGGTCGCGCCGCCGGTCCGGATCCCCGGCACGCTGGCCACGGTCGGAGCCCGGGCGCTGGGTGCCGCCGGGCGGCCGCCGCTGCACCCGACGGAGCTGGCCGCCGCGCGGCACTGGTGGACCTACCGCGCGACAAAGGCCAAGCGCGAGCTGAATTGGCGCGCGCGGCCCCACGAGGAGACCCTCGAGGCCACGGTGGGGTGGCACCTGGAGCGCGAGCACGACCGCATCGCCCGCACCCGCCGCTCGCAGCAGCTGCAGTACCGGCTGATGGGAGCGGCGCTGGGCGCAGTCGACCGGGCCGGGAGGACGGCCGGTCAGCTGCTGGGACGGAACGCGCCGGCCGGTCCCTAATCTGTTCGGGGAAATGGCGATCCTGTACCGCTGTAAGGCACCCACCGACCGCGTGTGCCGCTGTGGGGTCGTCGCCCGGAGGCTGAAGCGCTCCGGTATCGCGTTCTCAGAGGTGCGGGTGCCGTTCCTCAAGCGCCAGCGGCCCGAGGTCTACGAGCTGACCGGCCAGCGGTGGGTGCCCGTGCTGATCAAAGGCGAGGACGTGGTGCATGACTCGCACCGGATCCTCGAGTACATCGACTACCTGGATCGTACGAAGGAGGAAGCGGCCTGATGCCCTCGCCCCGGTCCCAGCAGATGGCCCGCTACGCGCGACGCGCGTATCCGATCGTGCTGGCCGCCTACGAGCGCTGGCAGGCGCTCTCGGACGAGGAGAAGGAGCGCTACAAGGCTCGCGCCCGCGCCGCGGGGGAGCGCGGGCGGCGCATGATCGAGCAGCGTCGCGGCCGCGGAGGCGGCGGCCGCTTCCGCCGCCACTAGTCCAGCCGGTTCTCCAGCTGCATCGGGGGCGCCTTGCGCTCCGGCGTGGTCTCCGCCACCGCGGCCTCGGGCTCCTGGGGCTGGTCGGCTCCCAGCTTCTCGGCCAGCTCGCCCGTCTCGTACATCTCGGCGACGATGTCGGCTCCGCCGATCAGCTCGCCCTCCACGAACAGCTGCGGGATGGTCGGCCAGCCCGACATCCCCGAGAGCTCCTGGCGGATGCGCGGGTCGGGCAGGATGTCCAGCGCGGCGTACTGGACGCCGAGCGCGTTCAGGGCCCCGGCCGTGCGAGCGGAGAACCCGCACGCCGGCTGCTGGGGAGTGCCCTTCATGAACAGCATCACGGGGTTTTCGTCGATTGCGTTGGAGATGAAGTCGCGAATCTCCTCGTCGGTCACTGGGTGCCTCCCGGAGGGGTCGATGTCTTGATGGAGAGAGCGTGAATAGGGCCGCCGACCTCGTCGCCGAAGATCCCGTAGACCAGCTGGTGCTGCTCGATCCGGCTGAGGCCCTCGAAGCGGTCGGAGGTGACCTCGGCGCGGAAATGGTCGCCCCCGCCCGTCAGGTCTTCCACCTGGGCCGTGGAGCCGGGCAGGGAAGTCTCTATGCGTTGTTTGAGGTCGTCGGCGGACGGCAAGCTTCAGAAAAGATAGCCACGGGCTACAATCGAGTCAGTGGTGACGCTTACGGACATCGCTGCGGAGAAGGTCCGCGGCTTCATCAACGGCCAGGAGGCCGACGACGTCGGTCTTCGCGTAGGCGTTCGCGGTGGCGGCTGTTCGGGCTTCCAGTACGCGCTCGCCCTCGACAACAAGAAGGAAGAGGACCACGTCTTCGACTACGAGGGCATTCGCCTGATCGTCGACCCGGCCAGCATGCGCTACGTCGACGGCTCCACGGTCGACTACACCGAGAGCCTCATGGGCGCCGGGTTCGAGGTCAACAACCCGAACGTGGTCGCCTCGTGCGGTTGCGGAAGCTCCTTCCGCATCGCCGACGAAGAGCAGAACTGCAGCTCCTGAGCCGCTTGCTGCCCTAGGCGCCTAGTCCGGCGTGTTGTCCAGCGACCGCCAGAGGTAGAGCGACGCCAGCGAGCGGTGGGGTCGCCACCCCTCCGCCAGCTCGGTGAGCTCGGCCGGTTTCGGCGGGCTGTCCAGCTCGTAGGCCAGGGCCGCCGCGTTGCGGATGCCGAGGTCGCCCACGGGCAGGACGTCGGGCCGGCCCAGGTGGAAGATCAGGAACATGTGGGCCGTCCACTCGCCCAGGCCCTTTACCGCGGTGAGCTGTGCGATCACCTCCTCGTCGGGCAGGTCGGCCAGGCGGTCCAGCTCGAGCCTCCCGTCCTCGACGTGCTCGGCGAGGTCGCGCAGGTAGGCCACCTTCGGGCGGGACAGCCCGACCGCGCGCACCTCTTCGGGGTCGGCGGCCAGCAGCTCGGCCGGGGTCGGCGCCCGGCCGCCGAACATCTCCTCGAGCCGTCCGTAGATCGATCGGGCAGCCTTGGTCGAGAGCTGCTGGCCCACGATGGCCCTGAGCAGCGCCCCGTAGGCCTCCGTGGGCCGCCGGCCCCGGCGCCGCAGCACCTCGCCGAGGGGTCCGAAGCGATCGAGCATCTCGGCCATGACCGGGTCCTCGCGCAGCACGGCGATCGCTTCGGGCGACGCCTCTACGGGCTGAGTCCGGCTCCCGGCGCTCGGTCGCGGCACCAGGTCAGGCGGCCGTGCGCCGGCCGCGGCCGAAGTACTCGGTCTCCTGCTCCCCCAGAGGGGTGCTCGGCGGGTCGCCGAAGAGCCACTCGCGTGCGATGCGGTGCCAGTTCGCCGTGCAGCCGAGCTGGCCCAGGACGCCGAGCGTCAGCGCCTGCATCCGCGCGCTCAGCATCGACTCCGGCGGCGCCGTGCCGCGCCGCATCAGGTTCCAGTGGCGCGAGCGGGGGTCGCCGAAGTCGATCAGGATCCGCCCGGCGGTCTCGCGGTCGAGGGTGATCTCCTCGTCGTCGACGTACCAGGCGAGCATGTCCCTCACGTGCTCGAAGACGGCGTCGGGCGACACCTTCTCGTCGCCGGGGTCGTAGAAGCCCATGTGGGCCATGTGGGCAAGCAGGCCCTCGGCGTCGCCCTCCATCGTCAGCTGCACCGCCTCGACCTCGTCGGCCACCCGCTCCGGACTCAGCTTCTTGGTCATCCCGTAGTCGAGGAAGGCCACCCGCGCGTCGGGCATCAGCTGGTAGTTGCCGGGGTGGGGGTCGCCGGAGAAGTGCCCGTTGCGGTACAGCGAGCCGAAGAAGAACCGGAACACGATCTCGCCGAAGCGGTCGCGCGTGGCCTCGTCCATCTCGCGCACCTCCTCGAAGCCCGTGCCGTCGACCCACTCGCTGACCAGCACCTTCTCGGTCGAGAGCGAGGTGACCACATCGGGGACGAAGATGAACGGGTGACCCCGCCAAGCGCGCGCGAAGGCGCGGTGGTTCTGGGCCTCGTGCTCGTAGTCGAGCTCGTCGGACAGGCGCTCGCGGATCTCGGCGGCCATGGCCTTGGCGTCCATGCCGGGGGCGATGCGCTTGGCCACGCGCATGATCAGCCCCATGTTCTGGAGGTCGGCCCGCACGGCCGAGGCAACGCCCGGGTACTGGACCTTGACGGCGACCTCGCGGTCGTCCTCGGCCAGCCGGGCACGATAGACCTGCCCGATCGAGGCGGCGGCCACCGCCTCTTCTTCGAACTCGGAGAAGACCTCCTTCAGCGGCTCGCCGAGCTCTGACTCGATCACCTTCTTCATGTCCTTGAAGGCCACCGTGGGGGCGGCATCGCGCAGCTCGGCGAGCTTCGCCTGCAGGCGCTCCTGGAACTCGGGCGGCAGGCCGCCGGTGTCGATGAACGAGGCCACCTGGCCCACCTTCATGGCGGCGCCCTTCATCTGGCCCAGCACCTCGAAGATCTGCTCGGCGGCCTCCATCTGGCGTCGCTGCGCCGCTTCGTACCGGGCCTCCTCGTCGCGGGTGAGGTTTGCCGCCTTGGTGGCGTACTGGCGGGCGGTCTGACTGCCGGCGAGTCGCCCCACCTTGGCCGCACGACGGACCCTGCCCTTGGGGATCTTCGAGTCGCCGGCCATCGTGCAAGGGTACGGGCCGTGTTGCCCCCAGCGCCCATCGACAAGCCCGACAAGATCATCTGCATCGGGCTGAACTACCGCTCCCACGCCGAGGAGCAGGGTGCCGAACCGCCCGAGACGCCGACCTTCTTCGCCAAGTTTCCCAACGCGCTGACCGGCGACGGCGCGACCGTGAAGCTGCCCACCGACAGGGTCGACTACGAGGCCGAGGTGGCCTTCGTGATCGGCGCCGAGGCGTGCGACGTGGCCGAGGGGGACGCGCTGGACCACATCGCCGGCTACCTGCTGCTCAACGACCTCTCGGCACGCGACCGGCAGTTCGCCACGCCCCAGTGGATCCCCGGCAAGGTGTTCGACGGCGCGGCGCCCTGCGGTCCCCGTCTGACCACGCCGGACGCGGCCGGACCGCCTGACCAGATCGGCATCGAGCTGCGGCTGAACGGCGAGCTGCGCCAGTCGGCCACCACCGCGGACCTGGTGCACTCGATCCCGGCGCTGGTGGCGCACCTGTCGTCGCTGATGACGCTGGTGCCTGGTGACCTCGTGTCCACCGGCACCCCCGCCGGCGTGGGCAGCCTGCGCGAGCCGCGCAGCTACCTGCGGCCCGGCGACACGGTGGAGATCAGCTCACCCCAGCTCGGCACGCTGACCACCCACCTCAGCTAGGCCCCTCGATCTCCACCTCGCGGTCCACGGCTTCGGCCAGCAGGTCGGCGTTGCGCCGCGCCGACCACAGCGGCACGCTGGGGTCGCCGCGCCCGATCTTCGGGCGCAGGACCACCTTCCCGTTGGGAACGCGCACCTCAACGGACTTCACCGACTGGTCGCGGCTGCGCTCCAGCTGCTCGGCGAGGCGGATGATGCCGCTGAGGAGCCTCACCCGGCCCTTGTCGCCCTTCTCGGCCAGGTCGCCCAACGACGACACGTCGGGGTCGCCCTTGCGGTGGTAGCGCGCGAGCAGAGCGATGATCACCTGCTCCCGGCTGGTGTACCCGGCCAGGCCCGAGTTCAGGATCAGGTAGGCGGAGTGGTGATGATGGTCGTCGTAGTCGATCGCCACGCCGATGTCGTGCAGCTCGCAGGCCGCCCACAGCAGCTCGCGCTCGGCGTCGCCGAGGTCGTGGACCCCTGCCTCCCCCAGCGAGTCGAACAGCTGCAGCGACAGCTTGGCCACGTGGCCCACGTGCTTGTCGTCGGTGCGGTAGCGGTGGGCGAGGTTGATCACCGACTCGCGCCGCACGTCCTCGAACAACGGCGGGTCTGAGCCCTCCAGCAGGCTCTCGAAGAAGATCCCCTCCCGTAGGCCCGCCTCGGAGACCTCCAGCTCGTCGAAGCCGCCTTCGTCCATCATCGTGGCCAGCGCGAGAGCGCCGCCCAGGATCACGTCGCTGCGGTCGGGCTTGATGCCGGGGATCGAGTCGCGCTTGGAAGCCCGCTTGTCGGCCAGCTCCTCGACCAGTTCCTCCAGCGCATCCCGGGTCAGCACGAAACCCTGCACCTCGATGTCCGGGGTGTCCAGGCGCTTCAGCGTGGCCGCGGCCAGGTTTCGGATCGTCCCGCCGATGCCGACCAGCCGGCCGCCCTTCTGCGGCCACCAGTCCACCTTCTCGAGCTCCTCGGCCACGTGGCGGCGGACCGCCTTTAGCTCCTTGTTCGAAGGCTTCCCCGAGGGAAGGAAGGCCTCGGTCAAGCGCACCGAGCCCAGCGGCAGCGAGCAGCCGTCCTTCAGCCGGCGGTCCTCCATGCGCACCAACTGCACGCTGCCGCCGCCGATCTCCACGCCATAGCCGTCCTCGACCGTCGTCGAGTTGACCATGGCCAGCCAGCCGTAGCGGGCCTCGTCCTCGCCCGAGATGACCCGGACATCCAGGCCGGTCTGCTCTTCGATGTCGTCGAGGAGCTCGTCGCGGTTGGGGGCCTCCCGGATGGCGCTGGTGGCGACGGCGTCGACGTCGTCGATGCCGGAGGCCTCGCAGAAGGCCGCGAACACCGCGGCGGTGTGCAGCGCGCGCTCCGCCGGCTCGGGCTGGAGCTCGCCGTCGGAGCCGAGGCCTTCGCTGACCCGCACCGGCTCGCGGATCTCGTCGGTGAGGGCCCACCACGAGTCCTGCTCGAAGCCGTAGACGACCAGCCGGAACGAGTTCGAGCCCATGTCGATGACCGCCTGGCGTCGCACCTAGATGCTCGATTCCTCGCTCACGCACCCACGGATGACGCGCCACACCGGCGCTGGATCGCCACCCACGGGCTCGCCGGTAGCGCTGCTACCGGCTTCACCCGCGTGCGGCGCCCAGCTTGGTCTGGCGCGCCCCCGCGGGCACATGAGCTCGCAATCGACCATCTAGCCTCGAACTATGCCCGGAGGCGCGGAAGATCCGCTACGCGTGGCCATCGTGGGATCCGGACCGTCCGGGTTCTACGCCGCCGGTCACCTGCTCAAGGCAAAGGACCTCGAGGTCCAGGTCGACGTGTTCGACCGCCTGCCCACCCCGTGGGGCCTGGTGCGCGGTGGGGTGGCGCCCGACCACCCGAATATCAAGGCGGTCTCACGCGTGTACGAGAAGACCGCCGCCCAGCCCGGCTTTCGCTTCTTCGGCAACGTCCACTTCGGCGACGACGTGACCCACGCCGAGCTCACCGACCGCTACCACGCGATCGTCTACGCCACCGGCGCCCAGACCGACCGGCGCATGGGGATCCCCGGCGAGGACCTGCCCGGCTCGCATTCGGCCACGGACTTCGTCGCCTGGTACAACGGCCATCCCGACTACAGCGACCTCGAGTTCGACCTCTCGGCGCAAACTGCGGTCGTGGTGGGCAACGGCAACGTGGCGATGGACGTCACGCGGATGCTGACGACCGACCCCGAGGAGCTGGCCAAGACCGACTGCGCCGACCACGCGCTCGAGGCACTGCGCGCGTCGCGCGTGCGCGAGGTGGTCGTGCTGGGCCGTCGCGGCCCGGCCCAGGCCGCCTTCACCAATCCGGAGCTGCTCGAGCTGCGCGAGCTCACCGACGCCGACGTCTTCGTGGACCCGCGTGACTGCGAGCTCGACGAGCACTCCGCCGAGTCGCTGGAGGCTTCCGGCAGCAAGACCGCCCGCAAGAACGTCGAGATCCTGACCGGCTACTCGACCGACGATCCCGTGGGGAGCAACCGCAAGATCGACCTGCGCTTCCTGGTCTCACCGGTGGAGATCATCGGCTCCGAGCGCGTCGAGGGAGTCAAGATCGTGCGAAACGAGCTGCACAAGGGCGACGACGGGGTCGTGCGCCCCCAGCCCACCGACATCAGCGACACCATCCCCTGCGGCCTCGTCTTTCGCTCGATCGGCTATCGCGGCGTGCCGCTGGAGGGCGTGCCCTTCGACGAGCAGGCCGGGGTCATCCCCAACGAGGGAGGGCGGATCGCGGAGGGCGGTGAGTACGTGGTGGGCTGGATCAAGCGCGGCCCCAGCGGGATCATCGGCACCAACAAGCGCGACGCTCAGGAGACGGTCGACGCGGTGATCGAGGACGCCAGCGCCGGCCGCTTGCTCGAGCCCTCGGACGCCGATCCCGAATCGCTGGAGCAGCTGCTCACCGAGCGTAAGCCCGACCACGTGACCTACGCGGGCTGGGAGGCGATCGACCGCGCCGAGCGCGAGGCCGGCGAGGCCGAGGGCCGCCCGCGCGTGAAGCTCACCCGGACCGAGCAGCTGCTGGAGGCCGCGCGGGAGAAGGTGGGCTAGATGGACTTTTTCGTCAACCGCAACGAGATCCGGAAGACACGGATCGAGGAGTCCGAGCCGCCTGAGCTCGATGCCGGGCAGGCGCTCCTGGAGGTCGACAGCTTCGGCCTGACCTCCAACAACGTCACCTACGCGGTGTTCGGCGACGCGATGTCCTACTGGGAGTTCTTCCCCGCCCCGGAGGGCTGGGGAAGGGTGCCGGTATGGGGCTTCGCCGACGTGAGCGAGAGCCAGGCCGAGGGCGTCGAGACCGGGACGCGGGTGTACGGGTACCTGCCGCCCTCCTCGCACCTCGTAGTGACCCCGGCCGCCGACCCGGGCGGGTTCGTGGACCGGACGGAGCATCGCCGAGGCCTGCCCTCCGCCTACCAGCGCTACGAGCGCTCCGACGCGGACCCCTTCTACCGCGAGGACGCCGAGGACCTGCAGATGGTGCTGCGCCCGCTGTTCTCCACCTCGTTCCTGATCGACGACATGCTCGCCGACGAGGGCCTGGCCGAAGGGCGCACGGTGGTCATCGGCAGCGCCTCCAGCAAGACCGCGCTCGGGGTAGCGCACCTCTTGGCCGCGCGCGACGACGTCGACCTGGTGGGCCTCACCTCATCGCGCAGCATGGATTTCGTCGAGGGCCTGGGCGTGTACGGCCGCACCGTGACCTACGACGAGGTGGACTCGCTCGGCTCCGGCCCGGCCACCTTCGTGGACATGTCGGGGGACGGCAACGTGCGCCTGGCCGTCCACTCCCACTTCGGCGACGAGCTGACCTACAGCATGGCGGTGGGGATGACCCACTGGGGCGAGATCGCCGCCGGGGCGGGCGAGGACCTGCCGGGCCCGCCGCCGCAGTTCTTCTTCGCGCCCGACCGCGCGAAGAAGCGCGCCAAGGACTGGGGCCGGGCGGAGCTCGGCGAGCGGGTCGTCCAGCGCTGGCACGAGTTCGCCGCCTGGTCGGACGACTGGCTGGAGGTCGAGCGTGGCGTCGGCTTCGAGGCGCTCGACGAGGCGTACCGGCAGGTGCTCGACGGCGAGGTGGGCCCGGACCGCGCCCACGTGGTCTCGCTGCGGGGCGACGGCTAGGCCGCCGCCTAGGCGGGTGCCCTTACGCTCTCGCCGTCCAGCGCGTCCAGCGCCCGCTCGGGCGACGCGGTGATGCAGGTGAAGATGGGAGTCTCGGACTCCGTGTAGGCACTTGACTCGGTGCCGCGCAGCTCCTGCACGAGGTCGAGGAACTCACCGGGGTCGTCGGCGTCGAAGGACACCACGAACTCCTGGTCGTCCAGGCCGTAGGAGTAGGCGGTGTTGATGTCGATGGTGCCGTGCTTCTTGCCCACCTCGATGTGGCCGCGCATGATCCGCATCCGCTCCTCGGCGGGCAGCTGGTACCAGGCGCGCTTCTTCCACATGGGGTAGACGATGAAGTACTTGGAGTCGGCTCCGGGGCGGGGCTCCAGCGGCGTCGGCTCGGGCGAGTAGACCGACTCTTTGGTCATGGCCAGGTAGGAGTGCGAGATCTCCGCCCAGCGCATCAACCCGCTCTGATTGAGCAGCACGTGAAGCTCGTGGATCGGCTCCAGCGAGGGGGCGATGGCGCGGATCATCAGGTCGGTGTCGCCGCGGGTGCCCACCAGCGAGTAGGTGCGCAGGAAGTGGTCGGCGGCGAACTCGTGGAGCGCCGCCGCCAGCTCCTGCTTGCCCTCGGCTCGCTCCTGTGCCGGCAGGCGCCGCCACGCCGGGTCGACCTTCAGAAAGGTGAACTTCACGTACTGCCGCACAGGCAGAGTCTAGGATTAGATCCCGTGCGCGTAGGGCTCGTCTCCCCGTACTCGTACACGTACCCCGGCGGTGTCGGTCGCCACATCGAGGCCCTGGCGCAGGAGCTGATCAACCAGGGCCACGATGCACGCCTGCTGACGCCCTTCGATCCGCCTGATCGCCGGGCCCGTGTGCTTCACCGCGGCGCTGAGCCGGAGGATCTGCCCCTGCCCGAATACGCGGTCCCGCTGGGGCGCACCATCGGCATCCCCTTCAACGGCGCCGTCTCGAACGTCTCGCTCGGCCCCCGCACCGCGGTTGCTCTCAGCCGCGAGCTGCGCACCGGTGGCTACGACCTCATCCACGCGCACGAGCCCAACGCCATGCTGCCGTCTTGGCAGGCGGTGGAGACCGCGCGCGTGCCGGTGGTGGGTACCTTCCACACGTACTCGACCAACGCCTTCCTGGGCAACGCCTCCGCCAACGTGCTGGGCGCCCGGCGCATGTACCGCAAGCTGTCGGCCCGCATAGCGGTCTCCGAGGCGGCGCGCTGGACCGCTCAGCGCTTTTACGGCGGCCACTACCGGCTGATCCCCAACGGCGTCGACCTGTCCGCGGCCCGTCCCACCGAACGCGACGGCCGCGGCCCGCTCGAGCTGCTGTTCGTGGGCCGCGCCGAGGAGCGCAAGGGCCTGCCCGTCCTGCTGCGCGCCTTTGAGGCCCTGCGCGGCGCGGGCGTGGAGGCGCGCCTGACCGTGGCCGGCGCGACCACCGAGGAGGTAGAGCCACTGCTGCTGGAGCGCGACGGCGTGCGGGTGCTCGGCCGGGTCACCGAGGAGGCGAAGTTCGAGCTGCTGGGCGAGTCCGACGTCCTGTGCGCCCCGTCGGTGGGGGGCGAGAGCTTCGGCATGGTGCTGACCGAGGCGTTTGCCTCCGGCACCGCGGTGGTCGCCTCCGACATCGCCGGCTACCGCGACGTGGTGCGCGACGGGCACGACGGCGTGCTCGTGGCCCCGGGCGACGCCGCCGGCCTGGGCGAGGCACTGCGCGACCTGGCCGAACAACCCGACCGCCGCCGCCAGCTGGCGAGCGCCGCGCGCGAGTCCGTCGAGCGCTTCGCCTGGCCCCAGGTGGCGGGCGAGGTGGCTGAGACCTACGAGTACGCGCTCGAGCAGCCCCGCCCCGAGGGCCGCGCCGCCCGGGCGGCTGCGCGCGTGGGCCTCCGCGCCGCGGAGGGGGTGGAGCCCTCGCCTCCTCGCCGCCTGCCTTCGCTGGATCCCGGCCCCGAGCTGACGCGCCGCCAGCGCGCCCGCCGCGTCGCCCGCCGCGCGATCGCGCCGGCCGGCCTCGCCGCCGGCCTGGGGCTGGCGGCCCTGGCGGTCGACCACATCGGCGTCTCTTCGATCGTCTCTGCGCTCGTGGCGGCCACGCCCATCTGGGTGCTGGCCGCGTTCGCCGCCATGTGCGCGTCGATGCTCATCCGGGCCGAGGCGTGGAACGCCATCCTGCGCGCCGCCCTGCCGGGCACGACGGTCCGCCGGCGCGACACCGCCCGCGCGACGATGGTCGGCGTGCTCATGTCGGCCACGCTGCCGGCGCGGCTGGGTGAGCCCTCGCGCGCGTTCATCGTGGCGCGGCGCCTGGGACGGATGCGCGAGCGCTTCCCGCTGGTGCTGGGAACCCTGGTGTCCCAGACCGTGCTCAACCTGCTCGCGCTGGTGATCCTCGGCGTGGTCATGTTCGCCACCGTCGGCCTGTTCCGGGGCAACGAGGACGCCCTGCTGGCGGTCACGCTGGGCCCGGTCGTGGTCCTCGTGCTTCTGCTGGCCGTGCCGGCGCTGCTGCGCCGCGGCCCCTCGCGCTCGCAGCGCGTGCAGCAGTGGGTGGCCTCAGCGCGGCGGGTGATGTTGCGCATGCGCACCGGCCTGCAGGTCTTCCGCCGCCCGCGGCTGGGGGCGTGGGCGGCGACGGCCCAGCTGACCGCGTGGGCCGTGCAGTGGATGTCGTGTTACCTGCTGCTGGTGGCGCTGGGCCTCGACGCGCAGGCCGGCATCGGCGCGGCCGCTGCCGTGCTGTTCGCGGTGAACGTGACAGCCGCGCTGCCGGCCACGCCGTCGAACCTCGGCGTCTTCCAGGCCGCGTGCGTCGGCGTGCTGACCGCCTACGGCGTGAGCCCGGGCGAGGCGCTGGCCTACGGGATCATCCTGCAGGCCGTGGAGATCGCCACCGCGCTGGCCATGGGCATGCCCGCCCTGCTGGCCGAGGGGCTGACCTGGCGTGACCTGCGCACCCGGGCGCTGAACTCCACGCCCGTCCAGCTGGCGACCTCGCGCCGCTAGGCCGAGGCCTAGCCGGCCACGCGCTCCAGCTCGCCGACCGCATCGTCGACGGGCGCCTGGGAGGCCATCTCGGCGGCCACCGCGGTGGCGGTCTCGCGGTAGCTCGGATCGGCGAGGACCTCCTCCGTCGCGGCGCGTATCGCCGCGGCCTCCGGGGCCACCGCCAGCCCGGCGCCTACCGCCGCCACGCGCTCGGCGTTGACGGGCTGGTCGGCGAACAGGGGCACCACCACCAGCGGGCGGGCGGCCGCCAGCGAGCCCAGCGTGGTGCCCGACCCGCCGTGGCACACCACCAGCGTTGCGTGGGCCAGGACGTCGGCCTGAGGCACCCAGGCCTCGACGTGCACGTTGGGCGGGGCCGAGGCGAAGTCATCCAGGTCGGCGCCCCGACCCACCGTCAGCAGCACGCGGGCGTCCAGTCCCTCCATCGCCTCCACGGCGGCGCGATAGGCGCCCGCGGACATCTCCATGCCGCCGGCGACGCTGCCGAAGCTGATGTAGACCAGCGGGTCGTCCGCGCCCTGCCACCAGTCGGGAAGCTCAGCCGGAGCCACCTCCCACGCGGGGTCCGCGAAGCGCAACGTGTGCGCCTGGCCCGGGTCGGCCGGGTCCTCCAGCGCGGCCGGGAACATGGTCAGGTACGCCGCCTGGCGCAGCGCGTCCGCGTCCGGGTCGGGGGGCAGGCCCCCATCCGCGCGAATGGCGTCCACGGCGGGCGCGGCCAGCGAGAGAAAGATCGACTCGGTGGCCGACAGGCCGGTCCCCACCCGGGCGTGCCTCACGCCGTGCAACTCGGCGGCGAGCGCAGAGCCGAACTCGCCGCTCTCGCGCAGGACCAGGTCCGGGCGCCACTGCTCGCACGCCTCCAGCAGCCGAGGGAGAGCAGCGGTCGTGTTGAGGCGCCCGAAGATCTCCCCGACAACCAGCTGCTCGGCCTCTTCGCGGGAGACGGTGGGCACCCGCGCCCAGACGGGGCCGAGCTCCTCTTCGGGCGGTGAGTCGAAGGGCCAGTACTCGAACCCGGCCGCGGCCACGGTGTCCTCCAGGTCAGGCGGCCCGGCGGCCAGCACCTCGTGGCCGGCGCGCAGGTACGCCCGGGCGAACGGCACGAGCGGCGCAAAGTGGCCGGCGCCGCGGGTCGAGGAAACGAGCACCCTCATGCGACGAGTATCTCCTGACGAAAGAGCCTGTGTGAAGGCCTTTCCGGTGATCCTCGCGGCCGCGCTGGCGCTGACCCTCGCCGCGCCCGCGAGCGCGGAGACCCTCCTCCCGCCGCGGGGCAAGGTGCGAGTGGGCCGCTGTGGGGCCGCGACGATCCGCGCTTCGTGCGCCGTCTGTACCGCTGGGTGGCCTCCCACCGGCGCGTGCGCATGGTGGTCTACAACCAGGGCGCCCTGCTCAAGCCCCTGCTCCGCCTTCGGCCCGACAGCGCGCGCGAGCTGCGCCGCCACACGCGCTCGCGGCGATACGCCGTCGGCTAGGTGACCGGCTAGAAGGTGACCGGCTCGCCGTCGCGGAAGAAGCCGCCGGTGGGCCCGTCGTCGGGCAGGGTGGCCAGCCAGACGACGCCGGCCGCTCCGTCCTCGACCGGCTTCTGGGCGCCGAACTGGTCGCCCATGTCGGTGGCGACGAAGCCGGGGCAGGCCGAGTTCACCAGCACGCCCTCGTCGGCCAGCTCGGTGGAGAGGATCCGCGTCATCGCGTTCAGCGCCGCCTTGGACACGCGGTAGCCGGGTGACCAGCCGCCCATCTCGGCCACGCCGCCCATGCCGCTGGAGACGCTGACCACGCGCGGGTGGTCGCTCTGTCGCAGCAGCGGCAGCAGCGCCACGGTCAGGCGGAAGGCGCCGAAGAAGTTGGTGTCCAAGGCGGCCTGGATCGCTTCGAAGTCGGGATCGGTGCCGGACACTCCCCAGTCGGTGCCCACGCCGGCGTTGTTGACGAGCACGTCGACGCGACCCGGGTCCTCGGAGAGCTGCGCGGCGGCGCGCTCGATGCTGGCGGCGTCCGAGACGTCGAGCGTCAGCGGCCGCCCGCCGACCGCTTCGGCGGCCTCGCGCGCTTTGTCCTCGTCGCGCGCCGACACGATCACGTCGTAGTCCTTCTCGGCGAGCTGGCGGGCCACCTCGCGGCCGATGCCCCGGTTGGCGCCGGTGACGAGGGCGACGGTCACGCGGATTGACCCTACCGTGGCAGTGGTGAAGGCGGCGATCCTGGACGCCCAGCGCAGTCCGCTGCGGGTGGACGAGGTTCCCGAGCCCGAGCCCGGGCCTGGCGAGGTGCTGTTGAGGGTGCGGGCCTGCGGTATCTGCCGCACCGACCTCCACATCCTCGACGGAGAGCTGACCGACCCCAAGCTGCCGCTGCTGCTCGGCCATCAGATCGTCGCCGAGGCGGCTGAGGACGGCGAGCGCTTCGGAGCCGGCGACCGGGTGGGCGTGCCCTGGCTGGGCTGGGCGTGCGGCAAGTGCTCGTACTGCCGGTCGGGGCGGGAGAACCTGTGCCCGTGGGCCCGGTTCACCGGCTACCACCGCGACGGCGGGTACGCCGAGTACGCCGTAGCCGACGAGCGCTTCTGCCTGCCCCTGCCCGACGACCACCCCGATCTTCAGACCGCGCCGCTGCTGTGCGCCGGGCTGATCGGCTACCGGACCCTGTCGTTCGCCGGCGACGCCGAGCGCCTCGGCATCTACGGATTTGGGGCGGCCGCCCACATCGTCTGCCAGGTCGCCCTGCACGAGGGGCGGCGGGTGTTCGCCTTCACCCGCGAGGGCGACACCGCCGCGCAGGGCTTCGCCCGCGACCTCGGCGCCGAGTGGGCGGGGGCATCCGGCGACACCCCGCCGGAGGAGCTCGACGCCGCGCTCGTCTTCGCCCCCGCGGGTGAGGTGGTGCCGGCAGCGCTGCGCGCGGTGGCCCCTGGCGGCACTGTGGTCTGCGGCGGCATCCACATGAGCGACATCCCCTCGATGCCCTACGAGATCCTGTGGGGAGAGCGGGTCCTGCGCTCGGTGGCCAACCTCACGCGCGCCGACGGGGAGCGCTTCCTGGCCGTCGCCCCCGCGGTGCCGGTGCACACCGAGGTCGAGTCCTTCCCGCTCGAGCGGGCTCAGGAGGCGCTGGACAGCCTGCGGGCGGGGCGGATCAGGGGCGCCGGAGTGCTGACCGTCGGCTAGGCCGCGACGTTGCCAAACTCCGAGGGAGGATGACCTACAAGCTCGAAGCTCGCGAGGGGATGGCCAGCGGCGTGCGCCGCATCGTGGGCGAGGAGATCGACTCGGCGCTGGCGGACCTGCGCACGGAGCCGCTCACCGACGAGGCCGTTCACGAGGCCCGCAAGAGCCTGAAGAAGTCGCGCTCGGCGCTGCGCCTGCTGCGCTCGGACCTGGGCAACGACGTGCGCAAGCGCGAGAACGCGGTGATGCGCGATGCCGCCAAGCGGCTGTCGGGCGCCCGCGACGCGCAGGTGATGCTGGACACCCTGGACAAGCTCGCGGCCGATCCGCGCTCGGTGCTGCCCGCGGCGGCAGTCAGGCGCCTCAAGCAGTTGCTGGAGGCGCGCCGCGACGAGCTCAAGCGCGACGCCAACCTGGAGGCCGAGGCGGCGCGGGCCGCTGAGGAGCTCACCGCCGTGCGTCAGCGGCTGGAGGACTGGCCGCTGGAGGAAGAGGGATTCGACGAGGCCGCCGCCGGGCTGCGGCGCATACACCGCCGCGGCCGGGACGCGATGCAGGCGGCGCTCAAGAAGGGCGACGACGATTCCTGGCACGAGTGGCGCAAGCGCGTGAAGGACCTCTGGTACGCCCTGCGGATTCTCAAGCCGGTCGCCTCCGAGCAGCTCTCCGGGGCGGTGGACGAGGCCAGCGAACTGAGCGACCTGCTCGGCGACCACAACGACCTCGCGGTGCTGGCCGAGACCGTGCGCGAGTACGAGGACGAGCTCGAGCCCGGCCACGCGGAGCTCGTGCAGGCCGCGCTGGCCACCCGTCGCGACGGCCTGCGGCTCGCCGCGGTGCCCCTGGGCATGCGCCTGTTCGCCGAGAAGCCGAAGGCCTTCTCGCGCCGGCTGGAGGGTCAGTGGGACGCCCGCGAGCCGCAGCTCGCCGCCGACGCCACCTGGATGCCGCCGGAGCTCGTATCCCAGATCCGGGGGATCCTGGTGGCCAAGGAGGAGGCGGCGCCGTCCGAGCGCCGCAAGATCTCCGCCGCGCTGCCGGGGCTGGGCTTCCGCATCCGCGACTTCTCCGAGCACGTCCCGTCTCACCGGGGCGGCTTCTCGGTCGCCGATTTCGACCTGCTGATCGAGAAGGGCATCATCCGCGTGGGCCCGCCGCCGGCGCCGCGCGGCCTGGCCAAGGGCAAGGCGAAGCAGACTGGCAACGGGAGCAAGGCCTCCGCGCCCGAGCCCGAACCGGATCCCGAGCCCGAACCGGATCCCGAGCCCGACGCGCCACCCAGCCGGGCGATCGAGCCCCGCCGCCAGCAGCGCCCCGACCTGGTGCGCGACCCGCTGCGCCTGGCCTTGGGCGTGGCCCGCTGGGCCCGCCGCCGCCTGGGCTAGCGGCACCCGGCCAACCTTGCCACAACTTTGTCAAGGTTGCGCTAGCCTCTGTCGGCGTGGCCGAGCGGGACTATCTGAGCGCAATTGCGGAGCGCGTCGTCGTCTTTGACGGCGGCATGGGCGCGACGCTGGAGCAGTTCGACCTCACCCAGGAGGACTACGGGGGCCTGGAGGGCAAGTGCCACGAGGCGCTGGTCCTCAACCGCCCCGATGTGATCGAGGGCGTCCACTCCTCCATGCTCGACGCAGGCGCCGAGGTGCTCGAGACCGACACCTTCCAGGCCAGCCGCCTCAAGCTCGAGGAGTGGGGGCTCGACGACCACACGCTGGAGATCAACCAGAAGGCGGCCGAGATCGCCCGCAAGGCCGCGGGCGAAAGCCGCTTCGTCGCCGGCTCGATCGGCCCCACCGGCCATCTGCCCGCCTCCGACGACCCCACCCTCGGCAAGATCAGCTTCCGCGAGCTGGCGACCATCTTCGAGGAGCAGGCCCGCGGCCTCACCGAGGGCGGCGCCGACCTGATCATCATCGAGACCGCCCAGGACATCCTGGAGGTCAAGGCCGCCATCTTCGGCGCGCGCGAGGCGTTCAAGAACACCGGCAAGACGCTTCCCATCCAGATCAGCGTCTCCCTGCTTCCCAACGGCGGCAAGATGCTGCTGGGCACCGACATCCAGGCGGTGCTCACCACCCTCACCGCGCTCGACGTGCAGGCCATCGGCCTGAACTGCTCGACCGGCCCCGAGGACATGCGCGACGCGATCCGCTTCCTCGGCGAGACCTCCCCGCTGCCGGTCCACTGCATCCCCAACGCCGGCCTGCCCCTCCAGGGGCCCGACGGCGAGACGATCTTCCCCGAGGAGCCCGGGCCCCTGAGCGACACGCTGGGCGACTTCGTCGAGCGCTACGGCGTCGGCATCGTCGGCGGCTGCTGCGGCACCACGCCGGACCACATCAAGGCGATCGTGGACAAGGTCGGCGGCAAGTCCGTCGGCGAGCGGCCCGAGCCGGGCGAGGCGATGGTCTCGAGCATGATGACCGCCGCCCCGCTGGTCCAGGAGCCGCGCCCGACGCTGGTGGGCGAGCGAGTGAACTCCCAGGGCTCGCGCAAGGCCAAGGAGATGCTGCTGGCCGACGACTACGACGGCCTGGTCACGGTCGCCGAGGACCAGGTGACCGGCGGCGCCCACGTGCTCGACCTGTGCGTCGCGCTCACCGAGCGCCAGGACGAGGACGAGCAGATGCGCGAGGTCGCCAAGCGCGTGTCGCTGACCCAGCCCGCGCCGATCCAGGTCGACTCCACCGAGCCCGAGGTGATCGAGAAGGCGCTGGAGCAGATCCCCGGTCGCGCGATCGTCAACTCCATCAACCTCGAGGCCGGCCGCGACAAGGCCGACACCGTGATTCCCGTGGCCAAGGCCCACGGCGCCGCGCTGATCGCGCTGACCATCGACGAGGTCGGCATGGCCAAGACCGCCGACCGCAAGGTCGAGATCGCCACCCGCATCAAGGAGATCGCCTGCGACGAGCACGGGCTCGATCCCGAGGCGCTGATCTTCGATGCCCTGACCTTCACGCTGACCACCGGGGACGAGGAGTGGCGGCCGAGCGCCGTCGAGACCATCGAGGGCATCAGGCGCATCAAGGCCGAGGTGCCGGGCGTCAAGACCTCGCTGGGAGTCTCCAACGTGAGCTTCGGCGTCTCGCCGCCCGCCCGCGCAGCGCTGAACTCCGTCTTCCTGCACCACTGCGTCGAGGCCGGGCTAGACCTGGCGATGGTCAACCCGAACCACATCACGCCCTACGGCGAGATCCCCGAGGAAGACCGCAAGCTCACCGATGCGCTGGTCCTCAACGAGTCCGAGGACGCCCTGGAGAAGTTCATCGCGCACTTCGAGAGCAAGGGCGAGGAGGAGGAGGTCACGGCCGCCGACGCCACCGAGGGCATGGAGCCCGAGGAGGCGCTGCACTGGCACATCCTGCGCCGCAAGAAGGAGGGCGTGGAGGACCAGATCGACAAGTCGGTCGAGAAGATCGGCGCCGTTCCCACCCTGAACGAGGTGCTGCTGCCCGCCATGAAGGAAGTGGGCGACAAGTTCGGCGCCGGCGAGCTGATCCTGCCCTTCGTGCTGCAGTCGGCGACCGTCATGAAGCGCGCCGTAGCCCAGCTGGAGAACTACCTCGAGCGCACCGCTGACTACACCAAGGGCACCGTGGTCCTCGCCACCGTGTTCGGCGACGTGCACGACATCGGCAAGTCGCTGGTCAACACCATCCTCACCAACAACGGCTACACGGTGGTCGACCTCGGCAAGCAGGTTCCGATCGACACCATCATCAGCGCGGCCGAGGAGCACAACGCGGACGCCATCGGCCTCTCCGCCCTGCTCGTTTCCACCTCCAAGCAGATGCCGGCCTGCGTGGGCGAGCTGTACGAGCGCGGCCACGAGTTCCCGGTGCTGATCGGCGGCGCGGCCATCAACCGCGACTTCGGCCGGCGCATCCTCTACCCCAAGGGCAAGGAGTCCGACGAGGTCTACGAGCCCGGCGTCTTCTACTGCAAGGACGCCTTCCAGGGGCTGGACACGATGGACGAGCTGGTGGACGACGAGACGCGCGCCGCGCTGGTCGAGAAGACCCAGGCCGCGGCCAAGGAGCTGCGCGAGAAGCCCGAGGTCAAGGACGACTCGCCGCCGGTCACCGACGACAGCGTGCGGTCAAAGGCCCGCACCGACACGCCGATCCCCGAGCCGCCCTTCTGGGGCGCGCGCGAGATCGACGTCGACCTCGAGGACGTCTACCCCTACCTCGACCGCCACGTGCTGTTCAAGCTGCACTGGGGCGGGCGCGGCAAGAAGGGCGAGGAGTGGCGCAAGCTGGTGGAGGGCGACGGCGAGGAGGAGGGCTTCGCGCCTCGCCTCGAGCGCATGTGGCGCGAGCAGGACTACCTGCGCCCGCGCACACGCCTGGGCTACTTCCCCTGCAACGCCGACGGCAACGAGCTCGTGATCTTCGATCCCGAGGATCAGGACAAGGAGATCGAGCGGCTCGTCTTCCCGCGCCAGCCCAAGCACGACCGCATCGCGCTGTCGGACTTCTACCGCCCGCTGGACTCGGGTCAGCGCGACGTCGTCGCCCTGCAGGGCGTGACCGTCGGCCCCGAGGTCACCGAGCTGATGGCCAAGCTGGAGGAGGAAGGCGAGTTCGCCGAGCAGCTCTACACCCACGGCCTGGGCGTCCAGTCCGCCGAGGGCCTGGCCGAGTGGCTGCACGCCGAGGTCCGGCGTGACCTGGGCATCGATCCCGACCAGGGCCGCCGCTACTCGTGGGGCTACCCGGCCGTGCCCGAGCAGTCCGAGCACGAGAAGGTCTGGAGGCTGCTCGGCCTCGACGAGATCGGCATGTACCTCTCAGACGGCCACGCCGTGATGCCCGAGCAGTCGACGGTGGCGATCATCGCCCACCACCCGCAGGCGGTCTACTTCGGCATGAAGTCCGGCTTCGTGCCCGAGGAGAAGGCGCCCGACGAGCTGATCGCGGGCACCGATCGCGGCGGCGAGCTCCCGCCCGAGTCCGAGGCCAGCGACGGCTCGGTCGAGGACGAGGGCAAGCAGCGCTCGGCCGACGAAGTCTCGGCCTAGCTAGCGCCTGACCCTGAGCGTCCTGAAGGTCGTGCGCGGGCCGAGCCGGCCGCGCTCGCGTGAGTAGACGCGAACCCGTGTCCCGCGCCGGGGTGTCCTGCGTCCGCGCACACGGGCGACGACGACCCTGCTCCGGCCGCGGCGGATGCGGTAGGGCGCCGACCTCCCGAAGCGGACGCGAAGGCGGCCGCGCGTCCGGCGCAGGACGCCCACGCGCAGCCTGCCGCGGCAGCCATTGCGGGTCCGCCGGGGGCAGCGCAGTCCGATCTTGAGCCGTCCTCGCCGGCTGCGGCGGGCGTAGCGGATCACGACGTTGCGCGTCTCGCCGACCATGCCCTGCGATATCTGCTCGCAGTCAGTGGGCAGCGGGCGAGTGTCGTCGTCGCGGACGTCGGCGTCGAGGACGTCGGAACCGCTTCCGCACTGGATGGCTTGGTTCACCTGGTCGTCGATCGCATCCCGCGCGAAGAGGGTGTCGGCACCGAAACCCGCAAACATCGCGTCCGAGCCGGTGTCGCCTCTCAGCGTGTCGCTCTCCGATCCACCCTGCAGCCTGTCGTCTCCTGCCCCTCCGGACACGGTTGCCCCCACGGTGAATCGGGCAGCGAGCTCGTCGGGCCCCCCGCCGCCGGTGATGGCCTCTATGTCCTCGTGCGCGTTGTCGGCCTCGGAAGTGAGGAATCCGATCGTCGGTGCACCGTCGTCGAACGTCTCGCCCAGCGTCACGTTGACCTTCGCCCTCCGGGAGCCGTAGTCCACCTCGTCGCGTCCAGCGCCGCCGAACAGGTCGTCGCGGTTCCCGTCGGGGAGGCTGCCCATCCGGAGGACGTCGTTCCCGGCGTCGCCGTCCTCCCGGTCGGTGCCCGGCCCTCCGGTCAGCGTGTCGTCGCCGTCGCCGCCTCGCACCACGTCGCCGCCGGCGCCCGCGTCGATGAGGTCGGCTCCCGAGCCTCCCTCCACCAAGTCGGCCCCCTCGGCGCTCGTGAGCTCATCGTTGCCGGCCCCGCCGAAGCACAGGCAGTCGCCGGATCCAGGAGCTACGAAGAGCTTGTCGCGCGCCGTACCGCCGGCGAAGGTCACGAAGTTCAGAGGCGGGCGGTTGCACCGAAACCTCTGCGGGTTGGTCGAGTCGGTCTGCACGCAGCCGCTGCCCAGCACCATCTGGGCGGACTGCTCAGTCACCTCGAGCTTGGTCCCGTCGCTGTTCGGCCGCACGCCGACTTCGGTTGCGTTGCCGCCGCTGACGGCGATGCGCAGCCCCTGGTCGCTGGTGACGCCCACCGTGACGGCGGCCGTCGCGGTCGATGCGCCGACGAGCAGCAGGGCGGTGGCCGCTATGGCGACGGAAAGCGCGCGGAGTGACGTCATGCGGCGACGCTAAGCGCGCGCGCTCACAGTTTGCTCACGCCGAGCGCTATCTACTTCGAGCCGAAATCCTGCCAGCGGCTCACTCGACCCCTCGATATTGGTGCCCGCCCCGGGCCCACGATCCCACACGGCGTGAGCGAAACGTGAGCGGGCGCGCTTAGCGTCGCGCCATGAGGTCACTCCGGCTGGTCCTCCTCGCCTTGGTCCTGCTCGCCCTGGGTGCCGCTCCCGCCCAGGCGACCCTGCTCGTGCGCTCCGACGGCGCCGGCCTGTTGGTGAGCGACAAGAACGGCCTGAACGACGACATCCTCGTCAAGGGTGAGAGCCTCGGCTATCGGATCGTCAACAGCAACTTCACCGACGTCTTCAAGTTCGACTTCCAGGCCGGCTGTTCGAGCGCCGACAGCGCGAGCGCTCGCTGCAGCCGCAACGGCCCAGTGATGAGCTACCAGCTCGCGGGCGGCAACGACCGCCTTCACATGGAAGCCTCGGTCCCCGCGGGCGAGTCCTCGATTGCCGGGGGCTCGGGCGATGACACGGTCGGCGGGCAGGCCGGCCGCGACAGCATCGTGGGACAGTCGGGCGACGACGAGCTCTCGGGCGGCAGTGGCAACGACTCGCTCGCCGGCCGAGAGGACAGCGACCGCCTCAGCGGCGGCCCCGGCACCGACACGTTGAAGGGCGAGTCCGGCTTCGACTCGCTGTTCGGTAACAACGGCACCGACACCCTGGACGCCGGCTCCGGCAACGACTTCATCGACGCCAAGGAGCCGGTGGGCACCACGGCCCTGAAGGACACGATCAGCTGCGGCGATGGCTCCGACCGGGTCGAGGCCGACCTACAAGACGTCTTCGTGCTCGCTCCCGAGTGCGAGACGCGGTCGATCTCCGCCGTCGGCGAGACCCCGCTGGTTCGCATCGGCGGCGGCACGCTGCGCGTCCGCCCCAGCGGGCGGGTCCGCGTGCGGCTCCGCTGCCCCCGGGGCGTGGGCTCGCTGGGCTGCAAGGGCCGGCTCTCGCTGCGGCTCGACCGCCGGGGCGCCCGGCGCACGCGCAAGCGCTACGAGATCCGGAAAGGCCGCAGCAAGACCGTCACCCTTCGCCTCTCGGGCGGGTCCGTCAGGACGCTGAGGAGCCGCCAGCGGCGCGGCCGGCGGACGCGCGGCATCCTCACGAGCGTGGAACGGGGCCGCAAGGGCCGCAAGACGGCCGTGCGCAATCCCAGGCTGCGGCTGCGATGAGGCTGGGCACCGCCTTCTTCGCGGCGGTCGCGTTCCTGGCGTCGGCCGCGCCCGCCCACGCCACGCTCTCCGTGGCCTCGGACTCGGTCGGACTGAAGATCGCCGACAAGAACGGGCTGAACGACAACGTCGGCGTCACACCGTTCTTCACTACGTCGTCGGGCACCGGCTACACGGTCACCAACTCGAACTCGTTCGACGTCTTCAAGTTCGAGTTCCTTCCGGGCTGCCGCCAGTTCACCAACGAGCCCTCGAAGGCGATCTGCGCCCGGAACACGCCGAACCTGAGCATGTCCCTCCGCGGAGGCGACGACAGCTTCTCGGTGGAGTTCGCTCTTGTCACCGGCACGGCCTCCATCGCGGCCGGCTCCGGCAACGACTCCGGAGTAGGTGGCCCCAATCGCGACGTCTTCACCGGGGAGGACGGCAACGACCGGTTCCGCGCCGGCAACGGCAGGGACACCCTCAGGGGCGATGCCGGCAACGACACGCTGAACTCGAAGGAGGCGAGCGGCTCCGGCGTGGCGGACGAGATCGGTTGCGGCTCGGGGAGCGACTCGCTGGTCGCGGACTCGGTGGACTCCGTGCCCTCCACCTGCGAGGAGTTCGAGCAGAGCCCGGTGGGCGAGACCCCGCACGTCCGCATCAACCGGGGCACTCTTCGCGTTCGCCCGAGTGGGGTGGTCCGCGTCCGGCTCCGCTGCCCCCGGGGGGTAGGTTCCCTGGGCTGCAAGGGCCGGCTCTCGCTGCGGCTCGACCGCCGCGGCGCTAGGCGCGCGCGCAAGCGCTACGAGATCCGCGCGGGCCGGAGCAAGACCGTCACGGTGCGGCTCTCGCGCGGCTCGGTGCGGGCGCTTCGCAGCCGCCAGCGGCGCGGCCGGCGGACCCGCGCAATCCTGGCCAGCGTCGAACGCGGCCGCAAGGGCCGCAAGACCACGGTGCGCAACCCGCGCCTCCGTCTGCGCTGAGAGGTGGTCGGATCGGTTAGCGTCGCCGCACGCGCCAGCCCAAGGCCCAAGCCCAGTCACCACGATCTGAGGAGGGAACCACCGCCGGTTGGCGGGTCTCGCGGCCTGCGCTCTCGGGCCGCCTGAGCGAGTCGCTGGACCGCGGCGCGCTGCTACTGACGGCGGGGGCGGGCTTCGGGAAGACGACGGCCCTCGAGGAAACGCTCGCCTCCCGCCGGGACTCGGTGGCCTGGGTGCGCTGCTCGGCGAGCTCGGGAGACCCCGGGCGCCTGCTCGAGCTCGTGCTCGAGGCGCTCACCCGCGCCGCTCCCGGCGTCGCCGACGGCCTGAGCGAGGGGCTGGCCATGGGTGTTCAGCCCATCGACCTCACCCTGGCCACGGGCGCCCTCGGCGAGGAGATCGACCGACTGCTCGTGGATCCGCTCACGGTGGTGCTCGACGGCGGTGAGGGCCTGGTCGCCAGCCGGGAGGCGCTGGCGCTGGTCGACGGCCTGCTTGCCGTCCGCTCCCCGGCGCTGCGGGTGGCGGTGGCCTCGCGCCAGTCGCTGGACGTGGGCGGCTCGCGGCTGCGCGGCGCCGGGCGGCTCTCGGAGGCGGGTCCGGCCGAGCTGGCCTTCAGCCTGGAGGAGTGCGCCGAGGTGCTGCGCCGCGTGGGCAGCGCGGAGCCCGACGCGGCCACGGTGGAGGCGGTGTGGGAGGCGACCGAAGGCTGGCCGATCGCGGTGGTGCTGGCCGCACTGGCTCCGGGTGGCCGTCCCTCTGCCGACCGCGGCCTGACCGCGTTCCTGCAGGAGCTCATGGAGCCGCTCTCCGACCCGGTCGCGGGGGACCTCGCCGACTCCTCCGTCGCTCCCGACCTCGATCCCGCGCTGCTGGAGAAGCTCGGCCTGCCGCCGTCTTTGGGCGACGAGGTCCTGGCGCTGGGGCTTCCCGCCCAGTGGACGAGCGACGGGCACAGTTGGAGCTACCACCCGCTCGTCCGCGACTTCCTGCGCGCGCGGCTGGCCCGCGACCGCGACGAGGGGCATCGGACGCGGTTGCACTGCCTCTGCGCCGAGGCCCTGGAGGACGCCGGCCGCGGCCCGGAGGCGGTCGAGCAGTGGCTCGAGGGCGATGCGCCCGACCGCGCCGCCGCGGCGGTGGCGGCGCACGGGGCCACCCTGGCGCGAACGGCGCCGGCGATGGTCTCGGCCTGGCTCGACCGGCTGCCCGAGGAGGTGCGGCGGGCGCCGGCGCTCAGCCTGCTGGAGGGCCGCCTGGACGCGGGCGCGGGGAGGCTCGGCAAGGCGGCGGAGCCTCTACGTCGCGCGGTCGAGGGCTTCGCCTCCGCGGGTGAGGAGGAGCTGGCCTGGCTCGCCCGGCTGGGGCTCGTGGACTCGCTCGCGATCGTCGAGGACTTCGACCGGGCGATCCCCCTGGCGGACGGATGGCGCGAGACCGAGGCTCCCGCCGCGCCGGCCGTGGCGATCTCGGTCGCTGCCGCGCTGGCCGGGGCCCGCCGCTACCCGGCGGCCGCCGATCTGTTCGAGAGCGTCTGCTCGCACCCGGCCGGTGCCTTTCTTGAGCCCTTCGCCGGTGGGTTTCGGGGCTTCTGGGTGGACCTGCAGTGCGGGCGGCTCGACGCGGCGCTCGCGGGCCTGAGCCGCGCGGTCGAGCACCTGGCGCGCGAGGACCCGTTCGACCGCCTCCCGTTCGTGATGGGCATGAAGGCCGTAGTGCTCGAAGAGCGCGGGGAGGACGAGCGCGCGCTGGAGGTGATCCGCCGGGCCCGGGAAGCCGCGGTCGAGGCCATGGTGGGTGGCTACATCGACGACGTCGCCCACCTGTTCGCGGCCGGGGTGCACGCCCGCGCGGGCCGGCTCGCCGAGGCGGAGGCTGCGCTGGCGAGCGCGGCCGGGGAGGGGCTGGGCTGGTACGCGGGCGACCGTGAGGTCACCCGCGCGACGATCGCCGCAGCACAGGGTGCGCCCGCCGATGCTGTCGAGCAGGTCGAGGCGGCAATCGCCGCAGGTGCGATGCACCCGTGGCGCTCGCGCTGGCGCAACACGGCGCGACTGGCTCCCGTGCTCGCGGCCGCTGGAAGGGCCGATGCCGCGGCCGCCCTGGTCGACGAAGCGCTCTCCGACGCCCCGCCGGAGGCGGGCTGCGCCCGGCTGCGCGCGCTCCGCGCGTGGCTGGCCTCGGTGGAGGGCGACGACCTGCGCTGGCCGGACGATCTGGCGGCCGCCTGGGCGGAGGCCGGCGACGAGGCCCCCCACCTCGTCCGCCGGGAGCTGCCGCGGCTCGGGCCGCTGCTGTGGCAGGCGGTGCAGCGGGGGGTGCTCCCGCCCGGCGAGGTCGTGGCCGCGGTCGCCTCCGCCGATCCCAGCGGGCAGGCCCTGGGCGACTATGCCGCTCACCCGCTGCCCGCCGCCCGGCGCGAGGCCGCCACCGCCCTGGCCGCCAGCGGCGCCCCGGCGGCGCTCAAATGGCTGAGCCGGCTCGATGGCGATCCCGATTCCGATGTGGCGAAGACCGCCCGCGCCTGTCGATCGGGCGCGGCCGGGCGGGCCTTGCCGCTCGTCTTCCGCGTGCTGGGCGGGTTCTCGCTGAGCCGGGGGTCGTACCGGCTTCAGGAGGAGGACTGGGCGGGCCGCAGGCCCGCGGCCCAGAGGCTCGTCCGCTACCTGCTCGCCGCGCGCGGGTCGGCAGTGACCGAGGACGATCTGTTCGAGGCATTCTGGGCCGATCGCGAGGCGGCCGCGGCTCGGCGCAGCCTGCAGGTGACGGTCTCGAGCGCGCGGGCGGCGCTCGACCCTCCGGGCGGCGATACGTCCGTGCTCGTGGTGGCCGACCGGACCTACCGGCTCGAGCTCGCAGACGGCGACCTGGTGGACGCCGACGACTTCGAGCGCGCAGCGCGCGAGGCGCTCGCCGCCGACGGCGACCGCCGGCGGCGGCTGCTCGAGGCGGCGGCCACGCGTTGGACGGGCGAGCCGCTGCCCGAGGACCGCTACGAGCCCTGGGCCACGGCATGGCGTGAGCGCCTGATCGACCTCGAGCGCGAGGTCCTCGGGGCCCTGGCGGACGCCCGGTCCGCCGCCGGCGACCTGGCCGGTGCCGTCGGGGCTGCCCGCACCGGAGTGGAGCTCGACCCCCGCGACGAGGCGGCCCACCGCCGCCTGATGGTCCTTCTCTCCCGCACGGGACGGCGCGGACAGGCACTGCGCCAGTACGCCGCCTGCCGCCGCGCGCTCATCGACGAGCTGGGGATTGAGCCGAGCGCCGAGACCTCCGATCTGCAGCGCCGCGTGCTCGCCGGCGAGCGGCTGTGAGCGAACTGTGAGCGCCCGGACTTAGCGTCCGGCGCGTTGCCGCCTCGCACCTTCGTCGTCACCGTCAGCGAGACGCCCAAGCGGGTGGTGGTGGAAGACGTCCGCAACCGCCGCCGGACCGTCGCCCCGGACCTCGGCGCGGTGGGTACGCGGATCGCCGAACTCATCGATCAAGGACATCAGCCCTCACGTCGCGAGGCGGCCGATCGCGACGTGAGCGAATCGTGAGCGGACGGACGTATCGTCGCCCGATGACCGCCCGACGCCTCCTCGCCGCCCTGGTCCCCGGTGCTCCTGCTGGCCGCCGCCGCTGCCCCTGCCCAGGCCACGTTGCTGGTCCGCTCTGACGGCGCGGGGCTGTTGGTTCAGGACAAGAACGGCTTCGACGACCGACGTCCGGCTGAACCCCGTGACCCGGGACGGGCAGACGATCTACAGGGTCGCGAACTTCAACAACTCGTGGACTTGCTCTTTCCGTTCGATGTCAGACTGGATGTAGCTCACCCCGATATCGTGCGCAGCACCTGCGATCGCAACGGCTCGGTCGTCGAACTTCGTAGCGGGGAGCGGGAACGACACGAGATCATTAGCCGCCAGGACGTCCCGGTCGGGCACCTACGGCGCGAACATGGGCAGCGGCAACGACAAGTACGTCGGCCACCCCAGCACCGACAATGTCGACGCCTTCGGTGGCGATGACATCTTCGAAGGCCGCGGCGGAACCGACGACTTCGACGGCGGCGAACGACGACGATCGATGGTCGGCGAGGGCGGAGCGATAATCTGAGCGGCGAAGCTGGCGACGACCGGGCCGGGGGGGACTCCGGTAACGACAGCGTCTCCGGCGGCACCGGTGCGGACTTCCTCGTGGGAGGTACCGGCATTGACAGCCGTGACCGGGGGCGACGGCAACGATTCGCTCTTCGTCCGCGAGCCGACGGGGACCACGGCTGTCGCCGACACGGCCAACTGCGGTAACGGGACGGACTTCGTCGAGGCGGATCTCAAGGACATCATCTCCTCCAGCTGCAACACCCGAGATGTGTCCGCCGTCGGCGAGACGCCGCTGGTGCGCATCGGCCGCGGCACCCTCCGCGTCCGCCCCGAGCGGCCGCGTGCGTGTGCGGCTTGCGCTGCCCGCGCGGGGTGCGCAGGCTCGGCTGCAAGGGCCGTCTGTCGCTGCGCCTCGATCGCGCGCGCCGCGCGCCGCGCACGCAAGCGCTACGAGATCGGCGCCGGGCGCAGCAAGACGGTCACCGTCCGTCTCTCGCGCGGCTCGGTCCGCTCGTTGCGACGCCGCCAACGCCGCGGCCGCCGCACGCGGGGAGTGCTCGCCAGCATCGAGCGCGGCCGCTTCGGCCGCAAGACCTCCGTCCGCAACCCGCGGCTTCGGCTGCGATGAGAGGAAGGCAATGGCCACACGTCTGGCACTCGCCGCTGATCGCCCTGCTCGGTCTGGGCGCGGCCCCTGCACACGCCACCTTGCTGGTCCGCTCCGATGGAGCGGGGGTCACCGTCCTCGACAAGAACGGGCTGAACGACCGCGTCTTCATCACCAACGTCGCCGTCGGCTTCCGGATCCAGAACGACAACCCGGACGACATCTTCAAGTTCGACCGCCAAGCCGGCTGTTTCAGCACAGGGCAGAGCGACCGGGTCGACTGCGACGACGACCGGCCCAAGCTCAACATCGGGCTCTTCGGCGGCAACGACGTGTTGCGCCTGGACGGTCCCAACGGCGGCGCGGTGCCGAGCGGCGCCGAGGCCGTCGTCAACGCCGGCAACGGGAACGACGACCTGACCGGTCACGCGGGCAGGGATCAGTTCAACGGCTTCGGTGGGGTTGACAAGTTCAAGGGGAACGCGGGCAACGACCACCTCGAGGGCGATGAGGGCGCGGACATCCTGACCGGCGGCGACGGGGCCGACAGCCTGCTGGGCGAAGACGGGGACGACACGATCAAGGCCCGCGAGGTCGGAACCGAGGCCGTGCGCGACTCGATCACCTGCGGCGCCGGCAACGACTACGTCGAGGCCGACCTGAAGGATCATCCTGCCGTCCACCTGCGAGGAGCGCGATGTCGCTGCCGTAGGCGAGACGCCCCTCGTACGCTTCCCCCGCGGCGGGGTGAGCGTGCGGCGCTCGCGGCACGTCCGCCTGCGGCTGCGCTGCCCGCGCGGGGTCGGAAGCATCGGCTGCAAGGGCCGCCTCTCGCTGCGGCTGAACGTGCGTGGCGCGCGCCGCGCGCGCAAGCGCTACGAGATCGGGGCCGGTCACAGCAAGACCGTGACCCTCCGGGTGTCACGCGGCAGCGCGCGGACCCTGCGCCGCCGCCAGCGGCAGGGCCGGCGGACCCTCGGCGTGCTCGGCAGCGTCGAGTCCGGCCGACTCGGCCGCAAGACCCGCGTGCGCTATCCGCGGCTGAGGCTCAGCCGCCGGTGATAGGGCGGGCCGCCACGCTGGCGGCGGTAGCCGGTCTGGCCGCGGCTGGGCCCGCCCAGGCCACAGTGAGCGTCGGCGTGCCAGGGCCCGCCGACCCGCGCCTGATCGTCACGGCAGACGGCGCCGCCGACCGGCTCGTGCTCACCGTCGACAAGCAGGCCTCCCCGGTTATGCACGTGATCAGCTCGAGCCAGCCGATCGTCCGCGCCGGGAGCTTCTGCGAAGCGCCCGTCGCGACGAGTACCGGAGGGGCGACGATCCGTTGCCGGGCCGACGACCCAACCTCGCTCTCGGTGTCGCTGGCCGGCGGCGACGACTCGTGGCGCGACGACCGGGTGAACGAGCCGGGCCTTCCTCGGGATCCGGTCACCGTCAACGCAGGGAGCGGGGTCGACAGCCTCGTCGGCAGCGACGTCGCCCGGGAGACCTTCATCGGCGACGACGGCGACGACGTCGCCCGGGGCGGCGGAGGAACCGACACGCTGGACGGCGGGAACGGCAACGACCGCCTCGACGACGAGGACGGCGCGCTCAACGTCGACACGCTCACCGGGGGACCGGGCAACGACACCCTGACCGTTCACGAGGGTGCCGACACGGCCCGGGGCGACGCCGGCAGCGATGAGATCTTCAGCGTCGACGATCTCGGCGGCGGCGAGTTTCCTTCTGGCGACCAGCTCGACGGCGGGTCCGAGTCCGACGTCCTCTGGCTGATCCGCGACCGCGCGCTCTCCATCCGCGACGATGGCTTCCGGGCGACCTTGTTCAGCGACAGCCTCCAGGAGGAGGTCGCGGTCGGCTTCGAGGGCTTTCGCGGCACACGCGGTCCGGATGTGATCAACGGCGCCGCGAACTCGGGCACTGCGAGCCCCTTCTACGACGGGCGCGGCGGGCCGGACACGATCGTGGGCACCGATCACAGCGAGGTCATCTTCGGCGGCGACGGCAGCGACCGCATCACCGCCCGCAACGGAAACGACGTCGTCGACGCCAAGGAGGGCGAGCCGGTGGCCGCGCCCGACCACCTGATCGACTGCGGCTCCGGCATCGGGGATCAGGCGCTCATCGACCTGCTGGATCCCGAGCCGGTCGGCTGCGAGACGTTCGCCCGCAGCGCCATCGGCGAGGGCCCGCACTTGGTGCTCGGCACCGTCCGGAGCGCCCGTCGCGGCGCGTGGGCGGTGCGGGTCCGCTGCCCGCGCGCGCTCGGACATCCCTGTCGCGGCACGCTCAAGCTGGGCTCCACGCGGCGCAACGCGGCTCGCGGACGCGGGACGCGCTACCGCATCCGCCATGGGCGGCGCGCGACCCTTCGCGTCCGCCTGCGTGGACGCGCTCGCCGCCGCGCCTTCGTCCGCTCGGTGGAGCGCGGCGACGTCACCGGCCGCAAGACCACCGTCGGCCTGAGGCTGCTCCGCCGGCGATGACCGGGGAACCGTGAGAGCGGCGGGACCTGCGAGGAGGTCGACCGCAGCGCTGTGGGCGAGACGCCGCTGGTCCGCATCGGCCGCGGCAGCCTCCGCGTACGGCCGAGCGGGCGGGTGCGCCGAGCGGGCGGGTGCGCGTCCGGTTGCGCTGCCCGCGGGGCGTTGGCAGCCTGGGCTGCAAGGGACGGCTGTCCCTTCGCCTGGACCGCCGCGGCGCTCGACGCGCCCGCAAGCGCTACGAGATCCGCGCCGGACGCAGCAAGACGGTGACCCCGTCCGCCTCTCGCGCAGCTCGGTGCGCTCGCTGCGCCGCCGCCAGCGCCGAGGCCGTCGCACCCGCGGGCTGCTGGCGAGCGTCGAGAAGGGTCGCCTAGGCCGAAAGACCACCGTGCGCAACCCGCGCCTGCGGTTGCGCTGAGGGGCGCGGGCCCGAAGACCCGTAGAGCACCGCCACGGAGCAGCCAGCGGGCTCGCTCCATGCGAGTCTTGGGCTGTGGGCAGGGTTCGCCCCCAGCGCGATGTGCTCGACCGGCTGGTGGTCCGAGCGCCCGCGCTCGCACGGGCGCCGGGTGAGATCTTCCTTCGGACCCGGCCAGGCTCGTCGATCAGGAAGCGGCTGCTGCAGGTCCTGGTCGACCGCGGCTTCGCCGCGATGGCCCGCAGCGACGTCGAGCTCTTGGTGACGTTCTACGAGCCCGACACGAAGGTCTGGCTGAGGGGCATGGAGGGGGTGGGTATCACCGACTGCTATCGCGGCCACGAGGGCATCCGCGCTCTGTTTGCCGACGTAGACGACGCGTGGTCCGACTGGCGGTGGAACGTCGAAGGGATCGTCGACTTCAGAGGCGGGGTTCGCCGTGAGAGGAAACTTCGTGGGCTACGGCCGAGGCAGCGGAGCGGAGACCGTCTTGAACGGTGGGGGAACGTTCTTCGAGCTCTCACGCCGAGGTCGGGTCGCCCGACAGGAATGGTTCGTCGACCAGGGCGGGTGGGAGAAGGCGGTCGAGGAAGGCGGGAGCGCGCCCGGCGCGCCCTAGGTCATCGTCCGATCGAGACGATGATGATCATCAGGACGATCACGCCGACCAGCAGCAGAACCGCCCCGAGGACGTTGGGCTTCTTCTCCTCCTCGGCCGGTGGGGCGGGCGCGGGGCCGGCGCCGGCGCGGGCGCGGGTGGCGCGGCGGCTGTGCGCGCGGTGGGTCGGGCGGGCGGGCCCGGATCGGCGCCTGAGGCTGAGGCGACTGCGGCGCGGGCGCCGGCGCCTGCGGTTGGGGGCGCGGGGCCTGCGGTTGCGGCGCCGGTGCCTGCGGCTGGGGCGGCAGGGCCGGGGTGGGGGCCTGGTCGGCGGGCGGAGCTGCGGCGGCGGCGGACGTGCGTCGCCGGGGCCGCCGGCGCGGGCTGCTGCCCGGGCGCCACCACCGCCAGCGTCGTCTGCCCGATCTTCACCGAGTCGCCCACCGCCAGTGGGGTCGGCCGGGTGATGCGGGCTCCGTTGACGAACGTCCCGTTCGCCGAGCCCAGGTCCTCGATCGCCAGGCGGCCGCCGTCACGCGAGAGGCGGGCGTGCCGGCGGGAGAGCTGGGGGTCATCGCCCAGCTTGCCGTCCTCGCTCGTTGACCGCCCGACCAGGAGTTCGTCGTCCAGCGCGAGCCGGCGCCCCTGGGCCGGCCCCTCGGTCACCAGCAGCTCTTCGCCGGGCTCGACCGAGGGGAGCTCGCCGCCCAGCCTGGTCCTCTCCGGAACCGCCCCGGAGGCGTTGGTGACCTGGAACACGGTGTGCCCGATCCGCACCAGGTCGCCGAGGGCGAGCGTCCTGGTGGACTCGATGCGTTCGTCGTTCACGAACGTTCCGTTGGCCGACCCGAGGTCCTCGATGGCCAGCTGGCCGCCCTGAGCGCGGCTGACCCGGGCGTGGCGGCGCGACAGAAGCGGGTCGTCTCCGAACCGGGCGAGGGTGTCGGTCGCACCGCGACCGAGGATGATGTCCTCGCCGACCTCGAGGACCTTGCCGCGCTCCTCGCCCTCGGTCACGCGTAGCTGCTCCCCGGCCATTGCCGAAGACCATAGATGGCTAGGCCCTGAGGACCTCCTCCGCCTCGTCCAGCCAGTCGGCCTGGATGCGGAGCAGGCGCTCCGCGTACCGGTGGTTGACATCGAGGAGGTGAGCGCGGTGGGCCAGCTCGGGCTGGAAGACCTCGCGCGCCCGGGCGACTTGCTCGAGCGCGCCCTCTATCTCGGTGCGCATCGCCTCGAGGCCATCGATCACGGCCGACGGGTCGACCAGGTCCGCGGCCAGCAGGCGGACCACGGGCTCGTTCTGGATGCGGGGCAGCGGCGACGGAGTTCGCACCCAGTCCTCCAGCGCGCGCCGCCCCTTGGCGGTGAGGGTGTAGTGGGTGCGCTCCCGCGTGCGCCCGGGCTGCTTGCGGGCCTTCAGCAAGCCGAGCCCCTCCAGGCGCTTCGGCTCGGCGTACCACTGGCTGGGGGCGGCGTCCCAGTACACGCGGCCCTGGTCGGCCATGCGGCGAAGGTCGTGCGGGCCCGCGCCCTCCCGCCCGACGAGCACGAGGATGACGAAGGAGAAGGGGGTGAGACGTTCCATGCTTGACAAAGCTCCGATCCGGAGTTAGATTAGCTCCGAATCGGACTTTACCACCACGAAGGGAGCCTCATGACGACAGCCACTCGCTCAACCACCGTCGACTTCCTCGGCAGCCGCGCCCGCCTCCTCTCCGGAGGCCTCGTGGAGATGTCCGAGATCCCCGCCGGCTACATGCCGCCACTGCACGTCCACCACGCCGAGGACGAGGGCTTCTTCGTGCTCGACGGAGAGGTGACGCTCTTCACGCCCGGCGATGAGTTGCACTTGGCCGAGGGCGACTTCTTCCTCGCTCCCCGCGGCGTGCCCCACACCTACCGCGTCGGTGACTCTCCCGCGCGCTGGCTGGTCACCCACACCGATGGCTTCGCGGGTTTCGTCGCCTCGGTGTCCGAGCTGCCCGAGCCCGACCCCGAGCGTCTGTCCGAGGTGGCTGCCGAGCACGACATCGAGATCCTGGGCCCTCCCGGCACGATGCCCTAGCCCGCCGACCCCATCCCGGCGCGCGTCGGACATCGCGCGCGCGGGATGGATCTCGAATACGGTGATCTGGATGGCAGTGGCCATCTGCCAGAGCTGCGCCACCGAGAATCCCCCTTCGGCGCGCTTCTGCATGGCGTGTGGCGCCCAGCTGGAGCGCAGCTGCCCGAACTGCGGTGCCGCCGCGCCGCCGGAGGCCAGCTTCTGCATGGAGTGCGGGACGGCGTTGGGAGAGTCACCGGCCCCCGCGCGTCCACCCCAGCCGGCCGCCGTCATCCCGCCCGAGGAGCGGCGCCAGGTGACGGTGCTGTTCGCCGACTTGTCGGGCTACACGGCCGCCAGCGAGCGGATGGACCCCGAGCGGGTGAAGACGCTGGTCGACGAGGCCCTGCGGCGGCTTCGGGACGAGGTGGAGCGCTTCGGCGGGACCGTGGACAAGTACATCGGCGACAACGTGATGGCGCTGTTCGGCGCCCCGGTCGCCCACGAGGACGACGCCGAGCGGGCGGTGCGGGCCGGGCTCGGCATGCAGGACGCGATGGGCCAGATCAACGAGCGGCTCGCGGTCAGCCACGACGCCACCTTCGAGCTCCGGGTCGGGATCAACTCCGGGGAGGTGGTGGCCGGCGCGGTGGGGGACGCGTACACCGTGGTCGGCGACGCGGTCAACGTGGCGTCGCGCCTCCAGTCGGCGGCACAGCGCGGCAGCGTCACCGTGGGCGAGCGGACGGTCCGCGCCACCGGCCAGGCGATCGAGTACCGCGAGCTGCCGCCGCTCACGCTCAAGGGCAAGGCCGAGCCGGTGCCCGCGTGGGAGGCGGTCGGCGTCGCCGCGCAGCCCCGGCGCCGGGCCACCGACTCGCGCTCGCCACTCGTCGGGCGCGCCCACGAGCTCGACCTGCTCGAGTCCCTGGCCAACCGCGTGGCCCGCGAGGGCCGCGCGCACCTGGTCACCGTCATCGGCGAAGCGGGCGTGGGGAAGTCACGCGTCCTCGACGAGCTCCAGCGCCGCCTCGGTGACAAGCCCGATCGCCCGGTGGTGTACGTCGGAAGCTGCCCCGCCTACGGGTCCGCGGTGGTCTACTGGGCCCTCGGCGAGGTGCTGCGCCAGGAGTTCGAGATCGAGGACGGCGACAGCGCGGAGGTCGCGTGGCGCAAGCTCACCGACGGCGCCCGGCAGCGCCTGAACGGCGACGCGCCGTCGGACGAAGCCACGCGACAGGCGGCGACGATCGCGCGGCTGCTCGGCATCGGCTCGCCCCAGGACACCACCACGACCGACGAGGAGGACCCGCAGCGGCTGCGCGAGAGCTTCTTCGCGGCGATTCGCGCGCTGATCGAGGCTATGGCGACCGATCGTCCGCTGGTCATCGCCTTCGAGGACATCCACTGGGCCGACGACGGCATGCTCGACCTGATCGACCACCTGGCCCAGCGGGTCAGGGCGCCGTTGTTGCTGCTCTGCCTGACGCGCGACACGCTGCTCGAGCGCAGGTCGGACTGGGGCAGCGGGCGCCGCAACGCGACGTCGCTCGGGCTCGAGCCGCTCACCGACGAGGAGGCGCACGAGCTCGTGGCCGGGCTCCTGCGGCCGGGCGAAGGCCGCGCGGCGGCGTTGCTGGCCGAGCGCTCGGAGGGCAACCCGCTGTTCGCCGAGGAGATGGTGCGCCTGGCCGAGGAGGGAGACGAGGGCGGTGACCTGCCCGACAGCGTTCAGGGCGTGCTCGCGGCGCGGCTCGACTCGCTGCCTCCGTTCGAACGGGCGCTGATCCAGCACGCGTCGGTGAGCGGCCGAACGTTCTGGCCGGGGTCGCTCGCGTCGGTCGCCCAGCAGGAGGGCGGCGACCTCGCCGAGGCGCTGACGTCCCTGGAGGACAAGGACTTCGTGGTGGGGGCCACCGGGCCCACCCGGCTCAGCGGGGAGCGCGAGCTGGCGTTCAAGCACGTGCTGATCCGCGACGTCGCCTACGGGATGCTCCCCAAGGCGGTCCGCGCCCGGCGGCACTTCGAGATGGCCCGCTACATAGAGGAGCGCGCCGGCGACCGCGGCGAGGAGGTCGTCGGTCTGCTGGCCGAGCACTACGGGCGCGCCGCCGCCCTCGCCCAGGAGTCCCATCTGGACGAGCCCCTGCGCGAGCAGCTCGAGACCAAGGCGCTCGAGCTGATGGAGGCCGCGGGCGACGGCGCGGCGGCGCTGTACTCCAACGCGGAGGCCTTCGACCACTACGCCGCCGCGTACGCGCTGGGCGTCGCCGACGACGCCTCCCGCGCGCGCCTGCGCGAGAAGCAGGGCGACGTGGCGCTGCTGCTGGGCCGAGTGGACCCGGCGATCGAGGCTTGGGAGGAGTGCCTGGAGTACCAGAGCACCCAGGAGGACCAGGCCCGGCTGGGCGACCTGAATCGCAAGGTGGGCGCGGGGCTGTGGCAGAAGGGCGACGTCAAGGCGGCGATCGAGCGTTACCAGCGGGGGATCGGCCTCCTCAAGGACGGGCCGCCGGCGCGGGAGCTGGTGCGCCTCTACGAGGAGGCGGCCACGCTCTACATGCACACCGGCGACAACATGCTCGCCATCTACGCCGCCGAGAAGGCCCTGCGGCTGGCCGAGCGGCTCGACGAGGCGGGCGCGGCGAGCCGGGCCCACGAGGTCTTCGGCCGGGTGTTCGGCCGCATGGGGGACGGGGCCAAGGCGCGCGAGAACCTCGAGCGCTCGGTCGAGATCGCCCGCTCATCGGGCCCCGACAACACGATCAGGGCGCTGATCGCGCTCGGGTCGCACCTGGACATGTCCGAGGCCGACTACGCCGGGGCGGCCGCCGCCTACTCCGAGGCCCGCGAGCTGGCCGGCCGGGTGGGCGATCTGACGGCGTCGGCCGAGCTTCAGTCCGCGCTTGCCCTGCTTGCGGCCTACCGCGCCGACTGGGACGAGGTGGCCGCACTGGCCGAGGCCAGCCTGGAGCTGGCCGAGCGCGAGGGGCTGGCCCGCAGCCTGGCCTATCCGTATGCCCTGCGCGGGCTTCTGCGCTGGCGGTCGGGCGAGTTCGCCGCGGCCGAGGCCGACTACCGCCGGGCGCTGGCCATCGCCGAGGAGACCGGTTGGTCGGAGGTGGCCTACTGGGCCCTGTACGGCCTGGCCCTCACCCTCCGCGACTCCGGCGACCTCCCCGGCGCACTCGATGCGCTGACGCGAGCACTCGAGGTCTGCGAACGCGCGGGCCTCGTGGCCCAGTCGATCCAGGCCACCTCGACGCGGGCGGTGAACCTGAGCCTGGCCGGCGAGCCCGACAAGGCGGCGGCCGCGGCCGAGGAGGCGGCCCGCCTCGCCGAGCGGCTCCCCTACCCCGTAGCGCGCGCCGCCTCGCTGCAGGCGAGCGGGATGTCGGCCGGCGACGCAGCCCTGCTCGCGGAGTCCCGGGCTCTGTGGGAGGAGCTGGGCCGGCCGGTGGACGCCGCGTGGTGCGACATGCTGACGGCGCAGATGGCGGCCGACGGCAGCCCGGACGCCGCCCGCGAGGCGCTCGACCGCGCGGTGGCCACGTTCGACCGGCTGGGCGTCGCCCACATGGCCGAGCGGGCGCGAGAGCTCAGCCGCGTGGCGTGAGCGCCCCCGGCCCGGCCGAGATAGTCGCCCGGGCGTTGGACGCCTGGAACCGCGGGGAGCTGACCGAGCTGACGGGTTGGTTGGCGGAGGACCACGAATGGGATCTCACGCGCTCCTACATCCCGGGCGAGAACCAGGTCTATCGCGGACGCGAGGCCTACCTCGGCTTCGCCCGGCGGTGGCGCGAGGCTCTGGGGCCCAGTCAGCTCGAGCTGGAGGAGGTGCGAGAGCTGCCCGACGGGCGTTTGTTCACCCTCATCAGGCAGACCGCGACCGGTGTCCAGAGTGGAGCGAGCGTCGATCTGACGTACGTCCAGATATCCACCTTCGCGGGAGCTGAGATCACGCGAACAGAGGTCTTCGGCGACTACCGGGAGGGTCGGGCCGCGGCCGGTCTCGACGGCTAGGGGTCCAGCCCGACCGCTGCGCGCGCCTCGGCGTGGCTGTCGTACATGCGCCACTCGACGACCTTCCCGCCCCGCAGCCGGAAGGAGTAGCTGAAGTCCTCCTCGACTTCGAGCCCGCTGCCCCCCAGGCGACCACGCTCGCGCACCACGGCGAGCACGTGCTCGTTGGCGGCGACTATCTCGACCGGCTCGACCTCGTACTCCTCCCACTGGCCGTACCAGTTGACGAGGTAGTCCATGAGCTCGTCGAGCCCGCGGTACTCGGCGGTGGCGTCGGGCTCGGCGGGCCGGGGGACGACCCGGATGTCGGGGTCGGCCGTCCGGAACCAGACACCGATGTCGCCCTCGGCGGCCTCCGCGAAGGCGGCGCGAACGATCTCCGCGTCTGCTTCTGCCATCCCTACGCCGGCAGGCCGGCTGCCTCGAGGGCCTCCGAGTGGCGCAGGAAGTCCCGGATCTGGATGATCGCGCCGTCCTTGACCGTCCACACGCTGCCGTAGGTCTCGGCAAGGGCGATCCCGCTCGACTGGGCCTGCATCGGCATGTCGGCGAGCACCACGAGCCGGTCGCCCAGGTCGATGAGCTCTGTCGGCTCCAGCCGGACGCCCGCGCCCCAGACGTCGTAGGTGCCCTCGACGTAGGCGCGGTAGCCCGACCGCCCGTAGTAGCACGGCTCCGCCAGCCCCGCCTCGACGAACTCGCGGTACGGGTAGTACTCGAGGTCGGGGTGGAAGCCCGTCACCGCCACGTCCAGGTCCTTGCGGTTGAAGGCCTCGAGCCCCATCCGGACGGCCCGTGACACTCCCGCCCGCCGGATCCGCGAAGTCGGAGGCAGCTTCCTGACGAGGCCGAACGATGCGGCGGCCAACCAGGGGAAGCGGACCAACAGCCGCTGGTCGAGCGTCCGGGTCGACTCTGGGCGCACCCTGAGCGGCATGCGGACGATCTGGCCGCCAACCATCTGCTGAGTATCTCAGCGCCGCGTGCCCTGGGGCGGTGTCTAACCCAGCAGGGCCGCCGCGTTCTTCGCGGCGATGCGGGTCCACGGCGACGCCGCGGGCGGGGCGGGGGAGTCCACCGGCCGGTCGGAGCCGAAGACCAGCTGCCCGGCGCCCACCACCCTGCCGACCGCCTCGATGGAGCGCGGGCCGTACGAGGAGACCTCGTAGAGGAAGCGCGGGTCGAGCGCGCGCTCGGCGGGGCCGCCGCGCACGGCCAGGCGCTCCAGGTGCAGCGGCGCCAGCCCGGCCAGCAGGGCGAATACCACCCGCGCGGGCGGGAGCGGTTCGGGCCCGACTGCTACGAAGGAGTGCCAGGCCGCGTTCATCTCGGCGACGTAGCGGGTCAGCGCCGGCCACCAGCCCGCGCTCGCCTCCGATCGGCCGGTGCCCGGGCCGGGGTGCACGAACAGCGGCCGCCCCCACCGTGAGAGGGGTTCCAGGAGCGGCGCCAGGCTCTCCACCCGCTCGGGCGTGGACAGAGCGCCGGCGGGGAGCGTCAACCCCACGGCGCCATCGCCGAGCTGGGCCTCGACCGCCGCAGCGGAGGGCTCGAGCAGGGACACCGAAGCCCAGCGCCCGAAGCACTCGGGCAGCGCGGCCAGCCCCTCGGCGTGCGCCGCGAAGAGGCGCTCGGCCTCGTCGCCGGGCAGTCCCTCGACCCCGAGCACGCCGGACAGCGCCACTGCCGCTCGATCCAGCCCGTCGGCCTCCAGCAGGGCGGCGCGGCGGGCCGGGTCCTCGGCCTCGCTGTCCACGACGTGGGGCCGCTCCCCGGGAACCTCGAGCACCCATCCCGCACCGTTTCGGCGCGTCAGGGGCGCAGCGGTGCGGGAGGCCAGGGCCTCCAGCAGGGGCTCGCCGAGCAGGTGCTGGTGCAGGTCGGCCTGCACCGGCGCCTCAGGCGGCGGGGACGAGCGGGCGCAGCTCTTGGTGCGCGCGCAGAGCGTGGCGGCGCAGCGCGCCCGTGGGCTCCACCACGTAGGAGCCCATGCCCACCAGGGGGGGCGAGTAGGCGTGGATCGAGACCGACGGCTCCCCGCCCGGGTGGGTGACGCGGTGGATGTCGGTGGCCTCGAACCCGAACGCGTCGCCCGCGCCGAGCTCCAGCGAGGCCGGTGGCCCGCCGATGCGCAGGCGTTCCTCGCGCAGCCGGCCGCTGACCAGGGACACCGATCCGGCCGACCCGTCGTGGTCGTGGAAGCCGGTGTCGTGCCCCTCCATCCAGCAGATCAGCCACACCGACAGGTGCTCGTCGGTCAGCAGCTCTTCGAACACGCGCTGGTCAGCCTCGTGGCGCACCAGGCCCTCCCACAGGTGGGAGTGGGCGGCGACGCTGGAGGCGACGCCCGACAATTCGAGCTGGGAGAGCAGCCGTCCCCGGAGGTTCTCGGGAATCACGCCCGGCACGGTAACACATAAATCCCGACAAGGTTTACGTATATTTGTCCATCGGGCTACTCTGGCCGCGTGTCGCTGATCTACGTCACCGGCCACCGCAACCCCGACACGGACTCGATCGCGGCGGCGGTGGGGTACGCCGAGCTGAAGGGCCGGCTGGAGCCCGCGCACGACTACGTCCCGGTGCGGCTGGGCGACCTCAACGCCCAGACCGAGTGGGTGCTCGAGCGCGCCGGCGCCGAGCCACCGCAGTACCTGCCGCACGTGATGCTGAGGGCCCGGGACGTGATGGGCGAGACCTTCCCGGTCGCCCACTACCGCAAGCCGGTCAGGGAGGTGGGCCTGGCCATGGCGCACGACGGCCTCGACCTGACGCCGATCGTGGACGACGGCGGCGTGCTGGTCGGCGTGCTGACCATGCGCGCGCTGGCCAAGCGGTACATCCACGAGTCGCGCGAGCCAGAGGACCTGGGCGACTCCGACACCACGGTCGACGCCATCATCGAAGTGCTCGACGGTGAGCTGGTGGCCGGCGAGCGGGGCAAGCTCGGCGGCCGCATCTGGGTCAGCAGCTCCGCCACCGGGCCGGGGCCCACGCCCATCGCTCCGGGAGACGTGGTGGTGGTGGGCGACCGCGAGGACGCCCAGCGGCACGTCATCGAGGTCGGAGCGGCCGTGCTGGTCAGCCCGAACGGCCGCCGGCCCTCGGACGAGATCCTGGGGATGGCCGCCCAGCGCGGAACGACCGTCGTGGTCTCACCGCTCGACTCGTTCGTCTCCGCGCGGATGATCACGCTCGCCGCCCCCTGCGAAGTGCTGATGGAGACCGACCCGCTCACGGCGAGCCTCGACGACCTCCTCTCCGACGTGGCCGACCACGTGAAGGAGGTCCACTACGGGGCCGCGGTTGTGGTCGACGGCGAGAAACGCCCCCTCGGACTCGTCGCCCGCTCCGACCTCGTCGACCCCGAACGGCGGCAGGTGCTGCTCGTCGACCACGCGGAGCTCGCCCAAGCGGTGCCCGGCGCCGACCAGGCGGACATCGTCGAGATCCTCGACCACCACCACATCGGCTCGATCGAGACCAACGTTCCGGTGACCGCGACCTTCGACCCCGTCGGATCGACGGCCACGCTGGTCATCGAGCGCTTCCGCGCGAACGGGCTCGAGCCCAGCCGCCCGGCGGCGACCCTCCTGCTAGGGGCGATCCTCTCCGACACGGTGATCCTGAACTCGCCTACGACCACTGACCGCGACCACGCCGTGATCGAGTACCTGGAGCGGGTGCTGGCGATCGACGCACACGACTTCGGGCGCCGGATGTTCGAGGAGACCAGCGACGTCTCGCAGCTCGCTGCCGACCAGATCGTGAGCCGCGACTCCAAGGAGTACGTAGTGGCCGGCGGCCAGACCGTGTTGATCGCGCAGATCGAGACCGTCGGCAAGGGTCTGCTCGAGCGCCACGAGGAGCTGGTGATGGCGATGGAGGGGAGCCGCAGCTCCGGCGGGCACCTCCTCTTCGCGCTGATGGTCACCGACATCCTCAGCAAGGGCACCGACCTGATGGTGGCCGGCGACCGCGGCTTGGTGGAGCGGGCCTTCGGTCAGCCCTCGGACAAGGGCATCGTCGAGCTCCCGGGGGTCATGAGCCGCAAGAAGCAGGTCGCGCCCAAGCTGCTCTCGGCGCTCTAGCTAGGGGTTACGGGCGCGGATGTGGTCGCGCAGGCCGACGCCGTACGCCGTCGGCGTCCCGTCGTAGTTGTTGATTAGCGCCGGCCCGCTGCCGCACTGCCAGCTGCCCGGCGCCACGGCGTCCCAGGCCCACCCGAGATACGAGATCCCGTTGGCGTCGGAGAAGCCCATGAAGTCGTCGATGTACTCGTGCCGGCAGTCGTACTGACCGATCTCGCCGGCGACGACCGGGTAACGGTTCTTGATGTTCACGAGCGTGTCGCGGCACGAGCCGAAACAGACGGCGGCGAGCGGGGCGGTGGCCGGGCCGTAGGTGTGGACCGAAGCCACGGTCTGCCGGGCGGGGTCGCGCGGCTTGTAGCGCAGCCAGTGCGTCAGGTCGCGCGCGTACTTGAGCCCGCCCAGGAGCACGATCTGTCGCGACCGGACGCTGCGCACCGCCCGCAGCAGCCGGCGCATGCCGACCGCGCGGTAGGCGGGGTAGACGCGGCGGCTGGGGTTCGCCGGGCGCCGCGACACGCGGCAGCCGTGCAGCCAGCACCGCCAGCGCACGTCGTGGGGCTCGTTGTAGAGGTCGAACAGCACCCCGTTGCTGCGCCGGTAGCGGCGGGCGACCGATCGCCAGAACCTGACCGAGGTGATCGTGGGCATCGCCAGCAGGTCGCGGGCGATGCGGCGCCCAGGGGCGCTGAAGTGGTTGTCGAGGATCACGTACAGGCCGTTGCGCCGCAGCAGCCGCACGTACAGGACGATCGCCCGCCGGTATGCCCGGGCGTGGCGGCGTAGCTTGCCGACGCCGAGCCAGCAGCTCTCGTTCAGCGGGACGCGCACGGTGTTGATCCGCCAGGTCTTCATGGCGTTCACGGAGGCCTGGTCGTTGGGCCCGTCGAACACGTCGCCGAAGCCCTCCTTGCACATGTACTCGGTGCCCGAGCGGTTGATGCCCAGCAGCTGCACCGTGCGGCCGTTGTCGACCAGGCGGTTGCCGCTCACCCGCAGGTTCGCCGACGCCGACGGGGCCAACAGCAACGCCAGCGCGCTCGAGGCCAACACGATGCGGAGCGCCCGCGCGGCTCTCACAGGGCACACAGCCAGCGGGGCGCGGCGCCGTGGATGGCCAGCGACGCCGTGTAGACGCCTCGGTTCCCCGGGGCCTGCGCCCGCGTCCCTCGCGCTACCACGGGGCCACACAGCGCCGGCGCGGTGGTCTCCCCCTGAACCGAGGGGTTGAGCTCGCTGCGGTCGAGCGATCCGTCCTGGATGCCGTTGCGGTTGAAGTCGATGCCGTGGATGACAATAACCGCGTTGTTGTTGCGGATGTAGCGGGCGGCCTTCGGGGTGAGCGTGAAGGTGCGCTTGTACTTGATGTTCCCGGCCGCGGGGAAGCGCGCAAAGGCCAGGATGCTGCTGGCGGTGGTGTCGCCGTGGGTGGTCAGCGCGGCGCGGGCGTGGCCGTAGAACGTGCCGCCATCGGTGGTGCTGATGGCTCGGTTGCCGTTGTGGATCCCTGCGGCCGACGCCGGGGGGCACTCTCCCTTCCCGCCGCCGTGGATGTGCATCGCGTGGGGCGCATGGTTGAGCAGCCCGTTCGTGCGGATGGAGACCGTCGCGACGTCGCCCTTGAGCTGGACGTCCGCGCTGCCGCGGCCCGTGACGCGGTTGGTGGGCACGGCGGCCAGCTTCAGCGGCAGCGCGGCTGCCTTCTTCTTCGAGGAGTCGCCGCCCGAGCCGGCGATCACGACGAGGGCGACGATGGCGCAGGCCAGGGCTACGGTGCCGGCCGCTACGGCCCCCCGGTGCCGTGCCAGCCATCCCGGGCGCCTGGAGCCGCCGGCCTCACCCTCACCCGCCGGCGGGGCTGCCGACGGGGGCGGGGGCGGCGGAGGCTGGGCTGCCGAAGGGGGCTGGGCTGCCGAAGGCGCCGGCTGTGAAGCCGCAGTGGGCTGCCCGACGAACACGTCATGGCCTGAGGGGGCCGGGACCCCGGGGCCGGTGGCACCCGAGGGAGCCGATGCGGGACCTCCGAGTTGCGTCGGCGGGACGGCGCCGCCCGAGGGCTGAGCGGCCTCGCCGGACGCCTGGGGTACCTGCTCGGCGACGGCGAGGGAGACCGCGGCGGCGAGCTCGGAGGGCTTCGTGAACCGCTGGTCGGGGTTCTTGGCGGTCGCGCGCGCGACCACGTCGTCGAAGGACTTGACGAGCTCCGGACGCTGCATGCTCGGCGGGGGAGGCGAGTCGCTCACGTGCGCCCACAACTTCGCGACGTCGTTGTCCCTGGGGAACGCGACCGTGCCGGTGAGCATCTCGTAGAGCACGCACCCCAGCGAGTAGATGTCGGTGCGGCCGTCGATGTTCCCACCCTGGATCTGCTCGGGCGCGACGTAGTCGGGTGTTCCCACCCACGCACCGGACCGCGTCAGGCTGCCCCCCGATCCGAGCCGCTTCGTGAGCCCGAAGTCGGTGAGGTAGACGTGCTCGTTGCGGCCCTCGCCGGCCACGAGGATGTTGGCCGGCTTGACGTCGCGATGGACCAGCCCGCGGTCGTGCGCGGTCTCGAGGGCGTCGGCGATCTGGCTGATGATCCGGCCGACGCGCTCCACCGGCAGCGGCCCGCTGTTGATCACCTCCCGCAGGTTGGTGCCCGGCACCAGCCGCATCGCGAGGTAGAGGACGCCCTCGAACTCACCCCCGCGGTGGACGGGCACGATGTTGGGGTGCTCCAGCGACGCTGCGAGGCGGGCCTCGGACTTGAACCGGGCCACGGCATCCTCGTTGGCGGTGTGCTCCGGCGCGATGATCTTCAGCGCCACGGTGCGATCCAGGTCCGTGTCGGTGGCCCGGTAGACCACGCCCATTCCGCCGCGGGCGAGCAGCCCGTCGACCCGGTAGCCGGCGAACACCGAGCCGGGCTCGAGCCTCACACGATCCGTTGGGTCACCCACGCGCCATCATTACCACACTAGATCGTGCTCGGTGCCCATGCGCAACCAGGCCGATCAGAGCTTCGCGATAGCGCTCAGGGCGACGAACACGAGCACCAGGAGCACGACCAGAACGCCAACCGCGATCAGAAACGGGACGGCGTTGCCGCCCTTGCCCTTGGCGGCCTTCGCGGGCTTCTGAGCCGCGGTGTCGGGGGCCGAAGCGGCGGCCGGGGCCTGTGGCTGCAGCGGAGCCTGTGCCTGTACCGGGGCGGGCGCCTGAGCCGGGGCGGGAGCTGCGGCCGGCGGAGACTGGGCGCTGCGCAGGGCCTCGGCGAACGCCGCGTCTCCCGTGGCGACGATCGACTCCGCGCCCGCCTGGCGCTGCTCGCCCGCCGCGACCAGAGCGGCCTCGCCGAGGTCGCCTGCGGAGGTGTAGCGCTGGTTGGGGTCCTTCGCCATCGCGCGGCCGATCACCTCGTCGAAGGCCGGCGGCAATCCGGGCATCGCCGCGACCGCCGACGGGGGCGGCTGCTCGACGTGGGCCATCATCGCGTTGCCCGCCTGGCCGGCGTACGGCGCCTGCCCGGTGAGGCTCTCGAACAGCAGGCAGCCGAGCGCGTAGACGTCGGTGCGGGCGTCGACGCGGTCCTCGGTGATCTGCTCGGGGGCGACGTACTCGGCTCGGGCCACGATCGAGCCCTGCCGGGTCAGCCCACCGCCCTCGGTTTCCTGCTTGGCCAGGCCGAAGTCGCTCAGGTAGACGTGGTCGGCTCGGGCGAGCAGGACGTTCGCCGGCTTGACGTCGCGGTGAACGAGGCCCTGCTTGTGGGCGGCGTCCAGGCCGGCTCCCACCTGGCGCACTATCCGCGCGGCGCGCTGGGGGTCGACGCGGCCCTGACCCGAGATCAGCGCCCGCAGATCGGTCCCCTCGACGAGCCGCATGGTGATGAAGAGGACGCCGTCCTGGTCGCCCGCCTCGAGGATCGGGATGACGTTGGGGTGGTCGATCGAGGCGGCCGTCCTGGACTCGCGCTGGAACCGCTGGCGGAAGCGCTCCTCGCGGGAGTTCTCGGGGCGGATGATCTTCAGCGCCACCGGGCGCTGGAGGGCGAGCTCGTCGGCCCGGTAGACGACCCCCATGTCGCCGCGGCCGATGATCTCCTCGACCCGGCAGCCCGCGAAGACCGTGCCCAGCTCGAGGTCGTCGGCTGTGTCGCCCGAGGGCGCAGGCACCGGCGCGGGAGGGGGGGCGGGAGCACGAGCCGGGGTCGGCGGGCGGGCCGGGGTGTGGGGCCTGGCGGCCGGCTGCGGCGGCGGCGCGCTGGGCGGCCGCGCCGGCTGCGGGGACTGCGGCTGGGGCGACTGCGGGGATTGCGGCTGGGGCGACTGCGGCGGCCGGGCCGCCGGCTCGGGGGCCGTGGGCGGATGGTCGGGCGCCGCAGCCGGGGGTTGCGCCCCCCGGGCGGGCGAGGTGGGCGGGCCGACGGGGTCGTGCATCTCGGTCGCCTCGCCCGGCGCGACGACCTCGAGGGTCGTCTGCCCCATCCGGACCGAGTCGCCGACCGCCAGCGGCCGCGGCCCGGTCAGCCGCTCGCCGTTGACGAAGGTCCCGTTGGCCGACCCCAGGTCCTCGATGGTCAGACGCCCGCCGTCGCGCGACACTCGGGCGTGGCGGCGGGACAGCTCGGGGTCGTCCCCCAGCCTGCCGTCCTCGCCCATGGCCCGTCCGACCAGGAACTCGTTCTCCAGCGCGATCCGCTGGCCGCGGGCCGCTCCCTCGGCCACGAGCAGCTCCTCGCCGGGCTCGGCGGCGAGGTCTGCGGGGAGGGCTCCCTCCAGCCGGGTCCTCTCCGGCACTCCGCCGGAGGGGTCGGTGACCTGGAGCACGGTATGGCCCACCCGGACCAGGTCGCCCAGTCCGAGCGTGCGCTCGGAGTCGATGCGCTCGTCGTTGACGAAGGTCCCGTTGGCCGATCCCAGGTCCTCGATCGTGAGCTGCCCGTTCGGCGCCCGCGTGATCTTCGCGTGCTGGCGGGAGAGCATGGGGTCGTCTCCGAGCCTGCCCTCCGTCTGGGTCGCGGCGCGGCCGATGTGGAGCTCGCCCTCGACCTCGACGGCCTCTCCGCGGTCCTTGCCCTCCGTCACGAGCAGCTGTTCGCCAGGCATGGTCGAACCTTAAACTCATCCCCGTGCGCCCGTGTCCCAACTGCGGTGAAGGGGCGCCCGATGGGGCGCGCTTCTGCTCGGCGTGCGGCGCGGCCCTCGATGCTGCGCCGCAGGCCCGCCAGGAGCTGCGCAAGGTAGTGACCATCGTCTTCTGCGATTTGTCCGGCTCCACGAGCCTCGGCGAGCGCGCTCGATCCGGAGTCCGTGCGACGGATGATCACGCGGTACTTCGACACGATGCGGGAGGCCCTGGAGCGCCACGGCGGGACTGTCGAGAAGTTCATCGGGGACGCGGTGATGGCCGTGTTCGGGGTGCCCTCGGTGCGCGAGGACGACGCGCTGCGCGCGGTGCGGGCGGCGGCTGAGATGCAGACCGGGCTGACGGAGCTCAACGAGCAGCTCGAGCTGCGCTTCGGCGTCCGGCTGCGGGTGCGCACCGGCGTCAACACCGGCGAGGTCATCGCCGGTGACCCGTCCCAGGGGCACGGCTTCGTGACGGGAGACGCGGTGAACGTCGCCGCCCGGCTCGAGCAGGCCGCGCCCAACGGCGAGGTGCTCATCGGCCAGGACACCTACGAGCTGGTGCGGGACTCGGTTCAGGTCGAGCAGGTGCCCGCGCTGGACCTCAAGGGAAAGAGCGAGCCCGTCCCGGCCTTCCGGCTGATCGACGTCGCGGCGCCCGGCGCGGCGCAGGAGGCGAAGATCGGCTCGCCGCTGGTGGGCCGCGAGCGCGAGCTGGCCCTGCTCCGGGAGGCCTTCGACGGCACGGTGGCCGGTGGGCGCTGCGAGCTGGTCACCGTCCTCGGGCCCGCCGGGCTGGGGAAGTCGCGCCTGACGCAGGAGTTCGCCGACACGCTGCGGGGCTCGGCCGCGGTCGTCGCCGGGCACTGCGTGTCCTACGGCGAGGGCCTGACCTTCTGGCCGGTGCGCGAGGTCGTGGAGGGCCTCGCCGGGATCCACGACGGCGACAGCACCGAGGAGGCGCGGGCGGCGATCGCCCGGATGCTCCCCGACGACGACGACACCCCCGTAGTGGTCGAGCGCGTGGCCGGGGCCCTCGGGCTGGCCGACGTCGCCGCCTCGCCCGAGGAGACCTTCTGGGCCGTCCGCAGGCTCCTGGAGGCAGCCGCCGCGCGGCAACCCCTGGTGGTCCTGTTCGAGGACGTCCACTGGGGCGAGCAGACCTTCCTCGAGCTGATCGAGTACCTCGCCGGGGCGGTGCGCGGCGTGCCGATCCTGCTGGTGGCCGTCGCCCGCAACGACCTGCTCGACGCCCGCCCGGAGTTTGGCGGGACGCGGCTCGAGCTCGACCCCCTGAGCGCGGAGGAGAGCCGCGAGCTGATCGAGCACCTGACCGCCGGCGGCGGGGTGCCCCCCGACCTCTCCGAGCGGGCGTTCACCGCCGGGGAGGGCAACCCGCTGTTCGTCGAGGAGCTCGTGCGCATGGTGGTCGACCAGCGGGAGCTGTCGGTGCCCCCCACCATCCACGCCCTGCTGGCCGCGCGCGTGGACCGCCTCGACTCGGGCGAGCGCGCCGTGATCGAGGCGGCCGCGGTGGTGGGGAGGTCGTTCGCGGGCGGGGCTGCCTTCGAGCTGCTCGGCGGCGATGACCGGTCGGAGCTGGACCAGCGCCTGAGCGCGCTGGAGCGCAAGGAGCTCATCCAGGCTGACGCCGGCCGCTTCGCCGGCGAGCCGACCTTCAGCTTCAAGCACATCATGATCCGGGACGTCGCCTACCAGGGGGTCCTGAAGGAGGCCCGCGCGGACTACCACGAGCGCTTCGCCGACTGGCTGGAGCGCACGGCGGGGGAGCGCGCCGGCGAGTTCGAGGAGATCCTCGGGCACCACCTGGAGCGGGCGGCGGCCTATCTGGACGAGCTCGGCCCCCTCGGCGACCACGGGAGCGAGCTGTCGGCGCGGGCGGCCGCCCGGCTCGGGTCCTCGGGGCGGCGCGCGCTGGCCCGGGGCGACATCGCACCGGCGGTGAGGCTGCTGGACAGGGCGGTGTCGCTGCTCCCCGACGACGACCCCGCCAAGCGGGACCTGACGCTGAAGCTGGGCATCGCGCTGGCCGAGACCGGGGAGGTCTCCCGCGCCGACGCCCTGCTCCAGGACCGGATCGAGGCCGAGCGGCGGGGGCGCGCCTTCGTGGTCTTCAACGATCCGGCCGGCAAGCGGCACGTGGTCGACCTCGACGACGAGACCCCGACCGTCACCGTCGGCCGGCTCGAGGAGCGCGACGTGGTGCTGAGCTGGGACACCGAGGTCTCGCGCCGCCACGCGGAGCTGCGCCGCACCGAGCTGGGCTGGACGCTGGTCGACGAGTGGTCGAGCAACGGCTCGTTTCTCAACGGGGAGCCCATGCGGGGCGAGCACGCGCTCCGGGACGGCGACGTCATGCGTTTCGGGGACACGGTCGTGCTGTTCCGGGCCCCCAGGGAGGACCCGGGCTCGGTGGTCTCCCTCCAGCCCGGACAGGCGACCCTCATGGGACCGCGCCCGAGCCAGTTCCAGACCCCGCCCACCGACAAAAACGAGTAGAGATACGCAGGCGTGTACGAGAACCCGGTCCTCCTCTACGCCGACCGCGACAACAGGGAGCAGGTGCTCTCGCTGGAGCCCGGCATCACCCATCTCTCCGTGGGTCGCCTGAGCTCGTCCGACCTGCCGCTGTCCTGGGACGGACAGGTCTCGCGCCAGCACGCTCGGCTGGAACGCCACGGAGAGGAGCTGGGCGGTGGTGGACGACGGCATCTCCAGCAACGGCACGTTCGTCAACGGCGAGCGCATCACCGGCCCTCGCCTCCTGGCCGACGGCGACGCCATGCAGTTCGGCACGACCAAGGTCACCTACCGGGCCGGCCGGCAGCAGGAGGCCCAGGTGCGGACCGACCCCGGAGGTGAGGTCCCGGCACTCGTCGAGCTCTCGACCACCCAGCGCCGGGTCCTCGAGGCGCTGTGCCGGCCCTACCAGGGCGGAAACGTGTTCGCCAACCCCCTCACCGACGACGAGCTGGCCGAGGAGCTGTTCCTGTCGCCGGGAGCGGTACGGACGCACCTGGCCGTGCTGGTGGCTAAGTTCGGCCTCGACGACACCCCCGAGGACGAGAAGCGGGTCCGCCTGGCCCAGCAGGCGATCCAGTCGGGGACCGTCTAACCAGATGCTCTCCCCAGGCGCCACCTTCGCCGGCTACGAGGTCGAGACCGTGGTGGGCTCGGGCGGGGTCGGCATTCTCTACCGCGCCCGGCAGCTGCGGCTGGACCGGCCTGTCGCGCTCAAGCTGGTCGAGCCGGAGATCGCCTCGGATCCGGTCATCCGCGAGCGCCTGCGCCGGGAGACCAGGACCGTGGCCGCGCTGGACCACCCCAACATCGCCCCGCTCTACGAGGCGGGTGAGCAGGACGGGACCGTCTACATCGTCACCCGCTGGGTGGAGGGCACCGAGCTGGGGGAGCTGATCCGGCGCGACAGCCCGGTCGACGCGGTGCGGGCAGCCCGCTTCGGTGCCCAGATCGCCGACGCGCTCGAGCTGGCCCACGACAAGGGCCTCGTGCACCGCGACGTCAAGCCCACCAACGTGATCGTCACCGACGAGGACCACGTCTACCTGACCGACTTCGGCCTGGCCAAGCGGGTGGGGTCGGCCTCGGGGCTGACCGGGGCCAACCAGATGCTCGGCACGGTGGACTACGTGGCCCCGGAGGCGATCGAGGGCAACGATCCCGAGGCTCGCGGCGACGTCTACGCCCTTGGCACCGTGGTCTACGAGACGCTGGTGGGCTCGGCTCCTTTCGCGGGCGAGGCGGGCGGGATGGCCAAGATGTGGGCCCAGCTCAACGCCGACCCGCCGTCGCTGCGCGAGCAGCGCCCCGACGTGCCCCAGCCGCTGGAGGACGTGATCATGCGGTCGCTGGCCAAACGCCCGGCGGACCGCCCCTCGGCACCCGAGTTCGCCGCGGCGGCGCTACGGGCGGTGGGCGAGCGGCGCTAGCAGCCGTCCAGGGCGTCGGTCTGCAGCATGTAGCGACCGATCGCCACCCAGGCCGAGCCGTAGTAGGTCGACGAGTTCTGGTCCAGCGCGGAGGCGGCGTTCAGGAGCTTGTCGCGGTCCTCGTCCTTGCCCGCCGCGTCGGCTGCCCCGGCCGCGGCCACGAGCACGATCGGATGCTTGGTGCCGCCGGTCGGCTTGCCGGCCAGGTCGCGCTCCACCACGATCTGATTCGGGTCCTGGCCCTCGAACACCGGCCAGGCCCGGGCCGCGATCTGCCGGCCGGCCTGGTCGGGGTCCTCTGCGAACCGGACCAGCGTGCGGGGGGCGTCGAAGCTGAACTTCGGGGTCCCGCCGGGGTCGTCCGGCGTGCCGATCGGCGTCGGCTTGCCGCCCTCGAGCTTCGCCCAGTCCGGCGGTAGCGGCGAGGAGTCGGTCATCAGCTGGCCGGTGATCGTCCGCGCGCTGGCCGAGAGGCTGCCCCACGCGCCGTCGTCGCCCGATGCCTTGCCCAGCGCGGCGAAGGTGGCCGGTGAGAAGTAGCTGGGGTTGATCGTCTGGGGCTCGTTGTTGGCCCACGGGCCGGCGGTGAGCACCGGGCCGCCGTCCACGTCGGCCGTCTCCTTGTCGCGGATGGCCTTGCCCAGCTCGAGCGCCTCCTGGCGCTTGTCGGGCTGGTTGAAGCGGCACGAGGCCACCAGCAGGGCGCGGGCGGCGTCGACGTCGGCGTCCGAGGCGGCCTCGGGGTCCTCGACCTTGCCGTCGCGCCACTTGAACGAGATCAGCCCGTCGTCGCGGCGGAGGTTCTGCTTGGTCCAGTTCCAGATCTGGTCGAACCGCTGCGAGTCGCCCGCGGCGGCCGCGATCAGCATCCCGTAGGCCTGCCCCTCGCCGACGGTGTCGCCGCCCTCGTCGATCCGCGACACCCGGCCGTCGCCCTGCACGTAGCGGTCGAGGAAGCGCTTGGCGGCTTGGTCGGCGGTCTCGCTCCCGGGGTCTCCTCCGGATCCGCCGGACCCGCCATCGGAGTCTGAGCCGCCGCAGCCCTCCGACGACGCCCAGCGCGACCACCAGCGCCACTGCGACGAGGGAGCGCGTCAGGCCGTCGCCCCGGCGGGCTCGCCGATCTCCGCGGTGGGCGCGGGCGGTTTCTGCAGGGCCGCCCAGCACCCTGTCATCAGCACCGATATGTGGAACGCGGCGAACGAGACATTGTTGATGGTGGCGGCGTCCTGATTCTGCGATAAGCCGTAGACGCAGGCGGCGAGGAGGATTCCCACGGCCACGAGCGCGGGCATCACGGCCCCGGGCTGGCGCTCCCGGGCGCCTTCCTTGGGGGTGACCACGAACGATCCGGAGCGCCTCAGCAGCTGGAAGATCGTGGACAGGATGTGGATCCAGAAGTTCGCGGCGGCCAGCGCGAAGGCCGCGAAGGTGTAGGAGCCCGCGCCGGCGAGTGCGGCGGTGCTGAGCGCAATCGCGAAGTAGGGCACGAAGTGGAGCAGGAACTCGGGCGCGTCGACGCTCGGCGTCGAGCGGCTGGCCCCCTCCCAGCAAGCGCACAACGGGGAAGCTCATGTAGATCAGCACGGTCCAGCCGGAGAGGAAGTACAGGCCCGAGAGCATGTACTGGATCTTCAGCTTGATCGGCAGCTTGGCCCTGATCGCGCGGGGCAGGCCGGAGAGGCACCCGCGGGCCCAGCGCTGTTGCTGAGAGACGTAGGCGGCCGTGTCTTCGGGCCCCAGGCCACGCGACAGCACCTCGGGCATGTACGCGGACTTCCAGCCCTTCTCGTGCAGGTGGATCGAGAGCTCGTAGTCCTCGGTCAGCGAGTTGGTGGGGAAGCCACCGACGCTCTCGAAGGCCGTGCGGCGGAACAGCACGTTGGTGCCGCAGCAGAACACCGCCCCGAGCCCGTCCTTGCCGCGGCAGATGGCGCCGAAGAACAGCGCCTGCTGTGACCACGAGGCCGCGGAGATCCGGTTGTCCTGGTTGGCGTAGTACTGCGGCGTCTGCACGAACGCGATCTCCGGGTCCTCCATGTGGCCGAGCGTGGCCTCCAGGAACGCCGGGTCGGCCACGTGGTCGGAGTCGAACACCGCGATGAACGGGGCGTCGGTCTGCGCGAGGGCGTTGTTGATGTTGCCCGCCTTGGCTCCCGTGTGCTCCTCGCGGGTGATGTAGCCGACCCCGTGGCGGGCGGCGAGCGCCTCCATCTCCGGGTCGTTGCCGTCATCGAGCACGTGCACCCTGACCTCGGCGCCGCGCAGGCCCTTGGCGGCGGCCACGGTCAGGTCGACGATCTCGGGCGGCTCCTTGTAGACCGGCACGTACACGTCCACGGCCAGCCACTCGCTGGGCGCCTTGCGCTCGCGCACCTTCTCGTTGGCGCAGGTCCACCAGAACCCGAGCGCCTGGCTGAAGTTGAACAGCTCGGCGACGATCAGGATCCCGTACAGGACCGGGTCGCCGATCCGGTCCGGGTTGAGCATCCAGGTGAAGTACCAGATCGCCGCAGGGATCCCCAGCGCTGTGGTGATCCGCACCCGCGTGCGGACGCTGACCGACTTCGGCACGGGGTTCCAGGTGACTTTGCGCAGCCGGACGTCCCACGGGCGGGTGCTCATCGGAACTCCTCCATCAGCGTCTGCGACGTCTTGACCCGCTTCACGCGCTTCTTGAAGAAGTCGAGCTGCCCGATGGCCTTGTTGGTCCGGGCGAAGAAGGCCTTGTTGTCCTGGAAGGAGGCGAGCACGAAGATCGGGTTGCCTCGCATCCGCCGGGGGTTGGTGCGGCTCAGCGGCTGGCGGCGGATGCTCCGGCGCGTAGTACTCGAGCACGTAGCGCATGTCGGGCGGCTCGTAGATAACCACGCTGTTGGGCCCGGCGTCGGCTTCGATCTCCTCGATGGCGCCCCGGAAGTCGAACAGGCGCGGGTTGTCATCGCTCAGCTGCTGGTCGATCAGGCCGATCAGGAGTGTCGCCATGACCACCGACACGGCGATGGCCCGCCCCCTCTGACTTCGCAGCCACCCGGTCACCAGCCGGGCGACGAGCAGGAACAGCAGGGGGATGGTGACCAGGAAGTAGCGGACCTCGAACAGCTCGCGGTCGAACAGCGCCACGAAGAACAGGAGCACGATCGGCACGAAAGCCGCGGCTGCGAGCACGATCGTCTGCCGCGAGCCGCCCCGCCCCAGGAGCAGCAGCGAGAGCAGCAGGAACAGCGGCCATAGGGCGGCCAACAGCTCGGTGATGCCGTCGGAGTGGTAGCCCCAGAGGGCCCAGGCCATGTTGGCCACCACCGCGTAGAAGGACAGCGAGTCGTAGGTGCCGGAGGGCGAGCCGGCCGCTCCCGAGGTCGAGTCGTACTGGCCCGCGGCGAACGCCAGGAGGGGGATGAGCTGCAGGACCAGCACCACCGCCGAGTAGGCGTAGCCGACCATCAGCGCCCTGTCGGCCTCCCCGGCCCGGCGCCGCTGGAGGATCAGGTAGATGAACACCACCTGCTGCACGCCTATCAGCAGCAGGCCGAAGTAGTGGGACCACAGCAGGGCCGAGGTGGCGAGGATGTACAGCGCCCAGTTGCCCACCGTCGGGCGGCGCATCACGCGGACCTGGGTCAGCAGCGCCAGGACCCCGAACAGCGTCACGAACGCGTACATCCGCGCTTCCTGGGCGTACCAGATGAGCAGCGGCGAGACGGTGACGAAGGCAGCCGCGATGAGGCCTGTGCGGCGGTCGAACAGCTCGCGGCCGAGCTCGTACAGGGCGGGGATCACCAGCGTCCCGGCGATCAGCGACGGGAGCCGCACCGCCAGCTCTCCGGTGCCGAAGACCTTCACGGTGAGCCACAGCGACAGGTGGTGCAGGGGCGGGTGGCGGTCGGAGTAGAAAATGTTCTCGAGCATGTCGCTCAGCCCGAGCTTGGCCTGGTGGACGCTGATCGCCTCGTCCAGCCAGATGCCGCGCGGCACCGCGAAGCGCAGCACCAGCCCGAGGATCACCAGCCCCACCAGGATCCGGAGGGCGGCGTCCTTGCCGGTGTCGGGCTCGCCGCGGCGGGGGAGCTTGCCGCGGGGGCCGAACAGCTCGCCCTCGGGCTCGATCTCGCGGGCGCCGACGAGGCGCTGCCACAGCGACCGGGGTTGGTTTTCGCGAGCCGAGGGGGTTGCCATGGGACGCGGCGCGACTCTATGGGTTCCGCTCTGGTCTTTGCACGGTTAGCCTGCCCGCATGGACGTGGCCGACCTTGCGCTGCCGGAGAACCTGGGGGAGCTGGCTCTCTTCGCCGACCTTGATCGGGACGAGCTGGAGGCGATCGTCGCCAGCTGCGAGCAGGTGTCCTACGAAGAGGGGGAGTGGATCATCCGCCAGGGCGACGACAGCTCGGCCCTCCACATGATCCTCGAGGGCGAGGTGGCGACGGTGATCGACGACGAGGACCGCCGCATCCTCTCCAAGGGCAGCTTCTTCGGCGAGGTGTCGGTGCTCCTGGCCGAACCGGCCAGCGCCTCGATCATCGCGCGGTCGCCGGTGACTTGCCTCGTAGTTCCCGGGAGCGACGTCCAAGAATTCCTCGTGGCCCACCCGCTGGTGACCTACCGGCTGCTTCTGGCCGAGGCCCGCAGGCTCAAGACGGCCACGGAGTACCACACCTGATGGCCGTGGAGGCACAGCCGTTACAGCGACCCAGCCCGGCGCTGCCGGGCTATCTCCCCATCGCCGAGCACGGGATCATCGGCGATCTGCACACCGTGGCCCTGGTGGGCACCGACGGCACGATCGACTGGTACTGCTGCCCGCACTTCGACTCGCCGAGCGTGTTCGGCGCGATCCTCGACAAGGAGCGCGGCGGCTACTACCGGATCGCCCCCGCCGCCGAGGGCTGGACCCAGAAGCAGCTCTACTTCCCGGACACCAACGTCCTCATCACCCGCTTCCTCACCCCGGACGGGGTGGCGGAGGTGCAGGACTTCATGCCCATACACCACGCCCCCGGGAGCGTCTACAAGCACCGGCTGATCCGCCGTCTGGTGGGGGTCCGGGGTGAGCTGACTTTCCGGATCGAGGTCGAGCCTCGCTTCAACTACGGCCGCGACCCGCACAACGTTGTGTTCCACGAGAGCGGGGTCGTCTTCCACTCGCAGGACATGTCGCTCGCGCTCCAGACCTCACGGCCGCTGAGCCAGACCGAGCACGGCGTGGTGTCCGAGATCACCGTCCCGGCCGGGCGCGCGCACACCTTCGTGCTCGAGCGGGCTCACGAGAACTACGTCCCGCGCCGCTACTCCGAGGACGAGACCCGCGAAGCCTTCGACCAGACGATCGAGTACTGGCGCTCCTGGCTGGCCAAGTCGCGCTACCAGGGCCGCTGGCGCGAGACCGTGCACCGCTCGGCGCTGACCCTCAAGCTCCTGACCTTCCGGCCCACCGGCGGGATCGTGGCCGCGCCCACCACCAGCCTCCCCGAGGAACTGGGCGGGGGGCGCAACTGGGACTACCGCTTCACCTGGATCCGCGATGCCGCCTTCTCGCTCTACGCCCTGCTGCGGCTGGGGTTCACCGACGAGGCGGCGGCGTTCATGGACTGGCTGCGCGAGCGCTTCCGCGAGGACCGCCCCGGGGCGCTCGGCCCGCTCCAGATCATGTACGGGATCGACGGGCGCTCGGAGCTGAAGGAGGAGGTGCTCGACCACCTCGAGGGCTACCGGGGCTCGGCCCCGGTGCGGATCGGCAACGGCGCGGCCGAGCAGCTGCAGCTAGACATCTACGGCGAGCTGATCGACTCGGTCTACTTCTACCACCAGAACGGCCACGCGCCCGACCACGACGCCTGGATGGACCTCTCCCGCGTCACCGACTGGATCTGCGAGAACTGGGACCAGGCCGACGAGGGCATCTGGGAGGAGCGCGGCGGGCGCAAGCACTACACCTACTCGCGGCTCATGTCCTGGGTCGGACTGGAGCGGGCGGTAAAGATCGCGCTGGCCCGCGGCCTGCCGGCCGACCTGCCCAAGTGGCAGCGCTCGCGCGACCAGATCTACCACCAGATCATGGACAAGGCCTGGCACGAGGATCGCGGGGCCTTCGTGCAGCACTACGACAGCAACTCCCTCGACGCGGCCGTGCTGCTGATGCCGCTCGTCAACTTCATCGCCCCCAAGGACAAGCGCTGGATCTCGACCCTCGACGCCATGAGCCGCGAGCTGGTCAGCGACAGCCTCGTGTACCGCTACAACGTCGAGTCCTCACCGGACGGGATCGAGGGCGAGGAGGGCACCTTCTCGATCTGCACGTTCTGGTACGTCGAGGCGCTGACCCGCGCCGGCCGGGTCGATGAGGCACGACTGGCCTTCGAGAAGATGCTGACCTACGCCAACCACCTCGGCCTGTACTCGGAGGAGATCGGGCTCACCGGCGAGGCGTTGGGCAACTTCCCGCAGGCCTTCACCCACCTGGCGCTGATCAGCTCCGCCTTCGCCTTGGACCGGGAGCTCGGATGAGCGAGAACGGGCTCAACGCCAGCGTCGACAAGATGCGCTCGGAGGGCGTGGCGGACGCCGCGATCGAGACCTTCCGGCACTACTACGAACGCCTCCAAGAGGGCGACCTGGGGACGCTGGCAGAGGCCGACATCGAGCCGATCGGGGACCTGCCCGACGCCGAGCAGCTGCCCGAGGACGAGGAGGGCGCGAGCGAGGCGCTGGACCGCGCGGTGGTGCTCAAGCTCAACGGCGGGCTGGGCACCAGCATGGGGCTGGAGGGCCCCAAGTCGCTGCTCGAGGTCAAGGAGGGGCAGACCTTCCTCGACATCATCGTCCGGCAGGTGCTCTCGCTGCGCAGCCGCTACGACGCGCGGCTGCCGCTGCTGCTCATGAACAGCTTCTCGACCCGCGAGCCCAGCCTCGCGGCGATCGAGCGCCACTCCGGCATCGAGGCCGACATCCCGCTCGACTTCGTGCAGAACAAGGTCCCCAAGCTGGGCGTGGACGACCTCCAGCCGGCCTCCTGGCCCGCCAACCCCGATCTGGAGTGGGCGCCGCCCGGGCACGGCGACCTGTACCCGGCCCTGATCGGCTCGGGGATGCTCGAGACGCTGCTGGAAAACGGCTACCGCTACGCCTTCGTGTCCAACTCCGACAACCTCGGCGCCGTGCTCGAGCCGCGCATCCTCGCGTGGTTCGCGCGTGAGGAGATCCCGTTCCTGATGGAGGCGTGCGACCGCACGGAGGCCGACCGCAAGGGCGGCCACCTGGCCCGCGTGCCGGACGGCGGCCTGGTGCTGCGCGAGAGCGCGCAGACCCCCGACGAGGACGAGGACTCCTTCCAGGACGTGCAGCGCCACCGCTACTTCAACACCAACACGCTGTGGGTGAACCTGCAGGCGCTGTCGGACACGCTCGACCAGCGCGGGGGCATCCTGCCGCTCCCGATGATCGCCAACCGCAAGACCGTCGATCCCTCCGACAAGTCCTCCCCGGCGGTGATCCAGGTGGAGACCGCGATGGGCGCGGCGATCGGGGTGTTCGACGGGGCTCAGGCCGTGCGCGTGCCGCGCAGCCGGTTCGCGCCGGTCAAGACCACCAACGACCTGCTCACCGTGCGCTCTGACGCCTACGTGCTCACCGAGGAAGCCGAGGTGGTGCTGGCGGCCGAGCGCGACGGGGCGCCGTTCGTGGACCTGGACTCGGGCTTCTACAAGCTGCTGCCCGACTTCGAGGAGCGCTTCCCGGCGGGCGCGCCGTCACTGGTGGAGTGCGACCGCCTCGAGGTCGATGGCGACGTGCTGTTCGGCCGCGACGTGGTGGTGCGCGGCTCGGCGAAGGTCCGGCAGGAGGGCGAGGAACAGCTGCGGGTGGCCGACGGGACCGTGCTGGAGGGCTGAGCTCTTGATCGACGTCGATCAGGTGTCCGCGGCGTACTACGACCGCCAGCCCGACCCCTCGGCCGAGGGGGAGCGGGTGTCGTTCGGCACCTCGGGCCACCGCGGCCGCGCCCTGGACGGCACCTTCAACGAGAACCACGTGCTGGCCGTCAGCGAGGCGGTCTGCCGCTACCGCAGCTCGCAGGGAATCGACGGCCCCTTGTTCCTGGGCCGCGACACCCACCTCCTGTCCGGCCCCGCGTTCCGCACCATCCTCGAGGTGCTGGCCGCGAACGAGGTGGAGGTGATGATCGACGCCGACGACGGCTTCACCCCCACCCCGGTGATCTCGCACGCGATCCTCACCCACAACCGCGACGGTGCCCGCCGCGCCGACGGGATCGTGGTCACCCCCTCGCACAACCCACCCGAGGACGGCGGCTTCAAGTACAACCCGCCCAGCGGCGGGCCCGCGGGCACCGAGATCACGGGCTGGGTGCAGGACGAGGCCAACCGCCTGCTGGACGCGGGACTGGACGGCGTGAAGCGCATCCCGTACGAGCAGGCGCTGGAGGCACCGACCACCCACCGCCGCGACTACGTGTCTGGCTACGTGGACGAGCTGCCCGCGGTGATCGACCTCGACGCGATCCGCGAGAGCGGCATCCGGCTCGGGGTCGACCCCCTGGGGGGCGCGTCGGTGGCCTACTGGCAGGCGATCGCCGAGCGCCACCGGCTCGACCTGACGATCGTCAACGACCGGCTGGACCCGACGTTCTCGTTCGTGCCTCCCGACTGGGACGGGAAGATCCGCATGGACTGCTCCTCGCCGGACGCGATGGCGAAGCTGAGGGAGATCAAGGACCAGTTCGACGTCGCCTTCGCCAACGACCCCGACGCCGACCGGCACGGGATCGTCACGCCCGGCGCCGGGCTGATGAACCCCAACCACCACCTGGCGGCGTGCATCGCCTACCTGTTCGGCGGCAACCGCGACTGGGCGCCGGGCGTGGGGGTGGGCAAGACGCTGGTGAGCAGCGGCATCATCGACCGGGTGGCGGCCGACCTGGGCCGCCCCTTGGTGGAGGTGCCGGTGGGCTTCAAGTGGTTCGTGGACGGGTTGGTGGACGGCACGCTGGGATTCGGCGGCGAGGAGAGCGCGGGCGCGTCGTTCCTGCGCCGCGACGGCTCGGTGTGGTCGACCGACAAGGACGGGCTGATCCCGTGCCTGCTGGCCGCCGAGATGACCGCCCGCGGCGGCGCCGACCCGGGCGAGGTCTACCGCGGCCTGGCCGACCGCCTGGGCGACCCGGAGTACAAGCGGGTCGACGTGGCGGCCGGGCCGCGGGAGAAGGAGGTGCTCAAGGCGCTCTCCCCCGAGCAGGTCAAGGCCGGCGAGCTCGCCGGCGAGCCGATCGTCGACGTGCTCACCGCCGCGCCGGGAAACGGGGCCCCGATCGGGGGCGTGAAGGTGGTGGCCGAGCAGGCCTGGTTCGCCGCGCGTCCGTCCGGGACCGAGGACGTGTACAAGGTCTACGCTGAAAGCTTCCTAGGCCCCGAGCACCTCGAGCGCACCCTCGCCGAGGCGGAGGGGATCGTCCACCAAGCGCTGGAGGCCGCCGCCGCATGACCCCGGTCGAGATTGGCTCCGAGTTCGCCGGCTACCGCATCGAGTCCGTGGCCGGCGAAGGCGGGATGGGCCGGGTGTACCGGGCCACTCAGATCGCGTTGAAGCGGCCGGTGGCGCTGAAGCTGATCGTGCCCGAGCTGGCCGACGACCCCGGCTTCCGGGTCCGCTTCGAGCGGGAGTCCGAGCTGGCGGCGTCGATCGAGCACCCCAACGTGATCCCCGTCTACGAGGCCGACAGCGCCGAGGGCCGGCTGTACATCGCCATGCGCTGGGTCGAGGGGACCGATCTGCGCTCGATCATCATCAACGAGGGTCGGCTCGAGCCCAAGCGGGTCGCTCCGATCGTCGCCCAGGTGGGGGCCGCGCTGGACGCCGCGCACCGCAACGGTCTGGTCCACCGCGACGTCAAGCCGGCCAACGTGATGATCACCAAGCACGACGACGAGCACGTGTACCTCATGGACTTCGGGCTCACGAAGCGCACGGGAGCCAACACCGCAGTCACCAAGACCGGCCAGTTCGTGGGCACGCCGGACTACATGGCGCCCGAGCAGATCAAGGGCGAGCGCGCGGACGCCCGCGCCGACGTCTACGCCCTCGGCTGCCTCCTCTTTCACGCCCTCACCGGCCAGACGCCGTACGACCGCGACAGCGAGGTCGCGAAGATGTACGCCCACATCAACGACCCGCCGCCCAGCGTGGTCCAGACGGTGGCCGGCGTGCCAGGGGCCATCGACGAGGTGATCACTCGGGCGCTGGCCAAGAACCCCGAGGAGCGCTACTCGTCCGCCGGCGACCTGGGGCGCGCCGCGAAGGCGGCGCTCACCGGCCAGGCCCCGTCGCAGCCCGAGCGCAGCGTGGCCACCGGCCTCGCCGCCCCCGGGGCCGCTGCGGCGGCTGGGGCGGCCGCCGCGGGCGCGACGCAGATGTCGCCCGACGCCCAGCCGGCCTCCGAGCCCGCCGCGACCGAGCTGGGCGCGCCGCCGAGCGCCGCCCCTTCCGAGCCCGGGGCCACCGAGCTGGGCCCGCCCCCCAGCGCCGCCCCCTCCGAGCCCGCGGCGACGGAGATGGGCGCGCCGCCGACAGAGATGGGCGCGCCGCCGACGGAGATGGGAGCGCCGCCCACCGAGATGAGCCCGGCGGCCCCGCCCCCGGCGCGATCAGGGCCCGTGACGCCCCCCACCCCGGCCATCCCCGCCTCTCAGCGCACCCCGGCCCAGGCCGCGCCCCCCGGCGCCCCGCCGCCTAAGTCCCCGCAGGCTCCGCCGCCTTCCAAGCAGCCCGAGCGCAAGTCCCGCGGCGGGCTGATCGCCCTCTTCGCAGGCCTGCTCGTCGCCGTGGTGGCGGCGATCATCATCCTGCCGGGCCTGCTCTCCGGCGACGACGAAGGCGGCGGCGGTGGCGGTGGAGGCGATGGCTCGACGCCCAAGGTGGCCGCCACCATCCCGGTGGCCGGAGGCCCGGACGGGATCGGGGTGGAGCGCAACAACATCTGGGTGACCAGCGCGAACGACGGCACCGCGAGCAAGATCAACGGAGAGAACAACAAGCCCGCCGGCGAGCCGATCCAGGTCGGGGAGAACCCCGACGAGGTGGCCGTGGCCGACAACGTGATCTGGGTCGTGGCCACCGGCGACGGGAAGGTCGCGCGGTTCGAGGGCAGCAGCGAGAAGAACATCCCGGTCGGCACCGACCCGGAGGGGATTTCGCTCGGCCCGCAGCTGGCCTGGGTCGCCAACGGCGGAGGCGACAGCGTGACGCGCCTCGACCGCGCCACCGGCAACCGGGTAGGGGACGAGATCCCCGTTGGGGACAACCCGATCGGAATCTTCGCCGGCAAGGACACGGTCTGGGTGACCAACAGCTTCTCCGGCACCGTGAGCCGCATCGACGTGTCGTCGGGCAAGGTCAAGGGCAGCCCCATCCGGGTGGGCAAGAACATCCGCAACGTCACCGAGGGCATGGGCTCGGTCTGGGTCTCCAGCACCGACCAGGACACCGTCACCCGCCTTGACCCCGACTCGGGCGAGATCATCGGCACCCCGACCAAGGTCGGGGACCGCCCCAAGGGCCTGGCCGTCTTCGACGACCAGCTGTGGGTGACGAACGAGGGCAGCAACAGCGTCACCCGACTCGACTCCGACGGCAAGGTGGTCGGGTCCCCCATTCGGGTGGGCCAGAAGCCGGTGGGCATCGCCGCCGGCCCCGACGCGCTCTGGGTCACCAACAACAGCAGCGACACCGTTTCCCGCATAGACCCGTAGACCACCTGCCCGCGGGGCGAAACCGCGCTGTCAAATCTTCGACACGTGGACAAGGGCGGATCCTGGATCCGGACCTAGCTTGCGATTCGACCCCTAAGTAGGAGGAACTCGCAAGATGAGATCCAGGCTCCTCAGAGCCGGACCACTGGCCCTGCTGGCCGCCCTGATCGTGCCGACGACCGCTTTTGCGGGCTCGGTCGAGCTTCAGTCGGCAATCGACGAGAAGCTCGACCCGGCGATTCCGACGGCGACGCTGTGGGTGGTCGTGGCAGCAATCCTGGTCCTGTTCATGCAGGCCGGTTTCGCGATGCTCGAGATCGGCTTCTCCCGCGCCAAGAACGCGGGAACCGGCGTGGCCAAGATCCTGACCAACCTCTCGATCGCGGCCATTTGCTACTGGGCGGTGGGCTTTGCCTTCGCGTTCGGCAGCGCGGACGTGCTAGGGATTTCCGACGCCATCATCGGCTCGAACGGATTCTTCCTGCAGTACGCGGGGAACCCGGCCGAGGCGTTCCCGGTCATGGGACTTTCGGCTGCTTCGCCCGAGGCGAAGTTCCTGTTCCAGTTCTCGTTCTGCGCGGTCTCCCTGGCCATCGTCTGGGGTTCCACGCTCGAGCGGATCAAGTACTCGGCCTACGTGATCTACGCGATCGTCTTCGCGTCGATCATCTACCCGATCGGCTCCCACTGGGTGTTTGGCGGTGGCTGGCTGCAGAACGGCGACACGGCCCTGATGCCGACCGGCATGCAGGACTTCGCCGGCTCCACGGCGGTCCACCTCATCGGTGCGACCGGCGCTCTGTGCGCATTGCTGCTGCTCGGCCCGCGTAAGGGCAAGTACGGGCCCGACGGCAAGCCCCGGGCCATACCGGGTCACTCCATGCCGCTCGTCGGCCTCGGTGTGCTGATCCTGTTCATCGGCTGGTTCGGGTTCAACCCGGGCTCGACGCTGGGCATCAGCGACGTCCGTCTGGCCGACGTCGCCGTCGTGACCATTCTCGGTTGCGCAGGCGGCATCATCGGTGCCTTCGTCACGAGCCAGCTCCGGCTGCGCACGATCGACATCGGCATGATCGGGAACGGCGCGATCGCCGGATTGGTGGCCATCACGGCGCCGTCGGGCTACGTCGAGCCGTGGGCCGGACCGATCATCGGCTTCGTCGCCGGCGTGATCGTGGTGCTCGGTGTGGTTGCGATCGACAAGAGGATCGACGACCCCATCGGTGCGACCTCGGCACACGGCCTGGCCGGTATCTGGGGAACCCTGTCGTGTGGCCTGTTCACGGCCCCGCGGCTGGCGGAGTACAACGCCTTCGGCAACCCCGAGGGCGGCCTGCTCTACGGAGGTGGCTTCCAGCAGCTGATCGCTCAGGCGGTCGGCGTGGTGATCATCTTCGCCTTCGTGTTCGCGCTGAGCTACGGAACGTTCGCCATCATCAAGGCGACGGTCGGGTTGCGCGTGACCGAGGAGGAAGAGGATGCTGGTCTCGACATCGTCGAGCACGGCATGTACGGCTACCCCGAGCAGTTCATCCCCGCGCCTGAGATCGGCGGGGCATCGACCGGGCCTGCGGCCCGTCCGGTGGCTGCTGGAGGAGCATCCGAAGTCACGAGAGGGGCACCGACCCCAGGGGAGGCAACGGCATGAAGATGATCGTCGCCTACATCAGGCACGACGCCTTCGAGCCGATCCGACAGGATCTGCTCGACAAGGGCTTCCCGAGCCTGACGATCACCGAGGTGAAGGGCTCCGGACGCCAGAAGGGCATCACGGAGCACTACCGAGGTGCGGATCTCACGGTCCACCTCCGACCCAAGATCAAGATCGAGTGCGTGGTCGGGGAGAAGGACGTGGGCGTGGTCAAGGAGACCATCGTCACTCACGCTCGGACCGGCTCGGTCGGCGACGGCAAGCTGTTCGTCCTCCCGGTTGAGGACGCCGTCCGCCTGCGGACCGGTGAGGAGGGCGAGGCCGTCCTCCAGGCCCACGAGTCGGACGAGATTCCGACCGGCGCGTAAGCACAGGACCATCGGGGAAGGGGCGGCGCCAGGACGGCGCCGCCCCATCTCCCTGCCTCTTCTCTCATGGGAGACCCCGAACCTCTTGCCACGCCGCGCGGCGCCCACCTCGAGATGGTGGGGGCGGTGCTGGCCGGCGACGGCGTGCAGCGCGTCGCCGAGATCGCCTCGGCGCACGCAGGGGCCCAGGTCGCGGTCGTAGTACCGCGGCTCGGGACGCACGTCGAGGCTTGGGCCCCCTTGGAGCGCTACGTGGCCTCGAAGCTTGCGGGCGCCCGGCCCAACCGGCCGCTCGAGGTGACCGCCGAGGTGCCGATCGTCTCCGGCGGCCAGGAGCTCGGCGCTGTCCTGATGCTCGGCCAGGGCAACGACGCCGCCGGCGAGTACCTCCATGTCGCCGCTGTGGCCGCCCTCACCGAGGTGGCCGTGGCCGAGGCGCGCGACGAGACCGAGCAGAGCCTGCGCGGATCGTTCGTCGAGGAGGTGCTGACGCGCGACGACCTCGACGAGGCCGACGTGGTGCGCCGAGCGGGCCGGCTCGGCTGCGACCTCTCCGACGGGGCCGTGGGCCTGTGCGCCGACCCCGGCTCGCGCAGCCCGGGGCGCGTGCTCGCCGCCATCAGCGCCGAGCACCCCGGAGCGCTGGCCCAGGCCTACGAGGAGAAGGTCTACGCCGTCCTTCCGGGTGATCTCGACCGCGCCCGCGAGGTGGCCGGGCGGCTGGGACGCCACGCTGCGGTGGGGCTGTCGTCGCACTACTCGTCGGCCTCCGACCTGCGGCGGGCGCTGGAGGAGGCCGAGCTGGTGCTGGGCGTGACGGCGGCGGGCGGCGCGCCGGGCGAGGAGATCGGCGGGGGCACTTACCGGCTGCTGTTTCGGGTGCTGGCCAGCCACCCCCAGGAGGTGCGCTCCTTCTACGACGACACCCTCGCCCCGCTGGTGCGCTACGACGAGCAGTACTCCACCGACCTGGTGGGCACGCTCGAGGCCTATCTCGGCAACAACTGCAACATGAACGCCACCGCGCAGGCGATCCACGCCCACCGCCACACGGTTGGGTACCGGCTGGAGCGGGTGAAGGAGCTGTCCGGCCTGGACCCGCTCACCAGCGAGGACCGCGAGCGCCTGGGCCTGGGGCTGAAGGCCTACCGCATCATCGAGCCGCGGTTGCCGCGTTAGGCGGGCGGGAAGGTTCTGATGGAAGCCGTGATTCCGCCCGGATACGACCTGGATGGGACGTTCGACGAAGCGTTCGCGCCTGACGGTCGCCCGCGGCCGGGATACGCCGCCTTGATGGAGGCGCTCAGCGACACCCCGCTGGACTCCCTGGCGGCCGCGGTGCGCGGCGAGCTGGCCCAGCGCGGGGTGACGTTCGGCGACCGCCACACCACCTTCCCGGCCGACCCGGTCCCGCGCATCCTCGGCCCCGACGACTGGCCCGTCCTTCAGAAGGGCCTCGCCCAGCGGGCCCGCGCGCTGCAGGCCTTCGTGGCCGACGCCTACGGCGAGCGCCGCATGGTGGCCGCGGGCCTGATCCCGCGCGACGCGATCGAGACCGCCGACCACTTCGAGCCCTGGATGCTCGACGTGCCGATCGAGCCATGGGCCTACGCGCCGGTGGCCGGCCCGGACATCGTGCGCGGATCCGACGGCGCGCTGCGGGTGCTCGAGGACAACCTGCGCACGCCCTCCGGCCTGGCCTACCTGGGGGCGGTGCGCGCGGCGGCGGACACGCACCTGCCGCTGGATCCTCCCGCGGGCCGCCAGACCCCCCACCAGGCGATCGAGCGGCTGGGCCGAGCTCTTCAGGCCGCCGCGCCGGGTGGCGAGGGCCACGCGGTCCTGCTCAGCGACGGCCCGGCCAACAGCGCCTGGTATGAGCATCGCGAGCTGGCGGGCCGCCTGGGCATCCCGTTGGTGATGCCGGGCGACGTGCACGTGCGCGGCGGCAGGCTGCACGCGGTGGAGGACGGCATCTCTCGTACCGTCGACGTGGTCTACCGCCGCACCGACGAGGACCGCCTGCGCGAGCCGGTGAGCGGAAAGCCGACGTGGCTGGCCGAGCTGCTGCTCGAGCCCTGCCGCCGTGGGCGCCTGGCCTGCGTGAACGGGCTCGGGTCGGGCGTGGCCGACGACAAGCTCGTGCACGCCTACGTGGAGGAGATGGTGCGCTTCTTCCTCGGCGAGGAGCCGCTGGTCGAATCCGTGCCCACCTACGACCTCACCGACCCCACCTGCCGCGCGCAGGCCCTGGAGCGCTTGGACGAGCTCGTGGTCAAGCCGCGCTCGGGTCACGGCGGCCACGGGCTGGTGGTGGGCCCGCATGCGACCTCCGAGGACGTCAAGGCGGCCGCTCAGCGCATCGAGGAGGAGCCGCTGGCCTGGGTGGCCCAGGAGACCGTGAGCATCTCGCGTCACCCCACGGTCGAGGGCCGGGATCTGGTGCCGCGCCACGTGGACCTGCGCTGCTTCGTTTTGACCGGCGGGGATGATGCGTGGGTGCTCCCCGGTGGTCTGACGCGCGTGGCCTTCGGCGAGGGGGCGCTCGTGGTCAACAGCTCGCAGAACGGCGGCGGCAAGGACACCTGGGTGGTCTCCGAGGCCTGATGCGGCCGCTGATCGGCATCTCGTGCTCCGAGCTGCGCCGGCGCGACAGCGTGCGCCAGACCCCCGAGGGCGAGCCCCCTCGCGAGGAGCTGGGCCTCGGCCTGACCTACGTGAAGGCCGTCGAGCGGGCGGGGGCGATACCGGTGGTGCTGCCGCCGATGGGGCGTGACGCGGTGGACGACCTACTCGATGGCCTGGCCGGCCTGTGCCTGTCGGGCGGGCCCGACCTCGACCCGGCTCGCTACCGACGCCGCCCGCACCCATCGCTGGGCCCGACCGAGCCCGACGTGGACCGCTTCGAGCTCGAGCTGACCCGGCGCGCCGACGCTCGCCGGCTCCCGCTGCTGGCCATCTGTCGCGGGGCCCAGGTGCTCAACGTCTCGCGCGGCGGGACGCTGCATCAGCACCTCCCCGACCTCGAGTCCGAGGCCGGGGAGCGGGTGGAGCACCGCCAGACCGAGCCGGGCGAGGCGGTCACCCACACCGTGAAGGTCGACCGCGGCACGCGGCTCCACGAGCTGCTGGGCAAGGACGAGGTGGAGGTCAACTCGTTCCACCACCAGGCCGTAGACCGGCTCGGCCAAGACCTGGTGGCCACCGCTCACGCCCCGGACGGCGTGATCGAGGGCCTCGAGATCCCGGGCCATCCGTTCGCGGTCGGGGTCCAGTGGCACGCCGAATGCCTGGTCGACCGCGACGACCATCTGCGGCTGTTCGAGGGCCTGACCACCGCGGCGCGTGACTTCTGGGGCTCGGGCCGGCGCGGCCTGCGGGCGGCATGAGCTCTCTGCCCGAGTGGGCGCACTGGCGCGAGGGCAACGCCTGGACCCTCGGGGCCGAGGAGGAGCTGATGCTGCTCGACCCCGACGACTGGTCGCTGGCCCAGTGCGCCCCCGAGGTGCTGGCGTCGCTGTCGCCCGGGCTGCAGAGCCACACCGACGGCGAGACCCATCGCTCGGCCCTGGAGCTGCGCAGCGACCCCCACCCCGACGTCCCCTCGCTGGCGGGTCAGCTGATGACCCTGCGCGAGAACCTGGCCCGGGCAGTGGCCGACCGGGGCATGCGCGTCGCGGCGGCGGGGCTGCACGGATGCACCACGTGGGCCGACACCGAGGTCACCGAGTCGCCCCGCTATGACTTCGTGCACGAGTCGATGCGCGTGCTCGCCCGGCGGGAGCCGACCTTCGGCCTGCATCTGCACGTGGGCGTGGACCAGCCCGAGCAGGCGATCCGCGTGTTCAACCGGGTGCGCGCCCACCTGCCGCTGATGCTGGCCCTCTCGGCCAACTCCCCGTTCTGGCAGGGCCGCGACACCGGAATGCGTTCGGCGCGCACGCCGCTGTTCCAGGGCTTCCCGCGCGTGGGCGTGCCGCGCGCGTTCGACACCTACGCCGAGTGGGTGGAGGCGGTCGACGTACTCCTGCGCTGCGACGCCGTGCCCGAGGCCAGCTTCCTGTGGTGGGACATCCGGCTCCAGCCGCGGTTCGGGACCGTCGAGATCCGGGTGCTCGACTCCCAGGCCCAGGTGGGGGACTCGCTCGCCCTGGCCGCCCTGTTCCAGTGCGTCGCGCGCCTGGAGCTCGAGCGCGGGCACGCGTCGAAGCGGCTGCTCGAGTCCCCGGAGGCGCTGTCGGAGAACCGCTTCCTCGCCGCTCGCGACGGAATGGAGGCCAGGCTGCTCGACCCCGCCCGGGACCGCCGCGTGCCGGCGCGCGAACTGCTCGACGACCTGCTCGAGTCGTGCGAGCCCCAGGCGCGCGACCTCAACTGCGCCGACCACCTGGAGCGCGTGCTCGGGCTGGCCCGCAACTCCGGGGCCGAGCGCCAGCTCTCGCGCGCGCGGGAAGGGGGTGTCCCGGCCGCGATGGCGGAGCTGGCCGACGAGTTCCTCGCCCCTCCCGGCGGCTCGATGAACGCCTCACTGCCTGCGCAGGGTCAAGATGTGGACGATGCGACGCCCGCCCGCAGGGCTGTGTGACGACTGCCGACACCAGCGGCTGGTGCGCACGGGCCGTGGCAGCGAGTTCTCGCTGTGCGAGCGCTCGAAGACCGACCCCACCTTCCCCAAGTACCCGCGCGTGCCCGTGCGCGAGTGCCGGGGCCACGAGCCCCGCGAGCCGAGTGGCTAGCGGGTGCCCTCCACGACGGTCTTGCCATCGTCCGCGACGCGCGTCTCGGGCGCGGCGTCGCTGATCGTGCCCACGAAGACGCCGGTGGGGAGGCCGCCGCCGTCGTCGTCCTTGGCCTTCGCCTTGCCGTCCAGGCCGGCCGAGACCACGTAGCGCAGCCGATAGTCGCCGGCGCGCACGGCGGTCACGCTCCAGCGGAACGACTTCTTGCGGCCCGACTTGAGCGGGCCGAGCGCCCAGGTGTCGATGTAGTTGGTCTCGCCGCCCTGGGGAGCCGCGTCCTTGGACTCCGGGAAGCCGGCCAGCTCCTTGGGCACGCCGTTGATCGCGAACACCGGACGGCGGGCGTCGGCCAGGCCAGGCTGGCGCTGCTTGCGGTAGAAGCCCCTCACGGTCACGGCGATGTTCGGGATCGTCTTGGGGCCGGTGTTGCGGACGTCGATCACGAGCGTCGAGCGCTTCGCGAGCTTCTGCTTGCCGGGGAAGCTGGCCTTCACCGACACGGGATAGTTCCCCCGCGGTTCGTTCTCGTCTTGGCGCTTCTGGCTTCCGCAGGCGCCGAGTGCCAGCGGGCCAGCGACCAGCACGAGACAGAGGCTCCCTCTCCTCAAAGCGAGCGCAACATACCACCGGGGGTGGAGGCCCGGCGCCGCTCGGGCGAGCGCTGCCGGTCCGCGGTCACTTGGGGCTTGGCACCCTCTCCTACTTCGCGTAGGCTTCCGGGCCGAATGGCCTCTGGGAGGAGCTAGATGGTCCGAGCCGTAGCCGACCGAGCATTCCTGCCGACCAAGAACCTGCTCGAGCAGGTCGGCGACATGATGATCCTGACCGGCAAGGTGCTGATGAGCGCACTGCGCCCGCCCTACCCCTACGGCACCGAGTTCGTGCAGCAGTTCATGTTCGCGCTGCGGCTGTGCTGGTTTCCGCTGCTGATCTCCACGATCGCCTTCGGCTACGGCGCCCCGGGCCTGCAGGCGGGCAACTTCCTCACCCTGTTCGGCGCCGTCGACCGCCTGGGCGGCTTCTTTGTGCTGGCCTCGGTGCGCGAGTTCGCCCCGATCGTGACCGCCATCATCCTGGCCGGCGTGGGCGGCACCGCGATCACCGCCGACCTCGGGGCCAGAAAGATCCGCGAGGAGCTCGACGCGCTCCAGGTGCTGGGCGTGGACCCGATCAAGAACCTGGTCGTGCCGCGCTTTTTGGCCTTGATGATCGTCACCGGGCTGTTCAACGTCTACGCGCTGATCTTCGGCATCTTCGGCGGCATCCTGGCCACGCTGACCTTCCAGGCCCCGCTGGGGCCCTTCTTTGCCACCCTGCTCAACAACGCCTCCACCACCGACCTGTGGGGCTCGGTGGTCAAGTGCACCATGTTCGGCGCGATCATCGCGATCGTGGCCTGTTACAAGGGCATGACCGCCTCCGGCGGCGCGGAGGGGGTGGGCCGCGCGGTCAACCAGGGCGTGGTGATCACCTTCCTGGCCATCTTTGCCTTCAACTACGTCTTCACCCAGACGCTGCTGGCCACGCATCCTGAGATCAGCGTGATCAAGTAATGGGCCGCTCCTGGCTAGCGGTCCCGCGCGACTGGATCGCCTCCTTCGGCGACATCGCCAAGTTCTGCGCCCGGGTGATGGGCGAGGTCTACACCTTCAAGGTCGGCAAGTTCTTCGGCGAGGCGCTGCGCCAGTGCGGGATCCTGATCCTGGGCTCGGCGCTGGTGATCTTGGGCCTGGCCTTCATCCTCGGCCTCACCTGCGGCATCGAGGGCGCCTACTTCAACCGCTCGGTGGGCGCCCCCGCCTACGCGGGCGTGTTCAGCGCCTGGTGCGACCTGCGCGAGATCATGCCCTACGCCTTCGGCTACATGATGAGCGCCAAGGTGGGCACCGGCCTGGTGGCCGAGATCGGCGCCATGAAGATCTCCGACGAGGTCGACGCGCTCGAGGTGATGGGCATCTCGTCGCTGACCTTCCTGTGCTCCACCCGCCTGCTGGCGGCCTGGCTGGTGCTGCCGTTCATGTACATCATCGCCGTCGGGGCCGGGTTCTTTGCCTCCTATCTGGCGGTGGTCCAGCAGATCGGCGAGGTGTCCTCCGGCGGCTTCTTCTTGATCTTCTGGATGTTCCAGAACCCGCCCGACCTGTTCTACTCGCTGATCAAGGGCATGGCCATGTCCACGGTGATCGTGCTGGTGGGGTGCTACTACGGCTACAACGCGTCGGGCGGCCCGGTGGGGGTGGGGACCGCGACCGCGAAGTCGATGGTGCTGAACACCGTCATGGTCCACCTGATCGGGATGGTGGGCACGCAGATCTTCTGGGGCTCGAATCCACGAGCACCGATAGGCGGATGACGCGAGTCACGGAAAAGAGGAGCGACCTTGGCTGAGGACAAGAGGGACGATCCCCCCTGGGGACGGCCGGCAGGCGACGACGACACGCAGCAGGAGCCGGCCGCGCCGCATGCGCCCCAGCCTCCCGAGGGAGGCGACCCCAGCTGGCAGCAGCCCCACGAGGAGGGCTGGTCCGACCAGACCCAGCAGGGCAGCTACGACGAGACCCAGCAGGGCAGCTACGACCAGCCCACCCAGCAGGGCGGATACGAGCAGCAGGGCTACCAGCAGGAGGGCTACGAGCAGCAGGGCTACGAGCAGCAGGGCTATGACCAGCAGGGCTACGAGCAGCCCACCGCCGAGCAGGCCGAGGCCGCCTACCACGACGACCCCTATCAGCAGGGGGGCCCGGCCCAGGAGGGCCAGCAGGGCCACGCCGCGGTAGGAAACGAGCCGGTCCCGGACAACATCAAGGACCAGACCCGCGAGGGCGAGCAGCCCTACCAGTGGCACGCCGGCCTGAACCGGCCGCACGGCTCCACCGACGCCGTCGAGTTCATCGACGTCATGAAGTCCTTCGGTCGCAACACGATCCTCAACGGCCTGAATCTGGGGATCCCCGACAACCAGATCTCGATGATCCTCGGCCCCTCGGGCACCGGCAAGTCGGTGTGCATCAAGCACATGGTCGGTCTGCTCTACCCCGACGAGGGCGATGTCCTGGTGCACGGCCAGTCCGTGCCGAACATGCAGGACGACGAGCTGTTCGACATGCGCAAGAAGTTCGGTGTCCTGTTCCAGGACGGCGCGCTGTTCGGGTCGATGAACGTGTTCGACAACACCGCGTTCCCACTGCGCCAGCACACCGACAAGGGCGAGAACGAGATCAACGAGATCGTCACCCGGCGCCTGGCCGAGGTCGGCCTGGGCGGGGCGATGGACAAGATGCCCAACGAGCTCTCGGGAGGCATGCGCAAGCGCGCCGGCTTCGCGCGCGCCCTCGTGCTCGACCCGGACATCGTGCTCTTCGACGAGCCCGACTCCGGCCTGGACCCGGTCCGCACGGCCCTGCTGTGCGAGCTGATCCAGGAGGTGCACGAGGAGAACGGCGGCGCCTACGTCGTGATCACCCACGACATCATGTCCGCCCGCCGCGTGGCCGACTTCATCTCGGTCCTGTGGAAGGGCCGGATCGTGGAGTCGGGCCCGGCGAGCGAGCTGTTCAACTCCGACAACCAGTTCGTGCGGCAGTTCCTCTCCGGCGAGGCTCAGGGCCCGCTGGGAATGGAATAACCGGCGCCTCGCGGCGTCAGCCGGCCCGCTCGTAGACCAGCAGCAGCACGCCGTCGCCGACCGCGTCCGAGCGCGTCAGCTTCAGCTTCTTCGAGTCGCTCGTCTCGTCGAACAGGCGCTTGCCGGTGCCCAGCACCACGGGAAAGACCATCAGCCGCAGCTCGTCCACCATGTCGGCCTCGATCAGCGCGGACGCCAGCTGGGCGCTTCCGTGAACGATCAGGTCGCCGTCGACCTCGCCCTGTAGCCGGCGGAGGTCAGCCAGGTCGGAGAGGACGGTCGTGTTGGTCCACTCGGGGTCCCCGAGCGTCGATGACACGACGTACTTGGGCATGGTGTTGAACTTGTCCGCAAACTCGCCTTCGCGGGACGGCCACGCGGACGCGAAGCCCTCGTAGGTCCGGCGCCCCAGCAGCAGGCCGTCGGCCTGCATGGTCTCGTCGACCTTGAACTGGTTGCCCTCGTCGCCGCGGTCGAACTCGAAGCTCCACGCGCCGCGCTCGAAGTCGTCGTCGCCGCCGGGGGCCTCCATCACGCCATCCAGCGACAGGAACTCGGTAATCACGATTCTGCCCATATCGTCAGTCCTCCTCGGGTTGTTGCCCTTTCACCTGGGCGTCGAACGGGCGAGGCGGTTCTCGACACGCCTCAGAACAGAGATGCCACCCCCACCAGCGCCGGGGCGAAGACCAGCGCGGGGAGGAAGTTGCCCACCTTCACGTCGGTGAGGTCGAGCAGCTTCAGCGAGATCCCGATGATCAGCACTCCGCCGGCGCTCGTCAGTGCGTCGAGCGCCTCGCCGGTGAGCACGTCGTCGAACAGGCCCGCCCCCAGCGACAGCCCCCCCTGCAGGACGAGCACCGTTCCGGCCGACAGAGCCACGCCCCAGCCCAGTGTGGCCGAGAGCGCTATCGCCGCGAAGCCGTCCAGCATCGCCTTGGTCGCCAGCGCGTCGTAGTCGCCGGTCAGGCCGTCCTGGATCGCGCCCACCACGGTCAGCGGGCCCACGCAGAACAGCAGGGAGGCGGTGAAGAAGGCCTCGCTGACCGACGAGCCGTCACGGCGCGAGACGCGGCTCTGGATCCAGTCGCCGAGAGCCGCCAGCCGCTTTTCGATCCCGAGTGCCTCCCCCGCGAGGCCGCCCAGAAGCACGCCGCCCAGCACATACAGCGGGCTGGTGTCGCGCCAGGCCAGTGCCAGGTCCACTCCGATGACGAGGGTCACCAGCCCCAGCCCCGCGAGCACGCGCTTCTGGAAGCCGCCGGGCAGCCGCGAGCCGACCGCCACGCCGACCAGCGTGCCCGCCAGCACGGCGGCGACGTTGATGAACGTGCCGGTCACCGGCGGCCACACTACGGGCGGGGAACCGGGGTGAGCGCTCTGACCCTTCGCCTAAGCTCAATCGCGTGCGGAGGGGACTCGACTTCGGGCGTCTCACGCGCGCTCTGGACTTCGCCCGTATCGCGCGCACGGTCACCCGCCGCCCGCGCCTGACGCTGGCCATAGTCGGCGTGCTGGCGCTGGGCGCCGCTGTGCTCGCGCTGCGGCTCGAGCCCAGCGTGGACACCGACACGCTGGTCGACCGCGGGTCGGAGACCTTCTCGGCCACCGAGGACTTCAAGCGCGACTTCGGCGACGACTCGGTGGTGGTCATGGCCCAGGGGCCGCTCAAGAAGCTGGTGCTCACGGCCAACCTCGGCCGGCTCATCCGCCTCGAGGGCTGCCTGTCGGGCAACGTGCCGCCGCAGGGCCTGCGCCAGCTCCCGCCGGTGTGCTCCGAGCTGGCCCGGGCCAAGCCCGCCCGGGTGGTGTTCGGGCCGGGGACCTTCCTCAACCTGGCCGCCACGCAGATCTCCGGCGGGTTCCAGGAGCGTCTGCAGGCCAACAAGCGCCAGTCCGACGTGCTGGCCAAGCAGGCTGCCGACGCCTCCAAGCGCCGTGGCGACCCGCCCGCCACCCAGAAGCGCCTGGGCAACCAGGCCCGCCAGCTCGCCCAGGCCCAGCTCCAGCAGCAGCTGCTGGGGCTTGGCCTGCGCTACGGGCTGCTGAGCGTCCCGAGCGTCGACAACCCGGATTTCGTCTCCAAGGTCGTCTTCGACCCGCGCGCCCGGAACGAGCAGCCGAAGGCGCGCTTCGGCTACCTGTTCCCCAGCAGGAACGCCGCGCTGATCCAGGTCCGGCTGAAGCCCGGGCTGACGGACACCCAGCGCCGCGAGGCCATCGACCTGATCAAGCGGGCGACGAGCGAGAAGGTGTTCCAGTCGCAGCCCGATCCGGGCCAGAAGCCCGAGTTCCGCTACGTGGTGACCGGCGTCCCCGTGGTCGCCGAGGGCCTGGCCACGGCGGTTCAGAACGCGATCGTGGTCCTGCTGATCGCCGCTCTGCTGGTGATGGCCGCAACCCTGGCCTTCGTCTTCCGCACCCGCCTGCGGCTGCTGCCCCTGGTCCTGGCGCTGGCGGCGGCGGCCCTGACCTTCGGCGGGCTGTCGCTGAGCGGCGGCAGTCTCACCATGGCCTCGATCGCGGTGCTGCCTGTGCTGATCGGCCTGGCCGTGGACTACGCCATCCAGTTCCAGGCCCGCTTCGACGAGGAGCGGTCGCGAAGACGCGACGGTCCGGAGGCGGCGGCCTCGCGCGCCGCGACCGCGGGCGGGCCGACCATCTTCACCGCCGGCCTGGCCACCGGGGCCGGCTTCCTGGTCCTGTTGCTGTCGCCCGTCCCGATGGTGCGCGGGTTCGGCGCCCTCCTGGTGCTCGGCATCGCGCTGGCGCTGGGCTGTGCGATCACCGCCGGCTTCGCCGCGCTGGTGGCGCGCGACGAGGCCGACGAGCGGCCGGATGTCCCGCCCGTGCTGCCCAGGCTGCGGGGCGCGCTGCGCCGGTTCGGCAAGCGGGTATCGACCTCACGCCCGGCACTGGCGGTCCTGCGCCGGTGGGACACGGTGCGGGACGGCGTTGCCGACCGCGCCGAGCGGGCGCTGGCCTTCTCGATGGCCAAGCCCCGCAAGGTCCTGGGCATCGGGCTGATCGTGGCCGTGATCGGGCTGGCGGTGGACACTCAGAGCGAGGTCGTCTCCGACGTCCAGCAGCTCGTGCCGCAGGACCTCCAGGCGCTCCAGGACGTGAACGAGCTCCAGAGAGAGACCGGGATCGCCGGGGAGATCGACGTGACCGTACGCGCCGACGACGTGACCGACCCCGCGGTGCTCGGCTGGATGCGGCGCTTCCAGGACAAGGTCCTGGACAAGGGCGGCTACAAGCGGGCCCAGCGCGACAGCTGCCTGGACAAGCGCGACCCACCGGACCTGTGCCCCGCGTTCTCGCTCACCGACCTGTTCCAGTCCGACCAGCCGCTTCAGAAGGACCAGATCACCGGCCTGCTCGACGCCGTGCCCATCTACTTCCAGCAGGGCGCCATCACGCGCGACCGCAAGACCGCGAACCTGGCCTTCGGCATCCGCCTCCAGCCGCTGGACAAGCAGCGCGAGGTGGTCGACGACATCAAGGAGGAGCTCAATCCGCCGCCGGGCGTGGAGGCCAGCGTGGTCGGCCTGCCGGTGCTCGTGGCCGAGGCCAACGGAAAGCTGTCCTCGCCGCTGCGGCGGCTGCTCACGCTCGTGGCCGCCCTGCTCGCCGTGTTCCTCGTGCTCTGGGCCGTGCGCCGTTCGCGTCAGGCCGCCTTCGTACCCCTGATCCCGATCGCGCTGGCCACGGGGTGGTCGGCCGGGATCCTGTTCGTGCTCGGGATGCTGCCCGGCCCGCTCGAGGTGGACCTCAACCCGATGTCGGTGACTCTCGGGGCGCTGGTGATCGCGATCTCGACGGAGTTCAGCGTGCTGCTGTCGTCGCGCTACCGCCAGGAGCGCGAGAAGGGCGCGGGCCCCGAGCGCGCGTTGGCGCTGACCTACGGCTCGACCGGCGCGGCCGTGCTGGCCTCGGGAGCGACCGCCATCGCCGGCTTCGCCGTGCTGATCCTGTCCGACATCACCATGCTGCGCGACTTCGGCATCGTGACCGTGGTGGACCTGAGCGTGTCCCTGATCGGGGTGCTGTTGGTGCTGCCCGCCGCGCTGCTGTGGGCCGAGGAGCACGGGCCGATCACGCTGCGCGACTTCGACCCCCGGCGGCTGGCGCGCGAGCTGTGGGCGGGGCGCCCGCACCTGCGCCGTCCCCGCATACCCCGGCCGCGTATGCGGCGGCCTTCGTTCCGCCTGCCCCGCTTGCGCCGGCGGCGCGGTTCCCGTGCCTGACGACGACCCGTTCGCGGATCTCGACGAGGGCCCGCGGAAGAAGAGCCGGGCCGAGGCCATCGGCGACGAGCTGGCCGAGCGCGATCGCGTCGACCCCGAGGAGCCGCCCCGCCCGCCCCAGCGCGTCCGGCCAACGAACAAGTACGCGTGGGCGGTGGGGATCCTGCTGTTCATGGGCGTCGTCGCGCTTTACCTGACCACCGCTCAGAGCAACCAGGGCGAGGCGGTGGGCGGGCCGGCCACCGGCTCGCGGCTGTCCGCCTTCGCCGCGCCCCTGGCTCAGGGCAACCTGCACGGCGACGCCAACGTCTGTCAGCGCACCCCCTGTCCCGAGGAGGCCGGCAAGGTCCCGGCCTGCGACGTGCGCAGCGATCAGGTGCTGAACTCGTGCAAGCTGCGCGATGGCCCCGCCGTGCTCACCTTCGTCGTCACCCAGGGCACCGACTGCGAGCCGCAGGTGGACCGAGTCGAGCGGATGCGGCGCCAGTTCCCCGACGTGGACTTCGCGGTCGTCCTGAGCGGGCTGGAGCCCGCCGAGGCCGTCCAGATCGTGCGCCGCCGCCGCTGGACGCTGCCCGTGGGCCTCGACCCCGATGGCGCCGTGACCAACCTGTACGGCATCGGGGTGTGCCCGACCACGGTCTTCTCCGACGAGGCGGGTCGGGTCAGGGAGACCGCGCTCGGGAACCTCACCGAGCAGCAGATGCGCGAGAAGGTGCGGTCGATCTCCCCGTGAGCGCCGAGCCCGAGCTGACCGCCGGCTGGGTGGACGCCGAACTGGCCGAGGAGTTCCCCGACCTGGGGCTCGCCTCGGTGCGGGTGGAGGCGCGCTCGGGCCGCAGCCCGTTCGCCGTGCGCGACCGGCTGCGCGAGCTCAGCGACCGCTTCACCGGCTCGAAGGTGATCCACATGCGCCAGGACCCGGTGCCCTGGGCCTACCGGGTGTTCTTCCGCCAGGTGGGCGTGGACCCGGACTCCGACCGCACGCCGGTCGAGCGGATCGCGGTCGAGCGCCTGGAGTGGGGGGGTCTGCGCAGCCAGAACCTGCTCGACGACGCCCTGGTGATCGCCACGGTGGAGACGGGCGTCCCGGTGATCGCCTTCGACGCCGACGCGGTCGGGCAGCATCTCGGTCTGCGCCTGTCGCGCCGGGGGGAGCAGCTCGGCAGCGGGCGGCCGCTGTCGGTGCGCCAGATCGTGGTGGCCGACGAGGACCGGCCGCTGTCGGTGCTGTTCGGAGAGATCTCGGAGGAGCGCGGCGTGACCCGCCACACCAAGCGGATGGTGTTGGTCGCCCTGCGCGTAAAGGGGGTCCCGGAGATCGCCGTCGAGGAGGCGCTGTGGACTACCGCAGGCGTTTTGACGGAGAACCAATAGCCGCTACCCTGCGGGACAATCGTCGCAGGGAGAGACCCGGTGCCGGACACCGTCCTACAGCCACCAAGCCCCGTCGTACTTCCGGGCACGACGCCCGACGAGCGGCCCGCCCGACGCACGCTGCTGGACCAGGTCGCGCGGCTGGAGGACGAGCTCTCGCAGCTGTTCTGCTCGACCTGGCCCCGGAAGGGGTTCGACTGGTCGGTGCGGTCCCACGGAGGGCCGCGGATGCTCTCGCTGGCCGAGCTCGAGACTCTGCGCGACGACCTGGCCGAGCGCCTGGCCGGCGCTCGCCGCGCGCTGAGCGACCGCACCTACGTCGAGGAGCAGCACCGGGTGCGCATCGAGGAGATGCTCCTCGAGCCCGAGAAGCACAAGTGGGTGCGGGTCTCCAACGAGGACATCGGCGAGCCGGGCTGCAAGCACTGGCACGTCCGCCCGCGCTGGGGCGTGCTCGGGATGCTGCTGAGCTGGTGGCGCGTCCGCATCTCCTCCGGCTGTCCGTTAGCCACCTGACACCCGTGCCCTCCCGTGGGTAAGCGAAGCCGTAAGCGCGGCCTCGACCAGCTCGGCTCGCGTGCCGAGCGGGATGCCGCGCGACGCGAGCGCCGGGCCGAGGCCGCTGCCGCCGGCGAGGCCAAGCCACCGGTGCGCAAGCGCCCGGGGCGTCCTGGCCTCGACGAGCGCCCCAAGCCGCCGTGGGGCAACTTCCCCCTGTCCGAGCTGGTGGTGCTGCTCGGAATCATCGTCATCGTCTGGGGCGCCCTCTCCGACAGCGACGCCCGCAACCAGCGGATCGGGGCCGGGCTGGTGATCGCCGCTCTCGGCGGTCTGGAGCTGGCCGTCCGCGAGCACCTGGCGGGCTTTCGCTCACACTCGACGATGCTCGCCGGCGCGGCGGCCTTCGCGGTGGTGACCGTGCTGGCACTCGGCCCCGGGCCCAACACGCTGGGGGTTCTGGTGATCATCGGGGCCCTGGTCTTCGGGGCGAGCTTCTACGCGCTGCGTCAGCTGTTCCGGCGGCGCTCGGGCGGACTCAGCTTCCGCTAGGCCGTGCGCAACCTCCTTCGCACCGGAGGGAGCGGGCTGCTGTTGGTGGTGATCATGTTCGTGGGCGGCCTCGGGCTGTGGGTGGGGGTACCCCTGGGCTGGCTCTACATCGGCTCGCAGGTGCAGGGCGCCACCAACTCACTGGGCACCGCGCTCGCGGTGATGTTCGGCGGCTCGCTGCTGACCATCGCGGTGCTGGTGTTCCTGCTCGGGCGGCTGAACCGCCTGCACGCCGAGCTGCGAGAGCGCCGCGGCCTGGAGGACCACGGCAACACTGCCCTGGAGGCGGTGATGACCGTGAGCGCCGGCGTGGCGATACTCGGCTTCGCGGTGTGGTTCTTCCTGCTCTCGGGCTCGAGCCCGGTGCCCACCGGGCTCGGCTTCTAGGATCCGGCCCGCATGGAGGCCTCCACCGCGCAGCCCCGCCGCCTGGCCCTCGGCGGCCTGCACCACGTGACGGTGATCGTCAAGGACGTGCGCCGGTCGGTGGACTTCTACCGCAACGTGCTCGGGCTGAGGCTGGTCAAGCAGACCGTGAACGAGGACGACCGCTCGGCCCGCCACCTTTTCTTCGGCGACGAGCAGGGCCGCCCGGGCACGATGATCACCTGCCTCGAGTACCCCCAGCTGGACGAGGGGACGGTCGGCGTCGGTTCGACCCACCACATCGCCTTCTCGGTCGGCTCCGACGAGGAGCTGGAGGGGTGGCGCGCCTATCTCGAGTCACGGGGCGTGGAGTGCACCGCCGTGCTGGACCGGACCTACTTCCGGTCCGTCTACCTGCGCGATCCCGACGGGCACATCGTTGAGCTGGCCACGTTGGGGCCCGGCGTCACGGTGGACGAGCCGCTGGAGCAGCTCGGCCACCGTGCCGTCGGCTAGAAGTTCAACTCCCTAGGCGGCGCTCAACACCTGAGACCGGGTGCCCGCCGATCTGCGGGCGACCAACACGTCCCGCGAGAGCGGTGCGCTGACGCTCGGTCAGCGTTCCGATCTGTTTGTTCTCGGGGATTCCAACGGGCACCAGGAGTCTCCGACAGCGCTCCCGGCCCCAGCGCTTCTGACTGGTCAGCAGCTCGCTCACCTCCATGCGGTGTGCCTCCCATGGACAACTCAAGATGACCTCGGAGACGCTCACATCGCCGGTCCTCACCCCGCGCTTGAGCTCTGCCCGGGCCAGCCTCACCCGGTTGGCGGTTTCCAGTGCCTTCAGGTGCTGCTGCCCAGCATCAACCGTGGCCATATCAGCCATCAAACCTCCCCGCACTCACCGTGCGAACTCACGTTTCCCAAAGCAGATCCCGCACGATCCGAGGGCAAGGGGCGGACGAGGTGGCTTGCACCGAGAGCCACCCGGTTCCTGCGCCTTACCTTCGGGTCCGTGCCAACCCGTCGGGGCCGCGGACCAATAAAGCCGAGGCTCTGTTGAGCGTCAACAGGAATTTCACCTCCGCACCGCTAAGAGCGGGGTTTTCGGGCAGTAGGGTCCGGCGCGATGCGTTCGACGAAGATCGTGGCCACAATCGGACCGGCTTCAAGGGAGCCCGACGTGCTCGAGCGGATCGTGGCAGCCGGCATGGACGTCGCCCGGCTGAACTTCGCGCACGGCACCCCCGAGGAGCACGCCGAAACGTGCGGGCGGATCCGCGCGGCCGCCGAGAAGGTCGGGCGGGTGGTGGCGATCCTCGGCGACCTTCCCGGCCCCAAGCTCCGGCTGGGCCCGGTGGCCGGCGGGGTCACCGAACTCGCCCGCGGTGCCGACCTTGCGCTTACCCAGGACCAGACCGAGGGCACCTCCGAGCGCCTACCGGTGGCCTGGAAGGGCCTGGGCGAGCTGGTGGACGAGGGCGACATCGCCTACCTGGCTGACGGCGCGGTGCGCCTGCGGGTCAAGGGCGTCACCGACGGCGACGTGAACACCGAGGTGGAGGTGGGGGGGAGCGTCGCCTCCCGGCAGGGCATCAACCTGCCAAACCTCACGGTCTCGCTGCCGGCGGTCTCCGAGGACGACCTGGCGATGGTCGATGCGGGCCTCGACATGGGCCTCGACTTGCTGGCCCTGTCCTTCGTGCGGCGCCGTGAGGACCTCGAGCCGGTCCGGGAGCACCTGCGCTCGCGCGGCCGCGAGCTGCCCCTGATCGCAAAGATCGAGAAGCCCCAGGCCGCCGCCAACGCCGAGGAAATCGTCGAGCACGCCGACGGCGTGATGATCGCCCGCGGGGACCTGGGCATCGAGCTGCCGATCGAGGAGGTGCCGCTGGTCCAGAAGCGGATCCTGGCCATGGCCGGCCGCCGCGCGGTACCCACCATCACTGCGACCCAGATGCTCGAGTCGATGGTCCAGTCCAGCCGGCCCACCCGGGCCGAGGTGGCTGACGTGGCCAACGCGATCTTCGACGGCACCGACGCCGTGATGCTCTCCCAGGAGACCGCGGTCGGCAAGTACCCGGTCGAGTCGGTCGAGATGATGGCCTCGATCGCCGAGACCACCGAGCGCGAGCTGCCCTACGGGCGCTGGCTGGCCGAGCGCGGGCCCCAGGCCAACAACCAGTACCACGCGATCGCCTTCGGCGCCGTGGGCGCGGTGTACCAGCTGGGGCTGAAGGCGATCGTCTCGCCCACCCGGACGGGCACCACGGTGCGGCTGATCTCCTCTTACCGGCCGCGGGCGCCGGTCCTCGCCCTCTCGATGCACCCCGACGTGGTGCGCCAGTGCTGCCTTCTGTGGGGCGTGCAGGCCGTGCTCAACGACGAGCCCCAGCACACCACCGAGCTGATCGACAGCTGCGCTCAGGCGGCCAAGGACGAGGGCCTCGTCGAGGTGGGGGACACCATCGGCATCACCGCCGGGCTCCCGGCCGGGCGAAGCGGCGGGACCAACCTGTTCAAGGTCCACGTGGTGGAGTAGTGGACGAGCTGGTCGGAGTCCCCGTTCCGCCGCTGCGGCTGACCGCCACCAGCGGTCATGGCGTCGATCTCACCGGCGTAGGCGACCCCTGGGGCGTGCTCTACCTCTACCCGATGACCGCCCAGCCGGGCGTCGACCTGCCCGCCGACTGGGACGAGATCCCCGGTGCCCGCGGATGCACGCCGGAAGCCTGCGGCTTCCGCGACCGCCACGACGACTTCGCAGGGCTTGGCGCCGAGGTCTACGGCATCTCCGCGCAGGCCCCGGAGTGGCAGCGCGAGGCCGTGGAGCGGTTGGGGCTGCCGTTCGGGCTGCTGTCCGACCCCGAACTGCTGCTCGGCGAAGCCCTCGGCCTCCCCACCTTCACGACCGACGGGATGACGCTGTACGAGCGCCTGACCCTCGTGGTGCGCCACGCCAGGGTGATGAAGGTGTTCCACCCGGTGCCCTCGCCCTCTGAGCACGCCGGCGAGGTGGCCCGCTGGCTGCGCGAGGAGGGCGACGAGGCCGCCTAGCCGGTTTTCTGGCGGGCCCGCACCGGGGGCTGACGCGCCCGGTATGCCCGGGCCTTCTCGATGTTGCCGCAGGTGTCCATGCGGCACCAGCGCTTGGAGCGGTTCTTGGACTGGTCGTAGAAGACCCAGGAGCACGGATCGTGTGCGCAGGCCTTCATCCGGTCCCAGTTCCCGTCGGCCCGGGCGTCGGCCACCAGCGCAAGCAGCTGGGCCAGGGCGCCGTCGACGCCCTTCGAGGACGGCGCCAGGCTCGGCTCGGGCGTGAAGTGCACGCCCAGGGTCGCCTTGGCCGCTGCGCGGTCCAGCTTGCCCACGGCCTCTTGGTCGAGCTCGTGCCCGTTGTGGCTCAGGAGCACGGCCCGCAGGCCCTCGCGGACGTCGATCGCGCGGCGGAACTCGGCGTCGCTGGGCTCATGGTTCTCCGCCAGCAGGCCGCGCTCGGCCAGCCAGCGCCCGAGCGCCCGGGGGTCGCCCAGATCCTCTTGGTCGTCGAAGTAGTCGACCGAGTTGATGAAGGCGCGAACCAGCTCCAGCCGGCCGGGCGCGGCCTTGCGCTCGGGTTGTGTTTCCGTGACGGGCATAACTTGCATTCAAGGATAGCCGGTTGCTATCATTCTGGCTATACCCGAATGGAGGTTACGGAGGCAACAATGAACGAGGTACCACTCACCATTCGCCAGGCCACCGAAGCCGACGCCCCCGAGGTCACCCGGCTCGCCCAACTGGACGCCAAGCGGACCCCCTCAGGGGACGTGCTCCTCGCGCTGTGCGGCGGCGTCCCGATCGCGGCGCTGTCGATGAACGACGACCTCGCGGTCGCCGATCCGTTCAGCCTCAGCTCAGAGGCGGTCGAGCTGCTGCGCCTGCGTGCGGCTCAGCGCCACGAGTCCGAGCGCCGGAGCTGGATGCGAGCGCTGCGGCGCGTGCGGGTGCCGGCGCCGATGCTGCGCTAGTCGCGTCGCCCCGGCAACGGCGCAACCAGGGGATGGGTCTTGATCGCGGACTTGAGTTCGCTGGGACGCGCCCGGCGCCTGTGACGGCTCGGCACATGGGCAGTGCGCGAAAAAACTCCTCAGGCGGCTGAGGACTTTTTTTGAAGGGCATGCGCGCTCCGCGCCGGGCGCCCGGGCGCTCCGCGCTTCGGCGCCGGGGGCGGCTAGCCGGCGACCGGCTCAGGAACGCTCGGCAGCCCCTCGCGGGCAGCCTCGAACCGCTCCAGCGCCGCGTCGAGGTGCTGGCGAGTGTGCGCCGCCGAGACGCTGGTGCGCAGCAGGGCCCCACCGCGGGTGACCGCCGGGTACAGCGCCACGTTGGCGTAGACGCCGGCGTCGAACAGGGCCTTCCACATCAGGGTGGCCTGCCAGTCGTCTCCGATCACCACCGGGATGATCGGGCTGATGCCGTCGGGGACGTCGAAGCCCCGCTCCTGCAAGCCACGGCGCAGGTACGCAGCGTTGTCGAGGACCGTCGCCATCCGCTCGGCGCCCTCGGGCGAGCGGATGATCCTCAGCGCCCCCAGGGCGGCGCCTACGGCCGCCGGCACCGCCGAGGCGGTGAACATGAACGAGCGCGACTGGACGCGCAGGAAATCGATCACGTCGGCCGGGCCGGTGATGAACCCGCCGCACGAGGCCAGCGACTTGGAGAAGGTGCCCATGCGCAGGTCGGTCTCGGCCTCGGCGCCCAGCAGCTCCGTGGCCCCGGTGCCGCGCTCGCCGAGCACGCCGACCCCGTGTGCCTCGTCCACCATCAGCCGCGCGCCGTACTTCGCGCACAGCCGGGCGATCTCCGGCACGTCGGCCAGGTCGCCCTCCATCGAGAACACGCCGTCGACCACCACCAGCAGGCCGCCGCCGTCGTTCTGGGCGCGGCTGAGCATCTTCTCGAGCTTGTCGAGCTTGCCGTGGCGGAAGGGACGCACCCGCGCGCGGGACATCGACACCGCGTCGAGGATCGAGGCGTGGTCGCCGGAGTCGCAGATGACGGTGTCGCCGGGGTCCAGCAGCGTGGCGATCGTGCCGGTGTTGGCCAGGTAGCCGGCGGTGAAGACCAGCGCGTCCTCGGTCTGGCACCAGTCGGCGATCTCGCGCTCGAGCTCTAGGTGCAGCGGCAGGGTCCCGTTGAGGAAGCGTGAGCCGGTGACGCCGCTGCCGTAGCGGTCGAGCGCGTCGCGGGCGGCCTTCAGGACCTCCGGGTGCTGGGTGAGGCCGAGGTAGTTGTTGCCGCCCAGCATGATCCGCTCGGCGCCCTCCATCTCCACCACCGGCCCCGCCGGTCCCTCCAGCACGCGGAAGTAGGGGAGCAGGTCGTGCTCGCGGGCCGCCTGAAGCTGGGCCAGTCGCTCGTGGTTGCGGGCCTTGTCGAAGAGATCCATGAGTAGGGTCCGCCGGCGTGTCGGTCGAGGTGACACCCGTGAGGGGACGACGCGACCTGCGGGCTTTCGTCGAGCTTCCCTTCCACCTGCACTCTAACGCTCCGCAGTGGGTCCCCCCGCTGAAGCTGGAGCGCTACATCCACCTCAAATCCTTCCACCGGGGCGAGGCGCAATTGTTCCTGGCCCGGCGCAACGGCAGGGTCTGCGGGCGCATCAGCGCCCAGGTCGACGAAGCCTTCAACACACATCAGGACAACCGCTGGGGGCTGTTCGGGTTCCTGGAGATGGTCGACGACGCCGAGGTCTGCTCGGCGCTGCTCGAGGCGGCAAGCGAGTGGCTGCGCTCCAAGGGCCGCGACCGGATCGTCGGCCCGATGGACTTCACGATGAACGACGAGGTCGGGGTGCTGATCGAGGGCTTCGACCTCGACCCCATGGTGCGCCAGCCCTGGCATCCGCCTTACTACGCGCAGCGCATCGAGGAGGCCGGCTTCGGCAAGGCGATCGACCTCTTGATGTGGCATCTGATGGTCGACCAGCGCGACAAGGTGCTGCCGGTCATCTTCGACATGGCCGAGAAGCTCGAGCCCGAGCACGGGATCACCATTCGCAAGATGAGCCGGCGGCGGCTGAGGAAGGACCTCGACGCGTTCGCCGAGGTCTACAACGCCGCGTGGGCCGACAACTGGGGCTTCGTGCCCTACTCCAAGAAGGACCTGGACGGCTACTGGGCCGAGCTGCAGCTGGTGTTCGACCGCAACTGGTTCATGGTGGCCGAGAAGGACGGCGAGACGGTCGGGATGGCGATCACGGTGCCCGACGTCAACCAGGTGCTGCGAACGATGAACGGGCGTCTGCTGCCCTGGGGGTGGTGGCACTTCGTGCGCAAGGGCAAAACGGTGGACCGGGTGCGGGTGGGGTTCCTGGGGGTCAAGCCCGAGTACCAGCACACCGGCGTGGCCGCCGGGCTGTACGCCGAGCACTACGAGATGGCCGAGGCGACACCCCAGAAGGGCGGCGAGATGGGCTGGATCCTCGAAACCAACGAGGCCATGAACCGCGGGATGGAGGCCATGGGGGGCACCGTCGTCAAGCGCTACCGGGTCTACGACAGGGCTCTTTGAGCTCGCGCCGGGCTCAGCAGTAGACTCGCCCGACCTTGGACGAGACCCCCCAGGACCCCGGCACCGATCTAGTCCCCGTCCAGGGACCGGTGCGCGCGGTCGAGGGAGAAGGATCGGCCGAGCTGCAGCGGCGGGAAGAGGTCTCGCTGCTCCCGGCGGTGGCGGCCGCCACCAGCGGTTTCGTGCTCGGCGTGGCCGCCTTCGTGCTGGTGAAGCTCCTGCGCCGGCCCAAGTCCAACCGACTCGTCCGCCGGGCCCGCCGGCGCCGTGGCGGCGACAAGCTGGAGATCGCCGCCAGCCGCTCGTTCCTGGTCGACGTCCACCTGCTCGACCGGCGATAGCCCCGCTAACCCTCGAACAGGACTACGTCCCCAGGGGGCCCTGGAAGCTCCCCGGAGGCGGCCGCGACGGCGTGCTGCGCCGGGAGGGTCCCGTCCTTCGGCGCCTGCTGCATCCGGAGGGCTCGCCCTGCGAGGTGCGAGCTTGGGTGTCGAGCGGCGCCGTGCGGATGCGGTCCACCGCCGAGTCGGGTGCCGCGGCGCGGGCCGGGCTCGACCGGATGCACTTCGCGCTCGGCATCGACCAGGACCTGTCGGAGTTTCATCGCGCCTTTCGGCGGGACCCGCTGCTGGGCCCGATCATCCGCCGCCGGCCGTGGCTGCGCCCGCGGCGGCGGCCCGAGCCCTTCGAGGCGCTGGCCTGGGCCATCTGTGAGCAGCTGATCGAGGGAGGCCGGGCGGTCGAGATCGAGAAGGAGCTGGTGCGCCGCCACGGGCGGCGCAGCTCCTGCGGGCGGCTGCGGGACGCTCCCACCGCCGCGGCGCTGGCCTCGCGCTCGCCGGCCGAGCTCGAACGCTGCGGGCTGTCGCCGAAGCGCGCGATCGTGATGCGCAGGGCGGCGGCGGAGGTGGCCAGCGGCCGGGCCGACCTGTTCGAGCCCGAATCCTCCTGGCGCCGCTTGCGGCGCATCAACGGGGTGGGCTCCTGGACGCTGGAGAAGCTCGCCCTCGAGGGCCAGGGCCGCGACGACAAGCTCCCCGCCGGCGACCTCGCCTACATCAAGCTGGTCGGCAGGCTGGCCGGCCTGGGCCGCCGCGCGACCGAGCCCGAGGTCCGCGAGTTCTTCGCTCCGTACGCGCCCTACGAGGGCCTGGCGGGCACCTACGCGCTGAGCGGCGCGATCTGGCCTTCCCGCCGGTTCTAAAATGAAGAACATGAGTGAGCAAAAGGTCCAAAAGACCGAACAGGAATGGCGGGAGGAGCTCTCGCCGGAGCGCTACAACGTCCTTCGCGAGGCGGGCACCGAGCCCCCGTTCTCGGGGGAGTACACGTACTCGAAGGACGACGGGATGTTCCGGTGCGGGGCCTGCGGCAACGCCTTGTTCTCCAGTGATTCGAAGTTCGACTCCGGCACCGGCTGGCCCAGCTTCACCGAGCCCGCGGTGGCCGAGGCGGTCGAGCTCAAGGACGACAGCAGCCACTTCATGCGCCGCACCGAGGTGCTGTGCGCGAACTGCGGCTCGCACCTGGGCCACGTCTTCGACGACGGCCCCGGGCCGACCGGCCAGCGCTACTGCATCAACTCCCTCTCGCTGGACCTAGAGCCCAGCTCCGGGGAGTAGCTCGTTGGTGTAGGCACCGCGGGCGTCCGTGGTGTTGCGCAGGAGCTTGTTCTCGTTCATCCAGGCCACGAACTCGTTCCACTGGCCGGGGTCCTGATAGCCGTAGGGCTTCCCGCGCGGCGCTGAGAACAGCGGCTGGGTCACCTTCAGCGAGGCCCGCTGGAGGCGCGGGTCGAGGCCCTTGTCGGCCGCCAGGAGCGGCTTGATGCCCGTCTCCGGGTTGCGCTGGACGTCGCGGGTGCCGCGGGCCAGCGCGCCGAGGAACGCACGGATACGGCCGCCGTCGCGCTCTAGGGCGTCCTCGTTGGCCACCAGCACCAACTCGTCGTAGGGCGGGACCCCGGCCCGGTTGACGCGGATGATCCGCGGACGGCGCTTCTTGAGCGCGAGGTCGACGCCCTCGTAGTTCCAGAAGCCCCCCAGGGTGGCGTCGACCTTGCGGGAGATCAGCGCGGGCTGCAGTCCGAAGCCGACGTTGCGCTCCTTGATCGTCTTGGGGTTCACGCTGGCCTCCAGGGCGATCGTGCGCAGGAAGGCGGTCTGGTAGTCGATGCCGGCGGTGCCGACCGTCTTGCCCTTGAGGTCGGCCGGGCGGCTGATCTTCGCCTTGGGCAGGGAGATGATCGAGGTCAGGGGCTCCTGGACCAGTGCGCCCACGGCCACCAGGCGCTGCCCCTGGTCGCGGGCGGCCAGCAGCTGGGGCTCGTACGAGATTGCGAGGTCGACCTTCCCGGCCGACACCTGCTTGAGCACGGTGGCCGGGTCGCTGGGCTGGCGGATGTTCACGTCGAGCCCGGCCTGCTTGAAGTGCCCCTGCCCCTTTGCGGCGTAGATGCCGGCGTGGTCGGCGTTGGGGAAGAAGTCGAGCAGCACGTCGAAGCGCCGCTCGCCGGACGGGGTCAGGCGGTCCTCCTTCTCGCCGCAGCCGGCGATCAGCACGGCCAGCAGCGCCAGGGGGAGCAAACGACGAATCAAGAGCGAGCCTCCTCGCGGTTCCAGGGACAGGCCACCCGCTCGGCAAGCGCCGCGAGGGCGAAGAGCGCGACCGCCATCAGAGTAAGCAGGACGATGCCTGCGTAGACGCGCGGGGTCTCCAGGTTGTTGTTGTCGAGCAGGACGCGGCGGCCCAGGCCCTCCTGAGCCTCGGCCCACTCGCCGAACACTGCTCCGATCACCGACACCGTGGCCGCGATCTTCAGCCCGCTGAAGAACGACGGCAGGGCCGCCGGCAGCTCGACCCGGCGCAGGGTGCCCAGCCGCGAGAAGCCCAGGCTGCGCATGAGCTTGAGCTGCTCGCGATCGACCGAGCGCAGCCCGTCGAGCACGTTGACGGTCACCGGGAAGAAGCACACCAGGGCGACGATGGCCAGCTTGGGGGCCAGGCCGAAGTCGAAGGCCAGCACGAACACGGGGGCCAGCACCACCACCGGGATGGCCTGAGAAGCCACCAGCAGGGGGTAGGCGGCCTCGCGCAGCGCGCCGCTGAGGTGCATGCAGAGGGCGAAGGCCACGCCGAGAATCACGGACAGGGCCAGGCCCAGGACGACCTCGACGGCGGTCACGCCCAGGTCGCCCAACAGCAGCGAGCCGTTGTCGGCGAGAGCCCGCGCGGTCTCCAGCGGCGAAGCGAGGGTGAGATCGTCGACAGCGTGGAGGGAGGCCACGAGCTGCCAGGCCGCGACGAAGCCGACCAGCAGGAGGACCGCCAGCAGCGCGCGCCTCATCGCAGGGCCTCCAGCGCCCGCGCCCGCAGCGCGCCGGCCTCGGCGCCGGCCAGGAACTCCGCCCGAGGGCGGGGCCGGGGGGCGTCAACCTCCAGCGAGGCGACCACTCGCCCCGGCCGGGGGCCGAGGATCACCACGCGGTCGGCCAGGAACATGGCTTCCTCGACGTCGTGGGTCACCAGCACCACCGTGCGCGGCTCGGTAGCCAGCGCGCCGGCCAGCCACTCCTGCATGTCGGCGCGGGTGATGGCGTCCAGGGCCGCAAAGGGCTCGTCGAGCAGCAGCACCGGTCGCCCGGCCAGCAGCGTGCGCAGGAAGGCCACGCGCTGGCGCATGCCGCCGGAGAGCGCGGCCGGCCGCGCCCGCTCGAACTCCGCCAGCCCGAAGCGGTCGAACAGCGGCGCGGCGCGCTCGCGGGCCTCGCGGCGGCTCAGGCCGCCGGCCTCAAGGGCCAGGGCAGCGTTGCCCAGCCCGTCGCGCCAGGGCAGCAGCAGGTCGCGCTGGGGCATGTAGGCGCAGGCCGCCCGGCGGCCCGCGGCGTCGGTCGCCCCATCGGCCTCGACCGTCCCTTCGTCGGGGTCCTGGAGCCCGGCGGCGAGCTCGAGCAGGGTGGACTTGCCCGACCCCGAGCGGCCCACCACGGCCACCACCTCACCGGGCGCGACGGACAGGTCGACGCCCTCCAGCGCCACCACATCGGCTCCGCGCAGGCGGAAGCGCCGGCTGACGCCGGAGAGCCGCACCGCGGCTCCAAACTCAAGAAGAGGCTCCATCGCGGGAGCCTCGGCCTCTGCTCGCATCGCTCCCTTCGCGGGCATTACCCCACAGGTTCGGAGGGTCGGCGCCGGGGACGAGGCGCCCTCTCAGCCCGCCTTCCCGCGAGCCCCCCTGTTGTCGACAGGAAGCCTAACCGAAGCGGTCTGGGCCCTAGCGTGTTCCACTCCCCGCATGCGCGCAGCACTGTTCATCGCCGTCGCGGGCGCCCTGGCGCTCGTGGCCGCTCCGGCCGAGGCCCGCCGGATCGCGGTCACCCAGCCCACCTGGCAGTTCGCTCAGGGGCCCACGCTCACCGGCGACCGCATCACCTGGGGCGAGGAAGGCTGCCGGGGAGGGTGCGACCCGACCTCCGACACCTTCCCCGATCGCTACCGCCTGTTCCGTTCCGGGGCGGGCGCCCGGGAGCGGATCGCCCGCGTGGACGGTCTGCGCACCCGCTTCGAGGACGACTTCAGCAGCGTCAGCGCAGTTGCCTACGGAGCGTCGAGCAGCCGGGTCTCCCTGCTGCGCTCTCGCTTTGACCGCGGGCCGGGGACCCAGCAGCGTGAGGTGGCCGAGCTGAACCTCGGGTTCATCGGCTCGCCTCGAGAGCTGATCTTCGGCTGTGGCGGGGCCGACCCGGCGCAGACCGACGGCGAGACCGCGCCGATCGACCAGGACGAGACCAGCCTCGCCTACGACGCCGCCAGCTGCGGCCGCCCGTCGCGGCTGGCCATTCGCAACCTGGACTCTGGCCTGGTGGTGGAGAGCGCCCAGCCCGCGGGCTCGCGGCTGATGCTCGTGCGGGTGGCCGGCCCGCGCGTGGGCGTGCTGCGCCGGCTGAGCTCCGGCGCCCACGAGGTGGCGGTGTATCTCGCCGCCACCGGCGCCCAGGTGTACTCGGCGCCCGCGCCCGCCGGGCTGGCGCCCGAGGACGTCGACGTGCAGGAGGACGGGACCGCCGCGCTGGTGTCCCGCGCCGGCGACGACCGGTGCGAGAGCGGCGTGCTGAGCTGGTACTCGGCGGCCGAGCCCACCGAGCACCGGGTCACCGGCGTCCAGCCGTGCCCCAACGGCGTGCGGCTGGCCGGCGGCCGGGCGGCGGTGTTCACGGGGACCGGCGACGCCCAGGAGCTGCGAGCGCAGGACCTCCAGACGCCCGAAAGCCGCAGCCTGGTGCTGCTGCGCGGGGTGGACCACCCCCGGTTCCCCGCCGGTGGCGGGCCGGTGCCCGCCTTCGACTTCGACGGCACCAGGGTGGCCTACGCCCTGCGCGACTGCTCGGACAACCAGGGCCTGCACCTGACCCAGGTGGCCGGGGGCCCCGACGGGGTCAGCTACACCCGGTGCCCGGTCGCGCTGCGCTCGCGCCGGGTGGCCAAACCGCGCCGCCGGCGCGTGACCCTGGCGGTCCGCTGCCCGCGCGGATGCTCGGGCGCGGCGACCCTTCGCCGCGGCCACGTCCGCCTGGCGAACACCGACTACTTCTCGCTGGGCCCCAACCGGCGCGGGCGCATCCGCCTGGTCGACGAGGGAGCCTCCCGCGCGCTGCGCAGGCGCTGGCGACTGGGGGTGCGGATCGCGATCCGCGTCACCAGCCGCACCGGCGAGGACGGGCGCGGCATCGTGCGCCGCGGCGTCCTAACTCGTTGAGATCGTCACATCCGCCAGCGCGTTGACGAACTGCTCGAGCTGGCGCGTGGTCCAGCACTCGAACACGCCGTCGCAGTACGGCTCGTAGGCGGCCATCACGGAGTCGCCGTAGTTCCAGTACAGCCGGGGCTCGGGGTTCATCCAGAAGGTGCGCCCCGCACGCTCGGACAGCGCGCCGAACACCCTGGCCTTGGCGTCGCGCCCGTTGGTGCGCGCGTCGCCCAGCACGATCACCGTGGAGCGCGGGTCCAGGTCGTCCACCACTCGCTCGAGGAACTCCAGCCACACCCGGCCGTAGTCGGTGTAGCCGCTCACGTCGGCCACCCCTGCGTCGGTGGCGATCGCCCGTGAGACGTCGGCGAAGTTACGCTCGCGCTCGAAGACGTCGGTCACCTCGGAGATCCGCTCCACGAACACGAACGAACGCAGCTTGCGGAACTGGTCGTGCAGCGCGTGCAGCACCGACAGGAAGAACACCGAGGCGCTGGTGACGCTGGTGGAGACGTCGCACAGCACGTACAGCTCGGGCCGCCGCGGCCGCTTCGGGCGGTAACGCAGCTCCAGCGGCACGCCGCCGGTCTGCAGCGACGTGCGCATCGTGCGCCGCACGTCCACCGCCGCGCTCCGGCGGCGGCCGCGCTGCTCGTGTCCCTGAGTGGCCAGGCGGCGCTTGAGCTGGGACACCACGCGGTGCACCGCCGCCAGGTCCTGCGCGGGATTGGAGGGCAGGGCGCGGTCGAACTCGCGCAGCGGCCGGGAAGGGGGCAGCGACTGGGTGCGCTCCACCTGCTGGCGCTCGAGCTCGCGGCGCACGTGGCGTTCGAACTGCTGCAGCGACTCCCGTGGCACCTCCTCGGGATCGGGCTCGGGGCCGCGCTCGGTGCGCAGGCCCAGCGTGCGTCGTATGCGCTGCACGTCGACTCCGATCACGCCCGAGCCCTCGCCCTGGCGCCCGAAGGCCGCGATGGCCAGCCGGGCCAGGTCGCGCATCTGCCCGTCGTCACCGGCCTGGACCGCTTGGCGGATGCGCTCGCGCAGCGTGTCGAGGTCGATGCCGTCGGGGCCCGTTCCCTCGTAGGCCCGGTCCTGCTCGTTGACCCCCTGGCGCACGGCCTCGCGCTCGACGGCGCGGAAGAAAAAGCGGTCGAAGACCAGGTCCAGCACCCGGCGGTCCTCCTGGGACTTGGCCAGGGTGGCCCCCATGGCCTCTCGGAAGTCCTCCTGCGAGGTCCAGCTCACCTCGCGCAGCGCGGCGAAGGCATCGAGCAGCTCGGACGTCCCGATCGCCATGCCCTCCGAGCGCAGCTCGTCGGCGAACTCGAGCAGCCGCGGGGCCATGCCGCCCGGCCCCTCGGGCTCGGGCATGCCTCCGTAGAGGCCCTCAGCCCGCTTGGCGGGAGGCTCCGAAGAGGCCATCGGCACCCAGCTTCACGCCCACACGCTCGGCCACCAGGTCCAGGTCGGTGCGGTGCTTGACGATGATGCTCATGGTTTTCTCTAGGACGGCGTTGTCCACGTCCTCGGCGCCCAGCAGCAGCAGCGCGCGCGCCCAGTCGATCGACTCCGCGATCGAGGGCGGCTTCTTGAGGTCCAGCGCGCGGACCATGTGGACGATCTCCACCAGCTTGCGGGCCACGTCCTCATTTAGCTCGGGAGTGTGCAACTGGACGATCTCCAACTCGCGCTCGGCGTCGGGGTAGTCCAGCCACAGGTACAGGCAGCGGCGCTTGAGCGCCTCGGTCAGCTCGCGCGAGTTGTTGGAGGTCAACAGGACCAGCGGTTGCGAGCGAGCGTGGACCGCGCCGAGCTCGGGGATCGAGACCTGGAAGTCGGACAGGACCTCGAGCAGCATGGCCTCGAACTCCTGGTCGGTCTTGTCGATCTCGTCGATCAGGAGCACCACCGGCTCCTCCGACTCGATCGCGGTCAGCAGGGGGCGGGAGAGGAGGAACTCCTCGCCGAAGATGTCGTCCTTGACCTGCTGCCAGCCGGTGTCGGCGGCCTCGGTCTGGATGCGCAGCAGCTGCTTGCGGTAATTCCACTCGTACAGCGCCTTGGCCTCGTCGAGGCCCTCGTAGCACTGGAGCCGGATCAGCGTGCGCTCGGTGGCGCGCGAGAGCGCCTTGGCCAGCTCGGTCTTGCCCACGCCGGCGGGCCCCTCGACCAGGACGGGCTTGCCCAGGCGACTGGCGAGGAAGGACACGAGCGCCGCCGCCTCGTCGGCCAGGTAGCCGACTTCTCCCAGCCGCTCGCGGGTGGCTTCGATGGAAGCGAAGTCCGCGGTCACGCGCTCAACGATACTTTCGCCGCGTGCGAGGCTTCCTCCTACTGCTGGCCTTGGTCGCCTTCCTGGCGATCCCGGCGGCACTGATCCCCAACTACGTGCCCGAGCGCGCGGGCGGCGGCTTCGACGTGCAGCCCGCGCCGTTCCTCGCCATGTTCGGCTTCGGCTTCCTGCTGGCGATGGGGGGCCACATCTACAAGTCGCAGTTCGTGGTGGGCCTGGGGATCGCAATCGTCTTCCTCTCGCTGGTGCTGATCCCTGTGGTGCTGGTCATCGCGGGCTCGGGCGGCTAGCCATGCAGGCGGAGCGGGTGGGCGGTGGGCGCTACCGCGTGGTGCGCAAGCTGGGCTCGGGCGGCATGGCAACGGTGTACCTGGCCCAGGACGAACGCCTCGAGCGCCAGGTCGCTCTCAAACGCATGCACTCGGATCTCGATCCAGGGCTCGCTGAACGCTTTCAGCGTGAGGCCAGGCTGGGGGCGTCGCTCAACCACCCCAACGTCGTGAGGGTCTTCGACGTCTTCGAGGAGAAGGACGACGAGGTCACCACGCTCGTGCTCGAATTTGTCGACGGCGAGACCTTGGCCGACGCAATCCGCCGCGGTCCTCTCGCTCCTGATCGCGCCCTCGAGGTGCTTCAACCGCTTGCCGACGCGCTCGATCACGCGCACGAGAACGGGGTCGTGCACCGCGACGTCAAGCCCGCCAACGTGCTGCTCGCTTCCAACGGCACGGTCAAGCTGGCCGACTTGGGCGTGGCCACGAACGTGGACGTCACCCGCGTGACCACGTCCGGCACCGCACTGGGCTCGGCGGCCTACATGGCGCCTGAGCAGCTCGCGGGCGACGAGACCACGTCGGCAGTCGACGTCTACGCGCTCGCGACGGTCGCGTTCGAAACCCTCACCGGCCGCCGGGCGCGCACGGGCGATAGCCCCATGGCGATCGTCCATCAGGTGGCCAATGTGCCGGCGCCGGAGCTGCGGGAGGCGTGGCCCGACGCTCCCGCGGGCGCCTCCGCGGTGCTGCGCCGGGGAATGGCCGACCGGGCCGAGGACCGCCCCGCGTCAGCCGCTCGCCTCGTCAGCGATCTTCGCGGAGGACTCAGGCCGGTGCTCGAGCCGGGTCCGAGCGCCCCGCCCGCCCCGCGTCGGCCCGCCCCGGCCTCGCCCGCCCCGAGCGCCCCGCCCGCTCCGCCCGCGGTGGAGGCCGGCAAGCCGGCACGGGACCGCCGACGGCCCCGACGCGGACTGGTCGCGGGCCTGGTGGGTCTGGCCGTCGGCGCGGCGGCCGTTGCGCTGGTGCTCTGGGCAGCGGGGGAGGAGCCCGCTCCGAGCACCGAGCGACCGTCCGCAGCGCGCCCGGCGGCGGCTTCCCCGGCGTCCGTGGTGCGTAATTTCTACACCGACGCGGCGGACGATCGGTTCGAAGCGGCCTGGAGGCTCGCCGGGCCGCGAGCACGCGCTCAGTTGGGCGGCTTTGAGGCTTTCAAGCGGCAGCTCGGGACCCTTCGTACGGTCGAATTCCAAGAGGACAGGGTCGCCCGCCAGAGCGCGGCGCGGGCCACTGTCGCCATCCAGACGCGGGCTGCCCACTCGGACCGGGTGGACAACTGCAGAGGCGATGTCGAGCTGATCCGCAAGGGGGGCGGCTGGCTGATTGACCGCCTCGGCGTCAGCTGCGGCTAGGCCCGCACCGCCAGGCCCACGCCGTCGCCCACGGGCAGGACGACTCCCAGCCAGCCCTCCCCGAGGATCTCGGTGTTCACCGCCCGGGCGGCGGTCAGGTTCTCAGCCGACCAGAAGGTGTCGGCGCCCTCGGGCAGCCCCACCTCGCCGAACATCAGCAGGTTGTCGATGACCACCAGCGCCCGATCCGACAGAAGCGACACGCCCTTCTCGAGGTAGCCCGTGTAGTCGACCTTCATGGCGTCGACGAACATCAGGTCGAACGGGCCCTGAAGCCCGGCGATCGTCTCCCGGGCGTCGCCTTCGATCAGGTCGATCTTGTCCGCCACCCCCGCCTTCTCGAATGAGGCCTGGGCCTGGGCGGCGCGGTCGGCGTCGTACTCCAGGGTCGTGATGTGGCCCTGGTCCAGCTGCTCGGCCATGTGCAGGGTGGAGTAGCCGATCGCGGTGCCCACTTCGAGCACCCGCGGGTCGAGCACCCGGCACAGGACGGCGAGCAGGCGGCCCGTCTCCCACTCGACGATCGGCACGTGGTCGCGCTCGGCCATGGCCTCCATCTCGGCCATGACCGGGGAGCGCTCAGCGCGCAGTGCCTCGAGGTATTCCCTGACGTGGTCGGTGAGGATCGCCATGGGGCCGCAGACTAGACCGCGGGATGTGGGCGCAAGCGGTCCACCAGCGCCCACGCGGCGAAGCAAAGGGCGCCTGCTGCCCCGGTGGCGGTGAGGAGCGCGCCGGCCGCGGCAACCACCGCCGGCCCGTTGGAGCCGAGGATGAGCACCGCGGTGGCTGCGCCGAGCGTCGGGCCCACGGGTAGGAGGCCGATCGCCGCGGTGGCGATCAGCAGCGCCACGGAGTCGAGCACGGAGACGTCCACGCCCAGGCCCTGTAGCACCACCAGGTTGCGCACCACCTGCATCCCGGTGGCGAACATGACCAGCAGGATGATCGTGTTGCGGGTCCGCCGCGAGCGCATCACCTCGAGCCCCTTCCAGAACCCCTCGCGGCGGTGACGCACGAACCGCGTCAGGCCGGCGATCACTCCGAGGGAGACGGCCAGGATGAGGACCGCGACCCACCACGGCATTCCTAGGGGGGCGATCAGCGTGAACGACAGCACGGCCGCCAGCACCACCTCGACTACGACGATCGGCAACTCGGCGGCAATCAGCACCGCCGGCCCCGGGCTGTCGGCGGGGGCGCTGCGACGCAGCGCCGCGATCCGGACCCCGAGGCCGAAGTTGGGGTTGAACAGGTTGCCCAGATAGCCGACGGCCGCGGCCCGGTAGAGCCGGCGGCGGCTGACGCTGCCGCCGGCGGCCTCGACGCAGACGTGCCACGCCTCGCTGCGGGCCACGAGCCACAGCACCTGCAGGGCGATCGCCCCGGCCAGGACGATCGCCGACGCGCTGGTGAAGGCCTCGACGAAGTCCTCGCGCTTGTTCCACAGCCCGATGACCAGCGCCACCGCGACCACGAGGCTCCCGATCACGGTGACCGCTGCGGGGTGGCGGCGCATCCACAACCCGGGCCGCCCCAGCCGCGAGGTGACCGGTGCGGGAGGCGCTTCGATCGGCAGCGGTGTGTCCAAGGCGGTGGGAGAGCCTAGTGCCGGCTAGAGGACTCGGCGCAGGCTGAGGTTGTGGCCGCCGGGCGGGTCGTGCCAGGCCGAGAACCCGAGCGAGCGGTAGAGGTTGATGGCGGGCTCGTTGGCGTCGTTGGCGGAGATGTTCATCCGGCGGCAGCCGCGCTCACGAGCTCGCTCCACGGCGGCCTCGGTGAGCGCACGGCCCATCCCGCTCCCGCGCTGGCTGTCGCGGACGAACAGGTCCTCCAGCTCACACTCGGGCGAGTCCGTCCACACCACGAACCGGAAGCGCAGAGCCGCGAAGCCGAGGTCGGGCTCGGCGAGCAGGAACTCGGTGTCGGGGTCGGCCAGCAGCGTGGTCAGCGCCCTCTCGATCGCCTCGTCTGTGGGCTCGTCCCTTACCCAGAAATCGCGAAAGCCGGCTAGCAGTCGCGCGAGCGTGGGGAGGTCGTCTTGTCCGGCGAGGCGGATCGCGGCCACCGCGCAAGTATTGTCAGACCCCATGGCCGAGGTAATCGAAGCCCCCTCGGGCCTCGAGGGAGTAATCGCATTTCGGACGACGATCGCCGAGCCCGACAAGGAGGGCGGCGCGCTCCGCTACCGGGGCATCGACATCGAGGATCTCGTCGGCGAGGTGAGCTTCGAGAAGGTCTGGGGCCTCCTGGTGGACGGCAGCTTCGAGCCCGGGCTGCCTCCGGCCGAGCCGCACGCCCTTTCGGTGCGCACCGGCAACCCGCGCGCCGACCTCCAGTCCGCGCTGGCCATGCTGGCGCCGGAGTGGGGTCTCCAGGAGGTGATCGACATCTCCGACGAGCAGGCCCGCGACGACCTCGCCCGCTGCTCGGTGATGGCGCTGTCCTTCGTGGCGCAGTCGGCCCGCGGCATCGGCCGCCCGCCCGTGCCCCAGCTCGAAGTGGACAAGGCAACCTCGATCCCCGAGCGTTTCCTCATCCGCTGGCGGGGCGAGGCCGACCCGCGGCACGTGAAGGCGATCGACGCGTACTGGATCTCCGCCGCCGAGCACGGCATGAACGCCTCCACCTTCACCGCCCGGGTGATCGCCTCCACCGGCGCGGACGTGGCCGCGGCGCTGAGCGGCGCGGTCGGCGCGCTGAGCGGCCCGTTGCATGGGGGCGCCCCGTCCCGGGTGCTGCACATGCTCGACGGCGTCGAGCGCGAGGGCGACGCCGAGCGCTACGTCAAGGACCTGCTCGACCGCGGTGAGCGCCTGATGGGATTCGGCCACCGCGTCTACCGCGCCGAGGATCCCCGGGCGCGGGTGCTGCGGCGCACCGCTCAGGAGATCGACGCCCCCCGCCTCGAGGCGGCCGAGGAGCTGGAGAAGGCCGCGCTGGCCGAGCTCAAGGCCCGCAAGCCCGACCGCGTGCTGGCCACCAACGTCGAGTTCTGGTCGGCGGTGGTGCTCGACTTCGCCGAGGTGCCGCCCGATCTCTTCACCCCGCTGTTCTCCTGCGCCCGCGTGGGCGGCTGGGCCGCTCACATCATGGAGCAGAAGCGCGAAGCCAAGCTGATCCGCCCCTCCGCCAAGTACGTGGGGCCCGAGCCCCGCTCCCTGAACGGCGCCGGGGCCTAGCCGCCCGGTGGAAGCCGCCACCACCGAACAGCGGCCCAGCACCGACGAGCGCGTCTCGTCCTTCGCCAAGGGGCTCTACCTCGGCGAGATCCACGAGGAGCTGGTCTTCCCCTACCCCAAGCCCGACGACGCCGAGCAGGACAAGATCCGCTCGCTGTGCGAGGCGGTGCGCGACCTGCCCTACGACGCCGACGAGGTCGAGGAGAAGCGCTGGGTGGGCGACAAGACGATCAAGTCGCTGGCCGAGCGAGGCATCCTGGGCCTCTACGTGCCCGAGGAGTACGGCGGGCAGGGCCTGTCACAGACCGGCTACTGCCGGGTGTCGGAGGAGTTCGCGCAGATCGACCCGACGCTGTCGGTGGTCATGGGCGTGCACATGTCGATCGGCATGAAGGGCATCGTCCTGTTCGGCACCGACGAGCAGAAGGAGCGCTTCCTGCCCGACCTGTGCTCGGGCCGCAAGCTGGCGGGCTTCGCGCTCACCGAGCCGGGAGCAGGGTCCGACGTGGCGAGCCTGGAGACCAGGGCCGAGCGCCAGTCCGACGGCTCCTGGCGCCTGGACGGCAAGAAGCACTACATCGGCAACGGCAGCAAGGGCTCGACGTTCGTCACCTTCGCCGCCACCGGCGAGGACGAGCACACCGCCTTCATCGTCGAGTCCGACATGGACGGGTTCGAGGTCGGGCACCGGTTCGACACGCTCGGCCTGCGCGGCAACGACCTGCGAGAGCTGACCTACAACGGCCTCAGGGTCCCGCCCGAGAACGTGCTGGGCGAGCCCGGCGACGGGTTCAAGATCGCCATGCACATCCTCAACAACGGGCGCATGTCACTGGGCAGCGGCTCGGTGGGCGGGGCCAAGAAGCTGCTGAACCTGAGCATCGACCACGTGCGCGAGCGGCGCCAGTTCGGCCAGCCGCTGGCCGACTTCGAGCTGGTCCAGGACAAGATCGGCTGGATGGTCTCCTACCTGTTCGGGCTGGAGTCCATGACCTACCTGTCCACCGGCCTCGTCGACGCCGGCGTGCCCGACTACTCGCTGGAGTCGGCGGTGATCAAGATCTCCGGCACCGAGTTCCTCTGGTACCAGGTGAACCGCTCGCTGCAGCTGGCCGGCGGCAAGGGCTACATGCGCACCGAGCCCTACGAGAAGTACCTGCGCGACACGCGCATCTTCCCGATCTTCGAGGGCGCCAACGACGTCCTCCGCGCTTTCGTCGCCCTGGGCGGGCTCAAGACGCTGGGGGAGGACCTCGGCGACCTGGGCGACCTCGAGCTCGGCCGCCCGCTCAGCTCGCTGGGGATCCTCGCCGACTACGCCGCCGGGCGCATCAAGCGCGAGGTGCGACCGGACAAGATCACCAAGGCCCACGACGAGCTGGACTCGTTCGCGTCGTCGGTCGGCGACCAGGTCAAGCACCTGCGCTCGGCCTCCGAGTCGCTTCTCCGCAAGCACGGCAAGAAGGTGATGTACAAGCAGTTCGCTCAGAAGCGGCTGGCGGACGCCACCGCCGACATCTACGCGCAGATCGCCGTGCTCTCGCGGGTCACGAGCATCTTCGAGGACCAGGGCGTCGAGCCCTCGGGCCAGGAGCGCTACATCGCCCAGACCTTCTGCGAGCGGGCCGCGAAGCGGGTGAACGCGGGGCTCGAGCAGATCGACCACAACGACGACGAGCGCATGACCGCGATAGCCAAGCTGGCCTACAAGCGAGGGGAGTACGGCTACGCCTTCTTCGAGGACTAGCGCGGCATGACACGGCACCAGCGACTGGTGCTGGTGTCCTGCATCCTCGCCACCGCCGTGGTCCTGGTGGACTCGACGGTGGTCAACGTCGCGCTTCCCGCCATCGAGCGCGACCTCGGCGGCGGGCTGGCCGGTCAGCAGTGGACCTCGAACGCCTACCTGCTGACGCTCGGCTCCCTGCTGCTGATCGGCGGCTCGTTGGGCGACATCTTCGGCGAGCGGCGGGTGTTCAGCGCGGGCGTCATCGGCTTCGGCGTGACTTCGGTGCTGTGCGCGGTCGCGCCCACCATCGAGGTGCTGGTTGCGGCGCGTGCTCTCCAGGGTGTCGCGGGCGCGCTGCTCACTCCCGCGGCGCTGGCGGTGATCGTCAACACCTTCCCCGGCGACCAGCGCGGGCGCGCCATCGGCACCTGGACCGCCTGGGCCGGCATCGGCGCCGTGCTCGGGCCGCTGGTCGGGGGCCAGATCGTTGACAACGCCTCGTGGCGGTGGATCTTCGCCATCAACGTGCCGCTGCTGCTGGTGACCCTGTTCCTGGTCGCCCGGACGATGACGGGCGAGGAGCGGGTGCAGCGCGGCAAGATCGACCTGATCGGCGCCGGGCTGTGCGCGACCGGGCTCGCGGGCATGACCTACGGCCTGATCGAGCAGCCGCTGAGGGGCTTCGGCGACCCGCTGGTGCTTGGGCCGCTGGTGGCGGGCGCGCTGCTGTTCGCCGGCTTCCTGGTGTATGAGAGCCGGACCTCTGCGCCGATGCTGCCGCTGGACCTGTTCAGACGGCGCAACTTCGCCATCGGAAACGTGGAGACCCTGACCATGTACGGCGGCCTCGGCCTGCTCTTCTTCTTCCTGATCCTGTTCCTCCAGCAGGTGGCGGGCTACTCCGCGTTGGAGGCGGGCACCGCCACGCTGCCCGTGAGCATCGTCATGTTCTTCCTGGCGGCGCGCTTCGGCGCGCTGGCCGACCGATTCGGCCCGCGCTGGTTCATGGGCGGCGGGCCGCTGGTGGCGGCGGTGGGGCTCGCCCTATTCATGCGGTTGGACCAGGACGTGAGCTACGTCACCGACCTCCTTCCCGCAATGCTGTTCTTCGCGCTCGGGCTGTCGATGACGGTGGCCCCCCTCACCGCCACCGTGCTGGCCGACGCCGACGAGCACAACGCCGGGGTGGCCTCTGGCGTGAACAACGCCATCGCCCGGGTGGCGGGCCTGGTGGCGGTGGCGGCGGTGGGCGTGGTGATCGCCGCGCAGTACGGCTCGGCGCTGGACGAGCAACTGGGCCGGCTGGCCGACCGCCCCGAGCTGGCGGCCCCGCTCGAGGCGGCCAAGCGCCAGCCGCTGGCCGAGATCCGGGCGCCGGGCCTGCCGCCTGCGGTGAGCAAGCGGGTGGCCGAGGCCACCGACGAGGCGTCGGTGAGCGCGTTTCGCTACGGCATGGGAATCGCGGCCGTTCTGGTGGCCGCCGGCGGGCTACTCGGCCTGGTCGGTCTTCGCAACCCGCGGCGCGAGGTCAAGTGCGCCGACTGCCCCGGAGGCGCGCTCGCTGGCGCGCCCCCGGCTGCCGTGCAGGAGAAGCGCCTGCCGCGGGTGAGGCTTCCCTCTCGACCTACGTCAGCGACGCGCTGACGATCAGGGCGACCGCGAACTGGAGCGACGCCGAGACGGTCGTGCCCCGGTGGTAGGTGTCCTGCATCAGCTCCTGCCCGAGTTTTCCTGGCGTCACCAGGTCGAGCACGAAGAACCCGATGCCCTGGATGATCACGCCCACGGCGCCGAAAATGGCGCACTCGTCGAGCCCGTCCCACCCTGCGCCGGTGAAAAAGATCGCGAACCACAGCACCAGGCCGAGCGAGGCCAGCGTGGCCCCGACCAGGACCGAGGCGTTGGGATTCCCGTCCATGAGCTGCTTGCCCAGGTTGCCCGGGGTGAGGACATCCACGACGAAGAACCCGGTCATCAGGATGACCAGGCCGACGCCGGAGTAGGCGAAGACCTGCCCCACCAGCTCGATAGTCGAATCTTCCACTTCTGCGCTCCTCTCGTCAGTCGGCGATCACGTGCGGCGTGAAGCGCGACGTGTTGTCGGTTATCAGCCCGTGCTGCTCGCGAATGCCGCAGCCCACGGGCTCCATGTCGACCGTCCACAGGCCGAGCACGGGGCGGACCCCGCCCTCGTACTCGCCCAGGTCGGCGTACTCCTGCACGATGAATCCCTCCGTGCCGTAGCCCTGCCCTGGGCCCTTCTCGGCCACCTTGCCGTCGATCACGGCCACCGAGTCCGCCCCCTCACGCGCCAGCAGCGGCTTGCGGACGTAGGACTCGAGACCCTTGGGCTCCTCGCCCTCGAACCAGGCGGGCAGCAGGGTCTCGTGCTCGGGATACAGCTCCCAGAGCACCGGCAAGATCCCCTTGTTGGACCACATCATCTTCCAGATCGGCTCGATCCAGGTGGTCTGGCCGGGCTGGTCGCCCATGAGGTTCATCGCGGCTTCACCGAACCGCTCGTGGACGATCCACTCCCAGGGGTAGAGCTTGAAGGCGGTGCGCACGTAGCGCCCCTGCATGTCGAGGAACCCCTGCTCCTCGTTGAAGCCGAGGTTCTCGACGGGCATGAGCTCGACCCGGATGCCGGCCTCGTGGGCGGTGGCCGCCATGTAGCCGACCGTCATGAAGTCCTCGCCCGAGCCCTCGGCGGTGGTGTGGAGCATGTGCACCCACTGGCCCGGTAGGCGGTCGGCCTCGTTGAGCTCGCGCCAGCGGGTCACCAGCGCCTCGTGCACGGTGTTCCACTGGTCGCCGCTGGGGCCGAAGACATCCTGCACCCAGTGCCACTGGATGGCGGTCTCCAGCAGCGCCGTGGGGGTGTCGGCGTTGTACTCGAGCAGCTTGGCCCCGTCGGGGCCGTAAGCGAAGTCGAAGCGCCCGTAGACCATCGGCGGCTCGGACTCCCAGGTCTCCTTGATGCGCGGCACCGCCCAGCCGGGAATGCCCATCTTCGAGAACAGGTTGTGCTCGATGATGTAATCGCCGGCCTCGATGAGCATGTCCATGAGCACGCGGACCTCGGCCTCGAGCTCGTAGACCTCGGTGGAGGAGAAGGCGTAGTAGGCCTCTTCGTTCCAGTAGGAGACCTGCCCCCCGTCGGGCAGGTCGGTCCGCCAGTAGATGAGGCCCTGCTCCTCGATGATCGCCGGCCAGCCCTCCCGGGGCTCGGCCTTCAGTCGGTCGATGACTAGCTGCCGCCGGAGCCGAATCCGCCCGTGCTGCGCCCGACGCCCGAGGTCGAGCCTCCGCTCGAGCCGAGGCCGCCGCGGGAGGTGATGGCGCTCTTGTTCGTGGAGAGGATCTTGCTGCCGCCGGCGAGCTTGGTGCCCTTCTTGATCGCCTTTGCGCCGCCCAGCGCCGCGCCGCCGTAGATCCAGTAGTGGCTGCTGTCGCCACCGAAGTTCTCGTCCCCGCAGAACGTGTTCTCGACCACCTGGTCGTTCTGGTCGACGCAGTAGGCCGTCTCGCCGCATCCGCTGAACGCGGTCGCGAAGCCGGCCACCAGGCCGAGGTTCACCGCTGTGGATTTCTTCAAGCCGTTCCTTTCCTAGTAGTCGTGCTTCAGGGCGTCGGCCAGGGTGGCCATTGCCCGGTCGCATTTCTCGCCGTCGGGCTGGGACTTCCACTCCGCGTAGGCCACCCGCGCAGCCTCGGCGATGGCGTCGTCCGCGGTCTCGTCCTGCTCGTAGCGGCGCTTGAGCGCCTGCAGCTGCCCGATCAGGTGGTCGAAGTCGTCGTGCAGGTCGGGCGTGCCGAGGTGCTCCTCGAACTTCGCCTCCAGCAGCCAGGTGGCGAACAGGGCGGTGAGCAGGGCGGCGACCGCGATGCCGTTGACGATGAGGAAGCCGGCCAGCACCCGGCCCTCGATCTCCACGGGCGAGATGTCGCCGTAGCCGACGGTGGACGCGGTGACGATGGCCCAGTACAGGCCGTCGGGGATGCTCGTCTTGCTCTCGAGCACCGAGTAGATCCCCCCGCAGAGCAGCAGGATGAACACGGAGTAGCCGAGGATGAACAGGACCGGCCGCCCGGCGATGGTCCTCCGCAGCCGGTCGATGCGCATGCGGTTCTTGAGGCTCAGCTGGTGAGCCTCAGGCTGGCTGCCTTCCAGCAACGTGCTCCTCTCGAGTCCTTCTGGCCGCGACCAGACTACGACGAAAACCGGCGGATGTCACCGAAGCGGGGAGGTGGGTGCATCGGCCGGATCCACCGGATGTTCGGCGTCCGGAGGGGGCTCCCGGCGCCGCGCGCGCTCCCGCGCGCCCGCCGCGACCAGGATCGCCGCGCAGGCCAGGGCCAGCAGGTTCTGGCCAAGCGGGCGGTCGAACAGGCGAATCACGATCAGCAGGGCGGCCCAGGCCCCGGCCACCGCCACCAGCGTGCCGTCGCCCTCGGGGAGGTGGAAGGTCTTGCCGCTCCCGCGCTGCCACAGCAGGAAGAGCACGCTCAGGCCGGTCAGGACGATGGCCGCCTCGATCCACGAGAACGGCCCGAAGGTGCTGGCCACCAGGAGGACCGCGGCGCCGGCCGCTATGCGCAGCTCGAGGCTCAGCGCCCGAAAGGCGTCGAGGATCTCTCTAGCCATCCTCGAGTGGCCGCCTGCCGGCGAAGCCCGTCTCGAGGTCGTGCCAGAAGGCGATCTCGGTCTCGCCCTCCTCCCAGCAGAGGTAGATCTCCTCCTCGCCGTTGACCGACGGGAAGTCCACCAGGCCCCGGTCGAGGTCGCGCAGCACGATGTCGCGCTCGCGCAGGTCGACCAGGGCGGTGCGCAGGTCGAGGAAGGCCTCCGAGACAACCTTGCCCGGCTCGCCGCCGCCGTTGGTCGGAGTGGCCTCGGCCAAGGCCTCGCGCGCCTCCTTGTCACCCAGGTTGGACTTGGCCTCGCGCAGGCGCTGGAGGCACGCCTCCACCCAGGCGATGGCCTCGTTGGCCTCCTCCAGCGAGTAGTGGCGCGAGTGGCGCACGCTCCGCTCAGGCCGGGGCCGGCGCGGCTGCCCGCAGGCGCTCGCCCAGCAGCCGCGCGTCGGCCTCGGAGACCGTGCGCAGCTGGCCCTGGAAGGCGAGCTTCCAGTGCTCGGCCGGCCACTTGCGCACGTGCTCGAGCTCCAGCGCGACGTCCTCGGCCGGCACGAAGGTGCTCTCGTCGAGCACCACGACCGGCTCGGTCTCGAACCGCCACGGGTACTCGTCGCGCTTGCCGGGCTTGCCCGGCCACACCAGCTCTCGGTCCTCGAACATCTCCGAGGTCACGCGGATGATCCCCGCGAACACCTGGATCTGGGTCAGATAGAGGACGATCTCGTCCCCGATCTCGATCCGCTCGGCCATCGCGCGCTTGCGCTCCTTGGCCCCGATCAGCCGGAAGCCGCGCTCGCGGGTGGCTTCGAAGTTGTCCGGTGAGCCGGTGAGGACCCAGGTCTTGGCCATGGCGGAAGCGTATCCGCCGCGCACCGGTGCCTCGGCCGCTCCCGCTCGCCCCGACGATTGTGGACTTTGCGGGGCTATAGCCCCATCAAACGCACAATCGATCGCGGGTCAAGCCGTGAGGGCCGCCTGAGGGCTGATCAGCCGCGCAGGCCTCCGCCGGGCGCGAAGGACTCGTCGTCCTCGTGCTCGCGGAAGAAGCGCACCATCGGCTCGACGTAGTCCTTGAGGTGCGGGCAGGTGATCCCCTTGGCGCCGAGCACCTGCTCGGCGCGGCGGGTGTCGAAGCGGACCGGGTGGTTGAGGTACTGGATCGACTCGGCCGGGGCGCCGGCGAAGAACTTGCGCACCGCGGGCACGTGGAGGGAGGCCGCGACGGCCTTGGGCGGCAGCCTGTAGGCGGTCTTCTTGCCGCCGTATGCCTCGGACAGCGTGTCGAAGATCTCGTTGGCCTTGATCGGGTCGGGGTCGACCAGGTGCAGGGTGTCGCCGGCGCCCGCGCCGGCGCGCATGGCCTCGATCACGAAGTCCACCGGCACCACGTTGAAGGTCGCCTCGGCCCGGCCGAAGCGCGGCACCGGTTGCTTGAGCCGCGTCGACTGCGAGATCACGCGCAGCATGTAGTAGGGGCCGTCGAACTTGACGGTCTCGCCGGTCTGCGAGTCGCCGACCACGATCGCCGGGCGGTAGATCGTGGTGGGGACGCGATCCATCTGCTGGCGCACCCACACCTCGGCCTGGAACTTGGTCGACTCGTAGTGGTTCTTGAACCGCTGGCCGAGGGACAGCTCGTGCTCGTAGACCACGCCGGTGCGCATGCCCGCTACGTAGGCGGTGCTGACGTAATGGAGTCGCTCGAGGTTCTCGCAGGCCAGGCAGAAGTCGAGGATGTTGCCGGTGCCGTCCACGTTCACCGCCTGCGCCGCGTGGATCGGCACGGCCAGGTCGTAGATCGCGGCCAGGTGGTAGACCTGCGTCACCTCGGCGGTCAGCCGCTCGTAGTCCTCGTCGGACAGCTTCAGCCGCCGGTCGGTGATGTCGCCCTCGATCACCTCCAGGCGCTCCGGCGCCTGCTCGCGGGCCCTGTCGGCCATCTTGGGCTCGACCAGGGCGACGATGTTCAGCTCGGGGTCGTCGTCGAGCAGCGCGCGAACCAGGCGCGCGCCGATGAAGCCGGGGTAACCGGTGATCAGGGAGGTAGCCATGAGCTCAGTCGATCGGGATGTCTTCGACCCGCTGCTCGGGCTCGGGGCGCTCGAGGCGGTCGAGGTACCAGTCGATCAGGCCGCGGATGGTGATCAGCGTCTCGCGCACCATGCGCGTGAACTGGTTCTGCATGTCGCCGGGGATGGCCCGGCGCAGGGCGTCCAGCAATACGAAGAAGGGGGAGAAGTCCATGCGCCCCTGGGACGGAGGGGGCGGCGGCGGTGCGTCCTGCCGAGGAGGCGGCTCCTGCCCGCCTGCCGGCTCCTGCCCCCCGGCCGCGCTCTGGCCGGCCGCCGGCTCCATCGGGCGCGCCGTTGGCCGGGCGCCGGCCCGACCACGGCTCGCGTGTTCGCTGTTCGTTCTCAGTCCTGTCCATCGTCTTCCTTCGCGAAGAACACTTGGAGGGCCCCCTCCTCGAAGCGGGCGCCCGTGGTGGCGTATGCCGCCATTGCGGGCGGCAGGATGATAGTCCGCTTCTGGCCGCCCACCCGCACGATCACCTCGAGCCCGATCTTCTTGAGGTCGATGTCGCCCCGCTCGGCGAACGGCAGCGGCAGGCGCAGCGTGGCGCTGCCGTTGTCGCTCGACAGCTCCTGGGAGAGCTCCTCGTGCAGCACGGCCGCGGCGTCCTCGGAGCCGAACAGGATCTCCCCCAGCTCGTCGAGCGAGTCCTGGCCCACCACCTCGCGCGGAAGCCAGGGCGCGGTGAGGATGGGCACGGGGGAGAAGGCCGATCGCACGAGCTCCATGTGCTCGGCCTGCGCGTCGCGCCAGGAGTCGAAGTAGCCCCCGCCGGCCTCCTCGGGCAGCACGCGGTTCACCACCACGGCGTCGGTCAGGTAGCCGTACAGGTTCAGGTAGGTGAAGGTGCGCATCGACTCCTTGACCACCATCCGGTCTGGGTTCATCACCAGCCGAACGGAGGTGGTGGAGCGGTCACGCAGGATGGCGTTCATCGCCACCAGGTTGCGGACCAGGCGCTCCACGTCGTCGAAGACCGCTTCGTCGGGCAGCGGCACGTCGAGCAGCCCCCGGGCCAGCGGCCGCGCGGCCGACATGATGCGCCGCTCCCACGGGAACACCTTCTCCAGCCACCACTTGGCCACGTCGGGGAACGACAGGAGCCGCAGCGTCTCGCCGGTGGGGGCGCAGTCGACGATCACGCAGTCGAACACCGCCTCCTCGTGGTGGCGCTTGATCTGCAGCAGCGAGAACAGCTCGTCCATGCCCGGCGGGACGGTCAGCTCGTCGGCGGAGATCCGGTCCACGCCGCGCTCGGCCAGCAGCTCGCCCAGCCAGTCGCCCACGGCGTCCCAGTGGGTCTCCATCTGCTCCTGGGCCTGGACCTCCTGGCCCCACAGGTTCGGCGCGATCTCGGTTGGATCGCCGCCCAGCTGCTGCTCGAGCGAGTCCGACAGCGAGTGCGCGGGGTCGGTGGACAGGACGACCGTCTTCAGGCCGGCCGCCGCGCAGCGGCGGGCGGTGGCCGCGGCGACGCTCGTCTTGCCGACGCCGCCCTTGCCCGTGTAGAGGATGGTGCGAGGCGCCAAAGGACGCCCCAGGCTATCCCGGACCGACGAGCACCGAGCCCTCGGTGCGGCTACGCAGGCCCTTGCCGGTGCGCAACTCCTTCGCCGACAGGCGGATCGTGTAGCTGCCGGTGGCCCGCGGCGTCCACTCGAACGAGCCGTCGCCGCGGCGGAAGGTGGCTGTCCTGTCCAGGCCGACGTCGCCGTCCCGGGTCACCACCACCTGCACGGCCGACCGCTTGTTGACGAAGAAGCGGATGCGGGTGGGCTGGTTGTGGGTGGCGGTGGCCGGCCCCTTGATGTCGAGCACGGCGGGGTCGGTCTGGTAGGCGCGAAAGCGGCGGGCGGTCTGGCAGTACACGTCGGTGCGCAGGCGGCTGCACATCGAGGCCAGGAACTCGCGCAACAGCTCGTGATAGTCCTGGTCGGACTCCGGGCCGCGGTAGCTGTAGAGCGACCAGTCGCCGATGTCGAACGAGGGCACCTCGCGCGCGGCCTCGGGCTCGGCCGCGCGCCACAGGCCGTCGGCGCGCTGGTCGCCGGTGATCTTGGCGTAGTCGTACAGCCCGATCACCGACTGGAGGAAGGCGTTCATGATGAACAGCCGTCGCGCGAACGAGTACTGCAGGTAATGGCGCCCGCCGCGGAAGCCGCGGACCTTGACCCCGCCCGCCGAGGGCGAGGCCGAGAACGCAGGCAGCGCCTTGCGGGCGGTGGCGAGGTAGTCCGGCCGGTCGAGCAGCCGCGACGCACGGCCGAGCGCCTGCACCGCAGTGGCCTGGGCCATGCCGCTCATCCACGGCGGCCCCCCGCCGCCGAAGGTGAAGTAGTACTCCCAGGCGATGAACCGAGGCGAGCGCCGTGAGGCCGTGCGGTTGAGCTCGGAGACCAGCTTGGCCAGCCGCGAGCGGCTGCAGTTCGAGCCGCCCTTGGTGCACGCCCCGTGCATCAGGTTCACGCGTTTCCAGTTGACCAGCGGCTGTAGCTGGATCCCCCGCCCGGCGTAGTACTGGAACAAGATCTCGCTTCCGCGGAAGCGCACCTTGGCATCGGGGCCGGGGAAGGCGCGCGAGCGCCAGAAAGAGGCGTTGCGCCGCACGGTCAGGAACACCGCGGGCATCCGCGAGGAGGTCAGGCGACCCCGCAGCGCGAGCCGCTCTGCCACCCCGACCACGTAGTTGAGCTGGCGCTTGCGTGAACCGCGCAGGCGGCGCAGGGTTCGCCGGGCGCTGGAGAACCACCCTGAGTAGCGCCGAGCCGCGGAGCGGGAGATCCGGCGAGCGCGTCGTGCCCGCGAGATGGCCCGGCCCACGGCCCTGGCCCCGCGGTTGGTGGCGGCGGCTCGCGCGGTCGAGCCGGCGGAGGCGACGCGTCCGGGCGGCTCGGGGAGGCGCGCGTCAGCGCCGGAGGGCACGAACGGGTCGGCGCTGCGCTGAACGTGGCCGCCGTCGACCACCAGGACCTCGCCGGCGGAGGCCTGGGCGGGCGCGGCGAGGACCCCGCAGACCACGGCGGCGAGCAAGAAGCTCCTGCAACGGAGGGACATCTGGGCAGTCAACGCGCGGGCAGGGTGGAAGTTGCGTGGGTAGGCGGGTCCTTTCACTACGCTCCGCCTTCGTTGCGCGCGCTCGGCCTCCTCTGCACAGCGGTTCTCGCGGCCTGCGGGCTGCTGCTCGCGGCCTGCGGTGGCGGCAGTGACCAGGAAGAGGTCACCAAGCTCCTCGACCGGGCGTTCGACAAGTCGCTCGAGAGCGCCAACATCAACCTCGACAGCACGATCCGCATTCGCGGTGTGCCGCAGCTGGAGCGCCCGATCCGGATCCAGGCCCGCGGCCCTTACCGGTCCGCGAAGGACAAACCGCCGGAGTTCGACATCGACCTCAAGATCGCGGTGGACGGGGGCGGTGCGTCGATCGACACGGGCCGGGTCTCGGTCGGCGACCGGTCCTTCATCAAGTTCCAGGGCGGCTTCTACGAGGTGCCCCGCGACCAGGTCCAGGAGGCCAACAAGGCGTTCGAGGGCGGGCGCGAGCGCCGCGAGAAGGTCCGCGGGCCCGGGGTGAACCCGCGCTCCTGGATCGCGACTGCCAAGGACGAGGGCGAGGAGGACGTGGCGGGGGTCGAGACCAAGCACATCTCCGGGCAGCTCGACGTGAAGAAGATGGTGGCCGACCTCAACCGCTTCGTCTCACGCGCCGGCAAGAGCCTGGGCGCCGGCGCGGCGGTCCCCAAGCCGCTGCCCCAGTCCGTGGTGGACAAGATCGCGCAGGTGGTGCGCAACCCCACCTTCGACGTCTACGTCGGCGCAGATGACGACCGCATCCGCCGGCTGTCGACAAACGTGCAGGTCACCGTGCCGGAGGCCGATCGCCAGATGGTGCGCGGCGTCGAGGGCGGCACGCTGGAGCTGACGATCGAGTTCCGCGACGTGGGCAAGCCGCAGAAGATCGAGCCGCCGGCGCAGTCGCGCCCGCTGTCGGACCTGACCAAGCAGCTCGGCGGCGCCGGAGCCCTCGGCCTGGGCGGCGCTCTGGGCACCGGCCAGGGCGGCACGGGCCAGGGTGGCTCGGCCGGGACCCCGCAGGTGCCCCAGCAGCAGACGCCGCAGACACCGCAGACGCCCCAGTCCCCACAGGGTGGCGGGAGCGGGGGCAGCGGCGGCGACGCCGACACCTTCCAGCGCTACGCCGACTGCCTGGACAAGGCAGACCCGCAGGACACCGCGGCGCTGCAGCGCTGCTCAGAACTCCTCCGCTAGGCAGCGGCCTTTCGCAGGTCGCGCTCCGGGTCGATCCCGTGGCGTTCGGCCAGCTGCTGATGACCGGGCTCGAGGTCCCAGCGGTCGGGGCGCTCCTCGCCCTCGTGCTCGGGTGAGGCGCCCTTGAGCGTCATCGACCCGGCGTTGTCGCCGATGGCGCGCAGCTCGTCTACCTCTGCGGCCGACAGGGTGACCTCCGCCGGCAGCGCCGCCAGCTCGGCGCGCTTGTCCTCGATCGGGCGGGCGTCCGGCCCGCTCTCCTGGATCAGCGTGGGCACGACGCAGCGCACCGGGTCGTGGGCCAGGTTCCACTGGCAGGCGAGCTGCATCGGAGTCAGGCCGTGGCGCTCGGCGAGCGGGCGCATCCGGTCGAGCTTCTCGCGGCCGCGTTCGATCCAGCCGTCGGGGCGGAAAGAGCGGTGGTCGGTGCGGCCGAGCTCGTGGCCGGGGAGCACGTCGTCCCAGAACAGCCCGCCGTAGTCCACCACCCGCGTGACCACCGACACGTCCTGCGCCGCGCACGCGTCGAGCACGAGCTCGCCGGGCCACGGCTCGAGCGGGCCCAGGATCACCATGGCCCAGTCGATGAGCCCCCCGTAGCGCTCCAGGCAGCCGATGAGGTCGAGCACGAAGCCGTTGGCGGGTCCGGGCGCCACGCCCAAGGCGCCGGCCAGACCTTCGTCGCGCACCTCGTTCAGCGCCTCCCAGACCTCCGGGCTCTCGAACCCGCGCCGGTCGGGGTTGTGCAGCAGGAGCACGTCGAAGCGCTCGACGCCGCAGCGCTCGAGGCTGCGTTCGACGGCGGTGCGCACGTAGTCGCGGTACTCGCCCGGCCCGCGCAGGCGCGGGTCGGTGAAGCGCGGGTAGCCACGCGGCCCCTCGCGCTCGCCCTCGTAGAAGTCGTGGCCGATGGCGCCCACCAGCGCGAAGTCCTCGCGGGGGAGTCCGTCCAGCGCCCGACCCACCAGCCGGTCGCCCTCGCCCTGCCCGTAGACGTCGGCGGTCAGGACGGTCCGCAGCCGGTCGTCGGGGCGCAGCAGAGTGGCCAGCCGGTCCTCGTCGACCTGCTCTCCGAAGTGCAGGTAACGCCCGCCACTCCAGGCGCCCAAAGCCGCGTGCCCGAGCATGGCTTCACTCTATGGTCCGGGCGTGGAATTTCAGCTGCCACTGCTGATCCTGGCGCTGCTGGTCTTCCTGTATCTCGACCTCCAGTTCTTCGCAGGCGGCCGGGAGCCGAGCTTCAAGGAGGCGGCCTTCTGGTCGATCGGCTGGCTCGCGCTCGCGCTGATCGCCGGCGCCGTGCTCGGGGTCGCCGAGAGCGGCGAGCGGGGCGTCCTCTACACGACGGTCTACCTGATCGAGCGCTCGCTCTCGCTCGACAACCTGTTCGTCTTCCTGCTGCTGTTCGCCTACTTCGGCATCCCGTACGCGAACCGCCCGCGGTTGCTGTTCTGGGGGATCATCGCGGCGCTGGCGCTGCGGGGCGTGTTCATCCTCGTCGGGATCGCCCTCATCGAGCAGTTCCACTTCGTCATCTACATCCTCGGGGTGGCGCTGATCTTCCTGGCCTACCGAATCCTGCGCGGGGTCGAAGACAACGTCGATCCCGACAAGAACCCGATGGTCCGGGTGGTGCGCAAGTTCTTCCCGGTGACCTCGGAGTTCCACGGCAACAAGTGGTTCGTCAAGCAGGACGGCAAGCGCTACGCCACACCGGTGTTCCTCGCTCTGACGGCGATCGTGTTCGCCGACGTGGCATTCGCGATCGACTCGATCCCGGCTGCGTTCGCCATCACCCAGGACGCGTTCCTGATCTTCATGGGCAACGTCTTCGCGCTGCTCGGCCTGCGGGCGCTGTTCGTGCTGGTGGAGAGCCTGATCGCCCGCTTCCGCTACCTCGACCAGACGATCGCGATCGTGCTCGGCCTGGTGGGGGTGAAGCTCTTGATCGAGGACTTCGTGGAGATCGGCCCGCTGCCCAGCCTGGCCATCATCGCGACCGCCTTCACCATCGGGATCGTCGCCTCGATCATCGCCGACAAGCGCGACCCCGACGCGGAGGAAAAGCAGGAGGAGCGCATCGAGGCGATGAAGGCGGGCGCCATGCCGAGCCACCAGTGAGCAGGGCACGCGTGGCGCTGGCCACCTGCGCGGAGATGGCCGAGCTGGACGAGGACGAGCGGCTGGCGCTCGAGCCGCTGGCGCGGCTGGGGGTGGAGGCAGAGCCCGTGGTGTGGGACGACCCCGCCGTGGACTGGGGCGCCTTCGACCTGACCGTGGTGCGCTCGACCTGGGACTACGTCGGCCGCCGCGACGAGTTCCTGGCCTGGGCGGACTCGGTGCCCAGGCTGCACAACCCGGCCGCGGTACTGCGCTGGAACACCGACAAGCGCTACCTGGCCGAGCTGACCGAGGCCGGCCTGCCGGTGGTGCCCACCTGGTTCGACGAGCTGCCCGATCTCGACGGCGAGATCGTGGTCAAGCCCACCGAGTCGGCCGGCGCGCGGGACACCGGCCGCTTCGCCTCGGTCGTCGAGGCGGCGGCGCTGGCGCAGTCCATCCAGGCCGACGGCCGCACGGCAATGGCGCAGCCCTACCTGCCCGAGATCGACGAGCACGGCGAGACCGGCCTGGTGTTCGTGGGCGGCGCCTTTTCGCACGGCTTTCGCAAGGGCGCCCTGCTGCCGGTGGACGCCAAGCCGGTGGAGGGCCTGTTCGCCCGCGAGCACATCACCCCGCGCGACCCGAGCGCGGCCGAGCGCGAGATCGCCGACGCGGTCCTCGCCTGGATGGGCGAGCGCTTCGGTGAGCTGCTCTACGCGCGCGTGGACATCGCGCCGCCCGGGCTGGTCCTGGAGCTCGAGGTGACCGAGCCGTCGCTGTGGCTGAGTCAGGACCCGGGCGCGCCGGAGCGCTTCGCCCGCGCCGTGGCCGCCCTGGTCTAGACCGCTTCGAGCCGCGCGGGCACGTGCTTGTGCCACGGCGTCCCCGAGCGGGGGTCGCGCCAGCGCAAGGAGGTGAGCGCGTTGGGTGCCACGCCGGAGTCGTCGAGCCCGTAGCCGTTGGGCAGCGAAAGGTGCCCGGCCAGCATGGTCTCGTTTACCTCGACCACCGCCTCGGCCGCGCCGCCGGCGGTCACGATGCGGGCGCGGTCGCCGGACTCCAGACCCAGTGACCCGGCGTCCTCGACGCTCACCCGCAGCGCGCCGTCGGTGTCGCGCTTGCGCCAGGTCGGGTCGCGGAAGATGTCGTTGGCGGTGTAGGCACGCCGCTCGCCGGCCGACAGCACGAGCGGGAACTCGTCGCTGGTCCAGCCCGCCCGCTCCGTCCGCCAGCCCCCTCAGGTCGTCCAGCAGCTCGGGGATCTCCAGCGCGATCTTCTTGTCGGCGTGCGAGATGTACGCGAAGTCGTCCTCGTACTCGTCGACGGTGAAGGTGATCCCCGAGTGCCCGGTGAGCATGGCGTCGAACAGGGCGTCGCCGTCGGCGTGCCCGGCCCGCCGCACGGCGTCCGGGTAGGTCATCGCGCAGCGCTGCGCCAGCCCCCACAGGGCGGCGGCGCCGGCCATGCCCTCGGGCAGCGTCGGCCCGAGGGTCTCGTAGAGCACGAAGGGCAGCAGCTTGGCCAGCCCCGGATCCGCCGTCACCGCCTGCGACAGCGCCTCGGCGTACGCGGCGCGGCCCTCGGCGGCGGCCGCGCGCAGCGGGCCGAGCTGGTCCTCGCCGATCACTTCCAGCTCCCTGACCAGCCGAGCCCAGATCTCGGCCTCGGGCAGCGTGCCGGGCAGGGGGTCGAACAGCGGGGCGCGCAGCTGGAAGGTGTTGCGCGGGAACTCGAGGTTGAAGAAGGTCGCCTCGGGCTTCTCGTACTGGCTGGCCGCGGGCAGCACGTAGTCGGCGTGACGGGCGGTCTCGGTCATGGCTACGTCCACGACCACCACGCAGTCCAGTGCCTCGAGCGCCTCGCCGAAGCGCTCGGAGTCCGCCAGCGAGTGGGCCGGGTTGGAGCTCTCGATCACCATGGCCCGCAGCCGCTTGGGGTGGTCGGTGAGGATCTCCTCGGCGATCACGTTGCAGGGCACCAGCCCGCCCATCACCAGCTCGCCGGTGACCGGCGTCCGCCGCTCGCGGGTGTCGTAGCGCGCCAGCTGCGCCATCCAGGAGTGCAGATGCATCGTCCCCGGCCGGGCGAAGCTGCCGGTCAGGATCCACAGCAGCTTGTTCAGGTACGAGTTGAGCACGCTGTGCGGGGCCTGCTGGATGCCGAGGTCCTCGAACACCGACACGCTGTCGGCTGACCCGATCCGCCCCGCCGCCGCGCGGATCAGCTGCTCGTCCACGCCGCAGCGATCGCTGTAGTCGCCGACGGGCACCTCCGCCAGCGCCTCGAGCACCGCTTCGGCGCCGTGGGTGTGGCGGGCCAGGAAGTCGTCGTCGGTGAGCCCCTCCTGCACCAGCACGGCAGCCAGCGCGGCCAGGCACCAAGCGTCGGTCCCCGGCTTCACGCGCAGGTGGAGGTCGGCCATCTTCGCCGTGTCGGTGACCACGGGGTCGATGACGATCATCGAACGCTCCGGGTCTTTCTCGATCTCCTTGAGCGTCACCCGTGCCCGGGGGAAGCTCTGCGACATCCACGGGTTCTTGCCCACGAACACCGACACCTGAGCGTGCTCGAACTCGCCCCGTGTGTGCCCGCCGTACAGATGAGCGTCGACCCAGCCCTCGCCGGTCTTCTCCTGCGCCAGCGCGTTGGACTTCCACTTCGAGCCGAGCGCGCGCAGGAACGCGCCGCTGTAGCCGCCGCCCAGATGGTTTCCCTGGCCGCCACCGCCGTAGTAGAAGATCGACTCCCCGCCGTGGTCGTCGCGGATGCCGGCCAGGCGCTGGGCGATCTCCGCGATCGCCGTGTCCCAGTCGATCTCCTCGTGGGTGCCGTCGGGCCGGCGGCGCAGCGGCGAGGTCAGCCGGCGGCCGCCGTTCTGGTAGTGGTCGAGCCGCATCGCCTTGTTGCAGGTGTAGCCCTGCGAGCCCGGATGGGCCTTGTCACCGCGGATCTTGGCCAGGTGCCGGCCCTCGAGCTGGACCTCGATGCCGCAGTTGCACTCGCACAGGATGCACGCCGTGGGCTGCCACTCGCCGTCCACGGGTCAGGCCCCGGCGGGCTCCGCCGACTTCTCGCGCTCGGCTGCCGCCACCTCGCGGAGCTGCTCGAAGTCGACCACGTTGCCGGCCGCGCCCCAGTTGCCGTTGGGGACCTCGGAGATGATCACGAACACGCGAAGGCCGTCCGCCTCGCCCAGCCCGGCCGTGGCCGACACGACCCGGGTGGCCTCGGAGACCAGCTCCTGCTTGCGCCGGTCGGAGAGCGCGCCGTCGGGCACGGTGAAGACGACCCGGAACACGGGCTCGGCGCCGCCCGCGGTGATCGTGCCCTCCGGCAGCTCGTGCACGAACGCCCAGGTGACCGAGCGGAAGAAGTCGGTGTCGGGCGCACGCTCGGCGCGGAGCACCACCGCCGTCAGCTCGTCGGCGAGCTTCGCGCGGTCGTCGGGGGAGATGGAGCCTTGCGGGAGAGTGAGATCGATCAGGGGCATGTGGTGACCGTACTATGATGAACGTCATAGTCAAGCGCGACCCCCGACAGCAGATGATCGTGAGCGCCGTCGCCCTGATGCGAGAGCAGGGCGTGGACGCCGCTTCCTTCTCCCGCGTCCTGGAGCGCTCGGGAGCGCCTCGCGGCTCGATCTACCACCACTTTCCCGAGGGCAAGGCGCAGCTCGTGGAGGAGGCGACCCGCTACGCGGGGGAGTTCATCGCCGCCGGCTTGGCGGCCGCCCTGCAGCAGGACGACCCCGCCGCCGCCATCCAGGGCTTCGCGAAGTCCTGGCGCGTGCTGCTGGAGAAGTGGGACTTCCAGGCCGGCTGCACCGTCGTCGCCGCGGCGCTGGAGGGCGACCGCTCGCCGCGCGCCCGCGACGCCGCCCGCGACGCGTTCGCCCGCTGGGAGGACCTGCTCGCGGAGGCCTTCGCCGACCGGGGCGTGCCCGCGGAGCGCGCTCGCTCGTTGTCGACCCTCACAATCGCCGCTGTGGAGGGCGCCGTGGTCCTCGCCAGGGCGGACGGCTCGTCCGAGCCGCTGGAGCGGGTGGCCGATGAGCTCACCGCCCTCGTGGCCGCGGCGGTCTAGGCAAAGAAGAAGACGAGCCCGATGACGGCGTACAGCGACAGCAGCTGCACGCCCTCGAACCAGTTGGTCTCGCCCTCCTGCGTGGCGAAGTTGGCGATCAGCACCGCGAACAGCAGGCCCGCTATCTCGTAGCCGTTGAACACCAGCGCCATCGGGTCGGGGCCGACGACGAAGGACAGCAGCACCAGCACCGGGGCCACGAACAGCGCGATCTGTGCGCTGGAGCCGATGGCGATGTTCACCGACAGGTCCATCTTGTCCTTGGCCGCGGCGAGCACGGCCACCCAGTGCTCGGCGGCGTTGCCCACGATTGCCACCACGAACACGCCGACGAAGAACTCCGACAGGCCGATCTCCTCCGAGGCCTCGGAGACCGAGCCCACCAGCACCTCGGACATGATTCCCACCAGCACCGCCGCGACCGCGAGCTGGATGATCGCGCGGCGCATGGTCCAGTCGCCGTGCTCGTGCTCCTCCTCTTCCCCGCCGCCCTCGTAGGGGTTGAACACGCGCCGGTGGGTCTTGAGCGAGAAGACCAGCCCGGCTACGTAGCTGAGCAGCAGCACGATGGCGACTCCCAGCGAGAGCTTCTCCAGGTCCCCGCCGAAGTCGACGCGCTCCTCGCCGATGCTCGGAAGGCCGCCTCCGTGGATGAGCTGGAACGCGGCGGGAAGGATCAGGGCGGCCAGCGCCAGCAGCAGCATGGCCGACTGCGCGTTGGCCGCGGTGGCGCTGAAGGTCTGCTTGTCCCGCTTGGCGCCGCCGACCACCATCGCCGCGCCCAGCACCAGCAGGATGTTCCCGATGATCGAGCCCACCAGCGAGGCCTTGACCACCTCCTGCAGCCCCTCGAGCAGGGCGAAGAAGGCGATGATCAGCTCCGGCGCGTTGCCGAAGGTGACATTCAGGAAGCCGCCGATGCCAGGTCCGGTCTTGGCGGCGATGACCTCCGTGGCCTCGCCCATCGCGGCGGCGGTGGGGACCACGCCGAGCGCCGCGGTTGCGAAGACCAGCACCGGCGCGGCGTGCACGATTTCCAGCACCACCGCGAGCGGGATGAAGATCCCGAGGTAGTAGACCGGCCTCAAGGCCCGGACCCGCTAGTCGACGTCTTCGCCCTCTTCGAGGGGGACCGGGGGAGTCGGCTCATCGTCCACGTCGTCGTCCTCATCGCCGTCGACCGCCTCCGACCCGCGCTGGCGCGGATCGCCGCCCGCGTACTGGGCCTGGAAGTGCTCCAGCAGCTCGTCGCGCTGGGAGTCCTCGAGCGGCACTTCGTCGGATATGACCACCCAGTCGGCGCCCTCGAACTCCTCCAGGTTGAAGATCTCCCCGTCGATCGAGGAGGAGTCGTCGACCACCACGAGCACCTCGGTCTGAGGGTTCAGGTAGGTCCCGGGACGGACGAGAAGCTCGTCCAAATCGATGCGGCGCTCGGCCATCGCAGGGGTTATATACCGGAACGGGCCGGTTCAGCCCCCGAGCTCGTCCAGCTGGCGCTCGACCTCGGCCTCCACATCGAGGGGTGGCTTGCCCTGCCGGGCACGCCGTTCGTTGCGGGCGACGACCAGCTGGCGGACCTCGTCGCGCAGCGCCGCGTCGCGCGGCGTGGCCGCCGGCCGGGACAGCGCCGCCATCTCCGCGTCGATGTCCAGCGGCGCCTGCCCGCGGCGCTCGCGCCGGGCGGACTTGGCCTCCAGGAGCTGCCGAAGCTCCTCCTGCGCCTCTGCGCCTGCGGCGGCGCTGCCGGGCTTGGGCTGCGGCCGGGCGTCGGGCTCGTCGAGCGCCAGGCCGCCGGTGCGGCCCAGGCCGTCGTAGATGCCGCTGGCGCCCCAGAAGCTCAGTACGGCGACCACCGCGCCCACCACGCAGATCAGGATCAGGACTGTGCCGAACTCCATCGGTCCTAGAGTCTGACGGCATGTGGAAGCGGCTCCGCCGGCGGACGTTCGCTCCCAGTCGACCGGCCGTTCGCGAAGATCAGATCGGGCTCGTGCTCATCATCGTCGTGGCGCTCGGCGTGGGCTTCTACTTCGCTCTGCGCTTCGCCATCTGAGGCCTCAGCCCAGGTCGTCGATCAGGTCGGCGATCGAGTCGACCACTCGCGAGGGCCGGTAGGGGAAGCGGTCGATGTCCTCCCGGCTGGACACGCCGGTGAGCACGAGGATCGACTCCATTCCTGCTTCCAGGCCGGCCACCATGTCGGTGTCCATGCGGTCGCCCACCATCGCCGCGGTCTCCGAGTGGGCGTCGAGCTTGTTGAGCGCCGTGCGCATCATCAGCGGGTTGGGCTTGCCCACGTAGTAGGGGTCGACCCCGGTCGCGCGGGTGATCAACGCCGCCACCGAGCCGGTGGCGGGCAGCGGCCCGTCGGGCGAGGGGCCGGTGGGGTCGGGGTTGGTGGCGATGAAGCGCGCCCCTTCGCTCACCAGGCGTATGGCCCGCGTGATGCGCTCGAAGCTGTAGGTGCGGGTCTCGCCCAGCACCACGTACTCCGGGCCCTGCTCGGTGAGGGTGTAGCCGACTTGGTGCAGGGCGGTGGTCAGGCCCGCCTCGCCGATAACGAAGGCCGAACCGCCCGGGCGCTGTTGGTGGAGGAAGGTGGCAGTGGCGAGCGCCGAGGTCCAGATCGCCTCCTCGGGCACCTCGAGGCCCCCCGTGCGCAGGCGCGAGGCCAGGTCGCGACGTGTGTAGATCGAGTTGTTGGTCAGCACCAGGAACGGCAGTTCGAGCTCGCCCAGACGGGCCAGGAAGCGGTCGGCCCCCGGGATCGGCTGCTCCTCGCGGGCCAGCACGCCGTCCATGTCCATCAACCAGGAGCGGGTCGGCACGGCTACCTGAACTGGGCCGCTTGGTCCCGGATCGCGCTCACCAGCTCGTCCGGAGCCTTCTCGACCGAGCCGGCGTCGAACGGCGGCTCGGGGTCGTACTCGATCATCAGCTGGACCGCGCGGGCGAAGTCGTCCCCGGCGATTCGGGAGGCCAGTCCCAGCGCCATGTCGATCCCCGACGAGACGCCGGCCGATGTGACCACCTTGCCCTGCTCCACCACACGTCGTCCGGTAGGCCGGGCCCCGTAGTCGGCCAGCGACTCGAGCTCGAGCCAGTGCGAGGTGGCCTCGAGGCCGTCGAGCACGCCTGCGGCGCCCAGCAGCAGCGAGCCCGTGCACACCGAGGTGGTCCAGTCCGAGTGCTCGTGGGCCTCGCGGATCCAGGACAGCAGCGGCTCGTCGGCGAGCAGGTCGCGCGTGCCCAGCCCGCCGGGCACCAGCACGAGCTCGGGACGGGGGAGGTCCCCGAGTGCCTTCTCGGCGTTCAGGGACAGCATCCCGTTGTCGGTCGTGACCGGCCCGGGCTCGTGCGCGAGGAAGGTCACGCGGGCTCCGGGAAGGCGCGAAAGCACCTCGTAGGGCCCTATCGCGTCGAGGGCCGTAAACCGGTCGTAGAGCGGGATCGCGACGTCGATTGGCGCATGATCCCAGAAGGCGGTACCCTTCTCCCAGGAAACTTGACTGACGAATCAATCGGGCGCCGGCCCGCGCCCTCCCACACAGAGGAGCAACTCCCTTGGTCGACTTCACCCTGACCGACGAGCAGAAGGACATCCGCGAACTCGCGCACGACTTCGCCACGAAGGAGATCCGTCCCGTGGCGTGGGACTACGACCGGGACGCGACCTGGCCCCAGGAGATCATCGAGAAGGCCTGGGAGGTGGGGCTGATGAACTCCCACATCCCAGAGGAGTACGGCGGCCCGGGCCTCGACTTCCTCACCGGCTGTCTCATCGAGGAGGAGCTCGGCTGGGGCTGCTCGGGCATCGGCACTTCGCTGATGTGCAACGGCCTGGCCACCACCCCGGTGATCCTCGGCGGCTCCGACGAGACCAAGCAGGAGTTCCTCTCGCCGCTCACCGAGGAGCCCAAGCTCGCCTCCTTCTGCCTCACCGAGCCCGACGCCGGCTCTGACGTGTCCGGCATGAAGACCACAGCCGTGAAGAAGGGCGACAAGTACGTCATCAACGGCACCAAGTGCTTCATCACCAACGGCTCGCACGCCGACTGGTACACGGTCTACGCCAAAACCGACAAGGAGGCCGGCCACCGCGGCATCTCGGCCTTCGTCGTCCCCCGGAACCTCGACGGCGTCGCCGTCGACAAGAAGGAGGACAAGCTCGGCCAGCGCGCCTCGGACACGGCGATGATCTCGTTCTCCGACGTCGAGATCCCCGAGGCCAACCTCCTCGGCGAGGAGAACAAGGGATTCAAGCTCGCCATGGCCACGCTCGACCGCACCCGGCCCGGCGTCTCGGCCATGGCCGTGGGCATCGCCCAGGCGGCGTTCGAGTTCGCCACCGACTACTCGAAGGAGCGCGTGCAGTTCGGCGTGCCCATCGCCATGCACCAGGCGATCCAGTTCATGATCGCCGACATGGCGACCAAGATCGAAGCGGCTCGCCTGCTGGTCTGGAAGTCGGGCGTCGAGCTCGATCAGGGCAAGCGCAACACGCTGATCTCCTCCCACGCCAAGCGCTTCGCCGCCGACAGCGCGATGGAGGTCGCCGTCGACGCCGTGCAGGTCTACGGCGGCTACGGCTTCATCAAGGAGTACCCGGTCGAGAAGCTGATGCGCGACGCGAAGATCATGCAGCTCTACGAGGGCACCTCGCAGATCCAGCGCCTGGTCATCGCCCGCGAGACGCTGATGCCGCGCCAGATCTCCGAGCCCGCCGCCGCGACGGCGTAGCGATCTCAGACAGACCCAGCCGTGCCGAGGGGCCGCCGCGAGGCGGCCCCTCGTTGTTTCAGGGCCTGGAGGCCTGGGCTCGGTAGTCCGCGAAGCCGGGCACCGTGGCGGCGAGGATCGGGAAGTTGCGGGAACGGCCGGCCTGCCGGTCGGTCTCGGTCAGCTCCCCGCCCTCCTGGTGGTAGACGAAGGCCTCGGGGACGTAGCGGAAGGGCCGGCCCCGGCCGTGCAGCAGGTAGCCGAGGTCGATGTCCTCGTACCCCCAGTGGCCGTCGTAGCGGGCGCGGAAGCGCAGGTCGCCCAGGGTCTCGCGCCGGATCGCGAAGTTGCAGCCGAACAGGCAGTCGTAGGGACGCGGGTGCGACGCCAGCCGGCGCAGCTCGGGTAAGCGCCGGTCTTCGACCCGGCCGTAGTTGGAGCCCGACGGCACCCTGGCGGCGCGCTCGAGCAGCGCGCGGTCCCGGGCCACCGAGTCGGCCGCGAACGGCCCCGAGTCGATGAACACCCGGTGGCCGAGCAGGACCGCGTCCGGGCTCTCCTCGAGCCGGGCGACATAGTGGCGGAGCAGCCCGTCGGCCGGTACGCAGTCCGAGTCCAGGAAGACCAGGTTCTCGTGTCGCGTGCGAGCGATGCCCTCGTTGCGGGCCGCCCCGGGCTGGAAGTGGCTCCCGCGGAGCCCGGTACGGCGGTGTGTGCGCAGCAGGCCGGAGGACCCGAACCGCCGCTGGGCGCTCTCGACCAGGAGCGGATCGCTCTCGTTGTCGACCATCTGGACCTCGCACGGAACGTCCAGCCGGGCGGCGTCGTGGATCACCGCCGCGAGCGTTCGCTCGAGCAGCGGCCAGGACTCGTAGGAGGGAACGACGACGCTCAGGCCCCCGGACATCGCCGCGAGCCTAGCTCGCATGTCAGGCTTCTCCGATGGCGCAGACCGGCAAGAGCCGGCGTAGAAGCGACGCCGTACGCGAGGCGGTCGCTCAGGCGGGGGCCGTCCCCGCGACGCCGGAGCGCGCGCCGAAACGCGGCGGAGACCCGTTCACCGGCGGCCTGCGCCGGCGCGAGGTGCTCCCGCTGCTGGTGCTCCACTTCATCTCGGCCGAGGACTCCTACGGCAACCAGTTGATGGAGCGCATCGCCGACGTGACCGCCGGTGTGCTGTCGGTCAACCCCAACACGATGTACCCGTTGTTGCGCCGGCTGGAGAGCCAGGGCCTGATCACCGGACACTGGGAGCACCCCGAGCGCCGCACCCGGCGCCTGTACTCGATCACCGATGAGGGTCGCGAGGAGTACGCGCGCATCCGCGAGGAGGTCGAGCCGTTCCTGGACTCGGTGCAGCAGAGCATCGGAGCGATCCGGCGCGAGGTCTTCGGCAAGTGAGCCGCAGCGTGCAGGCGGCCGCGGTGGTGCCGCTGTCCCCGGAGGAGGCCCGCGCGCTGTGGACCGACACCGGGCGGTGGGCGTCGTTCGTCGAGGGCTTCGGCCACGTGGCCGAAGTCAGCGGGGACTGGCCCCAACGCGGCGCCCAGGTGGTGTGGAAGTCGATACCCGGTGGACGCGGCCGGGTGACCGAGAAGGTGGTCGACGACTCCAGCGCCCGCTTCGCCACCCGCATCAGCGAGGAGGCCATGCAGGGCGAGCAGAGCGCCACCTTCGCCCCGGCGGAGGAGGGCGGCACGCGCGTCGACCTGCGGATCGACTACGAGCTGTCGAAGGGCGGGCCGTTCCAGGCCCTCTCCGACGTACTGTTCATCCGCCGCGCCCTGCGCGACGCACTTCGGCGCACGCTGCGCCGCTACAAGGTGGAGGCGGCCGAGGAGGCGGCGGCGCAGCCGCCGAGCTGAGAGCTGAGGCCGACCATGTCGACCTCGTCCCACGCCTCGGCGATCTGATCTCCCTCGACTCGCAGCACCGCGGTGGAGGTGAACGCCACCGACCGGCCGGTCGCTTCGCTGCCCATGAACGAGCCGTCGTTCGTCCCCGTCCAGCGCTGGTGGGCCGCCACGAGATCGTCCTCGCCGAGGATCAGCAGGATCTGGTTGTGGAGGTCGGAGAAGCCGTCCAAGAAGGCCTGCACCGCTCCCCGCTGCCCGTCGCGGCCGCGGGCCTCGGCGTTGTGGACGAAGTCCTCGCTGAGGAGCCGGTCCACGGCCGACAGGTCACGCTCGTTGATCGCCTCCGCGTAGAACCGCCGCACCAGTTGCTTGTTCGCCGAGTCGGCCGCGATCCGGGCAGACTGCCACAGCGACCAACTACGACTTCGCCTCCGTGATCAACGCCTTCCTGGGACGCTGACCTTGTCGGCCACGAGGGCCACCAGGCTGCGGCCGGTGCGCAGCGCGCCCACCTGGAGGCCGAAGGCCCGCGTGAGGGGCTCCGCCCGGGCGGCCACGCCCTCGGGGCGCCGCCCCGGCTCTATGGGGCTGTGCAGCTCGTACCACTTGCGAAACAGCTCGAAGGACTCCTCGGGGCGCTCCAGCGCGTACGCGTGGCCCGCGCCGGAGACCAGGGCCAGCTCGGCGTTGGGGATCCGGGTGGCCAGCAACTGGGAGTTGGCCAGGGGGGAGAGGAGGTCGTCCTCGCCCTGGAAGACCAGCGTGGGGGACTGGATGCGGTGCAGGCGCGACACGGTGTCGTGGTAGACGCTCGCCCACCAGTGCCAGGCCACGCCGTGGGGGCGGGCGCGGTGGCGGAAGAAGTAGGTCAGAAGCTCGCGCGCCCGCTCGGGGTGCTCGCGCCGGAAGCGCTCGGAGAACAGGGCGGTGGCCAGCCAGGGCCGCCCCTCCTCGCGCAGCGCGGAGATCGCGGCCACCGCCAGCGCGCCCACCTCGCCGACGGCCGGCCGGACCGCGCGCGGTCCGCCGGGCGTCGTGCAGCCCAGCACCAGGCCGCGGACCCGGTGGGGGAACCGGATGGCCATCTCCTGCGCGACCATGCCGCCCATCGAGACGCCCATCACGTGGGCGCTCTCCAGGCCAAGGTCGTCGAGCACGCGGACGGCGTCGGCCGCCAGCTCGGGGATGGAGATCGGGCGCAGTGGGGTACGCGAGCGTCCGGCGCCGCGGTGGTCGTAGAGGATGCACTCGAACCGCTCCTCGTAGGGCGCGAGCACGGGCTCGAACACGGCTGCGCTGATCGCGAAGCCGCTGATGAGCAGGAGGGGCTCGCCTTGCCCCCGCCGCTCGTAGTACACGCCGCCCGCCCTGGGCAGCTTTCTCAGGCCTCCGCCTTCACGTACTCGCCCGGCGCGTCGCCGAGCACGGGGTAGTCCGGGCGCGCGCCGGCCTCGGCGGGCGCGTCGACCTCGTCACCCGACCGCTCGCCCAGCCACTCGGTCCAGTCCGGCCACCAGGAACCCTCCTGGGCGGAGGCGTCTCGCAGCCAGCGCTGGGCGTCGGGCGGGTTGGACGCGTTGAACTTGAAGTTGGCCTTGTCGTCGCCCGGCGGGTTGACCATCGCCACCACGTGCCCGGAGGTGGAGAGCACGAAGCGCGGGTCGGAGCCCAGCAGCTGGGTGGTGCGGTAGGCGTTCTCCCAGGGCGAGATGTGGTCGGCGATGCCCGCCACGACGTAGGAGTCGGCGGTGATCAGCGACAGGTCGACCGGGCCGCCCAGCGCCTTCATCGCGCCCGGCGAGACCAGCGAGTTCTCGCGCGACATCTGCACGAAGTCGCGGTGCAGCGCGGCGGGCATGTTGGTCTGGTCGCTGTTCCAGTACAGGACGTCCCACGCCGGGGGGTCCTGGCCGAGCAGATAGTTGTTGACCCAGTAGCCCCAGACCATGTCGTTGGGGCGAAGCCAGGCGAACAGGCCGGCGAGGCTGGCGCCGCTCAGGTAGCCCTTGCGCGCGGACTCCGCCATGGCGCTGCCCGCGCCGAGGTCGTCCATCAGCGCGGAGGCGTCGCCCGACTTCTCGGTGTCGAGCACGTTGACGGCCAGCGCCAGGCCGGCGATCCGGTCGCCCTCGCCCCGCTCGGCCAGCCGGGCGGCGGCGACGGCCGACAGGGTGCCGCCTGCGCACAAGCCGAGGACCTGGGTGCGATCGCTGCCGGTGATGGCTTCGACGGCGTCCAGCGACTCGACCACGGCCTCGAGGTAGGTGTCGAGGTTCCAGTCGGCGTGCTCGGAGCTCGGGTTACGCCAGGAGATGGTGAACACCTGCTGGCCCTGCTTGACCGCCCACTCGAGCAGGCTCTTGTTCTCGGCCAGGTCGACGACGTAGTACTTGTTGATCATCGGCGGGACGCAGAGGAGCGGCACCTCGCGGACCTTGTCGGTCTGCGGGTGGTACTGGATCAGCTCGAACAGCTCGGTCTTGAGAACCACCGCCCCGGGCGTCCTGGCCAGGTCCTCGCCGACCTCGAAGCCGGACTTGTCGACCGAGCTGGGCAGGAAAGGGGGCCGGATGTCGCCGGCGAGGTTGCGCAGCCCCTTGAGGAAGTGCAGCCCGCCCGAGTCGATCGTCGCCTTGAGCACGGTGGGGTTGAGGAAGGGGCTGTTGGAAGGCGCGAGGGCGTCGAGTGCGTTCTCGGCCGAGAAGCGCACGCGGCGATCGGACTTCCAGTCCAGGTCGGTGTCGGCGATCACGTCGTCGACCGTCCGCCCGGCCGCGAGGTAGGCCTGCAGGACGCGGCGGAAGGCCGGGTTCTTCTGCCAGGCCTTGTCCTTGAAGCGCCGGTCGCCCTTCTCGGGCTCCAGCTCGGAGCGCCCCACCGCGACCTTGCCCAGCTCGGCGGCCAGGCCCGCGCCGCGGCGGACCAGCTTGTGGGGGCGGGTGGCGAGCTTGCCGGCGAACTTCAGGCCGGCGACGCCGGGCAGCGCGCGGCCGGGGCCCATGGCCACGTCCTCGATGATGGCTTCGGCCGCGTCGCGTTCTCCGCTGCGCGGGCGGCCGTTGCCATTCTCCGAGGCCTGCCGACCCTCCCGCTCCGTTGCTGGCATACGTGAATGATCCCCGGCACGGACAGGCCGAAAACACCGGCCTACACTCCCGCGATGGCTCGTTGGTGGGGTCGTCATCACGCCGAGTTCCGGTGGCAGTTCGAAGCCGCTCGCCTGCTGGCCGACCCAGTCTTCTATGGCTCCGGCGTCCCCCGCGGGGACGGCATGCCGGTCTTGCTCCTTCCAGGGTTCCTGGCGGGCGACTACTCGCTGCAGACCATGGCCGGCTGGCTGTCGCGCATGGGCTACGTACCGGGGACCGCGGGCTTCGTCACCAACTCCGATTGCTCAGAGCGGGCGATGGAGCGCGCCGAGGGCCGGCTGGACAAGATGCAGGCCGAGCACGGCAGGCGGGTCGCGCTGGTGGGCCACAGCCGCGGCGGGCACTTCGCCCGCGCGCTGGCGGCGCGGCGCCCGGATGCCGTCTCGCACGCGGTCTCGATGGGCGGCGGCCTGAACCGCCAGCACGCGATCAGCGTGCCCACGCTCGCGGCCCTGGCCGCCGTGCGCCAGTACCACCGCTTGACCACCGACCGCATCGAACGCCGCGGCTGCCTGACGGAGACCTGCGCCTGCGACTTCGTGCGCGACTACCGGGCTCCCTTCCCCGAAGACGTGCGGCTGACCAGCATCTACTCCAAGGGCGACGGGGTGGTGCGCTGGGAGTCCTGCCTGGTCGACTACGCCGACAACGTCGAGGTGAGCGGCAGCCACGTGGGACTGGCCTTCAACCGCAAGGTCTACCGCGTGCTCGGCGACGTGCTGGCCAGCTAGCGCACACCCGATAGCCTCACGCGCCGCATAACGACCGGAAAGGCGTAGAGACTTGTTCGTATACAAAGCCGCCGTCGTGGGCGCGGGCACCATGGGCGGCGAGATCGCCCAGGTGGTGGCCAGCGCCGGCGTGCCGGTGATCCTCAAGGACGTCGAGCAGAAGTTCGTGGACCTGGGCCTGGACAAGGCCCGCGAGGTCACCCAGAACCAGCTCGGCGGCCTGGTGAAGAAGGAGAAGATCTCCCAGGAGCAGGCCGACGAGCAGCTCGAGGACATCCTCGGGCGGATCGAGGGCACCACCTCCTACGAGGGCTTCGGGTACGTCGACTTCGTGATCGAGGCGGTGCCCGAGCGCATGGAGATCAAGCAGGCGGTGTTCGCCGAGCTCGACGCGGCCACCCCCGGTCACGCGATCCTCTCCTCCAACACCTCCTCGTTGCCGGTCTCCGAGATGGCCGAGGCGACCACGCGGCCGGACAAGGTGGTGGGCTTCCACTTCTTCTACCCGGCCTCGATGATGCGGCTGATCGAGGTGATCGAGGGCGACGACACCTCGCCCGAGACCGCCCAGGCGGCGGCCAACTTCGCCCAGCAGATCCGCAAGACCGCCATCCGCTGCGACGAGGTCCCAGGCTTCGTGGTCAACCGCATCCTGAACTCGGCGGTGTCCGAGGTCTGGCGGGCGACAGAGGAGGAGGGGCTGGACCTCAAGGAGGTCGACAAGATCGTCCAGGAGTCGAAGGCGGCGCCGATGGGGCCGTTCTTCCTCACCGACCTGCTTGGCCTCGACACCGTCCTACACGTGGCCGAGCACCTGCACGAGTCCTACGGCGACCGCTTCTACGTCTCGTCGAAGATGACGGAGCTGGTCAACGCCGGGAATCTCGGCCAAAAGACCGGAAAGGGTTTCTATGAGCACGGCGGCTGAGGGTCAGGCGACCGACACGCTGGTCGAGCGCTTCTCGCTGAAGGCGCTCGTGGAGTCGTGCCTGGTCCTCGAAGAGGGCACGGCTGCGGCCAAGGACATCGAGATCGGCATGATGATGGGCGCCGGGATCCTCCCCGGGCCCTTCGCCCGGGCCGACGAGCAGGGCCTCGACGACGTGCTCGAGGCGCTGGAGCGCGCGGAGTCCGAGTGGGGCGAGAACTTCACCCCGCCCGGCGTCCTACGCCGGCTGGTCGCGCAGGGCCGCCTGGGCAAGAAGACCGGACAGGGCTTCTTCCCCTACCTGCAGCCCGACGAGGGCCAGTCGCGCGAGACCATCGCCCTGGAGACCCGGGGCGACGTGGGGATCATCTGGCTCAACCGCCCGCCGACGAACGCGATCTCGCCGCAGCTGGTCAAGGAGCTCGCCGAGCTGTGGGCAGAGATCGACGGCAAGCTGCGCGCGGTCGTGATCGCGTCCTCGAACATCTTCACCTTCTCCGCGGGGGCGGACCTCAAGGAGTTCTCGAAGATGACGCCCGACAAGGAGGGAGCCGAGCTCCTGGAGAACGTGCACGGCTTCATGCGGGCGATGGAGGAGTCCTCGACGGTCACCATCGCCTCGGTCAACTCGCTCGCCTTCGGCGGCGGCTGTGAGCTGGCCATGGCGTGCGACTTCCGCATCGCCGCCGAGTCCGCCTCCTTCGGCCAGCCGGAGATCAACCTGGGCATCATCCCGGGCTTCGGCGGCACCCAGCGCCTGCCGCGTCTGGTGGGGGAGGGCAAGGCACTGGAGATGAACCTCACCGGCGAGCCCATCGACGCCTTCGAGGCTGAGCGGGCCGGGCTAGCCACGCGGGTGGTGCCCGACCACGAGCTGTTCGACATCTCGCTGTCGTGGGCGCGCAAGCTGGCCGAGCAGGCGCCGCTGGCCGTTGAGCGGATCAAGTCCGTGTCGATGGACGGCGAGCTGGGCGAGGGCCTGCGCCGCGAGGGTGAGGCCTTCGGTGAGGTGTTCGGGTCACAGGACGCGAAGGAAGGCATCGGGGCATTCCTTGGGAAGCGCAAGCCTCAGTTCAAGGGCAAGTGAGCTAGCCGACCTCCTCAGCACCGCCCAGCGCGCGGTGGTGCTGACGGGGGCCGGCATCTCCGTCCCGTCGGGCATCCCCGACTTCCGCTCCCCGGGCACGGGGATCTGGGAGAAGGTGAACCCGATGGAGGTCGCGCACATCGACGCCTTCCGGCGCGACCCCGACCGCTTCTGGAGCTTCTACTCCCAGCGCTTCACCAGCCTCCGTGACAAGGTGCCCAACCGCGCCCACCAGGCCGTGGCCGAGCTGGAGCGCCGCGGCCGCGTGCGCGGGGTGATCACCCAGAACATCGACAGGCTGCACCGCGCGGCGGGCAGCAAGCGGGTCGTCGAGGTGCACGGCTCGATCGAGCGCAGCGTGTGCCTGGAGTGCGGCGGCAAGGTCGAGCTCGAGCGGGTGGTGGAGATGCTGGCGGCCGCCGACGGTGCGCCCGAGTGTCCGGCCTGCGTGTCGCCGTTGAAGCCCGAGGTGGTGCTGTTCGGCGAGCTGCTGCCGGCCGAGGCCATGGCCGAAGCCCACGCGCTGGCCGAGGAGGCCGACCTGATGCTGTGCGTCGGCTCCTCGCTGGAGGTCTACCCGGTGGCCTCGCTGCCCGGCGTGACGCTGGGGGCGGGCGGCCGGCTGGCGATCGTCACCCAGGGCCCGACGCCGTATGACTCCGAGGCCGACGTGCGCCTCAGCGGCGACGTGGTCGCCGAGCTGGACGCGGTCCTGGCCGCGTTGCCCAGCTGAACGACAACCGCCGCCTGGCCTCGGGGCTGCTGGCCACGGGGCTGGCGCTGAGCCTGGTCGGAGCGGCGCTCGGCTCGTTCCTGATCATCGGCGTCGAGGTCGGGGCGCTGGCGCTGGCCACGGGAATCGTCCTGGCCGCGATACCGGTCCCGATCTACCTCGGGCTGGCTCTGCTGCTGGATCGCTACGAGCCCGAGCCGCTTCCCCTGCTCGTGCTCACCTTCCTGTGGGGCGCCGGCGCGGCGACGGGCTTCGCGCTGATCATCAACAGCACCGGGCAAGCCATCGTGAGCGAGGGCTTCGGGTCGGACTTCGGCGAGCTGTTCGGCAGCACGATCTCCGCCCCGATCGTCGAGGAGACGGCCAAGGCCACGGCTCTGTTCGCGATCTACAAGTGGCGGCGCATGGAGCTCGACGGGGTCCTCGACGGGATCATCTACGCCGCCATGGTGGGGCTCGGCTTCGCCTTCACCGAGAACGTCCTCTACTACTCCAAGGCGCTGGCGGAGGGTCAGGACGTGCTGGCGGGCACTTTCTTCGCCCGCGGGATCCTGTCGCCCTTCGCACACCCGCTGTTCACCAGCCTCACCGGCATCGGCTTCGGCCTGGCCGCCCGCACCCGCCACGGTAGCCGCGGCCTGTGGGTGCTGCTCGGCCTGTTCGGCGCGATCCTGCTGCACGCCCTGTGGAACAGCTCGGCCGGCGCCGCCCAGGGCACCGGCTTTCTCGGCGTGTACGCGCTCATCATGTTCCCGACGTTCTTGGTGGTACTGGTGCTGGCGATCATCTCCCGGGCGCGCGAGGGCAAGGCCGTACGCGAGCGGCTGGGGCCGGAGCTGGCCTCCGGCGTGCTCGGCCCCTACGACCTGGAGGCTCTGAGCTCGCCGGGGGCACGGCGGCGCGCGATCAGGGCCGCCGGCCCCACCCGCCAGGCCCGGAAGCAGCTCTACCGGTCCGCCGTAGATCTCGCGTTCCTGCGCCGCCAGAAGGAGCGCGTGCCCGACCGTCTGCAGCCGAAGGTGGCGCAGGAGGAGGCAGAGGTCAGCCAGCGCGTGTGGGAGCTCTCGTGGGAGGCGGCCGGGCAGGCGCCTCCGCAGCTGCCGCCCGCGCAGAGCTACGGCTGGTCGGGCTAGTCGTACGAACCGGTGAGGTGGGCGAAGCGCGGGTTGGCTCCGCCCACCTCCCGGCCGTTGATCCAGGCCCGTCCCGATCCGGGGCGGACCCTGTGGGGAGGGTGCGTGGCTCGCTGTGCCCTTTGCCTACCGCGACTCCGTCCGCGACTGAGGCTGGTCACAGTTGCACTCACGCCATTGATGTTGCCTAGGTGCGGTCCCATCTCCTATCTACCGCTGTCCAAGATCGCGAAGGCGCTGCTCGACCGTGTGTCGAAACGGTGATCGGAGTGTGGGTCAGGGCCCGATGCGCACCCGGCGCAGCGCCGACTCCATCCGCCCCACGGCTTCCGCCACCGCCTCCGGGGCCGCACCGGACAGCGGGCCCCTCAGCGCCGCCGACGCCGCGCCGGCAACGGCTTCACGGTCTGCCTCCAGCTCGGCTCGGGCACCGTCCGGCATTGCGGCGCCCGATTCGGCCAGCAGCGCCTCGAGGGCGACACGGGCCTGCAGCGCGGCTTCACGCAGGTGCCCGGCGTCCAGGTCCAGCCGAGCGCGCAGCACCAGGTCCTCGGCCACACCGGCGCGCTCACGGGCGCCCATGAGCGCGGCAAAGCGCTGCTCCGGCGCCTCCATCGAGCGCTTGACCTTCGTCCGCTCGCGCGGCGGCTCCCACGCCTCGGTGAAGCGCCCGTGGGCGACGCTGTCGCCAGGGCCGTAGCCCAGCCTCAGGATCAGGGCCTGGTCCAGCGAGACCTCGCGCAGGTAGGGGTCACCCGCCGCCGCGCGCTGGGCGCGGATCGCGGTGTTGATCCGCCGTAGCGCGTCCTCGGTCTCGGCCTCGCGTGTGTCGGCGTCGCCCTGGAGGCCCTGCAGCCACGCCCGGGCCTCGTCCTCGGACCCGAAGGCCTCGGCGCGGATCACGGTGGCCCGTGCGGTGGGCACCGGCTCGGGCTCGGCCTCGGTCAGCGCGCGCCCGCGGCGCCCGCGCAGCCGGCGGCGCTCCGGCGCCCCCAGCGTGTTCAGGACCAGGACGCGCTCGGCCTCGGTCTCGGGGTCGGTGCGCAGCAGGAAGCGGCCGTCGGGTGGCCCGAGGGCGAAACCGAACTCGAGCTGGGCGGCGGCGAAGACCTGAACGGAGACCTCCTAGATCCCGCGGTGCTCGGCCGACCGATGCTCGGCCTGCGCTCCGAGAATACGGGCGCTACTCGCCGCGGTGGGCGGAGCTCGACCGCTTGCGCTTGGGCACCGGAATCGAGTACTTCGACGGGCTGGTCGGCACCACCGGGTTCTCGATCTTGCGCAGGCGGCTGAGCAGGTCGGACCACTGGCCGGGCTTGAGCACCTCGAGTGCCTGGCGGCCGGCCTTGCGGTTGTCGCCGAACAGCGGCCGGAAGCCGACGTGGATGTGGTCGTCGTGGTCGCCCATCGACACCGTGTTCCCGCCCAGGTCGAGCAGCGAGATGATCTGGTCGGCGCGCATCGTGCCCTGCAGGCGCATCAGCCTGCGCACCGAGACCTCGGTGACCCCGCCCCGCTCCTGGTGGCCGAGGATCGGGACGCCGTTGATCTTGGCGATGTCGGTGGCGTTGCCCGAGGAGTGCTGGGAGACGTTGCCCGAAGAGGTGTAGAAGCCGTGGCCGCACTTCATCGAGGTGACCGTCGGGCGCAGGCCCGACTCGGCCAGGTACTCCAGCGTGGCGAGGATCCGGCGGTCGATCTGGCCCGAGCGCACGTCCTGGCGCCCGCACGGGTAGATGTCGATCCGGTTGTCGGAGAGCACGCGCTTCTCGAGCAGCGGCTTGGGGAGCAGCAGCACCTGGCCGATCGAGAACGAGCCCGCGTCGTCGCCGTAGAGGGCGTTCTTGCCCGAGGCGCGGTAGACCGCGGTGGCCTCCAGCAGCTTCCAGCCATCGAGGATCGGCTTCGGGTCGATCCGCGGCGCGCCCTTGCCGGCCGGCCGGATCTGGAAGGCCAGGTGCGAGCCCTTGCCGTTGTCGGGCTTGCCGATCCGGCCCAGCAGCGTGCCGCCGATGACCCGCGCGCCCTTGCGCAGCGGCTTCAGCCGGACGTCCTTGGCGTTGAGGCCGTAGGGACGGGCGAAGTTCTTGTACTCCTCGAAGCCCTTGCCACCGCGGCGGGCCTCGGCGTCCAGCGTCTGCTCCAGGCCGCCGTTCTCACGCGCGCCCGGCATGTCGGGGTGGGCGAACAGCCGCTGCTTGACCGGGACCGAGGCGCCGGTGTTCTTCGCGTTGCCGTCATCGTCGGCCACGCGCTTGGAGTCGTCGATGTCCTTGGCCTTGTCGGCGTTGGCCTTCGTGCGCGGCTTGTCGGACGTGTCGGCCTGGCGGCCCTGAGAGGCCGGCCCGGTCGGCTTGGGATCCTTCGGGTCGTTGGCCTTCAGCGCCTTGGCGGAGGCGCCCTTGCTCTGGGCCTGGATGTCGTCCTTGGGCACGGGGTAGAAGCGCGAGACCGAGCCCAGGCCCGAGTAGGTGTAGGTGTTGCCGTAGACGTCCTGAAGCTGGATGTAGCGGCCCAGGCGCTTGGACTTGCCGACCTTCCTGATCTCGCCGTCGTTGACGGCCACGACCGGCGAGCCCTGACGGGCGAAGACGTCGATCGAGCCGCGGTCGTCCTTGGAGGAGACCACGTTGGCGGCGTTCTGGCCCTTCTTGACCCGCTTGGAGGCCTCGGCCTCGGCCAGGTCGTCGGCGTAGCGCGCGCGTGCATATACGGGGAAGCGGCCTTCGGTGAGCCCGGTCAGCGAGCCCACGAGGTCAGCGGGGACGCCGGTGATCAGCTTGGCCCGCAGCATCACCGAGTCGACGTACCAGCCGGCGTGGTTGTAGGCGAAGATCGCCCGGCGCAGGTCCTTCTCGCCGCCCGCGGCCTTGAGGTAGCGCGCGGCGGCGAAGATCGCGTCGACGGGGTTGTAGGGGTCCTTCTTGCCGTCCTTGTTGGCGTCGACGCCGTACATGCGCCAGGAGGAGGGGATGAACTGCATCCAGCCCAGGGCGCCCGCGCTGGAGACGTTGAGGTTGCGCCCGTAGTCGGTCTCGATCTCGTTGATGGCGGCCAGGACCTCCCAGCGGATGCCGTACTGGATTCCGGCGGCCTGGTAGATCGGCAGCAGGAAGATCGGGACGCGGAACTTGCGGATGACGAAGTTGGGTACGCCGGTGGCCGTCGAGGGGCCGGGCAGGGCGTCGACGAAGCCGGGGTTCGACGGATTGGGCGAGCCGTCGGGGGCGCGCATCGGGTTCCGGGCCGGGCGGCGGGCGCGGCGGCGCGGAGTCTCAGCCTGTGACTGAGGGTCAGCCCCTCCGGTGTCGCCGCCGGAAGACTTCTTCTTGCCCTTCTTCTTGGGCTTGGACTTCTTCTCCTCGCCCTTCGAGCTCTCCTGCTGCTCACCACCGCCGGCGCTGGGGTCCTGCTGGGCCTTGGGGGTCTCCTGCGGCGTGGTGGCCGGCGGCTGCTGCTTTGGCGCGGAGGGAGTGCCCGGCGGGACGGGAACGCCGGGCAGGGCGATGTCGCCGATCGACGTCCCGGCCGGGACGTCGACGGTCACGGGCACGACCTGGCCGGTGGGCAGCTTGACGTAGATCGTCCGCTTCTCCGCTGCAGCAGGAAGCGTGAATGCGGCGAGCGCGCCCGCTGAAAGCAGGGCTGCCAGAGCCAAGATGGTTAGAAGGCGCTTCTTCATGCCCGCAGGGTTCCCGTTCCTCCCCCATAGAGAACCCTTGAAAGGCCCTCTCGTGGAGCGGCGCACACGGTACCAGTTCCGGTGCCCAAGGCAGGCAAGCTACTGACCGTACGAAAGGGCTGCAAGGGGGAACCGACAGGGACGTTGCAGGGCACCTCTCTTCTATCGGCGCGCGGCCCCGGAATCTTCACCCCTGAGAGGCGATTTAGGCGGTCCGAACCGCCGCCCCGGTCCGCGGTGCTTCGTCAGGGCCAACCATAAGCCTTGAGTCAAGGGTTAGCCCCGCTGGCCGAAGCCCGCTGTTCGCTAGCCTGGCCGGTCTGTGAGCGACGACGGGGATAAGAAGGGGTTCGTCGACCGCCTCTCCCGCCAGGGCGAGGAAGCCCTCGGCAAGGTGGCCGAGGAGTTGGTGGCAAACCCCGTGGTGCACGCGGCGATCGCCCGTGCCTTCGACGCCCGCGACGCCGCCGTGGCCGCCCAGGAGGCGGCGATGGGCGCCTTCAACATCCCCTCTGCTGCCGACGTGGAGCGGGTGACGCGCCGCCTGCGTTCGGTCTCCCAGCGGATGGAGGGCATCGAGGACGCCCTCGACCGCCTCGAGGAGCGCCTCGCCCAGGCCGCCGAACAGGTCGAGGACGACCGCTTTGAGGGCATCGAGGGCCGCCTGGACGAGCTCGCCCGCGACGTCACCGCCGTCCGCGAGGCCGTGGTGGCCGAGGACGAGGCGGTTTCCCGCCGCCAAGAGCGGCTGACGGTCGGCCGCGGCGAGTCCTAGCCCGCCGCGGGTCAGGCGCTCAGCGCCGCCAGGCCCAGCTCGCCCAGCCTGACCCCGAGGGCCTCCAGGCCCTCGTCGTCCAGGCGCTCGGCATCCCCGCCGGCAACGGGCACGTCGGTGACGGCAAGGGCGCACCCGGCACGCACCCCGCGTAGCCCGGCCACCTGGAGGACGGCGGCCGCCTCCATCTCCACCACCGAGGCCCCGGCTTCTCGCCAGCCTGCCTCGACCCCCTCACGGGGCTCGAAGAAGAGGTCGGTCGTGACCGCGGTGACGCGCCGCGCGCCGGCTGTGGCCAGGGCCTCGGTCAGGCCGCCATCGGCGGGCACGCTGCCGGGCGCTCCCAACGCCGAGCTGGCCCCGTCGGCCGACAGCGCGCGCTCGACCGCCAGCAGCTCGCCCATCGACGACCTGTCGTCGAGCGCCCCGCAGGTCCCGATCCTCACCAGCCGCTTCGCGCCCAGCGCGATCAGCTCCTCGGTGACCAGGGCCGCGCTGGCCCCGCCCATGCCGGTGGACTGGATGGTCACCGGCCTGCCGTCGGGGGCCAGGCCCGTGTAGCCCCACAGGCCGCGGCGGTGGTTGAACATGATCGGGCGCTCGAGCAGCGCCTGGGCCACGAACAGCGCCCGGTGAGGGTCACCGGGCAGCAGCACGCGCTCGGCGAGCTCGGCCGAGGGCCGCAGGTGCACGGCGGTGATCGCCCGGGGTGGCACCGCCGGTGCATACCATCTGCCCGTGGCCAAGCGGCGAGCGACACCCAAGGAGTTGCCCGACGCGGTCCGCGAGGCGGTGGACCGGACGGTGCAGGCCACACGCGGCTCCGCGGTCCAGACCCGCGACCGGGCCCAGGGCGCCGTCGATGACCTCGTCGACACGGTGGACGACCTGCGCAAGGAGGCCGAGGGCAGGCTCGTGCGGGGCCGCCGCGCCGCCGCGCGGGCGATCGACGACGTTCGGCCGGTGACCAACGACGACCTGCGCGAGCTGAAGGCCGGGCTGCGCAAGATCGACCGTCGGCTGGACGCGATCGAGGACCGGCTGCCGGCCAAGAGGGCGCCCGCGAGGAAGGCGCCGGCCAAGAAGGCGCCGGCCAAGAAGGCATCCGCCAAGAAGGCGCCGGCCAAGAAGGCGTCCTCCAAGAAGGCGCCGGCCCAGCGCAAGCGCGCGCCGGCCAAGCCCAAGAGCAAGTAGCTCTCGTGACCGGCCGGCGGGTGCTGATCACGGGCGTCGGCAGCTATTTCGGCACCGAGCTGGCGCGGCGGCTGGAGGCCGACGACGACGTCGACCACGTGGTGGGCCTGGACACCCGCCCGCCCCGGGCCCGGCTGAAGCGCACCGAGGTCATCGATGCCGACATCCGCGACCCGCGGATCGCGGCCCTGCTCGCGCCCACGCGCGTGGACACGGTGGTGCACGAGCAGATCGTGCGCCAGCCCGGGGCCGCCATGTCAGCCCGGACGATGCACGACGTGAACGTGATCGGCACGCTCCAGCTGCTGGCGGCGTGCGAGAAGGCCGACAGCATCCAGACGTTCGTGGTCCGTGGCTCGGCGGGCATCTACGGCTCCGAGCCCAACGCGCCCCAGTTCTTCACCGAGGACATGGCGCGGCTGTTCCCGCTGCGCACTCGCTTCCAGCGCGACGTCGGGGAGATCGAGAGCTACTTCCAGACCTACGCGCGCCGGCACCCCGGAGTGACCTGCACGATGCTGCGCTACCAGCCGGCCCTGGGCGCCGGCGTGGGCACCCAGGTCAGCCGCTACCTGACGATGCCGGTGGTGCCGACCCATCTCGGCTTCGACCCGCGCCTGCAGGTGGTGCACGTCGACGATGCCGTCGACGCGCTGGCGGCCGCGGTTCGCAGTCCGGTCGACGGGCCGGTGAACGTGGCCAGTCCGGGAACCATCGGGCTCACCCGCGCCGTCCGTCTGGCCGGGCGGCCGACGCTGCCCCTGCTGAGCCCCGCCTTCGGCCCTGTGACCGGGGTCGCCAAGCGGGTGGGGTTGCCCGGGCTCTCCGAGGACTTCAGCCGGTTGGTGCGACACGGCCGCGCGGTGGACGTGACGCGGCTCGAGGAGGAGGTGGGATTCAGCCCTCGCTACACCACCGTCATGGCGGTCGAGGACTGGGTCGAGCGCACCCGGCGGGCGAAGGCGGCGGCGTGACCGAGCTCTCGGGCGTGGTGGGCGTCGGCCCGGCGATGGGCGCGCTGAAGCTCGTGCGCGAAGGCCTGCGCCAGGGCCTCGACGCCCCCGAAGCGCTCATCCGCGGCGCCGCCGGTGCTCCCGGCCGACACGCGCCGCGCCGTCGAGCGGGCGGCCCGCCGCCTCGACGGCGACTACCGCGAGGACGAGTGGGGCTTCGACGAGGAGTTCGCCGACCTGGTGCTGCCCTTCCTCGACTTCCTCTACGACCGCTGGTGGCGGGTGGAGACCGTGGGCGCCACCAACGTGCCCGGCCACGGGCGGGCACTGATGGTCGCCAACCACGCGGGCATCCTGCCCTGGGACGCCACGATGATCTCGATGGGGCTGTTGCGCGAGCACCCGCTGCCCCGCTACCCCCGCTTCCTGGTGCTCGACTGGGCCTTCAGCCTGCCCTGGGTCTCGGTGGCCATCCGCAAGGTGGGCGGGGTCGCCGCCTCGCCGTTCAACGCCCTCCGCCTGCTCGAGCAGGACCAGCTGGTGGCGGTGTTCCCGGAGGGGGTCAAGGGCACCGGCAAGCCCTTCCGCGAGCGCTACCAGCTCCAGCGCTTCGGCCGCGGCGGGTTCGTGGAGCTCGCCCTGCGCACCGGCGCGCCGATCGTGCCGGTCGCGGTGGTCGGCAGCGAGGAGATCTACCCCAAGCTCGGCGAGGCGCCGCCGCTGGCGCGGGCCATCGGGGCACCCTTCTTCCCGCTCACGCCGCTGTTCCCCTGGCTCGGGCCCGCCGGGGTGGTGCCGCTGCCCAGCCGCTGGATGATCGAGTTCTGCGAGCCGATCCCCACGGCCCAGTACGGCCCCGACGCCGCCGACGACCGCTCGCTGGTCCTCGAGCTCTCCGAGCAGGTGCGCGACACGATCCAGACCAAGCTGCTGGAGAACGTGGTGCGGCGCGGCCCGGCTTTCTCCTAGGCCGTCCCCGCGTGCTCGCCGTCTCCCTCGCCCTGGGCTGTTCGGTCTGTTACGGGGTGTCGAACTTCCTCGGGCCGCAGCTGGCCAAGCGCCAGACCATCGTCGCGGTCCTGGTGCTGTCGCAGGTCGCGGCGCTCGCCGCGTGCCTGGTCTACGTCGTCGCGGCCCCGGGCCCGGCCCTGCCCGCGGGCGAGGCGGTCACCGCCGCGGTCGCGGGCCTCGGCAACGCCGCCGGGCTGATCGGCTTCTACCGCGCGGCCGAGCTGGGCCCGCTGGCCATCGTGGCTCCGATCGGCGCCACCGGCGCGGCGGTGCCGGTCCTGTTCGGCCTGGCGACCGGGGACGCTCTGCACCCGTGGCAGGTCGTGGGGATCGTGCTGGCCATGGGGGGCGCGGCGCTGGCGGCCCGCCACGGGCCGGCGGAGAACGCGCTGGATCGCAGCTACCCGAACCCGCGGGCGAGCGTGATCTGGGCGGTGGCCTCCGCGGTGGCCTTCGGCGTGTTCCTCACGGCCCTCCCCGAGGCCTCGGACAGCGGCCAGGCCTGGGCGCTGCTCGACGCCCGCCTGGCCCTGGTGGTGCTCCTGCTCGTGTGGGCCGGGCGCCGGCTGGCCGAGGTCCCGTTCGACCGCTCGAGCTTCCTGCTGGCGGTGCCGGGCCTGCTGCTCGTGCTGGGCACCGCGCTCTACGCGGCGGCGGCCGGCGAGGGCCAGCTGTCGCTGGTGTCGGTGCTCGGCTCGCTGTTCCCGGTGGTCACCGTCGGCCTGGGCGTGGCCGTGGTGGGCGAGCGGCTCACCCGCACCCAGGCCGTGGGAGTGGCCTCGGCGCTGGCCGGGATCGTGCTGATCGCCGCCTAGAAGTGAACCCCGCGCATCAGGTAGGCCATGGCGACGGCCTCCGTTGACATCTCGTCGTCCTTCTTGCTGTCGCCGCCTGAGTCGTCCTTCTTCTCGTCGTCCTTCTTGCCCTTGGACGCCTTCGAGTCGGGGAACAGGTTGTAGGCGGTGTTGAGCACCGCGTCCACCGTCTTAGGCGATACCGAGTAGAGGACCTCGCCGAAGGTGCCGAGCCGCGAGGCCTTGCGCTTGGGCTTGTCGATCAGCGTGTCGCAGATCATCAGCGCGGCCTCCTCCGGCGACAGCGTGGGGAAGGCCTTGTACATGTCGGTCGGGGCGATCATCGGCGTGCGCACCAGCGGCATGTACACGGTCGAGAACTTCACGTTGTCGGCCACGCACTCCGGCGCGACGCAGCGTGAGAACGCGTCCAGCGCCGCCTTGGAGGCGACGTAGGCCGAGAAGCGCGGCGTGTTGGTCTGCACGCCGATCGACGAGATGTTCACGATGTGGCCGTCCTTGCGCTCCCGCATCCCGGGCAGGAACGCGAGGATCAGCTTCAGGGCGCCGTAGTAGTTGAGCTGCATGGTGCGCTCGTAGTCGTGGAAGCGGTCGTAGGAGCGCGCCACGGCCCGGCGGATGGAGCGCCCGGCGTTGTTGATCAGGACGTCCACTCCACCGTGCTCGGAGATGACCTCCTGGGCCATGCGGTCCAGGTCGTCCACGTCGGAGAGGTCGGCCGGGTGGACGTGTGCGGTGCCGCCGCGCTCGCGCACCTGCTCGGCCACCTCGTCCAGCTTCTCGCGCGTCCGCGACACCAGCAGCACCACGCCGCCGGCCTCGCCCACGCGCAGCGCGGTCTCCAGGCCGATGCCGCTGGAGGCGCCCGTGATCAGCACGCGCTTGCCCTTGACCGAGTTGCTCAGCGAGCGCTCGCGGAACAGTGCCGGGTCCAGGTTGCGCTCCCAGTAGTCCCACAGCGCCGGCGCGTAGGTGGACAGCGGCGGCGCCGCGATCCCCGTGCCCTCGAGTGCCCGCTGGGTGTCGCGGGGGTCGAAGGTGCAGTGGAAGTCGCGGTTCTCCATCGCGTCGGGCGGGATCCCGAGGTCGCGCAGGGTGGTCTCGCGGATGCGCTTGACCGTGGGCAGCGCCTTCAGGCCCGCGCGCACCTGCTTGGGGATGGCGTTGGTCACGTTGGGGTCCACGCGCATGGCGAACTGCGGCGCGTGGGCTGCCCTGGCGAACTCGTTGAGCGTCTCACCGACGGTCTGGGCATCGGGGTTGACCAAGTGGAAGGTGGTCCCGGGCAGCTCGGCGTCGGGGAGGTGGCCGATGTGGTCCATCGCCTGGGCCACGAAGTCGACGGGGACGATGTTGGTCTGTCCGCCCTCGGGCCCGGCCAGCGGGAACCAGGCCGGCAGGGCGTGGCGCAGGCGCTTGATCAGCCCGAAGAAGTAGTAGGGGCCGTCGATCTTGTCCATCTCGCCGGTCTCCGAGTGCCCGACCACGATGCCGGGGCGGTAGATCAGCGTCTGCGGCTGGGCCTCGCGCCGGACGAGCTTCTCGGAGTCGTACTTGGACTCGTGGTAGGCGTGGGGGAGCTTCTGGTCCTCGTCGAACATGTCCTCCTGGAACACGCCTTTGTAGTCCCCGGCCACGGCGATCGACGACGTGTGGTGGAAGCGGCCGACGTCGTGGGAGTTGACGAACTCGACGACGTGGCGAGTGCCCTCCACGTTGGCCTTGATCATCGCCTCGGGGTCCGCGGCGACGTCGTAGATGGCGGCCAGGTGGAAGAAATGGTCGATCTTCTCGTCGAAGCCCTCGACCGCCAGACCCTTCTCGGCCATGTCGCCCGACACCGGGACGATGCGGTCGCCGGCCCCCAGCGAGTCGATCAGCTCATCGACCTTGCCCCGCGATCCCTCGCGCACGAGCACGTAGATGGTCCCGTCGCGCTTCAGCAGCTCCTGGACCAGATGGCGGCCGACGAAGCCCGTCGCACCCGTTACGAAGTAGTTCAAGTCCCCTCCACTCGCTCCTCAGGGCCGCGATACTACGCCCGGATGGCCGAAGACCGCCTGACCCTGGCCGAGGCGGCCCGCGAGGTTGGCGTCTCGGCTCCGACGCTCAAGCGCTGGGCGGAGTCCGGCGTGATCCCGGAACTGAAGGACGGCCAGGGGGGCTGGGGGCCGGCGGCGGTCTCCCACGCCCGGATTGTGCACCGGCTGCGGGAGCGCGGGCACTCGCTGAAGAGCATCCGGCAGGCCAGTGACCAGGGCAGCCTGGCCTACGGCTTCATCGAGGACGCCTTTCCGGCCAAGCAGGGCCCTCACTCGCTCAAGGACGCGGCAAAGGCCACCGGCCTCGAGGCCTCGCTGATCGAGCGGTTCTGGAGCGCGTGCGGTTTGCCGCCTGCCGCCCTGGACGCCCTGACCGACGAGGACATCAAGGCCTTCGAGTACGTGGCCTCGGTGCTCGGCTCGGGATTTCCGCTGGTGGCCTTCCTCCAGCTGTCGCGGGTCTACGGCCAGACGCTGTCGCAGATCGCCGACTCCGAGGTGCGCCTGTTCCACATCTACGTGCACGAGCCGCTCATGCGCGAGGGGGCGCCCGGCCTGCAGATGGCCGAGGAGATGGAGACGCTGGCCGGCGACCTGCTGCCGCTGGCCTCGCCGATCATGGACTACATCCACCAGCGCTTCCTCCAGCACTACGTCGAGCAGGACGTGGTGGGGCACATGGAGATCGACATGGAGGGCGACGACCTGGGCCGGGTGCGGGTGGCCATCGCCTTCTGCGACCTGGCGGGCTACACCCGGTTCACCGAGGAGGAGGGCGAGGAGGAGGCGCTGTCCTTCGTCGAAAGGTTCGTGGAGGGCGTCCAGGGGACGCTGCCCGAGAGCGCACGGGTGGTCAAGACCATCGGCGACGCGGTGATGCTGGTGGGCCAGGACCTCGGCGCTCTGGTGGACTGGGCGGTGGGCTTCACCGAGCTGTTCGACGAGCGGCCCGAGCCGCGCATCGGGATCCACTACGGGCCCACCCTGTACCGCGACGGCGACTACTTCGGCCGCGAGGTGAACATGGCTTCCCGCGTGGTGGCCCGTGCCCGCGGCGGGGAGGTGCTGGTGACCGACTTCGTCGTGGACCAGCTGAAGACCAGCACCGAGCACCTGGCCTTCGAGGGCATCGGCACCGTGAAGCTGAAGGGCTTCGACGAGCCCCGCACCCTCTGCCGAGCCGTGCCCTCGCACGAGGACTGATGGAGCGACCGCTCGAGGCGGCACGGGCTTCCGGCCTGGTGGCCGAGGGCCGGCCCGTGCTGGTGATGCTCTCCGGCGGCGGCGACTCGGTCTGCCTGCTCGACGTGTGCCTGCGCCTGGGCGCGGAGGTCCGCGCTCTGCACGTCAACTACGGGCTGCGCGAGGGGGCGGACGTTGACGAGGCGTTCTCCCGGGAGCTGTGCTCGGGGCTGGGAGTGCAGCTCGCCGTCGAGAGGGTGTCGCTTCCGGAGGTGGGCAACCTCCAGGCCGCCGCCCGGGAGGCTCGCTACGCCGCCGCCGAGCGGCACGCTGCCGGGGACTACGCCGCCGGGCACACCGCCAGCGACCAGGCCGAGACCGTCCTCTACCGCCTGGCCACCTCGCCCGGACGGCGGGCGCTGCTGGGCATGGAGCCGCGGCGCGGCCGGCTGGTGCGCCCGCTCCTGCGGGCCACGCGCGAGGAGGTGCGGGACTACCTGCGCGCCCGCGGCCTGGAGTGGCGCGAGGACCCATCGAACGCCGACCGGCGCTTCGCGCGCTCGCGTGCGCGCGGGGAACTGGTCCCGGCGTTGCGCTCCCTGGGGCCCGCGGCCGAGCGAAATGTGGCGGAGACCGCGCTGCTGCTGCGCGAGGAGTCCGAGGTGCTGGACGCCGCCGCCGGCGAGGCGCTCGCCGGGCTGGGCGGCGGGCCGGCGGTGGAGCTCTCTCGCCTGCGTGAGCTGGAGCCCGCCCTGGCGCGGCTGGTGCTACGGCGCCTGGCCGGCGACGTGCCGCTGTCGAGAGCCGACGCCGATCGCCTGCTGGCCCTGGGCGAGGCCGGTGGCACGCGGGCGCTCGACCTGGGCGGCGGCCTGCGGGCGGTGAGCGAGTACGGGGTGCTTCGTCTCACGCACGCGCGCGAGGGCGACGAATCGCCGCCCGCCGCGGAGCTGGCCGTGCCCGGCACCGCGCGCTTCGGCGGGTGGGAGGTCGAGGCCTCCCTCGAGAAGCCCGGCGAGGTCTCGGTGCGTTCCGCGCCGGCCTTCAGCGTGCGGTCCTGGCGCGACGGCGACCGCATGCGCCCGGTGGGGCTGGGCGGTACCAAGTCGCTCCAGGACCTGTTCACCGACCGCAAGGTGCCCAGGGCCCTGCGCCGCACGCTGCCGGTGGTCTGCGCGGGCGACGAGGTGGTGTGGGTCGCCGGGGTGGCCGTGGACGAGCGCTGGGCCGCGGACGAGGGGCCCGTCGGACTGTCCGCGCGGCAAGTAGCGTGAGCGGCGTGGCGGCCGTCGGAGAGGTGCTGGTGCAGAGCGACGAGCTCGCTCACCGCGTGAAGCAGCTGGCGGAGCAGATCTCCGCCGACTACGAGGGCCGCGACCTGCTGCTGGTCGGGGTGCTGAAGGGCGCCTTCCTCTTCCTCTCCGACCTGATGCGCGGGCTCACCGTGCCGTGCGAGGTCGACTTCATGGCCGTGGCCTCGTACGGGGACTCCACCAGCACCAGCGGCGTGGTCCGCATCCTCAAGGACCTCGACGCGTCCATCCAGGACCGCGAGGTGCTGATCGTCGAGGACATCGTCGACTCGGGGCTGACGCTGAACTACCTGATGCGCACGCTCCAGGCTCGCGACCCCAAGTCGGTCGAGGTGTGCGCCCTGCTGACCAAGCCCGAGCGACGCAAGGTGGACCTGCCGATCCGGTACACGGGCTTCGAGATTCCCGACCGCTTCGCGATCGGCTACGGCCTCGACCACGCCGAGCGCTTCCGTGAGCTGCCCTACGTGGCGGTGCTCGAGGAGGAGTAGCCCGGGGCGCGGAGCGGAAAAGTCGCCGCTACCCCACTGCTACGCTGCTGTTTCACCCTCTGACTCGCAGAGGCAGGGCATTTATGAGCCGATTCTTCAAGAGTGCAGCCTTTCCCATCCTCATCGTGGTGGTGCTCGCGTTCTTCGCTCAGAAGCTGATTTCGCCGGGCCAGAGGGAGAAGGTTCCGACCTTCAGCGACTTCCAGCAGCAGGTTCAGAAGGGCGACGTCCGGTCGGTCACGCTGAACACCAAGAACAACGAGATCGACGTCGTCACGAAGGGCAACCGCAAGTACCAGACGGCCTATCCCGACAACACCGAGCAGTTCCTGCTCAACTCGCTGCGCGAGGAGAGCGTGCCGGTCGACGTCAAGGCCAAGGGTGGCGGGGGCATCGTCAGTGCCCTCATCTACATCGTGCCGTTCGTGCTCTTCCTGTTCTTCTGGCTGTTCATCCTCAATCAGATGCAGGGCGGTGGGTCGAAGGTCATGTCCTTCGGCAAGTCGCGCGCGAAACGGATGTCCGTGGACGCGCCCAAGATCACCTTCCGAGACGTCGCCGGCGTGGACGAGGCGGTCGAGGAGCTGCACGAGATCAAGGAGTTCCTCGAGAACCCCAAGAAGTTCCAGTCGCTCGGCGCGCGCATACCCAAGGGAGTGCTGCTGTACGGGCCGCCGGGCACCGGCAAGACGCTGCTCGCCCGGGCCGTGGCCGGCGAGGCGGGCGTGCCCTTCTTCTCCATCTCGGGCTCGGACTTCGTCGAGATGTTCGTGGGCGTCGGCGCCTCGCGCGTGCGTGACCTGTTCGAGCAGGCCAAGCAGAACTCCCCCTGCATCATCTTCATGGACGAGATCGACGCCGTCGGCCGTCACCGCGGCGCCGGCTTGGGCGGCGGTCACGACGAGCGCGAGCAGACGCTGAACCAGCTCCTGGTGGAGATGGACGGCTTCACGATGACGGACAACATCATCCTCATCGCGGCCACCAACCGCCCGGACATCCTGGACCCCGCGCTGCTGCGCCCGGGCCGCTTCGACCGCCAGATCGTGGTCGACCGCCCCGATCGCAAGGGCCGGGCCAAGATCCTCGAGGTCCACACCCGCGGCAAGCCGCTGGCCAGCCACATCGACCTGGACAACCTGGCCGCGCAGACCCCCGGTTTCACCGGCGCCGATCTCCAGAACCTGGTCAACGAGGCCGCGCTGCTGGCCGCCCGCACGGGCAAGCGCGAGATCGACCACATCCAGCTGGAGGAAGGGATCATGCGCGTGATCGCGGGTCCCGAGAAGAAGACCCGCGTGATGAGCGAGAAGGAGCGGCGCATCACCGCCTACCACGAGATGGGCCACGCGCTGGTCGCCCACTTCCTGGAGAACACCGATCCGGTCCACAAGATCAGCGTCATCGCCCGCGGGCAGGCGCTGGGCTACACGATCTCGCTACCGAGCGAGGACAAGTTCCTCACCACCCGCGCCGAGCTGCAGGACACCATGGCCATGACCCTGGGCGGCCGCGCCGCCGAGGAGCTGGTGTTCTCCGAGGTGACCACGGGCGCCTCCAACGACCTGGAAAAGGTCACCGCCACCGCCAAGCAGATGGTGATGCGCTTCGGCATGTCCGAGCGCCTCGGCCCTCGCGTGTTCGGCCACGACCACGGCCAGCCCTTCTTGGGCCGCGAGTTCTCCTCCGAGCCCGACTACTCCGACGACGTCGCGCGCGAGATCGACGACGAGATCCGCCGCGTGGTCGAGGACGCCCACCAGACCGCCCGCTCGGTCCTCGAGCAGCAGCGCCACAACCTGGACCTGACCTCGGAGATCCTTCTGCGCCGCGAGACCATCGAGCGCGACCAGTTCATCAAGCTGCTGGAGGGCCAGACCGAGCTCGAGGTCTTCGGGCCCGACGAGCCCGTCCGCCCGCAGCAACCGCCGCCCGCGGCCCCCGAGTCACCCGCGGGCCAGCCCGAGCGCAAGCCCCGCCCGCTGCCTCGTCCCGGCTTCGCCGGCGGAGGGGCGTCGGAAATGCGCGGCTCGCTGGACGCGCCCGAGAAGCCCTAGCCAACGAGCTCGCCGCCGGCCGGGCGGTTTCGGCAGGAGCCCGGGCCGCGACGGAGAACGAGTGTTTCGTGTCCCCACTCTGGGGGAAAAGCCTGTGCAGGACATCCACCTCCCCCCGGACGGCGGGTGTCTTAGAACTCATGGACGAAGCCGTCGTCTCTGGCCGGGTCGACCCACGACGTCCTACTCAACGGATTAGAGGAGAATCATGCACTCCGTTCGTAGCGAGCTGACGTCCGAACGCGCGAGCGTGCTCGAGCCGCAGGTGCGAGCACGCGCCGAGCAGATGAAGCCACGAGGCACGCCGCTCGGGATCTGCCGGGTGTGCTCGGAGGTCGTCTACGGGTGCGACAAGCTGGTCTTGACGGCCGGCTCACCGCTGCACGACGCCTGCCTTCACCCGCCGGTCGCCCAGAGCGCCTAGCTCAGACCCCCAGAGCGCCTAGGTCAGACCGCCGCGCCCTCGGGGTGGATCGGGCCGCTGGTCCGGGCCAAGCTCTCGCCGGCCCGGCCGGTGCGCACGGCGATCACCTCGGCGAGGATCGACACCACCGTCTCGGGCGGCGTCCGCGCCCCGATGTCCAGCCCGCACGGGGCCTGGATGCGCTCGATGGCCTCGTCGTGGAGCCCCGCCTCGCGCAGCCGCTCCACCCGCCGGGCCTGGGTCTGGCGGCTCCCCAGGGCCCCCACGTACCCGGCGTCGGTGGCCAGCGCTCCGATCAGCGCCGGCTCGTCGAACTTCGCGTCGTGGGTGAACACCAGGACGACGTCGCGCGGCCCGAGCTCCTGGCCCTCCAGGTAGCGGTCGGGCCAGTCCACCACCACCTCGGCTGAGCGCGAAAAGCGGGGGCTGCTCACGAACGGCGCACGCGCGTCGCAGATCGTGACCCGGTAGCCGATCTCGCTGGCCACCTTCGCCATCTCGGCGGAGAAGTCGATCGCGCCGAAGATCACCATGCGCGGCTGTGTGGCGAAGGCCTGGATGTACACCACCAGGTCCGAGCCCATGACCTCGCCGCCCGCGCCGTAGCGGCGGATGCGGGAGATCCCCTCGTCCAGCTGGCCGCGGGCGTCGCGCTCGACGGAGTGGCCGAGAAGGTCGGTGCCGCCGAGGCTGCCGACAATGCCGTCGGCCAGGATCGCCATCTTCGCCCCGGCGGACGGTCCCTCGAGCATCGTCGCCAGCGCGACGGGCTCGTCCGCGGCCCTCGCCTCGGCCACGGCTTCGAGGACGCCGGCGGAGTCGGCGGAGTGCTGGTGCACGAACACCCGGACCGTCCCGCCGCACATCAGGCCGACGTCGGCCGCCTCCTCGTCGGACACGCCGTAAGTGACCACACCAGGGTCGGCCCCGGCGAGGATCCGCTGCGCCTCCTCGACCAGCGCGCCCTCGACGCACCCGCCGGTGACCGAGCCCTCGATGTTGCCTTGGTCGTCGACCAGCATCTGGGCTCCGGGGTCGAGCGGCGCCGATCCGATTCGCTCCACCAGCGTCGCGCTGACGACCCGCCTTCCGTCGCGCAGCCAGTCGGCCGCGATGCTCTCGGTGCTCGGCAGGGTGGTCACGTCGCTCCTCCATCGCCAGAATAGACCGCGGTCGCAACCACGGAGGAGGACCGCATGACGGAGAAGCCCAGCGAGCAGCGGGGCGGGTCGACGCCGGACGACGACGAGGCGCGGGAGAAGGGCGAGTGGGGCGCGACCGCCGACGAGGGCGTGGTCCCGCCGGACCTCGGCGGTTCGGACGCGCCGCGCGAGATGCTCTCGGACGACCCCGAGTTGGACAGCTCGGTCCTGGGGGAGACCACAGGCTCCGACGAGCCGGCGACCGAGGGCGGCGTCGACCTGAGCGCGGGCGACCAAGCCGACGCGACCACGGACGGCGGCCCCGAGCCGGCGGAGGGCGAAGAGCCCGATACCAAGGACGTTGGCGCGGCCCCGCGCAAGCCCGACAGCGACGCCGCCGCCTGAAACTGGACATGGTTCGGGCGCCGAATTAGGCTCCGCCTCAATGGGTGGATGGGATGTCGGACTGGTGATCGGTGTGGTCGTGATCCTGGTAGCCGCCGCAATCGTCATCACCGTCGTCGCCTTCGCCTTGCGCATCTCCAAGCAGGCGCAAACCGCTGAAGAGGGGGTCGAGGCGGTCCGACGTCACACCGACGGCCTGGACGGCGTCCCCCGCATCAACGACTCGGGCGTACGCGTGCTGCACGCGGCCCGGGCGCTCCGGAAGGTCGCGGTAGGAAAGTGACCGTGCTCGCCGCGTCGAGCGAGACCTACCGCGCGCTGACCCTCTCGATCGGGGTGGCCGCGGCGGTCATCGTCGCGGTGCTGCTGGTGATGCTCCTGGTGTACATCAGCCGGATCCAGCGGTCGGTCGAGGGCCTGCTCGAGGTCGCGGGGAAGGTCGCCGGCAACACGGAGAACATCCCGCAGCTGCAGGCCACGGCGCCGGTGCTCGCTGAGATCGTGGACGAGGCGGTAGTCCAGGACGGCTACATGAACGCCCTCACGGACGGGTTCGAGAAGGCGTGAGCAACGACACCTTCATCGTGCTGAGCGTCGTGCTGGCGGTGGTCGTGATCGCCGTCCTCGCCGTCGCGCTGATACTGGCCTGGAAGGGCCTGACCGAGATCTCCAAGGGGCTCGCCACGCTGCGCGGCGCGCTGGAGGGCGTCGAGTCCGAGCACCTCAAGCCGCTCGAGCCCTCGGTCAAGGCGATCAACGCGCAGTTCGACGTGATCCTCGGCGCCCTGCCCGACATCGCGCGCAAGGCCGCGATCGTCGCCGAGAGGAGGCCGCGGTGACCCTCCTGTGGATCGGCAACGCCGTGCTGCTGCTCGTGATCGTCCCCGTCGTCGTCTTCCTGCTCCGCGGGGTGCTGGAGGCGGCCCGGAGCATCGTGCCCTCGGTGGAGGGGATCGCCGACGTGGCGGCGGCCGGGTCGAAGGATCTCGACGCCGCGCCGCTGCTGGTCAGGACCGACGAGCAGGTGAAGGAGACGGTTGCGGGCCTGGCCAACTACGGCGGCTCGCTCGACGTGATCCTCGACGACGCGGAGAAGCGATGACCGCGGCCGGAGCCGTCCTGATCGTGATCGTCGTCCTGATCGTCCTGGCGCTCGTCTACTTCCTGGTCTCGACGATCGTGGCGCTGCGCAAGATCAGCGACGGGCTCGACGAGGTCATCGGTGGCGTGACCGAGCTGGTGGAGAAGAGCGAGCCGGTCAACGGCATCGTCGGCTCGATCAACGAGCAGCTGGACGCCGGGGTCGAGCTGCTCGAGGGCCTGCTGGTCAAGAAGGCCGGCCTGCACGACGCCGTCGGCCTGATCGAGAGCGTCTACCCCGGGTCCGCCGCCGCGGGCCTGCGCGGCGTACCCGAGAGCACCGAGATCGAGCCGCCGCGGATCGGCGAGGTCTACACCCGCGGCACGCTCACGCTCGCCCGCCTGGGCCGCGAGGCGCCGATCGCCGCGGCCAGCCCGGGCGCCGGCGTGCTGAGGGACGTCGAAGGCCGCAGCCTGGCGGCGCGGGAGCTGTACCCCTCGGTTCGCCACGAGGCTCCCGAGAAGCTCCCGGGCTCGCCGGTGATCGGCTCCGAGGCACCCGTCCAATACGAACAGCGCGACGACATCGGAGCCCCCCGCAAGCGGCTCCCGGCGCGCCGGTCCTGACAGGGAGAGCACATTGCAGACGCCCGCGCCATTCGAGTACGAGCGGGCGACCAGCGTGGACGGCGCCATAGCGGCGCTGGAGCGCCACGGCCCCGAGGCGCGCATCATCGCCGGCGGCCACAGCCTGCTGCCGATGATGAAGCTTCGCCTGGCCAACCCCGAGCACCTGATCGACATCAACGGGCTCGACGAGCTCTCCTTCATCCGCGAAGGGGAGGGCGAGATCCGGATCGGCGCCATGACCCGCCACGTGGACCTCCTGAAATCGGATCTGCTGGCCCGGCACTTCCCGGTCTTCCGCGACGCGGAGGTGGTGATCGCCGATCCGGTGGTCCGCAACCGCGGCACCATCGGGGGCTCGCTGTGCCAGGCCGACGCCGCCGAGGACCTGTCGGCGGTGTGCTCGGCGGTGAAGGCCAACGTGGTCATCCGGGGCAGCGGCGGCGAGCGGGTGGTCGGGATGGAGGACTTCCACGTCGGGCCGTTCACCACGGCGGTCGGCGCCGGCGAGGTGCTGACCGAGATCAGGCTGCCGCTGCGTCCTGGCGCGGGCAGCGCGCACGAGAAGGTCGAGCGCCGCGCCGGCGACTGGGCGATCGCCGCGGCCTCAGCCGCGCTGTGGATCGACGGGGGCGCGATCGCCGACGCGGGCGTCGCCCTCAGCGCGGTGGGCATGACCACCATCCACCTGACCCGCGCCGAGGAGCTCCTGCGCGGCAAGCCGCCGTCGGAGGACCTGTTCGCCGAGGCGCGCGAGATCGCCGCCGAGGACTGCTCCCCGAGCGCGGACGGACGCGGACCGATCGACTACAAGCGCCACCTCGCCGGTGTGCTCACCCAACGCGCGCTGCGCCGCTCCACCGCGCGCGCACTGCAACAGGAGGCCTGATCCCTTGCAAGTGTCGATGACCGTCAACGGCAAGCCGGTCTCCGGCGACGTGGAGCCGCGCCAGCTGCTGGTGCACTTCATCCGCGAGACGCTCGGGCTGACCGGCACCCACTGGGGCTGCGACACCTCGAACTGCGGAGCGTGCGTGGTGCTGGTGGACGGCGAGCCGGTGAAGTCGTGCACGACCCTCGCGGTGATGTGCGAGGGCCGCCAGGTGCGAACGGTCGAGGGGCTCCAGGTCAACGGGCAGCTCGACCCCCTCCAGCAGGGGTTCCACGAGCGCCACGCGCTGCAGTGCGGGTTCTGCACCCCGGGCATGCTGATGACCGGCCGCGCGCTGCTGGACGAGAACCCCGACCCCAGCGAGGAGGAGATCCGCACCGCGATCTCCGGCGCCATCTGCCGTTGCACCGGCTACAAGAACATCGTCAGCGCCATTCGCTGGGCTGCCGAGCACGAAGCCCAGGCGGGCAAGGAGGCCTAGTGGCTCCTCCTGTCAGTCCAGACCCGTTTGGCGGCGCGCGGGCGCGCCTGGCTGCGCGCGCCGAAATCGCCGATGCTTCGGCATCGACTCATTCGCCGCACTTGCCAGCCACACCCAGTCGCTCGCCAAAGCGGGCCAGTACTTCCAGGAGGAGCCACCAGGTATGAGCGTCGACGTCGAGAACCTTCCCAGCCCGTCGACCGAGCGGCCGGTCGGCTTCGGCCGGCTCAAGCGCAAGGAGGACCCGCGCTTCATCCGCGGCGAGGGCACCTACCTCGACGACATCAACCTTCCCGGCATGGTGCACGGGGCGATCCTGCGCAGCCCGTACGCGCACGCCAAGATCGTCTCGATCGACACCTCGGCGGCACTGGAGCACCCCAACGTCGCGGCGGTGGTCACCGCCAAGGACCTGGAGACGCTCGGCCTGGCCTGGATGCCGACGATCTCCTATGACACCCAGGCGGTGCTCGCGGGCGACAAGGTCCGTTTCCAGGGCCAGGAGGTCGCGTTCGTGATCGCGACCGACGAGTACTCGGCCAACGACGCGCTGTCGCTCATCGACGTGGAGTACGAGCCGCTGCCGGCGGTGGTCAACGCCCGCAAGGCGCTGGACCCCGACGCGCCGCTGATCCGCGACGACAAGTCGGGCCAGCGCGACAACCTGGCCAGCCCCACCTGGGAGGCCGGCGACGAAGCGGCCACCGAGAAGGCCTTCGCCGAGGCCGACACGGTCGTGAGCCGGGACATCATCTACCCGCGCTGCCACCCGGCGCCGCTGGAGACCTGCGGGATCATCGCCGACTTCAATCCGGAGACCGGCCAGCTCGACATCTACAACGGCAACCAGGCGCCGCACGCCCACCGGACCGTCTACGCGCACGTCGCAGGCCTGGCCGAGCACATGATCCGGATCCAGTGCCAGGACATCGGCGGCGGCTTCGGGAACAAGGTGCCGGTCTACCCCGGCTACGTGTGCGCCATCGCCGGCTCGATCGTGGCCGGCGTGCCCGTCAAGTGGGTGGAGAACCGGTCCGAGAACCTGATGTCCACCGGCTTTGCGCGCGACTACGTGATGCACAGCGAGATCTGCGCCAAGGACGGCAAGATCACCGGGCTGCGGGCGGACGTGATCGCTGACCACGGCGCCTTCGACAGCACCGCCCAGCCGACCAAGTTCCCGGCCGGCTTCTTCCACATCGTCTGCGGCTCCTACGACCTCGCCGCCTCGCACGTGAAGGTCAAGGCGGTCTACTCCAACAAGGCGCCCGGGGGCGTCGCCTACCGGTGCTCCTTCCGCATCACCGAGGCCGTCTACCTGGTGGAGCGCATGGTCGACGCGCTAGCGCTGGAGATGAAGGCCGACCCGATCGACCTGCGTATGCGCAGCTTCATCGGCCCCGAGCAGTTCCCGTACGAGACCACCACCGGATGGACCTACGACTCGGGCAACTACGCCGAGACGATGAAGGTGGCCATGGACATCGCCGGCTACGAGGACCTGCGCCGCGAGCAGGCCGAGAAGCGCGCCCGCGGTGAGCTGATGGGCATCGGCGTGTCGTTCTTCACCGAGGGCGTCGGAGCCGGGCCGCGAAAGCACATGGACATCCTCGGCCTGTCGATGAACGACGGCGCCGACCTGCGCGTGCACCCGTCGGGCAAGGCCACGGTCAGCATCAGCGCCCAGACCCAGGGCCAGGGCCACGAGACCACGTTCGCGCAGATCGTGGCCGAGGAGCTCGGCATCCCGCCCGAGGACGTGGAGGTCCGCCACGGCGACACCGACAAGTCGCCCTATGGCCTTGGCACCTACGGGAGCCGCTCGACGCCGGTATCCGGCGGGGCGGTGGCGGTGGTGTCGCGCAAGGTGCGCGACAAGGCACGGCTGATCGCCGCGACGATGCTGGAGACCCGGCCCGAGGACCTGGCCTGGGAGAAGGGCCGCTGGTACGTGAAGGGCGACCCCGAGAAGGGCGCGATGATCGAGGAGATCGCCGAGCGGGCCTACAGCGGTGACCCGATGCCCGAGGGCATGGAGGGCGGACTCGACGACCAGGTGATCTACGACCCGCCCAACCTGACCTATCCGTATGGCGCCTACATCGCGGTCGTGGACATCGACCCGGACACCGCCCACGTGAAGGTGCGCCGCTTCATCGCCGTGGACGACTGCGGCGTGCGGATCAACCCGATGGTGGTCGACGGCCAGATCCACGGAGGCCTGGCGGAGGGCGTCGGCATCGCGCTGATGGAGGTCATTACGTTCGACGAGGAGGGCAACTGCCTGAACTCCTCGTTCATGGACTACCTGATCCCCACCGCGCTCGAGTGCCCCGACTTCGAGCTGGGCGAGACGGTCACCCCGTGTCCCCACCACCCGCTGGGCGCCAAGGGCGTGGGCGAGTCGCCGAACGTCGGTTCGCCGCCGGCGATCGTCAACGCGGTGATCGACGCCCTGCACGAGTCGCACGGCGTGGACCACATCGACATGCCCTGCACCCCGGCGCGGGTGTGGGCGGCGATGCAGGGGCGACCCGAGCCGCCGCAATGATCCCCGCCCACATGGCCCGGCGAGCCCAGGAGCTCGCCGCGCAGCGCGACGAGTTCGCGTCGGCCACCGTGGTGCGCGCGCAGAGCCCCACCAGCGTGGAGGCCGGCGACGTGGCGCTGGTGCTGGCCGACGGGACGATCGAGGGCTTCGTGGGCGGCGCGTGCGCGGAGCACAGCGTGCGCGCCTACGCGCTGGAGGCGATGAAGAGCGGCGAGTCGGTGCTGCTGCGCATCCTTCCCTTCGGCGACGAGAGCATCGGCCCTGAGGGCCGCGAGGTGGCGGCCGAGGACGGAGCGGTCACTGTCGAGAACCCGTGCCTGTCGGGCGGGGCGATCGAGATCTTCCTCGAGCCGGTCCTGCCCGATCCGCGCGTGCTGGTGGTGGGGGAGACGCCGGTGGCCGCGGCGGTGCGCCACCTGGGCCCGGAGCTCGGCCTGGACGCCGTGTCTGCCAGTGGCGATGCGATCGATCCCCAGCCCGACGACCTGGCGCTGGTGGTGGCGGCGCACGGGCGCGACGAGCTCGGGGCTCTGCGCGAGGGACTGGAGGCGGGGCTCCCGTACGTGGGCCTGGTGGCCAGCCGCAAGCGCGGCGACGGCGTGATCGGCGAGCTGCGCGGCGACGGCGTTCCCGAGGAGCTGCTGGCGCGCATCGACGTGCCGGCCGGGATCGAGCTGGGGGCGCGCACCCCGGCGGAGATCGCGCTGTCGATCCTGGCGCGGATCGTGGAGGTGCGGCGCCGCGGCGGCAAGGCGGCCGAGTCGACCACCGCGGTCGATCCGATCTGCGGCATGACCGTAGCCGCGGTGGCGAGCACCCTCTCCCTCGAGCACGAGGGTGAGACCGTCTACTTCTGCAGCGAGGGCTGTAGGGACGAGTTCCAGCACCAGCGTGTCGGCTGAGCCTTTCGTGACCGGGCTGGTGCTCGGGGCCGGCGGCTCCTCGCGCCTCGGCCGTCCCAAGCAGCTGCTGCCCTACCGCGGCGGCACCCTGCTGGGACACGTGGTGGGCACGGCACGCGCGTGCGGGTTCGACCAGACGGTGGTGGCCATCGGCGGGTCGGCCGACGCGGTGCGCGAGAGCGTCGACCTCGCGGGCGCCGACGTGGTGGTCAACGACGGCTACGGCGAGGGCTGCTCGTCGTCGATCGCCGCGGCGCTCGGCGTGGTGGACGCCCGCTGCGAGCTGCTGGTCCTGATGCTGGGCGACCAGCCCGGCGTGACCGCGGGCACCGTGGCGACCCTGCTGGGCGGGCGCGGCGACGCGCCGCTGGCCCTGTGCGCCTACGACGACGGCCCCGGCCACCCGATCGCGTTCGCCCGCAGCCTGTTCGGCGAGCTGGCCTCGCTCCACGGCGACAAGGGCGTGTGGCGGCTGCTCGACCAGCGCAGCGAGGAGGTGGAGCGGGTCCCCGTCGCGGGGCCGATCCCGCTCGACGTCGACACGCCGGAGGACTACGAGGCGGTGCTCGCCGGATGAGCGAGGCGGCGGACGAGGTCGGCCGGGTCGTCCCGGACGTCGAGACGCTCGCCCAGCGCCTCGGCGGGGTGGACTACCTCGTCGACGAGGGCTTGGCCACGTCGATGTTCCTGAGCCTGCGCCTGCCCCAGCCGCTGCTGCTCGAGGGCGAGGCGGGGGTGGGAAAGACCGAGGCGGCGCGGTCGCTGGCAGCGGTGCTGGACACCCCGCTGATTCGGCTCCAGTGCTACGAGGGCATCGACTCGGCCGAGGCGCTGTACGAGTGGAACTACCCCCGCCAGCTACTCAGCATCCGGCTGGCCGACTCGGCCGGCACGGAGCTGAGCGAGGAGACGCTGTTCGGGCGGGATTATCTGCTCCAGCGGCCGCTGCTGCGCGCGCTGGAGCACCCCGGCCCGCGGCCGGCGGTGCTGCTGATCGACGAGATCGACCGGGCCGACGACGACTTCGAGGCCTTCCTGCTCGAGCTCCTGGCGGAGGCGCGGGTGACGATCCCCGAGCTGGGCACGATCGCCGCCACGCACCCCCCGGCCATCGTGCTGACCTCCAACCGCACGCGCGACCTGCACGACGCCGTCAAGCGCCGCTGCCTCTACCACTGGATCGACTACCCCAGCCCGCAGCGCGAGGTGGAGATCGTTCGCCGCCGGGTGAAGGGCTCGTCGGAGACGCTGGCGGTCCAGGTGGCCGATGCGGTCTCGCGCATGCGCAACAGCGACGTGCAGAAGCCGCCGGGCATCGCCGAGGCGATCGACTGGCTCGCGGCGCTGAGCCTGCTCGGAGTGGAGCAGCTGGACGCCGCCGCCATGGACCGGACGCTCGGGTCGGTCCTCAAGTACGGCGAGGACCAGGAGGTGATCCGCGCGGCCGGCCTGGAGCAGCTCGCGCGCAGCGGTGACTGATTTACCGCCGGAGCGCAGGCCGGGCGCTGGCCGGCCGAGCACCGCCGGTCGGCCCCGTTTCGGCGTGGAGACGATCGAGCTGGACCTGCCGCTGATGGCGGGCTCGTTCAGCCGGCGGCTGCTCGACGCGGGCCTGCCCATGACCCCCGACCGGCCCGCCGAGTTCGCCCACGCGCTCACGCTGGTCCGCCCGCTCACGCGCCGGCGGCTGTACTGGACCGCGCGCGGGGTGTTCGTGTCCGACCCCGCCCAGGTCAGGGCCTTCGACGCGGTGTTCGCTTCGGTTTTCGGCGACCCGGCGCCCGCCCGGCCCGGACGGGGCGACGCGCCCACCGCCCCCGCGCCGCCCGACGAGCGGCCCCGGACCGGTCTCCGGACGGTCGCCGGCGCCGGTGCCAGCGTGACCCCCGCGCCGCCTCGTGACGGTGCGGACGGGGAGGAGGGCGCCGAGGTCGAGGTCCAGGTGGCTATGGCCAGCGACGAGGAGGTCCTGGCGGGCAAGAGCTTCGACGCCCTCGAGCCCCACGAGCTCGCCCGGCTGTACCGGCTGATGACCCAGCTGCAGCTCGCCACCCCGGTGCGCCGGCGCCGGCGGCGGGAGCGGGGCCCTCACGGCCGGGACCTCGACATGCGGCGCACGCTGCGGTCGAGCCTGCGCACGGGCGGCGACCCGGTACGCCTTGCCCACCAGCATCGCCGCATCGAGCCGCGGCGGCTGGTGATGCTGTGCGACATCTCGGGCTCGATGGAGCCGTACGCGCGCGCCTACCTGCAGTTCCTCACCTGCGCCGCGGGGGCCGGCCCCAACGCCGAGGCGTTCGCCTTCGCTACCCGGCTCACGCGGTTGACACGAGCCCTGCGCTCTCGCAACCCCGAGCGAGCGATTCAGCGCGCCGCGGCGGCGGCGCCCGACTGGTCCAGCGGCACCCGCATCGGCGACGCCCTCAAGGAGTTCAACGACCGCCACGGCCGCCGCGGCATGGCCCGCGGCGCGGTGGTGGTGATCCTCTCCGACGGGTGGGAGCGCGGCGATCCCGCGCTGGTGGCGCGGGAGATGGAGCGCCTGTCACGGCTGGCCCACCGGATCGTGTGGGTCAACCCGCGCGTGAGCGCGAGCGCCTTCTCGGTGCGTGCCGGCGGGATGGTCGCCGCGCTGGAGCACTGCGACGCGCTGGTCAGCGGGCACAGCTTCGACGCTCTGGGTGAGGTCGTCGAGGCGATCGGAGCGGATTCGCCGCCGGCCCCGGTGCTCCCACCCGCCGCGGAGCCCGTCGAGGAAGAGCCGTGGGCCAGCGCCACGCCGGTGCCGGGCAGCTCGGTGGCGATGCCCAGCGGCTACGGCCCGAGCCGGGGCAACACCACACCGGGGTGGGTGACCGATGACGACGGATAAGACCTGCATCTACCCGGGCTGCGAGCGGCCGGCGTTGCCCCCGCATGCGCTCGGCGGCCCACAGCCGGCCTTCTGCGACCTTGACGAGCACAACGCCCTGACCGCGCACCAGGAGCGCGAGCGGCTCGCGGCGTCCCCGACCGACCCCGACCACGAGGAGGACCAGAGTGGCTGACGAGGCTTACCGCGCAGTGTTCCTGCGGGTGCACCCCACCGGGAAGATGGTGCTCAGCCTGACCACCGACTCCGACGGGAAGGAGCCGGAGTACGCCGAGCTGGTGGCCCGCGAGCTGGGCGTTCCGGCGCTCGACGTGAAGGTCGTCCCGGCGGACACCAACCGCTTCGGCACCGGCCACGGCTACAACACCAGCCCGTCCGGGGGGACGCCGGCGGCCATCAGCAGCGCCACCGCCAAGATCCGGGACAAGGGCAAGCTGCTGGCGGGAATGGCGCTCGAAGCGGAGCCCGAGACGCTCGAGTGGACGCGAGGCTCGTGGGTGGCGGGAGGCGGGAGCGATCCCACGCAGGTCAAGACGCTGGAGGACGTGGCGCTGTACGCGCACGGCACCGGAGCGCTGCCGCCGGGCGTCGAGGGCGGCCTCGACGCGCAGACGGTCTACCGGGGTTGACCCTCGAACACGACCCGGACGTCCTCGTGGACCTTCAGCGCGCCGAACAGCGTCGAGTACGGCTTCATTCCCCAGTCGGGCTGGTGAACCACCGCCTCGGCGCTGAGCGTGCCGTCCTCGCCGGTCACGAGGTCGAAGGCGATCGGCTCGGTTCGGCCGAGCAGGGTCAGGTCGCCCTCCACGCGCAGCCCGCCGCCCGCCGCCTCGGTCACTCGCGTCGAGCGGAACTCGATGTCGTGGCGCTTGAGCACCTCGTCGTCGATGGTCTGGTGGATGTTCTCCACGTCCTCGTCGCCCAGCTCCTGAACCCCACCGGTGCCCCCCTGCACGCGAAGTGAAGTGGAGTCGGCCTTCAGCTCCGCGGTGGTGTCGGCGGGATCTTCCGCGACGTCCAGCGTCGCCTCCCACGCGGTCACGTGCATGACCAGGTCGTGGCCGGCCTTCGCGGCGGCGCCGGCCCGGCCGGTGTGGACGGCCAGGGTCGCGTTATCCGGTCCGAGGCGATAAGAGCCTGACCCCAGCGACACGCGGCGAACATACAACGAGAGCGAAAGGCAGCGAACCCATGGCAACCGAGCTGGACCACACCTTCACCACCGAGAAGCCGATCGACGAGAGCTTCGTGGCGATCACCGACCTCGAGCGCGTGATCCCGGCGGTCGAAGGCGGCAGCGTGAAGGAGGCGACCGGCCCGGACTCGGTCAAGGCGGAGATAGTCGTGAGGATGGGCGCGATGTCGATGAAGTTCCAGGGCACGGTGGAGGTGGTCGAGAAGGACGCTGAGCAGCACCGCGCGGTGATGCGGGTGAAGTCCCGCGAGGCCCAGGGCCAGGCCCACGCCAACGCGGACGTCACGTTCGACCTCAACGACGGCGGGGGCTCGATCCACACCAACGCTCAGATCACGGGCAAGGCCGCGTCGATGGGCGAGGGGGCGGTGATCGGCGTGCTCGACGGGCTGATCACCGACTTCACCACCAAGCTCGGGCAGATCTGACCGTGGCGACGGTCCAGATGCGCGAGATCCGGGAGGGCGAGGTCCCCTTCGCCGCCGGAACGGCGGTCCAGGAGGATCCCGACCGGCCTGCTTTCAGCGGCAATGGCCCTGACGACTACGTCTGCGTGCAGTGCGGCAACGTGCTCGCCGAGTCCATGGACTCCGCGCACATGACCAAGAAGGTGCGGGTGCGCTGCGGGGTCTGCTCCACCGTCAACGTCGCGGTCACCGAGGACTCGTGACGGCCGAGCCACGCCTCATGGGCGTCGTGAACGTGACGCCCGACTCGTTCTCCGACGGGGGCCGATTCTTCGCCCACGAGGACGCCATCGTGCAGGGCCGCATGCTCGCGGCGGACGGGGCTTACCTGGTCGACGTGGGCGGGGAGTCCACCCGCCCCGGGTCCGACCCGGTGCCGGAGGACGAGGAGCGCCGCCGGGTGCTGCCGGTGATCGCGGGCTTGACGGCGGAGGGCATCGAGGTGTCGGTCGACACCACCAAGGCCGCCGTGGCCGAGCCTGCGCTGGAGGCCGGAGCCTCGGTCGTGAACGACGTGTCGGCCTTCCGCTTCGACCCCGAGCTGGCTGGAGTCACCGCGTCCGCGGGGGCCACCTGCGTGCTGATGCACATGCTGGGCGAGCCCCGCACCATGCAGGAGGACCCGCGCTACGACGACGTGGTCGACGATGTCCGGGCCTTCCTCGAGGAGCGATTGGCCTTTGCCGTCGGCGCGGGCATTCCCGAGCAGAACGTGTGGCTCGACCCCGGCATCGGTTTCGGCAAGACCGCGGAGCACAACCTCGAGCTGCTGCGCCGGCTGGGCGAGATCGTCGCGGTCGGCAGGCCGGTGGTGATCGGCACGTCGCGCAAGAGCTTCCTCGGCAAGATCACCGGCCGGTCGGAGGAGGGGCGGCTCGCGGGGACGGTGGCCTCCAATGTCATGGCGCTCGAGCGGGGGGCGCAGATCTTCCGCGTGCACGACGTGGCCGAGGTGGGAGATGCATTGCGGGTTGCGGCCGCGGTGCTACGTTGAGCTGGTCCATGGGACAGGACGAAGAGTCGTCGGAGGAGGACTTCGACGACCTCGAGGAGGGGGAGCTCGAGCCGTCGGTGACCGTCGAGGTCAGCGGGCTGTCCCTCTACACCCGCCACGGGGTCAGCGAGGCCGAGCGGGAGCTGGGCCAGCGACTGGTCTTCGACGTCACCTTGCGGCTGCCGGAATGCGACGCCACCGTCACCGACCGGGTGGAGGACACCGCCGACTACGCCGAGGTCTGCGAGCAGGTGGCGCTGGCCGCCCAGGAGCGCTCGTACCGGACGCTCGAGCGGCTCTGCACCGCGGTGGCCGACCGCCTGATCGGGCGGTTCGACGCCGAGGAGGTGGTGGTGAAGGCGGCCAAGCCCGAGCCGCCCATCGCCCTGCCGGTCGACGAGGTGGCCGTCGAGGTGTGGAAGGAGGCCTAGTGGCGCTGCGCGCGGGCGCCGCTCAGCGCCCGAGCCCGCCGAGGACCTGGTCGGTGATCGGCTTGACCGGCTTGAGCAGGTTGTCGAGATCCTGCTGGGTCTGGTCGAGCGTGTCGCCGACGGGGTTGGGCTTCGTCGGCGCCGACGGCGCGGAGCTGTCGGGCGAGGTGCTCGGAGCCGGGCCGCTCGGCGTGCTGCCCTGTCCGGCGGCCGGCGCGCTGCCCGAGCCGTTGCCCGGGCCGTTGCCCGGTGAGCCGGCGCCCGTGCCCGAGCCGGCCTGCCCGCCGGACCCCGCAGAGCCACGTGTGGTGCGGGCGGCATCGCCCTGGCGGCGGGCCGCCCGGCGCGAGGTGCCCGCCTGCTCGCCGCTCGAGGCCGACAGCTGTCCCTCGAGCTCGGTCAGGTCCGGCCCCGCGGGTGCTGCGCGGCCGACCCGCTCGACGGAGCCCAGCGGCACTTCGGGACCCTGGGTGAGCTGGCTGAGCGAGCTGACGGCATCGGCGCCGGCGCCGCCTACGGCGACCACCAGTGCGGCAGCCAGCAGCGCTGCCGGTGCAAGCAGGGACGTGCTCATGCCCCTGACGGCCTCCCGAGCCCAGGTCATGCCCCGATGTTAAAGGGCCTCGGTGCCGAGCGCGGCCGGCCGCTGGGGCGAACGCTGACGCTCGCGCTGCTCGGCCTGACGCTCGTGCTCAGCGTGATCGCCGCGCTGTCGGTGGGCGACCTGCTGAGCACCCGCCAGCAGTACGAGAACGCGCTGGCGCGCAGCTACCAGCTCGAGGCCGTGTCCGCGCGGCTGCTCGCCGTGGGGGTGCTCGAGGAACAGGTGCTGGGCCGGACCGGCCGCGGCGGCGCTCTCGCGCGGCGACGCGCGCGGCAGTCGTTTGCCGGCCTGGCGGCCCAAGCGCGCGCGCTGTCGGGGCGCGACGCCGAGAGCGTCCGCCTGGTCCGGTCGCGGGTGGCCTCGCAGAGGAGCACGCGGCGCCTGGCGGCGATGCCCGGCACCCGGCGAGCGCGGCGCACGCTGGCGCGCTCGCTCCGGACGGCCCGGAGGGACAACCTCGCGCTCACCGCCCGCCAGGAGGCGCGACGCCGGGAGGCCCGCAAGCGCACGCGCGATGAGACTCGCGACTCGCTGATCGTCGCCGGCGTGGCGGGCGGGCTCGCGCTGCTCGGCGCGATTGCGCTGATCGGCGTGCTACTGGCTTCGATCAGGCGACCCCTGAACGCCCTGGTCGGCGTCACCCAGCGGTACGCGTCGGGCCATCTCGACGAGCGCGTCGAGCCCAGCGGGCCCGAGGAGATCCGCGACCTCGGCGCGGCCTTCAACCGCATGGCCGAGCAGGTGGAAACCGCTCGCAACCGGGTCGAGGAGGAGCGCGAGCGGCTGGCCGTGACCGTCGAGAGCCTCGGCGACGCCCTGGTGGTGGTGGAGGACGACGGCCGGGTCTCGGCGGCGAACCCGCGCGCGGCCGCGGTGGTGCCCGACCTGAAGCCGGGGCGGAAGGTGGGCTACGGAGAGGGCGAGGCGCTGCCCGCGGTGGACGAGGCGCTGGCGGGCGAGGTGATGCGCGAGCAAGACGACCGCACGCTGTCGATCACCGCCGCGCGCCTGGGCGCGGCCGGAGGGGTGGTGTGGACGCTCAGGGACGTGTCCGAGCGGGCCCGGCTCGAGCGCGTCAAGTCGGACTTCGTGGCCACCGCCTCGCACGAGCTGCGCAGCCCGCTGACCTCGATCAAGGGCTTCGCCGAGCTGTTGGAGCGCTCGGACGGGCTGAGCGGCCGGGAGCGCGAATTCGCCGAGGTCATCCTCAGCAGCACCGACCGCCTGGTCGAGCTGGTCGACGACCTGCTCGACGTCGCCCGGCTGGAGGCCCACGAGATGGAGGTGCATCCCCGCCTGTTCGACCTTGGGGAGGTGGTGCGCGAGGTCGTTCGCATGATGGAGCCACAGCTGGCGGGCCGCCGCCAGCACCTGGACCTCGACCTGCCGGCCGACCTGCCACGCGCGCTGGCCGATCCCGGGCACGTGCGCCAGATCGTCACCAACCTCCTCTCCAACGCGAACCGCTACACGGCCGACGAGGGATCGATCGAGATCTCGGTCCACCAGGACGAGTGCGACCTCGTGCTCGAAGTGTCCGACACCGGCGCCGGCATGTCACCCGTCGAGCTCGAGACGGTGTTCGCGCGCTTCGCCCGCCGTGGGGGCGGAGAGGGGGGAACGGGGCTCGGCCTGGCCATAGTCCGCTCGCTGGTCGAGCTGCAGCGGGGGACCGTCAGCGTGGAGAGCGTGGAGGGCCGCGGCAGCTGCTTCACCGTGCGCCTCCCCGCTGAGTCGCCTGGAGCCATGCGGCGCCCCGAGCCGCGAGCGGCCATCCGGGGGCGGCGCGTCCTGGTGGTCGACGACGAGCCCGAGTCCGCCGACGTCATCGCCGGCCACCTGCGCTCGTTCGGGGCGGAGACGGTCACCGTCAACTCGGGGGAGGAGGCTCTCGAGCGCTTGCGCGAGGACCAGTTCGACGCCCTGACGCTCGACGTGATCATGCCCGAGCGCAACGGGTTCGACGTCCTGCGCGCGCTGCGCTCGGACCCGGGACTCCGCCGGACCCCCGTCGTCGTCGTCTCGGTGTTCTCGGGCAACGAGGCCCTGTTCGGAGAGAGGCGGCTGGACAAGCCGGTCGAGGCGGAGGAGCTGGCCGACGCCCTCGGCTCGGCGGTGCTCGCCGGGCGCACGCGGTTGCTGGTGGTGGGCCGCTCCGAGGTGCGGTCCGAGCTCGAGCCGGCGCTGCTGCGGCTGGGACTCGACCACGAGTGGGTCACCAGCGGTGCGGCCGCCGCCCAGGTGTGCGCCGACCGCCGGTTCGAGGTGGCGCTGGTCGACGCTGGGATGCGCGACCCGGCCGGCGTCATGGACCGGCTCGACCTGCGCGGCCGGCGAGTGGGGCGGGCCGTGCTCGTATTCACCTCGGACGATCAGGAGAGCGACCTCGGCGACACCGTTCCCCTGCCCGAGGCGCCCGGAGCAGTGCTGGACGCGCTGTCTGACCAGGTCTCCTGATGGGTAGGGTTGTCTGTCGAGTAAGGAGGCGCCCGGGGTGGCCGTGTTAGGGGAAGACCGGCTCAGAGCCGAGAACGAGCGCTTGCGGGCGGAGCTCGCCGCGCAGCGCGACAAGTCGGGGGACGAGGAACGCCAGCTGGAGCGCTATGCCTCCGACCTGCGCGAGATCTTCAAGGAGGAGCGAGCGCGGGCCGAGGAGCTGCGCGACTCATACGTGGCCACCGTGCGCGCGCTGACCAACGCGGTGGAGGCCCGCGACGCCTACACCGGCAAGCACGCCGAGCGCGTGGCCGCCTACGGACTGCTGCTCACGCGCCGGATCGACTCCGCGCTGGCCGACGACCCCCAGACGGAGTTCGGCTTCCTGCTCCACGACGTGGGCAAGGTCGCGGTGCCCGACCAGGTGCTCCACAAGCCCGACGACCTGCGCGACGACGAGAGCGAGGTCATGCGCAGCCACGTGGTGACCGGGTGGGAGATCGTTAAGGGCGTCCCGTTCCTCGAGCGGGCGGCCGAGATCGTGCGCGCCCACCACGAGCGCTGGGACGGCTCGGGCTACCCCGACGGGCTGTCGGGCGAGGACATCCCGCTCGCCGCTCGTATCTTCGCCGTGGCCGACGCCCTCGATGCGCTGACCACCGACCGGCCCTACCGGAACGGGGTGTCGATGAGCGAAGCCCGGGAGGTGATCGCCGGCGGCTCCGGCGGCCAGTTCGACCCCAGGGTGGTCGAGGAGCTCAAGGCGACGCCCGCCGACGTGCTCGAGCGCATCCGCGACGAGACCGAGTAGGCCGTGCCGTCCGTCCTGATCGTCGACGACGACCCGTTCATCCGAAAGCTGGTCTGCACCACGCTGGAGGACGTGTCGGGCGTGTCCATCGTGCAGGCCGCGAACGGCGAGGAGGCCCTCGAGGTCGCCCGGGCGGAGAAGCCGTCGATCGTGTTCCTCGACATCGACATGCCGGTGCTCGACGGCACCGAGGCCTGCCGGCGCCTGCGCGCCGAGCCGGCGGGCGAGGACGCGACCATCGTGATGCTCACCGCGGCCGCGCGCGACCAGGCCGAGCGCGAGTGCGAGCAGGCGGGGGCGGACCTGTTCCTGACCAAGCCGTTCAGCCCGCTGGAGCTGCTGCGTCTGGTCGACGACCTGGGCAAGACCACCGCTTGAGGGGATACCTCGGCCTGGGGTCCAACGAGGGCGACCGCTTGGCCAACCTCCGCGCCGCGCGCGACCGGCTCGCCGGCTCCGTGGAGGTGGTGGCCGCGTCGTCGGTGTACGAGACCGCGCCGCAGGGCGAGGTGCTCGACCAGCCGGACTTCCTGAACGCGGTGATCGAGATCGAGACCACGCTCGGCCCGCACGAGCTGCTCGACCTGTGCAAGTCGGTGGAAGCCGAACTGGGCCGCGAGGCCGGCGGCGTACGCCACGGACCGCGGCCGATCGACGTGGACGTGCTGCTACTCGGCGACCTGCGGGTGCACGACGACCGCCTCACGCTGCCCCACCCCGAGATCACCTCGCGGCGCTTCGTGCTCGAGCCGCTGCTCGAGCTGATGAGCGACCAGCGAGTGGAGCGCTCGGGCGAGTTGTAGGGTCGCGCTGCCGTGCTGCTCGCCGTCGACGTCGGCAACACCCAGACCCACCTCGGCGTCTACAAGGGCACCGAGCTGGTCGAGCACTGGCGCTTTGCCACCGCCCGCCACGCCACCGCCGACCAGCTGGCGATCGAGGTCGCCGCGCTGTTGCGCCTGCGCGGCGCGACCTTCGACGACGTTGAGGCCACGATCGTCTCCTCGGTCGTGCCCACGTTGGCCCAGGAGTACGAGCAGCTGATCGGGCGTTACCTGCGCGGCGCGGGCGTCCTGCTCGGCCCCGGGCTGAAAACCGGCATGGCCATCCGGATCGACAACCCCTTGGAGCTGGGCCCCGACCGCCTGGCCAACGCGGTGGCCGCCTACGAGAGCTGCGGCGGCGCCTGCATCGCGGTGGACTTCGGCACGGCCATCAACTACGACGTGGTCTCCTCGGCGGGCGAGTACCTGGGCGGCGTGATCTCCCCGGGCATCGAGATCTCTCTGGAGGCTCTGTCCCAGCGGGCGGCCCGTCTCCCTCGGGTGGACCTCGAGCCGCCCCGGCACGCGATCGGCAAGGGCACCCGCCAGGCGATGCAGTCGGGCGTGATCTTCGGCTACGCCGGCTCGGTGGACGGCATCGTGGGTCGCCTGCGCGAGGAGCTGGGCGAGGAGGCCACGGCCATCGCCACCGGCGGCTTCGCCCACGCGATAGTCCCGTGCTGTGAGGAGATCGACGAGACCGACGACCTCCTGACCCTGGAGGGCCTGCGCCTGATCTGGGAGCGAAACCGGGACTAGCCGGGCCCACGGGGGCGAACCCGGCCACCGGGTCACTTAGGGCACCGTATGGGTGCCAAATCGACCACGGTGGATCAGATCGCGGCCCGAATCGCGGGCTCGCCGCGCTCCGGCCACGTACCGTTCTCAAGGCATGAAGAAGCTCACCGACAGCTGGACGCTCGGCGGTCGAACGATCGAGAACCGGCTTGTGCTCGCGCCCCTCGCCGGGATCGGCAACTGGTTCGTCCGCCTGCAGGCGCGCCGTCACGGCGCCGGCCTGACCGTGAGCGAGATGGTGTCGAGCTTCGGGCTCGCCTACGGCAACGAGCGCACGCAACGCGAGTTTCTGCGCATCGACCCGAACGAGCACCCGGTCTCCATTCAGTTGTTCGGCCACGACGCCGACGTGATGGGCGAGGCGGCCGGCATCGTCGCCGCGGCCGGCGCCGACCTGATCGATCTCAACATGGGGTGCCCCGTGCGCAAGGTGTGCAAGACCGGCGCGGGTGCGGCACTGCTCGAGGATCCCGACAAGGCGGTCGCCATCGCCAGGGCCGCGGGCGAGGGCAGCGGCCTTCCCGTCACCGTCAAGCTCCGCCCCGGTCAGCGGCCGGGCGACCGGGCGGGCGTGGAGCTGGCCCGGCGCCTGCAGGACGAGGCGCAGGTGGCGGGCATCGCGTTCCACCCCCGGCACGCGTCGCAGCGGCACAAGGGCAAGCCCGACTACGAGCTCGCCGCCGAGCTGGTGGACGCGCTCGACATCCCGGTGATCGTCTCCGGGGGCCTGCTCTCGGACGAGAAGGCGATCGAGGCGCTGGAGAGCAGCGGCGCGGAGGCGGTCATGCTCGCCCGCGGCTCGCTGGGCAACCCGTGGCGGTTCGAGCGCCTGCTCGGCCTGCGCGACGGCGAGCCGTCGGCCGAGGAGGTCGTCGAGGAGCTCGAGTGGGTGATCGACTCGGCCGAGGACCATCTCGGGCCCGAGCGCGCGGGGCGCTACCTGCGCAAGTTCTACCCCTGGTACGCGGACAGGCTCGGCCTGTCGAAGGAAGTGGTGGGGCGGCTCGTCACCGCACCCACGACGTTGGAGGCCCGCACCCTGATACGGGCGTCCACATACCCCATTCCGGTATGAGCCCCGTTGCTATCCTCCTCCGCCGCTCATGCCCCGTGAAACCGTCCTCACCCCTGAAGGTCTCGAAGATCTGAAGGCCAAGCTCGAGAATCTCTCCACCGTGCGCCGGCGCGAGGTCGCCGAACGCATCAAGGAGGCGCGGGAATTCGGCGACATCTCCGAGAACTCGGAGTACGACGACGCCAAGAACGAGCAGATGATGCTCGAGAAGCAGATCGCCGAGATCGAGGAGCGGCTGCGCAGCGCGCGGATCATCGACGAGGGCGAGGTCTCGACCGACGTGGTCAGCGTCGGCTCCACGGTGCACGTGAAGGACCAGAAGACCGACAAGTCGGTCAAGTACCGCATCGTCGGGTCTTCGGAGGCCAACCCCTCCGACCAGAAGCTCTCCAACGAGTCGCCGGTGGGCAAGGCCCTGCTGGGCCGCAAGCGCGGCGAGACCGTCAAGGTGCCGGTGCCCCGGGGCCCGGCCCGCCAGCTGAAGATCACGAAGATCGAAGCGGCTTAGTCTCCCGGCCCATGGCCGGGGCCGAGGACGACCGCCGCACAAAGCTCGAACGGCTCCGTGAGCAGGGCGTCGAGCCCTTCCCGCACGTCTTCGACGGCGTCGTGCCCGCCGCCGCGGTCCACGCCGCCCACGACGGCCTGGCCGACGGCGAGGAGACCAACGACGCCTACCGCATCGCCGGTCGCCTGGCCGCCCGCCGCGGCCACGGGGGCGCCGCCTTCCTCGATCTGGTCGACCGCTCCGGCCGCCTCCAGGTGCACGCCAAGCGCGACGTGCTGGGCGAGGAGTCCTTCGAGCGCCTGACCGAGTGCGACCTGGGCGACCTGATCGGCGTCGACGGGACCGCCTTCAAGTCCCGTCGCGGCGAGCTCACCCTTAGGGCCACCGACTGGGCCCTGCTGGCCAAGTCGCTGCGCGCCCCGCCCGAGAAGTTCCACGGCCTGGAGGATGTGGAGACGCGCTACCGCCATCGCGAGCTGGACCTGATCGCCAACGAGGAGTCACGCGAGCTGTTCATCCTGCGCTCGCGAATAGTCAGCGCCGTGCGGCGCTGGCTGGACGAGCGCGGCTTCCTCGAGGTCGAGACGCCGATCCTGCAGCCGCTGTACGGCGGCGCCCTGGCTCGCCCCTTCGTCACCCACCACAACGTGCTGGACCGCGACCTCTACCTCCGCATCGCCGACGAGCTGTACCTCAAGCGCCTGATCGTGGGCGGCCTGGAGAAGGTCTACGAGATCGGCAAGGACTTCCGCAACGAGGGCGTGTCGCACAAGCACAACCCCGAGTTCACGATGCTGGAGTGGTACGAGGCCTACGCCGACTACACGCGGATCGCGCAGGAGCTCGAGGAGCTGGTCTCGTTCGTGGCCGGCGAGGTCGGCTACGAAGGCGAGCTCGAGTTCTCCACTCCCTGGCGCCGCATCACCCTTCGCGAGGCGATCAAGGAGCAGTCGGGGGTGGACATCGCCACCGACGACCTGCCCGGCGAGGGCACGTGGGCCAAGCGCGTGGACGACCTGCTCTCCAAGCACGTCGAGCCCACGCTCACCCAGCCGACCTTCATCCTCGACTACCCCAAGGAGCTGTCGCCGTTCGCCAAGAACCACCGCTCCGAGCCGGGCCTCGTGGAGCGGTTCGAGTGCTTTGCCGGCGGGATCGAGTTCGCCAACGCCTTCAGCGAGCTCAACGACCCGGACGAGCAGCGCGCCCGCTTCGAGGCCCAGCGCGAGGAGGCCGACGACGAGTCACAGCCCTACGACGAGGACTACGTGCGCGCGCTGGAGCACGGGATGCCTCCCACCGGGGGCATCGGCATCGGCATCGACCGGCTGGTCATGCTGCTGAGCGGGAAGGACTCGATCCGCGAGGTCGTGCTCTTCCCGGCGATGCGCTCCTAGCGCCGGCCCGGCACCGCCGAACCTGGCACGGGGGGCAAAGTTGTGCCTCCGCGCCCCGCTCTGAGCGTTCTTTTCGCGCTCCCGGGGACCGGCAAACCAACCGACATGCGTTGTTAGACTCGATTCACGGCGCGGGTCACGCCAGGACACTCATCCCGGGAGGCGAATCTGCCGATCGACTGGGTACGTAGTTCGTCGACGGGGCCCGTCCCGTCAGAACCCGACCAAGAAGGATTTTGAGTGTTTGAGCGCTTCACAGAACGCGCCCGTCAGGTGGTCGTCCTCGCTCAAGAGGAGGCCCGGATCCTCAAGCACAATTACATCGGCACCGAGCACATCCTGCTCGGCCTGCTGCGCGAAGAGGAGGGCCTCGCGGCCCGCGTTCTGGAGTCCCTTGACATCACCGTCGAGCGGGTCCGCGCTCAAGTCGTCCGCATAGTCGGGTCGGGTGAAGAGGTCACCTCCGGGCAGATCCCCTTCACGCCACGCGCCAAGAAGGTGCTCGAGCTCGCTCTGCGCGAGGCGCTCTCCCTTGGTCACAACTACATCGGCACCGAGCACATCCTGCTCGGCCTGGTGCGCGAGAACGAGGGCGTCGCCGCTCGCATCCTGCTCGACTTCGACGCCGACTCCGAGAAGATCCGCAACGAGGTCATCCGGATGCTGTCGGGACCCGGTGGTCGCCGCCAGGGTCAGGGTCAGGGCCAGCAGGGCGAGGGCAAGAAGTCCTCGAAGCTGCTCGACCAGTTCGGCCGCAACCTCACCAAGCTGGCCGCCGAGGCCAAGCTCGACCCCGTGGTCGGCCGCGAGACCGAGATCGAGCGGATCATGCAGATCCTCTCGCGCCGCACCAAGAACAACCCGGTCCTGATCGGCGAGCCCGGCGTGGGCAAGACCGCCGTGGTCGAGGGGCTGGCCTCACGCATCACCAGCGGCGAGGTGCCGGAGCTGCTCAAGAACAAGCAGATCTACACGCTCGACCTGGCCGCTCTGGTGGCCGGCTCGAAGTACCGCGGTGAGTTCGAGGAGCGCCTGAAGAAGGTGATGAAGGAGATCACCCAGCGCGGCGACATCATCCTGTTCATCGACGAGCTGCACAACCTCGTCGGCGCGGGCGCCGCCGAGGGCGCGATCGATGCAGCGTCGATCCTCAAGCCTGCCCTCGCGCGCGGCGAGCTGCAGACCATCGGCGCCACCACGCTCGACGAGTACCGCAAGTACCTCGAGCGCGACAGCGCCCTGGAGCGTCGCTTCCAGCAGATCCGTGTCGACCAGCCCTCCACCGAGGAGACCGTGCAGATCCTCAAGGGGCTGCGCGACCGCTACGAGGCCCACCACCGCGTCGGCATCACCGACGAGGCGCTGGACTCTGCCGCCGAGCTGGCCGACCGCTACATCTCCGACCGCTTCCTGCCCGACAAGGCGATCGACCTCATCGACGAGGCCGCGTCACGCGCGCGCATCAAGTCGATGACCGCCCCGCCCGTGTACCGCGACCTCGAGGAGGAGATCGAGAGCACGCGGCGCGACAAGGAGGCGGCGATCGAGGCGCAGGAGTTCGAGAAGGCCGCGAACCTGCGCGACCAGGAGCGCCAGCTGACCAACAAGAAGCGCGACCTCGAGGAGCAATGGCGCTCGGGCGAGTCCGGCGAGCGGCCGGAGATCGCCGAGGAGGAGATCGCCGACATCGTCTCTATGTGGACCGGCATCCCGGTGTTCAAGCTCACCGAGGCCGAGACCCAGAAGCTGATGCGCATGGAGGAAGAGCTCCACAAGCGCGTGATCGGCCAGGACGCCGCCGTCGAGGCGGTCTCCAAGGCCATCCGTCGCTCCCGCGCCGGGCTGAAGGACCCCAAGCGCCCCACCGGCTCGTTCATCTTCCTGGGCCCGTCGGGCGTGGGCAAGACCGAGCTGGGCCGCACGCTCGCCGAGTTCCTGTTCGGCGACGAGGAGGCCATGGTCCGGATCGACATGTCGGAGTACATGGAGAAGCACTCCGTGTCGCGGCTGGTCGGATCGCCCCCCGGCTACATCGGCTACGACGAGGGCGGTCAGCTCACCGAGGCAGTGCGGCGCAAGCCGTACAGCGTGCTCCTGCTCGACGAGATCGAGAAGGCGCACCCGGATGTCTTCAACATCCTGCTGCAGATCCTCGAGGACGGCCGGCTCACCGACGCCCAAGGGCGAACGGTGGACTTCCGCAACTCGATCGTGATCATGACCTCGAACATCGGGGCCAACGAGATCGCCAAGAACACCGGCGTGGGCTTCACCGTCTCGGATGAGACCGGGTTGTCCTACGACGACATGCGCAACCGGATCATGGGCGAGCTCAAGAAGGTCTTCCGGCCCGAGTTCCTGAACCGCATCGACGAGGTCATCGTCTTCCACAAGCTGGCCAAGACCGAGGTCCGCGAGATCGTGGAGCTGCTGCTCAAGCGCGTGCGCGAGTCGCTGGCCGAGCGCGAGCTGTCGCTCAACCTCTCCGACGACGCGGCGGACCTGCTGGTGGAGAAGGGCTGGGATCCCTCCATGGGCGCCCGTCCGCTGCGCCGGGCGATCCAGCGTTACATCGAGGACCCGCTGGCCGACGAGGTGCTGGCCCAGAACGCCGAGCCGGGCTCGACGGTCGAGGTCGACAGGGTCGAGAGGGATCAGGACGTCGAGGACAGCGAGGACGAGGTCAAGATCTCGATCACCAAGCCGCGCAAGCGCGAGGCGGTCGGGGTGGGCGGCGGAGCGCCGGAGGGCCCGGAGGGCGACGCCGGAGAGGCGTCATCCGACGATGCGCCCGACGCACCCGCGGAGGACCTGCCCGAGGACCCGGACGTGTTGCCGGAGATCCCGGACGCGCCGCCGGCGCCCGAGTCGGACGAGTCGTAGCTGGGCACTGGCGCTCGTGGCACTCGCCGCGGGCGCCACGCTCGCGGTCGCGGCTCCACGCGACTCGCGACTCGACGACGCCGGCTCCTTTGCGTTCGCCATAGGCGAGGGGACGCTCAGCGGCGACTATGTCCGCCGCCTCGCGCCGTTCGACCTCGTCGTCGTGGACGGCGTCGAGGCGCGCCGCTCGCAGGTGAAGGCGCTGCGAGATAGCGGCAAGGTCGTGCTCGCCTACGTCTCGGTGGGGACCATCGAGCGCTACCGCGCCTGGTACGGCGCCGCGCGGCCCTATCGGCTCGATCTGTGGGGTGACTGGGGCGAGTGGTACGCGGACACGTCGCGAGCCGGCTTTCGGCGGCTGATCACCCGCCGCGTGGCGCCCAACATCCTCCGCAAGGGGTTCGACGGCCTGTTCCTCGACAACGTCGACATGATCGGCGACCACCCTCGCCAGCGGCGCGGCATGCATCGCCTGGTGGCGGCACTGGGGCGCATGGTGCACCGGCGGGACGGCTACCTGTTCGCGCAGAACGGCGAGGGCGTGATCGGGCCGATGCTCCGTCACCTCGACGGCTGGAACCGCGAGGACGTGAGCCGCACCTACAGCTTCGAACGCCGGCGGTACGTGCCGGTCTCGCCCGCCGACCACCGGGCGGCGCTGCGGGCGCTGCGCCGGATCCGCGGCCGGGGCCTGCTCGTGACGGCGACCGACTACGTCAAGCGCGGCGACACCCGCGCCACCCGAGCGGCGGCTAAGGCCGCCTGCGACGTAGGGGCGCTGCCCTACGCCAGCGACATCGACCTGAAGCGGGTGCCGCGCCAGGCGATGCGCTGCTGAGTAGGTTCGAGCAGTGCCCGACGAAGCCCAGGTCGAGATCAAGGTCCGTCACAACGGGCCCTACAAGGTCACCGGTCCCGTCCGCCTGATCGACGCCGACGGCAACGAGTACGACGTCGGCGACGAGGAGACGGTCGTCCTCTGCCGCTGCGGCGCCTCTCAGACCAAGCCGTTCTGCGACAAGACCCATTCCAAGCTCGGGTTCGAAGCCGCTGAGCGCGCCGTGGCCGAGGAGGGCTAGGCGGCGAAGGCAGCCAGCTCGGCGGCGCCCGGCTCCGCGGCCAGCGACAGACGGCGCACGTCGTGGTCGGCCAGCCAGGAGGAGACGATCCGCACCTCGTCCACCTCTTCGACCGGGAGGGTTGCGGGATCGCGCGGCCGGCGACGACGCAGGGCCGCCTCGGTGCGTTCGGCCAGCTCGCTGGGACCGGGGAGCGACCCCCAGTCGGCCACCCGGCCGTCCACCAGCCAGAACGCGTCGAACCGCTCCTTGTCGGGGTGGCGGGCCAGCACGAGCTGGGGCGCGGCGTGAACAGCGCGCAGCACCCCGTCCAACCGGCCCAGCAGGCCCTCCAGGCGCTCGGCGCGTCGGCGCAGCGTCGCCGCGCGCTCGTAGCGCTGGAGCCGTGACGCCTCGCCCATCTGCTCGTGCACCGCGCCCAGGATTCGAGCGGCGGCGTCGGGCTCGGGGCCGCCGAACAGCGCCAGCGCCTTGTCCACCTGCCCGCGGTAGGCGTTCGGGTCCAGGTCGCCCAGGCAGGGGGAGGCGCAGCGGCCCATCTGCCCGTAGAGCGAAGGGTGATCGCGACGGGGCATGGACTTGCCGCAGTGGCGCAGCCGGAACAGCGAGGTGAGCTGGTCCGCCAGCTCGACGGCGGCCTTGCGGCCCTTGAGCGGCCCGACGTTCAC
>CAWHLA010000006.1:0-542643 GCA_963830065.1 uncultured Thermoleophilaceae bacterium
CAGGGTCTTCACCTTGCCGAAGTTGCTGGCGTCGATCACCACGCCTTGCTGGCCGGCGGCCACCCGCAGGCCGCTGACCGCAAACTCGCGCGCGACGATCACCAGGGCGATCAGGCCGCCAGCCCTTCCAGGCTCACGAGCGCGATCAGCGCCGCGGCCACCATGAGCTTGTCGGCGATCGGGTCCATCACCTTGCCGAAGGTGGTCACCGAGCCCCGCCGGCGGGCCAGCCAGCCGTCGAGGAAGTCGGTTGCCGAGGCGAGCGCGAACACGGTGGCGGCCAGCGCCTCGCCGCCCTCGACGGTCAGCGCCACCACCAGAACCGGCACGAGAAGGACGCGCACCAGCGTGAGCGCATTGGGGAGGTTGACGCTCGACACGGGCGGGCCGGTCAGGCTATGAGGTCGGATCTGCGGTGCTCGGCCGACCAACGCTCCGCCTGCGCTCCTCGAATACGCGCGGCGCCGGCTGCGGCTGAGCCACTCCAGCGCCGCCGTGCAGCCGAGCGGCCCGAGCGGGGACACCGTGGCGGCGAGCGTCCACCAGGGGAACACGCGCCGCCGGCAGCCCTCGGCCACCGCGATGCAGAGCAAGATCCAGCCCACGCCGTGGGTCCACCCGAGCGCCCGCTCGGCGGACTCCGAGGCGCCCGAGACCGCAGTCACGACGAGCGCCGTGAAGACGCACAGCTCGAGCGCCGAGTAGAGCCGGACGGCGTTGAAGTAGGACACCGGCTCAGACGATAGGGTCGCGCTCCCGTGGGGCTGATCATCGGAGACCGCACCGTGGAGATCGACGCGCCGATCGACGACGTGTTCGAGATCGCGGCCGACATCGAGGGCGCCCCGAAGTGGCAGGGCTCCCTGAAGAAGGTCGAAGTCCTGGAGCGCGACGCCGAGGGCCGCCCCGAGGTCGTCCAGAGCGAGAACGACGCCAAGGTCAAGACCGTCAAGTCCCGCCTGCGCTTCTCCTACGACAAGCCCCACCGCATCGAGTGGGTGCAGGAGAAGGGCGACACCAAGTCGGTGCGCGGCTGGTGGGACCTCGAGGACCTCGGGTCCAGCGGGACCCGGGCGACGTACAACTTGGAGGTCGACCCGGGTCGGATGCTCGGAATGCTGATGAAGGGGCCCGTCGAGGGCCAGGTGCGCGACTTCCTGCTGGGAAACGCGGCCTCCGGCCTCAAGGAAGAGGCCGAAGGCCGCTGACCGTCAGTCGACGGCGCTCCACCGCACCTGGCCGGTGTCACACCGGTTGGTCACGGCGCCGGCCGGGTTGCGCTCGGTCACGATCACCCGGAAGCGGCCGCCGGCGCGCTTTCCGCGGAACCTCCCCGCGAGGGTGAGGTCCTCGCTGAACGATCCGTCGGACTCCTTGTCGCCCCACACGAAGTGCTTCGTGAAGCGACCTCCTCGGCGGATGCTGATCCTGCCGCTGAACAGCGGCTCCAGGGACGAGTAGCCGAAGTACTCCTGCCGTTGGAGCACCGGCCGGCCGACGCGACCCAATCGGCGTAGAAGCGGGCCACCTGGCGCCGGTTGCGCGACTTGCGCAGGAACACGTTCTCGTCCTGGGCGGTGGTCGCCGCCGTAGGCGAGCCCGGGCCGGGACGCGGCCTTCGCGCTCTCGGGGCTCGAGCCGAGGATCGCGGCCAGAACCGGGATGAGCAACAGGCACACGAGGACGGCCTTGACATACAGGGACTGGGGCAAGTGCTGGGAGAACATCGCCCCTCCTTTCGGTAGGTCACGCTTCGATGCTCCGTCCTGGGCCCGTCCTCGCCCAGCCCCCCTAGGTGGGAGCGCTCACACCTACAGGTCGTGCGCTCGCACCACGTCGTGCAGCAGCGCGCTCGCGGCGAGGCTCGCCCGCTTCTCGTTCTGCGGCCGGTCCGTGAGCTCGAAGCGCTGGAACAGCACGCGCAGGTGGCCCTTCACCGCGTCGACGCTGAGGAACGTCTCCTCGGCGATCTTCTTGTTGGTGGCCGGGGTGGCGAACGCGGACTCGGCCAGCGGCCGACACAGGGCCGCGAGGACCCTCCGCTGGGTCTCGGTGACCTCCACGTGCTGCCCCGGCCCTGGCGCGGCCATCGTGGACGAGCCCTGGTCGGACGCCGGCGCCACGAAGGCCACCACGGTCTCCCCGAAGCACAGCCGGTCCCCGTCGACGAGCCGGTGCCTGCCGCTGATCCGCTCCCCGTTGCGGTAGGACCCGTTGCGGGACAGGCCCTCGTCGGCCAGCGTCCAGTAGCCCTTGACCCGTTCGAGCAGCGCGTGCAGGCGCGAGACCTCCATGTCCCACGGCAGCGCGACGTCGTTGTCGGGGCGCCGCCCCACGGTCACGTGCTCGCCGTCGAGCTCCACAATCGCCTGGTCGCCGTCGCCGGTGCGGTAGACCAGGAACGGCGTGCCCTGGCGCTCGGCCGCCAGCCGGGCCTTCAGCTCTGCCGCGCTGGAGCCGTGGCGGTCAGCGGGGAGCCGGCCATCACCCGGCTTGGGCCGCCGCCATGTCGTCGGCCACGTCGCCCATCTCGTCGCGCATGCCGCGGACCTCGGCGGCCAGCGTCTCGCCGTCCTCGGTCCGGGCGGAGGCCGCGGAGGTGATCAGCCGAGTCCGCATGGTGTCGAGCTGCACCAGCGTCTGCTCCATCTGGTCGAAGAAGCGCCGCAGCTCCCCGTCCATCTTGAGCTTGGCGTCGAGCTGCTGCTCGAGCGCCCCGATCAGCTTCGCCTTGCCGGGGTCGCCCGCGCGCCTCAGCTCGCCGAGCCGGCCCGCAATCGCCTCGGGCGGGGTCTCGTCCAGGTTCTCCTGGAGCAGCTCCGCGCCCGCCGCGGTGTGGCGGATCGTGGCGCTGTAGCGGTCGACCTCCTCCGAGAGCTCGCCGGAGGCCAGGCCTGCGGCCTCGATCGCCTGGCGGACCTTGGCCTCCTTGGCCTCGGCCTGACCCAGCAGCTCGGCGATCCTCGGCTCCGAGCGGGCGACCGAGGCCGCGGCCTCGCGCGCGCGGACGCGCTGCCTGACGTCGGGGTCGAAGTAGGTGCGCGCGACCGCCGCCCCGTAGATGACGAGGGCGACTGGCAGCGTGAACACGAGCTCCCCGAGGAGCACTCCGGCGACGACGACGGCCGCGAGGACCACGACGTTGAAGGGGTCGATCAGGGCGTGGACGAGCAGGCTGCGTCGCTGCTTCGACTCCGCGCTGCCTTCCGCCGGCGCGTCCTCCGGGGGAGCGACCTCCAGCGCCGCCTCGGCCAGGCCCATCGCGGTCCCGAACCGCTCGGCGGGCTGCTTGGCCATGGCTCGCCCGATCACGGCGTCGAAGCCGGGGTCGACGTCGCCTGACACCGAGGTGACCGACGGCGGCGGCTCCGAGAGATGCGCCCAGAGCTTCCCTTCCTCGGACTCCATGGGGAACGGCGCCCGCCCGGTGAGCATGTGGAAGAGGACGCAGCCCAGCGCGTAGATGTCGCTCGGCGGCCCGACCGACTCGCCGCGGATCTGCTCGGGGGCCACGTAGTTGAGCGTCCCGACCAGATGGCCGGTCTGCGTCTCCTGCGTGTCGCCCCGGGCGCGCTTGGTCAGGCCGAAGTCCGACAGGTAGGCGTGGTCCTCCGGGGTCAGCAGCACGTTCGCGGGCTTGACGTCGCGGTGCACCAGGCCGCTCTCGTGCGCGGCACTCAGCGCCGAGGCCACCTGGGCCACGATCCGCACGGCGCGGCCGGGCTCGAGCCGGCCCCGCTCCCTGATCTCGGTGGCCAGGTCCTTGCCCTCCACGTAGCGCATCGCCAGGTAGAGGGCGCCGTCGTGCTCGCCGGCGTGGAAGATCGGGACGACGTTGGGATGGTCGAGCGAGGCGGCGGTCTGGGACTCCGTGGTGAAGCGCCTGCGGAACACGTCGTCCGTCGCGTGGGCGTTGGCGATGAGCTTGAGCGCGACGGGGCGCTCCAGGGCCAGATCGGTGGCCCAGTACACGACGCCCATCCCGCCGCGGCCCGCGATGCTCTCGATTCGGTACCCGGCGAAAACGGACCCATAGGCAAGTCCGCCATTCAGGGAAGTCTCGCCCCGTTAGAGGTACGACGCAAGCCGACGGAGGGATTCGAACCCTCGACCCCCGCTTTACGAGAGCGGTGCTCTGGCCAACTGAGCTACGTCGGCGGGAGGCCGGAGTCTAGCCCCGGGGCGAGCCTCCGCCGCCCGGGACTCATCCCTGCGTGGAGGTCGTCACCGCCGGGAAATTCGTCAGCCGCCTGACGGGTTTTGCGGGCCGGCGCCCCATGCCCGGCCAGGCGCTGCTCATCCCTCGGTGCCGATCTGTTCACACCTTCGGCATGCGCTTCGCGCTGGACCTCGTCTGGCTGCGCGACGGGCGGCCGGTACGGGTGGACTTCGGCGTCAGGCCCTGGCGCGTGCGCGGGTGCCGCGAGGCCGACTCGGTGCTCGAGCTCCCCGCGTCAGGCAGGCTCGCCGACCAGCGAGGCCAGGCGGAAGCCGAGCGCCGTGAGGGCCAGGTCCTCGGTGGCGTTCAGCTGCAGCGACATGCGGGTCTCCTCGCAGCGCTCCACGCACTGGCGCAGCCGGCGCGGGTCGCGCCCGCGGGCGCGCTCGGCCAGGGCGGGCAGGCGGTCGGCCCCCAGGACGGCGTCGGGGGCGTCCTCGGCCACCGCCACCAGGTCGCGGAAGCCCATCGCGGCCAGCTCCAGCCCGAGCTCCAGCACCTCGGTCCGCGCCCGGCGGGCGTCGCGCTTGGCGGCCTCCTCCAGCTCGCGCTCCAGCGCATTGCGCTCGCGGCCCTTGGGCTCGAGCTCCAGCCGCTGCTCCCGCTCGGCGGTCGAGGCCTGCTCGGCCTGCTCGCGCCGCCGCTCGGCGCGCTCCAGCAGGGCGCGCCAGGGCTCGTCGAGGCCGCCGCCGGACAGGGCGCCGGTCACCAGCGCCTCGGCGTCGTCGCGCAGGCCCTCGCCCTCCTCGGAGGCGAGCATCCGCGCGCGCTCGGCGTTCCCGGCCGCCAGCCGGGCGCAGGCCAGAGCCTTCTCGGCCTCCACGCCCTCGCGCTCCAGGGCCTCGGCCACTCGCGTGGGGGGCAGCGGGTCGAAGCGCACGGGCTGGCAGCGCGAGGCCACGGTGTCGATCACCAGGCTCAGCCGGTCGGTCAGCAGGATCAGGTGGACGAACGAGGCCGGCTCCTCCAGCGTCTTGAGCAGCCGGTTGGCGACCGTGTCGTTCATCGTGTCCACCCGCTCGAGGACGAACACGCGCCGGCTGGACTCGAACGGCGTCCTCGACGCCGCGGCGACCACCGGGCCCTCCACGTCGGCGGCGCGCATCTGGGCCGCGCCCGTCGGCTTGACCCAGGTCAGGTCGGGGTGCGTGCCGGCCATCACCCGGTGGCGGGCGCTGTCGGGATCGGCCTCGCCCTCGGCCAGCAGCTCCGCCGCGAAGGCACGCGCGACGGTGCGCTTGCCCGTCCCGGCGGGGCCGTGGAACAGGTAGGCGTGGGACGGGCCGGACTCCAGCGCGGCGGCCAGCGCGACGCGCGCCTGGGGCTGGTCCTCGGTGCCGGCGAGCATCGCCGGCGAAGCTACCAGCGGGGGCGTCCCAGCGGTCCGTCTAGAGTGCCGCGCTCCATGCGTGCCCTGGTCACCGGCGGCGCCGGCTTCATCGGCTCCAATCTCGTCGACGCCCTGCTGGAGCGCGGCGACGAGGTGACCGTGCTCGACGACGTCTCGACCGGCCGCCGCGAGAACCTCGACGGCGCCCTGCAGCGCGGCGCGGAGCTGGCCGAGACCGACATCCGCGACGCCGATGCCGTGGCCGCGCTGTGCGCCCGCGCCCGGCCCGAGGTGGTCTTCCACCTGGCCGCCCAGATCGACGTGCGCAAGTCCACCGCCGACCCTGCCTTCGACTCGCGCGTGAACGTGGAGGGCACCATCAACGTGCTCGACGGTGCGCGGCGCTCGGGCGCCCGCCGGGTGGTGAACACCTCAACCGGCGGCGCCATCTACGGCGAGGGCCGAATCCTCCCCGCACCCGAGGACCACCCTGTCGCGCCCGAGGCGCCTTACGGCCAGTCGAAGTTCTGCGCCGAGGGCTACTGCGACCTGTTCGGCCGCCTCCACGGCATGTCCACGGTGTCGCTGCGCTACGGCAACGTCTACGGCCCGCGCCAGGACCCGCTCGGCGAGGCCGGCGTGATCGCCATCTTCTGCGGCAAGCTGCTCGAGGGCGGGACCGCGACGATCTTCGGCGACGGCGAGCAGACCCGCGACTACACCTACGTCGGGGACGTGGTCGAGGCCAACCTGCTCGCCGCGGGCGCCGAGGTCACCGGGCCGGTGAACATCGGCCTGGGCAAGGAGGTGAGCGTGCTCGACCTCGTCGAGGCGCTGGACGGCCTCAGCGACAACGGCTTCTCGGCCGAGCACGCGCCCGAGCGGCCGGGCGAGGTGCAGCACATCGCGCTGGACGCCTCGCGCGCCCACCAAGAGCTGGGCTGGAGCGCGAAGGTCGAGCTCGCCGAGGGGCTCGAGCGCACGCTGAACTCGCTGCGCTAAGGCTGCTGCGGAGCAGCGGGCGTTTGCCCGCCCGCGGGCGGCGAGGCCGGATTCTGCGGCGGGCTGCCGATTGGCGGCGTGCCCTGCGGCGTCGGCGAGGCCGGCTGAGCCAACGGCGCGGCGCGGTAGCGCCGCGGGCACCTCCACCCGATCCGGCAGCGGCGTGCCGGTGGCGGTGGCCGAGCGTGAAGCGTCGTAGCCGGCGAAGCCCCCGAGCGTGTACAGGATCAGCGAGAACGGATCGAGCTCGAACGCCGCGCGGGCCGAGCGCTGAGCGCCCTGGGCAGTCGTCGAACAGGGCCTGCACCCGGGACAGGCGCGCCCACAGCCGCGGGTTGTCGGGCTGGTCGCGGACGGCGTCGGCCAGCAGCCCCGCCGCGCGGGCCACGTCGCCGCGGCGCAGGGCGAGGTCGGCCGAGGTGAAGATCGGGTCGATCGCGTAGGGGTCGAGCCGGCGGGCGGCGGCGGCCTTCTCGTCTGCCTCGCGCAGGTTGGCCGGCCCCTTCTTGGCGGCCTGGGCCAGGGCGTCGCTGGACTTCTCGCGCGCGAGCGCGGGCAGCAGCGCCGAGACCGCGAACAGCGCCAGCAACGCGCCGCCCAGCGCCAGCGCGGGCAGGCCGCGGCGGCGCTCGAGCGGCTCCGGCCGCGGTGCCCGGCGGCCTCGCGGCCAGCACGCCCAGGAACAGGAACACAGGCACCGTCACGCCCGGGATGTCCCAGTCCCAGTCGACCCAGATGTGCAGCGCCCACGCCAGGCAGGCGGCCATCAGCGCTCCCGCGTAGGCGCGCTCGGCGCCCGTCGAGTTGCGGATCCGCGAGATCCCCGGCCGCCGCCAGGAGCGCGAGGCCGCCCAGCGCCAGCGCGGCGCCGACGAGGCCCGTCTCCGAGAGGAACTCGAGCGGGACCGAGTGCGGCTGCTTGACGTCGAGGCGCTGGCTGCGGTACTTGAGGTGGATCAGCGGGAACGTGCCCGCGCCGTAGCCGAACAGCGGCTCGTCCCAGGTCGCGCCCACCGCCTCCTTCCACCACACCCAGCGGTTGCTGGAGTTGGTGGCCACGATCCGCGCCGGGTCGGTCTGCCGCTCGGCCTTGGCCTCGGTGAAGGTGTCCACCTGGTCTCCCAGCCAGCCGCTCGCCGCCAGGCCGGCGATCGCCAACACCAGCACCACCCCGAGCCCCGCGGCGACCTTCGGCAGCGCCGACGCCACGCCCGGCCGCAGCCGCAGCGAGTCGCCCGCGCGCCAGACCATCCGCGCCAGCAGCAGCGCGATCACGAGCCCGATCGCCAGCCCGGCCAGCAGCAGCAGGCCGTCGTCGGCGCGCTGGGAGGCGGTCAGCTCGTCGGTGGTCAGGTCGTCGCGCAGGAAGGCCACCATCAGCCCGGGCAGCGCGCCGACGACCACGATCCCGCTCAGGCACGCCACGCGCAGGCGGTCGGGCCCGAGCGCGACCAGCACCGCCACCGCGATCACCATCACCGCGATGCCCCCGCGCGAGTAGGTGAGCGCGAGCGTCGAGACCAGGATCACCAGCGACACCAGCGCCGCGACCCGCAGCCGCCCGCGGCGCTCGTCGGCCGCCACCCGCAGCCCGAGCGGGACGGCGAGCACGCAGAAGAGGCCGAGCGCGTTCCAGTAGCCGAGCGGCGAGCGCAGGCGCGAGATCTCGCCGGCGTGGTCGAGGATCGAGGGGAAGAGCTTGCCGCCCGAGCGCGTAGGCGGCGACCAGCGTGGCCAGGCCGAGGAAGGCGAGCGTCACCTTCTCCAGCGCGTTGGGGAGGCTCGCGCCCAGCATGATCGCCAGCGCGGCCACGAGCGCGTAGCCCCAGGCGCGGTTGGCCTCGATCCAGCTGTCGTCGGGCGCGATCGACCAGCTGATCGACAGCGCGCACCAGGCTCCGAAGGCCACCAGCAGGGCGACGCCGAGCCACGCGCCGGGCCGCGCGCGGCCGTGCAGGCCCCAGCCGGCCACCAGCGCCACGAGGGCGCCGATGCCCAGCAGGGCCAGCCCGATCTCGAGGTCGCTGCCGTCGGTGACGCGGATCGCGCCGTCGGAGATGGCGGCGAACGCGGTGGCCGCGAGCAGGCCGACGCCGAGCACCACCGCGGCACGGGGCGAGCGGTCGCCGCGCTGCTCTTCGGTGGCCTCGGCCCACGGGGGCAGCGAGCGGGTCGCGGTGGCGGCCATTCCGCCCATTGTTACTAGCGGGGCCTTCGGGGCGACCGTCTCCGCCGCGCTACCGTGTCCGCCTGTGCGACGCCTGATCCTGCTGTCGGCCGCGATCTGCGCACTGCTTCTCGCCGCCCCCGCGAGCGCCCAGCTCAACGACTTCAAGAACGGCGGCTCGGTCCCCACCTGCAAGTACAGCGACAAGCAGCTCGGCGGCGCGCTCGGCGACCTGCCGCCCGACGTCGAGCAGTACGCGCCCGGCTACGCCGACGAGCTGCGCAACGCGCGCGGCGCGCCCTGCGGCGGCAGCGGCGCGGGCGGCAACGGCGCCACCAGCGGTGGCGGCGCGGGCAGCGTCGAGAACGTCCCCGCCCCGCCGGGCGGCGGCGGCACCGGTGGCGGCGGCAGCGGCGGCCCGGCGGCGGTGGCGGCCCCGGCGGCGCGGGCGCGACCTCGTCGGTGAAGGTCAACGACCCGCCGGCGCCCAAGCCCGAGCGCCCGCAAGCGCCTGGCCAACGCCTCCTCCCCCGCGGTCACCACGCAGCCCGCCGGACCGGACGTGCCCACCTGGGCGCTGGCGCTGCTCGCCGCCGCGCTGCTGATCGGCTCGACCGTCGGCGCGATGTACATCCTCGGCGCGGACTTCTCGCGCTTCACCCGCCCGCTCGGCGCAGCCGCCGGCGAGGCGCGGGCACGGACCTCCGACAGGGCGCTCCAGCTCTGGGAGACCGTGCGCTTCGGCCGCTAGCCGGGCTCGCCGCCGGTCGCGTCGCGCAGCGCGAGCTCGGTCGACCAGAAGGCGAGCTCGCCCCACGGCAGCTCGTCCGGCGCGAAGGCCCTGACCTCGACGGCCTCCTCGCTGATCGCGGGCGACGCGCCCGGCCGCAGCGTCGCTCGGTAGACGACGAGCACCACGCGGTCCTCGGGCCGCGAGTAGACGCCGACCAGCTCGCCCAGGTCGAGCTCGATCTCCATCTCCTCCATCGCCTCGCGGTGGACGGCATCGGGAACCGACTCGCCCAGGTCCACGAAGCCGCCCGGGAAGGTCCACAGCCCCTCGCCCAGGCCCGGGCCCGCGGCGCAGCAGCCAGATGTTGCCGTCGGCGTCGTAGGGGATCGCCGCGGCGACGGGCTTGGGGTTGTAGTAGGCCTGGTAGCCGCAGGCGGGGCAGGCGATCGAGCGCGGGTGGCGCACCGTCGCCTCGGCCGCGCAGCGGGGGCAGAAGCGGGCCTCGTCCAGTGCCGGGTTGAGGCTCACCCCGGCGAGGCTAGATCCGCGGCCGGGCGCGCGCGCGCCCTCCCTCTCGAAAAAACGTCAGCGGCGCTGACGAATTTCTCGGACGGTGCCACGCCCTCGCCCCGCCCGGATTTCCCGGCAGTTTGGGCGATCTCCGCGCGCGCCCGCTCGCGCCGCGCACGGCCCGACTTAGCCTGGCCCCGCTCGTTCGGCCTTTTTCGCCGGCCGCCAACCCGCAAACACCACAATATGTTGTGGTCCGGGAAGGAATCGGGCACTACATCCGGTAGAATAGGCCCCAGTGCGCTGTCCGTTCTGCTCCTTCGAATCGACCAAGGTCACGGACTCCCGTCTGACCGACCCGGGCGACTCGATCCGCCGTCGCCGCGAGTGCGCGGGGTGCGGCAACCGCTTCACCACGCACGAACGGGCCGAGGAGGTGCCGATCGACGTGCTCAAGCGCGACGGCAGCACCCAGCGCTTCGACCGGCGCAAGCTGCTGCGAGGGCTCGTTCGGGCGGCCGGTGGCCGTCCGGTGGGAGGCGAGCAGCTCGAGCAGCTGGCCGACGCGATCGCGGCGGACATCCGCCGCGGCGGGCCGCAGGTGAAGGCCGAGCGGATCGGCGATCTCGCCGAGCGCGGCCTGGCCCGGCTGGACCCGTGACGGCGATCCAGTTCGCGTCGGTGTACCGCCGGCTGTCCGACCTCGACGAGCTCGAGGCGGCCGTCCGGCGGCTGCGCGAGGAGCCCCTTCCGGGCGCCGACCAGATGCCCTTCGACAGACGCTGACCGATCCGTCTGACCCCGGAGCATGATCGGTCGTTCCACCACAAAAGCCCCACGGACGACGGAATAGAGGAGAGAAGGATGTCCGACAGCCCCAGCCCCGCCACCGAAGCACTCACCGCCACGGGTGCCGGGGTTCCGGTCGAGCGCCGCCAGACCGAGGCGGGCAGCCACCCCTTCGACGCCATCGAGTGGGAGATCCGCGACGCCGTCATCGGCAACCCCGACGACCCGGCCTTCGAGCAGCGCGGGGTCGAGTTCCCCGCCACCTGGTCGCAGAACGCGACCAACATCGTCGCCCAGAAGTACTTCCGCGGCCGCATGGACTCGCCGGAGCGCGAGCGCTCGGTCAAGCAGATGATCGGCCGCGTGGCCGGCACCATCGCCGGCTGGGGCCGCGAGGGCGGCTACTTCGCCACCCACGCCGACGCCGAGGCCTTCGAGCACGAGCTCACCCACATCCTTCTCCACCAGCAGGCCGCGTTCAACTCGCCGGTCTGGTTCAACGTCGGCTTCGAGGAGCACCCGCAGTGCTCGGCCTGCTTCATCCTCAGCGTCGACGACACCATGGAGTCGATCCTGGACTGGAACACCAAGGAGGGCCAGATCTTCCGCGGTGGCTCGGGCTCGGGCATCAACCTCTCGAACATCAGGGGCTCCACCGAGCACCTGAGCAAGGGCGGCCTCGCCTCCGGCCCCGTCTCCTTCATGCGCGGCGCCGACGCCTGGGCGGGCACGATCAAGTCCGGCGGCAAGACCCGCCGCGCGGCGAAGATGGTCGTGCTCGACGTCGACCACCCCGACATCGAGGCGTTCGTCTGGTGCAAGGCGCAGGAGGAGGAGAAGGCGCTCGCGCTGCGCGACGCCGGCTTCGACATGTCGATCGACGGCGAGGGCTTCGCCTCGATCCAGTACCAGAACGCCAACAACTCCGTGCGCGTGACCGACGAGTTCATGGACCGCGCCGAGCGCGGCGAGCAGTGGGAGCTGACCGCGCGCAAGGACGGCGAGGTCCAGAAGGCGGTCGACGCCAAGGACCTGCTGCGCCAGATCGCCGACGCCGCGTGGCGCTGCGCCGATCCGGGCGTCCAGTACGACACCACCATCAACGAGTGGCACACCTGCCCGGTGTCCGGCCGCATCAACGCGTCGAACCCGTGCTCGGAGTACATGCACGTCGACGACTCGGCCTGCAACCTCGCCTCGATCAACCTCATGAAGTTCCGCCGCCCCGACGGCACCTTCGACGCCGAGGCCTTCGAGCACGTGGTCGACGTGGTCTTCCTCGCGCAGGAGATCGTGGTCGGCCCGTCGAGCTACCCGACCGAGGACATCGGCAAGAACGCGCGCGCGTTCCGGCAGATCGGCCTGGGCTACGCCAACCTCGGCGCGCTGCTGATGGCCAACGGCCTGCCCTACGACTCCGACGAGGGTCGCGCCATGGCCGCCGCCATCACCGCGCTGATGACCGGCCGCGCCTACCGCGCCTCGGCCGAGATCGCGCGTGACGCCACCGGCCCCTACGACGCCTACGAGCTCAACCGCGAGCCGCACAACCACGTGATGCGCAAGCACCGCGACGCGGCGCACTCGCTGAACGACGAGCTGGTCGACGACGAGCTGCTCGACGGCCGCGCGCCGCTCGTGGGACGAGGCGGTGGAGCTGGGCGAGGCCCACGGCTACCGCAACGCCCAGGCCACGGTGCTCGCTCCCACCGGGACGATCTCGTTCCTCATGGACTGCGACACCACCGGCGTGGAGCCCGACTTCTCCCTGATCAAGTTCAAGGAGCTGGTGGGTGGCGGGTCGATGACCATCGTGAACCAGACAGTGCCGCTGGCGCTCGACACGTTGGGTTACGAGGGTCACGAGATCGCACAAATCGAGGCCTACCTCGCCGAGCACGGCACGATGGAGGGCGCGCCCGGGCTGAACGAGGAGCACCTGCCGGTGTTCGACGTCGCCGTGGGCAAGCAGGCCATCTCCCACATGGGCCACATCTCGATGATGGGCGCGGTCCAGCCCTTCATCTCCGGCGCGATCTCCAAGACGGTGAACATGCCGGCGGAGACGACGGTCGAGGACATCGCCGACGCCTACACGCAGGCGTGGAAGCTGGGCGTCAAGGCGCTGGCCATCTACCGCGACGGCTCGAAGACCGCCCAGGCGCTGCGCACCGACGCGCAGGAGGAGAAGGCCGAGGAGGCGCCGGTCGAGGCGCCCGAGCCGCGGCCCTACCGCAAGCGCATGCCGCGCGAGCGCATGTCGATCACCCACAAGTTCTCGATCGCCGGCCACGAGGGCTACATCACGGCGGGCATGTACGAGGACGGCTCGGTCGGGGAGATCTTCCTGACCGACATCGGCAAGGAGGGCTCGACCCTCCGCGGCATGATGAACGCCTTCGCCACCTCGATCTCCCTGGCGCTGCAGTACGGCGTGCCGCTGGAGACCCTGGTGCGCAAGTTCTCCTACATGCGCTTCGACCCGGAGGGCATCACGGGCAACCCCGAGGTCCCCTTCGCCAAGTCGATGCCCGACTACATCATGCGCTGGCTGGCCTCGCGCTTCCTGGACGCCGACATCCAGGAGGAGCTGGGGATCCTCACGCCCGAGGTGCGGGCGCGCAAGATCCAGGAAGAGGCGCTGATGCGCGGCGACACCGCGGGCCCGGCCGGCGGCAACGGCGGCGGGCAACGGCTCCGGCAACGGGCGGCGCCGTCCACCGGCGGCCCAACGCCGACGCCCGGCTCCCAGCCCACCCCCGAGTCCGTGACGGTCAAGAAGACCGACGGCACGGCCGAGGTCAAGCCGGCCTCAGCGGCCTTCACCGACGAGCCCCCGGTCACCCCGGCGAAGCTGCAGGGCCTGGACCTCGGGCCCGGCCTGTGGCCAGTGCGGCGGGATGATGCAGCGCACCGGGTCGTGCTACACGTGCTCGAGCTGCGGGAACAACACGGGCTGCGGCTGAGCGCTGCAGCCAAGGCTTCGGGCGCTTCCTGCCCATCCCGCGTCGGCAGGAGGGCCCGGACCTGTCGGCTCTGGAGACCCATCTCAGTCCGGAACTCCCCTGAGGGGAAGGCATCGCGGGACGGCAGGGGCCAGCACAGTCGGGCGCGCGGCGGCTAGCGGTTCGCGTGAGTCCCAGTAGCTGAGACGCCGAAGCGCCCCACCTCCTCGGCCTCGCTGACCACCGGCCCCCACTCGCACCGCTCGGCCAGGCCCGCCTGGAACTCGGCGAACGCCGGCAGGCTGGTGAGGGGCACCGGCTCGTCGCCCTCGCGGTGAGAGTGGTGCACGAACGTCAGCCCGTCCTCCAGGCGGTAGGTCTCGTACAAGAAACGATCGGGGGCCAACTCCGCCAGCTCCCGGTACACCTCCCGCACGAGCTCCGCGTTCAGCTCGGCCTGACCGGGCCGCACCCGGTAGCGAACGATCACGTGCCGGATCATCAGCGGCCTCCTTCCAAAGCCGGGGTCATCCCGACGCCCGCACCGGCGCGCCGCGGCAGCGCCGCGCCGCATACCGCCGCCAGCAGCGACAGCCCGGCCGACACCCCCATCGCCCCGGTGAAGCCGTCGGCGAACTCGCCCGGCGACCCGTAGCCGCCCACTGCGGCGAATACCGCCACGGCGACCGCGATCCCCAGCACGCCGCCCAGCTCGCGCATCGTGCTGTTGGTCCCCGAGGCCTTGCCGATCGCCTCCGGGGGCACCGCGCTCACCACCGAGTTCTGCGCCGCGGGGAACGTCATCGAGATCCCCACCCCGGCCACCATCAGCGGCGGGATCAGCTCGCCGTAGGCCATGCCGGGCTCGGCCACCAGGCCGATCCAGCCCAGGCCGATCAGCTGCAGCAGCGGCCCGGTGACGAGGAAGGGTCGCTCGCCGAAGCGGTCCACCAGCGTGCCCGCCACCGGCGCCACGAAGAACAGCGTCGCCGTCCAGGGCAGCAGTCGCAGCCCGGCGCCGAGCGGGCCGTTGCCCAGGCCGGTCTGCATGAACTGCGACATGAAGAACACCGCCGAGAACAGCGCGCCGACCGCGAAGAAGATCGACGAGTTGCCCGCCGAGAACGCGCGCGAGCGGAAGAAGCGCATCGGCAGCATCGGCTGCGCGGCGCGCAGCTCCCAGGCCACGAACGCCGCCAACAGAGCCAGGCCGGCGACCAGGGCGCCCACCACCTCGAGACTCCCCCAGCCCGCCTCGTTGCCGCGCACCAGACCCCACACCACGCCGAACACGCCACCGGACACCAGCCCGAGCCCGGGCAGGTCCAGCGCCGCGTCGGGCCCGTAGCCCTCCGGCACACGCGCGCGCACGAGCGGGATCAGCGCCAGTCCGATCGGCACGTTGATCCAGAAGATCCACTCCCAGGAGATGCCCTCGGTGACCGCGCCGCCCACCAGCGGCCCGCTCGCCACCGCGAGGCCGGTGACCGCGAAGAAGATGCCCAGCGCCTTGCCGCGCTCCTCGGGCGCGAACGCCGCACTGACCAAGGCGAGCGCCAGCGTCATGGCCATCGCGGCGCCGACGCCCTGCACCACGCGGGCAGCGATCAGCGCCTCGATGCTCGGCGCCAACGCGCACGCGGCCGAGGACAGCGCGAACAACGCCACTCCGGCGATGAACACGCGCCGGCGGCCGAAGCGGTCGCCGAGCGCCGCCGCGGTCATGAGGAAGACCGCGAGGCTCAGGTTGTAGCCGTTCACCGTCCATTCGAGCCCCTCGATCGAGGCGCCGAGGTCGGTGCGGATCGTGCTCAGCGCCGTGGAGACCACCAGCGTGTCGAGCGCCACCATCAGCGACGCGACCGAGGTCAGTACGAGGATCCATCTCTGCTTGGAGGTCATGTCAGTACGGACACCGGCCCGCGCGGCGAACTCACCGATGAGTTTCGGCGGCCGGCGGTGTCGCTACGCACAAGTGACCCTTGTCAGGATCGAGTTGTGACCCAAGCCACCCTCAGCCGCGCCCGCGCCGGCGACGAGCAGGCCTTCCGCGAGCTGACCGAGCCCTACCGGCGCGAGCTGCAGGTGCACTGCTACCGGATCCTCGGCTCGGTGCTGGACGCCGAGGACCTCGTGCAGGAGACGCTGCTGGCGGCCTGGCGCGGGCTGGGCGACTTCGAGGAGCGCGCCTCGCTGCGCTCGTGGCTGTACCGGATCGCCACCAACCGCTGCCTCAACGCGCTGCGCGACAAGTCACGGAGGCCTGACGAGGTGCTCGACGGACCGGCCGGCGCGCCGGAGCCCAGCCGCTACGGCGAGCCGATCTGGCTCCAGCCCTACCCCGACTCGCTGCTCGACGGCGTGCCCGACCGCGCCGACGGCCCCGACGTCCGCTACGACACCAAGGAGGCCGTCGCGCTGGCGTTCGTTTCGGGCCTGCAGCGGATGCCACCCACCCAGCGCGCGGTGCTCGTGCTGCGCGACGTGCTCGGCTATCGCGCGAGCCGAGGTGGCGGAGATGCTCGACTCCTCCCCGGCCTCCGTCAACAGCGCGCTGCAGCGGGCCCGCGCGGCGCTCGACCAGGCCGAGCCACGCAGCGCCGAGACCAGCGCGCTGCCCAGCTCACCCGCCCAGCGCGAGCTGCTGACCCGCTTCAGCGACGCCTTCGAGAGCGGCGACGTGGACGCCGTGGTCGCCCTGCTCACCGACGACGCCTGGATCCGCATGCCGCCCGAGCCGCACGAGTACCAGGGCGCCGAGGCGATCGCCGAGTTCCTGGAGTCACGCCAGCTGTGGCGCGCGGGCCGGATGCGGCTGGTGCCCACGCGTGCCAACGACGCCCCCGCCTTCGGCTACTACATGGCCGACCCGCATGCCGACGTGGCGCGTGCCGCCGGCGTGTTCGTGCTCACCCTCGAGGGCGAGCGCATCAGCGCGATCACGCGCTTCGGCGACAACGGGGTGCTGCCCTACTTCGGCCTGCCGCGCACGCTGCCGCTGTAGCGCGGGTGAGCCGAAGACCGTAGCCTGACCCTCTATGCCGATCGAGCCGATCCCGACCTACGAGGGCACCTTCCGCTGGGAGGGCGCCGATCACGGCGCGAGCGTCTCGGGCTTCGTGGTCCGCAGCCGGACCGGGGAGGGTCCGGTGTTACACCGTCACCCCTATGAAGAGGTGTTCGTGCTCGAGGCCGGGCGGGCGACATTCACCGTGGGCGATGAGACGGTCGAGCTCGAGCCCGGTCAGATGCTGGTAGCGCCCGCCAACACGCCGCACCGGTTCATCAACTCGGGCGAGGAGCCGCTGAGAATGGTCACCATCCACCCGGCTCCGCGGGTGGAGCAGGAGGACCTGCCCGACGGCGCCTGACTGGTGCCCGGCGATCACACCCACATCAACCTCCGCGACGTCGAGGACGCCGCGCCCCCGAACGGGTTCGGCGACCGCTGGGAGGCGCGCGTCGCGCGCGAGGCCCTCAAAGCCGAGCAGACCGGCGTGACCCACTTCCGGCTCAAGCCCGGCAAGCGCTCGCCGTTCGTCCACCGTCACGAGCGGGCGGAGGAGGTCTACGTGGTCGTCTCCGGCAGCGGGCGGGTCAAGCTCGACGACGAGCTCGTCGACATCGAGCCGCGCGACGCCATCCGCGTGCCGCCCGAGGTGTCGCGCGCTTTCGAGGCCGGACCGGAGGGCCTCGAGCTCATCGCCTTCGGCCCTCACGTGTCCGGCGACGGCGTGCCGGTCGACGATCCCTGGGTTCAGTGACCCCTCAGGAGTAGCGCGCCTCGATCTCCGCGAGGAACCCGTCGGCCAGCCGGCGGAAGCTGTCCTCGGTCAGCCTGATCTCGTCCCCGGGCTCGAGGCCGAGCACGGTCTCCTCCGGCTTCAGCTTGATCGTGCCGTCGTCGGCGAACACGCCGTCGTTCTCGGTGAGCGAGTCGCACACGACGCGCACCTCGTTGAGCGGGTTGCCGTCCTTGCCTTCCTGCTTGCGGACCCGGTGCAGGAAGTAGTGGTCGAGAGCCAGGACCATGTTGTTGAAGAACGCGGCCTCGGCGTCCGCAGAGCCGCCGGCGGCGGCGAACGCCGCAGTGTCGGCTTCGATCCGACGTCGGGTGCGGTCGACGTGGTCCTGGCTGTAGTTGCTGACGGCGAGCATCCGTTTACCTCCGGGTCGGTTGGGTGGGCCGGACCTGAGACGAACGGGCCGCCCGGAAATCGACACCTACATCCGTCGAGCCACGATCACGTCGTAGAGGATCGGCTCGCCGGACATCCGCAGGCGGTGGCGGAAGCGCTCCACGTGCGTCACCTCGGTGCCGTGCTCGCCCTGCCGCAGCTCGGCGAAGTAGCGGGCCATCGGGTCGTCCCCGGCGTCGAGCAACTCCTCCGGCACCGTGACCGCCAGCCAGGACTCGGACGGGAACGCGGTCCAGGCGTCGTGGAGCACCTCGGGCGTGATGTGCCCGAAGCCCAGCGCGCCCGCGGCCACGAACGCGTTCAGCTCGTGCTCGGCCACCAGGTCGGGGATCGAGAACTCCTCGAGCCCGCCGGTCAGGTAGCGCTCATACAGGTCGGGGCGGTCCCGCGCGGCGGCCGGGCCGGCCTCGGGCTCGGCGTCCAGGCCGATCATCGGTGTGTCGACGCCCCGCGAGCGCAGCGCCTCGCCCACCACGCCGTTGCCCGCGCCGACGTCGAACACGCGCAACGAAGCCGGCTCGCCCGCCTGAGCAATCAGCGCGTCGGCCAGCTTGTCCGGAGACTCGCACTCCAGCTGGCGCTGCACGACCTCCTCGTACAGCCCCGGCACCGCGTACACCCGCCCGTACTCGTGCAGGCGCATCTCCTCCTCGCGCCCGTCGTCCCAGCGCACAGTGAGGCGCTCCTCCTGCTGCGTGCGGTCGGTGGTCCGGTCGAGCTCGACGGAGTAGCCGGGGTCAGCCGTCATAGGGAGAAGCTAGGCCGCACGACCTTCGCGCAGGAGTACCTGATGGCCGGCACCCGCAGGTCGACATAACCCAAACCGCGACTTTGCAGGACTTTCGTGTTCCTGCTCCCTATGCGCCGTTTTCTGCTGCCCGCGCTGGTCGCGTGCGCGCTCCTCGCCCCCGCGGGCGCCCACGCCCAGGCGGCCCCTGATCCCAACGACCCCGCCCAGGCCATGGCGGGCGACACCATGTGGATCTGGCAGGTCAAGAAGTCCAGCCGGGGCAGTGTCAGCAGGATCGCCCGCGCGGCCAAGCGCTACGGCATCGAGAACCTGGTCATCAAGGGCGCTGATGCGACCCGGACCTGGCGTCAGTTCAACCGTCGCTTCGTCAATGCGCTGAGAGCGCGCGGCCTGAAGGTCTGCGCCTACCAGTTCGTCTACGGCCGCCGGCCGCGTGGCGAAGCGATCGCCGGCGCCCGCATTGCCAAGGCGGCCGACTGCCTGATGATCGACGCCGAGACCCACTACGAGGGCCGCTACACCTCGGCCCAGGCCTACATGCGCTCCCTGCGCGCCCGGATCGGGCCCGACTACCCCCTCGGGCTCACCAGCTTCCCCTACGTCCACTACCACCCGGCCTTCCCCTACTCCGTCTTCCTCGGCCCGGGCGGCGCCCAGGTCAACGTGCCGCAGGTCTACTGGAAGGCGATCGGCCACAGCGTCGACCGCTCCTTGGCCACTACCTACAAGTACAACGCCGTCTACGGCCGCACCATCGCCCCGCTGGGCCAGACCTGGATGCACCCCCGCCGCAGCCAGATCCGGCGCTTCCGCCAGCAGTCCATCGAGTACGGCGCGACCGGTGTCGGCTGGTGGGACTGGCAGGAGTCGGCCCCGCGGGACTGGCGCGCTGTCTCCTCACCGCTGCCGCCACCGGGTCCGGCCCGGCAGGCCGGCTACCCGGGGCTGAAGCGACGGTCGCGCGGTGACTTGGTGGTCTGGGCCCAGCAGCACCTGCGTGCCGCCGGGCAGAGCGTGCCCGTCAACGGCGTCTTCGACGAGCCCACCAAGGCCGCGGTAGTCGGCTTCCAGCAGCAGCAGGGCCTGCCCGCCGGCGGCGGCATCGGCCCGGCCACTTGGGCCGCGCTAGTGCGCTTCGCCCCTGCGCGCGTCGCCTGGCGCAGCAGCCGCCGGTCGGTGGCGGCGAAGGCAGCGGCGGGCACGACGCCCGAGCCGAGGTCGGCGACGCTGCGCCCGCGCCGCAACGAGCTCAAGGCCAAGCGCCGCGTCGGCCACTGACAGGGCGCGCCTCCGCGACGGGGCGGGTCGGCTAACCGGCACTTGCGCCCGCCCGGGCACTAGGGCGAGAATCGTGTCATGACCCGAGCTGTGGTCTGCGGAGCAGGGGCCGCGGGACTGGCCTCGGCCGCGTGCCTGAAGCAGGCCGGGTTCGAGCCGGTCGTGCTCGAGCGCAGCGGCGGCGTCGGCGCCAGCTGGCGCGAGCGCTACGAGGGACTGAGGCTGAACACTCTCGGCTGGATGTCAACCCTGCCGGGCTACCGCGCGACCCGCCGCAAGTACGGGGAGTACCCCACCCGCGAAGAGTGGATCCGTTACCTCGAGGACTACCGCCGTCACCACGAGCTCGACCTCCGTTTCGGCGTGGACGTCGACCGCATCGATCCCGACGACAGCGGGTGGTTGGTCTCCAACTCGGACGGCGAGCACCCAGCGCCGGTGGTGGTCGTCGCCACCGGCCAGGACCGCGAGCCCTACACCCCCGACTGGCCGGGCAGGGACGAGTTCCCAGGCGAGCTGACCCACGCCTCGCAGTTCCGCACGGCGCAGCCATTCCGCGACCGCGAGGTGCTCGTGGTCGGCCCCGGCAACACGGGGAGCGAGCTCGCGGCGTTTCTCGTCGCCGGAGGCGCGCGGCGCGTCGTCGCATCCATGCGCACGCCGCCCAGCATCTTCCCGCGGAAGTGGCTGGGTATACCGATCAACCTCTCCGGGGCCCTCATGGAGACGATGCCCACCCGCATGGCCGACGCCATGGGTCGGGCGAGCCAGCGGATGATCTACGGCGACCTCACCAAGTACGGGCTCCCGCTGCCGGAGATGGGCGTCAAGTCCTCGGTGGAGCAGCGGTTCGTCGCGCCCGCGATCGACGCCGGGTTCGTCGACGCGGTCAAGCAGGGCCGCATCGAGCTGGTGACGACGATCGATCGCTTCGAGGGCGAGGAGGTCGTCCTCTCCGACGGCACCCGTCTGCGCCCCGACTCGGTGCTGTGCGCCACGGGCTACCGCCGCGGCCTCGAGCCGCTGGTCGGCCACCTCGGCGTGCTGGACGACCAGGGGCTACCCAAGAGCCGGCCTGCCGTCGAGGTCGCCGAGGCGCCCAACCTCTTGTTCGTCGGCTACACGCCCCGCGTCGGGGGATCGCTGCGCGCGATTCGGTTCGACGCCCGGCGCGCGGCGAGGGCCGCGCGCAAGCGTCACCAGCGCCACCAGGTCGCTCAGCCGACCCGGAGCTCCGTCCGCCGGCTCCGAGCCCCGTGGTGATCGGCGCCCCCACCTAGCGGCGATTGGCCACACTCCCCCTGTGGCCCCGGGCAAGATCGCGTTCGTCCTCGGCGGCGGTGGCCAGCTGGGCGCCCACGAGGTGGGGATGCTCCAGGCGCTCGTCGAGGCCGAGATCAAGCCGGACCTGGTTGCCGGCACCTCGATCGGTGCCATCAACGGGGCCGCCGTAGCTGCTGATCCCACGCCCGAGGGGATCGAGCGACTCGCGAACACCTGGACCGAGATCGAGTCCTCCGACGCCTTCGACGGCTCGGTCGTCGGCCGGCTCGCCACCCTCGCCAAGACCCGCACCCACCTCCACGGCATCGGGCCGCTCAAGCGCCTGATGGAACAACAGGCCACGGTGGAGAACATCGAGGACCTGCCCACCCCCTTCCAGTGCGTCGCTGCCTGCATCGAGACCGCCTCCGAGCGCTGGTTCACCGAGGGCCCGCTCGTCGACGCCGTACTGGCCTCCTGCAGCGTCCCCGGCATCCTCCCGCCCTACCGCATCGGCGACGAGCACTTCTACGACGGCGGGGTCGTCAACTCGATCCCGGTCAACCGGGCCGTCCAGCTCGGCGCCACCACGATCTACGTGCTCCACGTCGGGCGCATCGAGCGCGGGCTGGAGGCGCCGCGGTGGCCCTGGGAGGTCGGGCTCGTCGCCTTCGAGATCGCGCGACGGCACCGCTTCCTCGGCGACATGGCCGCCCTGCCCGACGACGTCGAGGTCCACGTGATGCCCACGGGCCAGGACGAGGCGCCGCGGTTCACCGACCTGTCGCAGTTCCGTTACCGCGATACCTCGAAGATCGCCAACCACATCGCCCGCGCCTACGAGGCGTCCAAGGAGTACCTGGCGAAACAGACCTGATGCCCGTCCCGCCCAAGATCGTCAGGCGGCTGATCGTCGCTCCGCTGGTGGTGGCGGTCGAGCTGGTCGTGCTGATCCTGTCGCCGGTGCTCGCGCTCATCGCGCTCATCGCGAGCCCCTTCACCGGCGGCCTCAGGCCGCTGCGGTTGCTGGCCATCGCCGTGGCCTGCGTCGGCTACCACCTCGGCGCGACGCTGGCCGTCTTCGGCCTCTGGATCGCCAGCGGCTTCGGCTGGAAGCTCAAGAGCGAGACCATGGTCCGCGCGCACTACGCCGTGATGCGCTGGTTCGTCGGCGGCATCTACCGGGTCGCCGTGCGGGTGGCCAGGGTCAACGTGATCTTCGACGAATCCGACGCCACCCACGAGGTGCTGAACGACAAGTCCAAGCCGGTCCTGGTCCTCAGCCGCCACGCCGGCGAGGGCGAGACCCTCTTCGTCCTCCACGAGCTGCTGACGAGACACGACCGCGGCCCACGGGTGGTCATGCACGAGCGCTTCAAGCTCGACTCGACCATCGACGCGCTGGGCGAACGCCTGCCCAACCGCTTCGTCGACCCGCGGGGCGGCGACACCGAGGTCGAGATCGCCGCCATGGCCGAGGAGCTCGAGGACACCGGCGCGCTGGTGATCTTCCCGGAGGGCGTGAACTTCTCCGAGGAGACACGTCGCCGAGGCATCGAGCGCCTGGAGGAGAACGGCTGGCACCGCCAGGCCGAACAGGCCAAGCAGATGACGAACGTCAGCGCCCCCCGTCCCGGCGGCACTCTGGCAGCGGTCGAAGCCGCCCCCCACTGCGACGTCGTGATCATGGGCCACGACGGCTTCCCCACCGGCTTCTCGGAAGTCTGGGAGCTGCTCCCAGACCCGCAGACCGTCCACGTCCGTCTCTGGCACCAACCGGCGAGCGAGGTACCCGACGCCCGCGAGGACCAGATCGACTGGCTGTTCGCCTGGTGGCGTACGCTCGACACCTGGGTGGACGAACGCCAAGCAGCAGCCAAGTGACCACGCCCGAGCCGATCCCCACCGAGCCGCAGCCCGGTCGCTTCGCCTATCGCTTCGAGGGCGCCGACCACGGCGCCTCGGTCTCCTTCTTCGTCAGCAACCCCGAGCCCGGGATGGGCCCGTCGCTGCACACGCACCCCTACGACGAGACGCACATCCTCGAGGAGGGCAAGGCGACGTACACCGTCGACGGCAAGGAGATCGAGCTCGACGCCGGCCAGGCGCTGGTGGTGCCGGCCCGCGCCGTGCACACCCTCGTCAACTCCGGCGACGGCCCGCTTCGCCTGATCAGCATCCATCCCGCCCCGCGGATGGAGCAGGAGTACCCGAAGGCCTGAAGGTCAACCGCCGGCGCGCCGGATCGCCGCGTCCATCTCGTCCAGCGGCGACTCCACCACCCCACCGTGGCCCGGCGCCAGCCGCGCCGGCTCAACCGCCCGCAGCGCCCGGGCGCTCCGAAGCGCCGTAGGCCGGTCCCAGGTAGCGAGCGCCGGCAGCGGGAAACGAGGGTTGATCCGGGCGGTGGTCTCCACGCCCCCGAGCGTCGAGAACGCGTCGCCGCAGATGAGTGTGCGGTCGCGCGTGTCCAGCAGGGAGATGTGGCCCGGCGTGTGTCCCGGCGTCGGCAGCACCTCCAACGACCCGATCCGGTCGCCGGCGTTGACCACCCGGTTCGGCCCGGTCTTCGCGCCCGGGTAGGAACCGCGCAGCTTGGACTGCGCCTCGCCCGGGTCCATCGACTTGTCCTTCGACAACAGGCGCATCTCGCGCTCGGAGATGATCACCTCGGCGCCGGAGACCATCCCCGCCAGGTCGTCGAGCGAGCCGATGTGGTCGCCGTGCGCGTGGGTGAGCACGATGCGAACGATCGGCGCCCCAAGCCGCTCGGCCTCGCGCACGATGCGCTTGGCGCTGGCGAAGATCATCGTGTCTACGACCGTGAAGCCGTCGTCCTCGCGCACGAGGTACGCGTTCACGAATCCCAGGCGGCTTATGCGGCTGAGATCGGCCACGCGCATATGACTACCAGGGCCGGCGTTCGCTATCCCTCCTGACCATGCACAGGGAGACCGCCCAGATCCACGGCCAGCCGGTCACCTACCTCCGCGCCGGCGAGGGACCGCCGATCCTGCTCATCCACGGAATCACTTCGAGCTCGCGGACGTGGCGCGAGGTGATGCCCGGCCTGGCCGAGCACCACGAGGTGATCGCCCCGGACCTCCTGGGCCACGGGCACTCGGCCAAGCCGCGCGGCGACTACTCGCTGGGCGCCTACGCCAGCGGCCTTCGCGACCTGCTCACCATGCTCGGGATCGGCCGGGTGACGGTGGTCGGCCACTCGCTGGGCGGCGGCGTGGCGATGCAGTTCGCCTACCAGTTCCCTGGTCGCCTCGGCCGCTTGGTGCTCGTCGATAGTGGCGGGCTAGGCAACGAGGTGGCGCCGTTCCTGCGCGCGGCCACGCTGCCCGGCGCCGAGTACGTCATCCCCGTCCTGTTCAGCTCCCCCCTGCGGGCCACCGGCCGGGCCATCGGTTCGGCGCTCGGCAAGCTGGGCGTGCAGGGCAGCGCCAACACCCGCGGCCTCGCCGAGGGCATGGAATCGCTGGGTGACCCCGAAAAGCGCCGCGCCTTCGTCCACACCGCCCGCTCGGTGATCGACCCCAGGGGTCAACGCGTGGACGCCCGAGACCGCCTCTACCTCTCCAAGGACGTCCCCACCATGGTGGTCTGGGGCGAGAACGACCACGTCATACCCGTCAGGCACGGCCAGCGCGCGCACGAAATGATGCCCCACAGCCGCTTCGAGCTCGTGCCGGGCGCCGGCCACTTCGCGCACAACGACGACCCGGAGCGATTCGTGACCCTGTTGAGTGACTTCATCGCCCAGACCGAGGCAGCCGACCTCGACGAGGACCAGATCCGGGCGATGCTGACGCAGGCCCCCGAGTCCCAGTAGCCTCGTCGGGCCATGGGGCGGGGGGACAAGAGGTTGAGGAGGCGGCGCCGCGTGGCGATCACGCTTCCGATCGTCTTCATCGGCGCGCTGCTTCTGATCCTGCCCCTCAGCGCGACCGGCCAGCTCGGCGTGCTGAACGACCTCCTGTCACTGGGCCACGCTGGTGGTCAGACGCCCACGCCCTCGGCAACCCAGCACAACGCCGAGCCGCCGCTCACCGCGACCCCGCGCGCGAACTGCCTGCCAGGCTCGCGCAAGGAGCCGGGCATCCAGGGCCGAGTCCCCAACGGCGCCGGCAGTCAGGGCCTGCACTGCAACGTGTCGCTGGTCAGCCACCAGGGCACGTCGGGCGGCTTCAAGGTCCACCGCTACACCGACCCCAAGGGCCACGAGTGCGGCTTCTACGACACCGCGCTGCTGTACCCAACCAACGCGCTCAAGCTGAGCGGGACCTCGCAGGGCGTTGCCGCGCTCGACATGTCCAACCCGGCCCGGCCGCGCCAGACCGCCACGCTCCGCGAGATCCCGATGAACTCGCCGCACGAGTCGCTCGCACTCAACTCAAGGCGCGGGCTGCTCGCCGCCGTCATGGGCAACCCCTCCACCGCACCCGGGCTGGTCTCCATCTATGACGTGCGCAGCGACTGCCGCCATCCGAAACTCCAGTCGACGCGGCCGGTCGCCCGCCTCGGCCACGAGAGCGGCTTCTCCGCCGACGGCAGAACCTTCTACGCCACCGGCACCGCGGTGAACGCGATCTCGGCGATCGACGTGACCAACCCGAAGAACCCCCACTCGATCTGGCAGGGGAACATCACCTCGCACGGGATGTCGCTGAGCCCCGACGGCAACCGCGCCTACCTCGCCGACCCGGGCGGCGAGCTGGCCGTCCTCGACACCAGCCAGATCCAGGCCCGCCGGTCCAACCCCCAGACCCGGGAGGTCAGCCGGCTGACCTGGAAGGCGGCCTCGATCCCGCAGAACGCGATCCCGTTCACGGTCCGCGGGCGCCCGTACCTGATGGAGACCGACGAGTACACGGCCGGGACGAGCGGGGGCGGCAACAAGGACGAGGTCGGCGCCGCGCGCATCATCGACATCTCCGACGAGCGCCATCCGCGCGTGGTCTCAAATTTGCGCCTGCAGGTCAACCAGCCGGACGACCACAAGGCCGCCGCGAATGACCCGGGGGCGATGAGTCCGGTCCAGGGCTACGCGGGCCACTACTGCGACGTGTCCACGCCCGTGAACCCGAAGCTCGTCGCCTGCTCGTTCATCGTCTCCGGGCTGCGCGTGTTCGACATCAGCAAGCTGACCCAGCCCAAGGAGATCGCCTACCACGTCGCGCCCACGCGCCCGCGGTTCGAGAACGGCTACATGCAGAGCGCGTTCGCGATGTCCAAGCCCACCTTCGCGCCCGAGCGGCGGGAGGTCTGGTACTCCGACGGGGCCACCGGCTTCAACGTGCTCCGGATCGACCGGCGGGTGTGGCCCGCCGGCGCCGGCGAGTGTCTGCCGCGCCGGATGCGCATCGGGCGCACCCGGATCGGGCCGATCCGCCTCGGTATGTCGAAGCGCGCGCTGCTTCGCAGGGTCGCCACGCCCGGTGCGGCGCGGCCGGAAGGCCTACCGCTGGTGCATCGACGGCTCGAGGGGCAAGCGAGTGAGCGCGACCTTCGACCGCCGCGGTCGCGTCACGCTCGTCACCTCGACCAGCAACCAGCAGTCCAGCCGCCGCATCCGCCCCGGCAGCCGCGCGCGCCGCCTGCGCCGCGCCTTCCGCCGCCGCAAGGCGCTGATCCGCGGTGTGGTTCGCGCCCACAAGCGCAGCCGGCTGCTGTTCGGAGTGCGGCGTGGACGGGTGGCCTACGTGGGCGTCAGCTCGCGGAGCCTGCTCAAGAGCGGCCGCTCGCTGAAGCGTCACCTGCGCTACGCGGGCGTCGTGAACCACACGCAGCGCTAGGCACTGCCTCCCCGCCGGCGGTTGCACCGCGGACCCGGCCAGGGTTACGGTCCGGGCGAGCGACCGAAAGGGAATTCATGGCAACCAGTCCCGCTGACTCCGAGCTGAAGGGCCGGCATCGCAAGATGTGGGCGTCGGGCGACTACCCAATCATGGTGGAGACGTTCCTTCTGCCCCTCGGACCGGCGCTCGTTCAGGCCTGCGGGATTGGTCCCGGCATGCGCGTGCTGGACGTCGCGGCCGGCACGGGCAACGCCTCGCTGCCGGCGGCCCAGACCGGCGCCCAGGTGACGGCCAGCGACCTGACGCCCGAGCTCTTGGAGGCGGGAAAGCGGCGCGCGGAGGCCGAGGGCCTCGAGCTCGAATGGGCCGAGGCCGACGCCGAGAACCTGCCCTTCGAGGACGAGTCGTTCGACGTCGTCATGTCCTGCATCGGCGCGATGTTCGCTCCGATGCACCAGGACGTGGCCGACGATCTGGTCCGTGTATGCAAGCCGGGCGGCACGATCGGGATGCTCAACTGGACCCCCGAGGGCATGATCGGCGCGCTGTTCCGCGCCATGGGCCCGTTCGCCCCGAAACCTCCCCCCGGGGCGCAGCCGCCTCCGCTGTGGGGCGGCGAGGACCACGTCCGCGAGTTGTTCGGGGACCGGGTCGACCTGCACACGCTGGACCGCCACATGCTGGAGATCACCGAGTTCCAGGAGCAAGACGACTACGGGAAGCACTTCCGTGCCTACTACGGCCCCACGATCGTGGCGGAGGGCAACGCCAAGCGCGACGGCCGCGAGGCTGAGTTCGACGAGGCGTTCCGGGCCTTCGGCGAGGAGTGGAACCTGGGCTCACCCGACGACGCGCGCTTCGATCAGGAGTACCTGATCGCGGTGGGGACGCGCCGCTAGGAGCGGGTGGCGCGGATGTCCGCCAGGACCTCCTCGCCCTCCGCAGAGAGCATCAGGTAGGGCGCCCACGCCTCGTCCAGGCGGTGACCGGCGTCCGGTCGCGGCCTGACGATCCAGCCGCGGCGGATGCAGTCCTGGATGCCCTGGTCGGCTTCCTCCCGGCTCAGGCCGAGCGTTGACGCGAGGCCTACGAGGTCGCTGGCGTAGCGATCCAACCCGTCGAGCACCTGCTCATGGCTCCAAGCCACGTGGGTCAACGTAGGTCCTCCTCAGGACGGAACGGCGGGCTCAGACCAGGCTCCGGTTGGTCAGCGCGATCTTCGTCTCGTAGTCCGTGTAGCTCCGATACCGCCCGTGCATGAACAGGACCTGGGCGGTGTCGGTGTCCGGGTTGTTGCGGGGCACCACCGGGCGCATGTGGTGACGGGGGCTGGTGGTGATCGGCGTCACGTCCCAGGTGGCGCCCTCGTCCTCGGTCCGCCACACCTCGACCTGGAACCAGTCGCCTTTGCGGCGGGCGAGGTGCAGGATCTCCGGGTTCTCGTGGTCGAGCGCCATCCCGGCCGAGTACATGACCTCGCCGTCGGGGTCGATCGACGGACCGGCCGTCGTGATCTGCCGCTTGCGCCACTGGCTGCCCGTCCAGCGCGCGTACCAATAGCGGTGATCGCGGTAGCCGGTCGAGCGCGAGAAGGTGGCGAACACGATCCGGGGGTGGCCGTCGGCGCCGACCGCGATGTCGTGCACCCATGAGCGCATCTCGTACTCCCACGCGTCGTACACGCGGTCGCCGTCCGTGGGAACGAGCGGCAGCGGGCCGGCGTCGGACCCATCGGCGCGCTGCCAGCCCACCCCGGGGGTGAACCGGACGTAGAAGGTGCTGGTCGCCCGGTTGCGCGGGTGCGACTGGTTGTAGGCCGCGTGGATCACGCCGTCGCGCGACGCGTACTTCACGTACGGCCGCTGCGAGCTCTGCGGCTCGTTGTCGTCCATCACCTTGCGGGCCGGCTCCCAGGTCTCGCCCTCGTCGTCGCTGACCGACATCGTCGGCAGGAAGTTGCCGCCCCGCCAGAACAGGTAGAGCCGCTGGTCGATCGGGGACCAGATCGGGTTGGGATACGTGTAGCCGTAGCCGCCCTGGGTGTTGGTCGGCACCGTCTTCTCCGGCCCCCAGTTCGCGATCCGCGCCGGCTCGGTGGTGGTGCGGTGGTAGAGCGGCTTGCCCGCGTGCCGCGAGTAGAAGGCGGTGATTCGCCCGTCCTGGCGCTGGTAGAAGCCGGGGTTGGCGTGGTCGTCGCGCTGGAGCCCGTCGTGGAGCGTCCGGCTGACGACCTCGCCGGTGTCGTTGTTGTAGGAGGCGACGCGGATGTCGCCGTAGCGGGCGACCCAGCCGAGGATGGTCACGTCGTCGGCCACCAGGGCGCGGGGCTCGTTGAACCAGCACCACGCGCCTTCGCCGATGTCCATGGCCGACCTCCTTCCTGAGGCGAGCCTCTCCCAGCTGACAGGGCGAGTCAAGGCGGGTGTCCGTTTTGCGCGGGCCCGTTCGTCGTGATAGTGACCGCGGCGAACGGCGCCGCACCAACGACCGGAGGTTCCGACATGAAGTACCTGCTCACGCTCTACATGGACCAGTCGCAGGCGGGCGGGCGGACACCCGAGGAGGCGCAGGCGGCCATGAGCGCCTGGGACGCCTACACGCAGGAGGTCAAGGACGCCGGGGCGTTCGAGGCCGGCGAGGGCCTCCAGTCCCCCGACACCGCCACCACCCTCGCCCTGGAGCCGAGCGGAGACCACATCGTCACCGACGGGCCGTTCGTCGAGACGCGCGAGCAGCTCGGCGGCTTCTACCTGCTCGACTGCGGCGACCTCGACGAGGCTCTGGGCTGGGCCCGCAAGATCCCGATGCCCGGCGGCAAGGTCGAGGTGCGGCCGGTCATGGACTACGAGGCCATCGGCTCCAGCGAGCACACCAGCGCGGGGGCTGCTCAGTAGCGGTCTCGCCCGAGGACGTCGACCGCCTGTTCCGACAGGAGTCGGGGCGGGCGGTCGCCAGCCTCATCCGCGTGCTGGGCGACTTCGACCTCGCCGAGGAGGCGGTGCAGGACGCCTTCGTGCGCGCGATGGAGGTGTGGCCCGAGCAAGGGCTGCCCGACAACCCGGGCGCGTGGGTCACCGCCGTCGCGCGCAACCGCGCCCTGGACCGCATCCGGCGGGCGAGCCGGCTCGAGGACAAGGTGCGCGAGCTCGAGGCGCTGGTTCCGCACACCCACGAGGACGACGTGCTCCCTCCCGACAGCTCCATTCCCGACGACCGCCTGCGGCTGATCTTCACCTGCTGCCACCCGGCGCTCGCGCCGGAGGCGCGGGTGGCGCTGACGCTGCGGACGCTCGGCGGGTTGCAGACCGACGAGATCGCGCGGGCGTTCCTCGTGTCCGGCGACACCATGCAGCGCCGCCTCAGCCGGGCCAAGGGCAAGATTCGCGCCGCCCGCATCCCGTATGTCGTGCCGCCCGACCACGAGCTGCCCGACCGGCTGGCCTCGGTGCTGGCCGCGCTGTACCTGGTCTTCACCGAGGGCTACGCGGCGACCTCGGCGGAGGAGCTCGTCCGGCGCGAGCTGTGCGCCGAGGCGATCCGCCTCGCCCGCGTGCTCCGCGGGCTGATGCCCGACGAGCCCGAGGTGGCCGGGCTGCTGGCGCTGATGCTGCTGCACGACTCGCGCAAGGCGGCCCGCACGGGACCGGCCGGCCAGGTGGTGCTGCTCGACGACCAGGACCGGTCGCTGTGGGACCGCGCGGAGATCGAGGAGGGCATCGAGCTGGCGCGGCCGCTGCCGCCCGGGCCCTACGCGCTGCAGGCGGCGATCGCGGCGCAGCACGCCGTCGCCCACCGCCCCGAGGACGCCGACTGGGCCCGGATCGCCGCGCTGTACGAGCTGCTGGCCCAGGTGGCGCCGGGGCCGGTGGTCGAGCTCAACCGCGCGGCGGCGGTGGCCATGGCCGAAGGCCCCGAGCGGGGCCTGGAGCTGATCGACGCGATCGAGGGCCTGGACGGCTACCACCTCAGGCACTCGGCCCGGGCCGACCTGCTGCGGCGGCTGGGGCGAGACGACGAAGCCGCGCGCGCGTACGAGAGGGCGATCGAGCTCGCCGGCCAGCCTGCGGAGCGCGAGTTCCTGGAGCGGCGTCTGGCCGAGCTCGGCGCTTAGGAGATGGGGCGGGGCTAGGTCCGCAGCGCTTCGTAGCCGACCAGCGCCGCCGCCGCGGCGCAGACAAGAGCCAGAGCCGCCAGCGCCGGCACCTCGACGGCCAGCGGCAAGACCACCAACACCGCGGCGGCGGCCACCAGCCGCGGCTTGTCGAGGATGCCCAGGCAGCGGCGGCGGAAGGCGACGTCGGCGGCCAGGTAGAGCGCGACGCCGCCGCACAGGCCCACCGCGGCCACGGCTTTCAGCGGCTCGTCGACGTCGCCCAGCGTCTTCTTGACGCCCAGCGCGAGGAGCACGATCCCCGCGATCAGTGGCAGGTGCAGGAAGCTGAAGGAATCGCGCGCGGTGGTGTTGCGCGTGCGACGGGTCATCGAGTTCAGCCGCTCCTCCACCTGGTCGAGCGCGCCGTCGAAGTAGGTCCACCACAGCGCGGCCGCCAGCAGGAGCCCGAGCGTGGCCGCTGCCAGCGCCCCGGCGTCCAGGTCCACGTCCTCGGCACCCACCCCGATGGCCACGATCGACTCGCCCAGGGCGATGATCACGATCAGGCCGTGGCGCTCGGCGAAGTGACCGGGCGAGAGGCGCCAGCCTTCGATGCCCTGCAGCGCGCCACCCACGAAGTCGATCGAGAGCGCGACCACCCAGATCGCCACCTGGGCCGTGCCGTCGAAGGCGCTCGCCACGATCAAGAGCATCGGTGCGAAGGCGCCTGGCACTGCCAGCGCGCGGGCGGATTGGCGCACCGTCGCGTCGTCGGTGGCGGCGGCGAACAGCCCGATGTGAGCCAGCCGCACGCCCACGTAGGCCAAGGCGAACAGCAGCGCGTCGCCCTCGAAGGCCCCGGGAATGGCCAGCGATGCGAGCAGCATCGCCGCCATCGCAAAGAAGATCACCAGCCGCACGCTGCGCTTGCGCGTGTCGACTTCGTTGGTCAGCCAGGCGTACGCGGCCCAGGCCCACCAGATGGCGGCGAGGACCAGGAGCCCGCGCAGCAGGCCGCCCCAGGAGAGATCGTCGGAGAGGCTCGCGGTCACCTGGGTCAGCGCGAACACGAAGACCAGGTCGAAGAACAGCTCCAGCGGCTCTACGCGCTTTTCGGACTCCTCCGCCGGGGGGCTCATCGCGCTCTGAAGCTAGAACGTGTATAGTGAACCAAATGGTTCAGTATTCCTCACTGGACAACACGTTCTCAGCACTGTCTGACCCGACCCGCCGGGCGATCCTCGAGCGGCTCGGGCAGGGCAGCGCAACGGTCAGCGAGCTGGCAGAGCCCACCGGCATGTCGCTGACCGGGCTCAAGAAGCACGTGCGGATCCTCGAGGAAGCCGAGCTGGTCACCACCGAAAAGAAGGGCCGCACCCGGCACTGCCGGCTCGGCCCCAAACGGCTCGACGACGCGAGCCAGTGGATCGACGGCTATCGCCGCAGTTGGGACGAGCGCTTCGATCGCCTGGACGCGATCCTCGAGCGGAAGAAGAAAGAGAGGTCGTCATGACCAACGGAGTGAAGAACACCACCTCGATCACCACCGAGAGCGACACCGTCATCCGCATCGAGCGGGAGTTCGACGCGTCGCCCGAGCTGGTGTGGGAGGCCTACACCGACCCCGAGCTGCTGTCGGAGTGGCTCGGCCCCCACGGCACGCGGCTGACCGTCGTCGAGTGCGACGTGCGCGAGGGCGGCTCGTACCGCTGGAAGCACGAGGAGGCCGGCATCGAGTTCTGGGGCGAGTACCGCGAGGTCGCGCCCCCGAAGGTGCTCGAGTCGACGTTCGAGTTCAGCGGGGCGCCCGGCCACGTGGCCGTGGACCGGCTGGAGCTCGAGGAGCTCGACGGCGGGCGCACCCGGCTGGTGGCCATCTCCACCTACGCCTCCAAGGAGGACCGCAACGCGGCCGTGGCGTCGGGGATGGAGAAGGGCATCGTCGAGGGCTACGACAAGATGGACGCAGTGCTCGAGCGGCTCGGCAACCGCTAGCCCAGCGCGCGGGCGGCGGCTCGGCCCGCCGTCCGCCCCGAGAACAGGCAGCCCCCCAGGAAGGTCCCTTCGAGCGCGCGGTAGCCGTGCATCCCGCCGCCGCCGAAGCCGGCGACCTCACCCGCCGCGTAGAGGCCTTCCAGGGGGTTGCCGTTCTCCTTCAGCACCCGCGCGTCCAAGTCGGTCTGCAGCCCGCCCAGCGACTTGCGGGTGAGGATCGACAGCCGCACGGCGATCAGCGGCCCCGCCTTCGGATCGAGGATCCGGTGCGGCGTCGCCACTCGCGTGACCTTGTCGGCGAAGTAGGCGCGCGCCCCGTGGATGGCGGTGATCTGGCCGTCCTTCGCGTAGGGGTTGGCGAGCTCGCGGTCGCGGGCCACGATCTGGGCCTCGAGGTCGGCGCGGTCGATCAGGTCGTCGCCGGTGAGGGCGTTCATGCCGGCGACGAGGGCGCCGAAGTCGCGCTCGACCACGAAGTCCTCGCCGTGGTCCATGAAGGCCTGCACCGGGCTGGGCGGTCCGCTGCTCAGCCGCTCCTTGAACACCTGGCGCCGGCTCTTGGAGGTGGTGTCGGGGTTCTGCTCGGAGCCCGACAGCGCGAACTCCTTCTCGATGATCTTCTTCGTCAGGACGAACCACGTGTAGTCGTAGCCCGTGCGCTGGATGTGGGCGAGGGTGCCGAGCGTGTCGTAGCCGGGATAGAGCGGACCGGGGAGCCGCTCGCCGCGCGCGTCGAACCACAGCGACGAAGGCCCGGGGATGATCCGGATCGCGTGCATCGGCCAGATCGGGTCCCAGTTGTGCAGGCCCTCGACGTAGTGCCACATCCGGTCGCCGTTGATCTCGTTGGCGCCGGCCGCCTTGGCGATTTCCAGCATCCGCCCGTCCACGTGGGCGGGCACGCCGGACAGCATCCGCTTCGGGGGTTCGCCCAGGCGCTTCGGCCACTTCTCGCGCACCAGCTCGTGGTTGCCGCCGATGCCGCCGGTGGTGACGATCACCGCTTCCGCTGAGACCTCGAAGTCGTCGATCTCCTCGCGGTCGCTCTGCTGGCCGCGCTCGATCGGGCTCGGCGCGAGGGTTCGGCCGGCCACCCCGGTGATGGCTCCGTCGGTGCTGAGCAGCTCGTCGGCGCGATGACGAAATCTGAGCTCGACCAGGCCGCGCTCGGCCGCCTCGCGCACCCGGCGCTCGAAGGGCTCGACCACGCCGGGGCCCGTGCCCCAGGTGATGTGGAAACGCGGCACCGAGTTGCCGTGGCCGTCGGCGTGGTAGCCGCCGCGCTCGGGCCAGCCCGGGTTCGGGAGCCAGCGCATGCCCTGCTCGTGCAGCCACGAGCGCTTCTCGCCCGCGCAGAAGCCGACATAGGCCTCGGCCCACTTGCGCGGCCACTCGTCCTCGGGGCGGTCGAAGGCCGCGGTGCCCATCCAGTCCTGGAGCGCGAGGTCGTGGGAGTCCTTGACCCGCATGCGGCGCTGCTCGGGGCTGTCGACGAACATCAGCCCGCCCAGCGACCAGAACGCCTGGCCGCCGAACGACGCCTCGGGCTCCTGGTCGAGCAGGATCACCTTCTTGCCGGCATCGGCCAGCTCGGCGGTGGCCACCAGGCCGGCGAGGCCGGCCCCCACCACGATCGCGTCGGCGTCAGCCACTGGCGGTCTGGTCCAGGAGCTGCAGCAGGTCGTGGGCGGCCAGCTCGACCTCCTTGTGGCGCCACTCGGCCGCCCGGTACTGGCAGGCGATCAGGCCGGAGCGGTGCAGGCGGCGGAAGTCGCCGTAGACGAACGCGTACCGGGCCTTGGTCTCGTCCGCCGGCCCCTCGGTGAGACCCAGGTGCCACTGCGGCGTACTCCTCCCAGGAGTGCGACTCGAGGTAGGCGTTCTCGTCCTCCGCTGAGGGCTGGACCTCACCCCATTCGCCGCGCAGGACGTACTGGTGGCCCTCGATCAGCTTGCGGGCGTGGGCGACGGCGCCGTCGTTGACCGAGTAGGAGGCCACGCGCGAAGCCTAGGACGGGCTCATGGCGGGGTTCAGGTCGACGGGGGTCTCCTTCTTGCCCGGGGACTCGACCCGGGTCGCCGCGCTGGCCAGCTCACCGCTCACGGGGCGGCCGCCGAGGCGGCCACCTTGCGCGACGACGCGGCACTTTCGTGGGAGACGCGGCACGTCGACAAAGAAGAAGCCGTCGGAGGAGCTCGGACGGCGCCCGCGGCCCAGGACGCGGCCCTCGTCGTCGACCACCCGGATCTGGGCCCCGGTAACCGGCGCGCCCGCGGTGACGTAGCCGGAGACGATTCCGGGCTTGGGGTCAGCGGCCGTGTCGTCTCCGCCGGCGCAGCCAAGGAGCCCAGCCAGCGAGACGAGGGTTACCGCGCACGGAATGGCGAACCGTTTCATCAGGGCCTCCAGGCACCGAATCGACAGATGCCGCGTCAGCAGTAATGCGCCATTCGTCCACGGGACGAGTTGTGCGCCCAGGTAGCTTGGAACATGTGCCGCTCCTCGCCTACGTCCGGGCGGCACCCTGCTTACCTCAGTCGGCCGTGCCTTCCCGCTCCGACCTCCGCAACGTGGCGATCATCGCCCACGTCGACCACGGCAAGACCACTCTGGTCGACGCGATGCTGCGGCAGTCCGGCGTCTTCGCCGCCCACGAGCACGTGGAGACCCGGGTCATGGACTCCATGGACCAGGAGCGCGAGCGGGGCATCACGATCCTGGCCAAGAACGCCGCGGTCCACTACGGCGACGTGAAGATCAACCTCGTCGACACCCCCGGGCACGCCGACTTCGGCGGGGAGGTCGAGCGCGGGCTGACCATGGTCGACGGGGTGATGCTGCTCGTCGACGCCTCCGAGGGGCCGCTGCCTCAGACCCGCTTCGTTCTGCGCAAGGCGCTCGAGGCCCGGCTGCCGGTGGTGCTGTGCGTGAACAAGGTCGACCGGCCCGACGCGCGCATCGCCGAGGTGGTCGACGAGGTCTACGAGCTGTTCCTCGACCTCGGCGCCGACGAGGAGCAGATCGAGTTCCCCATCGCCTACACCAACGCCAAGGCCGGCCGGGCCAGCACCAGCGAGGGCGACGAGGGCACCGACCTGCGCCCCCTGTTCGAGCTACTGCTGAACTCGATCCCCGCCCCCGAGTACGAGGAGGGCCACCCCCTCCAGGCGCGGGTCACCAACCTCGACGCCGACTCCTACGTCGGCCGCCTTGCCCTCTGCCGCGTCCACCAGGGCACGATGCGCAAGGGCGCCCAGGTGGCCTGGTGCCGCCGCGACGACACCACCGAGCGGGTACGCGTGGCCGAGCTCTACGTGACCGAGGGCCTGCAGCGCACGCCCGCCGAGGAGGCCGGGCCGGGCGAGGTGATCGCTGTGGCCGGCATCCCGGAGATCACGATCGGCGAGACCATCGCCGACCCCGAGGACCCGCGTCCGCTTCCGGTGATCGCCGTCGAGGAGCCCGCGTTGGGCATGACGATCGGCATCAACGCGGCGCCCCTGGCCGGCCAGTCGGGCAACCGCCTCACCGCCCGCATGGTCAAGGACCGCCTGGAGGCCGAGCTGGTGGGCAACGTCGCGATCCGCGTGCTGGACACCGAGCGCCCCGACACCTGGGAGGTCCAGGGCCGCGGCGAGCTCCAGCTGGCGGTGCTGGTCGAGGCCATGCGCCGGGAGGGCTTCGAGCTGACGGTGGGCAAGCCGCAGGTGGTGACCAGGGAGATCGACGGCAAGCTCCACGAGCCCGTCGAGCGGCTGTCGATCGACGTGCCGGAGGCGTTCCTCGGCGTGGTCATCCAGATGCTCGCGCTGCGCAAGGGCCGCCAGGACAAGCTGGTCAACCACGGCACCGGCTGGGTGCGGGTCGACTTCCTCATCCCGACGCGGGGGCTGATCGGCTTTCGCACCGAGTTCCTCACCGAGACCCGCGGCGCAGGCATCCTCCACTCCGTGTTCGAGGGCTATGAGCCGTGGCTGGGCGACATCCGCACCCGCCCCACGGGCTCGCTGGTGGCCGACCGCCGCGGAGAGACCGGCAGCTTCGCGCTGGTCAAGCTGCAGGAGCGCGGCCAGCTGTTCATCGGCCCCGGCGAGCAGGTCTACGAGGGCATGGTGATCGGCGAGAACGGCCGCCCCGACGATCTCGACGTCAACGCCGTGCGCGAGAAGAAGCAGACCAACGTACGCGCCTCCGGCTCCGACGACACCGTGAAGCTGGTGCCCGCCCACCGGCTCTCCCTCGATCAGGCGCTGGAGCACGTGACCGACGACGAGTGCGTCGAGGTCACCCCGGACGCCGTCCGCCTGCGCAAGGTGATTCTGGACGCCGGCGAGCGCCAGCGCCACGCGCGGCAGCGCAAGTACGCGGGAGTCACGGCCGAGTAGCGAGGTGACCAGGCGGAGACAGGTCGTGCTGGCCGCGTCGGCGGTAGGGGCGGTCGCGCTCGTGGCGCTGCACGTCTTCGGGGTGAAGGACCCCTCCGAGCGCACCTGCGGGCGAGACGTGGGCTGCATCGAGGCGCGCTACGTCGCGCTCGTGGACAGCGACGGGCCGCAGAGCGCGATGAAGGCTTTCGCGGCCGACTACCGCCGCAGCCCGGTGGTGCGCGCGGAGTGCCACGGCCTGACCCACGCCATCGGCCACGCCGCCGGCGCGCGCCTGCGCGACGTGGGCGCGAGCTTTCGCCGCGGTGACCGCTTCTGCGGCTCGGGCTACTACCACGGCGTGGTGGAGGCGATCGTCAGCGGCCCCGAGCGCGCGCAGGCGCTGGCCCGGCCCGACGAGATCTGCAGGGGCCTTAGGTCGGCCGACCGGCTCGACTGCACCCACGGGATCGGGCACGGCTTTATGAGCCTGCGCGGCAACGACCTGCGGGCGGCGTTGAAGCTGTGCGACCGCCTGCGCGGCGAAAGCGACCGCGGCAACTGTTACGCCGGTGCCTTCATGCAGAACGTCATGGCCGAGGACGACCCAAGCCACCCGTCGAAATACCTGGACCCGTCGCGGCCGCTGTACCCGTGCGACGCGCTTGGGGACCGCTACCGCGAGCGCTGCCTCGAGCGCCAGATCCTGTACGCGCTCGAGCGCTACCGCGGGAACTTCCGCACCGTGTTCGGGCTCTGCTCCGGGCTGGCCGGCCGCTACCAGCCGGAGTGCTTTCGCAAGCTGGGAGGAGCGGCGGCCGAGCTGAACGTCTCCAGCCAGCCGAGCGTGCCGGTGCAGGCCCAGGCCACCGCCCAGATCTGCTCACTGGCTCCGGGCACCAACGCCCAGCGGCGGTGCGCCGAGGGCGCCGTCTCGCACTTCGTCTTCCACTACGACGGGACCGCCGAGGCGAAGGTGTTCTGCCGGACGCTCGGCGCGCTCGCCGGCGACTGCTCCCGGGCCGCTGAGGAGCTGCTCCAGCGATGAGCGAGATGTCCAGCCGGCTGCGCTCGGGTGTGTGGGCGGCGTTCGCAGGCCTCTGTCTGCAGTTGACCGGCGCCGCCTGGGACACCCTGCAGCACCACAACGACCCCGGGCTCGCCGCCCGCGAGAGCGTCGTGAGCCTGACCAACCCGAGCCATCTCCTGATGGCGCTCGGCGTGAGCATCGCCGCGCTGGGGATCGGCTGGTGCCTGTACTGGCTGGGCAATCCCAGGCTCGGGCCGCGCCCGTCGCTGGCGGCAACCGTGGCCGTCATCGTCCTGGTCACGCTGTGGCTGGGCACCACGACCGTCTCGCTCCGCACAGGCGGCGTCTCGGGACGCCACGACCACCAGACCTCGCCGGCCCGCGAGCCGTAGGCTTCAGCCCATGGCTGAGTTGACCGGAGGCTGTGGCTGCGGAGCGGTGAAGTTCGAGATCTCCGAGCCGCTCACCTCCGCCGGCTACTGCCACTGCACCCGCTGCCAGGTCCGCACCGGCGGCGCCTCCTCCGCCACGGCGGTGATCCCGCCCGGCTCGCTGACCATCCTGAGCGGCGAGGACAAGCTGGGCGGCTGGACGCCCGAGGGCGGCATGGAGAAGATGTTCTGTCGCGAGTGCGGCTCGCACCTCTTCGGTCGTCGGCCCGGCGGCGAGATTTCGCTGGTCCGCCTGGGCGCCTTCGACGGCGACCCGGGCATACGGCCCCAGGGCCGCCAGTACGTGGCCTACGCCGCGGCCTGGGAGGACATACCGGACGACGGCCTGCCCCGCTTCGACGAGGCGTTCCCGCGGCGTTGATCGTCGCCGTCGTCTTCGAAGAGCGCTACTGGTACCCCGACGACGGCAGTGTCGTATGGCTGGCCGGCTACACGCCGGTCGACCCCGAGAGCGACGCCTACCTGGCTCGCGATGCGCCCGAGCTGGCCGAGCGGGGGATCCGGGTGATGGGCGTGGCCGGGGCCCGCTTCCACGAGGAGGCGCTCCAGTCCGAGGGCGCGGCGCCCGGGCGCCCGCTGGTGCTGCGTCCCGAGCCCGACAACCCCCACGACCCGAACGCGATCGCGGTCGACACCGAGGACGGACTGCACCTCGGCTTCGTTCCCAGGGAGCTGGCGGGTGAGGTGTCCGGCGAGTGGTCGGCGGTGGCGCTGCGCGAGTCGCGCGCTTCTCCGCGCGACCCGCGCACCGGGCTCACCATGCTGCTGGCGCCCGCGCCGGAGATCCAGCTGCGCTAGCTAGCCGTTGGCCTCCGCGTAGCGCTCGCCGATGTGGTCCCAGTCGACGGTCTCGAACCACGCCTCGATGTAGTCGGGGCGCTTGTTCTGGTACTTGAGGTAGTAGGCGTGCTCCCACACGTCGACGCCCACCAACGGCGTCTGGCCGTTGGACACCGGGTTGTCCTGGTTGGGGGTGCCGACGACCGCCAGCCCCGAGCCGTCGTGCACCAGCCAGGCCCAGCCTGAGCCGAACTGGCCCACGCCGGTCTCCTTCATCTTCGCCTTGAAGTCGTCGAAGGAGCCGAAGGCATCGTTGATCGCGTCGGCGAGGTCGCCGCTGGGCTCCCCACCTCCGTCGGCCTTCATGCTGCGCCAGAACATCGCGTGGTTCACGTGGCCGCCGAGGTTGTTGCGCACGGCGGTGCGCTTGTCGTCGGGCAGGTCGTCGAGGCTCTTCAGGATCTCCTTCGGGTCCTTGTCCTCCCACTCGGTGCCCTCCAGGGCGCCGTTGGCCTTGTCCACGTACGCCTGGTGGTGCTTGTCGTGGTGCACCTTCATCGTCGCTTCGTCGATGTGGGGCTCCAGCGCGTCGTAGCTGTACGGCAGGTCCGGTACTTCGAAAGCCATCTCTCTCCTTATTCGCGTTCCAACACAACTACAGGAATCTCGCGGTCGGTCCTCTCCTGATAGTCGTCGTAGTCGGGCCAGACCTCGGTCATCGCCCGCCACATGCCCGGCTTCTCGTCCGGTTTCGCGGTGCGCGCACGCGCGGTGAACTTGTCGTCCTTGATCTGGGCCTGGACCGTTGGCTCTTCCTGGATGTTCAGGTACCAGGCGGGCACGTTGAAGCCGCCGTTGGACGCGACGATCAGGTGGTGGCCCTCGTACGGCTGGTAGATGAGCGGCGAGTCGCGCTCCTCGCCGCTGCGCCGGCCCTTGGTGGTCAGGACCAGCACGGGGGCGCCGCGCCACTCGTGGCCTACCTCGCCGTCGGTCTCGCGGTAGCGCTTGACGTGCTCTTTGCCGAAGAGGTCGTCGGGGTTCTCGGTCATGCCTCGTTGCTACCCGCGACTGGCCCGGCTGTATCCGCCAATCCGAGCTCCTGGGCGATCAGCTCGTAGGACCGCCGGCGAGCCTCGTGGGCGTAGGTGATCGTGAGCACGAGCACCTCGTCGACGCCGTACTCCCGCGCCGCCTCCTCGAGCCCGGCCCGGACGGTGGCGGGAGAGCCGACGATAAAGCGCCGGCTGCTCTGCCGTTGGGGGCGACTGGCGGCGTAGCGCTCGCCGTCCTCCACTGGGGGAACGGGGATCAGGCGCCCCTGCCGCAGGAGCGAGAAGGCCATCCGGTGGCTGAGCGCCAGCCGGTCGGCCTCCTCATCGGTCTCGGCGCACACGGCCACCACGCAGATGGAGGCCTCAGTGCCGCCGCGGCGGCGGTAGTCCTCGACGATGGCGGCGCCCTGGGGGTTGATGAAGTCTGCGAAGCAGTAGGGCAGGCTGAGCTCCGCGGCCCAGACCGCGCTCTGCGGGCTGGAGCCAAGCAGCCAGGGTTCGGGCGTGTGCGGGCGGCCCGGGAGCAGGGCCGCCAGCCGGCCGAACGGATGGTCGGCGGGCAGCTCGCCGTCGAGGTAGCCGAGCAGCTCGGCGAGGTGCTCGCGAAAGTCGTCGGCGGCCATCTGGCGGCGGTCGCGCTGGAGGGCGAGCATCGTGATCTGGTCGGTGCCGGGTGCCCGCCCGATGCCCAGGTCGATTCGCCCCGGGTGCAGACCGCTCAGCATGCTGAACGTCTCCGCCACCTTCAGCGGGCTGTAGTGGGGGAGCATCACGCCACCGCTGCCGACGCGGATCGTGTCGGTGGCGTCCGCGATCGCGGCGATCAGCACCTCGGGCGCGTTGCAGGCGAGCATCGGCGTGCCGTGGTGCTCGGCCACCCAGTAGCGGTGGTAACCGAGCCTCTCGGTGTGCTGGGCGAGGTCGACCGAGTTGTGCAGCGCGTCGGCCGGCTCCATCCCCTCGGAGATGGGTGACTGGTCCAGGACGGCGAGGCGAAGCATGCCTCGCCGAGGCTATTCCGCCGAAGGCGGCGCGCCGATGCGCGACGCGGGGCACCTCGTCGCGAAGATCGTCAGGCGGCTGAGGACTTTTTCAAATGGGGGGCCTGCGCTCCGGCGGCCTCCTGCGGATGCGGCGTACCCTTCAAGAAAGTCCTCAGGCGGCTGAGGACCCTTCGGAGGGGATCGTTCGCTGCGGGAGGCCCGGGCGCGGGCCGGGCGCGGGCCCGGGGGGCCGCTAGCGCCGGCGGGCCGCCGGCTCGAGTGCCGGGTTCGACCAGCCGGCGTCGGCGGGGTTCACGTTCACTCCCGGCGGGACGATCTCGTCGATCTTGTCCAGCACGTCGTCGCTGAGGGTGACGTCGGGGGCGCCCAGCTGGCCCTCCAGGTGCTCCATCGTGCGCGGGCCGATGATCGCCGAGGTGACCGCCGGGTGGCGGATCACGAAGGCCAGCGCCAGGTCGATCAAGCTCAGGCCCGCCTCGTCGGCCAGGTCGCCGAGCGCGTGGGCGGCCTCCAGCTTGCGCTGGTTCTCGGGAATCGACATGTCGAAACGGTTGGGCACCAGCGCCTTGCGGCGGGACTCCGGGTGGTCGTCGACCCGATACTTGCCTGACAGCCACCCCCCGCCCAGCGGGCTCCAGGGGATGACCCCGATGCCGTGGCGCTCGCAGGTAGGCAGGACGTCCCACTCGACGCCGCGGTTGAGAAGCGAGTAGGGCGGCTGCTCGGTGACGAAGCGCTCCAGCGTCCGCCGCTCCGACGCCCACTGGGCCTCGACGATCTGGCTGGGCGGGAAGGTCGACGAGCCGATGTAGCGGACCTTTCCGGCCCGCACGAGGTCGGTGAGCACGCCGAGGGTCTCCTCGATGTCGGTGTCGTCCTCGGGGCGGTGGATCTGGTAGAGGTCGATCCAGTCGGTGCCCAGCCGGCGCAGGCTGTTCTCGACCTCGCGCACGATCCAGGCGCGCGAGTTGCCGAACTCGTTGGGGTCGTCCCCCATCTTCCCGTGGACCTTGGTGGCCAGGACCACGTTGTCGCGCCGGCCCCCAGCGAGCGCCTTGCCCACGATCTCCTCCGACTCGCCCCGCGAGTAGACGTCGGCGGTGTCCACGAAGTTGATCCCGGCGTCGAGCGCGCGGTGGATGATCCGCACCGACTCATCGTGGTCGGACTCCCCCCAAGCGCCGAACATCATCGCGCCGAGGCACAGCGGGCTGACCTTGACACCGGTGCGCGCGAGGGGACGAAGCTCCATGACCCGAGGCTAGTTAGTGGATACTTGCGGCCATGCCCTGCCTGGTAGCCCTGCTCGCACTACTCTCGCCGCGGCTCGCGCTGATCGCCCTGTGGCTGTTCAGCAACCTTCTCGACCGCGCCTACGACGGCTTCCTGGTGCCGTTGCTCGGCTTCTTCCTCCTGCCGTGGACCACGCTGTTCTACGCGGTCATGTGGGACACGGGCACCAACGGCGTGCACGGGATCGAGTGGGCCTTCGTGATCCTCGGGTTCGTGTTCGACCTGGCCGCCTACTCCGGGGGCCGCCGCAGCCGGCGGCGGCGGGACGAGCCGGTCTACGAGAACTGAGCGACGGCCCAGGTGGTCTGGTCCATCAGACGACCGACGGGATAGGCCACGGGGTCGCGCAGATGCAGGCGAGCGGCCTCGTCGGCGAAGGCCGACAGCATCCGCGCGGTCAGCTCGGCGTCGGGCGGCTCGATCCCCGGGCGCATCGCGCCGGCCAACTGGCCGATGATCGCGTCGCGGCCCTCGTCGATCTGGCGGTGAAGTGAGGCGGGAGCGCCCTCGGTGGGCATGAGCACCAGCCGCCAGGTGTTGGGGTCGGCACTGACCGTCTCCAGGTACGCCCGCATCCCCTCGACCATGCGCTCCTGCGGGTCCTCGAGGTCGAGCTGGGGGGCGAGGACTTCGGCCAGCTGAGCGAGGGCCCGCTCGCTCTCGCGCTCCACGAGGGCCTCCAGCAGCTTGCTCAGGTCACGGAAGTGCCCGTACACGATCGGTCGCGTGATGCCCGCCTCGCGTGCCACCGCCTCGACCGAGACGGCGTGAAAGCCTTGGCGCGCGGCGAGGGCCTTGGTGGCGTCGAGCAGTTGCTCGCGCCGCTCGTCCGCGGTTAGCCGCAAGGCCATCGTGGGTATGTTACAGTGCCGTAAGTTACAGCAGCGTAAGTACTAGGAGGGGCATGAAGGAAGAAGTCGAGATCTGCATCGTGGGCAGCGGGTTCTCCGGCCTGGGGATGGCCATCAACCTGCTGAAGGAAGGGGAACAGGACTTCGTGGTGCTCGAGCGCGGCGACGACGTCGGCGGCACCTGGCACTTCAACACCTACCCCGGCTGCGGCTGCGACGTGCCGTCGCACCTGTACTCGTTCTCCTTCGCGCCCAACCCCGAGTGGTCGCAGACCTATTCGCTCCAGCCCGAGATCCGCACCTACCTCCAGAAGGTGGCCGACGACTTCGGCGTGCGGCCCTACGTCGAGACGAGCACGACGATGACCTCCGCGAACTGGCAGGAGGACGAGCAGCGCTGGGTGGTCGAGACCGACCGCGGCACGCTGCGCGCGAAGGTGCTCGTGACCGGAATGGGCCCGCTGGCCGAGCCGCGGCTGCCCGACATCGACGGCCTGGAGTCCTTCGAGGGCACGGTCATGCACTCGGCTCGCTGGGACGACTCGGTTGAGCTCGAGGGCAAGCGGGTCGCCTCGATCGGCACCGGCGCCTCTGCTATCCAGTACGTGCCCGAGGTCCGCAAGTGGGCCTCCAAGCTGCACGTCTTCCAGCGCACCGCGCCCTGGATCCTCCCCCACACCAACCGCGAGATCAGCGGCTGGGAGAAGCGCCTGTACAAGGTCTTTCCGCCGCTGCAGCGGCTCAACCGCGCCGGCATCTACGCGGCCCGCGAGTCGGTGGTGGTCGGCCTGGTCAAGCGTCCGCGAGCGATCAAGCTGCTGGAGCAAGTGGCCCGGCGGCACATCAACAGCTCGGTCAAGGACCCCGAACTGCGCGAGAAGGTCACCCCCGACTACACGATCGGCTGCAAGCGGATGTTGCCGTCGAACAAGTGGTACCCCGCGCTGAGCACCGACAACGTCGAGCTCGTCACGTCGGGCGTCAGGGAGGTCAAGCCCAACGCGATCGTCGACGAGGACGGCGTCGAGCGCGAAATCGACGTGATCCTGCTCGGCACCGGCTTCCAGGTGGCCGACATGCCGCTGGGCAAGCTCGTCCGGGGCCGCTCGGGCGAGACGATGGACGACGCCTGGGGCGGCAGCCCCCGCGCCCTGCTGGGGTCGACGACGCCCGACTTTCCCAACATGTTCATGCTGCTCGGCCCGAACACCGGGCTGGGGCACAACTCGATGGTCTACATGATCGAGTCGCAGGTCGCCTACGTGATGGACGCGCTGCGCGCGATGCGCGACCACGGCGCGGCCATCGTCGAGGCGCGGCCCGAGGCGGCGGAGGCGTTCAACGAAGAGGTCGACCGTCGCCACGAGGGCACGGTGTGGACCAGCGGCTGCTCCAGCTGGTACTTGGACGACACCGGCCGCAACGCGACGCTGTGGCCGGACTGGACGTTCCGGTTCCGGCGCCGGACGTCATCGTTCAACCCCGCGCACTACCGGCTGGCGTCGTGAAGCGGGTCCTGCTGACGGGAGCGGCCAGCGGCATCGGCGAGGCCACCGCCGCCGAGCTGCGCCGCCAGGGCGTGCAGGTAGCCGGGCTCGACCTCGACGAGGGCGAGCGGATCATCGCCTGCGACGTCACCGACCAGGACTCCGTCGACCGTGCGGTGGCCGAGGCCACCGAGGGCCTGGGCGGCCTCGACGTGGTGGTCAACTGCGCAGGCGTCGGCATCCCGCAGAGCGCCGGCCTGCGCCCCGACGAGGGCGCCCAAGCGGTGATCGACGTCAACCTGATGGGCCCCTGGCGCGTGACCGCGGCCGCGCTGCCGGCGCTGCTGGAGAGCCGGGGCCGCGTGATCAACGTGGCCTCGGGGCTGGCGTTCGTCACGAGCCCCTTCGCCACCGCCTACACGATGACCAAGCGGGGCATCACGGCCTACTCGGACTCGCTGCGCCTGGAGTACGGCGACCGGCTCACGGTGACGACGGTGTACCCGGGCTACATCAAGACGCCGATCCACGACGCCGGCACCGACCAGGGCATCAGCCTCGACGGTGCGGTGCCCGAGGAGAAGCTGCAGGACGCGGTGGACACCATGGTGCGCGCCGTGCTGGGGCCGCCCGCGCGCGACCTGGCCACCACGCGCCGCGGCACGATCTCCTATGCGCTGGTGCGGCGGCTCCCGCGCCGCCTATTCGACCGCCTGACCGAGCTCCAGCTGCGGACGCTGGCCAAGCGCGGTCACTTCGACGACTCCCAGATGGCGAGGGAGATGACCGAGCGGCTGAAGCGAGCGTAGGCTCCCCGGGCATGGGATTGAAAGACAAGATCACAGGCCGTGCCAAGAAGGCCGCCGGCGACCTCGCCGGCGACCCCAAGCTGCAGCGCGAGGGCTCTCGCGAGGAGCGCAAGGGCGAAGCCCGCGAGGAGCTCGAGCGCGAGCAGGAGCGGATGGAGGCCCAAGCCGCGCGCACGCGCAAGAAGGCCGACGAGGTCGACGACCTCGAGCGCAAGAGCTAGCGCCACGCAGGGCGACGGGGAAGAGGAGCTCCGCCCCCTCCTCTTCTCGGTGGCCTACCGGATGGTGGGCACCGTGGCGGAGTCCGAGGACCTCGTGCAGGAGGCCTACCTCCGCCTGCACGAGCGCGACGAAAAGGCGGTGGTCGAGTCGCCGCGGGCGTTCCTGACCACGGTCGTCACGCGGCTCGCGATCGACCACCTGCGCAGCGCCCGCCGCAGGCGCGAGTCCTACGTGGGCCCGTGGCTGCCCGAGCCGCTGCTCGACGACGCGCCGGGGCCCGAGGAGCACGCCGAGAAGCGCGAGACCCTGTCGCTCGCCTTTCTGGTCCTCCTGGAGCAGCTGTCGCCAGTCGAGCGAGCGGCGTTCCTGCTCCACGACGTGTTCGGCTTCTCCCACTCCGAGGTGGGCGGCATGATCGACAAGAGCGAGGACAACGCCCGCCAGCTGGCCTCGCGCGCTCGCCGCAAGGTGGACGCGGGCCGCCCGCGCGTGCCGCCCTCACCCGAGCAGCACCGCGAGATCACCGAGCGCTTCATGCGCGCGCTGGACGCCGGCGACGTGGAAGGGCTGGTGGGACTGCTGGCCGCCGACGCCGTGTCCTACTCCGACGGCGGCGGCTTGGTGCAGGCCGCCCGCAAGCCGGTCGAGGGCAGCGGCAAGATCGCCCGCTTCCTGACCAAAGTCACCCGGCCCGACCGGCGGCCCGAGGGCATCGAGACCGAGCCGGCGCGGGTGAACGGCCTACCGGGGTGGATCGTGCGCGACGCCGGCGGCGCGGTGGTCTGGGTGCTCTCGCTCGAGGTCGACGAAGGCGAGGTGCGGACGGTGCGGATCGTGCTCAGCCCGGAGAAGCTCCGGCACCTAGCTCCTTGAAGCCCTCACGCCAGGTCGGGCGGCTGGGCGCCCAGCCCAGCTCGCGCTTGGCCTTCTCGTTCGACGCCCCGCGAATGTCGGTGAGCATCACCACCATGTGCTCGCCGGCGACCAACCGCACCAGCCAGGCCGGAAGGCGGCGCGGCGGCTTGGCCCCCAACTCGTCGGCGAGCACCGGCAGGAACTCCCGCACGGGCGCCGGCTCGTCGTCGACCACGTTGTAGAGGCCGGGCGCGCCGCGCTCGATCGCGGCGACGGTGGCCGAAGCGGCGTCGTCGATGTGGATCAGCGACCACACTCCTCCACCCTCTCCCACGATCGGGAACTGGCGCTTGCGCACCGCCTGGGTCTGAGGACCGTCGGAGTCGAAGCCGGTGCCGGGGCCGTAGAAGCCGCCGTAGCGCAGCACGATCCCGTCCGCGGCGACCACCGACTCCTCCAGGTGCTTGATGGCGTCCAGCATCCCGCTCACCGCCGCGGGCGGATTGGGGTCGAGCGGGGCCTCCTCGTCCTTGACCGGGCCGCCCTCGCGGGCGTACGGCCAGCCGGCGAAGCTCTGCGCCACCAAGCGCGCACCGACCCCCCCGGCGGCCTCCAGCAGGTTGTCGGTGCCCTCGGTGCGCAGCCGGTTGGTCAGCTCGAACTCCTTGGCCATCTTGCGGGGGTTGCCGATCCCGGCCAGGCCGGTCGCCTGGTGGACGACCACGTCGGGCGCGGCGGCGGTGACCGCTTCGACCACGGCGTCGCGGTCAAGGACGTCGAGGACGATCCCCGTCGCGCCGGCCGACCGCAGATCGTCGAGCTTGGCCTCGGAGGTGGTCGTGCCGGTCACCTCGTGGCCCGCGGCCACCAGCTGTGGGACGAGGCTCTTGCCTATGGCGCCCGAGGCGCCTGCGAGAAAGATCTTCATGTCTCCTCCGACGAGATAGGGCCCCGAAACGTGACTAGGGCAGGCGGCGCAGGACCAGCACTGCGACGTCGTCGCGCTGCTCGGCGCCCTGGAAGTCCAGCAGAGCGCGGTCCAGGCGCTCCACCAGCTCCGCGGCGTTGGCCGCGGGGCGCGAGCGCAGCACCTCGATCAGGCTCGGCTCGCCGAAGTGGCGCCGATCGTCGCTCATCGTGTCCAGCACACCGTCGCTGTAGAGCACCACGCACTCCCCGGGCTCCACCTCAGCGGTCGTGTAGGGCCACTTCGGGTCGGCCACGAACCCCAGCAACGGTCCAGTGGTGCCCAGTGGCTCCACCCTGCCGTCGTTCTTGACCAGGTAGGGCAGTGGGTGCCCGGCGGACAGCACCTCGATCTGGCCCCCGGGCTCGACGCCGGGCTGACGGACCGCCGCCAGCGTGCAGAGCGGCGAGCCGTCCATGCTCAGGAAGGCGTCGTTGACGCGGTCGACGGCGGCCTCAGCGCTCCCGGTGAGCTGCGCCACCGAGATCATCGTGTAGCGCGCCCGCGCGGTGAGCGCGGCGGCGCGTGCCCCCTTGCCCGCCACGTCGCCGACGAACGACAGCCACGAGTCGCCGAGCTGGATCGTGTCGTAATAGTCCCCGCCCACCTCGTTGGCCGAGCCGGCGGCGCGGAAGAGCACCGCGGTCTCCCAGCCGGGCGGCGCCTCGAGCGAGGGCGGCAGCAGGCCCTCTTGGAGCGTGCGCGCGATCCGCCCGCGCTCGGTGAACAGGCGGGAGTTCTCGATCGCCGTGACCGCTCGGGAGGCCAGCTCCTCGCCCAGGCGGATGTCGGCCTCGGAGAAGGTGCGGTCGGTGAGCACGAACGTCATCGCCCCGATCACCCTGTCGCCGAAGCGCAGCGGCGCGATCACGGCGGAGCGCAGGCCGACCCACCGCAGCAGCTCGAGGTGCTCCTCGTCCTGCGCGCCCTCCACCAGCAGCTCGTCGTGAATCTCGGGCCAGAAGACGGTCTCGCCGGTGTCCAGCACGGTCCCCAGGCCGTTGGGGGCCTCGAGGTCGGGCGGGTAGCGCTCGCGCATGCGGTGCGCCAGCTCGACCATCTCGGGGTCGGCGTGGGCTATCGCCACCTGGTCGACCTCGCCGTCCGGGGCGACGAGATCGACGCCGCACCAGTCGGCGAAGCCGGGCACCGCCAGCTGGGCCACCTCCTGGAGGGTCTTCTCGTAGTCGAGCGACGTGGCGAGCGTGTGGCTGGCCTCGGCCAGCAGGCGCTGGGCGAGTTCGGCCTCCTTGACCTCGGTCACGTCCTCGCTCACGTTCACCGCGGCGGCGACGTGCCCCTCGTCGTCGAACAGGGGGGCGGCCTTGATGCGCACCCAGTACCAGCTGCCGTCCTCGTCGTTCACGCTGCGAAGCAGCAGCGGCTCGGGGCTCTCGCCCGCGAACACGCGGCGGCCGGGGAGCCGCTCCAGCGGCAGCTCGTCGCCGTACTCGTCGAACATCGTGAACCGCTCCTGCCAGGCGCCCGCCGGCGCCGAGAGCACCTCGTCGAGCTCCATGCCCATCATCCGGGCCGTAGCCTCGTTGGCGTAGAGCAGCTTGCCGGTGGCGTCGTGAATCGTCACCGAGTCGGCGAGATTGTCCAACGCCAGGCGCATGAGTTCCCCGCTGAGACCGGGCGCCGATTGCACGGCACCACCGTACCTTTGAAATCCCGCCGTGAGGGAAAGTGAAAGGGTTCCAGCGCATGGAGGCACATCCCGAGACAGGCCGTCCCGAGACCCACGACGAGCGCACCGACCGCAACCTCACGGAGCTACTCGCGGAGCTTCGCGTGGCGCTACCCGGAGTGCAGGTGCTGTTCGCGTTCCTGCTCGTGGTGCCGTTCAATCAGCGCTTCCCGACCGTCTCCGCCTTTGACGAGGGCGTCTACTTCTTCACACTGCTCGCCACCGCGGTGGCCACGGTCCTGCTGATCGCCCCGACCGTGCATCACCGGCTCGCCTTCCGCCAGCAGGACAAGGAGTTCCTGGTGGTGAGCGCCAACCGGCTCATGCTCGCCGGCCTCGGGGTGCTCGCTCTGGCGATCGTCGGCGCGATGGTGCTGGTCACCGACTTCCTGTTCGCCCCCGGCACCACCGTCGCCGTGGGCATCGGGGTCTTCCTGATCTTCGCGGTGGTCTGGCTGGCCATCCCCCTGCGGCGGCGGAGTCAGCGCCTGAAGATCACCGAGTAGTCCGGGCTCGTGTAGAGGTCGGCCTCGAAGTCCCCGGTGCCGCCGGGGAACATGACGCGGCCCTCGCGAAAGCCGGCGAAGCGCCCCAGGGCCAGGCTGACTTCCGGGAACAGGGGGTGGTGGTGGGTCGGGTCGACCCAGAAGGCCTTGAGCGCCGAGGGCAGATGGGGGTTGACGGTCTCCAGCACGGCCACGCCCCCCGGGCGCAGCTTGGCGGCCAGCGCGCGTAGGAAGTCGTTGAGCACCGCGGCCGGCAGGTGCTCGATCACCTGCGCGGCGAAGGCCCCGGGCAGGCTCCCGTCCTCCAGGGCGTCCAGCGCGGCGAGGGCGTCGGCGTGCTCGACCTCGTGGCCCTTCTCGCGGCAGCGGGCCACCATCGCTTCGTCGAGGTCCACGCCCCGGGCGGCCTGACCGCGGTCGCGCAGCAGGTCGAGGAACTCGCCCCGGCCGCACCCCAGGTCGAGCACCCAGTCCGCGCCCTCGAACAATGCCGCGTACTGCTCCTGGCGACGGCGGACGAGCTCCTCGTCACCCCGGAAGACGTCCTCGAAGCCGCGGTAGGTCTCGGCCGGATCGGTCTCGGCGGACTCCACCGTGAAGGCCAGCACGCGCTGCCCGTTCTCGGTGCGGCTGATCAACGGGTGGTCCGGTGCGGGGCGGGCGCGCGCCGCCTCGATCAGCCGGCGCGCGTGAGCGCGCCCGTCGGCGCCCAGCCCGGACTCCCAGACCAGCGCCTCGAAGCGCTCGGCCAGGTCGCTGACCGCCTGCACCAGCGCCTTGTTCAGCTCCTCTTGGTGGTGCGTGTACGGGCGCATGGCCCGGAGCGCCGCCTGACGCGCGGTGCCCTTTGCCCCGCCGGTCTTCTGGGCGTCGCTGAGCGGGTCGAAGTCGAGCTTGCCCCGGGCCAGGCGCAGCGGCGCCCAGGTGATGTGCGCCGGCGGAGGTGGAGGTGGCTCGGCCCGCGGCGGCTCGGCAGCGATCGCCAGGTGCTCGAGGCGCTCGCGCGCCAGCGCGCCCACGTTCGCGGGAGACAGCTGCTCGAGCACGTCCCGCCGGCCCCGCTCGGCGCGCTCGGCGGCGGCCTCGCTGGTTCGTCCACACCTCGCGCATCAGCTGGGCGGCGTGGGCCAGGTCGGGCTCGGCCCAGCGGCCCTCGCTCGGGTAGTTCTCGCCCTCCCGCCCGACCTCGGTCATCGTGCTTCGCACCAGCCACGAGTTCTCCGGCGTCATGAAGTCGACGTTGCCGGAGAACCCCGTGGCGATCACCGGGCGCCCCAGCGCCATCGCCTCGGCCAGCCCGAGCCCGAACCCCTCGGCGCGGTGCAGGGAGACGAAGCAGTCGCAGTCGGCCACCAGCGCGTCGCGCTCGGCGGCGGTCACGTAGCGGTCCACTACGTGGACATCGGGGTGGACCGCGGCCGCCTCGCGCACCTGCGCCAGCCGCTCGGGCTTGAGGTCGCCGTTGAAGCTCTTGAGCACCAGCTGCGGGCCCTCGCCGGGGCGAAAGGCGCGCCGGAAGGCCTCGATCAGCCCGAGCGGGTTCTTGCGCTGGAGCGTGGAGTAGAAGTCGAACAGGAACAGGAAGGTGAACCGGTCGGGCAGGCCCAGGTCGGGCGGCGGGCCCGGCTTGGGGGGCTCGAGCACCGGCAGCGGCACTCGGGCGACCGGCACGTTGGAGGCCGGGCGCAGCACGTCGACCACGTAGTGCGAATAGGTCCAGATCTCGTCGACCACGCCGAAGGCCCAGGACCAGTCATCGGGTACGCGGTCCACCTCCCACGCCCACACGCCGATGGTGCGCTTGCCCGCGAAGAAGTCGGGCCCCACCTCGCTGTAGAAGCGCGGCAGCTCGGGGGCGTTGACGCACACGAGGTTGAAAGGGACGTCGTGGTCGGTAGCCCAGGTCCTCGAACTCGGCCAGCTTGCGGCGGTCCTGCTGGTCCTCCGGCAGGAAGACGTCCACGCTGGTGGTGCGGACCGGGACGTCCGCCGCCTCCAGCGCCGTGACGTAGCGCCGGGCGGCCTCTCCCAGGCCGAGGCCGCCACGCAGGAAGCCCGCGACGTCGACCCCGACGCGGGCGTTGTGCCCGGCGGCGGTCACCGGTCCAGCTGGCGCTTGATGTCCTCGAGCTCGGCGCGTAACGAGGTCTGGCTCTGGGCGAGGCCCTCCACCCGCTCGTCGAGCGTGCGCACCAGGCGCACCAGCTCCTCGTCCACCAGCCGCTGGTGGGTGGCCTGCGGGCGGCTCAGGCGCAGCAGGGCGCGGCGCAGCGGCATCCGCAGCGGACGCAGGGGCACGTCGGGGCCGGGCTCGGGCGGCTCGCCACGCACGCGGCGCAGCGCCTCGCCGACGTCGAGCGACGAGGTGGCGCCGTTGCCCCCGACGGGGAGGCCCGCTACCCGCGCCAGCCGCGCCGCCATCGCCCGTCCCGCCGCCTCGGCCGAGAAGGCGGCCCGCACGTCCGCGCGGCCGCGCTCGGCCCGGCGGCGCGCCTCGTCGGGCTCGTCGACCACGCGCCGCAGCTGAGCGGCCGCGTCGTCGAGGTCTGGCTCGGCCCACGTTCCCTCGGCGGGGTAGGGCTCGTTGCCGGGGCCGATCGGCACCTCGCGCCAGTCGACCTCGAAGCAGTTGCGCTCGCTCAGCCAGTCGCGCGGGCCCGAGTAGGCGGTGGCCACCACCGGCTTGCCGCGCAGCATGGCCTCCGCGATGGTGAGGCCGAAGCCCTCCGACCGGTGCAACGAGACATAGGCGTCGCAGGCGTCGGTGAGGGCGGCCATGTCGCCGGGCGGGAGGGGTTGGTCGAGCACCTGCACGTGGTCGTGGGCGGCGGCCGCGTCGAGCAGGCGCCGGTGGGCGTCGGGGTGGCCGTCGGCTCCTATGCACTTGACGACGAGACGGGGCCCCTCGTCAGGCCCGAAGGCGCGGGTGAAGGCCTCGATCGCGCCCAGCGGGTTCTTGCGCTCGAAGCCGCCGCCGTGGTCGAAGGCGAACAGGAACAGCGGGCCGCCGTGCGGCAGGCCGAGCTGGTCGCGCCCCGCGCCGGAAGACGGCTCGGGCTCGACCGGCACGGGCATGCGGACCACCGGCACGGGCGAGACCGCGGCCAGCGCGTCGGCCACGTGGTGGGAGCCCACCCACACCTCGTCGACGAGGTCGAAGGCGCGGCGGAAGGCGTCGGGGAAGGCGTCGACCTCCCACCACCACAGGCCGATCGTGTGACGGCCGGCGAAGAAGTCCTCGCCCAGGGAGTCGTGGGCGCCCTCGAGCCCGTCGGGGTTGACGCACACCAGGTTCACCGGGTGCAGCTCGCCCGAGGCCCGCTCGGGCTCTCCCCCCTCGATACGGGGCGCGGAGTCGGCCACGACGGTGAACGGGGCGACGGCCACCCCGGCGCCCTCGAGCGCATTGCGAACCTGCCGGGCGACCTGCCCGACGCCCAGCATCGAGTCGAGGTAGCCCGCGAGGTTGACGCCCAGGGGCAGCCCGCCAGGGGCGGTTTGCGGGGGCTCCGGCATCGCGGATCCGCAGGCTATCGGTCACTACGCTCGGCCTGTGAGCGCCCCTCCCGAGGCAGGCGTGGCGTTGGCGGTCCGTGACGTCTCCAAGACCTTCCGCCTTCCCCACGAGCAGATGCACACGCTCAAGGAGCGTGCGCTGCATCCTTTCCGCACCCGCTCGGAGGAAAAGCTCGAGGCCCTGCGCGGGGTGTCGATCGACGTGCGCTCGGGCGAGTTCTTCGGAATCGTGGGGCGCAACGGCAGCGGCAAGACCACGCTCATGAAGTGCGTCGCCGGCATCTACAGGCCCGACTCCGGCGAGATCTGGGCCCGCGGCCGCGTCGCGCCCTTCATCGAGCTCGGCGTGGGCTTCAACCCCGACCTCACCGCGCGCGACAACGTGCTGATCAACGCCGTGATGCTCGGGCTCTCGCCCACGCAGGCGCGCGAGCGCTACGACTCGATCATCGAGTTCGCCGAGCTCGAGCGCTTCACCGAGCTGAAGCTCAAGAACTACTCCTCGGGCATGCAGGTGCGCCTGGCCTTCGCCGTGATGGTGCACGTCGACGCCGACATGCTGCTGATCGACGAGGTGCTCGCGGTCGGCGACAGCGCCTTCCAGCGCAAGTGCCTCGACTCGCTGCGCAAGGCGCGCTCGGAGGGCCGCACGATCCTTCTCGTCACCCACGACATGAACGCCGTCCAGCGCTTCTGCGACCGGGCGATGCTGATCGACGGCGGCGACCTGATCGCGGTGGGCGACCCCCGCGAGGTCTCGCGCCGCTACGAGGAGGTCAACATGGCGCTGTACGGGCGCTCGGAGGGGCCCGTGCTGCACGCCGGCGACGGCTCGGCGGCCATCGTGGACTGTTGGACCGAGGACGAGAGCGGCGGCCGCGCGGAGAACCTCCAGCACGGGCGCCCGGCCCGCATCCGCATGGAGGTGGAGCTGCGCGCCGACGCCGAGAACCCCAACTTCGGCTTCATGGTCACCGACGAGCAGGGCCGCGGCGTCCTGGCCATCGCCTCCGAGGCCAAGCAGCCCGAGTCGGGCAGCTACCGCGCCGGGGACGTCGTGCGCGTGGACGTGGCCTTCGACTGCGTGCTCGCCGCCGGCGAGTACCAGGTGTCCCCCGAGGTGCGCCACCACGGCGGCGAGCGCCGGCTGATGGACCACCGCGAGAACGCCGCCTCGTTCGAGGTGATCGGCGCGCCCGCCACGGGCGGCATGGTCGACCTGCCGCACTCGCTGTCGGTGTCGCGCGCGGAGACCGTGGAGAAGACGGGCTCATGAGCGTCCAGGCCGAGGCACCCGCGCACCGCGTCACCGGGCCCGCCGCACTGACCGGCGACTGGCGCCGCTTCTTCAACCTGACGATGACGCTGGCGCTGACCGACTGGAAGCTGCGCTTCTTCGGCTCGGCGCTCGGCTACGTCTGGTCGCTGCTGCGCCCACTGCTGCTGTTCGGGATCCTCTACCTGGTCTTCAGCCAGATCGTGAAGATCGGCGAGGCCGTGCCCAACTACCCGCTGGTGCTGCTGATCGGCGTGGTGCTGTTCGCCTACTTCGCCGAGGTCACGGGTGACTGCGTCACGTGCGTGGTCGATCGCGAGTCGCTGGTGCGCAAGGTGTCGTTCCCGCGCATGGTGGTGCCGTTGTCGGTGGCCGTGTCGAGCTCGTGGAACCTCGGGCTCAACCTGATCGTGGTCGCGGTCTTCGTGGTCGTCTCGGGCATCGAGCCGCGCACCTCCTGGCTGCTGCTGCCGATCCCGATCCTGCTGCTGGTGGTCCTGGCGACCGGGATCGGGATGCTGGTCGCCGCGCTCTACGTGTCGCTGCGCGACATCGGCCCGATCTGGGACGTGATCGCGCAGGGGCTGTTCTACGCGACGCCGGTCTTCTTCCCGATCGAGTTCGTGCTGGACAACTTCAGCCAGACGGCGGGCCGCCTGTCGATGGTGAACCCGCTGGCAACGATCATCACCGAGGTGCGCCACCTGCTCATCGGGCCCGACCTGATCAGCGCCTCGCAGGCGATCGGAGGAAGCGCGCGGCTGCTGATCCCCACCGCCATGATCTTCGGCCTGGCGGCGCTCGGCTTCTGGGTGTTCAACCGCAGCGCCCCGCGCGTGGCCGAGGCTCTCTAAGACGCCGGCTTCACGACCTCTATCCAGTCGAGCCGCTTCTTTGCGCACAGCTCGACGTAGTCCTTCGGATCGGTGTAGCGGACGGTGCGCCGATCGGCCTCGACGGGGCTGATCACCACCGGCCCCAGGTTGACCAGGTTCGAGCGGAAGCCGCCGCCGTTGCCGGGACGCAGGTCGCCGCCCCCGCGCGAGACCCGCAGCTCGTGGGACCCGGCCGTGAGCCTGATCCGCTGCAAGGCCACGTAGGCGCCCGAGTTGGCGATCTCGTACGCGACCGACCCGGCGGGCCGACCGTCCACGCTCACGGAGGTCTCCCGCCCGAAGGAGCCCATGATCCACACCTGGTAGCGACCGGTCCTTGGGACCGTTACGCGAGCGGTGGCGGCGCCCGACCCGATCACGGTCACGGTGCGGGGATAGAGCTGGTAGGTGACGCTCTCGTAGAAGCCGAAGCCCTTGTCGTTGTGCGAAGAGGCGTGCTCGGGGTCGTACAGCGTCACCGGCGGGCGCTCGGACCAGGCCAGCCGCGCGCCCTCCATGCGCTCGGCCTTCTGGGCGAGCTCTTTCTTGACCTCGCCGCACCGGGGCCGGCCTACCGGAGCGAAGACGGTGCGGCCCAGGGGCTCGTGGAAGACCACCCGCTGCGAGCGGTCCCGCTTCCAGACCTCGTAGTAGCGACCCCGGCGCACGAGCCGGTAGTTGGCGGGTGGGCGGGAGGCAGTGGGCGAGCGGCGCATGACGATGTAGGAAGCTGCCTCGAGGCTGGACGGCGTGATGCTGTCGGGGTCCAGCGGCGACTTGAAGCTCGGGTGGAGGCCGTCGCGGTTCTTCTCCACGTGGGCGGCGGCGCCCTTGACGTTGAGCGGACCGATCGGGAACTCGAACGGCCACTCCGGCTGGCTGAGCACCTGTGAGCGGCGCATGAAGTGCTTGGCAAACTCGTCGTACTCGGCGAACACGACCGGCCCCTTGCCCTCCAGCTGCTCGGCGATCGAGACCTGCTCCTCGTACCGGTCGTAGGGGGCGAGCTGGGCGTCGTGGTAGGCGAGCGCGTTGCCGGCCAAGACGGCTGTGGCCACCACCACCCCGAGCGCGGCGCCCAGGAGGCGCAGGCGCCGGTCACCCGAGCCGAACAGCCACACCGCCGCGCACATCGCGAACAGCGGCACGACGATCGCGGCCAGCACCAGGACCTTCGCGTCGGCGTAGGGGGTGCCCCTGAGCAACAGCAGGGCCGAGAGCGGGAGCATCGTGCCGGCCAGCAGCAACGGCCCGACCGCCCGGCGCCTCACGGCCATGAAGAGGCCGAGAAGCCCCACGAGGCACACCGCGATCGCGGCCGCCGTCACGCGCTGCGGATGGTCGGACTTGTAGCGGTAGTCCCCCACCACCCACGAGCCCGACGCCTGGAGCACGTCGAGCGGCCGGGCCAGGTTGCCAAGGTCGTTGCCGGTGGAGAGCGTCTTGTTGTTGGTCGTGACCGCCGTCGAGGCACCGCCCAGCAGCGGCAGGGCGAGCAGCAGAGTCGCGAGGACCACCCCGCCCGCCGCCAGGAGCGCGGTCCGCCTTCGCCTCCTGGGCAGCCTCGCGAGCCAGAAGCCCGCGGCGACGAGGAGCAGCGGGCCGACGTAGGCCACCCCCGGCGGCCCCAGCGCGCCCACGGTGGCCAGCCCGCTCAAGGCGGGTGCCAGGAAGGCCCGCGCGGGCCAGCGGTCTGTGATCACCAGCAGCACGAGCGCGAACGTCAGCGTGACCGTGGCCAGCGCCGTCATCTCCTTGATCGAGCCCTGCTGCGCGAAGGCGATCACCAGGCTCGACTGGGTGGCCACGAAGGTGATCGCCGCCCGGCCCCGGCGCGACTTCACCGCGCTTTTGAGCAGGCTGTTCAGCGACAGCGCGGTGAGGGCGAGCATCATCGCCAGGAAGGGCAGGTACAGCCAGGCGAGGTCGAGCAGGCCGAGCGGCGCCACGAGGCCGAGCGCGGCCTGGGCCCCAAGCGGGTACGCCGTCGCGAAGTACTTGCGCACGCTCAGCTCGTAGGACGAGTTCGGCAGGGGCTGGGACTCGGTGCCGGCCTCCCCGAGGCGGTCGGCCAGGGTGAGCTGGTGCGCAGTGTCGCCCAGGACCAGCGAGCCGGTGAAAGTGGGGTCGCCGGAGCCGATGGCCGGAGCCGCGACCACGAGGGCGACCCCGACGGCCGCGGCGGCCGCCCACGGATCGAACCTGAGAGCGCGCAGGCGGGCCCGCGACACGACGAGCCCGGCCACCGCGACCAGCGCCAGGAACGGCAGCCCGAAGTCCACAGTGAGCTCGGAGACCACCAGCACGCGCGAGACGACCAGCACCGCGGCCATGCCTATGGGCAGCAGCAGGAGCCCCGGCAGCTCCCTGCCGGAGATGCGTTCCACGAGCAGACCCCATCCGAGGAAGAGAAGGCCGAGGAGGAGCGGGAACAGCAGCCAGGCGGCAAGCAGGTCCACGACCGCCGGAGGCTAGAAGGCCGACGCCAGGGGTCCGAGCGCTAGCCTGCCCCCGCTATGGCTCGACGCGCGCTGATCACTGGCATTACCGGCCAGGACGGATCCCACCTCGCCGACCTCCTGCTGGACAAGGGCTACGAGGTGCACGGCATGGTCCGCCGCTCCTCCTCGGAGGCCTTCGGTCGCCTCGAGCACATCCGCGACGACCTCGTGCTGCACACGGGCGACCTGCTCGACCAGCGCTCGCTGGTGGATGTGCTGCGCGCCTGCGAGCCCGAGGAGATCTACAACCTCGCCGCCATGTCCTTCGTGGCCGCGTCGTGGAGCCAGCCGGTGCTCACCGCCGAGTTCACCGGCACGGGCGTCACCCGGATGCTGGAGGCGATGCGCGAGGTCACGCCCGAAGCGCGCTTCTACCAGGCCTCCTCGTCGGAGATGTTCGGGATGGTGCGCGAGGTCCCCCAGCGCGAGAGCACGCCGTTCTATCCCCGCAGCCCCTACGGGGTGGCCAAGGCCTACGGGCACTTCATCACCGTCAACTACCGCGAGTCCTACGGGCTGCACGCCAGCTCAGGGATCCTGTTCAACCACGAGGGCGAGCGCCGCGGGCTGGAGTTCGTAACTCGCAAGGTCACCCACGAGGCAGCGGCCATCAAGCTCGGGCTGAAGGCCGATCTCGCGCTGGGCAACCTCGACGCCGAGCGCGACTGGGGCTACGCCAAGGACTACGTCGAGGCCATGTGGCTGATGCTCCAGCAGGACGAGCCCGACGACTTCGTGATCGCCACCGGCAAGAAGCACAGCGTGCGCGACCTGGTGAACATCGCCTTTGACCAGGTCGGGCTCAACCCCGACGACCACGTGCGCATCGACCCGAAGTTCATGCGGCCCGCCGAGGTGGAGCACCTGGTGGGGGACTACTCGAAGGCCGAAGCGCAGCTGGGCTGGCGGCCGGCCACGAGCTTCGACCAGCTGATCCGCCTGATGGTCGACCACGACCTCGAGCTACTGGCGAGTGGGGTGCCGCAAAAGCAGGTCGGGTGATCCGCCGCTTCCTGGGGCCCGCGTGTCGCGGATCGCCGCGCGCTAGACGCGCCGGCGCAGCCCCAGGATGGAGATGAGGAACGACGAGAAGATGATCTGCACGCCGATGATGGCCAGCGCCGCGGCGAGCACGGCCAGGCGCAGCTCGGCCAACTCGCCGAAGCCGCGCTGGGCCCAGGTGACGAAGATGACGACCCCCACCGCGACGCCGGCGAACAGCACCCCGGAGCCCAGCATCAGCCCGTGCTCGAGGCGGAAGCGCGCGCGCATGCGGTCGAACCAGGGATCGCGCTCGCCCATGAAGTAGGTGCCGTAGGCGTGCGCGCACAGACCCAGGCCCACGATCTGTACCCCGACGATCGCCAGCAGCACCCCGCCCACCAGCGTGTGCAGTTGCCACTGGCGGCCGAACACGTCGATCTGGCCCACCACCGTGAGCGAGATCAGCGCGCCGATCAGCGCCATCAAGCCCCCGGGGATGATGAACAGGTGGGTGGGGCTGTGGACCAGCAGGAAGCGCAGGTGGCGCCACCCGTCGCGGAAGCTGGAGAGCTTGGATTCCCCGCCGCGCGGGTGGTACTCGATCGGCAGCTCCTCGATGGCCAGGTCCTCCTTGGCCGCGCGGATGACCATCTCGGAAGCGAACTCCATGCCGGTGGTGCGCAGGTCGAGGCGAGGCAGCACGTCGCGGCGGACGGCGCGCATGCCGCAGTGCGCGTCCTTGATGCCCGTGCGGAAGAAGAGGTTGAGCACCCCGGTGAGCACGGGGTTGCCCACGTAGCGGTGCAGCCAGGGCATCGCGCCCGGGTGGATGTTGTCCATCCGGTCGCCCATCACCAGCTCGGCACCGCCGTCGAGGCGGTCGATGAAGCCAGGGATGTCCTCGAAGTCGTAGGTGAGGTCGGCGTCGAGCATCACGATGTACTCGCCCTGGGCCGCCGCGAAGCCGGCCAGGTATGCGCTGCCGTAGCCGCGGCGCGGCTCGTGGATCACGCGGGCGCCGGCGGCCTCGGCCAGGGCGGGGCTGCCGTCCTCGGAGCCGTTGTCGGCCACGACCACCTCGCCGCGCAGGTCGTGCTCGCCCAGCACGGCCCGTGCGCGGGTGACGCACTGCTCGATGTTGGCCGCCTCGTTGAGGCAGGGGATGACCACGGACACGAGCACGTCGGTCTCGATCGGGGAGGCGCCCTGCCGAACGCCTTCGCGGGTGACTTCGGGGGTGCTCATCGTCAAGTGAGAGCAGCCGGCGCGACGGATAGTTGCGGCGTCGGCGTACTGCGATGGTAGTCGCCCGATGAGGGTCTGCCTTGTTTACGACTGCCTCTACCCGCACACGGTGGGCGGGGCCGAGCGCTGGTACCGCAACCTGGCCGAGCGCCTCGCGCGCGACGGCCACGAGGTCACCTACCTGACCCTGCGCCAGTGGAACCGGGACGAGGACCCGGGTGTGCCCGGGGTGCGCGTGCGGGCGGTCGGCCCCCGCATGCAGCTCTACACCGGAGGGCGACGGCGGATCCTGCCCCCACTGGTCTTCGGCGCGGGCGTGCTCGCCCACCTGCTGCTTCGCGGGCGCAACTACGACGTGGTGCACACCGCCTCGTTTCCATACTTCTCCCTGCTGGCCGCGGCGCTCGTGCGCCCGCTGGGCCGCTTCTCCGTCGTGGTCGACTGGCACGAGGTGTGGACGCGCGCCTACTGGCGCGAGTACCTCGGCCGGGCGGGCGCCGTGGGCGCGTGGGTCCAGCGCCTGTGCGCGCGGGTCCGCCAGCGCGCCTTCTGCTTCTCCCGGCTGCATGCGGCGCGCCTGCACCAAGAGGGCCTGCGGGGAGAGGTGACGGTCCTGGAGGGCGAGTACGAGGGCGACCTGAGCCGTCCCGACCCCGAGCCGGCGGGACCTGCGGTGGTGTTCGCCGGCCGCCACATCCCCGAGAAGCACGTGCCCGCACTGGTGGATGCCGTGGGGATCGCACGGGAGCGGCTGCCCACGCTGCGCTGCGACATCTACGGCGACGGCCCCGAGCGCCCGACGGTCGAGCGCCGGGTCGAGGAGCTCGGCCTGGGCGACGCGGTGCGCGCCCACGGCTTCGTGGACGGCGGCGAGGTGGACGCCGCGCTGTCGCGCGCGCTGTGCATGGTCCTCCCCTCGGTGCGCGAGGGCTACGGGATGGTCGTCATCGAGGCCTCCTCGAAGGGCGTGCCAAGCGTGGTCGCCTGGGCGCCAGACAACGCTGCGACCGAGCTGGTCGACGAGGGGAGCAACGGCTTCATCGCCGCCTCGGCGGCCCCGGCCGACCTGGCCGCCGCCATCGAGCGCGCGCACGACGCGGGCCCCGAGCTGCGCGAGCGCACGGCGGAGTGGTTCGAGGCCAACGCGCGGCGGTTGTCCCTCGCAGCGTCGCTGGAGACGGTGCTGGAGTCCTACCGCCCGTGACGCGCTGCGCCGTCTGCGACGGGCCGCTGGGGGCGCGCCGGATCGTCTCGCCCGATCGCCTGCACGGGCTGCCGGGCAGCTCTGAGGTTCTCAGCTGCGCGCGCTGCGGGACCGGGCGCACGCTGCCGGTGATCGACGAGGAGGGCCTGGGCGCGCTGTACCCCGCCTCGTACGCCCCGCACGCCTACGCCGAGGAACTCCGGGGCGCGTCCGCTCTGGCCGCCCGCGCCATCCACCGGTGGCAGGAGGCGCGCATGCTCAGCACGCCGGCGCTCGCGCCCGCCGGCACGCTGCCGCCGGGCCGCGCCCTGGACGTCGGCTGCGGGCGCGGGGCGCTGGGGGCGGTGCTGATCGGGCGGGGCTGGAGGGTCGACGGCATCGAGCCCTCGCCCGACGCGGTCGAGGCGGCCCGGGGGCGGGGAGTCGACGCGCGGCCAGGCACGCTGAGCTCGCTGACGCTGGACAACTCGGTCTACGACCTCGTCACGTTCATGCACTCGCTCGAGCACACGGTCGAGCCCGTTCGCGACCTCGAGCGCGCCGCCGGGGCCATGCGGCCCGGCGGGATGGTGGCTGTGACCGTGCCCAACTTCGGCGGGACGCAGGCCCGCCTGTTTCGCGGCCGCTGGTTTCACCTCGACGTGCCGCGCCACCGCCACCACTTCACCGGCGAGGGGCTGCGCGCGGCGATGCAGGCCGCCGGGCTGCGGGTGGAGCGCATCGCCACCTCCACCAGCGCGGTGGGCTTCGCGGGCAGCCTCCAGTACGCGCTGGCCGGGCGCTGGGTGCTCCGCCAGGGCCTGGGACTGCGCATGACCAGCGCCGTGTCCCAGGCCACGTGGCCGCTGGCGCGCGCGTTCGACTTAGCCTCGCGCGGAGGCGGCGACCTTCTGCACGCCGTGGCGCGCCGAGTCTGAGAGCAGCCGCTCGTAGGCGGCCAGGTGCCGGCGGGCGCTGCGGTCCCAGCTGAACTCGACGGCGCGCCGGGGGCCCGCCTCGCGCAGCCGCTCGGCCTCCGCGCCGCCGGCCGTCAGGCGCCTGAGCGCGTCGGCGATCTCCGGGGTGCTCTCCGGATCCACGAGCAGCGCGGCGTCGCCGGCCACCTCCCTCAGCGACTCGATGTTCGAGCACGCCACCGGCACGCCCCGCCACATCGCCTCGAGCACGGGCAGCCCGAACCCCTCCGCACAGGAGGGGACCACCACGAACGCCGCCGCCCCGTACAGACCCTCCAGCTCCGCCGGGTCGATCCATCCCAAGAAGCGGACGTCGTCGTCGATTCCCAGCCGGGCGGCCTGAGCGCGCAGCTCGTCCTCGTGCGGGGTGGAGTAGCCGCCCAGCACCAGCACGGGGCGCTCAGCTGCGGGCAGCGAGGCCAGCGCGTCGAGCAGACGGGCGAGGTTCTTGTGCGGGCGCTTGGCGGACAGGCTGAGGGCCACCGGCCGGTCGCCGATCCGGTGGCGCGTGCGTACCTCCGTCTGGCTCTCGGCCTCCACCGGGGCGGCGGCACCCACGCCATGAGGTATCGCCTCCACCGCGCTCGGGTCCTTGTGGAGCAGGTCGATGATCTCCCGCTTGGAGGCCTCCGAGGGCGTGATGACCAGGTGCGACTGGAGCACGGCCAGCGGCACCAGCGCCTTCATGCCCCAGCCGGCGAAGCCGAGGTGGGCCTCGGGCCGGGTGCGGTAGTGCAGGTCGTGCACGGTCACCACCCGCCGCCGCGGTCCCCGGGCGGGAGCGGTGCCCCCGAGGCTGTGCAGGAGGTCCACGCGGTGCTCGCGAGTCAGCCGGGGCAGGAGCAACTGCTCCCCCCTCACCCACTGCGTGCGCCGGGTCGCGTTCACCGGCACGGTCACCGCCGGCATCAGCTCGTTCCAGGGAGCGGGCCCGGCCTCGGCCGCCTCGCGGTTGACGAACGCCGTGAAGCGCGTGTCCGGCTCGGCGGCCGCGATCGCGGTGATCAGCTCCCGGGCGTATGTCTCCATGCCGCCCGTCTCGCCGGGCACCAGGTAAACGAGATTGAGCCCGACGTGCCCGGCCATGCCCTTGACTGTAAGTCCGAATGGCCCCCTCGATCGACGTCGTCATCCCGGTGCACGGCGGCTGGGACCTGACCCGCCGCTGTCTGGAGACCCTGGCGGCACAGACCGCGCCCCACCGCGTGCTGGTGGTCGACAACGCCTCGCCCGACGACAGCGTCGACCGCGTGCGCGAGGAATGGCCCGGCGTCACGCTCGTTCCGATGGGCGCCAACCGCGGCTACGGCGCGGCGGTGAACGCGGGCGCGGCGGCGGGCGAGGGCGAGGTCGTGGTGGTGCTCAACAACGACCTCGAGGCCGACCCGGAGTTCCTCGAGCGGCTGGTGGCGCCGCTGGCCTCCTCCGCCCGGCTGGGCATGACCGCGCCGCTGCTGCTGCGGCCCGGGCGCAACAAGGTGGACGGCGCGGGCCTGGTGGCCGACGCCACGCTGGCCGCCTGGCCACGCCTGCAGGGACGGCCGGCGACCGAAGCAGCGGCCTTCGACGGCGTCCTGGCCGGCCCCTCCGGCGCCGCGGGCGCCTTCCGGCGCGAGGCGCTCGAGGCAGCCGACGGCTTCGACGAGCGGATCTTCCTCTACGGCGAGGACCTCGACGTGGTGCTGCGCATACGGGCGGCGGGCTGGGAGACCGCGCTGGTGCGCGACGCGGTGGCCGTGCACGTGGGCGGCGCCACCACCGGGCGGCGGTCGAAGTGGCAGCGGCGTCATTTCGCCTTCGCCCGCGGCTACCTGCTGCGCCGCTGGGGGGTGCTGCGCACTCGCGCGGCGGCACGCACGCTGGCCCTGGAGACGGCGGTGGCGGTGGGCGACCTGGCCGCCTCGCGCGACCTGGCCGCCCTGCGCGGACGCGTCGCGGGGTGGCGGTCAGCGCGCGGGTTGCCGCGGCACGAGCTGCCCACGGCCGCGCTCGACCCGATGGGGTGGCGCGAGAACGTACGGCGACGCCGCGGCGACTACGCCGACGCCGCCGACAGCTGATCGATCAGGTCGAGCGCGCGCTCGGTGGGGCTCGGCTCGCCCACCACGCCCAGCGCTTCGGCCAGCTCCTCTTGCGGCAGCTCGCCCTCCCGCTCGAAGGGAGCGGGCAGCTCACCGCCGGTGACGTTCAGGAACGTGGTCCGCAGCCCGGAGACGCCCGCCTGAAGGGTGGCGGTGGACACGCCCCCCACGCAGGCGTCGCACTCCTCCAGCAGCTGCGCCAGCGGCGTGCGCACGTCCACCCTCGCCCGTAGCGAAGAGTCGTCGGGCACCAAGCGCAGGAGCGCATCGGGACTCGGCTCGAGCGGGTGCGGACGCAGCACCACCTCGCTCCCCGGCCGCTCCCGCTCGACAAGGCGCAGCGACTCCGCCACGAAACGCTGGCTCACGCGCGCGTCCCAGCGGGCGGAGAACACGGTGGGGCTCTGCACCAACGCGAGCGTGGGGCCGCCGCGCCGCGGCTTGGCGGGCGAGGGCGCCGGCGGCGCCGCCGGGTTGCCCGTGACGGTGGCCCCGCGGCCGTGGCGCTCGCGGACCTCGCCGGCGTCGCGCTCGGACCAGGCGGCGGTGTGGTCGGCCTCGCCCTTGTCGGGGTCGTTGGGCTCGGGCGCGTAGCCGTGCTGCACCAGCAGCGAAGGCACCCCGGCCGCCCGCGACGCGCTGAGCAGCGTGCGGACGCTGGACAGGCTGTCGAAGGGGATGACCACGACCTCGATCCGCCCGGTGGCCAGGGCCCGGGCGTAGCGGTCCACCAGCGCGAGCGTCCCCGGCGCCCGCCGGGTCAGCAGCTCGAGCGCCCGCTCGTGCGCGAGCTGCGCGGCGGGCTCTTCGACTGGAGCCACTGCCGTGGCCGCACGCAGCGCGGCAGCCACCTTCGCCGCCGAGCGCCGCCGGCGCACGCCGCCGGGCACTCCCACCCAGCCTCCGCGAGCGAGCGCGCGCATGACGCCGGGGCGGCCGAGCGCGGGCAGCGAGGCGGGGTCGAGCACCGGCTCGCGACCGCCGGGACGAGCGAGCCCCTTCACCACCGGAAGCGAGGTCGGGGCGTTCACCACCAGCACGCTCCCGCGGATCCGCTGGGGCGCGCCGGCGCCGGATGCGATCAGCGCTCGCTGCAGCCCGGAGAGCGCGCTGAGCGGGTCGGGCACCTCGAGCTCGGCCACGCCCGCGGCCTCCACCTGACAGCCCAGGGGGGCCAGCGCGTCGACGAGCGCGGCCACGGTGCGGGCGTCGAGCCCGTGGGTCTCGAGCTGAACGGGCCCCAGCCCCGCCACGGCGGCGCGCACGGACGCCAGCATCCGCTCCACGGGCAGGAACGCGTCGCGGTACAGCTCGACCTCCCAGATCCATCCGAGGTCGGCGCCCTCCACGGTCAGCGCCTCGCGCCGCTCGTCGACCCACGCCCGGGTGGCCGCGCGAGCCCGGTCCTCCACCTGCACCCGGGCGGGGAAGTCCAGCCAGTCATCGAGCAGCACGCCGTCGGGCACCGACACGGTGCGGGCCGCTGGACAGGCCGCCAGCAGGTGACGCCCCCGGTCGAGCCCGGGGGGAGCCTGGTCGAGCCCGGGCCAGAGGTGCAGCCGGCCGCTCACGCCAGCGCGTCGGCCGCGGCCACCAGCTCGGCCAGCGAGGCGTCGGGCCCGGTGGCGCCCACAACGGCTCGCAGGCGCTCGAGGTCCTCCGCCGTATCGAGCGTCAGGCGAACGTCGGGCCGCGGCGGGTCGAGCGTGACCGCGCGCTGGGGAAAGCGTTCGGGCCGGGAGCGGACGAACGGCGTCACGTGCTCGCGGTCGTAGGGCTCGGTCGCCTCGGCGTCCGCGGCCAGCAGCGCGTCGGCGCTCACCACCTCGGTGTCCATCCCCACCGGGTAGGTGCGCGGCTCGATGACGTTCGCGACGTAGTCCGCCTCGCCCGCCCGCCAGGCGGCAACCACCTCGTCCACCACCGCTGGGTCGATCAAAGGGCAGTCGGCGGTGACGCGAACCAGCCCCTCGAACCCGAGATCGCGCGCAGCGATGGCGTAGCGGCCGAGAACGTCTGCCAGCGGCCCGCGCACCACACGCGCCGGGGCGGCCTCTGCAACCGGGTCGTCGCCGGGCTCGTCCGAGGTCGCGACGACCACCCCCGCCAGCTCGCGCGAATCCCTCAGCCGGCTGACGACCCACTCGAGGACAGGCCGTCCGCCGAGGTCGGCCAGCACCTTGCCCGGCAGCCGCGTCGAGCTCATGCGCGCCTGGACCACCGCCACCGGGGCCGGGCGCATCGCTACGAGTAGGTCGGGAGGCCCTCGGCGAGGACGCGGATCTCGTCCTCGCCCAGCCACTGGTCGTTGGTCTCGCTCGAGTAGCGAAAGCCGGGCGGGAGCTCGTCGCCGCGGGCGAAGTCCTCGTCGCGCCAGAAGGGGAACTGCGGGTAGATCGCGTAGTGGTCGTCGAAGCCCGACGCGTTGCGCGACTCGTCCTCGGTGATCAGCACCTCGTGGATCTTCTCGCCGGGCCGGATGCCGGTGATCTCGCGCTCGGCGTCGGGCGCCAGCGCGCGGGCGATGTCCTCCACCCGCATGCTCGGGATCTTGGGCACGAAGGTCTCGCCGCCCTCCATCCACGCCAGCGAGTCGACCACCAGCTTCACCGCCTGCTGGAGGGTGATCCAGAACCGGGTCATGGCCGGGTCGGTGATCGTGAGCTTGCCCTCCTGGGCCTGCTTCTTGAAGATCGGGATGACGCTGCCGCGGCTGCCCATCACGTTGCCGTAGCGCACCGACGCGAAGCGGGCGGGCGAGTGTCCGGCGTAGGCGTTGCCCTGGGCGATGATCTTCTCCGCGCACAGCTTGGTGGCGCCGTAGAGGTTGGCCGGGTTGACCGCCTTGTCGGTGCTCAGCGACAGCGTCAGCGGGACGTCGCCGGTGATGGACGCGGAGACCACGTTCTCGGCGCCGACCACGTTGGTCTGGACCGCCTCGAACGGGTTGTACTCGCAGGCCGGGACCTGCTTGAGCGCCGCGGCGTGCACCAGCACGTCCACCCCGCGGCAGGCCATGGTGAGCCGCTCGGCGTTGCGGACGTCGCCGAGGAAGAAGCGCACTCGTGAGTCGTTCCAGCGGCGGTCGAGCTCCCACTGCTTGAGCTCGTCACGCGAGTAGACGCGCACCGCGGCCGGCTCGTGGTGCTCGAGCAGCTCCTCGACGAAAGCGGTGCCGAAAGAGCCGGTGCCGCCGGTGACGAGCACCACCTTGTCCTTGAGTTGCGGGCTCGGGGCCATGCGGCGGCGACTATAGGGCGCGTGCGCCTCTCCCATAGGGTGCGGCGATGGACCCGATCCCCTACGGGCGGCAGTCGGTCGACGCTCGCGACGTCGAGCGCGTGACCGAGGTCCTGGCCGGCGACTGGCTCACCCAGGGCCCCTCTGTGACCGCCTTCGAGGAGGCCGTCGCCGAGCGCTGCGACGTCCCCCACGCGGTGGCGTTCTCGTCCGGGACGGCCGCCCTGCACGGGGCCGCGTTCGCTGCCGGCGTGGGCCCGGGCGACACTTCGCTGACCAGCGCCCTGACGTTCGCCGCCAGCGCCAACTGCAGCGTGTACCTGGGCGCCGAGCCTGCCTTCGCGGACATCGATCCGGCCACGCTGAACATGAGCGCCGAGACCGCCAGGACGGTGCCCGCCCGGGTGGTGATCCCGGTCGACTTCGCCGGGCTGCCCGCTCCGGTGCAGGAGATCCGCGCGGCGGTCGGCGACGAGGTCGCGCTCATCGCCGACGCCGCCCACTCGCTCGGCGCCCGGCACCCCGACGGCCGTCCGGTCGGCTGCTGCGACCACGAGGACCTCGCGGTCTTCTCCTTCCACCCGGTCAAGCCGGTGACGTCGTGCGAGGGCGGGATGGTCACCACCCGCTCCGACGAGCCGGGCCGACCGCCTGCGCCGCTTCCGCTCGCACGGCTTCGTGCGCGAGGCCGACCGGCTGCGCCGTCCCGACGAGGGCGCCTGGTACCACGAGCAGCACGACCTGGGCTTCAACTACCGGCTCAGCGACGTGCACAGCGCACTGGGCCTGTCGCAGCTGGATCGCCTCGACGAGTTCATCGAGGCGCGCAACGCGGTGGCCCGGCGCTACCGGGATGGCCTCGCCGGCGTGGAGTCGATCGAGCTGCCGCCGGCCGCCCCGGAGGGAGGGCGGCACGGCTACCACCTGTTCGTGATCCGCCACCCCGAGCGACGCCGGCTGTACGACGCGCTGCGCGCGGAGGGCATCCTGGTACAGGTGCACTACCTGCCGGTCTACTGGCACCCGTACTACGAGGACCGCTGGGGCTTCGCGGAGGGCCTGTGCCCCGAGGCGGAGGCCTACTACCGCACCTGCCTCTCGCTGCCGTGCTTCCCCTCGCTGACCGAGGCCGACCAGGACCGCGTGATCGAAGCGGTGAAGAGGCTGGCGTGAGCTTCCCGCCGGAGTTCGAGATCGGCGGGCGCGCGGTCGGGGGCGAGCACCCGACCTGGGTGATCGCCGAGATCGGCGCCAACCACAACCGCGACATGGGCACCGCGCGCGAGCTGATCGACGCCGCTGCCGCCGCGGGCGCCGACGCCGTCAAGTTCCAGACCTACTCCGGCGACCGCATCTACTCGCGCAAGACGCCGACCTTCGACTACCTGAAGAGCGACGAGCCGCCGGCCGAGCTCCTGGAGCGGATCTCGCTCCCACGCGACTGGCAGGCGCCGCTGGCCGACCACGCCGCCTCGCGCGGGGTGCAGTTCTTCTCCAGCCCGTTCGACGCCGAAGCGGTGATCGAGCTGGCCGAGATCGGCGTGCCGGCGCTGAAGATCGCCTCGTTCGAGATCGTCGACCTGCCTCTGATCGAGGTGGCCGCGGCCACCGGACTGCCGTTGATCATCTCCACCGGCATGGCCGTGCTCGGCGAGGTCGAGGACGCGCTGGGCGCGGCGCGGCGTGGCGGCGCCACCGCGGTCGGGCTGATGCAGACCACCTCGGTCTACCCAGCGCCCGCAGAACGGGCGAACCTGCGCGCGATAGAGACCATGCGCTCCGCCTTCGGTGTGCCGGTCGGGCTGTCCGACCACACCGAAGGCACCGCGGTGCCGATCGCCGCTGCCGCGCTGGGCGCCGCCTTCGTGGAAAAGCACTTCACGCTCGACCGCACGATGGAGGGGCCCGACCACCCCTTCGCGCTGGAGCCCGAGGAGCTGCGCGCGATGGTCGACGGCATCCGCGCCGCTCAGGCTGCGCTGGGCAACGGGCGCAAGGAAGGGCCGAGCGAGGAGGAGCGCCACGAGATGTACACGCTGGCCCGCCGCAGCCTGATCCTGACGCGCGACCTGCCCGCGGGAACCGTGCTGGAGCGCGACATGATCACCGTCAAGCGCCCGGGCTTCGGCATCGCGCCCAAGCACCTCGAGCTGGTGCTCGGACGGCCGCTGAAGGCCGACGCCGAGGCCGACGACATCCTCACCTGGGAGATGCTCTGACCGAGGTCACCATCGTGGCCGACGCCGCCGGCCGCGTCGGGATGGGCCACCTCTCGCGCTGCACGGCGGTGGCGGCGGCGCTGGGCGAGCGCGGCGCCGAGGTGCGCTGCCTCGGCTTCGAGGCCGAGGAGCCGATCGAGCTCGACGGCGTGTCGTGGGAGCCGGTCGGCGAGCCGCTCTCGGCGCACGGACTGCTGCTGCTCGACTCTTACTCCGACCGCCGCGACGAGTTCGCACCGGACGCCGTGTTCCTCGACGAGGGCGAGCCCCCGGTCGGGGCGCAGCTGGTGATCGGCCCGAGCGGCCTGGCCCCGCCGGAGTACGCCTGCCTGCGCCGGCCGTACTGGACGCCACCCCGGCGCGAGGCCGGCGCGGAGGTGCGGCGGGTGCTGGTGAGCACCGGCGCCGCCACGCCCGCGGCGACCCTGGCCGGCGAGGTGGCCGCTGCGCTGCCAGACGCCCAGGTGCGGGTCACCGGCCACGAGGACGCCGTCGTAGCGGAGGCCATCGGCACGCCGCCCACGCTGCGCGACGAGTTGGAGGCCTGCGACCTGGCTGTGACCGGCGCCGGCCAGACCATGTTCGAGGCGCTGGCCACCGGCCGGCCGACGGTCGCGTTGATCACCGCGGACAATCAGCGTGCCCAGGCCCGGGCCGTCGAGGACGTCGTGGTCCTGGCCGAGGACGACGCCTGGGCCAAGGTGGCCGAGCTGGTCGCCGACCGCGAGCGGCGCCTCGATCTGGCCGTGCGGGCACAGGAGGCCGTCGACGGCCGGGGCGCGCACCGGGTGGCGGAAGCGCTACTGGCCCTTGTCGAATAGCCACCAGGTCACGTCGTCCCACGTGCCCTCGGAGGCAGGGAGGAAGCCCTGGTCCACCTGGCGCAGCTCGGGGTGGGCCTCCGCGTACAGGCGCCCGTAGTCGCGCTTGAACAGCGCGCCCCGGTGCCCGCGGTAGGCCACCTCCACGTCCTGCTCGGAGTAGTACTCGCCGCACAGCACCCAGCGGCTCGAGCAGCGCACCACCTCGCTCATCATCGCCGGCAGCTCCTCGGTGGACTGGTGGATCAGCACGCCCATGGTGAAGACCAGGTCGAACGCGCGGTCCTCGAACGGGAGAGCCGTGCCGCTGGCCAGCACCCCGGTCGCGCCGGGTACGCGCTCGGCGAGCCGCTCGAGCGCCGTCTCGTTCACGTCCACGCCGGTGACCGACGGGACCGACTCGGCCACCCAGCGCAGGTTGCCGCCGACGTTGCAGCCCACCTCCAGGGCGCTCGCAGGCTCGATGCCCTCCAGCAGCTCGCGCCAGAAACGCTCGCGCCCGCGCTCGGCCTCGGCGTTGCGGTCCACGTAGGCGTCGCCGAAGTCGCCGGACCAGAGCTCCTCCAGCCGGGCCTGCTCGGATGTGTCGCGGTCGGCCCCCACAGGCGGCGATGGTAGGCGGCGCTCCAGGAGGACCGTCCGCCCTTCGCGGAAGCGCTCGGTGAAGCCCGCCGCTGCGAAGGCGCGCAGCGAGCGCTCGTTGTCCGCCAGCACGCGCGCCACCAGAACGTCCGCGTCCGCCTCGTCGCCGGCGTGCTCGAGAACCGCGCGGCCCAGGCCCCGTCCGCGAGCCTCCGGGGCCAGCCCGATGTGCACCTCGGCCTCCCCGGACTCCTGGCGCTGCAGGCGCACCTGGCCCACCGGCTCACCGTCGTCCTCGACCATGAACAGGCGCTCGCCGGGATGGTCGATCACCAGCTCCAGCCAGGCCTGGTGCTCGTCGGGCTCGACGGCGCGACCGGTCAGCGAGGCCGCCACGGTCTCGGGGTCGTTGCGCCACTCGCGCAGGCGTTCGGCGTCGTCCATCGTGGCGGGCCGCAGGCGGATCACAGGCGATACACAATCAGCGCGCGGTTGCGAAGGACCACCCTGCCCGCGCGAGGGGAGTCAGCCCGTTCGGAACATCCCGCGCACCACGTCGACCGCCAGGCGGCGCTCCGAGGGCTCGAGGAAGCCCGCCGCGAACACCAGCCAATACGCCGCCAGGCCGCCGAGGCCGACGGCCAGGACCTCGCCGAGGGAGTCGAGGTCGAGCGCCAGCCGCGCCGCCACCAGTCCGAGCGCCAGGACTGCCGCCAGCGGGTAGGCGGGCAGCCAGGCGCGGCGAGCCAGCTCACCCAGGTCGACCGGCAGCTTGCGCAGCGCGAAGCGCATGAAGAAGGGAAAGCCCACGGCGTAGGGGATCGCGGTGCCCAGGACCAGGCCGTCCAAGCCGAGCGGCGGCGTCAGCGCCAGCGAACAGGCCAGGCACCCCAGCGCCACCGACCAGGCGTAGCGGGCCAACCAACCGGTCTCGCCTTGGGCCACGAGCATGCCCGCCGCGACCACCGTGTTCGCGTTGATGAGCCAGTAGCCCACGAAGATGGTCATGGCCGTGTCCGCCGTGGCGAACCGGGGTCCGAGCCACACCGCGAGGATCGGTCCCGCCAGCACCATCACCACCACGACGCCGGGCACCACCATCGCGAGCACGTAGCGCGTGCCGCGCACCAGCAGGTCGCGCGCCCGCGCCGTGTCGGCCTTGGCCAGGTAGTCCGACGCCGCCGGCAGCACGCCGAAGGACAGCGTGCCGGCGGTCAGGCGCACCAGGTTGTGCACCCGCAGCGGGCCCTCGTAGAGGCCGACCGCGGAGCTGCCCTTGAACGCCGACAGCACGACGCGGTCCAGCGAGTAGATGACGAAGTCCGCCACCCCGGTGGCCAGCAGCTGGCTGGACATGCGCGTGAAACGGGCGGTGGTATCGCGCTCCATGGACGCGGGCTTCAGCCGCAGCCCGAGGCCGCGGGCGATGGCGAAGATCACCCCCGCCGCCACGCCGATGAACAGCGGCACCGCCCCGCCCACCGCGATCAGCAGCCACAGCGGCGCGCCGCCCACCGCCAGCCCGATGCTGAGCCCGGCCATCGTGAAGTAGCCGAGGAGGTCGGCGAGGGCCACGCGGCGGAAGAGCTGGGTGGCGCGCAGCGCGTCTCGGCACGCCTTCAGCGGCCAGCCGACCACGGTCAGGGCGCCGGTGAGAACGCCGCCCAGCACGGCGTCGTCCTGCAGCCGCTCGGGCACCCCGAGCGGCTCGGGCAGGATCAGCGAGGCCAGTGCGATCAGCAGCCCGGCCGCCAACCCGGCCAGCGCGTACGCGATCACCGTGGTGCTGAACACCCGGTTGCGAGCGTCGTCGTCCTCCCCCGCGCCGGCCAGCATGGCCACCGCCGCGCCCTCCACCGCCGTCTGGGCGAACAGCAGGTAGGTGGAGAAGGAGACGAACAGCGTGTAGACGCCGAACCCCGCGAAGGACAGCTCGCGGGCCAGCACCGTGATCACGGCGAGGCTGGCCAGGGCCACCAGCAGCTGCGTGGCCTGCTGGGCCACGGAGCCGATCGCGAGCCGCCGCTCGTCGGCCCCGCTGCGGAAGCTCACTGGCCGGGCGAAGCCACGGCGACGACCTCCACGTTGGTGGCCAGCCGGTTGAGCAGCGGCACCCGCGCCAGCAGGCGGTTGGCCGCCCAGATCGGCCCGGTGAGCGCTGCGGCCGCGCGACCGGGCAGCGTCAGGGGGAGCATGTTCGAGCGCCGCGCCTCGACCACGTCGAAGCCGTGGCGGGCGATCAGCGCCTGCGCATCCAGCAGGTCATAGAGGCGGTCGTCGGGGTAGGCGCCGTGGTAGTAGAGCCCGGCCCTGCGGGCCACCCACTCGAGGTACGAACGGCGGTTGGGCAGCTTGAACACGTACAGCGTGCCGGCGGGCTTGAGCACGCGCCGCAGCTCGTCCAGGCTGCGCTCGGGCTGGCCCACGTGCTCCAGCACGCCGCAGCTGAGCACCGCGTCGAAGGTGTCGTCGTCCCAGGGGAGCCGCACCGGGTCGGAGCTGAGGTAGGCCCGGTGCTCGGGGTAGCGCTCCAGCGGGCGCGGGCCGTCCTCCTCGAGGTCGGGCACGTAGTTGAAGGCGTCCACGTTCAGGCCGCGCTCGCTCATCAGGGCCGTCATCTGGCCGAACCCACAGCCCCAGTCGAGCACCCGCCCCGGCCGGTCCCGCGCCACGCGGTCGGCGATCTCCTCGTACTCGCGCACCTGCGGCCCCGAGCGGAGGTTGACGTCGTGACCCCTCGGATTGACCAGGTCGGTCATGACGGGCGCAGGGTAATGATGAGCGGGTGGGTTCCCCTCCCGAGGAATGCGACATCGCCGTGGTGGGCGCGGGCATCGTCGGCCTGGCGGTGGCGCGCGAGCTGGCCCGGCGGCGACCGGGGGCAAGCGTGTGCGTGCTGGAGGCCGAGGACGCCATCGCCCGCCACCAGACCGCGCTGAACAGCGGTGTGGTGCACGCGGGCATCTACTACAAGCCGGGCTCGCTGAAGGCGCGCCTGTGCGTGGAGGGTGCGCGGGAGCTGTACGAGCTGTGCGAGCACGAGGGGGTGCGCCACGAGCGCTGCGGCAAGGTCATCGTGGCCCGCAACGAAGGCGAGCTCGGGCAGCTCGACGAGCTCGAGCGCCGGGGCGCCGCGAACGGCGTCCCCGGCCTCCGGCGGCTCGATGCCGCCGGGATCGAGGAGCTGGAGCCGCACTGTCGTGGCGTGGCGGGGCTGCACTCGCCGCAGACCGGGATCGTCGACTTCCCCGGGGTGGCGCGCGCGCTGGCCTCCGGCCTGAGCGTGTTCACCGGCGCGGGCGTGACCGGCGTGCGCGAGAGCGGCCGACGCCTGGCCCTCACCCACGCCCGGCGGTGAGACGCGGGCCCGGTTCGCCGTGTTCTGCGCCGGCGGCCAGGCGGCGCGGCTCGCGCAGGCGGCGGGGGCACCGCGCCACCCACGCATCGTCGGCTTCCGCGGCGCCTACCTCAGGCTGATGCAGCCCGGGCTGGTGCGCTCGCTGATCTATCCCGTGCCCGACCCTGCCCTGCCCTTCCTGGGCGTGCACCTCACCCGCCACATCGACGGCGAGGTGCTGCTCGGGCCCACCGCGCTGCCGCTCGGGATCCACCTCCCGCTGTTCGCCCGCCACTGGCGCGCAGGGATCGGCGAGCTGCGCCACGCGGTGAGCCGGCGCTCGCTGATCGCGGAGGCGGCGGAGTTCGTCCCGGAGCTGTCGGAGGCCGAGCCCGCGTTCGCCGGGGTGCGCGCCCAGGCCGTGGCCCGCAATGGCCGGTTGCTCGACGACTTCGCCTTCTCACGCACCCCGCGGGCCCTGCACGTGCGCAACGCGCCCTCGCCGGCGGCCACGTCGGCGCTGGCTATCGCCCGGCTGGTAGCCGACGAAGCAGAGCCCGCTCTTCCGGGGTGAGGAACAGCACGGCGTAGGCCAGCCAGTACAGCCCCGGTCCGAGCACCGACGCCGCGAGCACCGAGAACAGCGAGTCGAGCCCCAGGCCGGCGCGCGCCGCCACCAGCCCCAGGGCCAGCGCCACCCCCAGCGCGTAGGCGGGGGCCCAGGCCCGCCGGGCCAGCTCGCCCACGGTCAGCTCGGCGGGAGCCAGCGCGTTGCGCAGCAGCGCCGGGAAGACCACCACCAGCGGCAAGGCCGTCCCGATGGCCACCCCCTCGAGGCCCAGCGCCGGCGTGAGCGCGAGCGACAGGACGATGTTGGCCGCGGCCGCGACCCAGATCAGCCGCGCGTACTGCCGCGACCGCCCCACGCCCACCAGCGCCGCGGTCACGAATCCGAGCGCCGGCGCGAGCAGCCAGTAGGACAGGAGGATGGTCATCGACGGCGCTGCCTCGCGGAAGCGTGGTCCGAGCCAGACGTCGAGGATCGGCGCCGCCAGCACCACCAGCGTGGTCACCAGCGGGACCACCAGCGCGGCCACGTAGCGCGAGCCGCGCACGAGCAGCTCGCGCAGCCGCTCCAGGTCGCCCGCCGCCCGCAGCCGCGAGGCGGCCGGCACCACCGTCACCGCGACCGAGAGGTTCAGCGCGCGGACCAGGTTGTGAGCGCGGATCGGCCCCTCGTACAGGCCCACCGCGGAGGCGGACTTCATCACCCCGAGGATCAGGCGGCTGAACGCGTAGATGAACAGGTTGGCCACCTCGACCGCGAACAGGTCGCCGGCAGTGGGAAGCAGGTCGCGCAGGCTGCTGCGGGCGGCGGCCGCCGAGGTGCGGCCGGGCAGCACCCCCGCCCCGCGCGCCACCACCAGGGCGATGATCCCCCCGATCAGCGGAAGGAGCCCGCTGGCGCCGATCAGCGTGGCCAGCGGGGCCTCGTTCAGCGCCAGCGCGAGCATGATCGCGGCGTACACGGCCACCGCCCCGATCTCCGTCGCCGCCGCCCGCGTGTAGAGGCCGGCGGCGCGCATGGCGTCGCGGCCAACCGTCACCGGCAGGCCGACCGCGGTCACCAGCGCCAGGGCCACCGCGCCGCGGCGGGCCTCCGAGGCCAGGGCGGGCGCCAGGTCCACCGCCGCCGCCATGACGAACCCGATCACCACGATCAGCGCCCCGGTGGCCACGCCGGCGCCGAGGTACAGCAGGATCGCGGCGCCGAACAGCTCCGACCGGTCCTCGACCGCCGCCATGCGCTGGGTCGCCGCCACCGACACGCTGTTGTGGAGCACCAGCAGGTAGCCCGCAAGGGTGGAAACGAGCCCGTAGACGCCCAGCTCGGCCAGCGACAGCCGGCGGGCGAGCACGGTCACGATCGCCAGGAGCGCGACGAGGCCGAGGCCCTGCGCCAGGGCCTGGGTGGCCGAGCCGGCGGCGAGCGCGCGCCCCTCGCCCTGCCGTTCGCGCCGAGAGTCCACTGGCCAAGGCGTGTTTAGCAGCCCAACCGGTTGTGTTTACGCGCCTCGGTCCCTGGCTACCCTGAAAGGGTCGCTTGGAGGTGGGGGCCACTGACCGGCACACCAAGCCATGAGCGACCCGTCCACATGAGCGCAGCCAGCGTGAAAGCCCTAGACCAGAGTCCCGCCGTGGCGACCTCGGGCCCGGAAGCGATCCCGCGCCGCGAGATCCTCGGCCTGCCGATCGCCATGACCGACTACGAGCGGGCGATGGACGCGATGGACCACATGGTCGCCACCCGTCAGCCTGGGTACGTGTGCGCGCTCGCCACTCACGCTGTAAGCCTGTCGTTACACGACGAGGAGTTGCGCAGCGCCATCCGCTCCTCCACACTGGCCCTGCCGGACGGCGTGCCGCTCGTGTGGGCGGCCAACATGTTGGGGCAAAATCTCCCGAGCCGGGTTTATGGGCCCGAGCTGATGCGGCGCTACAGCGACCGCTGCGCAGACCAGGGACACAGGGTCTGGCTCTACGGTGGGCGCGACCAAGGCTCCCTTGTGCAGCTCGCACTTAACCTTCGGCGTATGCACCCGGGCCTCGAGATCGTCGGCGGATACTCGCCGCCCTTCCGGAAACTCCTCCCCGAAGAGGAGCGGGTGATCGTTGGCCAGATCAACGATGCCAAACCCGATGTCTTGTGGGTGGGTATCGGTGCACCCAAGCAGGAGAAATGGATGGCCCGTATGCGGTCTCACCTGGAAGTCCCGGTGATGGGTGGGGTAGGGGCGGCCTTCGACTTCCACGCAGGCAGGGTGTCGCAAGCGCCCCGGTGGATGCAGGAGCGCGGGCTCGAATGGATCTACCGGATCGCCCAGGAGCCGCGCCGGCTGCTGCCGCGGTACCTGTTCCACAACCCCCGCTTCATGGCCGCCTTCATGGGCCAGCTCGCCAAAGAGCGCGCCACCGGCTCGTAGCGGTTAACGACGCCTAGACTGCCCTGCCGTGACCTCCGTCGCCGTCATCGGCCTCGGCCGGGTCGGCCTTCCGCTGGCGCTCTCCTTCGCCGACCGCGGCGTCGAGGTGGTCGGCGTCGAGCGCGACGCCTCGGTCCTGCGCTCGCTCGAGTCCGGTCAGATGCCCTTCCACGAGACGGGCACCCAGGAGCTGCTCGAACGCGTGCAGGCAAACGGCGGCTTCCGGTGGACCGAGCGGGCCACCGACGCGGCCGAGGTCGATCACTTCGTGCTCACGCTCGGCACGCCCGCGCTGGTGCACCTGGAGATCGACGTCTCCCAGATCCGCAGTGCGCTGGACGACCTGCTGCCGTTGCTGCGCTCCGGCCACTCACTGGTGCTGCGCTCCACCGTCGCCCCGGGCACCACCGAGTGGGTGGCGGGCTACCTCGAGCAGCGCCGCGGCTTCCACGTCGGCGAGGACCTGTTCGTCTCCCACGTGCCCGAGCGCATCGCCGAGAACCACTTCCTGGAGGAGATCGCCTCGCTGCCCACCATCGTCGGGGGCGTCGGCGAGGGCTCACACGATCGCGCCGCCTCGCTGTTCGAGGTGTTCGGCACGGAGATCGTGCACACCACCCCGACCCAGGCCGAGCTGGCCAAGATCTGGACCAACATCCTCCGCTACGCGCAGTTCGCGCTGCCCAACCTCCTGATGATGGAGTGCGAGCAGTACGGGGCGAACGTCTTCGACGTGGTCGAGCTGATCAACCACGACTATCCCCGCGGCGGGATGAAGGCGCCGGGCCTGACCGCCGGCACCTGCCTGCGCAAGGACTTCGCCTTTTCCGAGGAGCGCTCCCAGGCGCCGGGCATGCTGCTGGCCGTCTCGCGCGTGCACGAGACGGTGCCGCGCTTCCTCGTCGACGGCCTGCGCCAGCGCCTGGGCTCGCTGCGTGACCGCAAGGTCGCCGTGCTCGGCCTGACCTTCAAGCGCGACTCCGACGACCTTCGCGACTCGCTCTCGGGCAAGCTGATCCGGCTGCTGGAGCGCGAGCTGGCCCACGTCGCGCGCCACGACCCCCACGTCCCCGAGCTCTCCGAGGCGCTGGACTCCGCGCTGGCCGACGCCGACGCCGTGGTGATCGCCACCAACCACTCGGAGTTCGAGGGCCTGGCCGCGCGCATGCCGGCCGGCGCCGTGCTGGTCGATCCCTGGAACGTGGCCGGCACCGGGCACGTGTTCGCCGGGGCCGAGGAGCTCGTCGAGCAGTGACCCGCGTGCTGGTCACCGGCGGGGCGGGCACCATCGGCAGCGCCGTGGTGCGTCGCTTGCTGGACGAGCCCGACCTCGAGGTGCGCGTCTCCGACCAGCGGCCGGCGCCCGGCTGGATGCGCGAGGCCTGCGAGGTGCACGAGGGCGACCTGCGGGAGCTCGAGGAGGCGCGCAAGGCGACCGCGGGGTGCTCGCTGTCGGTGCACCTGGCCGCGATCGTGGGCGGCATCGGCAACTTCCACAAGCTGCCCCACACGCTGCTCGAGGTCAACAACGCGCTCTACAACGCGGTCATGCGCGCGGCGCTGGAGGAGGAGGTCGACCGCCTGGTCTACGTCTCCTCATCCATGGTCTTCGAGCGGGCGACCAAGTTCCCGACCCGCGAGTCCGACCTGGCCGACACCGCCACGCCGCAGTCGGCCTACGGGTTCTCCAAGCTCTCCGGCGAGGTCTACTGCCGCTCCCTGCACGACGAGCACGACCTGCCCTTCACCATCTGCCGCCCGTTCAACGCCTACGGCCCCGGCGAGATGCCCGACGACGAACCCGGCATCGCCCACGCCGTCCCCGACCTGATCAACAAGGTCCTGGCCGGCCGGCGGCCGCTGCCGATCTTCGGCTCGGGGGAGCAGACCCGCACGCTCACTCACGTGGACGACATCGCGGACGGGGTCGTCACCGCCATGCGGCACCCGGCGGGCGAGAACGAGGACTTCAACGTCTCGGCCTCCGACGAGATGACCGTGGCGGAGATCGCCCGCGTGGTGTGGAACGCCTGCGGCGAGGACCCCGAGGATTTCGCGCTCGAGCACCTGCCCAGCTTCGAGGTCGACGTCCAGCGCCGCTGGCCGTCGGTGGAGAAGGCGCGCGAGGTGCTGGGCTGGGAAGCACGCATCGGCGTCGAGGAGGGCATCGCCCAGACAGTCGAGTGGATGCGCGGCCAGCAGCCGGCCGGACAGCCAAGCTGAGCACCGTCCTCGTCACGGGCGGTGGGGGCTTCGCCGGCTCCCACCTGGTGGCTCACCTGCGCTCGGAGGGCCAGGAGGTTACGGCACCTCCCCGCGAGGTGCTGGAGCTGGCCGAGCCGAACGCGGTCCGGGGGGCGGTGGCCGCGCTGCAACCGGAGTGCGTGTTCCACCTGGCCGCCCAGGCGTCGGTGCCCGCGGCCTGGGAGGACCCGGGGGCGACGCTCTCGGCCAACGTGGGCACCACCCTCAACGTGCTGGAAGCGGTGCGGCGCGAGGCCGCCGACGCGGTGGTGCTGCTCGCCGGGTCGGGCGAGGTGTACGGGGCACCCTCCGAGCTGCCGGTGGACGAGAGCGCGCCGCTGCAGCCCCAGAACCCGTACGCGGTCTCCAAGGCGGCCTGCGACCTGCTCGGCGGCCAGTACGCCGACGCCTTCGGCCTCCGCGTCGTCCGCACCCGTGCCTTCAACCACGCGGGACCCGGTCAGTCCGACCTCTACGTGGTGGGCGCCCTGTCGCGCCAGGTGGCCGAGGCCGAGGCCGCCGAGCTGGACGAGGTCGTCATCCGCACCGGCAACCCCGATTCGCTGCGCGACTTCACCGACGTCCGCGACGTCGTGCGCGCGTACCGGCAGGCCACCTACCTCCCGCCGGGCGCCTACAACGTGTGCTCGGGCCGCACGGCCAGCGTGCGCGACGTGCTGCGGATGCTCGACGCCGCCACCCCCCTGCGACTGGAGCACGAGATCGACCCGGAGCGCGTGCGCGCCCACGACGTGCCCGAGATCCGCGGCTCGGCTGCGCTCCTGGAGGGCTGGGAGCCGGAGATCCCGCTCGAGCAGACGGTGGCCGACGCCCTCGAGTGGTGGCGGACCGCGCTGTAGGCGCCGCCTGCCCGGCCTGCGGCGCGGCGGCGCTGGTGCCGTGGCGCTGGGTGCCGGGGGGCGAGCCGTCCGACCCGCGCAGGTACGAGCTCGCGCGCTGCAGCGCGTGCGGCACCGCGGTGACCCAGGGGCCGCCGCCCGGCCCGCAGCACTACGAGACCGGGGTGTACGCGCCCGGCCCGCCCCGCGCGGCCGGCGTGCTGCGGCTCCTGCAGCGGCGGCTAGACGCCCAGCCCGCGCGACTGCTGCGGCAGGCCGGCGTGGCGCCCGGAGGCCGGGTGCTCGACGCCGGGGCCGGACGAGGGCGGCTGGTGGAGAGCCTGGTCGCAGCGGGGTTCGAGGCGACCGGCATCGACCCGGCGCCCCGCAGCACCAGCCCGCGGGTGCGGCAGGCCACCATCGGCGAGCACTCGGACTCCCGCCTCGACGCCGCGGTGCTGTGGCACGTGCTGGAGCACCTGGAAGACCCCCTCGCAGCGCTGTCCCGGGTCGCCGGCTGGCTGCGGCCCGGCGGCGTGGTGCTGGTCGCCGTGCCCAACCTCGGCTCGGTTCAGGCCGGGGTGGCCGGCGACGCCTGGCTGCACCTCGACGTCCCTCGCCACCGCGTGCACTTCACCGCCCATGGGCTCCGAGCGCTCTTCGGCCGCGCCGGGGTTGAGCCGGGCCCGGTCGACCACATGGTCTGGGAGCACAACCCCACCGCGATGTGGATGGGGCTGCTCAGCCGCGCCGGGATGACCCCCGGCTTCCCCTTCCATCTGCTCAAGCGCAACGTCCCGGCCCGCCCGCGCGACCTCGCGCTGCTGGCGGCCGGCCTGCCGCTGGCGCCGGTCGCGGTCGGGCTCGAGGCGCTGGCCGCGGCGGACGGCCGCGGCGGCACGGTGGCCGCGATCGCCCGGCGGGCTGCCTAGGCCGCTCGGTACTGGCCGCGCGAACCGCACACCTCGTCGGAAAAAGTCGTCAGCCGGCTGACGACTTTTCTGAGACGGATGCGCCCTTCGCACCCCCGAACCCTCAGAAGGCCGCGAAGCCGCACTCCCTTGGTTGCCCGTAGTTGCAGTTCGAGAGGCGGGTCAGCCGGCGCGGTACAGCGACAGCAACCGCTCGATGAACCGCTCCTCGGAGTGGTTCACGCGCACGCGCTCGATCAGCGCGTCCCCCTCGGCGCGGCGGGCGGCGGGGTCGGCCCACAGCTCGCGCAGGCGGCGGGTGAGCGCCGGGGTGTCGCCGCGGGGCAGCACCCGCTCGGAGCCGATCAGCTCGGGCACGCCGCCCACCGCCGACCCGAGCACCGGCACCCCCGCGGCCATCGCCTCCAGCACCGCGTACGGCGAGAACTCGTGGTAGTTCGACGGCAGCAGCAGCGCGCCGGCGCCGGCCAACAGGCGCGCGACCTCGTCGCGGTCGACCCGCCCGAGGAACGTGACCGGCGCCCGCAGCTCACGGGCGCGGTGCTCCAGCCGCTCGCGCTCGGGCCCCTCGCCGGCCACCCGCAACGGCACGCCGGTCTCGGCCGCAGCCTCTACCGCCGCCCCCAGACCCTTCTCGGGCGAGAGTCGCGAGGCGACCAGCGCGTACTCGGCGCGGTCGGCCTGCGATCCGTCGGCGACCGCCTCCGCGGGCAGGTAGTGGGGCAGCACCTCGATGCGCTCCGCGGGTGCGCCCAGGCGCGCCACTTGCCCGGCCGCCCAGCCGCTGGGGGCGACGAAGCGGTCGACGGCGCCGAAGACGGCGGGCTGGTGCACCGACAGCGCGGTGGCGTAGGCGGCCGCCTCGGGCAGAGAGCCGCGGCAGTTCAGAACCAGCCCCGGGAGGGTGTTGCGGCCGTGGCAGCGAAAGCAGGGGCCACCGTCGCGGGCGGCCACGGCGATCGCGCAGAACAGCCGCAGGTTGTGCAGGTGCAAGATCACCCGCGCGCCCGCCGAGCGCGCCGCAGCCAGGCCCTTCGGGCCGACGAGCGGCTGCATGTTGTGCACGTGCACCACGCTGGCCTCGAGCGCGCGAGCGGCGTCGGAGATCTCCGACGGCCGGTCGCCGCCCCGGAGCAGCGACGCGGCGGCGCGGGCGCGACCGACGTCGGTGGAGCGGCGCTCGAGCAGGCGGTGCTCCACCCCCGCCCGGCGCAGAGCGCGCAGCTGCAGCTCGACGGAGCGCTCCTCGCCTCCCTCGATCCGGTACCGGTTGTGCACGACGAGGACGCGCGCCACCGGGTCTAGGCTACGCCCACCTTGGCGCCGCCCGACCTGTCAGTCGTCGTCCCCACCGCAGGCCGGCCGAGCTACCTCGCCGTGGCGCTCAGATCGCTGAACCAGCAGAACACGCAGGCCACCTACGAGGTCGTCGTGATCGACGACGGCGACCTGTGGGCCACCGGCGCCACCGCCGAGCGGCTCGGCGTGCGGGTGGTGCGCCACGGCGAACAGCGCGGGCTCAACGTCGCGCGCAACACCGGCCTGCGCGAGACCGAGGCGCCGCTGGTGGCCTTCGTCGACGACGACGTGCTCGCCCCTCCGGGGTGGGTCGAGGCAATCGTGGCCGGCGCGCGGCGCTGGCCCGACGCCGAGGCGTTCGGCGGGCCGATCCGCGCGCGGCTGGAGGGCGGCGCGTTGCGCGGCTGCGGCGACGAGGACCCGCCGATCACCACCCTCGACCTCGGGCCCGATGACATGGAGACCGAGGTGGTGTGGGGGGCGAACTTCGCGGTGCGCCGCTCGGCGGTGGAGCGGGTCGGGGCCTTCGACGAGTCCATCGATTGGGCCCACGGCGACGAGGAGGAGTGGCTGCAACGCCTGCGGGGGGAGAACGGCAAGGTCGTCTACCTGCCCGCCGCGGGCGTGGAACACCGCCGCGAGCCGAGCGACAGCACGCTGCGCGGGCTGAGCCGCGCGGCCTGGGTCCGCGGTCGCGGCGCCCGGCGCAGCGACAGCCACCGCCACGCCGCCCCGGGCCTGGCCCACGAGGTGCGGGTGCTCGCCGGCTGCCTCTGGCACGCGGGCCGCGGCCGCTGCGAGCACGGCCTGGTCATGGCGGCGCACTCGGCCGGGCGCCTGACCGAGGCCCTGCGCGGGAGGTGAGCTCCCACCTCGACCCCGAGACCTTCCTCTCGGGCGACTCGGGGGAGGTGAGCGGGATCCGGTTGCCGGTGGTCCGCGCGGCGCAGGACGCCGGCCTGAACGCGCTGGCGGCGCTCACCGCAACGGGCCCGCGGCTGGATCGCCTGGCGCGCCGGGCGCCCGCGCGGCGGGTGACCGTGCTGTCGGCCTACCGGCCCGGCCGCCGGCTGGAGGCGGCCATGCCGGCGCTCGAGTCCAACCGCCACGAGGTGAGCTTCTCGCTGGAGCCGCGTGGAGGGCAGCGGCCGGGGCAAGTTCCAGAACCTCAACCGGGCGCTGGAGCGAGCGGCGCCGGGCGCGGACTGGACCCTGGTGGTCGACGACGACATCGTGCTGCCCCGCCGGTTCCTCGACCGGTTCATCGGAGTGTGCGAGGCGGCGCGGTCTGGAGCTGGCCCAGCCCGCGCAGACGCGCCGCAGCCACGCAGCGTGGGCGGTGACCCGCCGCCGCCCGCTCAGCCTCGCCCGCCGCACGCGCTTCGTGGAGATCGGGCCGGTGACTGCGTTCGCGGCCCGGCCCGCGGCCGAGCTGCTGCCCTTCCCAGACCTGCGCTTCGGGTGGGGGCTGGACCTCCACTGGGCCGCGATCGCCGAGCGCAGCGGCTGGGCGGCCGGGGTGGTCGACGCGACGCCCGTCCGCCACGATGACGCTCCGCCCGCCGCCGCCTACGGCCACGCCGAGGCGATCGAGGAGGCCGTGGGGTTCCTCGCCGGCCGGGAGTACCTGCCGAGCGAGCGCGCCCAGCAGACGATCGCAACGCTGAGGCGCTGATGGGCCCGCTGTTCGTCTGCCCCGAGATGCTCACCGGCGGCGCCGAGCGGCAGTGGGTGACGCTGATCACCGCCCTGGCCGAGCGCGGGCACGAGCCGGCGCTGCTGACGCTCGCCGGCGAAGGGCGGCTGTTCGCCGAGCTGGCCGAGGCGGGAGTTCCCGCCCACTGCGCGCGGTTCCGCGGCCGCGCTGACCCGCTCGGGCTGCGGCGCGCGCTGCGCTTCGCCCGCGGCCGCGCGAGCGTGGTGGTCAGCCGCAACGTGAGCGCCGAGCTCGTGGGCCAGCTCCTCGCGCGGCGCGGACGTGTCAGCCACGTGGTCAACGAGCACACCCCGTGCACGGTCGAGGGCGGCCTGCTACCGCTCAAGGCACACCAGCAGCGGCTGCGCAGGCTGGTGGCGCCTCGGGTGGACCGCGTGGTGGCCGTGGCGCGGGCGCAGGTGGCGCCGCTGGCGGCGGCCGGCTTTCGGGGCGAGGGCATACGGGTGGTGGCCAACGGCGTGGCGCTCGGCCCGGAGCCCTCGCCGCCGCCCGAGGACGGCTACGCCCTGGTGCTCGCCGGCCTGCGGCCCGAGAAGCGGGTGGACCTGTTCGTCGACGCGGTGGCGCAGGTCCCGGGCCTGCGCGGCTTGGTGGCCGGCGAAGGTCGCGAGCGAGCGCGGCTGGACCGGCTGATCGCCGACCGCGGCGCCGCGGTCGAGCTGCTGGGCGAGCGCCACGACACCGCCGAGCTGATCCGCGGCGCCGCGGTGGTGTGCCTACCCAGCGAGGCCGAGGCCCTGCCCATGTCGATCCTCGAGGCGATGGCCGCAGGGCGGCCGGTGGTGGCCACGCCGGTGGGCGGCGTTCCCGACGCCGTGGCCGACGGCGAGACCGGCCTGCTGGCGGCGCCGGGCGACGCGGGTGCGCTCGCCTCTGCGCTTGCCCACGCCAGGGAGGACTCGGCTCGCCTGGGCGCGGCCGGCCGCCTCCGGGCGGAGGAGCGGTTCACCCTGGAGACGATGGTCGACGGCTACGAGAAGGCGCTGGGGCTGTGACCGACCTGCTGGTGGTCTCGCTGGGCACCACGTTGGGCTGGCGCGTGGCCGATCGCCTGTTCCTGGCGGGCGCCGAGGCCGCCGGCGCCAGCACCGCCGCTGTGGCGGTGGGCCAGGGCGCTGCGGGACGGCTGCGGCGCGGCTACCCCGTGAACGACTTCGTGGAGGCGCTGGCCGCGCGCCGCACGGTGCAGCAGGCGCTGGAGCGGGTCCAGCCCCGGGCCGTAGTCCTCTCGAGCCCGACCACCGCGCTCCTGGCGCCCGACCCCGGGCGCCCCTACGCGGTGCGCCTGGACGGCCCGGCCGCGCTGAACCGGACCGGGCCCGCGAACGCCCCGTGCGGGCGCTCGAGCGCCGCGCGTTGAGCCGGGCGAGGCTGGTGCTGCCGTGGAGCGAGCCGGCCCGGGCCGCGCTGCCCGAGGGCTCGGCGCCGTCGGTCGTGCTGCCCCCGCCGGTGGAGAGCTCCGGCCCACACGAGGGCGACGAGCGCCTGGCCGTGGCCTACGTGCCGGACCCCAAGGCGAAGGGCCTGGACGTGGTGGTGGGCGCCTGGGCGCGGGCGGCGGTGCCGGACGCCCGGCTGGAGGTCTTCGCGGTCGAGCCCGACCGCGCGGAGCGCCACCTGCGCCGCCGCGGGTTGACCCTGCCCGACACCGCCACGGTGCGGGGGATCGTGCCGCCGCACGAGTTCCGGGCCGCGCTGCGGTCGGCGCGCGTGCTGGTGGCCGGCGCCCGCTGGGAGGACTTCGGGCAGGCTCCGCTGGAGGCGCTGGCCGACGGGGCCCTGCTGGCCACCGTCCCCACCCCCGGGCCCTTCGCGGCTCTGCCGCTGGCGCGCGAGCTCGAGCCACGGCTGGTGGCAGACGAGGTCTCCGCGGAGGCGCTGGCCCCGTGCGTGCAGGCGGCGTTCGCGCTGGACCCCGAGGAGGTCGCTGCGACCCGCACCCGGAGCGCGGAGCTGCTGGCGCCTCTGCGCTCTGAAGCCCTGGTCAGCCGGCTGCGCGAGGAGATCCTGCCTCGCCTGCTCGCGTGACCGCCCGGGCGAATGCGTCCGCATCGTCGGCCAGCGGGTGCTCTGCGGCCAGCGCAAGGCTCTCGGCTGCCATTCGCGCGCGGGCCGCGGGGTCGTTGACCACCAGCGCGAGGGCCTCGGCGATCGAGCTCTCGCTCATCGGGTCCACCAGCACCGCGTTGCGTCCGGCGACCGCGAAGTCCCCCGCGGCGCCGGCGTTGCGCGAGCAGATCACCGGCAGTCCGGCGGCCGCGGCCTCGCGCACCGCGACGCCGAAGGGCTCGTAGAGGCTGGGGAGCACCAGCGCGTCGGCGGCCGCGAAGCGAGCGGGGAGGTCGGCCGGCGACACATAGCCCGCGAACTCGGCCTTCACGCCGAGCTGGCGCGTCAGGTCACGAAGCTCGTCCTCGAGCGGCCCGGTGCCGCACAGGACCACCTTCGCGTCGAGCCCCACGAGCGCGCGCAACAGGCGGCGCAGGTTCTTGTCCTCCACCAGGCGACCGACGTACAGCAGGCGGACGGGCGCCTCGCCTCGGAGCGACGCGACCCCGGCAAACGGCTCCAGATCCGCGCTCTGCAAGCTCACCTGCACCGAGTCGGGCTCGGCGCCGAGGGCGACCACCCGCCGCCGCGCCGCTTCCGAGGCCACCACGAAGCCATCGGCGCGCCCGACCAGCAACCGGTGTAGGCGCAGCTGCCAGGCGGGTAGTTCAGAGTCAGCATGCGGAGGCAACTCGCTGAAGATGACCAGCGCCCGGCCGTGGCGCCGGCACCAGGCCAGCGCCCGCAGCGTGGTGGGGCCGTACTCCCACGACACCACGACCCGGGGGTCGAAATCGGACAGCGCCCGCCCTACCCCGCGCGGCACCACCACCGGCGTGCGGCCCGGCCGCGCACGCTGGCGGGAGCCCAGCGCGACCGCGTCGTAGGGGTGGTCGGAGGCGAACCAGCCGGCGGGCTGGTCCCACCCCGGCTGTCCCTCGGACTGGTAGATCACGCGCAGCTCGAGGTCCGCGCTTTGCGCGACCAGAGCGAAGAGGGGCTCGCGGTAGGGCACCGCGACCGGCGGCAGCACGGCGCAGCGCACGGGCACAGAGCAGACTCTATGAGCGCAACTTCCGCTTGGACACTGTGCTTTGGACCCCAGAGGTCGCTGGCCGTGTTGCTAGGGTTCTTCGGTCCGGGATCCTGCCTGGACAGGGCAGACCCAGCCTCTCGAAATCCACGATGAGACTGCTTCGAAACAGCCTGCTCGTGGCGCTTGTTGTCGCGCTAGGCGCGCTGCTGGTGCCCGCCGCCTCCATGTCGGGGCCTATCGAGGACTGCGCGGATGACGGCCAGCTCCAGGGCAACTACTCCGACCAGCAGAAGCAGCAGGCGCTGAATGACCTGCCCTCCGACCTGTCGGAGTACAGCGACTGCGGCGAGATCCTCAACTCCCCGAACCCGAGTGGCCCGAGCTCCTCGGGCGCCGGGGCCGGCGGAGGCTCGGGCGGGGGCTCGGGCGGTGGCACCGGTGGGAGCACCACGAGCACCAAGACCGCGCCCAGCAAGCCCTCAGCAGCCGAGCTCGCTCGCATGCAGCGCGAGCGGGCCGCGATCGAGAACCTGGCCAACGGGGCGGGCAAGCCCAACCTGAAGCTCGACGGCAAGTCGATCAGCCCCGGCGACGCCGGCCTCTACAACCTGGCCGCGTCCACCCACGAGGTGCCGACTCCGATCAAGCTGTCGCTGCTGGCGCTCGCCCTCCTCGCCATCGCCGGCCTGGTGCTCGCCGCCAGGCGCCGCTTCCCCGCTCTGTTCGATCGTCTGGCTGGCCCCGCCTCGAGTCTCGGTGGTCGTGTTGCGCGCCTACGTCGCTAGCGCTGTAGCAGCCGCGTTCCTGGCCGCCGTCGCCTTCGTGGCCGCCGGCGGCACGGAGCTGGGCCGAACCACGATCGCGGAGATCCTGGTCGTGGCCGCCTCCGCCGCGCTCATCATCGCCGCGCTGTTCAGCCGCCGGCGCGGACCGGTGTGGGGTACCACGCCGCTGATCGCCGTGGCCGCGCTGGTCGGCTTCACCGCGCTGTCGGTGGGCTGGTCGGTGGTGCCCGACCTCTCGTTCATCGAGGCAGGCCGCTCGTTCGCCTACCTGGCCGTGTTCGCCGGCGCCGTCGCCGCCGCCCGGCTGATGCCGACCGCCTCGCCCGTCCTGCTGCGTTCCGTGCTCGCCGCCTGCGTGGTGGTCTGCCTGTATGGGCTGATCTCGCGCGTGTGGCCCGGCGCCCTTGCTCCCACCGAGCAGGCCGCCCGATTGGGCCAGCCGTTCGGCTACTGGAATGCGGTCGGCTCCATGGCCGCGATCGGCGTGATCCCCGCAATGTGGATGGGGGCCAAGCGCTCCAGCGGCATGCTCGAGCGCGCCCTCGCCTTCCCCGCCTGCGGCGTGCTCATGCTGGCCATGCTCCTCACGCAGTCCCGCGGCGCTCTGGTCGCGCTGGCCGTCGGCGCGATCGTCTGGTTCACCTTCGTGCCGCTGCGGCTGCGCAGCCTGTCCGTGCTCGCCGTCGGCATCGCCGGCGCCGCGCCGGTCACCGCCTGGGGCCTGTCGAAGGCGGCCTTCACAGTCGGCGGCACCCCGCTGGCACAACGCGAGGCGGTCGCGGGCGAGTTCGGCCTGTTCGTGCTGCTGATGATCGTCCTGCTGCTGGTCGTCGGCCTCGGCGTCTCGTACGGGATGTCGCGCGTGGTCCCGACCATGCGCGTGCGCCGCCGCGTGGGCCTGGTCGTGGTCGGCGCGCTGCTGGCACTGCCGCTGGCGCTTTTCACCTCGGTGGCCGCGAGCGACCGCGGCCTGTCGGGCACGGTCTCCGACCGCGTCGACGAGCTCACCAGCGAGACCGCCGCCGCCCCACCGGAGGGTGCCGGCCGGCTCACCGTCTCCTCCTCCAGCCGGGCGCGATACTGGGGCGAGGCCAACGACGTCTTCAGCGAGCGCCCGGGCAAGGGGACCGGGGCGGGGACCTTCTACGTGTCGCGGCTGCGCTACCGCAAGGACGAGCTCGTGGCCCAGCACGCCCACGGCTACATCCCGCAGACCATGTCCGACCTCGGCGTGGTCGGGGTCGTCCTCAGCGTCCTGGCCCTGCTGGCCTGGATCGCCTGCGCCCTGCGCGCGGTCGCGCTCGTGCCCCGGCTGCGCCGCCGCCGCGAGCCGCGCCCGCCGATCGAGTGGACCGGCGAGCGCACCGCGCTGCTCGGGCTCGTGGTGGTGGCAGTGGTCTTCGGGGTGCAGTCGGCGATCGATTGGACCTGGTTCGTCCCCGGCGTCACCGCCGTGGCGCTCGCCGCTGCCGGCTTCGTGGCCGGACGGGGCGCGTTCGCCGCCTCGGCCTCCGGCGCCACCGCCGCGCTGGCCCCCGAGAGCGAGGGACGCTTCCACCGCCCGCCGTGGGGCCGCGTGGTGGCCGCTGTCGGCGTGCTGGCCACCGCCGCGCTGCTGTGCGGCGCGATCTGGCAGCCCGAGCGCTCCAGCCGCGCCGCCGCCAAGGCAATGAGCGAGATCGGTGAGGGCAACCTCAAGAACGCAGCCGAGGAGGCCCGCGCCGCCCGCAGCGCCGACCCGCTCGCGCGCCGCCCGCGCTTCGCCGAGGCCTCGGTGGCCGCGGCCGCCGGGCGCGAGGGCGTGGCCCGCCGGATCCTCGAGCGCACCGTGCGCGAGTTCCCGGGCGACCCGCAGACCTGGCTGCACCTGGCCGAGTTCGAGCTGCATCAGGGCGAGCCGCTCCGCGCGCTCGAGGTCGTCCGCGGGGCGCTGTACCTCGACCCGTTCTCGAAGGCGGCACGACGGGTGCGCGAGGAGGCCCGGGCGGCGGCCCTGGCCGGCATCGGGCCCGACGACAGCAAGGCAGAGCGCCAGAAGCGCCGGGAGATACTGCAGCGCAACGGCCTACTGCCCGGAGGCGCGGGGGCCGGTGCGGCAGCAGCAGCCGGAGCAGCCGGAGCCGCAGGTGGGGGGGCCGCGGGCGGGGCTGGAGCCCCGGCCGGTCGTGGGCTGGGGAGCGCCAAGGGCGAGTCCAAGGTCCCGACCCTCGACGAGGATCCGATCGAGGAATACGGGTGAGCCGGCGCGCCCGCGCGCTGCTGACCGCAGCCGCGGCAGCCGCAGCGCTCGCCGCACCGGTGTCGAGCGCCTCCGCCTCGCCGTCCCAGGAGTCGGTCTTCCAGGACGACAACCTGTTGGTCACCGGCACCGACCAGCAGGTCGAGAACACCATGTCCACGCTGCGCTCGCTGGGCGTGGACCGCATCCGCGTCTCGCTGTTCTGGCGCTACGTGGCCCCGGCGGCCACCAGTGCCAACCGGCCCTCGTTCAACGCCGCTGACCCGGCGGCCTACGGGTCGGGCGCGTGGGATCGCTACGACCGCATCGTCCAGGCCGCCCGCCGGTACGGCGTCGGCCTGCTGTTCTCCATCACCGGTCCCTCCCCCCGCTGGGCCACCGGCGACAAGTCCGAGCCGCGCGGCCTCGTGAACCCCAGCGCGCCGGAGTTTGGCCAGTTCGTGACCGCAGTGGGGCGTCGCTACTCGGGCTCCTACACCGACGAGCAGCCCCAGCCCGCCCCGGGCGGGGGAGGCGGCGGGCTGCCGCTCCCGCTCGAGCGGCCCCGGGCGTCGGCCGCGGCCGCCTCGAACGTACTGCCGCGGGTGACCATGTGGTCGGTGTGGAACGAGCCGCAGCAGCCGGGATGGCTGCGGCCGCAGGTCTCCGGCGGGCGACCGGCCTCGCCCCACATCTACCGCCGGCTGCTCGATTCCGCCTGGAACGGACTGCGGGCCAGCGGCCACGGCGCCGACAACATTCTGATCGGCGAGCTGGCCCCGCGCGGCACGCGCCGGCTGACCGACGGCCCGATGACCCCGCTGCGGTTCCTGCGCGAGCTGTACTGCGTGAACGGCCGTTTCCAGCCGCTTCGCGGCGGCGAGGCGAGCGTGCGGGGCTGTCCGACCGACCCATCGCAGTTCCGCTCCCAGCACCCCGCCCTGTTCGACGCGCCCGGCTTCGCGCAGCACCCATACGCCCTCGAGGTCGCGCCGTCGAAGGTGGACCGGATCCGCGACCAGGTCACGATCTCCTCGCTCGGTCGCCTCACCCGCACGCTGGACCGCGTGCAGCGCCGCTACGGCTCGTCGCGGCGGATGCCCATCTGGCTGACCGAGTACGGCTACCAGACCGATCCGCCCGACCCGACCATCGTCGGCCAGTCCTGGTCGCGGCAGGCGGCGTACATCAACGAGGCCGACCACATCGCCTACCGCAACCGGCGCGTGCGCTCGGTGGCGCAGTTCCTGCTGGTCGACGACCAGCCCAACCGCGCAGTGCCGCCCTCGAGCTCGCGCTACTGGGGCAGCACCTTCCAGTCGGGCCTGATCACCATCAACGGCCAGCGCAAGCCCTCGTTCTTCAGCTACCAGCGGTCGATCGACGCCTACCCCAAGCGGGTGCGCCGCGGCCGCGCGGTGCGGGTGTACGGCCAGCTGCGCCCGGCCGCGAACGGGAGCCCCATCCGTGCCTCGCTCCAGTTCCGGCGCAGGGGCTCCCGCCGCTGGCGGACCATCCGCCGCGTGCGATCGAGCAGCTTGCGCAACACCGTCCGGCCGCGGGTCCGCATGCGCAGCTCTGGCCGCTTCCGCTTCGTGTGGCGTGAGGGAACGCGCCGCAACGCCACCCGCTCGTCGCCCGTGCGGGTCATCCGGCGCCGCCGGCGTTAGTGCCGCGCTAGAGAACTCCGGCGGTAGCCCGCTCGAGCTCTTCCAGGCGGTCCAGCTCCAGCGGCCCGTGGCCCGAGCCGCCGCACACCTCGAGCAGCATCTGCTCGTAGGCCGAGGCCACCGCGTCCCACGAGTAGCGCTCCGCGCGGCTGAGCGCCTTGGCGCGGAAGTCCTGCACCGTCTCGGGCTCGTCCAGCAGCCGCTCGAGCTTGCGGGCCAGGTCCGGAACGCCGGTCTCGCCCGAGAAGTACACGCCCGCGTCGCCCACGGTCTCGGCGTTGGGGCGGTAGTCGTTGACCAGCACGCAGTTGCCGGCGGCCAGCGACTCGAGGATCACCGGGTGGGTGCCGCCGACCTCGGTCGGGGCGCAGAACAGGTAGGCGTTTCGCTGCAGCTCCCAGTACCCGGGCCCGAAGACGTAGCCCGGGAACAGGACGCGCGGGTCGGCGGCGCGGCGGACGCGGGTGATGTAGTCCGACGCGTAGGGGGCCCCGCCGACCACCACCAGCTTCATGCCGCGCGTCTTGTGTGAGGGGATTCGAGCCCAGGCCTCCACCAGCAGGTGGGGGTTGTTCTCCGGCTCCAGCCGGCCGACGAACAGCACGTAGCGACGCGGCTCGAGCCCGAGCCGGTCCAGGACCCCGCCGTCGGTGTACTGCGGCACCTCGGCGCCGTAGGGCACCACCCCGATCTCGCGCCCGTAGCGCCGCTGGTAGATGGCGGCCACCGCGTGGGAGTCGGTCATCGCGCGAGTGGCCATCGTCGGGGACATGCGCTCCGCGGCCCGCAGGTAGGCCTTCGCGAAGCGGTTCCACTTGCGCCGGTCGGAGTCGAGCCCGTCCACGTTGATCACGGTGGGGATGCCGGCCGCGCGGGTGATCAGGCACAGCGGGCTGTTGCCGGCGATGAAGAACAGCGCCACGTCGGGGCGGCGGCGGCCCGCGTGGATGCTGGACAGCAGGGTGTGGACGAAGGTGTCCAGGTACTTGTTGCGCACCGTGGGAAGGTGGACCAGGCGGGCCCCCTTCCACTCCTGAATGGCGGGCGAGACCACGTGCGGGCGGCAGTAGACGGTCACTCGGTGCCCCCGGGCGGTGAGGCGGGCGGTGATCTGCTCAACGGCCGTCTCGAAGCCGCTGTAGGAGGCGGGGATGCCGCGGGTTCCAAGGATGGCGACGTCCATGCCCGGAGGCCAGATTAGTGCCGCGGCGCTACGGACCGGCCCTGACGCCATGAACCCGCGCTGAGACCAGCAGCGTGCCCTCCTCGCGCTTGGGCGGAGGGGCGTCGAAGCCGAGGTCGTCGAGCAGCCCGCTCAGTGACTGGGCGGTGAAGAAGCGAATGTGGGGTGAGAGTGGGTCGAAGACCTCCTCGAAGCCCTTCCACAGCGCGCGGGCGGCGGTGAGGCGGCCGTTGACCGGGGTGGTGACGGCCAGCGTGCCGTCGGGGCTGAGCACACGGCGGGCCTCGCTCACGAACAGCTGGACGTCGCGCACGTGCTCGATCGTCTCCACGCACACCACCAGGTCGAAGGAGCCGTCGAGGAAGGGCAGCGGCTCGTCCGGGACGAGCTGGACGAACTCGACGTCGGGAAGCCGGCCGCGGGCACGCGAGAGCGCGAGCTCGGAGACGTCGGCCCCGGTGACCCGGTCGGCGGTCAGCTCCTTGGTCAGCCGGCCGTCGCCGCAGCCCAGGTCGAGCGCGTGCTCGGCCGCCGGCAGCCCGCGCACGAAGCGCGCCAGGTGCCGGGGCGGCGGCCCGGCGTCGGGCACCATCTCCCACAGGTCGTCGTCGAACCGGGTCACGACCGCAGCCAGTCGACCAGATCGACGGGCTGGTGTCCGGCCAGGCGCTCGACGGTGTCGGTGACCAGGTCCAGCTCGCCGGCCGCGATGGACAGATACGAGGTGACCCAGCCCTCGATCATCCAGTCCGGCGCTCCCGACGCCCTGCGGGACTCCCAGGCCTCCTCGACGGTCTCCTCCTCGTAGCGCACCTCGCGGCCCTCGGCGCGCGACAGCTCCTGCGCCATCTCCGCCAGCGAGAATGCGCGCGGCCCGGTGACGTCGTAGGTCTGGCCATGGTGGTCCGCCCCCGTGAGGACGGCGACGCTGACGTCGGCCACATCGTCGCGCAGCACCGCGCCGACCCGGCCGTCGCCGGCCGGGCCCCGGATCACCCCGTCCTCGCCGGCGAACAGGGGGATGAAGTCCATGTACATCGACATGCGCACGAACGTGAACCGCAGGCCCGTGGCGCGGATGTGCTCCTCAGTGGCCCAGTGGTGGCGGGCCAGCGTGAAGATCGATTCCGGTGAGGCGCCCACGAAGGAGAGGTAGACGATGCGCTCGACGCCCGCAGCGCGGGCCGCATCGACCGCGGTGATGTGCTGCTCCACGCGGTCCTCGGACTCCTCGGCGGACACCAAGAGGAGGGTGTCTGCGCCCTCCAGGGCGCGTCGCATCTCCTCGCGGGCCCCGTACTTCGAGGCCTCCCTGACCTCGGCGCCCTCGAGCGCAGGGGCGCGAGCGGCGTCGCGTACCACCAGGCGCTGCTCCTGTCCGCGGTCGGCGAGGCGGCGGGCCACGCGGCCGCCCAACTCGCCGGTCGCCCCGGTCACTGCCACCGTCACGGCTGCCAGGCTACGCAGGCGATGCCCGACCTCGTCGTAGCGCAGGACCTGCGGGTGCTCGGGCGCCCCGGCCCGGCGGGCAGCGGCATCGGGCGGTACGTCGAGTGCCTCAACGAGGCGCTGACCGAGAGGGCCTCGGAGCTCGGGCTTCGGATCGAGGAGATCACCGAGCCCCAGCGCTGGGAGCCGCTGGAGCATGTGGTGCAAGCGCGCGCGGTGAGGCGGTTGGGTGCCGACGTGCTCCACACCCCCTCGCTCGACTTCCTCAGCCTGCGTCCCGGGCGCCCCGCTGGTGGTGACGCTGCACGACCTGGCGCCGCTGAAGAACCCAGAGGTCTACCTGCGCACGGGGCTGCTGCACAAGCTGCGCTACCGGGCCGTGCGGCGCGCCCGGCGGGTGATGGTGCACTCGCACGCCGTGGCCGCCGACGCCCGGCGGATGCTCGGCGTCGATCCCGAGCGGATCGCCGTCGTGCCCGCCGCGGTGCCGCCGGGCTTCGCCCCGGTGGAGGATGCGCGCTCGACTCTGTCGCGGCTCGGATTGCCCCCGCACTACCTGCTCTGGGTCGGCTCGCTGGACCCGATCGACCCGCGCAAGGGCGTGGAGCCGCTGGTCGACGCGGTGGCCCAGTGGGACGGGCCGCCGCTGGTGCTGGCCGGGGCGGCCTCCCCCGCCGCCGGCGAGCAGCTGAGCCGGCCCGGCCGCGTGCTGGTGCTGGGGCGCGTCAGCGAGCCGGAGCTCCGTGCGCTTTACACCGCGGCCGAGGCGCTGGTCTTCCCATCCGAGGACGAGGGCTTCGGCTTCCCGCCCCTGGAGGCGCTGGCCTGCGGAACGCCGGTGGCGGCCCATGCCGCAGGGTCGCTGCCCGAGGTGCTGGAGGGGGTGTCGGCAGCCACGCTGGTGGAGCCCGGCGACAACGCCGCTCTGCTGGCGGCTGCCGCCGCGCTCGCAGGGGTGCGGGCCGAGCCGCCGCAGCGCGACTGGAGCCAGGTGGCCACCGAGGCGGCCGCCGTCTTTCGCGAGGCGGCCGCCTAGAGCGCCGAGACCGCGTCGTCGATGGCGCCGGCCACCTCTGCCGCGCCGTCGCCCAGGACGATCGTGTAGTGGTTGACCTCGGCCACCTCGTGGATGGTGGCCGCGGGCTGTGCCTCCTTGAACGCGAGCAGCGCCTCGAGCGGGATGAAGGGATCCTCGTCGAGCAGGCCGCGCGGCGCGCGCAGCAGCCACAACGGCACCTTCACCTGGCCCGCCGCGGCCGAGGTCCGCCCGTCCATCATCAGCTCCGCACCGTCGGCGCGGACCGCGTCCTCGGAGACCACGCTGCGCCCGTCCTCGCCCAGGTCGTAGCGCACGTAGTCCTCGACGTCGTCGTTCCAGCGCCCACGGCTGAAGGCGGGGTGCTGCTTCCAAAACTCGACGTAGTCGTCGGGGCTGTCGAAGGTCATGCGCAGCCGGTCAATGGCGGGGCCGAGGAAGGCCTCGAGCGCCTTGTCGGCGTCAACGCCCGGCGGCAGCTCCACCGGCAGGCCGCCGTCGACCAGCACGACGGCGCCCGCGCGGCCCGGATACTCCACCGCGGCCCGGGCGACCACGTAGGCGCCCATCGAGTGCCCGGCCAGCACGGCCCGCTCGACCCCGACGTGGTCGAGCAGCGCGTTCACGTCGGCGGCGTGGGCCTCGAGGCTGCCGCGGGGCGGGGCCACGTCCGCGCTCTGGCCGCGGCCGCGGAGGTCGGGCGCCAGGATGGACACCTCCGGCCGCCGCTGGATCAGCTCGCGCGCCACCGGCGTCCATCCGAGGTGCGACGCGGTGATCCCGTGCGCGGCCACCACCACGGCCTCCGCGTCGGCCGGCGCGGCCCCGGCTCGGGCCACGTGCAGATCGCCACCCTCGACCGGCACCGCGAGCGTTTCCACGAAGGGGTTCACGCGTTTCGCAGAATACGCTGCCCCACGTGGCCACCCCCGACTGGCTGGAGCTGTGCCGCCGCGCGGCCGGACGGGCGGCGGAGGCGATCTCGCGCGAGCCCGATCGCTCCGCCACGCTGGACCGGGGCGCGGGCGGGGACACCACCCTGGCGATCGACAAGGCGGCCGAGGACGCCGTGTTCGCCGAGCTCGAGGCGCTCGACGGCGGGCTGCTCGCGATCTCCGAGGAGCGCGGACGGGTCGAGGTGAACGGCGGCGGCTCCCTGCGCGTGGTGATCGACCCCGTGGACGGCTCGCGCAACGCCCGCCGTAGGGCCGGAGCCTTCGCTCTGTCGGTGGCGGTGGCCGAGGGCGGGACGGTCGGCGACGTCGTCTTCGGCTACGTGCACGAGTTCGAGACCGGCCAGGACTGGTGGGCCCGCCGCGGCGAGGGCGCCTTCCGAGACGGCTCGCGCCTCGCCACCAGCGGGTCCGACGAGCTCGAGCTGCTCGGGCTGGAGAACACCCATCCCTCCCGGGTGGCTCGGGCCGGGGCGGCGCTCGAGGAGACCGGCGCCGACCGCTTGCGGGCGCTGGGCGCGGTGGCCATGTCGCTGTGCCACGTCGCGGGCGGGGGGCTCGACGCGATGCTCACCCTGGACGAGACCCGCTCGGTCGACCTGGCCGCCGGGCAACTGCTGGTCCGCGAGGCCGGCGGGGCCGTGGCGCTGCCCGAGGCGGGCGGCCTGGACGCCCCGCTCGGGCTGGACATGCGCTCGCGGGTGCTGGCGGCGGCCACCGACGGTGGCCTCGCGCGGCTGCAGGCGGCCTTCCCGGCCCCCTAGGCTCGCTGGCCGTGCCCCGCGTCCTGATCGTCGGCGCCGGCCTGACCGGCTGCACGCTGGCCTGGCGCCTGGCGCAGGAAGGCGTGGCCTCCACCCTGCTCGAGCGGGCGGAAGTGCCCGGCGGGCTGATCCGCTCCGAGCACATGGGCGGCGTGCTCTACGAGCCACACGGCTCGCACATCTTCCACACCGAAGACCAGGAGGTGTGGGAGCTCGCCAACTCGATGACGCCGTTCAACGACTACCGCCACCGGGTGGACATCAACGTCGAGGGCAAGGTGCTCAACTGGCCGATCCTGCTCTCGGACATCGACGCCCAGAGCCAGAGCGAGGAGATCAAAGCGGAGCTCGAGGAACGCCGCGGCGTGGACGCAGAGCAGCGCGCCCAGGCGGCCAACTTCGAGGAGTGGTGCCTGGAGCTGATGGGCCCGGTCCTCTACGGGCGCTACGTCAAGCCCTACACCGAGAAGCAGTGGGGCCGGCCCGCGGCCACGCTTTCGGCGCAGTGGGCGCCGCGGCGGGTGTCGGTGCGCTGGGACAACGACCCGTACCTGTTCCCCGACCCCTACCAGGGCTGGCCCGCAGGGCCCAACGGCTACACGGACCTGATCGACGGATTGCTCGACCACGAGCTGATCGAGGTGCGATACGGCCAGGACGTGACGCTCGAGACGCTCGACGCCGACGCCGACGCCGTGGTGCTCACCTGCCCGCTGGACGTCTTCTGCGGGCATAGCCTCGGGACGCTGGACTGGCGCGGCATCGAAGTGCGCTCGGTGCACATCCCCCACGTCGAGTACGCCCAGGGCGCGATGGTCGTCAACTACCCCGGCCTCGAGTACCCGTTCATCCGCATCCACGAGACCAAGCACGCCTCGCGCCAGGTGTGCGAGGGCACCGTGCTCGGGTTCGAGTTCACCGGCGCGCCGACGCGCTATTACCCGATCGAGCTACCGCAGAACCGAGAGCTCAACGACCGCTACCAGTCCCTCCTGCGCGAGGAGGTCGGCGGGCGCGTGCACTTCGCGGGGCGCCTTGCCAACTACCTCTACATCGACATGGACGACTGCATGCGCCAGGCGCTGGACGCCGCCGAGGGCGAAGTGCTGCCGACGCTGTGAGCTCCTCCTCCGAGTGGCGCTGGGTGGTCGACCCCGGGGTGTCGCCACACCCGGATGCGCACGAGCGGCTGCTCGAGGCCGCCGACGATCCTTCGCGGCCTGTCCTGCTGGCCAGCAAGGTAGTCACGCCGGCCGGCTCGCTCGATCCCGGGTCGCTGCCGATTCCCGAGACGCTCGATCCCGATCTGGATGCCGACGCCTGCTCCCGCGGGCTTCTCGCTATTCGCGTCGCTCGGCCGGGGGCGGTGCTCGTGCGCCGCGACCTCGCGCCTCCCCCTTCGGGCCGGCGCGGGTTTCTCGCCTGGTCGGCCGGCGTTCTCCGGCATGGCCCGGGCCTGCTGGTGCCCTCCAGTGTTGCCGTTCGGCACTCGCCTGCCCACGGCGAGCTGCTGGAGATGGGTCTTCTCGTTGCTGGTCGTTCGCTTTCGGTGCGGGAGAAGCCGTGGTTCGTGTTTCACCTCCTTGAGCGTGCGGCCCGGGGCGCGGAGCACACATCCCCTTCTGAAAAGTCCTCAGCCGCCTGAGGACTTTTCGCGAAGGGTGTGTCGTGTCGCGTCGCGGAGGCCTCGGGCCGTTGCGGCCAGGGCGGCGCGGGTCGGGCGGGCTCGCAGGTAGGCCCCCACCGTCGAGACCAGCACCCATAGGCGCACGAGGCGGTCGCGCGGGGGGCGGCCCGGTGCCAGCGCGATGAGCAGCGTGTTGCGCACGTGGAGGTAGAAGCGCTCGGGCTCGGCGGTGGCCGCGGTGTGGGGGTCGGGGGTGTCGTGGAGCACGCGGCTGGCGGGCACCAGGTAGCCGCCGTCGCCGGCCAGCACGATGCGGCTGGTGTACTCGATGTCGTCGCTCCACACGAAGAACTCCTTGCGCGGGAGGCCGTGGCGGTCGACCGCGCCGCGGTGCACGAGCAGAGAGACGAACGTGGCCGAGCGGACCGGCATGACGCGGCGCTCGGCGCCCTCGACGGCGAGCGCGGCGCGGGTGCGGTCGGGCCACAGCGCGTTCATGGGGTGGACCCGGCCGTCGCGCCAGACGGCGCGGCTGGCCAAGAAGGCGGGCGACTCGTCCAGCCGGCCGGCGGCGGCCAGCAGCTCGGACAGGGCGCCGGGTTCGGGCACCGTGTCGTCGTCCATCAGCCACAGCCACTCCGCCCCGCCGGCGTGGGCTTGCTTCATGCCCTCGTGGAAGCCGCCGGCGCCCCCCTCGTTGACCCTCAGCGAGAGCAGCTCGACGGAGGGATGCTCGGCGCGGACCATGTCCGGCGTGCCGTCGCTGCTGGCGTTGTCCACCACCAGCACGCGGTCGGGCGCGCGCTCCTGCGCTTCCAGCGCCGCCAGGCATCCGCTCAGCAGATCGCGCCGGTCGCGGGTCACGACTATGGCCCACACCTCGCCCACCGGCGGGCACTCTAGGTTGGGCGGCGTGCCCAGGCCGCCGGTCGACGTGGTGGTCCCCTTCCGCGGCGACCTCAATGAGCTCGCCCAGGTGCAGCGCAACCTCGCGCAGCTGCGCCTGACCGACGGCGACAGCATCGTGGTGGTGGACAACACCCCCGGCCGCGAGCCGGTCCGGGAGGGCTCCCTGCTGCGGGCCGCCGAGCTGGAGACGCCGGCCTACGCGCGCAACCGCGGCGCCGCGCTGGGAAGCGCCGACTGGATCGTGTTCCTCGACGCCGACGTGGCCCCGGACCCCGACATGCTCGACCGCTACTTCGACCCCCTCCCCGGCGAGCACACCGCGCTGCTGGCCGGCGGCGTGCGCGACGAGGAGGTGCCGCCCGACGGCCGGGCCTCGGCCCGCTACGGCTACCTGCGCCGGGCGATGGACCAGGAGAACACCTTCAGCTTCGGCGAGTGGGCCTTCGTGCAGACGGCGAACGCCGGGGTCCGGCGCACCGCGTTCGAGCAAGCGGGCGGGTTTCGCGAGCAGCTGCGCGCGGGCGAGGACGCGGACCTGACCTTCCGGCTTCAGAACGCGGGGTGGGAGGTCGAGCGCCGCGAGGACGCGCGGGGCACCCACCGCAGCCGCCAGACCGCGCGCGCGTTTGCCGTCCAGAAGCTCCACCACGGGGCGGGCGCCGCCTGGCTCGACCGCGAGTACCCCGGCTCGTTCCCGGCCCGCCGCCGCCCGGGCCTGATCTGGTGGGGCGTGCGCACCGCGGCCAAAGGACTCACTCGCGCGGTGCGCCGGCGCGACCGCGACGCCGCACTGTGGGCGGTGTTCGAGCCGCTGGAGCTGATCTCGCGGGAGTTCGGGCGCTCGATGAACAACGAGCGCTCGCCGAGGCACTGATGCCGCGCCCGACGGTGGACGTGGTGGTGCCCTTCCGCGGCTCCCAGCCCGAGCTCGACGCGGTTGCGGCGCGGCTGCAGGCGATCGAGCTGGGCGAGGGCGACACGCTGGTGGTGGTGGACAACCACCCGGGCGTCCCCCGGCGCGCGAGCGTGCCGCTGATGAACCGCGCCGACCGCCTCACGCCCGCGTACGCGCGCAACCGCGGCGTGGCGGAGGGCGAAGCGGAGTGGATCCTGTTCCTTGACGCCGACGTGGCGGCCCCGCCCGACCTGCTGGACCGCTACTTCGAGCCGGCGCCGGCCGAGCGCACCGCGCTGCTGAGCGGTGGGCTGGTCGACGAGCCCGTCCCTCCCGGCGGCCCGCCCGCCGCCCGCTACGTGCACCTGCGCGAGTTCATGAACCAGGAGGACACCCTGCGCCACCCGCGCTGGGGCTTCCCCAAGACCGCCAACCTCGCCTGCCGCCGCACCGCCTTCGAGGAGGTCGGCGGCTTCAGGGAGGACATCCGCGGCGGCGAGGACGCCGACCTGACCTTCCGCCTCAGAGCGGCGGGCTGGGAGCTGGAGCGGCGCGAGGGGGCGTCGGTCGTGCACCTCAGCCGGCCCACCGTGCGGGGATTCCTGCGCCAGAAGCTGGTGCACGGGTCAGGTCTGGCTTGGGTGGCGCGGGAGTACCCCGGGGCCGCGCCGCGGCGCCGCTTCCCCGGCCTGATCTGGTGGGGCCTTCGCACCGCCGCCCGCGGCCTGGCGCAGGCGGCACGCACCCGCGACCGCGACCGGGCGATCTGCGCGGTCTTCGAACCGCTGGAGATCATCACCCACGAGCTGGGCCGTCTGCTCCCCAACAGACGGAGGCGGCGGTGAGCGCTTCGCTGGTCATGCCCAGCCGCGACAACGGCGGGATCCTCGACCGCACGCTGGGTCACCTGACGGAGAACACCGCCGGCGCCGACTACGAGCTGATCGTGGTCGACGACGGCTCCACCGACGACAGCCGCGAGGTCCTCTCCCGATGGCGCGCGCGTCTGCCGGAGCTGAGCGTGATCGAGCGCGAGCACTCCGGCGTGGCCGACGCCCTGAACGCCGGGCTGGAGGCGGCCAGCGGCGACGTGGTGGTCCAGCTCGACGCCGACGCCACGCTGGAGACCCCCGGCTGGCTGGAGCGGATGGTCGCCTTCCTGGGCAGCGACCCGAGGGTGGGAGCGGTCACCGCGCGCGTGGCCTACGACTGGGGCGAGCTGCACGCGTGCGGGATCGAGGTGACCGGCCCGGAGGGCCTGCACGACCGGGGCTCGACGATCGCCGAGCCGGTGGGGCGGCGCACCTACCATGGCGCCGTGCTGCGCCGCCGCGAAGGCTGCCGCGCGACCGCCGAGGTGGACGGCGGGCTGGGCTGCTGCATGGCCTACCGGCGCGAGGCGGCGGTGGAGGCGGGCGGCTACGACCCGGGCTTCAATCCCGTGTGGTTCGACGACCTGGACCTGACGCTCTCCCTGCGACGCCTGGGGCTGAAGGTGTTCTGCCTGCCCGAGGCGGAGGTGGTCCACCACGTCGGTGAGCGCATCGGCCGGCGCGACACCCCTCTGCACCGGGCGGCCGCGCGGCTCCCCGACGGTCTGCGCAAACGCCTGTCGCGCGCGAAGCCCGCGCACCCGGAGCGCCTGGCACACCACTACGCCTACTGGCGGGAGAAGTGGGGCTTCGACCTGCTCAACCCCGACGTCGACGCGCTGCGCCGGCGCTGGGGCGACACCGAGGTCTGCTGGCGCTACGACCCCGACCGCCGCCGGATCGGCGAGGAAATCCTGCAGAGGTGGGCGGCGTGAGCGTCGCCGTGCCGGTCATCTCCACCGACGAGGGCGAGCTGCTGCGCCACGCGCTGCCCACCGCGCTCGAACAGGAGGACGTCGAGGTGGTGGTGATCGACAACGCGTCGAGCGACTCCACCGCCGCGGTGGCTGCCGAGCTGGGGGTGCGCACCGTTCGCCTGGACGAGCGCCACTCGTGGCCGCGGGCGGCCAACGCCGCGCTGCGCAGCGTGGCGGGCGACCCGGTGCTGTTCATGCAGCCCGACTGCTACCTCGAGTCGGGCTTCGTGGCAGCGGCGCGCAGGCGGCTGGACGCGCCGGGGGTGGGCTCGGTGGCCCCCAAGCTCCTGCGCACCCTCGGGCCCCGCCCCGAGCAGCGCCTGGACGCCATCGACGCCGCCGGCATGTCACTGGACCGCCGGCGCAAGAACGGGCTGGTGGGCCACGGCCGTCCCGCGCTCGGCTTCAGCCGCCCCGCCGAGGCCTTCGGCGCCGACGGCGCGGTGGCCCTGTATCGCCGCGAGGCCCTGGACGACGCTGCGGTCGAGGGGCAGGTGGTGGACGAGCAGCTGGAGGCCTGGGGCTCGGACGCCGACCTGGCCTGGCGACTGCGGGTGCTGGGGTGGCGCTGCGTCTACGAGCCGGCGGCCACCGCCTACCACGTGCGCACCTTCAGCCCGTCGACCCGGAGCCGGATGCCGGACTGGGACCGGATGGTGCAGTTCCGCAACCGGCTGCTGATGATGGCCAAGAACGACCCGCTGGAGTCGCTGATGCGCGACCTGCCGGCCGTCGCCGCGTACGAGCTGGGGGCGCTCGGCTACGCCGTGGTGGTGGAGCGCGCTCTTCTACGCGGCTACGTCGAGGCGGCGCGGATGCTGCCGGACATGCTGCGCAAGCGGCGCGCGCTCCAGACGCGCCGCAAGGCCCTGCCGCCCTACGGGCTCGAGCCCCCGGGCTGACTACCCTGGGCGCCATGGCGGCCTCGGCGCCCACGCGCCTGTTCGACATCGACGTGCAGACGGCGCCGCCCGCCGAGCTGCTGCGCCGCATCATCGGATTCGCCGCCGACGGCCGCAGCCATCACGTGAGCTACGTGAACGCCCACGTGCTCAACCAGGCCAACGGCGATGCCGCCCTGCGCAAGGCGCTGCAGGGATCCGACCTCGTCTACTGCGACGGCTACGGCGTCCGCCTGGCCGCCCGCCTCATCGGCCTGCCCGTGCCCCACCGCATGACCGGCGCGGATTGGATCTGGGGGGTGGCCAGCCTGTGTCAGGAGCGTGGCCTGTCCCTATACCTGCTGGGCTCGGACCCGGGCTCGGCCAATGATGCGGGCGCCGCGCTGCGCCGCTGGTACCCCGCGCTGGACATCCGCGGCACCCACCACGGCTACTTCGACCTGGGCAGCCCCCACTCAGAGCGGGTGCTGGAGGACATCGCCGCCAAGGAGCCCGACATCCTGCTCGTGGGCATGGGCACGCCGCTGCAGGAACGCTGGGTCGAGCACTACGCCGACCGGCTCGAGGTACCCGTGGTGTGGACCGTGGGCGCGCTGTTCGACTACCTCTCCCACCGGGTCCCCCGCGCACCCCACTGGCTGGCCGATCACGGCCTGGAGTGGGTGTTCCGCCTGGCGCTCGAGCCGCGCCGGATGTGGCGCCGCTACCTCCTGGGCAACCCCGCCTTCCTGACCCGCGTCTGGAGCGAGCGCAAGGGCGGTCGGTGAGCGAAACCGCCGAACGCCGCCCTCGGGCGGGGGCGGTGGCGGCGGTCATCGGCGCGGGAGCGCTGATCGGGCTCTACCTGGCGGGCCGCGCCGGGGTGCACCACATCGGTGTCGACGGACTGGCCGACACTGTCCTGGCCGCCGTGCGCGCGGGGGCCGCCGCCGGGCTGCTGTTCGGACTCTGCGGCTTCCCGCTCACCCGCAGGCTCCTACCCCGCGACCTGCGCGAGCAGGAGGCGCTGTGGGTGCTCCCGGTCGGAGCCTGTGCGGCTGGGCTCGCCCTGACCCTGCTCGGGTTCGCCGGGAGCCCGTTCCGGCTCTCGCTGGGCCTCGTGCTGATCGCCGGGGGGGTCGCCACCGTGCTCTCCCTGCGGCGACAACCGCCCAGCTTCCGCGCGCCACGCGCGGACCTCGTGCTACCCGTGGCCGTCGCAGCACTGCTCGCTGCGGTGGCGCTGGTTCCCTTCTTCCTCGCGGGCTTTCCCACCGCCACGGGCGTGGGTTCGGACTCCCACATGGCAGCCGGCACCGCCGAGTTCCTGCGCCATCACCATCCGCTGGCGGAGGGACCCGACGGCCCGGTCGACCAGATGCCGGTGCTGTGGCGCTCCAAGCACCCCATCTACTACGCCCTGTCCGGGGTCGCCGAGCTCTCCGGGCTCGAGACCTGGGAGGCGCTCGCCCCCGTCGCCGTGCTCGTGCTCTCGCTCACGGCGGTGGGCTGGTTCCTACTCGCCTCGCGCCTGCTCAGCGCGCCGCTGTACACCGCCGTCGCCGCCATGGCGATCGCCGGCCTCGACCGCATGGTCCTGCACACCGGCACCCACATCTACTTCAACCAAACCTGGGGCTACTTCACGCTCCCCTTCGCCCTGATCCTCGCCTGGTGGGTGGCCACACGCCCGAGCCGCGGGACGGTCGCCGCGCTCCTCCTCTTCCTGGCCGTCGGCGCTTTCGCGTACCCGCTGGCCCTGCCCATACCGGTGCTGGCCCTCGCCGTGTTCGTGGCGCTCGGGTCGCGGGAGCGGCTGGGCTGGGTCAGAAGGTTGTGGCAGGGCCCACGCTCGCTTCTCTGGATCGTGCCCGTCGGCGTGCTGCTGGCCGTACCCGCCCTCGGAGTAGCCGAAAAGGCGGTGAGCGCAGCCGGGGTGGTGACCGGAGCGAGCTCGCTGCGGCCTTGGGCCGGCGACCTCACGTACTTCGTCCCCGCCCACCAGTTCCTCGCCCTGCCCTCCCCGACGCTGTGGTGGCTGTTCGCCGCTGTGATGGCGGGGCTGGCCGTGTGGCTGCTTCGAGACCTGCCGAGGCCATTGGCCGTGGGCCTCGGCGCCGTGCTTGTGGTCTTCTTCGCGGCGGGAGCGTTCTTCCGCCAGCGCGAGTTCGGTCAGTACTTCGAGTTCAAGGCCCTCGCCTTCGTCGCTCCCCTGCTGTTGGTGATCGCCTGCTCGGCTGCGGGACGCCTCAGGACCGTGGGCCCGCTGGTGGTGGTGGTGTTCGTGGGATCCGCCGCGCTGGCGGCCCAGCCCGAGGTGGCGCGGGCGGGCAAGTCGCTGTCTGCTGATCAGGTCGAGCTGCGCCGGTGGATGGCCGAGCTGCCTCCCAACGCCTCTGTTCGGCTTGACGTGCGTCCCGGAGCCCAGCTGTGGACGGCCTACATGATGTCCGCTCGGAGGCTGTGCAGCCTCCGCCCCATCGTAGGCACGCAGTACCCCCACGTGCCCTACTCGCGCAAGGCGGACTACGTGGTAGTCGAACGCAAGGTGCTGCCGGCGTTTGGCGGGCGGGCGCTCGACTCTGTCGGTCCCCCCCTGCGCCGCAATGGCGAGTTCGTGCTGTACCGGGTGCGCCCGAACGTGCCCGGGCCCGACCGCTGTTCCCGCCGCATGGTCCAGACCGTCACGAGCGCCTAGCCAGGAGCAGCAGCGTGTGCCCGAACGGGGCGGCGCGTGGGCGCGATCCCAGCGGCCCGTCGAGGCGGTGCAGCGCCCGCTGGACACCGGGCGGCAGCCGTCGCCACGAGTAGGTGACCGCGTGTAGCTCGGGCTCAAGGCCCGCGGCGCGTGCGTCGGCCTCCAGCCTCCGGGGCGAGAGCGGGATGTCGTCGGGCGTGCCGTGCACCTTGGTCCCCAGACCCACCCGGTTGGCCAGCCCCAGGCCCGCCCCCACCGGGTGCCACGAGCCGGGCTCCACCGCCACCAGCGCGCCGCCCGGACGCAGCAGCCGCTTCGCCTCCTCCAGCGCCGGCATCAGGGAACCCTGGTAGGCGATGTGGTGCAGCACCAGCCGGTAGAGCACGACGTCATAGCTGCCGTTCTCCAGCCGGTCGAGCTCGCCGCCACGCCCGGCGAACCCGTCGTCGAGGTCGCCGGCGTCCACCAGCAGGTCGATCCACGACTGCTCCAGCTCCACCCCGGTCATGTGCCAGGCGGGCTTGGGGAACAGGTGGCGGCCCGGGTGCCACCCGCAGCCCACCGAGAGCACCCGGCCTCCGTCCATCCCCAACCGCCCCGCCAGGATCTCCTGCTCGCGCTGGCGGATGCGGTCGTAGTGCAGCTCGAGGGTCGCCTCGTCGGAGACCCGGTCGAGCAGGTTGTCCTCCTCGTAGGGCTCGCTCACCGCGCCAGCGCGCCCTCGACGAAGGACACGATCCGCTCCTCCACCCGCTCGGGGGCGTACGCCTCCAGCCGGGCGCGGCCCCGGGCGGCCAGCTCCTCACGCAGCGGCGCGTCGGTGATCGCGCTCAGCATCAGCTCGGCGGCCATCGCGGGATCGAACGGCTCGTCCGCCCACAGCACGGCGTCACCGCCCACCTCGGGCATGCCCCCGGCAGGCCGGGCCACCACCGGGAGCCCGAACGCAAACGCCTCGAGCAGCGGCACGCAGAAGCCCTCGTGCTCGGAGGTCGACAGCAGCACGTCCGCGGCCTCGTAGGCGGAGTTCAGATCGGCCTGGCCCAGGCCTCCGGCGATCGTCACCCCGTCGCCGGCCCAGCTCTCGACCGCGGCGCGGTACCCACTCGACAGCGGCTCCCCCACGCACACCATGCGCGCGTCGAGCTCGCGGCCCAGGAGCTCGAAGGCCTGCAGCGCGAGGTCGTGGCGCTTGTTCGGGACCAGCCGGCCCACCACCAGCACCAGCGGCCCGTCGCCGTCGGGCGCCCGCCCCCGCGGCTCGAGCCGGCGCGGGTCCTGGAGGATCGGCACCACCTCTGCGCCCTCGCCCAGCTCCCGCGCGTTGAACTCCGACACCCCCGCCAGGGCGTCGGCCGCCTGCACGTAGATCGGCAGCTCTCGGCGGCCGAGAGCACACGCCACCGCCGCAAAGGCCCCGTGGTGCCACAGGTAGCGCGCGGGCGTGACGTTGTGGTGCACGAGCGCGAGCCGCCACGGTCCCCCCAGCAGCTCGCGCAGCCGGGGCGCGTAGGCGGAGTAGTGGATCACCAGCAGGTCGCCGGCCTGGGGACGCAGCTGCTCGATCGGCTTCACGTCGGCCCGCGGGTCTACGTAGACCGCGTGGACGTCCCCCGGCAGGCCGTGCTCGGCCAGCACCCGCCGCCAGGCCAGCGCCTGGCCGCTGACCGCGTCGTAGGGGCCCGCGGCCGAGAGGACCTGGTGGACCCGGGTCAATCCCCGCGCTCGAGCCGCCGCAGGTGCTCGACCACCGCGACGTTGAAGCGGGTCTGCTGGGCCTCGAGCTCGAGCTGCTGCTGGCGCAGGAGGCGCAGGAGCAGCCGCTTAAAGCCGGTCACCGGCGCGCCCAGGCGGCGGGTGGAGTAGACGCCGGCCGGGTCGACGTGGATGCGCGCCCAGCGCTCGAGGTCGTCCAGGTCCGGCTCGCCGATCGTGCCCTCAAGCGCGCCGGGGCCCGGTGCCGGGTGGCGCTTTGCCCGCTCTCGCGCGCGCTCCACCGCCTCCTCGGGGGTCATCGCAGCGGCTCCCTCTCTCGTACCTGCCACTCGCCGCGGAGGTCGACCAACCCCTCGGCCTCGAAGGTCTCGGACACCGACAGCCGGGCCAGGCGGTCCAGCGTGCCCGCGGGCGGGGCGTCGTGCTCGCCCGCGCCCACGACGAGGTCGTAGTCCCCACCCAGCAGGCCGAGCTGGGGGATCTCGTAGACGACCTCGGTCTCGCCCTCGATCGCGCCGAGCGTGGTGTCGGTGCGAAACAGCCGGGCGCCGTCGACGTCGCGCATCTCGATCGCGACCACCGCCCGCTCAGCGGGGCCGGCCACGGTCAAGGCGACCCGCACCGTCTCGCCCGGCCGGAACGCCGCGCGCGCCCGGTCCTCGCCGTCGCGTAGCTGGAGCCCGGTCACGTCCACCCCCGTGCCGCGGCGCTCACGCTTGGCGTCGTCGGGCCCGGCGCCGAGCAGCCGGTGGTAGAAGAGCAGCCCCTCGGCGGTGGCCCCGTCGAACCGCACCTGGCCGCCGTCCAGAACCACCACGCGCCGGCACACGCGCTCGATCGCGCTCGGGTCGTGGGAGACCAGCACCAGCGTGGCGCCCTCGTCCATCCGCTCCGCGATCCGCCGCAGGCACTTGCGCTGGAAGCTCTCGTCGCCCACGGCGAGCACCTCGTCGATCAGCAGCACGTCCACGTCCAGGAAGGCGGCGATCGAGAAGCCGAGCCGCAGGTACATGCCCGCGCTGTAGGCCCGCACCGGCACGTCCATGAACTCCCCGAGCTCCGAGAAGGCGACGATGTCGTCCAGCCGCTCCTCGATCTCCTCGCGCTCGAAGCCGTGCAGGGCGCCGTTGAGGAACACGTTCTCGCGCCCGCTGAAGTCCGCGCCGAACCCGGCGCCGAGCTCGAGCAGGGACACCACCCGGCCGCCGCACTCCGCGCGGCCCGAGTCCAGCGGCACGATCCCCGCCAGGCACCGAAGCGTCGACGTCTTGCCCGCGCCGTTGCGGCCCACCAGGCCGACCGCCTCGCCGGGCTCGACGTGCAGCGTCACGTCGTCCAGGGCAGCTACCCGCGGGCCGTTGCGCCGGCCGCGGCGGACGAACAGCTCCTTGAGCGTGCGCGCCCGCTCCTCGGGGTGCAGCAGGAACGAGCGGCTGGCCCGCTCCAGCACGACCTCGCCCGGCCTCACAGCACCACCGCGAGCTCGCGCCCCAGGCGGCGGAAGCACAGCCAGCCGAGGCCCAGCGCGCCCAGCCCGGCCACCAGTAGGTAGGCGAAGTGACCGAGCGACGGCGCCGTCCCCGCGTACAGCAGCTCACGCACCGCGCTGACGAACGGCGCGATCGGGTTGCCCCACTCGAGCAGGTCGCCGAGCCACTGGCGGCTGCTGACGCCGGGCAGGTCGTCCACCCGCAGGAAGATCGGCGTGACGAAGAACCACGGCAGCAGCACCGCCGCCACCACGGGCTCGACGTCGCGGTAGTGCGCGTGCAGCACAGACACGGCCATGGAGAGGCCGAGGACGAAGGCGAACAGCAGCGCCACCACGAGCGGCAGCACCAGCAGGCCCGGCTCGAGGCTGCCCCGGATCGCGATGGCCACCGGCGCAAGCAGAGCCAGCATCACCAGGAAGGTGGCCAGCTGCACCACGGCCGTCGAGGCCGGAATGGTGACCCGGGGGAACTTCACCTTCTTCACCAGCGAGGAGTTCTGCTCCATGCTCGGCGCGGCCGCCAGCATGGCCTGCGCGAAGAACACCCACACGATCATCCCGGCCACCACGAACAGCGGGTAGTCGGGGATGTCGGCGACCTTCAACAGCACGCTGAAAACGAGCAGGTAGGCGCCCATCAGGACGATCGGGTTGATCAGGTACCAGAGCAGCCCCAGCGCGGAGCCCTTGTACTTCTGGCGCAGCTCACGGCGCACCATCTGCTCGAACAGGAAGCGGTAGCGCATCACGCCGCGAAAAGCCTAGACCGGAGCCAGGCGCCTCCGGCCCGGAGCAGGCCCCGGCTCGCGCACAGGGACGCGCGTGCATCCTCCAGAAAGTTCTCAGCCGCCTGACGACTTTCGGAACCGCACGCGCCCTCTGCGCCGCGACCGCTAGAACCTCACCGATGGCCGAAGGCTCCCAGCAGCCCGTGTACGGGCTGGCCCGCCAGGGCTGGCGGACGCGGCTGGCCGAGCGCGTCGCGCGGCGCTCGCGGCGCCAGCGGCGCGAGCTGTTCCGCCGGCTGATGGCACCGCTGCCGAGCGAGCGCATCCTCGACGTCGGCTCGGGCGAGACCGGCCTGGCCGGGCTGGAGCCCGAGCTGGACGTGACCGGCACCGACCGCGTGGACCGCCCGGAGTACCCGGGGCGCTTCCTGCGCGCCGACGGCCGCGGGCTGCCGTTCGCCGACGGCGAGTTCGACGTGGCCTACTCGAACTCGGTGATCGAGCACGTGGTCGAGCCCGCCGACCGGCGCGCGCTGGCCAATGAGCTCGCCCGGGTGGGAGGGCGGTACTTCGTCCAGACCCCCAACCGCTGGTTCCCGGTCGAGCCCCACGCGCTGCTGCCGCTGGTGCACTGGCTGCCGCGGCGCGTCGGCCGCCGGCTGTGGAACCTCGGCGTCTCCGACGACCCCTTCGACGAGACGCTGCTGCTCGACGCCGGGGAGCTGCAGCAGCTGTTCCCCGACGCCACCATCGTGCGCGAGCGGATGGGCCCGCTCACCAAGTCGCTGGTCGCGGCGGGGCCGGCTACCAGGCTCCCCGCGAGCGGATGACCGCGGGGATGGTCTTCAGCAGGATCGACAGGTCGAGGAACACCGACCAGCGCTCCAGGTAGAGGAAATCGAGGCGCACGAGCTCGTCGGGGTCCAGCTCCGAGCGGCCCGACACCTGCCACAGCCCGGTCATTCCCGGCAGCACCAGGTAGCGCTTGCGGTGCCAGTCCTCGAGGCGGTCGAAGTCGCGCTGCGGCAGCGGCCGGGGGCCGACCAGCGACATCTCGCCGCGCATCACGTTGAGCAGCTGGGGCAGCTCGTCCAGCGAGAAGCGGCGCAGAACGCGGCCGATACGGGTGACGCGCGGGTCGTCGCGCATCTTGAAGATCGCCCCGCCGAGCTCGTTGCGGTCCTCCAGCTCACCCTGGCGGTGCTCGGCGTCCTGCTCCATCGTGCGGAACTTGAAGCAGGGGAACAGGTCGCCGCCCAGGCCGGGCCGCATCGACCTGTAGATCACGGGCCCGCGCGAGGTCAGGCGCACTACGAGCGCGATCGCCGCCAGCAGCGGCGACAGCAACAGGGTCAGCAGCACCGCGCCGACCAAGTCGAAGGCCCGCTTGGCCACGAAGTCGACGCCCTCGAAGACCGGCGCCTTGAGCTCGAACAGCGGCAGCGCCTGGCCGGGCACGAACTCGACCCGGTCCATCAGGATCTCCATGGTCGAGGGCGCGATCCGCACGGCCTTGCTCTGGGCGTGGCAGCGCTCTACCAGCTCGACCGCCTGCTCCTGCGGGAAGTCGGGGTCGGCGATGATCACCTCGTCCACCTCGTCGAGGTGCTTCTCGAGGTCCGACAGCGTGCCCAGGTCCTTGAGCCCGTTGGCCGGCCGCGGGGTGAGTGAGACGAAGCCCACCGGCTCGACCTCCGAGCCGCGCAGCGCGTTGGCCACGCCGTCGATGTGCGCACCCGAGCCCACCAGGACCGCGCGCCGGCGGTAGCCCGCCGCCTTCAGCAACCAGAAGCTGATGCGCTCGAAGCCGAAGCGCAGGCCGGCCACGTAGAACAGCGCGAAGAACAGGCCGCCGTAGAAGATGTAGTACGACTGGAACTCGTAGCCCTCGACCACGGCGTAGATGAAGATCACCGCCGTCGTCTGGAACAGGCAGGCCACCACGGCGGAGAAGCCGGGGCGCATGGTCCGGTCCGCGTAGAGGTGGGAGCGGGCGAACAGGAGGATCATCACCAGCGCCGCCAGCGGAGCCACGTCCAGCGCCTGGTCGAAGTAGAAGCCGAAGCCGGGGCCACCGCGAACGGCCTGCTTGAACTCCAGGGCGGTCCAGATGCCCAGCAGGAGGCCGAGGAAGTCCAGCGACGCGAGAGTGATCAGGCGCGCGAGCCGGCGGGCCACCTCCAGCCGCAGCAGTGCGCCGAGGATGAAGGGGCGCGGGGCACGCATGTCTCGCGCCGGAAGATCCAGCGGCGAGCGGGAGGGAGCCTTCGCCTCCTTGAGGTGTCGTACGCGACCGTCAGCCATAGAGGACCTGTCAAGTAAACAGCCGGGGCCGGAGATTGTCTCGCTTGGGACAAAAAGCTCGCAGGTTGCGACTTTCCGCGTGTGCCGGACGGGGGCGAACTCTGCAGACTCGTCACCTAACGCTGTGCTGATGCGAGCGAGGGCAGGAACGCGCGAGGTGAGCGCTCGGCCGACGGCCGAGCTGAGCGCGGCGGCCCTGGAGCTGGTGGAGCGCCATGCGGGCCAGATCATGGCCACTGCGCGGCGCTACGCGGCCACCGCCGAGGACGCCGAGGACGCCTACCAGCGGGGGCTGGAGATCATGCTGACCAAGGCGCCCTCCACGGCCGAGGACCAGCTCGTGCCGTGGCTGAAGACGGTGGTCAAGCACGAGGCCTTCGCCCTGCGCCGCCAGCGCGACCGCCACACCCCCACCGGCGACGACGGCGACGCGCCCGAACACGCCGGCGGCCCGCCCGCTCCCGAGCAGGCCGAACGGCTGGAGCAGCTGCAGCTCGGCGCCGAGGCCCTGCGGCGGCTGAAGCCGCAGGAGGTCCGGGCGCTGACGCTCCGGGCCGAAGGGCACTCGTACGACGAGATCGCCGCGATCTGCGACTGGACGTACACGAAGGTCAACCGATGCCTGGCCGAGGGCCGCCGGGCGTTCCTCGAGCGCGTGAGCGGGATCGAGAGCGGCGAGGAGTGCTCGCGGCTGGCGCCCCACCTGTCCGCGCTGGCCGACGGCGAGGCCACGGCCGAGGACATGAAGGCCCTTCGTCCCCACCTGCGGACCTGCCTGGCCTGCCGGGCCCAACTGCGCGAGTTCCGCGCCGCCCCCGCGCGCGTCGCTGCGCTGATGCCGCCGGCGGCGCTGGTGGCCACCTCGGACGTGGGGCACCCGCTGCGCGCCGGCCTGGAGTCGCTGGCCGCGGGCCTGAGCGAGCGCGTCGGCCAGGGGGTCGAGATGGTCGGTGGCGGAAAGGTCGCCGCCGTGGCGGCCTCGGCGGCGATCGTCGCGGGCGGCGGCGCGGCCACGGTGAACGAGCTGAGCACCGGCCCGGACCCGGCGCCGCCGCGCATCGAGCGCCAACAGGCGAAGGCCAAGAGCCCGGCGCTGCCACCGGGCCTGGCGGGCGGGGGCACGGATGCCCCGCGCGCACCCGCGCCCGGCGACGCGACCGCAGAGCCGGTCGACCCCACCGGGGCGCTGGGCGGCGGCAACACCGCTGCCGCTCCGGCGGCCCCCGCCGCCTCGGCCCCGGCCGCGCCCCCACCCAACCCGGCGAACGAGTTCGCACCGGGCGGAGGGAGCCCCGCCGCGGCGAGTGGCGGAGGCTCGGGCGGCGGCGAGTTCAGCGCCGGCGGAGGAGGCGGCTCGGGCGGCGGGGAGTTCGGGCCCTAGACCTCGAACGACAGCGCGTAGGCCACGAACCCCACCGCCAGCGCCGCTGCCCCGACCCACTGCCACCGCCGCTCCAGGTCGTCGCGGCGCACCATCATCAGGACCGCCAGCAGCGCGAAGGGGTCGAAGTACTTCTGGTAGACGAGCCGCACCGGCAGCGTCGACAGCAAGAACGAGACCCCGAACACCACCGCCAGCGAGCGCGGGCCCGCGCGGCGGCCGAGTGCATACGCCGAGACCGTGCCGAGGGGCACCAGCACCCAGAACAGCACCGGCACCTTCTCCGACGCCCGCCACAGGTAGCCCGCATCGCCCGGGATCCCGGGGCCGGGTGGTGAGAAGTCCAGAGGAAAGGCGATCAGCAGCACCACCGCGACCGCCAGTGCCACCCCGACGCCGACCGGCGCGAGCAGCGAGCGCCACTGGCGCCACACGCTCGGCCCCAGCACCGCCACCGTGTACACCGCGAACACCGCGAACGTGAAGCCCAGGGCGCGGCCGAGAAGGTCGTTCCCCGCCCCCGGGCACAGCCCGCACGACGTCGGATCGGACCCCTTGGGCACCAGGCCTCCCCAGGCCACGACCAAGGCGCCCAGCGGCGCGAACGACGCCCCGAGAAGACAGGCGCCGACCACCTTCCGCGGCGCGTAGAACAGCCCCACCGGCAGCAGCCACACGAACGACTGGCGGGTGAGCAGCGCCAGCGCCACGGCCCCGCAACCGAGCGCGAACAGGCGCATCGAACCCTCCTCGCCCGAGCGGTGGAAGAGGATGACCGCCACCAGCGCGAACAGGATCGCCAGGTTGTCGGTGAGCACGATGAACGAAGCGCCGAAGAAGTACGGCGACAGCGCGAACAGCAGGGTCAGCGCGAAAGCCTTGGGACGCTGCAGCCCCAGCCGCGCGGTGAGCAGGTGAAACAGCGCAAGAACGGCGAGGTACGAGATGGCCACGCCGAGCGCCTGCAGCTTCCACAGGTCGAAGCCGACGACCTTGCCGTAGACGGCGAACAGGAGATGGAAGAGCGGCGCCTGCGCGGCGGGGTAGTGGACCAGGTCGGGGCTCGGCAGCTGGTCCGCGAACAGCCGGATCGTGGGCAGGTGGTACGACTGGGCGTCGGAGCCGTGGAAGGTCGACAGCTCGACCGTGAGGCCCTGCAGCGCCACCGCCACCGCGAGGAAGGGCAGCGCCAGCGCCAGTGGGTAGAACCAGCGGCGCCCCGTCATCGGCGATCACCATGGCAGGCGTCCCGTCGCACGGCCGGGCTATACCCTCGCGCCGGGTGCAGGTCCTCTCCACCCCAGCGACACGCCCGAGGGTCGTCGCTCCGCTGGCGATCGTCGCGTTCGCCGCCCTGCTGCGGTTCGTCTTCCTCGACGACCAGAGCTACTGGCTCGACGAGGCCATCACCGTCAAGACGGTCCACCTCGACTTCTCGCAGATGCTCGACCGCATCTACGACAACGAGTCGACGCCGCCGCTCTACTACGTCGTCGCGTGGCTCTGGGCCAAGCTGTTCGGCACCGGTGAGGTCGGGCTGCGCTCGCTGTCGGCGCTGGCCGGCACCGCGTTCGTCGGCGTCGCCTACCTGACCGCCCGCAAGCTCGTCTCCGAGCGAGCGGGCCTGTTCGTCGCCGGGCTCGCCTCGGTCAGCCCGCTGCTCGTCTACTACTCCCAGGAGGCGCGCTCCTACCCGCTGCTCCTGCTGTTCGCCGCGCTGTCGCTGATGGGCTTCGCCTACGCGCGCGAGGAGCCCACCGGGCGCGCGCTGGCGGGCTGGGCGCTCGCGTCGGCGCTGGCCATCGCGAGCCACTACTACGCGTTCTTCCTGGTGCTCGTCGAGGCGGTGTGGCTGGCCTTCCTCTTCCGCCGCCGGGCGGTGCCGGCCATCGTCGCGGTGGCCGCCGTCGGGCTGGCGCTCCTGCCCCTCGCCCTGCACCAGCGCGGGCTCGACCTGGCCAACTACCTGCGCGACATCTCGCTCACCGGCCGCCTCGCGCGGGTGCCCAAGCAGTTCCTGGTGGGCTTCGAGGGGCCGGTCGAGCTCGGGTTCGCGGTGGCGGCCGGGGTGCTCGCGCTGACCGGTGTGGTGTTGGCGCTGCGCGCGAACCGGCACGAGAGAAGCGGCGCGTTCGTCGCCGCCGTGCTGGCCCTCACCGCCCTGCTCCTCCCGCTGCCGATCGACCCGGACACCTTCGGCACGCGCAACTCGCTCGCCGTCTGGTTGCCGGCCACCATCGTCGTGGCCACCGGCTTCGCGGCGGTCCGGCCGAGGGGCGTCGGCCTCGCTCTCACCCTCGCCCTGTGCGCGGTCGGTTTCGCGACGACGCTCGTGGTGAACACCGATCAGACCTACGGCCGCGAGGACTGGCGCGGGGCGGCCGAGGCGATCGGGCCGCCGCCTCCGGGCGGCCGGATCGTCGTGGTCAACCCGAGTGAGGGCGAGGTCCCGCTCAGCCTCTACCTACCGGGACTGCGGAAGCTGCCACCCGGCGGGGCCACCGTGCGCGAGGTGGTGGCCATCGGGGTCGACCCGGGCGGCCCGGGCTCGGACGCGCCGCCGCCGCGGCCCGACCCGCCGTTTTCACCTCCGCGCCCGATGGGTCTCGTGAGGGTCGACTTCGCCCCGGGCTACTCGGTCGCGATCTTCCGCTCGCCGCGACCGGTCCGGCTGATGGCCCGCACGCTGCCTCCGCTGGCGCCGTTCGTGCCCGCGGAGCGCTTCCTCCAGCGGCCCTAGCGGGTCGGCAGGTCGCCCTCCACCCAGCGCCCCTCGCCGCCCTCGACCTCGCGCTTCCAGATCGGAGCCTCGGCCTTCGCCCGGTCGATGATCTCGCGCGCGCCCGCGAAGGCCTCGTCCGCGGTGGGGCGCCGAGGCGGCCACCACCACGCTGGGCTCGCTCAGAGGCACGTCGCCCACCCGGTGCTCCACCGCGGCCGAGCAGAGCCCGTGCCTTTCGAAGGCCTCGTCGACGATGACCTGGAGCTTCTCGGCGGCCATCTCTGCGTAAGCCTCGTACTCGAGCTTCTCGACGTCGCGGGTCACCCCGCTGAAGGTGACCACGGCGCCCGCGCGGGGGTCGCGTACCCGCCCGGCGACCTCCGACAGGGACAGCGGCTCGCTGGTCACCCTCGCCCAGCGCTCGCCCGAGCCGCCGCTCACCGGTGGAATCAGCGCCAGCTCGTCGCCCTCCCCCAGCAGCTGGTCCTCGGGCGCGTACTCGCGGTTGACTGCCATCACCAGCGGCAGGCCGTCGGTCAGCGGGCCCAGCTCGGCGAGGGCGTCGGCCACGCTGGCCCCGTCGGGCAGCTCGAGATCGACCGAGCCGGCCCCGGCGCGCTCGCGCAGCATCGCGAAGACACGAACGGTCACGTGCATCTAGAGGCGATGGTACGGGCGGCCGCACTAGGCTCACGCGCGAAGTGGCGACAGAGCAGCCCAGGAGTCAGCTGGAGGATCTCCAGGCCGTCACCGACGCGGCGCTGTCCTACCTACCGCTCGGCGAGCTGCTGGAGGAGCTGCTCGTCCGCGTGAGGGACATCCTCGACGTCGACACCGCCGCCATCCTGCTGATCGACGAGGACCGCCGGACGCTCGTCGCCCGCGCCGCGAAGGGGCTGGAGGAGGAGGTGGAGGCCGTCGTGCGGGTGCCGCTGGGCGTCGGCTTCGCCGGCAGGGTGGCCGCGGAGGTCAGGCCCGTCCACATCCCCGACGTCGCCAAGGCGGACCTGTTCAACCCCCTGCTGCGCGCTAAGGGCCTGAAGTCGCTGCTCGGCGTGCCGCTGATCGCCGAGGGCGAAGTCACGGGCGTGCTCCACGTGGGCACCCTGGGCGACCGGCACTTCACCGAGGAGGACGCGGACCTGCTCCAGCGCGCCGGCGACAGGGCCGCGCTGGCGATCCACGCGCGGGTGGCCGAGCGCGAGCGCGGGCTGGCGGAGGAGCTCCAGCGAGCGCTGCTTCCCCGGGACCTCCCCTCCTTCCCGGGCGCACGCGTGGCCGCGCGCTACGCGCCCGCCGCGGCCGCGCCCCTGGGCGGGGACTGGTACGACGCCTTCATCACCCGCAGCGGCACGCTGTGCCTGGCCATCGGCGACGTGGTCGGCCGCGGCTTCCGCGCTGCCGCGGTGATGGCCCAGCTGCGATCCGCGCTGCGCGCCTACGCGCTCGATGAGCGGCCGCCGGTCGAGCTGATCGACCGGCTCAACACGCTCGTGCGCCAGCTCGAGCAGGGGCGGACGGCGACGCTGGTCTACATCGTCATCGACCCCCTGAGTTCCAACATCGAAGTGGTGTCCGCCGCCAACCCCCCGCCCTTGCTGGTCTCGGCGGACGGCGAGCCATCCCTGCTGGAGCTTCCCTCCGCGCCTCCGCTGGGCGCCACGGAGAACCCCAACTATCAGCTCGCCGAGGACAGGCTCACACCGGGCTCACGACTGCTGCTCTATACCGACGGGCTGATCGAGCGGGCGGGCGAATCCCTCGACGTCGGGCTCGAAAGACTGCTCGATGCGACCCGCGGCACGGGCGGCACGGGCGGCACGGTGGACGAGTTCTGCCAGCACATCTTCGACGCGCTGCTGCCCGAGGAGACCGACGACGACGCCGCGCTGATCGCGCTCGACACCGAGCCGCTGCCCGATCCGATGGAGTTGACGCTGCCCGCCGAGCGCGACTCCGCCCCCCTGCTCAGACGGCTGCTCTCACGCTGGCTGGTCGACAGGGGCGCGACCGAGGAGGAATCCGACACGGTGGTCCTGGCCGCCGCCGAGGCGAGCTCGAACGCCATCGAGCACGCCTATCCGCCCGATCGCCGCTGCCTTCCAAGTCGCGGTGTCCGGCGACCGCGACGGCGTGAACGTCATCGTGCGCGACTGGGGAACGTGGCGCCCGCCGCGCGGTACCAACCGGGGCCGGGGGATAATGATGATGGAGGCGCTGGTGGACTCCGTCGAAATCGAACGGAGCGACGAGGGGACCAGCGTGACCCTCCGCCACCACCTGACCGAGGAGCCGATACGAGCGAGCACCTGACCATCGAGCGCCGGGACGGCGTGGCCGTGGCCCGGCTCGCCCCGGAGTTCGACATCGCGTCGGCGATCGGCGTGCGCGACGGGCTGCTCGCCGCGCTGACCAACCGCGACCACGGGATCGTGGTCGATCTCGGCGAGGTCACGTTCATGGACAGCGCGGGGATCAACGTGCTGTTCGAGCTCGCCGAGCGCCTCGAGTCCCGCCAGCAGGAGGTCGCCGTGGTTCTTCCCGAGCGAGCGATCGTCCGGAAGGTGGCGGACCTGGCCGGGCTCGGCTCGCGGGTGACCATCTGCGAGAGCGTGGAGGACGCGACGCGACGCATCCCGCCGCCGGATCCCGGCTAGCGCGGACCGAGCGTCCGTATCCTCCTCGCGTGGCCACCGAGCGCGAGTACAAGCCCACCATCGCCCCGATCGTCGGTCCCGACGACGAGCGGGTCTTCACCGACTCGGGCATCGAGATCAAGCCCCTCTACGACGAGACCGACGTCGAGGACGGGCTCGGGGAGCGGCTGGGCGAGCCGGGGGAGTACCCGTTTACCCGCGGCGTGCACCGCGAGATGTACCGCAAGCGCCGCTGGACGATGCGCCAGTACGCGGGCTACGCCTCCGCCAAGGAGACCAACGAGCGCTTCCACTATCTGATCGAGCACGGCTCGACCGGCCTGTCGATGGCGTTCGACCTGCCAACGCAGCTGGGCCGCGACTCCGACGACCCGCTGTGCGAGGGCGAGGTGGGCCGCACCGGCGTCGCGATCGACTCGATCGACGACATGCGACGGGTGTTCGACGGCATCCCGCTCAAGGACGTCTCGACCTCGATGACGATCAACGCCCCGGCGAGCGTGCTGCTGCTGCTCTACGAACTGGTCGGCGAGGAGCAGGGCGTGGAGTCGAAGGACCTGCGCGGGACCACGCAGAACGACGTGCTCAAGGAGTACATCGCGCGCGGCAACTTCATCTACCCGCCGGAGCCGGCGATGCGCTTGACCACCGACCTGTTCGCCTACTGCGCGGAGCGGGTGCCCAAGTGGAACACGATCTCGATCTCGGGCTACCACATGCGCGAGAAGGGCTGCTCGGCCGTGCAGGAGGTCGGCTTCACGCTGGCCAACGCGATCGCCTACGTGGAGGCGGCGCTCGAGGCGGGACTCGATATCGACTCGTTCGGTCCGCGGCTGGCTTTCTTCTTCAACGGCCACAACAACGTGTTCCAGGAGGTGGCCAAGTTCCGCGCGGTGCGCCGCATGTGGGCGCGCATCATCCGCGAGCGCTTCGGCTCGGAGAACGAGAAGGCGCAGACGATCCGCTTCCACACCCAGACCGGCGGCGTCACGCTGGCCGCCCAGCAGCCGGAGAACAACATCGTGCGGGTGGCGCTGCAGGGCTTCTCGGCGGTGTGCGGGGGCACCCAGTCGCTGCACACCAACGGCTTCGACGAGGCGCTGGCGCTGCCCACCGAGCGAGCCGCGCGGATCGCGCTGCGCACCCAGCAGATCCTGGCGCACGAGTCCGGCGCCACCGACACCGTGGACCCCTTCGCGGGCTCCTACTTCGTCGAAGCGCTCACCGACCAGATCGAGACCGGGGCCCAGGGGCTGATCGACAAGGTCGACGAGCTGGGCGGCTCGGTCCGGTGCATTCCGTTCATCCGGGCCGAGGTGGAGGAGTCGGCGTGGGGCTACGAGGAGCGCTACCGGATCAAGCAGGACATCGTGGTCGGCGTGAACGAGTACGTGACCGACCAGGTCGACGAGGTCGACATCCTGCGGGTGGACCCCGAGTCAGAGCGCGAGCAGGTCGAGCGCCTGACGAAGTTCAAGGCCGACCGAGACCAGGAGGCGGTGGACAAGCGCCTGGAGGAGCTGCGCGAGACCTCCAAGGGCGATGGCAACCTGCTCGAGCCCATGCGCGCCGCCCTGAAGGACAAGGCCACGATCGGCGAGGTGTGCGGGATCCTTCGCGAGGAGTACGGGGAGTACTCCGAGGCCTGATCTGACCCTTGCGCGGGCCTTCTCCGCGGGCGTAGGCTCGCCCTACTCGCGGTCGGAGAAAGGAGCCAACCGATGGCCGACCAGCGCAAGGATCTCGTCCGCACGTTCTACGACGAGGTCGTCAACGAGGGCAACCTCGATCGCATCCCGGACCTGTGCACCGACGATGTGGTCGACCACGAGGCCCCGCCGGAGATGCCGAAGGGGCAGGAGGGGATCCGGGCCTTCGTGGAGATGTTCCGCACGGGCTTCCCGGACCTCCGGGTCACCGTCGAGAGCGCGGTGCAGGAGGACGACCTGATCGCCGCGCGGGTGAGGTACGTCGGCACCCACGACGGGGAGTTCATGGGAATCCAGCCCAGCCACAACCGGATCGACATCGAGTGCATCGACATGGTCCGGCTGGAGGGCGACAAGTGCGCCGAGCACTGGGGCGTCACGGACAACCTGGGCCTCATGCAGCAAATCGGCGCGGTGCCGCAGGTGGCCTAGAAGCAGCCGCCGACGGGGGGCAGCAGGACGCTGCCCCACCGCCGTTTCAGAGCGTGGGGAGTGCCTAGGTCGAGACCGCCGTGCCCTCGACCGTGCAGCGGTCGCTGTCGCCGTCGGTGAAGGTGACCACGTCCAGCGTGGTGGTATGCGAGCCAAGCACGACGTGGACCGTCGCGAAGGCGCGGAAGAAGCCGGTGTCCACCGCGGGCTGAGGAGCCGTCAGAGCCGAGCCGCCCGGCAGGGACTGCTGGAGGGTGCCGACGCTGGTCGCGCCCGGGCTGGACGGGTCGGTGCCCTGGTCGACGGAGAAGTTGTCGTAGAAGGTGCCCGAGGAGTCCGACCTGATCTGGGTCGTGAGCGTCGTGCCCGAGCCGTTCTGGCCGCAGTTGACCGCCATGGTCACGGTGGGTGGCACGTGGCACCGGGAAGGAGCCGCCACGGACCCGCCGAAAACCCGCCGCGATGCCCAAGTTCGAGGTCTCTCGCACCCTGGTCAAGTCACCGCCCGAGCTGTGGACCGAGCTGAGTGAAGGACGGCTCGCGGCCACCATCGGGGAGGCCCGGGTCGAAGTCACCGAGGAAGAGCGACGCGTGCGCTGGGAGGCGCAAGGTGCACAGGGAAGTGCGTCGCTCGAACCGTCGGGATGGGGCACGAAGGTCACGCTCAGCGCGGAGGTCGAGGAGCAGGTGGCCCAGGCCGGCATTTGGGGCCGCTTTCGACAGCGGCCCCACGAAGGGTCGGCCCACGATGACCTCGAGCAGCGCCTGGAGGGGCTCCTCGACGAGCTGGGCTCCGACCAGCGCCAGCCCTTCAAGCGGGAATAGGGCCTCCGGCTAGCGGACGATCCGCACGCGGCGGCGGGCGATGCTCGAGTAGCCGTCGCGCACCGATGTCTTGGCGGCCAGGCGGCCCGAGCCGCTGGCGCCGCGGCGAACCCGCATCCGTAGGACCGCCCGCCGGCCCTTGCGCAGCCGGAAGGTCCGCGAGCCCACCCGCCTCCCCCTGCGCGAGCGCAGGACGAGCCGGCCGCGACACGACGTGTCGCCGCGGCGCGGACAGGCGATCCGCACCCTCACCCGACCGCGGCGCACCGCCAGCCGGCGGTTGAACAGCCGCACCCTGGGCGCGATGGGCGGCCGGACCACGCCGAGGCCCTCGGTGGCCGGCGTGCCGTCGAGCGTGTCGCGGTTGCGGGTGGCGAGCTCGAGGCGCAGCTTGCCGCGGCGCTTGAGCGAGGCCCTCCGCCGGGCGGTGAGCCGGAAGCTGAAGTGCTGCGCCTCGCCGGGCCCGATGTCGTAGCTGCGCCCCAGGGGCGCACCTTCGAGCGTGGCCCGGCCGAAGCACCGCCCCGCGGGGCCGCCGGGCCAACGGGCGGGGCACGCGAGCCGCACCCTCACGAAGCCCCGCAGGCTCGCTCGCCGCTTCAGTAGCCGCATCTGCATGGCGCGGGCGCGCCGGGGCCCGGCGGGTGGCAGCGCCGGCTGCGCGATCCCGGGTAGGAACTGGCCCGGGTTGAAGACGGCGGTCTGGAACCCGCGATCGGCGTCGGGGGTCTCGGGATCGGGGTCGTTGGAATCGGGCTGGCGCGGGATCCGCTGGTCGGTGATCGAGCCCAGCACCCGCTCGTACAGGCCCTGCTCCCAGCTCGAGCCGCCCGAGAGCGCGGGCGACGATTCCTGGCCTGTGCGCACCACCATCACGTCCTGGGTGGGGAACACCGAGACGACCTGGCCGAACAGCCCTGAGAACCGGTAGAGGTCCGGCGGCAGCGTCGGGAAGTCGCGGCTGCCGCTCACCGGCCGGCCGCTCACCCGCGGGCCCACGCAGGGCTTGCGGCTGTTGATCCAGATCAGCCAGCCGTAGCACCCGTTGGTCTTGCTGGACGACAGCGCTTGGCGGATGAAGGTGGAGGAGAGCAGCCGGCGGCCGCGCCAGAGGCCGTCGCGGCGCAGGAGGTCGCCGAGGCGGCCGAAGTCGTCGGCGCTCATGTTCAGCCCGAAGAAGCCCTGGGTGTGGCCGACCTGGTCGCGGCGCCAGAACCAGTTGTTGCGCGCGATGCCCAGCGGCCCGAACAGCTCCCGCTGGGCGTAGGACTGGAAGTCCTCGCCGACGGCGCGCTGCACGGACTCGGCGGCCAGCGCCGGGCCGCTCTGCGAGTACTCGAAGTACGTGCCCGGCGTCTTGTCGAAGGGCACGGTGAGCCCGTCTCGCAGCCGGTCGCGCATGAAGATGTTGTAGTCGCGCAGGCCGTTCCACTGGAGCCCGGAGGTCATGCGCAGCAGCTGCTCGATCGACACAGCCCCGTGAGGCCGGTCGGCCTCGGTGATCAGGCCGCCGATGCGATCGTGGCGGCTGATGAGCTCCTGGGTCATGGCCCGCCCGAACACCATCGCCGTGACGGACTTGGCCAGCGACCAGCTCTCGAACCGCCCGCGGCCCTCGGGGTTGACCGAGTCTTGGGCGACCAGGCAGCCGTGGCGGTACACCCGCACGGCGAAGCCGGCGTTGACGGTGCCGTAGTTGACCGCCGCCCGGACCTTCGCCGGGTCCATGCCGGCCTGGCTCGGCGTGGCGCGCTGCCACCGCGACCCGGGCTCCCCGCACTTCTTGGCGGCTTGAGCCGGGACGGCGCAAATGAGCAGGGCAACGAGAACCGCCACGACCCCCACAGCCCTCCTCGCCATCGGGCGAGTGTACGCCGCTGGCGTCACGGGTGCGGTGGCTGCCTGCCCACTGCCTAAACTGGCTCGCCCCATGCGCCAGAAGTCACCGGAGACCTACGAAGAGAAGCTCGCTCAGCTCCAGGAGCTGCGCGAGCAGGCCGCCCACACCAACCCCCAGGCCGAGGAGAAGCAGCACGCCAAGGGCAAGCTGACCGCCCGCGAGCGCGTGCTGAAGCTGCTCGACGAGGGGAGCTTCCAGGAGCTCGACACTTTCGTGCGCCACCGCACGGCCGAGTTCGACATGGAGAAGAACAAGCCCTGGGGCGACGCCGTGGTCACCGGCCACGGGCTCATCGACGGGCGGCCGGTCTGCGTCTTCTCGCAGGACTTCACCGTCTTCGGCGGCTCGCTCGGCGAGGTGATGGCGGAGAAGATGTGCAAGATCATGGACCTGGCGGCCAAGATCGGCTGCCCGGTCATCGGCATCAACGACTCCGGCGGCGCGCGCATCCAGGAGGGGGTCGTCTCACTGGGCGCCTACGGGGACGTGTTCGTGCGCAACGTCCGGTGCTCGGGGGTCATCCCCCAGATCTCGCTGATCATGGGGCCCTGCGCGGGCGGCGCCGTCTACTCCCCGGCCATGACGGACTTCATCTTCATGGTCAAGGAGACCTCGCACATGTTCATCACCGGCCCCGACGTGATCAAGACGGTCACCGGCGAGGAGGTCGAGTTCGAGGAGCTCGGCGGCGCGATGACGCACAACACCAAGTCGGGCGTTGCGCACTTCGCCTCCGAGGACGAGGAGGCCTGCCTGGAGGACGCGCGCTTCCTCATGTCCTTCCTCCCGCAGAACAACCTCGAGCAGCCCCCGAGGATGGACTCGGGCGACCCCATCGACCGCATGGAGGAAGCGCTCGACACCGCGGTCCCGGACAACCCCAACAAGCCATACGACATGCGCGACGTGGTCTCGCTGATCGTCGACGACGGCGAGTTCTTCGAGGTCCACGAGCACTTCGCCAAGAACCTCATCGTGGGCTTCTCGCGCCTGGGCGGACGGCCGGTGGGAATCGTGGGCAACCAGCCCGCGGCGCTGGCCGGCGTGCTCGACATCGAGTCCAGCGAGAAGGGCGCGCGCTTCGTGCGCTTCTGCGATGCCTTCAACATCCCGCTTGTCACCTTCACCGACGTGCCCGGCTTCCTGCCCGGCACGTCGCAGGAGTGGGGCGGGATCATCCGCCACGGGGCCAAGCTGCTGTACGCGTTCACCGAGGCCACGGTGCCCAAGCTGACGGTGGTCACCCGCAAGGCGTACGGCGGCGCCTACGACGTCATGAACTCCAAGCACATGCTGGCCGACTTCAACTTCGCCTGGCCGCAGGCCGAGGTCGCCGTGATGGGTCCCGAGGGCGCGGTGAACATCATCTATCGCCGCGACATCCTCAACTCCCCCACGCCCGACGAGCGGCGCCAGAAGCTGATGGACGACTACAAGGCGCGCTTCGCCAACCCCTACACGGCGGCCGAGCGTGGCTACATCGACGACGTGATCGTGCCGCACGAGACGCGGCCCAAGCTGATCCGCGCTCTGGAGACGCTCCAGACCAAGCGCGTGCCCGGGCCGAAGCGCAAGCACGGGAACATCCCGCTTTAGCCGTTACATCAGCAGCTCGCAGTCGTTGGCCTTCGCTACGGCGGCGACGTGCTCCCAGTCGGGCTCCTCGTCAGAGGGCGGGGGCAGCGTGCGGCTCTGAGCCGGCTGGCCCATCCCCCGCACCAGGTTCTCGAAGCCGCCCGGGGTCATCACGTAGAGCATCCGGCACCCCTCGGGACCGGTGCTGTAGCGGTGCGGGACGCCGTGCGGGCCGAAGGCGAAGTCGCCCGGGCCGACCTCGAAGCTCTCGTCTCCCACCTCGATGGTGGCCGAGCCCTCGAGGATGAAGAAGCCCTCGTCGTCACGGTGATGGACGTGGAGCGGCCCGTCCATGTTCGGCGGCTCGGTGATCTCGAGCAGGCTCAGCCGTCCACCGGTCTGCTCGGCCGTTGCCTTGACTTCGGCCAAGGCGCCGAACCACCAGATGGCCTCGCCCTCGCCCTGTCGCGTTGCCACTGCCTCGAGTGTCTGCGGCGTCATGTGTCCTCCTGTCGTCGGTTGTCGTGCAGGAGGCAGATGGCGATCCGCCAGGCTCCGTCGGCACCGCGGCACGCCACGTGCGCGGCTCTGTCCGAGCTGACGAGCGCGAGCCCGCGGGAGCGAAGCACGCGACCGTCGCCGGCCACGTACGTCCGTCCCCCCTCGTGGAGCTCCACGGCGGCCCGACCGATCGCCTCGCCGCCGCGGGACTCGAGAGGGCCGGAGGCAAGCACCGCGCCGTCGCAGAACAACGAGCGCAGCCGCACCCGGTCGCTCACGACCAGGGCATCCTCCAACAGGGTGTCGAGCTCCTCCGGGGTCCGTCCTCCTGCTTCCATGGCGCCGAAGCTACGGCCGCCCTCGGGGCCTGGCCATGCCAGAAAGGTGGCATTTGCGCTCACGCCGATCGGGCGTATGGTCAGCCGATGAGCGCCTATGCCCGAGAACGCGCGCAGGAGCGACTCGGCGCACTGGCCGGTGAGAGCCGGGACTTGGTCACCTTCTGGCGCGAGGCCGGCGAGATCATCGCGCCCCAGGTTCCCCACTACATGGGGGTCTGCTGGTACACGCTCGATCCGGCGTCCCTGCTGATCACCAGCCACTTCAACGACTACATGCCGGAGATCCCGCCAGAGTCCCTCGCGCACGAGTACTACGAGGACGACGTCAACAAGCTGTCGGATGTCGTGCGCTCAGCCCGAGGCGCCTCGACGCTGCACGAGGCCACGGGCGGTGACCCGGCCTCGAGCCCGCGCTGGCACGCCAACATGGAGCTCGGCGGCGACCAGGAGCTGATCGTCGGGCTGAGGACCTCTTCCGGCGACGCCTGGGGAGGCCTGGGCGTCTACCGCGAGCCCGGAGACCCGATGTTCAGCGACGAGGAGATCGACTTCCTACGCAATGCGTCGCCGACGCTGGGCGAGGGCGCGCGCCGTGCGTTGCTGCTCGGCGAGGCGAGCGACCCCGAGGGCCCAGAGGCGCCGGGGCTGCTCGTGCTCTCCTCGCGCTGGGAGGTCGAGTCCGCCACGCCCGGTGTGGAGCGGTGGATGTCGGACCTGCCGGAGGGCGACTGGCAGGCAGGCCGGCTGCCCTCCGCGGTGCTCGCGGTGGCCGGGCAGGCACAGCGCTCGGCCGACGGGCGCGATGCACCCGGAGAGGTGGCGGTGGCACGCGTGCTCTCGCGTTCGGGAACCTGGGTGGTGCTCCACGGAGCGACGCTCGTGAGCGACGGCGCGACCCGGGTGGCGGTCATCGTCGAGCCGGCGCAGCCGGCCCGCCTTGTGCCGCTTCTCATGTCGGCCTACGGGCTCACCGATCGCGAGCAGGAGGTGACCCGGCTGGTGCTGCAGGGCGAGTCGACTGGCGGCATCGCAGAGACCCTCGTGGTTTCGCCGCACACCGTGCAGCAGCACCTCAAGAACATCTTCGAGAAGACCGGCGTGAGGAGCAGGCGGGACCTGGTGGGCAAGGTGTTCTTCTCGCACTACGAGCCACGCCTGCGCGACAACGAAGACAGGGCGCAGCGAGAGCAGCCGCTGCGAGGCGGCCCCATGGCGCCCCGGTAGCGCTGACCGGTCGAGCGGCTTACGCTCGACACCGTGGCGGACGACACCGACCGGGCTCACGTCCGGTTGGCCGAGCTCGTCGCCGCGCTTTCGCTAGGCGTCGACCTGGGGTTCGGGCAGCCGATGGAGCACGTGCTGCGCCAGTGCCTGATCGCGCTGCGGCTGGCCGAGCGGCTGGGGCTGGACGAGCAGGAGCGCGCGGTCGTCTACTACACCGCGCTGCTGATCAACGTGGGCTGCCACTCCGACGCGCACGAGCAGGCGAAGTGGTTCGGCGACGACATCGCGCTGAAGTCCGGCAAGTACGACGGCGAGCTCAGGGGCGTGCGCGCGGCGGCGTCGGGGCTGCGGTTGCTGGGGGCGGGCAACCCTCCCTTGCATCGCTTCCGGGTCGGCCTGGAGTTCGCGGTCTCCGGCCACCGCGAGGTGGACCACATGATCGAACAGCATGCGGCCATCGCCCGGGCCCTGGCCGAGCAGCTCGAGCTGTCCGCCGAGGTGCTCGACGCGGTCGGCGCGGCCTACGAGCAGTGGGACGGGCGCGGGTGGCCGGGCGAGCTCGAGGGCGAGGACGTCCCGATCGCCGCGCGGCTCGCCCAGCTCGCGGAGTTCGTCGAGGTCGCCCACCGGGTCGGCGGCATCGATGCCGCGCAGGCTCTCGCCCGCAAGCGCAGCAGCAAGCAGTTCGATCCCGCCGTCGCCGCGCTGCTCGCCGACGAGGCGGAGATGATCCTGTCCGGTCTCGACTCCGTCGCGACATGGGACGAGGTGATCGGCGCCGAGCCGGCGCTCGCGATCATGCTCTCCGGTGAGCGCTTCGACGTCGCGCTGTCGGCGATCGCCAACTTCGTCGACCTGAAGTCGGTCTACACGCTCGGGCACGCGCAGGCGGTCGCCGACCTGGCCGCGGAGGCCGGCGCCCGGGTGGGGATGACCGGGGCGGAGGTGCGCACGCTGCGCCGGGCCGGTCTCGTGCACGGGCTGGGAAGGCTCGGGGTCTCGAACTCGATCTGGGAGAAGAACGGGCCGCTCGGCGCGGGCGAGTGGGAGCGCGTACGCATGCATCCCTACCTGACCGAGCGCATGCTCCACCAGTCCGAGGCCCTGGCTCCGCTGGGGGCGATCGCCGTGCAGCTCCGCGAGCGGATGGATGGCTCCGGCTACCCGCGCGGCCTGTCGGGAGGAGCGATCTCGCGCCCGGCCCGGGTGCTCGGCGCCGCCGACGCCTTCCAGGCGATGCGCGAGCCGCGGCCCCACCGGCCGCCGCTGTCGGCCGAGGAGGCGGCGGCCGAGCTGCAGCGGGAGGTCAAGGCCGGCCGCCTGGACGGGGAGGCGGCCGACGGGGTGCTCGCCGCGGCCGGGCAGCGCGTCGTGCGCCGCGAGGGGCCCAGCGGGCTGACACCGCGCGAGGTCGAGGTGCTTCGGTTGCTGTCGCGCGGGCTGTCGAACAAGCAGGTCGCCGAGCAGCTGGTGATCTCTCCCAAGACCGTGGGAAACCACGTGGAGCACATCTACTCGAAGATCGGCGCGTCGAGCAGGGCGAGCGCCAGCTTGTTCGCGATGCAGCACGGGCTCCTGCCCGAAGAGGAAATGAGGCGAACACCCCATGCCCCGGAGCCCGGCCGGGCATAGCGTCGCGCTACTTCAATCGAGGGGAGCGGGACATGGCGAAGGTGTCGAAGGAGAGCGCAGCGAAGGTCGAAGACCACGGGTTTGTCGAGGACCGAATTCAGGAGCTCGACGGCTACACGGTCAACTGGGTGACCTTGCGCGAGGAGATGGACATGGCAACCATGCTCAAGGGCCTGCCCGACGACCGCTGCCAGTGTCCGCACTGGGGCTATGTCGTCAAGGGCAAGCTGACCTGGCGCTACGCGGACCACGAAGAGGTGACCGAGGCCGGCGACGTCTTCTACGCGCCGCCGGGCCACGCCCCCGTGGCCGAGGCCGGGACCGAGTTCTTCCAGTTCAGCCCGACCGACGAGCTGAGGACGACCGAAGAGGCCATCGCGCGGAACATGCAGGCGATGCAGGGCGCCTGACCGGCGCGCTACCGTGCCGCGATCGGCCTCTGGCGGACCACGGCGATCTTCCTGGGCCTGGCGGCGCTGCTCGCGGGCCCGGCGGCTGCCCAGGCCCCGCGCCTGACCGACGGCCAGCTGGCCGGCCAGCGGGTGATCTTCTCCTACCAGGGAAAGCAGCCCCCGCGTGAGCTGGTGCGCCGCGTCCAGCGCGGCGAGGCGGCCGGCGTGATGCTCTACGCCCGCAACATCCGCTCGCGGGCGCACCTGAGGCGCACCCTCGCCGGGCTGCAGCGCGCGGCGCGGCGCTCCCCCATCCGCCTTCCCCTGCTGCTCCTGCTTGACCAAGAGGGCGGCCTGGTCCAGCGGCTGCCCGGCGGGCCGACCCGGTCGGCCGCTCGGGTGGGCAGCACACGAGGCGCCTACCGAACCGGACTGCAGGCCGGCACGACGCTGCGCCGCGTGAACATCAACGTGAACCTGGCTCCAGTCGCCGACGTCTGCCGGGCACGCTCTGTGCTCGAGCGCGAGCTGCGCTGTTACAGCCGCCGGCCGTCGGTGGTGCGCGCCCGCACCCGGGCATTCGCCGGTGGACTGCGCCGCCGAGGGGTGCTCCCGGCGGCCAAGCACTTCCCGGGCCTCGGCGCGGCGCGCACGAACACCGACGACGGCCCGGTCACGATCCGGGCCTCGCGCTCGACGCTTCGGCGCATCGACGAGCGCCCGTTCGCGGGGCTGGCGCCGATGGTCATGCTCAGCACCGCGGTCTACCCCGCCTTCGACCGCCACCGGGTGGCGGCGTTGTCACGGGCGGTGATCGTGGGCGAGCTGCGCCGGCGCATGCGCTTTCGGGGCGTCACCATCTCCGACGCCTTCGACACCCCGACCGGCTTCGGGCTGGGAGGGCCCGCCCGGATCGCGCTGACCGCGGCCCGGGCCGACCTCGACCTGATCCTGTTCGCGCACACCTACGCGGACTCGGCCACCGCAGCGCGGACGATCGAGTCGGCGATCCGCGAGAAGCGGCTTCGGCGCACTGACGCGGAGCGGTCCGCCGGCCGGGTGCTGGCGCTGCGTCGCCGCGCGGCCCGGCTGCGCTGATCGCCGTCGTCCTCCGCTGTTGATCGACGGCTAGGTTGCCGATGTTGTGAAGGTGGCCCTGCGAATCGTGTTGGTGCTGATGGTCGTCGCGGCCGGGGTCGAGATGGTCGTGACCGGCCCGTCGGAGGGCGCCCGGCTGCCGGGCGCCAAGCGCTGCCCGGTCTTCCCCAAGAGCAGCCACTGGAACCGGCGCGTGGACAAGCTCCCGGTCCACAGCCGCTCTGCGCAGATCGTGGACTCGATCGGGCGCGACGAGAACGCCCACGCCGACTTCGGCTCGGGCACCTACAACGGCGGGCCGATCGGCATCCCGTACCGCACCGTCTCGCGCCGCACCAAGCGGGTGCCGGTCTCGTTCCAGTACGCGGACGAGTCCAACCGCGGCCGCTATCCCATCCCACGCAACGTCCCGATCGAGGGCGGGCGCAACGCCGACGGCGACCGCCACGTGATCGTGGTCGACCGCACCCGCTGCCGCCTGTACGAGCTGTTCTCGGCCTTCCCCCAGAACGGCGGCCGGTCGTGGCGAGCGGGCTCGGGAGCCATCTGGAACCTGCGCCGCAACCGCATGCGTCCGGCTGGGTGGACCTCGGCCGATGCCGCCGGCCTGCCCATCCTGCCCGGCCTGGTGCGTCCCGAGGAGGTGCGCAGGCGCAACATCGACCACGCGCTGCGGATCACCGTCCCGCGCTCGCGGCGCGCGTACATCTACCCCGCGCGTCACTCCGCCTCCGACGACCCCGACCCGAACCTGCCGGCCATGGGCCAGCGACTTCGCCTGAAGCGCTCCTTCGACACCAGCCGGTTCCCGCGCCAGTCGCGCGTGGTGCTCCAGGCGCTGAAGCGCTACGGGGCGATCGTGGCCGACAACGGCTCTCCGTGGTACATCAGCGGGATCCCGTCGCGGCGCTGGAACAACGACGACCTGCACTCGCTGAATCGCCTGCCGGGCAGCGCCTGGGAGGTCGTGGACTCGACTCGCCTCCCCCGGCCGCGCCGCTGACCCGGTGAGACCGCTGCTGGTCGCGGCCGTGGCCGGTCTCGTGGTGATGGCCGGCTGCTCGTCCTCCGAGAAGGACGAGGCCGGCGCCCCGGACGCCGAGGGCTGCCCGGCCTTTCCCAGGTCCAGCCACTGGAACCGGCCGGTCGACGACCTGCCGGTGCACTCCCGCTCCGAGCAGATCGTCGACTCGATCGGCCGCGACGAGGGCGCCCACGCCGACTTCGGCTCGCCGGCCCGATCGGCATTCCCTACGTCACCGTGCCCGGCGGCGCGAAGCGCGTGCCGGTCGAGCTTCGAGGTCGCCGACGAATCCGATCCGGGGCCGTACCCCATCCCCCGTGACGCGCCCATCGAGGGCGGCCCTGAGGGCGACGGCGACCGCCACGTGATCGTGGTCGACCGCGACGCCTGCCGCCTCTACGAGCTGTTCTCCGCCACACCGGAGGACGGAGGTGACGGCTGGCGCGCAGGATCAGGCGCCACCTGGAACCTGAAGTCCAACGCGATGCGCCCCGAGGGCTGGACGTCCGCCGACGCCGCGGGGCTGCCGATCTTCCCCGGCCTGGCCCGGCCGGACGAGGTCGAGAAAGGCAAGATCGACCACGCCCTGCGCATCACCGTCCCCACCTCACGGCAGGAGTTCGTCTACCCCGCCCGGCACTACGCCTCCGATGACCCGGACCCCAACCTGCCGGCCATGGGAGAGCGGCTGCGGCTCAAGGAATCCTTCGACGTCAGCGGCTTCCCCCGCCAGGCGAGGGTCGTCCTCCAGGCGCTGAAGACCTACGGCGCGATCGTGGCCGACAACGGCTCACCCTGGTTCATCAGCGGCGTCCCGTCGGGGCGCTGGGACGACGACGACCTGCAGTCGCTGAAGCGTGTGCCGGGGAGCGCCTGGGAGGTCGTCGACTCGACGAGGCTGGACCGCCCGGAGCCCTAGGCCCCGGGCGCTACCCGGGGACGGTCAGGCGGAACTTCGTCTCGAGCTTGCCGTCGCCGGCGGACTTCGCGGCGCCCACCAGCGCGCCGAGCACCGTGAGGTAGGGCTTGGCCGCCGCGTACTTGGAGTCATTGGTCGCGCCCAGTCCCTCGGCCAGCAGCAGCGCGGCCGGCACGCTCGCGTATGTACTCACCGTGTAGCCCCCGCCCAGCGACCGGGTCGCCTGGCTGAAGGTGGACTCGTCCTCCAGCGTCCCGGTCGGGTTGATCGCCTCGTTGGCGGCCTCGTCGCCGAAGGCGACCACGAACTTGTCGTCGGCCAGCAGCACGTTGACCGGTCGGGGCAGCTCTGAGACGGTCACGGTGAAGCCGGCGTCGGCGCCGCGGACGCCCAGCTTCCCGATGCGAAGGCCGGCGCCGGTCGCCTGGCCGCGCAGGATGCGCTGGAAGCCCGCGATCGCGCGGCGGGTGGCCGCGGGGTCGGAGCTCTCGACCACGAGCGCGCCTCCGAGGCTGCTGCGGTCCTGGCCGCGGACGAAGATGCCGTAGTCGCCCATCCAGCCGAGGATGTCCTGCTGGAGGTCGAGCCCGGTGCGCTGCCGCAGACCCTCCTCGAGGATCGCGCGCCCGCCGAGGCTCGCAGCGGCCAGGTCCACGCCGGCGCTGAGCTGGCGTCCCAGAGCGGGGCCGCCGGTGGCGAAGAGCGAGTCGCCCGGGAGCTTGCCGATCAGGTCCGTGCCCTTGGAGCCCAGCCCCGCCAGGCCGAGGGCCGACAGCTGGGACTCGGGCGTCTTGGTGGTGACCTCGAGCGCGTCGGGCTGCGCGGTCGCCGTGGCGACCACGGGGTCGCGGAAGGCGCGCCTGAAGGGCGCCAGGAACTGGGCCTGCGACGGCGGGACCGCGTCGAAGGCGGCGCGGACGTCGACGTAGCTGAAGCCCAGCCGGTCCTTGGGCTGGCCCTCGAGCGCGTTCTTGAACCGCTCGCTGCCCTCCAGCGTGCGATCGTTGCCCTGGGCGTCGACGACGGCCTTCAGGCCGCGCTCGTTGGCGAGCACCAGGTAGTCGTCGATGACCGCCGCGACCTCGTCCGGCCCGCCGAATTGGCGATAGGTCACGCCCTGGTACTCGGCCTCCCGGCCCTGGCCCTGGTCCTTCTGCACCGCCGCCATGGCGGCGTCCCCGTCGTCGGTGGCGATCAGGGCCGCCGCGGGGGTGTCGCTGGAGGCGCCGCCCCGGCCGGGGTTGGTGGCGAAGAACGCCGCTCGGTCACCCAGCCACGGCTTGATGTCCTGCTCGAAGGAGACCTTCGAGTCCCCCTCGCGCAGTCCGTCCTCGACCAGCTTGGTCAAGCGCTCGCCCGCGCTGCCCGAGCCGGGAAACTTGCGCGCGAGCGCGTCTACCGCGGCCTTCTGTCCACCCTCGGGATCGAGTTCGACCTCGCCGTAGAACAGGGACGAGGCGGGCGCCAGCGTGGCCGGCTGTGTGGTGCCGGCGCCGCACCCGCCGACGATGGCAGCCGCGAGCAGGGACAGGACGGCGAGCAGAGCGAGTCGGCGCATGGCGCTCAATGTAGCTGGGAGATTGGCGCTCACAGCTCGATCGAGCGCGCGCTGACCGCCCCGGCGTCGTGGGCCTCCAGGAGCGCGTGGCACAGGGCCAGGTCCTGGATCGCGAGGCCGGTCGAGTCGAACAGCGTCACCTCGGCGTCGTCGCTGCGGCCCTGGGCCGCGCCGGTCAGCACGTCCGCCAGCGCGGTCACCTGAGAGCGGTCCACCAGGCCCGCCTCCGCCGCGCCGGTCAGCTCGCCGCCGTGCGAAGCCTGCTCCCATTCGTCGCAGAACAGGGTGGCGCCGGTGACCGCGTCCAGGTCGGCCTCCGCCTTGCCCGCGGCGTCGGCCCCCAGGAAGCTCAGGTGCAGCCCGGGCCGCAGGTCGGAGGAGTGGACCACCGGCTCGGAGCCGGGCGTGACGCACGTGACGACGTCCTGGGCCAGCGCGTCCTCGCGGCTGCCGGCCTCCCAGCCCAGCTCGCCGGCCAGACTGCCCGCGCGCTCGGGGTCGGGGTCGTAGACCACGCCGGGGCCGTACTCGGCGGCGGCCAGGCAGCGCGCCGCCCAGGCCCCGTGCAGCCCGCAGCCGATCAAGCCGACCGTGCGGGCGTCCTCCCGGGCCAGTTCCTGCGCGGCCACTGCCGCCACGGCGCCGGTCCGCAGCGCCGTCACCGAGCGCACGTCGACCAGCGCCAGTGGCCGGCCGTCCTCTGACGAGGAGACCAGGATCGCGCCCATCACCACGGGCAGGCCCGCCGCCGGGTTCTGCGTGAACGAGGTGACCCACTTGAGAATCGCCAGGCCGCCCCCGCGCGCGGGCATGGCGCGGAAGTCCCCGCCGGGCGCGTCGGCGTCAAGGTAGGTCTTGGCCGGCATCGCCCAGTTGCCCGAGCCGTACTCGACGAAGCCGTTGCGCACCTGCTCGATCGCCTCTCCGGGGGAGATCGCGTCGAGCACCGCCCTTTGGTCGAACACGAGCACCGGGCGAGGGTGGCACGTCAGCGCCAGCGCACCGGCGGGCCGTGGTAGCCGCTGTCGGCCCAGACCTCGCGGTCCCAGCCGGGCCAGGCGCGGCAGGTGAGCTGGAAGTCCTTCAGGTGGCCGCCCTCGGCGTCGAGCGCGACCCAGGCGAGCGGGTTGCGCTCCCCGGCGCGGGCGCCGGCCCGCTCGACGTGGCGCACCAGCGCCGCCCGCTCGTCATCGCTCATGTACTGGCGCATGACCGACTCCCACACCACGGTCACCACGCCGTCCGCCGGCTCGGACAGGCGGGCGGCAAGCCACTCCGCCGCCCCGGCGCGCTCCGGCACGACCGGGCGTTCGCGCTGGATGTCGATCGCCAGCCGCACCCGGGCCAAGCGCTCGGGCTCGTCGGGCCAGATGTAGGACAGCGCCGTGGCCGCGCCCTCCTCGGTTGACACGTCCAGCGGAGCGATGTCCGAGGCGCGCCGCTCGGAGAAGCTCAGCGCGCGCTCGGCCGCCCAGGGATCGGCCACGGGCAGCCCTACCCAGGGCTCCTCCCACACCAGCGGCGACTCCGGGTCGCCGAGGGTCCGGCCCTCGACGACGTAGCGGTAGCGGTCGGGGACCAGAGTCAGCCCGGCGCTCGCCCCGATCTCGAGGAGGCGCACCGGCAGCCGGTGGCGCTCGGCCAGGCGCAGCAGGCCGCCGTAGAGCGTGGCGCAGCGGCCCGGCTCGTTGGTCTGGACCGTCCGCCCGGCCAGCCGCCGCACCTCCTCCGGGCGACTCTCGATGGTGGCTCGCGCGGCGTCCCATGCGCCTTCTGCCCCCTCGCGGCCGCCGGCGCTCGGGAAGTGGCGCGCAAGCGCCGGAGCGCGGCCGGTGAGGACGAGGTGGTGCAGCGCGGCCATCAGCCGGAGCGCAGGGACCGAGCCCACGGTCCCCGCCCCCTCGGGAAAAACCGCCTTCAGCACCCCGGGGTCCGCGGCCGCGCCCCGCATCAACCGCTCGTACAACGGCGAGCGCCCGTCGCGCGCCAGTGCATCGGCGTGCTGGGCGAGGCGGTCGGCCAGCTCGGTCACGGCCCCAGGATCGCGGGCGATACCGTCGGAGGCGTGTCCGGCAATGGCCACCGCACCCCGCCCCGCCCGCGGATCGAGCTCAAGGGCGCGAGCGCCACGCCCGAGGAGGCGGCGGCGATCGCGGCCGCGATCGAGCAGTTCCTGCGCGACACGACGCCGGCGCCGCAGGCCGCCCAGACGGCGATGAGCCCCTGGTTGCGCGCCGGGCTCTACGAGGGCACCGGCCGCGATCCCGATGCCAAGACCCCTTGGGGAGAGCCGGAGCAGTGGGGTCGCTAGAGGTAGATCCTCAGCGCGCTGACGAGTTGCGCAGAGAGGGCGCGCGTTTCGTGGACGTCCGCCGCGACGACGAATGGGCCGAGGGCCACATCGAGGGGGCCGAGCACGTACCGCTGGAGCAGCTGGCGGGCCGCGCCGAAGAGCTCGGCGAGGGGCCGATCGTCTTCTACTGCGCTGTGGGCGAGCGCTCGCTGATGGCGGCTCAGGCGCTAGCCGGCGCCGGCCGCGACGCGGTGAGCATGGCGGGCGGGATCGGGGCCTGGCAGAACGCGGGCCTGCCCACCACCAAATAGCCCTTAATCCCCGCCGAGGTTTGCTACATTCGGCGGTTCCCGAGTGAAGGAGCCAGGTGGAGCCGACGTCTGCACCTCGTAAGGGACGCGAGGGGTCGCTGAACAACCCCGAGGTCATTCAGAACGTCCCTGGGAACGTCATTCCTGTCCTGGAGCGCGAATTCGACGACTTCGACACCGAAGCCGGCCGCTTCCTGGACGGCCAGATCGAGGAGCACGACTTCATCGGCTTCCGGCTCAAGCAGGGCGTCTACGGCCAGCGCCAGGCCGACGTCCAGATGATCCGCGTGAAGCTCCCGTTCGGCGGGGTCAACCCCGAACAGATGGAGGCCTTCGCGGACGTCGTCGAGAAGTACGCGCCGCTGAACAAGGGCCACATCACCACCCGCCAGAACATCCAGATCCACCACGTCCCGCTGCCCGACGCCGCCAGGGCGATCCGCGAGCTCGGGGACGCCGGGCTCTCCAGCCGCGAGGGCTGCGGCAACACCGTCCGCAACGTGACCGGCGACCCCTGGGCCGGCATCTGCGAGGACGAGCTCTTCGATCCCACCCCGTACGTGGGCGCCTACGTCCGCTACTTCGTCCGCCACCCCGACTTCCAGCTGATGCCGCGGAAGATCAAGACCGCCTTCACGGCGACCGACGAGGACCGGGCGATCACCGGGATCCACGACATCGGCTTCCTCCCGCGCGTGAAGGAGGACGGCACCCGCGGCTTCGAGATCCGCGTCGGCGGCGGCACCTCGATCATGGCCCGGGTCGCCCCCACGCTGTACGACTTCGTGGGCGCCGACGACGGCGAGTTCCTCAAGGTCACCGAGGCCTGCCTGCGCATCTTCGACCGCCAGGACTTCCTGCGCGTCAACCGCGCCCGGGCGCGCATCAAGGTGTTGATCGACAAGATCGGCATCGAAGCCTTCCGCGACCTGGTCGAGGAGGAGCTGAAGGGTGACTGGGTCTCCGAGCGCGACTACACGCTCGATCCGTTCGAGCACGACGAGGAGGCCGGCGCGCCGGCCAAGCCCGCCACCAGCGGCTCGCCCAACGGCGACCACCGCGAGTTCGACCGCTGGGCGCGGTCCAACGTCACCCCCCAGCGCCAGGCGGGCTTCTCGGCGGTGCAGATCAAGGTCACCCGCGGCGACCTGACGCCCGAGCAGTTCCGCGGCCTCGCCGACCTGATGCGCGAGTTCTCCGGCGGCTACGCCCGCACCACGGTGTGGCAGAACCTGGTGCTGCGGTGGGTGCGCGACGAGTCGGTCTACGACGTCTGGCAGGAGCTGCAGCGCCTCGGCCTGGGAGACCCCGGGGCCGAGGAGGTCGCGGACGTGGTCTCGTGCCCGGGCACCGACTCCTGCAAGCTGGGCATCACCGCCTCCATGGGCCTCAACCAGGCCGTGCAGGAGCGGATCGAGTCGATCGGGTTCGACGACCCGCTGGTCGAGAAGCTGCACATCAAGATGTCCGGCTGCCCCAACGGCTGCAGCCAGCACCACATCGGCAATATCGGCTTCTACGGCGCCTCGATGAAGGTCGGCGACCGCACGATCCCGGCCTACATCCCGCATCTCGGCGGCGAGTACGACAAGGGCGAGGTCGCCTTCGGCGAGCGGCTGAAGTCGCGCCTGCCGGCCAAGCGCGTGCCCGACGCGATCGAGCGCATCCTGCGCCACTACCAGGAGCGGCGCGAGGACGGCGAGGAGTTCAACGACTTCGTCGGCCGCCAGCCGACCGGGCACTTCGAGGAGCTGCTGGCCGACCTCTCGCTGCCGGTCGAGTTCAGCCTGGAGACGATGAACCACTTCATCGACTGGAACCGCTCGGAGCCCTACCAGGTGATCAGGGGCGAGGGCGAGTGCGCGGTCTGAGTGCTCAGTCGTCAGTGCTCAGTGCTCAGAGCACTCTTGAAGACGCGGTAACCAAGCACCACCCGGGCCTGGCGATGGCCTGCTCCTTCCAGAAGGAGGAGTCGGTGCTGCTGGACATGCTGCACGGCATCGAGCCGGGCGTGCGGGTCTTCACGATCGACACCGGCGTCCTGTTTCCCGAGACGTACTCCACCTGGCGGCAGATCGAGGAGCGTTACGGCAAGGAGATCGAGGTCATCGACGCCACGGGCCCGTGGAGCGCCGAGAACTGCTGCGGCCAGGCCAAGGTGGACGCCTTGGAGCGTGGGCTGGAAGGCGCCGAGGCCTGGATCACCGGCATTCGCCGCGAGCAGTCGCCCACCCGCGCCGACGCGGAGTTCGTCGAGCGCGACGACAAGCGCGGCATGTGGAAGTACAACCCGCTGGCCGACTGGACGGAACGCGACGTGTGGCGTTACGTCCACGAGCACGAGCTTCCGTACAACCCGCTGCACGATCGCGGCTATTCGTCGATCGGCTGCGCGCCCTGCACCCTTCCCGGCGACGGCCGGGAAGGCCGCTGGGCCGGCCAGGAGAAGACCGAGTGCGGCTTACACCTCTAGAAGGCGCCACGCACCACGCCACCCCCCACCTCCGCGCCCTCGAGGCGGAGGCGATCCACGTCTTCCGAGAGGTGGCCGGCGAGCCCGGGAAGGCCGTGCTGCTGTTCTCCGGGGGCAAGGACTCCGCCGTTCTGCTCCGCCTGGCCGAGAAGGCGTTCTGGCCGGCGAAGTTCCCGTTCCCGGTCATGCACGTGGACACGGGCCACAACTTCCCCGAGGCCGTCGAGTTCCGCGACCGCCGCGCCGAGGAGCTGGGCGCGGAGCTGATCGTGGCCTCGGTGCTCGAGGCGATCGACGCCGGAAAGCTGACCGACGAGACCGGCCCGCGCGCGTCGCGCAACCGCCTGCAGACCCCGGTACTGCTCGACGCGATCACCGACCACGGCTTCAAGGCGGCGTTCGGCGGAGCCCGCCGCGACGAGGAGCGCGCCCGGGCCAAGGAGCGCATGCTCTCGTTCCGCGACGACTTCGGCGGCTGGGACCCCAAGGCCCAGCGGCCCGAGCTGTGGGGCCAGCTCAACGGCCACGTCAAGCCCGGTGAGCATGTACGCGCCTTCCCGCTGAGCAACTGGACCGAGCTCGACGTGTGGGAGTACGTGGCGATGGAGGGGCTCGAGCTGCCGCCGCTGTACTTCGCCCACCGCCGCGAGGTGTTCGCGCGCGACGGGATGCTCTACGCGGCATCGGACTTCGTCGAGCGGCTGCCCAATGAGGACGTGTTCGAGGAGTCGGTGCGGTTCCGCACCGTCGGCGACATGACGTGCACCGGCGCGGTGCGGTCCAACGCCTTCGAGCTGCAGGAGGTGATCGCGGAGATCGCGGCCACCAACCTGACCGAGCGCGGCGAGACTCGCGCGGATGACCGCGTGACCGAGGCCGCGATGGAAGACCGCAAGCGCGAGGGCTACTTCTAGCCGTGGCCCCCGTCGACGCCCCCCAGCGCACGTCCGAGCTGCTGCGCGTCGCCACCGCCGGCTCGGTAGACGACGGCAAGTCGACGCTGATCGGCCGCCTGCTGCTCGAGACCGAGCAGATCCTCGAGGACCAGTACGAGGCCGTGGCGCGCGCCAGCAAGGAGCGCGGCGACGGCTACGTGAACCTCGCCCTGCTCACCGACGGCCTGCGCGCCGAGCGCGAGCAGGGCATCACCATCGACGTCGCCTACCGCTACTTCCAGACCGACCGGCGCAAGTTCGTGCTGGCCGACACCCCCGGCCACGAGCAGTACACGCGCAACATGGTCACCGGCGCCTCGACCGCCGACGTGGCCCTGGTGCTGGTGGACGCCCGCAAGGGCGTGGTCGAGCAGTCACGCCGCCACGCGCACATCGCCGCGCTGCTGCGCACTCCGCACGTGGTGGTGTGCGTGAACAAGATGGACCTCGTCGACTTCGACGAAGCGGTGTTCGACTCGGTCGCCGCTGAGTTCCCCGACGCGCACGCGATCCCGCTGTCGGCCCTGAACGGTGACAACGTGACCGAGCGGTCGGAGAACACTCCCTACTACGAGGGGCCGCCGCTGCTGGAGATGCTCGAGGAGCTCGAGCCCGCGCCCGACCGCGACCAGGCGGCCTTCCGCCTCCCGGTGCAGTGGGTGGTCCGCCCGATGAGTGACGAGCACCACGACTACCGCGGCTACGCGGGGCAGGTGGCCGGCGGCACGGTGCGCCCGGGCGACGAGGTGACCGTCCTTCCCTCGGGCGCGCGCACGCGCGTGGAGGCGATCGACACCGCCGACGGCGAGCTCGACGAGGCGTTCTACCCACTGTCGGTGACGCTGCGGCTGGAGGGCGAGCACGACGTCTCCCGCGGCTCGCTCATCGCCGCCGCCGAGGCCGCCCCCGAGCCGGTGCGCGAGCTGGAGGCCGAGGTGTGCTGGATGGCCAAGGCGCCCCTGAGGCCCGGCGCGCGGCTGCGGGTCAAGCACCTCAGCCACACCGTGGCGGCCAAGGTCGACTCGATCGACGGCCGCCTCGACGTCAACAGCGGCGAGCACGGCCCCGCCGACGAGCTGGTGCTCAACGACATCGGCCTGGCCCACCTGCGGCTGGCCGCGCCGATCGCGGTCGATTCCTACGCCGACAACCGCACCACCGGCAGCTTCATCCTCATCGACGACGCCTCCAACGACACCGTGGGCGCCGGGATGGTGGTCGAGTGAGCGCGGGCAGCTTTCCGCTTCGCCGCGAGGGGCCGAGCCGCTTTCGGCTGCCCGGGACCGCCGCCGCCGGCGCGCTGAGCGTCACCTACCTGTCGCTGGTGGTGCTGATCCCGCTTGCCGCGGTCGCCGCGGCGGGGCTGGAGGACGGCCTGGGCGGCTTCTGGGAGGCCATCACCAAGCCGCAGGCCATCAACGCGCTGAAGCTGACCCTGGTCGTCTCGCTCGTGGTGTCGGTCATCAATGCCGTCTTCGGCACGCTCATCGCCTGGGTGCTGGTGCGCGACGACTTCCGCGGCAAGGGCTTCATCAACGCCCTGATCGACCTCCCCTTCGCCCTGCCGACCATCGTCGCCGGCCTGACGCTGCTCGCCCTGTACGGAAAGGGCAGCCCGGTGGGGATCAACGTGTCGTTCACCCAGATCGGCGTCGCGCTGGCGCTGCTGTTCGTCACGCTGCCGTTCGTCGTCCGCTCGGTTCAGCCCGTGCTGATGGAGCTCGACCCCGAGGTCGAGGAGGCGGCGGAGTCGCTGGGTGCCAAGCCGCTCACGGTCTTCCGGCGGGTCATCTTCCCGGCCATCCGGCCCGCGATGCTGGCCGGCGTGGCGCTGGCGTTCGGGCGAGCGCTGGGCGAGTTCGGCTCGGTGGTCCTGATCTCGGGCAACCTGCCCAACAGGACCGAGGTCGCGGCCGTCTACATCTTCGGCCAGATCGAGCTGGGCGACCAGTCGGCCGCAGCGGCTGTCTCCATCGTGCTGCTGGCCGCGTCGCTGCTCCTGCTCTCGCTCATCGCCGCGCTGTCGCGCCGGGGGGTGAGGCATTGAACTCCCGCCTGGCACTGCGGGGCACCGCGCTCGCCTACCTGGCGGCGCTGCTGGTTCTGCCGGTCGGGCTGATCCTGTTCCGCGCCTTCGAGAAGGGCCTCGCGCCGGTCATCGACTCGCTCACCACGCCCCAGGGGATGCACGCCTTCTGGCTCACCATCATCGTGGTGGCGATCGCGGTGCCGCTGAACACGGTCTTCGGCATCGTGACCTCGCTGCTGCTCGTGCGCACCAAGATGCCCGGCCGCAGGATCATGGACGCGCTGATCGACCTGCCCTTCGCGGTCTCGCCGGTGGTCATCGGGCTGTCGCTGGTCCTGGTCTACGGCAACGACGGCTGGCTCGGCGGCCCGCTCTCCGACGCCGGCTTCAAGATCATCTTCTCGACGCCCGGGATCATCCTGGCCACCGTGTTCGTCTCGCTCCCGTTCGTGGTGCGCGAGGTCAGCCCGGTGCTGCGCGAGATCGGCACCGAGCAAGAGGAGGCGGCCGGCACGCTCGGCGCCTCGCCGTGGCAGACCTTCTGGCGGATCACGCTCCCGGCCATACGCCCCGCCGTGGCCTACGGCGTTGTCCTCACCACCGCCCGCGCGCTCGGGGAGTACGGCGCCGTGAGCGTGGTGTCCGGGAAGCTCGTTGGCCGCACCGAGACCGCCACCCTCCACGTGGAGGACCGCTTTCAGTCCTTTGACCTGACCGGCGCCTACGCCGCAGCCATCGTCCTGGCCCTCATGGCCGTGGCGGTGCTCGTGGGCATGAACCTGATCGACCGCAACAGGAGGCTTCGCCATGGCAATTGAGGCACAGGGCCTGAACAAGCGCTTTGGCGACTACCAGGCGCTCGACGACGTCAGCTTCACCGCCCCCGACGGCCAGATCACCGCGCTGCTCGGACCCAGCGGCGGAGGCAAGTCCACCCTGCTGAGGGTGATCTCAGGGCTCGAGCAGCCCGATTCCGGCTCCGTGCACCTGCTCGGGGAGGAGGTCACTCACCTCACGCCCCAGGACCGCCAGGTCGGGTTCGTGTTCCAGCACTACGCCCCGTTCAGGCACATGAACGTGCGCGACAACGTCGCCTTCGGGCTCACCGTCCGCAAGCGGCCCAAGGCCGAGGTGACGGCCAAGGTCGAGGAGCTGCTGGAGCTCGTACAGCTCTCCGGGCTGGGTGGGCGCTACCCCGACCAGCTCTCGGGCGGCCAGCGCCAGCGCATGGCGCTGGCCCGCGCGCTCGCGGTCGAGCCCAAGGTGCTGCTCCTCGACGAGCCTTTCGGCGCGCTCGACGCGAGGGTGCGAAAGGACCTGCGCCAGTGGCTGCGCCGCCTTCACGAGGAGGTGGACGTGACCACCCTGTTCGTCACCCACGACCAGGAGGAGGCCATGGAGCTGGCCCACCATGTCGTGGTGCTCGCCGAGGGCAAGGTCGAGCAGGCGGGCCACCCCACCGAGCTCTACGAGGACCCCGCCAACGAGTTCGTCATGAGCTTCGTCGGACCCGTGACCAAGGTGGGCGAGGACCTCGTCCGCCCTCACGACCTCGTCATCAACACCGAGCCCCACGCCGGCACCACCGCAGCGAAGGTCGAGCGCGTCCTGCGCCTGGGCTTCGAGGTGCGAGTCGAGGTGTGCGTGGACGAGGAGGAGCCGGTTTCGGTGCAGCTCAGCGCCTCGGAGGCCGAGCCGCTCGACCTCGAGGCGGGCCAGATGGTCCATCTGAGCGTCGCCCGCAAGCCGGGCCTTGCCGAATCCGTGAGCTAAATACCTAAACCCCGGGCGGGGTTCTGCTATTTTGCCCCGCCATGCTGACTCGCACTCTTCTTTTCTCCCTCCTGACCCTCGTCGCCGCGGTAGCCGCCGCGTGCGGCGGCACCGGTAACGAGAGCTCCGACGGCGGCGGCGGAAAGCTGTCCCTCGTCGCCTACTCCACCCCCAAGGAGGCCTACGCCGAGCTCGTCCCGGCCTTCACCAAGACCTCCGCCGGGAAGGGGGTCACCGTGGACCAGTCCTACGGCGCCTCGGGCGAGCAGACCCGCGCCGTCCAGGGCGGGCTGCCTACCGACGTGGTCACGCTTTCGCTGGCCCCCGACATGGACAAGCTGGTCGAGTCGGGCGAAGTGTCCAAGAGCTGGACCCAGACCCCGACCAAGGGCTTCGTCACCAACTCGGTGGTGGTGTTCGTGACCCGTAAGGGCAACCCCAAGAACGTCAAGACCTGGAACGACCTGCTCAAGAAGGACGTCGAGGTCATCACCCCCAACCCCGTCACCTCCGGGGGCGCACGCTGGAACGTGATGGCCGCCTACGGCGCCCAGCTGGAGCAGGGCAAGTCCGAGGCCCAGGGCCTCGACTACCTCGAGAAGCTCCTGACCAAGGTGCCGGTCCAGGACAAGTCGGCGCGTGAGTCCCTGCAGACCTTCCAGGGCGGCAAGGGCGACGTGCTCCTGGCCTACGAGAACGAGGCGATCCTGGCCAAGAAGAAGGGCCTGGACGTCGACTACACGATCCCGGACCAGACGCTCCTGATCCAGAACCCGATCGCGGTCGCCGAGCAGGCGCCGAACAAGGCCAAGGCGGACTCCTTCGTGAAGTTCCTCACCGGCGAGGAAGGCCAGAAGATCTTCGCGGCGCAGGGCTACCGCCCGGTGCTGAAGTCGGCCGAGAAGCCGGGGCAGTTCGCCACGCCGAAGCAGCTGTTCACCATCGACAAGCTGGGCGGGTGGCCCGCGGTGGTGAAGAAGTTCTTCGACGAGGAGAACGGCGCCGTGACCAAGATCAACGAGAAGGCCGGGCAGAAGACCGAGTAGCGGCGTAGCCGGGGGCGCGGCGGCCTGCCGCGCCTCACGGCAGCGCCGGTCCCGGCATCATTGACGCCGGGATGGGGGCCGAGCGCACCGTACGGCTGAGCGGGACCGCCGTCGCGGTGCTGTTCGCCGCCGGCAGCGGGATCTGGGGCCTGGGCATGCCCAACGCGGGCGCGCCCGTGGCCGAGGTGCTCGAGTTCTACGACGAGCGCTACACGCGAATCATCATCGGCGGGAGCCTGAGCGTGCTGGCCATAGCGGCGTTCGTGCTGTTCGCCGCGGCGCTGCGCCGGGTGCTCAGCGAGTCGAGCGGGGACGACGTCCTGCCCACGGCGGCGTTCGGCGGGGCCGTGCTGATGGCGGCCGCCGGGCTGGGTGCGGAGACCATCAACCTCACCGCCGCCCTTCGCGCCCGCGAGGACGAGCTCGGCCGCAATCTCGGCCAGGCCCTGTTCGAGATCTCTCAGATCCTCGGGTCCACGGCGAGCGGCGTGGGGCTGGGGGTATTCGCGCTGGCGACCGCGGGCGCCGCGCTGCGCGGCAGCCCCGTCCTGCCGCGGTGGGTGTCCGTCGTCCTGATCGTCGTGGGGATCGTGCTGCTGAGCCCGCTCGCGCACGTGAACGAGGTGGCCGGCGCGGCGCTGGTGCTGATGACCGCAGTCATCGCGCTCGGCCTTCGCAAATGATTTCCGGAGGCCGGAGGCCGAGTTGGCCTCAGAAACGCGGGCAGGGATGCCCGCGGAAGTATTCTTCCGCGCCTCATGTTCGAGAAGGTTCTCGTCGCCAACCGGGGCGAGATCGCCATCCGGGTCATGCGCACGCTCGAGGAGCTGGGCGTGGGCTCGGTGGGGGTCTACTCCGAGCCAGACCGGGAGGCGCCCCACGCGCGGCGCGCCACCGAGTCCTACCTGCTCGGCCCCGGCCCGGCGGCCGAGAGCTACCTGAACGTCGAGAAGCTGCTCGAGGTGGCCGACCAGTCGGGCGCCCAGGCAGTGCACCCCGGCTACGGCTTCCTGGCCGAGAACGCCCCCTTCGCGCGGGCCGTGGAGAAGGCGGGCCTCACGTGGATCGGCCCGCCCGCCGACGCCATCGACGCGATGGGCTCCAAGACCCGCGCACGCGAGCTGATGAAGAAGGCCGGCGTCCCGATCGTGCCCGGCACCACCGACCCCGTCGAGGACGTCGACGCCGCGCGCAAGATCATCGACGAGTCGGTGGGCTATCCGGTGGCCATCAAGGCCGCGGGCGGCGGAGGCGGCAAGGGCTTCCGCGTGGCCCAGACCGAAGACGAGCTCGAGAAGGCGTTCGAGGGAGCCGCCCGCGAGGGTGAGAAGTTCTTCTCCGACGCCACCGTCTACATCGAGCGCTACCTGCCCGACCCGCGGCACGTCGAGGTGCAGGTGCTGGCGGACTCGCACGGCAACGTCATCCACCTGTTCGAGCGCGACTGCTCGGTGCAGCGTCGCCACCAGAAGGTGATCGAGGAGTCCCCCGCCCCGGCCGTCGACCCCGAGCTGCGCGAGCGGATCGGCAAGATCGGCGTGGACGCGGCGAGGGCGGTGAACTACCGCTCGGCCGGGACCATGGAGGGCCTGCTCCAGGACGGCGAGTACTTCTTCCTCGAGATGAACACCCGCGTGCAGGTCGAGCACTGCGTGACCGAGATGGTCACCGGCATCGACATCGTGCGCGAGCAGATCAAGGTGGCCGCCGGCGAGGAGCTCGCGTTCGGCCAAGACGACGTCGAGATCCGCGGCCACGCGATCGAGTGCCGCATCAACGCCGAGGACGCCTCCAAGAACTTCGCCCCCGCCCCGGGCAAGATCGGGCGCTACCGCGAGCCGTCCGGGCCGTTCGTCCGGGTGGACTCCGGCGCCGAGCCCGGCTACGAGGTGCTTCCGCTGTACGACCCGATGATCGCCAAGCTGATCGTCTGGGACGCCGACCGCGACGCGTCCACCAAGCGCATGCTGCGCGCGCTCGACGAGTACGAGATCGACGGGCTGAAGACGCTGATCCCCTTCCACAAGGCGCTGCTGGCCACCGACCAGTGGCAGAACGGCGAGACCTGCCGCGACCTCATGGAGGACAAGAAGTGGCTGAAGGGGATCGAGTACGACGCGCCCGCCCCCGCTGACGAAGAGGGCGAGGAGAAGGTCGAGCGGGACTACGCCGTGGAGGTCTCGGGCCGCAAGTTCGAGGTCAAGGTGATCGGCGCGGCCGGGGCCAACGGCGCCGCCCCGGCGGCCGGCCCGGGCAAGGGCCCGCCCAAGCGCTCCGAACGGGCCAAGACCGCCGGCGGCGGCCCCGACGAGATCACCTCACCGCTGCAGGGCAACATGTGGAAGGTCCACGTGAAGAAGGGCGACACCGTCGAGGAGGGCCAGCTCCTCTGCGTGATCGAAGCGATGAAGATGGAGAACGAGATCACCGCCCACAAGGCGGGCACCATCGCCGAGCTGCCCATCGAGGAGGGCAAGGCCATCTCCTCCGGCGACCCGATCGCCACCATCTCCGACGGCTGACCGGGCGGCGGGCGTGCCGTCCCGCACTCGCAGGCTCGCGCCGCTGGTGCTGGCGACCATCTGCACCCAGTCCTCGATCGTCGTCCTCGCCCCGCTCATCGTGGCCATCGGCCGCGACCTGGGCGCGTCGGTCAGCGCGGTCGGCGTCGCGCGGGCGGTGCTGGCCGGCGTCGCGGTCGCGGTGTCGCTGCTGATCGGGCCGATGATCGACCGGGTGGGGGTGCGGCCCCTCCTCCTGAGCGGGGCCAGTCTGGCGCTGGCGGGGGCGGCAGCCACCGCGGCGGCGCCGTCGCTCGGGCTGTTCTACGCCGCGCACGCGGTCACCGGCGCCGGTGTGGCGTGCCTGCTCTCGGCCGGCTTCGCCGGCGTGGCGGCCACCTTCGACGAGCGCGACGCCGCCTGGGCCATGGGCTACGTGGTCGGGGCGCAGTCGCTGGCCTGGCTCGTCGGCAACCCGCTGATCGGGCTCCTGGCCGACGCGGGCGGCTGGCGGCTGGCGTACCTGGTCCCGGGCACGGTCGCCGTCATCGCGCTGGTCGCCGGCCTCACCGCGCCGCGCACCGAGCGCCGGGCGGGTCACGAGGCCGGGCCGCTCGAGGGCCTGGCGACCGTGCTGCGCGAGCCCTCGGCGCGCCGCTGGGTGGTCGCCGAGCTGGCTGCCTACTCGGCCTGGACAGCCGAGCTCACCTTCGCCGGGGCGTTCTACATCCAGATGTACGACGTGGACGAAGCGGTGGTGGGCTCGCTGCTGGCCGTGGGCTCGGCGGTGTTCTTCGTCTCCTCGCTCAGCACGGATCGGCTGGTGAACCGGCTGCCGCGACGGCCCGTGCTGGTGGCCGCGGGGCTCGGCATGGCCGTGCTGTTCGTGCCCGTGCTCGGGCTGTCGCCGTCGGTGGGCTTCACGCTCGGGCTGTTCTGCCTGCTGGCTCTGTTCGCGGGTGTGCGCTCGACCGGCTCGAGCGCGCTCGGACTGCTGCAGCTACCCCGGCGCCCGGGCGCGATGATGGGCGCCCGCACGGCCAGCGCCCAGCTCGGCTACCTGATCGGGGCGCTGGTGGGTGGCGCCGTGCTGGCCGTGTCGAGCTTCGCGGCGCTGGGCCTCGTCCTGTTCGGCGGGATGGCGCTCTCGTCGCTGCTGCTGTCGCGGGTCAGCGACCCGCAGGCTTCAGCGTCGTCCGCTTGACGTCGCGGGCCTGGCGCCCCTTGGGATCCACCGCGCGCAGCTCCAGCCGCACGCGCACACCGCGGCAATGGTGCGCCAGCACGTGGTTGCCGCACCGGTAGAGCTTGAGCCGCACCTTCACGCTGCGCTCTCGGACCACGCCCTGGCCGAAGGCGATCGTGCGCTTGCGGCCACAGGCCCTGGCGACGGCACGCACACGGCACCTCCGGCGGCCGCTCCCCCGCGCGCGGCAGCGCATCAGGAAGCTCCCGCGGCTCGCGCGGCTCGGGCCGTGGGACCCGAACCCGGCCGCGAACTTGCTGGCCGAGCCGGTCGCCCCGCCGCCGCCGGGATGCGAGCCGCCTCCGCCGCCGGTGGGGGTCCCCGCCGACCCGCTCACGTAGATCGGGCTGGACACTCCGACCGTCTGGGTGCCCTGCACCAGCTGGAGCCGGTACCGGCCGGGGCCGTTGGAGGCGAAGGTGGTGGCGAAGCTGCCGCTGGTCACAGGCCGCGCCGCGTACAGCGAGCCGTTCTTGATGATCTGGAGCTGGTTGGCGGCGCTCCCGCCCAGCACCCGTGCCGTGAAGTCCACCGGCACGTTCGCCGAGACGCTGTCGCCGAAGATCTTGGGCGCCCCGCCCGACCCGCGTGGCCGCGCCTCGAGTCGCAGGTCGGGAGCGCTGGGCCCGGTGACCTTCACGAAGGTGTGGCCGGCTTCCACGGCGCGGCGGATCCCCTGCTCGGAGAGCTCGTCGGCGTGGACCATCGTCGTCGGGGTGCCGAGCGGGGCGTCGGTGCCGCTGGGGGTGTCCCCTGCGCGGTGGGAGTCGCTGCCGCCCACCGCGGCGATCTTGTGGCCCTGGGCCAGCTTCGACTCCCAGAACTGGATCGCTGTGGCGTTGTAGGGGCTGAAGGGAATGCCCGTCGATACCTCGATCGCGTCGACCTTGGAGTAGTCGGTCTGGGCGTCGGTGTGCCGCCACTGGCAGCCGCGGCAGAACCCTGGCGGGAGCGGTGGCGACGGGAAGATCGTCGGGTGGTTGACCTGGGTGATGCCGCCGGCGGCGTTCACCTCGTCGAAGACCTGCGACACCGGGCGGGCCGCGCGCATCTGCGACAGCGAGCCGTCGGACGCGCGCTCGAACAGCGGCCCCACGCGGTAGTCAGGCTGCAGCCCGCTGGCGTGGTTGTTGGTGTGACCGCGGTAGGTGGTGACCTCTTCGCTGCGCACCAGCAGCTTCCCGGGCGGCACGCCGCCGTCCGCCCGCCGCCGGTCGTACTCGGGCCACCCCGTCCCGGTGTTGTGATCGCTCAACGTGATGAAGTCGAGCCCCGCCGTGCCGAACCCGTAGTTGATCGTCTCGGTGAGCGTGGCGTTCCCGTCACTGGAGTGCTCTGCGTGGGCGTGGAAATCGCCGGCGTACCAGCCGGGCTGGTCGACCACCGGGCTGGGATCGTGCGGCGGCGCCGAGTAGGCCGGGCCGCCCGGCGCGGGATTCGACAAGTCCACCTCCACCCGCCAGCCCACCCCGTCGGGGTCCGGAGCGCCGGCGATGTTGGCCAGGCCCAGCTCGACCGCCCATTCACCCGCGGGGATGGGACCTGGCTTGAACGCGCGCGTAGTCAAGCCTTCAACCGGGTCCTTGCGGGTCGCCTCAGGGGCGAACTGTGCGTCACCGGGGAACCCCTGGGGTGTGATGTTCACCCCCCGCCTGTAGTTCGAGCCGCCCCAGCCACGGAACTCGGCGGGCCCCCACGGGCCGGTGTCACCCGACGGTCGCGGCTCGTACACGCCCAGGTCCAGCGTGTGATTGTCGGTGGCCCCGGCGGACGGCTCGTCGTAGCAGTAGTTGACCCGTACCTGGGTGATCCCCGCCGGCACGCTGAAGGGCACGAACACGAAGCTGTCCTGCTGCGAGGCGGCGAACTGGCCCGTGGCCGTGAACTCAGGAGCGCCGAGGCCGCAGCTGGAAGGCGGCGCGGCTGACGCGTTGCCTGCGGGCACGATGAACAGGAGCCCCACCGCGATCGCCAAGGCTCTCCTCGCCATCGGGGCCGAGTGTAGGGTCACGCGCCATGGATTACGAGGTAGTACGGGCGGGATACGAGCAGGCGATTCCCTTCAACCAGCACGTCGGGCTCGAGATGGTGGAGGTCGGCGACGGCGTGGGAGTAGTGCGCCTGCCGGAGGGCGACCACCTCCTCAACCACGTCGGCTCCCAGCACGCCGGCGCGCTGTTCGCAGCCGGCGAAGCCGCCTCCGGTGGCGCCTTCATCGGTGCGTTCGCCGAGCGCATGGGCGACATCACGCCGCTGGCCAAGTCCGCCGAGATCGACTACCGCAAGCTGGCCAAGGGACCCATCACCGCCACCGGCCGGCTCGGCCAGGACAAGGACGAGCTGTTCGGCACGCTGGACTCCGACGGCCGGGTGGAGTTCCCGGTCGAGGTCGAGCTGGCCGACGCCGACGGCACGGTCGTCGCGGGGATGACCGTGAACTGGCACGTGCGGGCGAATACCTAGCGGAGCGGCGCCGCCAGGACGCGCGCCATTGGCGTACCTTCTCACCCGTGGGGTCTTCGGCGCCACAGGCAACAGCAGCGTCGCTCGACCAGGTGATCGCCGATCTGGAGCACACCGGTCTGGCCGCCACCGTCTTCGACCACGAGTGGCGCATGCGCTGGGTCTCCGAGGAGCAGAAGCAGCTCCTGAGCGAGTGGGACGAGGACGCGCTGGGCTATGGACGGCGGCTACCGGAGACGCTAGCCGCGCCGGTCTGGCGGAACGCCCTGGTCCCCGAAGACGTCGTCCGCTGGGCTGCCGACATGCTGCGTTGGGTCATCGCGGACGCCGAAGGCGGCGTCCAGGAGGTGATCGACATGCTCTCGCCCGACCTCGCCGAAGACGAGCGGGCGGCGCTGGTAGTCGGGCTTCAGAACCTCGAGCCCGGCGGGCACCAGCCGCTGTGGGTGTCCTCCGTGCGCTACACCCAGGGCGACCTGCCGCCTGTCGAGATCGGCTACGTGGGCGTGCGGCTGCGCGACCCCGGCGGCCGCCTGCTCGGCACCGCCCTCCTCTACGCCCCCGACCTGCCCGCCTCGATCCTGATGATGGTCACGCGCGGGGACCGGGACATGTTCGCGCGCATGGCGCGGCTGGTGGAGCCCGGGCGCCGGCGCGCGGCGATCCTGTTCGCCGACCTCCAGTCCTCCACCGACCTCTCCCGCCGGCTCCCCAGCGCCGCCTACTTCCGGCTGGTGCGCGCGGCCACCACCGCGATCGACGAGGTGATCTTGCACCGGCTGGGCATCGTGGGCAAGCACGCCGGCGACGGCGTTACTGCGTTCTTCATCGAGGACGACCTCGGCGACGTCTCCGCCGCCGCCCGCGCCGCCATCGAGGCCGCCCGGGACATACCCGGGGCGGCCTACGAGGCCGCCGCCGCTCTGGCCGACGCCGCCGACCTGATCGACCTCTCGAGCTACCGGATCAACATCGGCCTGCACTGGGGTGGCGCCTTGTACATGGGCCAGGTGGTGACCGGCGGCCGGCTCGAGGTGACCGCCCTCGGCGATCCGGTCAACGACTGCGCCCGCATCCAGCAGACCGCCCGCAACGGCCAGCTGCTGGCGTCCAAGGACCTGGTCGAGCGCCTGACCCACGAGGACGCCGCCGCGCTGGGCCTGGACCCCGACGGCCTGGTCTACGACCTGGTGGGAGAGATCGAGGGGGTTCCGGAGAAGGCCCTCCGCGACGCCGCCGCGATTCCGGTCACGTCTCTGGTTGCAGCCGACCGGGCAGCGCGCTAGGCGGCCCGCCCAGGGCGATCCGCCGCCGGCTCACCCCACGTGCTTGGCGACGTTGTCGGCGTGGATCTCGCGCTGGCGCGAGGTGTCGCGGCCCGGCGGCAGCTCTTCGCGGCCGGCCTCCAGCGCGTCCAGGTACTCGGCGTCGGCCTCGAGCAGGCCCAGCGCTCCCTCGCGCGTCTGCGGCGAGCCGTGGCCCGGCACAACCGACTCCGCGCGGCGCACCAGCGGCTCCAGGCGCTCCAGCGTGGAGCGGTAGGCCGACAGCGAGCCCGCGGGGGCAATCAGCGGGATCTCCACGTCTGAGAGGTAGTCGCCGCACGCCAGCACCGCGGTGGAGGGCATGAACACCGCCGTGCCGTCGACCGTGTGGCCCTCGGCCGGGTGCAGCTCGAGCTCCTCGCCACCGCTGCCCAGCTCCAGCTTCCCGGGCACCGGCAGCGAGCGCACGCCGCCCAGCCCCAGCGGCCGGTCGCGGGCGACGTAGTTGCGCGCGTCCTCCTCCCGCAGGTCGCGCTGAGCTTCGCCGGGCTGGGCCCGGATGCGCTCCATCGTGGTCTCGCCCACGCCCAGCGGCAGGTCGGGGAATGGCAGCCGCGCCAGCAGGTGGTCGTAGTCGGCGTGGGTGGCCAGCAGGGCGTCCGGGCGAAAGCCCGCCTGGGACAGCACCCCGGGCAGCATCTCCAGCTCGTCGGGGAAGTACGGCGCGTCGACCAGCATGCACTCGCCCCCGGCACGCAGCGCGGTCGCGTTGGTCTGCCACAGGCGCGAGGTGAGGACCAGCACGTCCTCGTGGAGCGCGATCACCCGCACGGGGCCATGTTCGCAACCCGGCGGCGAGCGCGCTGGGCCGGCGGCTTGCGCCTCCGGCCCGTATTCGGGGGTGGCCTCCGGGCTAGGCGGCGCCGAGCAGCTTCGCCGCGTCCCGGAAGGTCTTGACCTCCGCGGTCGGCTTCTTCTGGCCGCTCTCCAGGGCGTCGCCGCTGCGGTTGACCCAGATGACGGGGATCTTCTGCTTCAGGCAGGGCTCCACGTCGGTCGGGTAGCCGCTGGCGATGTGCACCCAGCGCTTCTTCTTGTCCTCGATCCGCCGCGCGCACTCCTTGAAGTGGGCCGGGTCCGGCTTGTAGGAGCGCACCTGCTGAGCGGTCACGACGAGGTCGAAGTCCGACCGAAAGTGGCGGCGGGTGGCCCCGAGCAGCTTGTCGTCGATGTTGGCCAGGATGCCCGTCTCGAACTTCTTGGCGAAGCGCTCCAGCTGGGCGTTGGTCTCGCGGAAGGGCTTCCACCGCGGCACCGAGTCGGGCAGGAAGTTGGAGCGTGAGGGCTCGAGCTCCCAGCCCAGCTCGCCGGCCACCCGCACCGCCGCGCGGCGCAGCACTTCGGCGTACAGCTCGTAGGAGCCGCGCTGGATGTCCCGCTGGATCTCGATGAAGCGAGGGATCAGCTCGTCCCGGTTGACGGTGAACCCGTCGCGGCTGGCCTCCTTCTCAAAGGCCTCGAAGACGCCGGTCTCCCAGTCGATCAGGGTGCCGTAGCAATCGAAGGTCACGAACTCGATCTTCTTGGGAAGGGCCATGGGAGCCGGAGAGATTAGTCGCGGCACGGCGTCGATAGGCTCCCCCGCCGCATATGGACCTGCTCGAGTACCAGGGGAAGGAGCTCTTCGCGCGCCACGGCGTGCCCATCCCCGACGGCCAGCCGGCCACCAGCGTGGAGGACGCAGTGTCCGCCGCGGACGAGCTGGGCTACCCGGTGGTCATCAAGGCCCAGGTCCTCATCGGCGGGCGCGGAAAGGCCGGCGGGATCAAGCTGGCCAACAGCCGCGACGAGGCCGAGCGCTACGCCGCAGACATCTTCGGCATGGACATCCGCGGGTTCACCGTCCACGAGGTGTACGTGGAGAAGGCCTCGGACATCGCCGAGGAGTACTACGCCGCCGTCATCTTCGACCGCGGAGCCAAGAAGCCGATGGTGATGCTCTCGCGCATGGGCGGGATGGACGTGGAGGAGATCGCCGAGAAGGACCCCACCGCCATGGCCCGCCTGCACGTCGACCCGCTGGTGGGCTTCCAGGCCTTCCACGGCCGGCGGCTGGCCTTCGAGTCGGGCATCGCCGAGGACGTCGTCCGCCCGGTGGGCGCGATGCTCGAGCGCCTGTACGAGGCCTTCGTCGAAGAGGACGCGATGCTGCTCGAGGTCAACCCGCTGCTGGTGACCGGCGACCGGGAGGTGGTGGCCCTCGACGCCAAGGTCACGGTGGACGGCAACGCGCTCTACCGCCACCCCGAGACCGCCGACCTGCGCGACGCCAGCGCCGAGGACCCGCAGGAGCTCATGGCCCGCGAGCGGGGACTGACCTACGTGAAGCTCGACGGCAACGTCGGCATCCTGGGCAACGGCGCCGGCTTGGTCATGTCCACGCTCGACGTGGTGGCCCAGGCGGGCGGGCGCCCGGCCAACTTCCTGGACGCGGGCGGCGGCTCCAAGGCCGAGGAGATCACCAACGCGGTCGAGGTCATCCTCTCCGACCCCAAGGTCACGGCGGTGCTGTTCAACATCTTCGGCGGCATCACCCGCTGCGACGAGGTCGCCAACGGGCTGATCACCGCCTTCGGCTCGCTGGACATCTCCGTGCCGTTCGTGGTGCGCCTGGACGGCACCAACGACGAGGAGGGGCGCAAGCTCCTGACCGACGCCGACCTACCCGACGTCCACGTCGAGAAGACCATGCTCGACGCCGCCTCGCGCGCCGTGGAGCTGGCCGGCGAGGCCCCACCCGAGGGCACCGACCAGCCCGGCCCGCCGTCGGGCGCCGCCGCAAGCGCCGACCCCCAGGCCGGGCCCGAGTAATGGCGATCCTGGTCGACAGCAACACGAAGCTGGTCGTCGCCGGCCTGACCGGCCGCGAGGGCACCTTCCACGGGCTGAACAACCGCCGCTACGGCACCGACCTGGTGGCCGGCGTCACCCCGGGCAAGGGCGGCCAGGGCGTGGAGGGCGTGCCGGTGTTCGACACGATGCACGCCGCCGTCGAGGAGGCCGGCGCGAACACCGCGATGGTCTTCGTGCCGCCGCGCTTCGCCGCCGATTCGATCCTCGAAGCCGCCGAGGCCGGCGTCGAGCTCGTCGTCTGCATCACCGAGGGCATCCCGGCGCACGACATGCTGCGCGTCTACACCCACCTCAAGCGGACCGACACCACGCGCCTGGTGGGCCCCAACTGTCCGGGCATCCTCTCCCCGGGCAAGGCCAACGTGGGGATCATCCCCGCGCACTTCTTCTCCGAGGGCGGTGTGGGCCTGGTGTCGCGCAGCGGCACGCTGACCTACCAGATCGGCAACGAGCTGGCCCAACGCGGGTTCGGCAACTCGACCATCGTCGGCATCGGCGGCGACCCGATCGTCGGCTCCTCGTTCATCGACGTGATCGCCGAGTTCGAGCAGGACGCCGACACCGAGCTGATCGTCATGTGCGGCGAGATCGGCGGCGACGAGGAGGAGCGCACCGCCGAGTACATCGCCGAGAACGTCTCGAAGCCGGTGATCGCCTACATCGCGGGCTTCACCGCCCCGCCGGGCAAGACGATGGGCCACGCCGGCGCCATCGTCAGCGGCTCGAAGGGCACCGCGGCCGCCAAGGCCGAGGCCCTGGAGGCCAAGGGAGTGCGCGTCGGGCGCAATCCCACCGAGGTCGCGGACGTGGCCTCCGAGGCGCTGGCGCGGAGCGCCTAGCCGAGTTAGGGTGGCGCGTCCCCGGATTGGCCGGGGCCTACTCGACAGGGGGACCCAGCCCATGAAGAAGCTCGCGCTCTGCGCGTTCGTCGTCCTGCTCGCCTCCGCGCTCGCGGCCGGGTGCGGCAGCAGCAAGAAAAAGAAGAAGAAGAGCAGCAGCAGCCAGACCACGGAAACTCTGACGATCGAGCGCTCGGACACGGGCCTGAAGGCCCCGGCGTCAGCCGAGGCCGGCCTGACCAAGATCACCGTCAAGAACACGGGTAAGAAGCCCGGCGGCGCCCAGCTGGTGCGAGTCACGGGCAACCAGACCGCCGAAGAGGTCGGCAAGGCCGGCACGGCGTGGGGTGACAAGGGCAAGCCCCTTCCCGGACTGGTTGCAGCTGGAGGGCGGCGTGGGCAACACCAAGCCGGGCCAGACCGGCACGGTCACCCAGAACCTGCCTTCAGGCAAGTACTACGCGCTCGACATCGAGTCGAACAAAAGCGCCCCACTGGAGGTGACGGGCAGCGGAGGCGGCTCCCAGCCCACGGCCGGCCCGGTGGTCGAAGCGACCGAGTACTCCTTCAAGGCCACGGGCCTGAAGACCGGCAAGCAGACCGTGCTGTTCGACAACAAGGGCAAGCAGCCACATTTCTTGGTCGCGCTTCCCATCAACCCCGGCAAGACCCTCGCCGACGTTAAAAAGGTCGTCGCGACCGAGGGTGAGCCCAAGGGGCCGCCGCCGATCGATGAGAAGGCGGGGGTCGACACCGCGGTGCTCGACGGCGGCGGCAAGCAGGCCGTTCAGCTCGACCTCAAGAAGAAGGGCAAGTACGCCCTCATGTGCTTCATCCCCGACCGCCAGGGCGGACCGCCCCACGTGGCCAAGGGAATGGTCTCCGAGGGGACCGTCGAGTAGCTAGAAGGGAAGCTCGGGCGCCACGTCCCTGAGGCGTGGCGCCTGGCTGTCCCGCTGGGACGCCTGCAGCTCCATTCCGACCGGCCACTCGATGCCGACGTCGGGGTCGTCGTAGGCGATCCCCCGCTCGACCTCGGGGTCGTAGTACGTCGAGCACTTGTAGGTCACGTCGGCGATCTCGCTGGTCACGCAGAAGCCGTGGGCGAAGCCGATCGGAACGTACAGCTGGTGGTGCTCTGAGTCGTCGAGGGTGAAGCCCTCCCATTGCCCGAAGGTGGGCGACTCGCGCCGCAGGTCCACCACCACGTCGAAGATCGAGCCGCGGGCGCAGCGGATCAGCTTCGCCTGCCCTTCCCCGATCGCGAAGTGCATGCCGCGCACCACCCCACGGGCCGAGCGCGAGTGGTTGTCCTGCACGAAGTCGTCCTCGATGCCCAGGTCGGCGAGCCGCGAGCGCCGATAGCTCTCCAGGAAGAAGCCCCGGTGGTCGCCGTGGACGGCCGGCTCGATCAGGATCGGGCCGTTCACCGGGTCGGCGCCTCGTAGGCCTCGCTCATCCCCTCCGACAGCGAGCCGACCTCCTCGCGCAGGCCCCTCACGTCGGCGGCCAGCGTGCGCTGGCGCTCGGTGTCGGTGGACGCCGAGGCCGACACCAGGCTCCCCCGCACGGTGTCCAGCTCGACGAGCACGCGCTCCATCTCGTCGTAGTAGCGGGCCAGCTGCTTCTCCATCTTGCGCAGCACCGTGAGCTGATGCCCCAGGGCCTCCACCAGCTCAGCACGGTATTCGCGCCCCGGCCCGGGCGCTCGCTGCTCGGACTCCATCCGCTGCTCGACAAAGTCGGGTGGGGTCTCGGCCAGCGTCTCGTACAGGAGCTGTGCGCGGGTCGCCGAGCCCTCCATGACCTCGAGGAACGCGTCGACCTCCCCCTCGACCTCGTCGAAGGGAAGCTGGGCCCGGTTGATCGCCTCGCGGATGCGCGACTCACGCTGGCGCGCGCCGTTCATCAGGTCCCGGATCGGGGGCGCGAGGGTGTTGGAGTCCAGGCGCACGCGCTCCAGCGAGCGGCGGCGCTTGCCGCGCTCGTGCTCGAGCACCTTGCTCGCCTCGTCCTCGTCGAAGTAGGTCCGGCCCACCGCCAGCGCATAGAACACGACCGCCACCGGCAGCAGGGGCACGAACAGGTCGAGCAGGATCCCGGCGATCAGCACCGCCGCGAGCAGGATCACCGCGACGGGCTTCAGCAGTGCGTTGCGCAGCAGCGCCCGGTTGTACTCCGAGCGGCTGTAGGGGCGCCGTGGCGCAGGCATCAGAAGAAGCTCGAGATGCTCCGGTAAACGGTCTCGATGTCCTCCGTGTCGCCCTCGTAGTCCTGGCCCCCGCTGGCCTTCGCGATGTCGGTCAACGCCTGGCGGGCCCCCGCGGCCTCGGCGCTGTAGGCGATCGTGAACACCCGTACCTGGTCGCGCGAGTCGCCCTGGGACTGCGCGCGGCGAACCACGTCCTGCGCGGTGAGCGACGAGTCGGTGTCCTCACCGTCGGTGAGTACAACCACGGCGTTGATGCGCTCGCGGTCGCGCAGCCGGCGCACGGTGTCGAGGCCCTGGGCGGTCGCGTCGTAGGCCGCCGTGCCGCCGTCGGCGATCAGCTGGCGGGCCACCGAGCGCAGGCGCTGGCGGTTCTGGGAGAAGGGCCCGATCGGCACCAGCTGCTGGATCTGATCGGAGAAAATCGTCAGCCCGACCCGGTCCTCCGGCGAGACCTCGCGGAAGAAGGCCTCCAGGCCGCGCTTGGCCCGCTCGAGGCGGTCCTCCTGGCTCATCGAGCCCGACACGTCCAGCACCAGCTCCACGTTGGCGGGCTTTCGGTCGCGCCGCCAGGTCTCCTTGATGCTGTTCAGCACCCGCGGCTCGGGCAGGCCGAGGACGCGCTCGGGCTGCGCGGGGTCGGCCCCGTTGGCCTTGGTCACCCGGCCGGCGGGCTTGTCCTTCAGGCTCGCGGGGCGGAAGCCCTCCGCCCCCGCACGCTCGGGCGTCAGCTGATCGGACAGCCAGCGCTGGAAGACCTCCGCTGCCTGGCGCTGCTCGGGCCTCACCCAGGGCGCGCGGAGGGCGATGTACGGGTTGTCGGAGTAGAAGGTCCCCTCCGGCGGATACAGCGCCACCAGCGGCGGCTGACCGCCGCGGCTGCGGTTGAAGTCCAGCAGCGTCACCTCCTCCATCGCCACCGCCGACGCATAGCCCGGTCCCTGCCGGCGCATCTGGTCGGCGATGAACAGCGTGGTGTCGCCGTAGTGGACGATCGAGCGCTCGATGTCCTTCACGTAGCCGCGGGCCTTCGAGGAGGTCACCTGCTTTTCGGTCAGGCCCTCGCGCCGGCCGGTGGCCGCGTAGTACTCCGCCACCACCGCAGACAGGCCCGAGGTGGAGAAGTCCGGGTTGGTGTGCACCAGCTTGAAGTCGCCGAACTGGGGCTGGCCGAAGGCGGCGAAGCCGCGCTTCTCGCGCGCCAGCTCCAGCACCCGCTCGAACCCGATCGGCTTCTTGGGATAGCCCAGCGCCTTCGCGAACGGCTCCCACATCGCGATAACCAGCGGCGTGCGCACGATCGACGGGCTCTGCTTCGGCGCGAACGGGCGGTCGGCGTCGTAGTTCAGCAGCCGGCCCCACAGCGATGACGCCGGCGACCAGGCCACGGGCTTCAGCCTGCCGTTGGCGATCTTGCTCTCCGCCTCGCCCGACGCGATGGACTGGCCCTCGACGAACACCGGCTTCCCGCCGCTCTTGCGGCCCTCCTGGTTGAAGCGCTCGATCAGCGGCTTGAGCAGGCGCTCCTTCTCCGGCGAGTAGGCGAACGACACCCTGACCGACCCGGCTCCTGCCTTGGCCGGCTCCTTCCCGTCGTCACCGCCCCCGGCGGACAGCAGGGCCACGACTCCCACCGCCACGGCGGCGAGCACGACGATCAGGATCTCGCCCCTCTTCACGGCCTCAGCCGCGCCAGCGGCACGCGGAGGAGGCTGGCTCCGCTGTGGTTCTGGTTGCCGTCGTCGGGCTCCAGCGAGATGTCGACCTCGCGATAGCGGTCGGCGTCGGGCGGCAGCGGGGCGTTCAACTCGATGTCACCGGTGGGGAAGCGCCCGAGTTGCCGTGCCCGCGTCACGCTGGAATAGAGCCACACCGCGTATTCTCCCCGCGGGCGGGGCAGACCGGCCACCTTCAGCTCCAGGCGGTCGCGACGGTCGCGCCGCACCAGCCGCGCGGTGGCGCGCCGTGCGGAAGGCATGCCGGCGAGCGGCTCGAGCTGGGCCTCCGGCCCCAGCTGCGCGGTCCGCACCGGCTGCGGCTCCTCCCCTCCTCCCGAAACCGCGAGCACCGTCGCCACCACCGCAGCGATCAGGAGGCCGCCCAGCAGCGCCGGCACCAGTCGGCGCTGCCGCTCGGGCCTGGACGGCCCGTGGCCGTCGCCCGCCGGCGACGCGAACAGGTTGCCGCGGTCGCCGAGGTGCTCGCCCATGCGCTCGCGCAGATCCTCGTCGGACTCCTCGCCGAGCGCCTGGGCCACCTCCTGCATGACCGCCTCGCGACGCAGCTTCACGCCGGACTCGGTGGTGCCGAGCAGGGAGGCGATCTCGTCGTCTGGGATCCCCCGGCGGACGCTCAGCTCCAGCAGCGCACGCGATTCGGCGTTCAAGTCGGCGAGCACTTGGTCCATCAGATCCGGCGACACACTCAGATGTTCGCGCCTGCGACCGCATTTTGGGTGGGTTGCGCCGCGATAGTGGCCGACATTTAGACTCCCGCATGAGCCGGCGGACGCGTGTCCGGAGAGCGCGGCGGGGACCATTCTCGCCGCGTCGATGCTAGTGACGTGCGGCGCCGCGGACGCCGTTGCGGCGGAGGTCCGGCTGGTGCATGCGGTGCCCGGAGCGGGGGGCGCTCAGCCTCGGTGAACGGCCGCGAGCTGGGATCGCCGGTCGGCTTCGGGAAGGCCGGCGCCTACGCCTCGGCTCGCGACGGCAGCGTGGCGGTGACCCTGGTCCCCGGCGGTGGCGGAAAGGCGCTCGCGAGCAAGGAGCTGGGCCTGAGCGACGGGCGCTACACCGTGATCGCCGCGCCGTCGGGCAAAGGTGTGGTGCTGCGCTCCTACCGCGACGGCTCGCCGCAGGACGGCAAGGCCCGGCGCCTCCACGCCCTGCCCTCGAGCTGCCGCCCGGCAGCTACACGTTCGCGATGATGATGCCCGGCGGTGGCGGTGACCCGCTGGTCAAGGCTGCGGGGGTCGAGCCGGTGGCGGGGACCTCCTCCACTGCGGTGGTGCTGGGAAGCGGTGGCGAGCCCACGAAGATCGTGCTGGCCTCCGATGGCTCGTCGGGACCAGTGGCCGGGCCCGGTACCGGCCTCGGCGGCCTGGACGACAGACCGCCCTGGGCGATCGCGCTGGTGGCCGCGGGCGCGGTGCTGGTGATCGACCGGCGCTCCGAAGCCGGGCCGCCGACCGCGGAGGCCGCCCTGCGCGAGCTGGTCCACCGTGCCGAGACGCCGGCCGCCCTGCAGGCCGCCCTCAGGCCGCTCGAGCTGAGGTCGCCGCGCGGCGACGCTCCGCTGGAGTCCCTCGGCGCACGGGTGCGCCCGTTGCGACCGGTGCGCATAACGATTCCCGCCGCCGGTGTGCAGTCGAAGGTGGTGGCCGCGCCCGCGAAGAAGGGCGCGCTGGAGATCCCCCAGGTCGGCACCGCGGGCGGGTATTCCGGCGGCCCCCGTCCGGGCGAACCGGGCCGGGCGGTGATCATCGGCCACCTCGACCGGCGCAACGGGCCCGGCCTGTTCGCGCGAGTGCCGCGGCTGAGGCGGGGCGCGACCGTGGCGGTGACCGACGGGCGGGGTGAGGTCCACCGCTACCGCGTGGTCGGCGCGGCGCAGGCCCGCAAGGACCGCTTCCCGCGCGAGCAGGTCTACGGCTACTCGGCCCGGCCGGTGCTGGTGCTCGTGACCTGCGGTGGCCCGTTCCGCGCAGGACGGGGCTACCGCGACAACATCCTGGTCTACGCCAGGGGGGCCTAGCGGCCGTTCCAGAGCCGGGCCGGCAGGTCCGGCAAGTCGGCGCGCAGCTCGGCGCGCTGATCGCGGGTGGTCAGCCCGAGCTCGGTCTCGAGCTCGGAGATGATCTGCTCGCGGCGGTCGGCCACGTCGTCGGCCCGCACGCTGAGAATGCCCGCGATCTCGCCGTCCTCCAGGCCCCGGCGCGTGCTGAGGTCGAGCAGGGCCCTGCTCTCGGGATCGAGTTTCGCCAGGGCCTCTCCCAGCCGCTCCATCGTCACCGCCACCACGCGCGCCGCACGTTATCGTCGCGGAGCGTGGCCGGCCAAGACGACATCTCTCTCGCGCGTGGAGCGCCCTCGCTCGACATCGTCGCCGTCGACGACCTGAAGGCGGCCGCCGAGCGCGCCTTCACCGCGGACCCCAAGGGCGCATTCTCCTACGGCACGGCCGCCGGCTACGGGCCGCTGATCGAGTGGATCGCGAGCGAGCACGGCCTGCCCAAGGAGCAGGTGATCGCCACCAACGGCTCGATGCAGGCCGACGCGTTCCTCTTCCAGCATCTGGTGGCGGCCGGCGACACCGTGGTGATCGAGGCCCCCACCTACGACCGCACGCTGCTTTCGCTCCAGAAGCTCGGCGCTGACCTGATCGCGATCCCCGTCGAGGCGGACGGCCTCGATGTGCAGGCGCTGGAGCGCGCGCTCGAGTCGGGCGCCCGCCCCAAGCTCGCTCACGTGATCCCCAACTTCCACAACCCGGCCGGAGCCACGCTGTCGCTGGACAAGCGGCGGCGCCTGATCGAGCTGGCCGCCGAGTACGACTTCGTCGTGTTCGAGGACGACCCCTACGTGAAGCTGCGGTTCGAAGGCGAGTCGCTGCCGACCATGCTCTCGATGGACGAGTCGGACCACGTGGTCTACGCCTCGTCCTTCTCCAAGACCGTGTGCCCCGGCATCCGCGTCGGCTACCTGGCCGGGCCCGAGGGCCTGATCAAGGACATCCGCAAGATGGCCACCGAGACCTACATCTCGCCGAGCATGGTCTCGCAGTCGATCGTGGCCGAGTTCTGCACCTCGGGGGCGATCGAGACGTCGATCGCCACCGTCAAGGACGCGCTGCAGGAGCGCCGCGACCGCACCGCCGAGGCGCTGGAGCGCGAGTTCGCCGACGAGGCCCGCTTCGTCAAGCCCGAGGGCGGCTACTTCCTGTGGGTCGACCTCCCCGACGGCACCGAGGGAAGCGCCCTCGACCAAGCAGCCCGCGAGCGGGGCGTGATCTACGTCAAGGGCACCGACTTCTTGCTCGAGGGGGGCGACCACTCGCTGCGGATCGCGTACTCGGGCGTGACGCCCGACCAGATCGACGAGGGCGTCAGCCGCCTGGCCGACGCCTACCGAGAGCTGGCGGGCACCCGAGCGTGAACTCGGGCGGGGGCCCGGAGCTCGACCGCCCCCGCCAATTCGGAGAGTTGCTGCGCGACGCGTTCGCGCTCCTGGCGGGACGTCCGCTGGCGTTCCTGGCCGTCGGGGCCGTATTCGCCATTCCCATCGAGCTCGTGGTCTCAGGCGTCGGGCTCGAGCAGCTGACCTCGCCGTACGTGGAGAAGGTGCGGCCGGTCGAGGTGGTGGTGGGCTCGCTCACCAGCTACGTGCTGGTGACCCCGCTGATCACCGTTGCCTGCGCGCTGCTGGTGGTCGGGGCTGCGCCTACCGCCGGACGCGCCGTCATCCGCACGATGGAGACGTCGACGCCGCTGCTGGTGGCGGCGATCGCCGCGGCGGTCGGGGTGGGCATCGGGCTGTTCCTGCTCATCCTCCCCGGCCTGTACCTCGTGGTGCGGTGGTTCCTGTTCCCTCAGGCCGTAGCCCTGGAGAACCAGACGGGCATCGCGCCGCTGCGGCGCAGCGGCGAGCTGATCGAGGGCAAGTGGTTCCGGGCGGCGGCGGTGATCCTGCTGGGCAACCTGATCGCGCTGCTGCCGGGCGGGATCATCACCATCCCGTTCGCCTCCCTGGCCATGGAGATGGATCGCGAGTGGCCGCTGATGGCCGGCCAGATCCTGGGCGAGGCGATCACCGCGCCGATCGTGGCCGTGATCGCCACGCTGCTGTTCTTCGACCTGCGGGCCCGCCGGGCCCAGCCCTTCGGCTAGCGCCCGTAGCGCTCCTGGGCGAAGACCAGCTGGTCCGGCAGCGCCACCCGCGGCGGCGGTGAGGGCTCGGCGGTGACCGAGACGGTCTCGGCCACGCTGCGGCTGACCCTCAGCTGCTCGCCCTCGACCGCGACCGCGACCTCGTCATCGTCGGACGCCGCGAGCTCGCCGGCCATGCCGGGCTTCAGGCCGCTGTCCATGAGGTAGTGCAGGAGGTCCTCGGCCTCGTTCTCGAAGCGCAGGACGGTGAGCTTGGCCCCCACCTCCACGTCGGCCAGCGGAACGCCCTCGATGCGCGCTCCCTCGTAGATCGGGTGGCCGTGGGGACAGGTCTTGGCGTCGCCGATCGCGTTCAGCATGCGCTCCTCGACGACCGGTGACATCCAGTGCTCAAGGCGCTCGGCCTCCTCGTGCACCTGGTCCCAGGGGATGTCGAACACGTCGGTCAGGAAGCGCTCGATCAGGCGGTGGCGGCGCACGATGTTCGCCGCGTGCTCGTGGCCCATGTCGGTGAAGGTCAGGGACTTGTCCGCGGCCCGGTCGACGAGGCCGTCGCCCTCCAGGCGGCCGATCATCTCGTGCACCGTCGGCGCGGACACCTGCATGGCCCGAGCGATGTTGGCGCCGGTGATCTGAAGACCCGCCTCCTGCAGCCAGTACATCGTCTGCAGGTACTCCTCTTCGGCGACTGTCGCTTGCTCGCTGGACACCAGTCCAGAGTACCGTCCTGCCCCGTGACCCTTCCGCTGTCGCCGCCCGTCCCGCCGCAGCTCGCGCGCTCCAAGTCGGCCCTCCCCGAAGGGGACGAATGGCGCTACGAGCCCAAGTACGACGGCTTCCGCACGGTCGTGTTCCGGGACGGCGACGACGTGCACCTCCAGAGCCGCAACGGCAAGCCGATGAACCGCTACTTCCCCGAGGTCGTGGAGCAGGTGCTGGCCTCCTCGGCCGAGCGCGTGGTGTTCGACGGCGAGCTGATCGTCGTGATCGACGGCGTGCAGGAGTTCGACCTGCTGTCCCAGCGCATCCACCCCGCCAAGTCGCGGGTGGAGATGCTCGCCGAGAAGTACCCGGCCGCCTTCGTTGCCTTCGACCTGCTGGCCGAGGAGGACGAGGAGCTGCTGGGCCTGTCCTACACCGAACGCCGCGAGCGGCTGGAGAAGGTGGTGTCCGACCCGATCCAGCTGTCGCCCATGACCGACGACCCCGAGGCCGCGGGCCAGTGGCTGACCGGCAAATCCGAGGGCGTGGTCGCCAAGCAGGCGGGCTCGGCCTACCAGCCCGGCGAGCGCAAGGGGATGGCCAAGATCAAGCGCCTGCGCACCGCCGACTGCGTGGTGGCTGCGTTTCGGTTCGGCAAGGAGCCCGAGACCGTCGGCTCGCTGATCCTGGGCCTCTACGACGGCGACGACCTGCGCATCGTGGGCCACACCTCGAGCTTCCGGGCCAAGCAGAAGCGTGAGCTCCTCGAGCTGCTCGAGCCCTACCGCACCGGCGAGCAGGGCGCGGGCGAGCCGTCACGCTGGAAGAGCGACGAGGAGCTCGTCTGGGAGGGCCTGCGCCCCGAGCTGGTGGTGGAGGTCGCCTTCGACCACATCACCGGTGACCGCATCCGCCACGGAGCCAAGTTTCAGCGCTGGCGCGAGGACAAAGAGCCGGGCGAGTGCACGATGGACCAGCTGCGGACGTGACCAAAGCAGGATGGGGCCCGGTCGGCTCCGCTTTCTCGCCCGACGCTGTTAGCGTTTCCCGGGTAAGGGTCGGGTCAAAGGGACCCGGCCAGGTAGTGCCAGCGCTCGCAGGTCGTTGCAATCGCATCCTCCTCGTGTAGGCAGCACACATAGGAGGACACATGCCGGAAGGCACAGTTAAGTGGTTCAGCGACGAGAAGGGGTACGGCTTCATCACCCCTGACGACGGCGGCAAGGACCTGTTCGTACATCACCAGGGCATCGCCAGCGAGGGCTTCCGCAGCCTCGCCGAGGGCGCCAAGGTGTCCTACGACTCAGAGGCCGGGGACAAGGGTCCCAAGGCCGTGAACGTCCAGACGCTCTAGGACCTTCAGCGGGCGCCCCGCCCGGTCGGCTGCGAAGCTGACCGAGTGGGGCGCACCCGCTCGACGGAAACGACGGTCGACGCCGGCGGGCGCGAGCTGCGCGTGACCAGCGCCGACCGGGTGATCTTCCCGGCGACCGACCACACGCCGGAGATCACCAAGGCCCAGGTGGTCGATTACTTCCTCGCCGTCGACGACGGCATCATGCGCGCGCTGCGCGAGCGGCCGACCACGCTGGAGCGCTGGCCCAAGGGCGTGCACGAGGGCATGACCATCTCCACGCGGGAGGGCCACAAGGGCGAGGCCTTCTACCAGAAGCGCGTGCCCAAGGGGGCTCCCGAATACGTGGACACGGCGCGCATCGAGTTCCCCTCCGGCCGGCATGCCGACGAGGTGTGCCCGACCGAGATCGCCGTGGTCGGCTGGTGCGCCCAGATGGGCACCATCACCTTCCATCCCTGGCCGGTCCGCAGCGGCGACGTCGACCATCCCGACGAGCTGCGGCTGGACCTCGATCCCCAGACCGGCACCGACTTCGAGGACGCCCAGCGCGTGGCCGCCGAGGCACGCACCCTGCTCGGCGAGCTCGGATACCGCGGCTTTCCCAAGACCTCGGGCGGACGCGGCATCCACATCTACGTGCGGATCGAGCCCCGTTGGACCTTCACCGACGTGCGGCACGCCGCGATCGCCTTCGGCCGCGAGCTGTCGCGCCGCATGCCCGACCAGGTGACCACCAAGTGGTGGAAGGAGGAACGCGGCGAGAAGGTGTTCATCGACTACAACCAGAACGCCCGCGACCGCACGATCGCGTCGCCCTACTCGATCCGCGCCAAGCCGGGCGCGCCGGTCTCCGCCCCGCTGCTGTGGGACGAGGTGCCCGACGTCGTCCCCGAGGACTTCACCGTGGCCACCATGCCCGCGCGCTTCGCCGAGGTCGGCGACCGCTTCGCGGAGATCGACGACGTGGCCCACTCGCTCGAGCCGCTGCTGGAGATGTACAGGCAGGACGAGGAGGGCGACATGCCCTACCCGCCGGATTACCCGAAGATGCCGGGCGAGCCCAAGCGCGTGCAGCCCTCACGCGATACGGACCGCAAGGAGTAGGGAAAGACATAGTCGTGGAGCTGGAGGTCCTGGAGACCGACGTCACGAAGCTCGAGGTCGACGCCATCGCCAACGCGGCGAACACCGACCTCGCCCACGGCGGCGGGGTGGCCGCGGCCATCAGCCGGGCCGGAGGGCCCGAGGTGCAGCGCGAGTCCGACGACAAGGCCCCCATCGGCCTCGGCGAGGCGATCGAGACCACCGCCGGCCACATGCCGGCGAAGTACGTGATCCACGCGGCCACGATGGAGCTCGGCGGGCCGACCTCGGGCGAGATCATCGAGCAGGCCACCCGGTCGACCCTCGAGAAGGCGGAGCAACTCGGCTGCCAATCCGTTGCCCTGGTTGCCTTCGGTGCGGGAGTCGGGCGGTTTCCGCTGAGCCAGGTGGCCGACCTGATGGTGAACGCCGCGCGCGCCCACCACGGGAACCTGGAGCGCGTCGTCTTCGCCGTGCAGGGCGAAGACGCCGAGCAAGCCTTCCGGGCCGCGCTGTGAGCCCGGCGCCCGTCCTCGTATCCCCCGACTCGTTCAAGGGGACGATGGCGGCCACCGTGGTCGCCGCGGCGGTGGCCACCGGCCTCCGGGGCGCCGGCCGCGACGCCGTGGAGCTGCCGGTGGCCGACGGCGGCGAGGGCACCATGGACGTCCTCCACACGGTGCTCGGGGGCGAGCGGCGGACGGTCAGCGTGAGCGATCCCCTGGGCCGGCCCGTCGAGGCCGCTTTCGTGCTGCTGCCCGACGGAGAGACCGCGGTGGTGGAGGCCGCACAGGCCAGCGGCCTGGGCCTGGTGGCCGAGAGCGAGCGCGACGCCTTCGCCGCCTCCTCGGAGGGGACGGGCGAGCTGATCGTCGCAGCGGCGAGCGCCGGGGCCGAGACCGTCCTGGTGTCCGTGGGCGGCACGGCCAACATGGACGGCGGCGCCGGCGCGGTGCGCGCTCTGGACGAGGCCGGGGTGAGCCCGAAGCTCGACGTCCTGTGCGACGTCAACACCCCGTTCGAGGACGCCCCGCGCGTGTTCGGGCCTCAGAAGGGGGCCGATCCCGAGACGGTCGCGCGGCTCGAGAAGCGCCAGGAGCAGGTAGCCGAACACGCCCCGCGCGACCCCCGCGGCGTACCGATGACGGGCGCGGCCGGCGGACTGTCGGGCGGCCTCTGGGCCCACCACGGCGCGCACCTGCAGCCGGGCGCGGCCTACGTGCTGAACGCGATCGGCTTCGACGACGCCATGCGCGCCGCCGCCTTCGTGGTCACCGGCGAGGGCCGGCTGGACGACCAGACCCTGGCGGGCAAGATCGTCGGCGAGGTGGCCACCCGCTGCCGCCAGGGCGGCGTGACCTGCCACGTGGTCTGCGGCAAGGACTCCCTGTCGCTGTTCGACCACCGTCTGCTGGACCTGGCCAGCGTGACCGAGGCGGGCACGCCCGAGGACCTGGAGCGCGCGGGCGCTGCGCTGGTCAGCGCGGCTGCCGGCGCGTCTGGGCGGAACTAGGCGGCGGGGTCGGCGAGCACGAAGGCCAGCACCGCGCGCTCGGACGCACGGCTCTGACTGGCGAGATAGGCGAACACCGGGCGGCCCGTTAGGGCGGACACGGCTTGCTCGGCCTCGGGGCGGATGGCCTCGTGAAGCGCGTCGCGGACCTCTGTGACCAAGAGGTCGTAACCCTGGTCTGCGAGCGTCCTCTCCGCCCGCGTCAGGCAGTCGTCGAGGGTCACGACGGCGAGGTCGGGAGTGACGACCGTCTTGGCCTTGGTGGGACCCCGCCCGCAACGGCTGCGCATGAGCCCGACGATCGCGGTGCTGATCTCGGCGGCGGCGGCGGGGCCCGACGGGGCGTCCGCTCCCACCGGTCCGCTCTCGGCGAGCCAATCGAGGCGGCCGGGAGCGACGTCCGTCAGGGGCCGGTGGTGGTGGAGTTGCTGGGTGGTGGCAGCGCCCATGCGCTGCTCCTCTCGATCGCGTGCCTAGCGTCCGAAATTCAGCCGGGCGTTGCTCCGGCCGGACCGGAACCCCTTCCGCTGCCCTCCACTAGCCAAGGTATCACCGGGGTCCAGGGCCAACTACATGATGGTCCCCGGCGGCGCTACCTTCTCCACAAGGAGGACAGGACGCGGGGTCCCGGGCGATCCGGGGCAGCGCCGGTTGGCTTTCGAATCGCATCGTTCGCTACCCGGAGCTCACCATGTCCTCTGAAGCACCCCGCCACTCGACCGCCCACCAGGTGACCAACGTCATCGCGATGTTGCTGCCGCTCGCCGCCTTCCTGGTCGCGCTGCTCACGCTCTGGGGCCGGTGGGTCGAGTGGATCGACATCGCCTTTCTCGGCGTGGCGTACGTCGTCACCTGCCTGGGGATCACGGTGGGCTTCCACCGCCTGCTGACCCACCGCTCGTTTCAGACCTACCCCGCCGTGCGGTACGGGCTGGCCGTGATGGGGACGCTCGCGGTCGAGGGGTCGGTGCTCAAGTGGGTGGCCGACCACCGCAAGCACCACGACTTCACCGACCAGGACGGCGACCCCCACAGCCCCCACGAGGGGGGCCCGGGCGTCCTCGGTGCGCTGCGCGGCCTGTGGCACGCGCACGTGGGCTGGCTGTTCAACACGGTGGGCCAGGCCGACCAGCGGCGGTACGCCGCCGACCTGGTGAAGGACCGCGGCATCCGATTCATCGACGCTGCCGAGAAGCCGCTGATAGTCGCCAGCCTGGCGTTGCCCTTCCTGGTCGGCCTGCTGGTCAAGGGAACACTGACCGGCGCGCTGCTGACGCTGGTGTGGGGCGGCCTGGTCCGGGTCTTCCTGCTCCACCACGCCACGTTCAGCATCAACTCCATCTGCCACTACTTCGGCCGCCGGCGCTTCGACACCGAGGACCGGTCCACCAACGTGGCCTGGCTGTCGCTGGCCACGCTCGGCGAGTCCTGGCACAACAACCACCACGCCTTCCCCACGTCCGCCTTCCACGGCCTGCGCCGCCGTGAGCTCGACCCCGGCGGGCTGTTCATCAGCCTGCTCGAGCGGATCGGGCTGGCCTGGCGCGTGGTTCGGGTCAGCCCCGAGCGCCAGCGAGGGAAGACCGCGGCCCGCCCTTGCGCGGAGCTCAGCGCGCCATGAGAGAGCCGACGACCGCCTCGTAGAAGCCGTCGCCGTGGCTGGCCGCGGTCACCGTCACCCCCGGAACCGACGTGTCGCCGTTGGCCACCATGAAGAACTCCCGCACGACCGCGGCCACCTCGGCGTCCTCGCGCGAGTCGCCCACGGCGATGCACTCCTCGCGCGCGTAGCCGCGGGCGCGCATGTGGGTCTCGACGGCGTTGGCCTTCGAGCAGCGCGCCGGGACGAGGTGGTACACGCGCCGGCCGTCCTCGATCCCGCCGTTGTCGACCAGCCGCAGGCCCTCCAGGCCGGCGTTGACCTGCTCGGCATCGACCCTGCCGCGGAACAGGTGGGACACCTCGCGGTCGGTGTGCCATGGCGAGTGAGGCTCGAGGTCGTGGTCGCGCATCAGGCGCGCGGGCTCGCCCGTCGCCGCGATCTCATCGTGCATCCGGTCGGCGAGCCAGGTGACCTCGCCGTCGATCACCACCCCCGCGCCGAGCTCGAAGATGTAGGAGTCCTGGCCGATCAGGCGCGCGTCCTCCATCACCTGGGCCCGGCGGCGACCCGACTTCAGGACGACCTCCACTCCCGCCCGGTGGCAGGCCTCCAGCGCCCGCGCCGCCAGCAGCGTGAAGCCCCCGTCGCCGTCGCGGAACAGCGAGGCGCCGGGACCCAGCAGGGTCCCGTCGAGATCGGTGTACACGCAGCGCACGGCCATGCGCCACGAGCCTAGATCGCTGCCGCTAGCCCGCCTCGGGCTCGAGCAGGAACAGCTCCAGCTCCAGGTCGGGGCCGACGTGGTGCGTGGAGATGAACTGCTTCACCCGCCGGCCCGTGGCCGTCTCCACCGCATCCACGAAGCGCTGCTCCATCGTCGCCTGGAAGGAGCTGCGCGTCTCGCGCACGAGTGCCTGGCGCTGCATCTCGATCATCGTCTTCTCGACGTCGGTGTAGATCTCGCCGAGCAGGCAGACGAGCATGTCGTCGCCCATCATCTGTGCCTTGACCGTGGCCGGCTTGCGGCCGTGATAGCGCTCGTGAAGGTCCACGAGCGCACTAGCAACACCGTCCAGCTGCACCTCGTTCATGATCTGCCTCTCGACCATCCTCTGAGTCGGACCGCGCGAGAGGCAGAGGACGGGAAAGAACCAGGCCGCAGTGCTCTCATGTCCAACCGCGATCCTCGCAACCAGCCCTTCACCGCCGTCACCGCAGAGGGCGCCGCCGTCACCGCCCAGGGCGATGTGCGCACCGCCATCTCCGACGGCCTGGTGGCGCTGCTGAAGGCCTATTACGGACGCGGTCCCGACCGGGCTAAGACCTACGTCACCGACGACCTCGTCGTCTGCCTGCTGCGGGGTGGCTTCACGCCGGTGGAGCAGACCCTGCTCGAGGGCGGTCACGGCGAGGACGTCATCCGTCAGCGGATGGCGTTCCAGGAGGTCATGCGGGAGCGGTTCGAGCAGGTCGTCGAGGACGCCACCGGGCGCAAGGTCGTCGGGTTCATGTCCGGAAACCAGCAGGACCCCGACATGATCTGCGAGGTCTTCGTGCTGGCCCGCAACGACCTCACGAGCTGACCTCGAGGGGCGGCGGGGCTCAGGCCGACGCCCGCAGGGAGGCGAAGGGCGGGCGTTCGATCAGCTCGACCTGCACCAGGCGCCCGTCCGCGGCCTGGAAGGGCGGGGCCTCCTCGTCGAGCAGACGGCCCTCGCCTCGCAGGCGCTCGAGGATCACCCCCAGCACGGCATAGGCCATCGGCCCGAGTTGCTCCAGCGACTGGTGGCGGTTGCGCCGCTCGTCGAGGTCGACCTGGGCCATGGCCTCGGTGCCCACCAGGTCGCGCGCGTGGAGCAGCATCGAGGTCTCGATGGCGTAGCCGCAGGCAAACGGCAGGCGCTCGAACAGGGAGCGCCGGGCCGCCACCTCTCCGGCCAGCGGCTGCGTGAACGCGGCCAGGTCGGGATAGAAGGCACTGAACAGCGGCCGGGCCATCAGCTCGGTCACCCGGCCGCCCCCCGCGGGGCTGTCCACGGACTCGCCGGCGAACGGCCGCCGGAAGCTGCCCTTGACGAACTCGACCCCCTCCTCGACCAGCAGCGGTCCGAGCAGCCCACAGACGAAGTGGCCCTGGAAGCCGCGGGTGTCGGAGTCCATGTACACGACGAGATCGCCGCGGGCCACCGACAGCGCCCGCCACATCGCGTCGCCCTTGCCGAGCACGGGACCGAGCTCGTCCACCAGCTCCGACTCCTGGTAGACCTCGGCGCCCGCCGAACGGGCCCGGTCGGCGGTGCCGTCCTCCGACGCCGCGTCGACCACCAGCACCTGGTCGATCAGGTTGAGCCCGGTGAGCGTCTCCACGATCGGGCCGATGGTGTCGGCCACCTCGCGTCCGGGCAGCACCACGGTGACGGTCTCGCGTTTGCGCTCGCGCAGCAGCTCGGCGGGGAAGTCAGAGTGATGAAAACTGGAAATCAAGCGCGCCTACTATGCCTGCCCGTGATCGCCTTGACCTTCGATGACGGTCCCGATCCCGTCTGGACGCCGCGTGTGCTCGACGCTCTGGACAGAGCGCAGGCGCGGGCCACTTTCTTCGTGATCGCTCCCAGGGCCGCCCGATACCCGCATCTCATCCGCCAAATCCAGGCCGCGGGTCACTCCGTGGAACATCACTGCGTACGACACGTCCGACATACGGAGTGCACCGAGGATCAGGTCGAATCCGACACCCGCGCCGGCCTGGAGTGCCTGCTCTCGCTGGGAGCGACCGCGACCCGGTGGCGGACGCCCTGGGGGATCTCCGCGCCGTTCACCGAGCGGGTGGCCCGCCGCCACCGGCTCAGCCTCACCCGCTGGGCGGCCGATTCCCACGACTGGGCCGGAGGTGACGCCGAGTCGATGCTGGCGTTCATCGCCCCGGAGCTCGAGCATGGCGGCGAGGTCCTGATGCACGACGGCATCGGCCCCGGGGCGCGTCGCACGGACTGCTCGGAGACCGTGCGACTGATCGGTGCGATCTCCCGCCACGCTGCCGAGCGCGGGCTGGCGCTGCTGTGACCGCCGTCCCCGCCCAGGCCACCGGCCCGGCCCTCGACGAGGTGCTCGCCGGCATCGCGGCCGGTGCGGCCGAGCGCGACCGCGTCCCCGCCTTCCCCGCCGAGCCCTTCCGCGCGCTGGAGAGCGCCGGGGTCCTCCGGCTCACGGTGCCGGGCGACGACGGGCGCTCGCCGGTGTCGGCCGCCGCGGAGTGGTCCGCCGTGCGCCGGGTGTCGGCCGCCGACGCCAGCGTGGGTCGCGTGCTCGACGGCCACTTCAACGCTGTCGAGCGGCTGGCCCTGCTGCTCGAGGATCCGCTGCGCTCCGAGGAGATGCGCGCGGTCGAGGCGGGACACAGGCGACTCGGGGTCTGGGGGGCCGACCCCACGCCGGGCGAAGGCGAGCCCGCGCGACTGACCCCCGACGGGACGGTCGAGGGAGTGAAGGTGTTCTGCTCGGGTGCCGGCGGCCTCGACCGCGCGCTGGTACTCGTGCGAGGAGACGAGCCGGGCCCGCCGCTGCTGGCCTACGTGGATCTGGCCGAGGGAGCGACGGTGGACCTCGCGTGGTACCGGGGCGCCGGCATGCGGGCCTCTGAGAGCCACCGCGTCGTCTTCTCGGGCGCGAGGGTGGTGGCCGTACTCGGCGAGCCCGGAGAGCTCGCCCGCGAGCCGTGGTTCGGCCGCGACGCGATCCGCACGGCCGCCACCTGGGCGGGAGCGGCCGACTCCGCGTTGGAGGCGATGCTCCAAGACGCCGGGCGGCGCTCGGACGAGGACATCGTCGCGCTGGCCGCGGGCCGGGCTCTGAGCGCCCGCGGCACGATCGATGCCTGGTTCGAGAAGGCTGCCGCCGAGATCGAGCGCGATCCACAGGCGCCGACGGCCGACCTCTCCGTGTTGCTGCGCCACGAGGTCGCCCAGGCCTGCCGGGCGATACTCGGTGCGGCCGAGGCCGCGCTGGGCTCCCGGCCCTTCGCAGAAGGAGACACCCTGGACCGCGCTCGGCGGGACCTCGGGATCTTCCTCCTTCAGCACCGGCTCGACCCGATGTTGGCCCGCGTCGGACGGCGCGCTCTGGGTACTTGAGCGCCGTGAGACTGGAGCGGGACTACTTCGAGGATCTCTACGCCGCCGACGAAGATCCCTGGCGCTTCACCACGAGCGCGTACGAGCGAGACAAGTACGACCACACGATGGCCGCTCTCGAGGGCCGCCGGTTCGCCCGCGGCCTCGAGTTCGGGTGCTCGATCGGCGTGCTGACCGAGCGGCTGGCCGGGGTCTGCGAGGAGCTCGTGGCGGTCGACGTGTCGGAGCGCGCCGTGGCCAGCGCCCGTGAACGCCTGGCGGGCCGCGACGGCGTCGAGGTCGAGCGCCGCTCGCTTCCGGAGGAGACGCCCGACGGGCCGTTCGACCTGATCGTCTGCTCGGAGGTCCTCTACTACTTCGACGCCGAGCTGCTGTCCGTGGTGCTGAACGAGCTCGGTGCCCGGCTGGTGGCCGGAGGGAGCCTGCTCGCCGTGCACTGGCGCCCGCAGACCCGGACATATCCGCTCCAGGGCGACGAGGCCCATGAGCTGCTTCGGTTGCGGCCGGGCTTCGAGCTCGGCTTCTCCGAGCACACCGAGCACTACCTCCTCGACCGTCTCGACCGGCCCACGTGAGCGGCGAAGACCGGGTCGTGATCGTGGGCGCCGGCCCAGCGGGGCTGTCGGCCGCGCGCGGATACCGGGAGGCCGGAGGCGAGGCCGAGGTGGTCCTGCTGGGGGCCGAGCCGCACCACCCCTACGAGCGCCCGCCGCTGACCAAGCACTACCTGCGCGGGGAGCACGGCCGCGACGAGCTGTTCATGGAACCGGCCGGCCGCTACCGCGAGCTGGGGATCGACCTCCGCCTCGGGCGCGCCGTGGCCGAGCTGGACCCCGATTCCCACCTGGTGGTGACCGAGGACGGCGAAGAGCTGCGCTTCGGGGGCTGCGTCCTGGCCACCGGGTCGGAGCCGCTGCGCCTGCCGGTGCCGGGGGGCGACGGCGAGCACCTGCTCACGATCCGTGCGATGGAGGACTCCGAGCGCCTGCAGTCCCAGTCCGCGAGCGGAGTTACGACGACTGTGGTGGGCTCAGGTTTCATCGGCTGCGAAACGGCGGCCTCGCTGGCCATGCGCGGCTGCCGCGTGACCCTGGTCAGCGACGACGAGTCGCCGCACGCCGAGCGCCTGGGCGACGAGGTGGGGGCGATCCTCACCGAGTGGCTCCACGAGGCGGGCGTGACCACCCGCATGGGCGCCGAGGTCGACGGCTTCGGCGAGGACGGCCGCTCGGTCTCGGTCGGGGGCGATGAGGTGATCGGCGACGTGACGGTGGTGGCCGCCGGCATCGTGCCTCGAGTCGGGCTGGCCGAGGAGGCTGGGCTAGAGGTAGAGGAGGGACGGGTGTGCACCGACGCCTCGATGCGCACCAGCGCGCGACCGCGTGTTCGCCGCGGGCGACATCGCGCTCGCCGAGAACGGGACGGCCGGCCGCCGACTGCCGGTGGAGCACTGGGGCGAGGCCCTGACCCAGGGAGAGGTCGCCGGCCGGGCGCTCGCGGGGGAGGACGCTCGGTGGGAGCAGGCCCCCGGGTTCTGGTCCACGATCGGCGAGCGCACCCTGAAGTACGTCGCCTGGGGGGACGGCCACGACGAGGTCCGGCTCGATCGCGGCGACGATGGCTCGTTCACGGCCTGGTACGGCCAGGACGGGGTCACGGTCGGGGTCCTAACGCACGAGCGCGACGACGACTACGAGCGCGGCCGCACCCTCGTCGAGGGCGGGGAGGCGCTGCCGTGAGGAACACGATCGCGCCTCCCACGGGGGACCTACAGGCCTGCGTCGTAGTGCCCGCGCGCGACGAGGAGTGACTGGATCGGGCCGTGCCTGGACGCGCTCGGCGCGCAGACGGGCCTCCAGCCCGGCTCGTGGGAGGTGCTGCTCGTACTCGACCACTGCCGCGATGGGACCCGGGGGCGCGCGCTGGAGTCGGCAGCCGCGCACCCGCACCTCGCGCTCCACCTCCTCGATGGCCCCGGGCGGGGCTCCGGAGGCGCCCGGGCCACGGGGATGGACGCCGCCTGCGAGCGGCTGCACGCGGTCGGCAGGCCTCACGGCCTGATCGCGTCGACCGACGCCGACACGCGGGTGGCGCCCGACTGGCTCGCCCGCCAGCTCGAGCTCGCACGCGGCGGTTCCCGGGCGATCGGCGGGCGGATCGAGCTCTGCCCCGTCGAGCGCGAGGAGCTGCACCAGTCGGTGGTCGCAGGCCACAGGGAACAGTCCCTGACCCGCTTCGAGCGAGTCCGCGCGCAGCTCCCCGACGACGGATCGGTGGCCGACCACTGGCAGTTCAGCGGAGCGTCGATGGCGGTCACCGCCGACACCTACCGGGCGGTCGGCGGCCTCGGCGACAACGTCCACTCGGAGGACGAGGCCCTCGAGCGCGCCCTGCTGGAGCGCGGGGTGCCGATCGAGCGCCGCCTGGAGGTGAGGGTCACGACCTCAGCCCGGCTCCACGGCCGCGCCTCGCACGGGCTGGCCCGCCTGCTGCGGACGCTGGCGGCCGAACCCCTCGACTAGCCGCGCCTACCATGACCGCTGGTGTCCAGCGTCAACACGGCCAGCCCTTGGGACGCCCTGCTCGAGCAGGGGCGCGAGGACGGTCGGCTCGCCGCGACCGGGCGGGAGAAGGCACTCACGGGCCGGGCTCGAGAGCTGCCCGGTGACCTCCACCCGGCGGTGCTCGGCGGGCTGCAGACGGCGGGGATCGAGAAGCTGTGGTCACACCAGGCCGAGGCCTACGAGGCCGCCCGCGAGGGCCCGGTCATCGTCACCACCGGCACCGCGAGCGGCAAGTCGCTGGCCTTCAACCTGCCGGTGCTCCAGACGCTGGCGCAGGACCCGCGCGCGCGGGCGCTGTACCTGTATCCCACCAAGGCCCTCGCCCAGGACCAGGCACGCAAGCTGAGCGCGCTGCGCACGCCGTTCCTGCGCCACGCGATCTACGACGGCGACACGCCGCGCGAAGAGCGCCGGGCCATCCGCAGCCGCTCCAACCTGATCCTCACCAATCCCGACATGCTGCACGTGGGGGTGCTGCCCAACCACCGCCACTGGGGCGACGTGCTGGCCAACCTGGCCTGGATCGTGGTGGACGAGGCGCACGTCTACCGCGGGGTGTTCGGTTCGCACGTGGCCAACGTCCTGCGCCGCCTGCGGCGCATGGCGCGCGCCTACGGCACCGAGCCGCGCACGATGCTCACCAGCGCGACCATCGCCAACCCCGCCGACCTGGCGCAGCGGCTCACCGGCCAGGAGCACCAGCTCGTGGACAACGACGGCGCACCGCGCCACGACCGCAAGATCGCCATGTGGAACCCGCCGCTGCTCGACGAGAAGCTGGGCACCCGGGGCTCGTCGATGGGCGAGGCCGCGGAGCTGTTGAGCGAGCTGGTCGAGCAGGGCGCGCGAACGATCTGCTTCATGAAGTCCCGGCGCGGCGTGGAGCTGGTCCAGCGCTTCACGCGGCTGCGGCTGGAGGACGCCGGCCGCGGGGACCTGGCCGAGCGGATCGCCCCTTACCGCGCGGGCTACACCCCAGCCCAGCGGCGAGAGATCGAGCACCGGCTCACCGAGGGCGACCTGCTCGCCGTGGTGGCCACCAACGCGTTGGAGCTGGGCATCGACATCGGCGAGCTGGACGCCGCGATCTGCGTGACCTTCCCGGGCACCGTCGCCAGCCTGCGCCAGATGTGGGGCCGTGCCGGCCGCCGCGGCACGGGGCTGGCGCTGTACGTGGCCGGCGACGACGCGCTGGACCAGTTCTTCTGCCGCCACCCGAACGACTTCCTCGAACGCCCGGTGGAGGCGGCCATCCTCGATCACACCTCCGAGGAGATCCACCTCGCCCACCTGGCCGCGGCGGCCTACGAGCTGCCGTTGACCGGCGAGGACGCCGACGTCTTCGGGCCCGACTGGGAGCGCTTCGCCAGGCGCCTGGTGTCCGTCGGCGAGCTGCGCGAGAAGGGCGGCCGGTACGTGGTTCGCGGCGAGGGCTACCCGGCGGGGAAGATCGCGCTCCGGTCGGCCTCGGCCGACAGCGTGGCCATCGTCGAGGACGAGGGCGGCGAGGTGATCGGGACGGTGGAGGCCAGCCGCTCCCACGGCGCCGTGCACCAGGGCGCGGTGTACCTGCACATGGGCACCTCCTACGAGGTCGAGGAGCTGGATCTGCGCGCGCGACGGGCGCTGGTGCGCAAGTTCTCCGGCGACTGGTACACCCAGCCCAAGAAGGAGACCGACACCTGGATCGAGCGGGTGTTGGAGGAGCGCATGATCGGCGACATCTCACTGTCGTTCGGTGAGGTGTCGGTCACCGACCAGGTGGTCGCGTTCCAGAAGAAGCGGGTGAGCGACCACGAGGTGCTCGACCTGGTCACGCTCGACCTGCCCGAGCAGACCTTCTCCACCCAGGCGCTGTGGTACGAGCTGCCCGAGGGCGTGTTGGGCGACTTCCCGATGGACCTGCTGCTCGGCTCGCTGCACGCCGCCGAGCACTCGCAGATCGCCGTGCTGCCACTGCTGGCCATGTGCGACCGCTGGGACATCGGCGGCCTGTCCACGAACTACCACGCTCAGACGGGCAAGCCGACGGTGTTCATCTACGACGGCCACCCCGGCGGCATCGGGATCGCCCGCCAGGGCTACGAGCGCTTCGAGGGGCTGGTGCGGGACGCCATCCGGCTGATCGCCGAGTGCCCCTGCGAGAAGGGGTGCCCCTCGTGCGTGCAGTCGCCCAAGTGCGGGAACCTCAACGAGCCGCTGGCCAAGAACGGCGCCCGCGAGCTGCTCACGCGCATGGACACCGCCTAGGGCGGTCCCGTCGGGATCGTGCGTCCGGGGCGTTCCGGAACCGAGCTGGGCGCCGGCCGCGAGCGGAGCCGATGCGAGCATCGGCGAGCGAGCGGGTGGTGGTCAGCGAAGGCTGGGGGCAGCCGGGCGTGCGAGCCGGGGATCGGTCCTAAAGCCAGCGCAAGTCCTCGTTCTCCGCTTGAAAGGCAGGAGGAGAACGCCGACTGTGTCCGAAGGCATGCGCCGCTCCGCCCCCGCCGCCGCCCTTGTCCTGGCCTTCGTGCTGGCGCCCTCCGCGGGCGCAGCCAGCAGCGGCGGAGCCAAGCTGCCCACCGCCGGCGGCGGCACCCGGGTCGGTCAGGCCGCTCCCGAGCCCGCTCCGGTCAAGCCCCGCAGCCGCCCGCCGGTGTTGCGGATGTTCAGGCTGTCGGGCACAAGACTCCGGTTCCGGATCGACTCCTCCGACCGCCGGATCCGCGTGCGGGTGGTCCTCAGGCGGCCGCGCTCGCGGCGCACGGTGTCGAGCATCAAGCTCGGGCCGGTGCGCACCCGCCGGGCGCGGACCGTGGCGATCGAGACCACGAGCCTCGCGGTCGGCCGCTACGTGGTGGGCCTCGCGGCCCGCGACGGCCGCGGCCGCCGGGTCCGCCGCGGCAGGGGCGTGCGCTCCACCCGCGTGCTGACGGTCAAGGCCCGGCGGACGCCGCGACCGCCGTCGACCGGCCACCGCTTCCCCCTCGTGGGCCCCTTCAGCTACGGGGGGCCGGGCTCTCGCTTCGGCGCCGGGCGGCCCGGGCACATCCACCAGGGCCAGGACCTCCAGGCCCCCGCGGGCACCCCGATCGTGGCCCCGCACGGCGGCACGATCAGAACCGTCGCCTACCAGGCGGGCGGCGCGGGGAACTACATCGTGCTGCGCAGCGACGGCGAGAACCGCGACTACGTGTTCATGCACCTGGCCACGGGCTCGACACGCGTACGGGTCGGAGACCGGGTGAGGACCGGCCAGCGGCTGGGCGACGTCGGCACCACCGGCAGCTCCAGCGGTCCCCACCTGCACTTCGAGGTGTGGGTGGGCGGCTGGTACACCGGCGGCAAGCCGGTCGACCCGCTGCCGCTCCTGAAGGCCTGGGAAGCCGGCGGTTAGTCGAAGCGCTGGATGACGCGGCCGGTCAGGCCGTCCGGGGCAGCCTGAACCGACGCGTCCAGCCGGCCCAGCGGCCGCAGGAAGATCGAGGGGGCGATGGCGTCGCCCAGGCCGCCAGCCGGGGCAAACTGACGGACGAAGGCGGCCCGCAGCTCCTCGGGCCTGGCCGTCACCACCAGGGCGCCCCGGGCGCCCGGGACCTTGCGGCCGCGCGCGCGGGCCATCGCGCGCGCCCGGCGAGCGCTGTTGGCGAACACCAGCGTGTCCCCGAACAAGCCGAACGCGGCGTCGGAGCCGATTCGGTCGAGCAGGTACACGCCCCCGCCGTCGCGGGGCGGGGTGATGGAGATCACGTCCCCTTGGAGCCGGCGCGCGGCGTCGGCGGCCTTGCGCGCGATGTTGGCGAGCGTCCGCCTCATCGCGGCGGGGTTGCGCACCTGGGCGCGAAACGCGTACCCCCGCCCGGGCACGAAGCTGAGGGCGGCGTCGCCTCGCAGCTGCTTGACGAAGTCGCGCGTGAACTCGATGCCCACCCGTTCCTCGAACCGCGGCGTTCCCAGCCCGGCCCCCGCACCCCGCAGAAACCTCAGCAGCTGCGCGGGGTCGCGGACCGCGATGCCCACCTCCTCGGGTCTCTCCACCACCGACGGCGACGCGCTCCCCTCGGCCAGCGGCAGGTCCTGAGGGTCGACTTCGTCCTCCGTGCGCATTCGGAAGCGCGCCTCCAACGCGTTTGAGCGCACGATCAGCTTCGCGCCGATCGTGCGTACCTCGCCGAGGAACGGCCCGGTCTGGGCGCGCGTCCCGCCGGGAATCGCCACCGCCAGCGCGTCGGCGTCCAAGCGCACCGCCACGAGCGAGTCGCCCTCGACGCCGTCGAGCGCCTCACCGAAGCGGTCGGCATCGATCCCCTCTCCCTCGGTGCCGCGGCGCAGGGCGTTCGACAGCAGCGGGCGCGAGCCGGAGAGGACCAGGGTCTCCCCGTCGAAGGCATTGAGGTCGCCGGTGCTGTCGCGCAGGATCCGAAAGCCGGCCTCGCTTCCGGCCAGGGTGTAGCGACCGGACTCGACCCAGCGGCGGCGCAGCTCGGACAGCTTCTCCGGACGGCGGGGGCGGATCGCGACCACGAGCTTCCGCCGGTCCGACAGGGCCCGCGGGTCGGAGGCGCCGATCACGGCGGGGTTGCCGAGCACCGGCGCAAGAGCGGGATCCTGCAGCTGGGGGACCAGCTGGGAGCTGAACGGGAACCGCTTGGCGATCCTCTGGAGGGCGCGCCGCTGCCGGCTTCCGGAGTCGGTGTCGACCACCGCCAGCATCGGCGCGTCCGGCGGGAAGAAGGCGAGCGTGGGCTCCAGCGGGTCGCCCGATACTCCGCCGCAGCCGGCCAGGGCCAGAAGGGGGACGACCAGCAGGCGGCGCACGCGGCGGAAGTTAATGCCCCAGGAAGCGGGCCACGTCGGCTGCCTCCGCGGCCACGTCCACCTCGTCGCCGAACCATTCGACTTCGAGCCCCTGCCTGGGCAAGCGCCAGGTACCCACCGCCTCGCCGTCCTTGAGCACCACCGGCCGCAGGATCCCGCCACCGGGGAGAATGCGGCGATCGTGCTCGGGCGGCACGATCCACTCGCGCGAGCGGTAGCCGAGCAGGGTGGTGTCGAACCCGGCCAGCAGCGCGGCGCCTGGCGGATCCGGCGCCGGATCGGCGACCGGCTCGACGCGCCCCGCCGCCTCCACCGCTCGCCGGGCGTCCGTGAGCGGCAGGCCCGACCACCGGGCCAGGTCCTCGGCCCCGGCCGGGCCGTAACCCGCGAGGTAGCGACGGGCCATGGTGGCCAGCGCCTCGTCGCGGTCCATCTCCGGCGGCGGGTCGGCGGCGCGCAGCCGGCCGTCGGCCAACCCGGCCACCACCCCCTGCTGGCTGGCCCAGGGGACGAGCACGTTCACGGCGTACGAGCCCAGGTCGGGGTGACCGCGGGCGGCGAGCTCGGCCAGGAGCGCGGCCCGGTCGCGGGGCGCGTCGGCCAGCAGGTCGACGATGTCGGGCAGCATCCCCCGGGCGGTCTCGAGCCCGCCGCGGCGCTCCAGCATCGTCTCGAAGCGCGGGCCCCATCGGGGGGCGCACAGGGCGTGCAGCCACGGCCTGTCCTCCTCGGCGATCAGGTGGACCGTGCCTCGCACCGTCCACGTGCGCACCAGCGGCGCGGCGTCGACGTCGGCGCGTGTCAGTCCCGGCACCCGGCTGCGCAGCGCCAGCCCCGCGGCGCGCACGTCCTGGGCCTGGATCCCGCAGACGGCCGACGCCGCCTCGTGCGCCGAGCGGGCCTGCGTGCCCGGCGACAGCCGCTGTGCGGCCAGGCGCAGCCGCCGTGTGGTCAGCTCACTCCGTTGAGCTCGTCGACCACGCCCTGCAGGTCGCCGGTGGCGTAGAAGTCGACGGCGACCAGGTTGGGCTTCAGCCCGCGCTCGCGCGCGCACACCTGGGCCCGCTCGAGCAGCCGCTTGCGCGAGTTGACCACCTTGGCGTTCGACGGCTTGGGCGCAGGTGCGGTCTCCACCCAGTTGTTCAGCAGGAACAGCGGGTTGCTCTTTCGGCCGCGCATCGGCCGGCAGCTCTCCGGCGGCAGCAGCGAGTCGACCGTCTTGAAGTCGAAGGGCGTCTCCTGCACGTAGCCGAACTGCTGGTGGTACCAGGGGTACTTGCGGTCGGTCTTGTTCTCGGAGTACACCAGCACGGGCTGCACCCGGTCGATCAGCTGGCGCAGCGTCGGCATGCGCGGCCCCATCGGCCCGTCGTAGACGTAGTCGAGCAGGCCCGAGTCCTTGAACAGCTTGGCCGTGTCCTCGGGGCTGACGTCGTCCTCGATCGAGAGGACCACGACCTCGCCGGGGTTCTCGATCACGAAGTCGCGGATCTCCTCGAGCGCGTCCTCGCCCTTCGTCGCCCCGACCTCGCAGTAGGCGTGGCACAGGAAGATCTCGCGCTTGCCCTCGCCCTGCTTGTAACCCAGCCGGGTGCGAAGCCGCTTCGCCGTCTGCACGAACTCCGGCCCCACCTCGTCCTCGATCTTGGCCCGGCTCTTGCTGGCGGCCTCCAGGTCGGTCGCCACGCCCTTGTCGGTCTTCACCCCGTAGTGGGTGTCGATCAGCAGCCCGCGCACTCCGTCGTCCAGCTGGCGGCGGATCCCGTGCTCGTGGGTGGCGAACAGCCAGCCGGGCTCGGTGGCCGCGGACATCGCGTTGTGCGCGGAAGGGAAGCTGACGTCGTCGACCCGGCGGTTGCACAGCTCGCGGTGGCCGTTGCAAGCGCTGACGGTCGTCGTCGCGTCTTCGCTCCGCAGCGCCCGGCCCGTGAAGATGGCCGCGACGACCGCGACCAGCACGAGGGCCGCCGCCACCGCGGGGCGCGAGAGGTGCAAGCGGCGCCGGCGGCGGTGAGCCGGCACCTCGGGCTCGGGCGGCGCGAGCATCCGCATCACCTCGGCCACGCCCACGTACATCAGCGCGATCCCCCCGACCAGGATCAGAAGCTGCGGAATCGAGTCGCGGCCGGCGATCACCAGTCCGCCCGCGACGATCAGCGCCAGGGCGCGGGCCACCCGCAGGAGCGGCCGGCTCGGCGTCGCGCTCACCCGCGCCCAGCCCGCACGCAGCATCGGCGCCGCCTCCATGGGGCGGACGAGCGAGGCGGACGCGCCGGCCACGACCGCGCCGACGACCGCGACCAGCACGCCCCAGTCGCGCAGGTCGTCCAGGTATACGTCCCACACCGCCCGGGCGGCGTCGCGGGCCTGGCCCTCCTCGACCGCCCCCGTCACCACCAGGCGAGCGACCGCGAACAGCAGCACGGTGGCCAGCCCCGCCGCCCACCGCGCCCAGCCCGATCCATCCGAACGCCCGGCGGCGGTCGGGCGCCAACAGCACGCCGGCCACCAGCAGCGAGCGCGGCGAGGATCAGGCAGGCGATCGCCAGGAAGCGGATGCCTTCGGCGATCTGGAGCGCCTGCGTCAGAGCTTGCTCGCTCCCGTCCGAGATCCGCACGAGCTGGGTCTCGAGGTTCGGCGGGACCCGCTTGGCCGCGGACGGGGAGATCCGCTCCAGCGCCTGGATCACGAGCACCCCCACGTCGCTCACCGCCAGCGACACCGTGGCGCTGTCGCGGGTGAACACCGAGCGGTGGAGGTCGCGTGGCGCCGGCGCGGAACAGGGCGCGGAAGGGGGCCGAGCGGATGATCCCGTCGGACACCGCGCCGATCACCGGGCGGACGCCGACCAGGTCGGGGCGGGCCTTGACCGCCTGGTCGGTCACGCGCTCGGAGATGAAGGCACGGACCTCGGGGTCCTCCAAAGCCGTGGTGGCCCGGTCGGCGAAGGTGTCGGAGTCGAAGACCGTGCGGTCGAGGTACAGCGACACCCCGCCCACGAACGTGAGGACCGCGGCGGTCACGACGAGGGCCTTCGCGAGTCGCGGACGCCGGGTCACGCCGTCATTAGAGCCGAAACGCCCGACGCCGGAGCGGGTTGGCCGTCGGAGCTACTCGAGCCAGGTGATGCCGTACTCCGCCGAGACGCGCGCGTAGGCGTCCGGGCCGAGCTCGCCGTCGGCGTCCGCACGCGCCAAGCCGCGGAGGAAGCCCTCGAACCCGGCCGGGGAGACGACCACCAGCTCGCGGCCCGAGCGCGGCACCACCCGCCGCTGGGCGTGCGGCACTCCCCGCGGCCCGAACACGACATCGCCGGGACCGGCCTCGAACTCCTGGTCACCGACCGTGTAGACGTGCTCTCCCTCCAGCACGATGAACAGCTCGTCCTCGCGCTCGTGCACGTGCAGGGGCGTGTCGAGCGGGTCGATCTCCTCGATCACCGAGTAGGCGCCGCCTGTGGTCTCGCCGGCGACCTTGATGCGGATCTCGGCTCCGCCGAATGTCAGGCGCTCGTCGCGTTCAGGGAGTGCCATTCGCTCCTCCGGTCGGGGACCGCTGCCCGCAGCGCCGGGACGGGATCCTCCCCGGCTCGGATCCAAGCGGCAACCCCGCCGTCGGGGCGGACCAGGAGCGCGCTGCCGTCGGGGGCGCCGAGCCCGCGGGCGGCGAGCGGATCGAGGCCTTGGACGGCAATCGGCGGCCCCTCGGTCACCGCCGCCGCGCGGCGGCCCAGGAGCCGGCGTCCCCGGTGAACAGCGTGAGCCCCTCGCCGACGAGGTCGAGCACCGATCGGCGGCCGTCTCCTCGCTCGGCCCAGACGTGAGGGATGCGGCCGCCGAGATCGACCTGGAGCTCCGTGGCCGCCTCGCGCGTGGAGCCGGCCGGGTCCACCGATCGCGCGATGTTGTGCTCGACGATCGGCCTGCGCTCGCTCTCGTAGCTGTCGAGCAGGTCCGGGCCCGCCCACCCGTTCAGCACCCAGGCCAGCTTCCAGCCGAGGTTGAACGCGCCCTGCATGGCCATGTTCATGCCGGTGCCACCTCGGGGTGTGACGCGGTGGGCTGCGTCGCCGACCAGGAACCCCCGCTCGCGGCGGAAGGTCTCGGCCAACGACACGGTCAGGCTGAACCGGCCTACCTGCTCGATGCGAGGGTCGAGGTCGCCTACCCCGGAGCCGATCCGGATCGCCCGGCGTAGGTCCGCGTCGGTCACGTCGTCGGTCGACCGGCCCTCGGGCGGGAGTGCTCCGTAGATCCAGCGGTTCGGGAGCCCGGCCGGCAGGAAGATGCCGGGGGCGCCGGGATGGGTGAGCGTGTAGAGGCCGTAGCGGTGCTCGCCCACCAGCTCCCACAGCGGTGCGTGGAACAGCGCCGTGACGCCCGGCTGGAGACGCCCGCTGTCCCACGCGTCGATTCCCAGGAGGTCCCGGGTGACGCCGTGCGTGCCGTCGGCTCCGACCAGGTAGCCGGCGCGCAAGGTCTCCATCTCCCCGTTCGCGCGGCGCACCTTCACCTCGAAGCCATCGCCCTCGGCGTCGAGAGCGACCACTTCGGTCCCCAGTTGCACGGTCGCCGCGGGAAGCGAGCGCAGGTAGCGCAGCAGCACCGCCTCGACGTGGTCCTGAGGCACGCAGGCCGCCACCGTCGGGCTCACGAGCGCGCTCGCCGCGCGCGACGGGATCCCGGCATCGATGGCGGACCCCGACGCGACCTCGGTCAGCGTCTCGCACTCCCACATCTGCCACTCCACCTCGGGCCCGCCCGCCCGCACCTCGTCCTCCAGGCCCCAGGCGCGGAGGATCTCCATCGTCCGCACGCTGACCGAGGTGGCCCGGGGCAGGCTGGAGAGCTCGCTGCGGCGTTCCACCAGCACGCATCCCACTCCCGCCCGCGCGAGCGCGATGGCGGTGGTCAGCCCCGCCGGCCCCGCACCCACGATCAGCGCGGGCGCCGTCACGACGCCTGCGCGATCAGGAAGTGCCATTCGTTCTCGAGCCGGTACGAGCCGTCGGGGCGGCGGAAGGGCGCGAGCGCTTCGGCGACGGCGCTCCGTACTCGCTCCTCCCCCGCCTCGGCGATGGCCAGCTGCACCGGTCCCGGCGACAGCTGCTGCCGGACGAGCGTCCCCTCGTCGGCGTACTCGAACCCGTAGGACATGTCGAAGGCGTAGCGCGCCTCCAGTCCGGCCTCCGAGGCGATGCCCTCGAGGGCCCCCGGCTCCGCCAGGGTCGGCGCCCCCGGGGCCTCCCCGCGGAGCGCCCGAAGCGCGTCGAGCATCGGGCGCAGGTCGCAGCGCTCGGGGCGGCCCCAGACCTGAATGACCACCGGCGCGCCCGGCTTCGCGACCCGGCCCGCCTCCCGCAGCGCGGCGACCATGTCGCCGGCGAAGAAGAACGAGCAGAACCCGGTCACCAGGTCGAAATGGTCGTCGGCCCACGGCAGCGACTCGAGGTCGCCGATGCGGATGTCGGCGTCGGGGACCCGGGCCCGCGCGATCTCGACCAGGCTCGCCGCCGCGTCGAGCCCGACGCCCCGGGCGCCGCGGTCGGCCGCGAGGCCCAGGAACGTCCCGGCCCCGCAGCCGAGGTCCAGCACCGCGTCGCCGGGCTCCACCCCCACCCTGCGGATGGCTTCCTCGTACGCCGGTGTCTGCTGGGCCTCGACCTGGGCCCACTCGGTCGGCCTCGAGCCCCACAGGGGACCCTGGCTGTGGGCGGTTCCGGATGTTGCGGTGGAAGTCACGTCAGCTCCTTGGTCTAAGCTATGGTTCGTAGTTATACACTATGGAACATAGCTTTGTCTAGAGAAGAACTGAGCCTGTTCTCCTACGAGATCCTCGGGCTGATCGGCAGGGAGGGCGCGGGGCCGCACGACCTGCGGCAGATGGTCCGGCGCGGGCGCATGGTCGAGTGGGCCGGGGAGAGCCAGTACTACGCCGAGCCGAAGCGGCTGGAGCGGCTGGGCTACCTCAGCTCGACCAAGGAGCCGGGCAAGACGCGGGAGCGCACCGTGTACCACCTGACCGAGAAGGGCCTGCGGGCCCTGCGCGAGTGGAGCCGCACGCCGGTGTCGGTGGGCCCGGTCAAGAGCGAGGCGCTCACGCGGATGCTGATCGCGGACCTGGTCGGAGAGGAGCCGACGCGAGAGAGCATCGCCACCATCCGCGACGACGTCGCCGGTCTGTGGGCGAATCTCGACGAGATGGAGGCCGCCGCCGACACCCTCCCCCACCGGCGCAAGTACCTGCTGCTCTCGATCCGGTATCTGCGGGGGCTGCTCCAGCTGCACCTCGACTGGGTGGACGAGGTCGAGCGGGAGCTGAGCGAGATAGCCGCGGCGGTGCTCTCGGCCGCCGACTACCATCGTCGCTTTCGGCGAGGTAGCTCAGTTGGTAGAGCACACGACTGAAAATCGTGGTGTCCCCGGTTCGATTCCGGGCCTCGCCATTCACTGCTTCGGCGGGACCACCAGGGTCGGAACTTCGGCGTGGGTGACCACGCCCCGCGAGACGCTGCCCAGGAGGGCCGAGCGGAGCGCTGAGCGACCGCGTGAGCCGATGACAATCGCCGCCGCCCGCTTGCCCTCCCTGCAGTGAGCAACCGTCGACCACATGTTGCCCTCGCCGGCTTCGGCATCCTGCGGCTTGCTGCTCTCGTACCGTTCCTTGGCGGCCTGGTCTGGTTCGCGGCCACGGCGTTCGGGCTTGGCGTGCTGCTCGTCGCCACTTGGCGGGCGCGCGGCGCCCCCCCGGCGGCGTCGACCACTCCGCTCAGCCCCGCGCACCCCTAGGGGCCAGGCGTCGCGGCGAGCGCGAGCGGAGTGAAGGGCGCCGAGCGCGTTGAGCTAGGCGAGGTGAACGCGAAAGAAGCTGCTTATCCGGCGTCGGGCATCTCGCGCCGACGGCTCGTGGAACTCGGCTGCGGCGAGCTTGGCCACGCCCTTGATCCAGAGCGGCAGTTCGGCGGGTTCGTGGTCGTTGAGGAACCCGTGCCCGGCTTCGGGATAGCGCTTGATGTCGTGCTCGACGCCGGCGGCGCTCAGGATCGGCTCAATGCGATCGGGCACGCCGCGTACGCCGGGCCAGCGGTCCCTGCCGCCATAGCTACCGACGATCGGGCAGGCATCGGGAAGAGCGCGCTCTGAGTCCTCGGTGAGCCCGCCGTAGTTGACGCTGGCGGCGGCGAAGCCGTGGCCAGGAGCGAGCATCAGCGCGAACCCGCCGCCTAGGCAGAAGCCGATCACGCCGACAGTTCCGGTGCATCCCTCCTGCTCGACCAGCCAAGCACGGGCGGCATCAAGGTCACTGAGCGGGCGCGTCCAGTCTCGGATGAAGGAGACCATGCACCTCATTCGCCCGCCCCAATAGAACAGGTCCGGTGCCACGGCGAGAAATCCCTCGCCGGCCAGCCAGTCGGCCTGACGACGCAGGTCCGTGCTCATGCCGAGCGCATCGTGGATGACCACGACTCCCGGCCAAGGGCCTTCGCCACTCGGCGACGCCAGGTACGCCGGCATTTCTCCGCGCGAGGTTCGGATCATCACTTCGCTCATTCGAGCGGAGCGCCCCCGAAGCCGATCTCGTTGCCGTCGGCGTCCCGGTAGGTGACCTTGCGGACCCCGTTCGAATAGGTCTCGCGCTCCGCCGGCTCGATGCCTCGTGAGCCGATCTCGGCGACCAGCTCGTCCAGGTCCTCAGCGAAGAGCGTGAGCACCGCGTGCCCGGCCCGTTGCGGGTCCTGCACCACGTACACGAACCGGTGCTCGCCGACCTCCCAGACCGCCTCCGTCTCGTGCGCGAAGAAGGAGGGCTCCGAGCCCAGCAGGCCCTCGTACCAGGGCAGCGCCGCCGGGAAGTCGTTCACGCAGACGCCTGCGAAGAGGTCCATCAGGCGGTTGCTGAGAGCCACCCGCGCAACTGCTCGTAAACCCGCGGGTGGTTCAGCAGCGCGAAGTGCGAGGCCCCGCCCACGTGCATCCCGTACTCCTCCTTGAACGGGATGCGGCGGGTGCGGCCCTGGCCGGAAGCGCTGGGCTGCAGCACCAGCCAGTCGCCGACCAGCCTGCCGAGCGGGTGCTGCGGGTCTCGCGTCACGGTGGCCGAGACGAAGCAGTGGGTGACGTCGGGCAGTAGCGGGACCTCGGCGCACGCGCGGGCCCGCAGCGCGTCGCGCTCCTGGTCGCGCCAGTCTTCGTCGACCAGTGAGCCGCGCCGCAGGTCGCGGATCCCCGAGGAGCGCCGGCGCAGGAAGTTCGCCACGGGGCGCGTCTCGGGCAGCGAGTGCAGCAGCGCGCTGCCGCGGTGCACGAGTTGCTCCAGCGGCGCGCCCATGTGGGGCGAACCGAGCGTGACGGTCTGGCGCACGTGGCCGATCCAGCGGTCTCCGCGCTCGGCGGCCTGATGGCACGCGCTCCGGGCGACCAGACCGCCCATGGAGTGGCCCACCAGCGCGATCTCCTCCAGCTCGACCGGCCAGCGGTCCACCAAGTCCTCGAGCAGATCTGCGAGGCACCGGCCGTTCTCGGAGATGTGGAGGCCGCTGTTGAAGCGCACCTGTACCGGGGTGACGCCGAGGTCGCGCTTCAGGCAGTCGCCGTAGGTCGGGCGGCCGCCGAGGCCCCACGCGTACTCGGTCTCCATCAGCCCGTGCGTGAAGACCACCATCCGCGGGCTCGGGTCGGACGGCAGGTCGACCGGCCGGCCGTTCTCGCGAACCGCCATGGGCTGCGCGAGGGGGCTCCCCTGCTCCTCGAGCACGTCGCCGCGAAGCCCCGTCAGCGCAGCCAGCGCGGCGCTACCGGTGGGGTGCGAGGACACGGATCGCTCGTCCTCGAAGCGACGACGGGCGAGCATGGCGTCACCGCCCACCCCGACGGCGCGGAAGCCCACCCCGACGGCCTTGTAGGCCCCGCTGGAGACCGCGTCGTGCATCACGCGAGCGGGCGTGCCGACGGGGCCCACGAACGAAAACACGCGGTTGGCGATCCCGCGGTGGATCCCGGCGATTCCGCCGGCCGCGAGCGCCAGCTCATCGAAGGCCAGCCGGGTGAGCGCCCGGACCTCGTCCTGGCGCGAAGTCTCTACGAGGTCGGTGCCGGCTATGCCTTGCCCTCGGCCTCGTACTCGCGCAGGAAGCCCTCGAACAGCCGCCGGTGGCCCTGCTCGTCGTGGAGGATGGCGACGACCATGTCCTGAGTCACGGGGTCGCGGCCCTCGCAGAACTCGATGATGGTCTCGTAGTGCGCGATGGCGCCCGACTCGGCCTCGATCACGCCCTTGATCACGTGGACCATGTCGGTCTGGTGGTCGGGCGGCTGCAGGAAGTCCTGCTCCGGGGCGAAGTCCATCGAGCCCGGGACGACCCCGTAGAGCTCCTTGATGCGCTGGCCGAACTGCTGCGCGTGCCCGAGCTCTTCCTGGATGTCCTCCTGGAGGGACTCGATGATCTCCTGCGCGCGCACGCCGTCGGGGTTGATGGAGTTCGCCGTGTAGCTGAGAACGGTCTCCATCTCCATCCAGTAGGCCTTGCGCAGCATCTCGAGGAGCTTCTCGCGGTCCTCGCTTGCCGCTTCGTCCAAGATCCCCTGGTTCCGGCTCACTTCGGTGGACATGTTCTCTCTTTCAGGTCGCGGTGCTGAGAAGTATTACCGGGCCGTGGAACGGCTGAAACTGAGGCCCCCCTAAGCTGAGGCCCGTGGAAGCGTCCACCCAGCTCGAGCGGGTCGACCATCTCCCCGGATCGATCTGGGAGCGCCTGCGCGCGGAACCCGACCGCGCTCCGGAGATCATCTCGCTGGCCGCCGCCGAGCGGTTCGGGCCCCACGCCGCCAAGTGGGTGGCGGGACAGCATCACCACCACCAGCCCGCAGACCTCGCCCGGTTGGCGGTGAAGCGCCACGTCCGCATGTCGCGCATCGAGGGCGGGACGCTCGGCATCGGCGGCGTCATCACCACCGCGCCCGACCTCGTAGCCCTGGTGACCCTCCAGAGCCGCATGGTGTTCTTCGTGGCCGCCGCGATGGGCTACGACCCCAACCACCCGATGCGCCCGGCGGAGCTGCTGGCCCTGCAGGGCGTGTACGAGACCCCCGCCGAGGCCCGCGCCGGTCTGGACGGCGTGGGCAAGTCGATGGCCGTTGCCATGGTGCAGACCAAGCTCAGCCGCAAGCAGGACGAACGAATCGCCGGACGGCTGATCAAGTTCGCGGGCAAGCGCATGGCCAGGCGCTACGCCGGCCGCTGGGTGCCGTTCATCGGCGCGCCCCTGGGCGCGATTGCCAACGGCGGCGCCACCAAGGAGCTTGGCCAGCGCACGCTGGCCTTCTACGGCGCGACGGGAGCTACACCGGGATCGCCGCTCCACGCACCGCAAGTGCCTCGCTGGAGATCAGAAACCTGATCACCTCGCCGACTTCGGCGGGTGAGGTCCACTTGCTGGGGTCGGCGTCGGGCGAGGCCTTCCGGTTGGCGGGGGTGTCGATCATCGACGGCAGGATCGCGTTGGCCCGGATGCCGTCGGCGCCGTACTCGGCGTCGAGCGCGCGCACGAAGGTCAGCACGGCGGACTTGGCGCTGACGTAGCCGGCGGCGCCCGCGAACGGCTTCAGGGCCGCCTGCGCGGAGACCGCGACGAAGGACCCGCCGCCGCGCTCGAGCAGCACCGGGATGGCCGCGCGCGCCACGTTGAAGGTGGTGGTCACGTTGAGCTGGAACATGCGAGCGAAGTCGTCGGGATCGGTCTCGTGGACCTTCGGCCCCATCGCGAACCCGCCCACCAGGTGCACCGCCGCGGCCAGCCCGTCGATCTCGCCGATGGCCCGAGCCGAGTCGGCCGCGTCGGACAGGTCGGCCTGCTCCTGATCCAGGCCCGCCACCGTCCAGCCGGCGCCCTCCAGCACCTCCACGACGCCCCCTCCGAGCCCTCCGGCGAAGCCCGTTACGAGCACCGTGTCAGACATCGTGCGAGGGGGGCGACTTCACCTGCGTGCAGGCTAAACCGTCCGAGACCACACCTACCTTCCAAAGCCCGATGGAGCAGCCCTCGCTCATCTCCACGAAGCAGTTCGTCCGCGAGCTGGCCGACGGCCAGACGGTCGACTCCGTCTTCGTCGTGCGCGACCAGAATCGCCGCCAGCGCAAGAACGGCGAGTCGTTCCTCAAGCTCCGCCTGGGCGACCGCAGCGGGGTCATGGAGGCAGTGGTCTGGGACAACGTGGACACCTGCCTGGAGTGCTCCAAGACGGGGTCGCTGGTACGCGTGTACGGCACCTACTCCGTCGATCAGCGCTACGGCGCCACGCTCACGGTGCGCGCGATGAAGGCCGCCGAGGAGCACGAGTACGACGCTGCCGACCTGCACGAGGCTCCCCCCATCGCGGTGGACAAGATGCTCGCCGACCTCGACTCGCTGATCGCCACCGTGCAGGAGCCCTACCTGCGAGAGCTGCTCGAGCGCCTGCTGGGCGCCGACGCCGACACCGGCCGGCGCTGGCGGCTGGCCCCGGCCGCCAAGCACTACCACCAGGCCTACCGCCACGGCCTGCTGGAGCACTGCCTGTCGGTGGCCCAGGGCGTGAGCGCCATGGCCGCGCTGTTTCCGGGGATCGACCGCGACGTCGCCGTCACCGGTGCGCTGCTGCACGACATCGGGAAGATCGAGGCCTACAACATGGTCGGCGAGTCGTCGGAGATGACCGACGCCGGCCGGCTGGAAGGCGAGATCCCGCTCGGCTACTACCGCGTACGGCGCGAGATCGAGTCGATCGACGGCTTCCCCGCCGACGCGGCCCAGGCCGTGGTCCACATCGTCCTCGCCCACCACGGCAAGCTCGAGCACGGCAGCCCGGTGACCCCGTGCACGCGCGAGGCCACGCTGGTGCACATGATCGACAACCTCGGCGGCACGCTGGGCAGCTTCGACCGCATCGAGAAGACGCTGGCCGACGGCGAGCGCTGGTCGAGCTTCGACCGCGCCTTGTCCGGCTCGGCCTACTTCGCCCCGCGCGAGCAGGACGACGCGCGCACGCAGGCCGCCTAGAGCGCGCGGGCCACTGCGTCGGTCAGCCTGGTCGCCGACCCGACCGTGTCGTAGTCCAGGTTCTCGGGGGTGTCGCTCGGCAGGTGGTAGTTCGCCAGCGCGCGCCAGGGGGTCAGCGATGTGAGCGCGGCGGTGGGATAGCCGGCGCGGCTGGGGATGATCGCGTCGGTAGACGCCCGGGCGCGCAGCCCCCGCTCCAGCTCGACGCCCGCCTCGCGCGCGCACGCGACGATCCGGTCGCGGTACTCGGGCCCCGGGTAGTCCTCCATCCACATCGGCCCCTCCGCCTCGAGCATCCCAAGCCGCGGCGAGCCGATCGTGTCGGGCACCAGGAAGAAGGTCCGGTCCTGCGGCAGCTCATGGGCGTGGCTGGCGATGAAACCGCGTATGCCGTCCTGGAGGGTCTCCTCGGCCCCGCAGGAGACCAACCACACGTCGAGCCCCTCGACCGGCTCGTCACGGAGCATCTCGGCCAGCGCGACGATCAGCGCGCACGCCGACAGGTTGTCGTTGGCCCCCGGCACGGTGTCGTTGCGGGCGATGTCGGTCATCAGCGCCGCGCCCAGCGCGACCACACCCAGGCCCGCGAGCTGCATCCCCCTCCGGCTCGTGAGCGAACCGAGCAGCGTGAGAGCCAGCGACCCGGGTGCCAGCCACCACTGGGGCGGGGGCGTCTTGCGGCCCTCGATCAGCCAGGGGAGCACCTCGTAGGCCTTCTGCTGCAGCGTCTGGTCGAACACCGCGCCGGTCTGCGGGGCGTCGTGGTGGGCCAGCACCACCAGCGTCCGCTGACCGTCGGGGTCGCCCGCACGAGCCACCACGTTCACGGTCCGACGCTTCCGGCGCACCATCCGCCGAACGATCCGCGGGCCGTTCTGGGCCTCGTCGACCACGCTCGCCACCGACAAGGCGCAGATCAGCGCCCCGAGCCGCTTGCGCCCGAGGAGCCCCAGCAGCCCGCCGGTCATCCCGGCAACGGCCAGCCCCGCCGAGGTGGGCGGGAACGTGCCCCAGCAGGGCTCGTCCTCCAGCGTGGCCTCCCGGCAGCCTGCCGCGCGAAGGCGGTCGGCCAGCCACGCAGCGGCTTGGCGCTCGCCCGGCGAGCAGGGCGTACGGTCGAGCGGCGCGAGGGCCTCGACGACCTCGCGGAGCGTGCCCTCGGGAACCTCCATCTAGCGCCGCAGGCGCAGCTTCTTCTTCTCGGTGCGCTTGGTGCCGCGCGAGTCGGTGGCGGTCACGCGCAGCTCGATCGCCGTGCCGCGGGTGAGGCGGCGTAGCTTGCGCGCGGTGCGGCGGGAGAAGCGGAACCGCACACGGCGCCCCGAGCCCCCGGCGGCGTCGCTGGAGCTGAGCCGCGAGACGACCGGGTTACGGCCCCGGAAGCGGGCCTTGCGGGCCGAGCGCCGCGGAAGCACCAGAGCGGCACGGAAGCCGCAGTCGGCATCACACGAGATGCGCCCCCCGAGGCCGCGCCGCAACACCCGCCGGAGGCTGGTGCGCCGGCCGGGGAACCCGCCGAAGCCGATGTCCGACAGCAGCCGCGGCTGGGCGGCCGAGCCGCCCGAGCCCGCACTGCCCGGGCCGGTCCCGGTCCCGGTTCCGGCTCCGCCCCCCGCGGCGAACGCGCAGCCGGTGGCGCTGAAGTTGGCGGTCGGCGTGGTGTCGGAGCCACCGCTGCTCGCAGCGCAACCGCCCATCCCGCGGGCTGCGAACACCTGGCGGATCAGCGTCCGGTCGCTCCCGCCCTGGAGCTGGGTGTCGGTGGCCAGGATCGCGTCGCGCATGTCGAGGAAGTCCGGCTCGCCCGGCGAGCGGCGCATGCCGCCGGTGACCAGCCGCCGAGCGCGGGTGATCCCGTCGGCGCGGCCGTGGGCGCCGATCAGGCGGGTGCGGAGATCCCACAGGGTCTGCACCCAGATCTCCCCGTCGGCGTGGACTTCGGGGCCGAGGCCGGAGATCTGGCCGAAGTCGGCGTAGGTGTAGCCGCCGTTCGGGCAGTTCGCCGAGGTCGACCCCACCGGACAGTCGGAGGCCTCGCTGACGAACTCGATGTCCTCGTAGCCGCCCTGCACGAGCTGGCCCGGAGCGCCGGTGTCCGCCTGGAAGCCGGCGCCCTCCAGGTAGTCGAACATGTACCAGTCGCTCCAGGCCTCGCCCATGGCGCCCGCCTGGTCGCTGTTGAGCTGGCCGAAGCCGTCGGCGTCGCAGCACACCAGCCGGTTCGAGAGCCCGTGCGTGTACTCGTGCAGCACGACCTGGGCGTCATCGGCGCCGTTGACGTCGTTGACGCCCGCTTCGTCGCGGCCGGTGAACAGGAACATCTGCATCAGCGGCGAGAGGCCGTCGGGCAGGGTCAACATGCTCGCGTTGTTGGTGTGAGATGAGTCGGGGAAGAAGCCCGCGCCCGTACTCGCGCCGACGTCGAAGGTGGTGTGCACCGGATCGCTCCCGGCGACTTGCTCGAAGTTTCCGGATGCATGGTCGAAGCCGATGCCGGCGGCGCCGAGCAGGTGGTCGTGGAAGCGGCTGACGAAGTAGTGCGCCTGGGTGCCGGCTTGCTTACGGTTGTGCTGCCAGTTGTTGCTCCCGGACGTGAACGTGGGCCCCACGCAGTGTGGGGAAGCCGTTCCACGTGCACAGCGCGGCGGGACAGGAGCGCCCCGGCGTGGCGCCGGCGGCCTCGGTGTCCCGGGGGTCGGTCCAGGTCGCGCCAGCGGTGCCCGAGCCGCTGGAGGGTGGCACCTCGTCGCTGGCCGCCGGGAGAGGGGTGGGCTCGCCGCCCGGGGTCAGGCCCGTGTAGCGGTCGTCGGCGTCGTCGGAGTAGGTCCAGGAGAAGTTCCCGCGCAGGCGGTCGTTGCCCGAGTCGATGTACGTGCCGAACGGCTTGGCCACGTTGGTGCCGCCCGCCGGCGCGCCCGGGAAGTAGTCGAGCGCGCTCCCCGTGCCGGCGTTCTTGACCAGGTTCGCGCGCCGGAGCACTTGGCCGCTGGCCGCGTCCACCACCGAGCGGTAGACGTGCTGTCGGTCGGCGAACACCAGCAACGCCCACGCCAGGCGAGGGCCGTCGGGCGACCCAAAGATGACGAGCTCCGGGCGGCGACCGCGCGTCGGCGCACCCGCGACCCCCGCCTCGCGGTAACCGATCCGCCGGGCCTGGGCGGCCTCGATCGCCGGCCTGACCGAGGGCACCTCCAGATCGGGCTGCGGCGCGCCGGCCAGGCTCAGCAGCCGGCCGTCCCTGACCACCGCCGTCGTAGAGCCGTCGAAGGCGGGCACGCCGCGGAAGTGCGAGCGCAGGCGCACGTATGTCACGCCCTCCCGCGACCGGTACTCCTTCTCCGCCTTGAGCGCCTGGAGGTCGGCTGAGTCCAGTCCGAACGCCGCGCGCTGCCGCCGCAGGAAGTCGAGCGCCACGGTCACGGGGCGGGCGCCGCCCCGGCGGCTGAGCGCTCCGTCGAGGTCGGTCACGAGGCGAGGCGTGCCGGTGACGGGGTCGAGCCTCAGTACGGCGCCCCGGCCCAAGCGACGACGCAACCGCCGCTGGGCGGAGCGGGTCGCGGCAGACACCGATACTCGCTCGCCCACTCGCGAATCCACGAGCCGGTCGTCCCGCTGAGAGGCCCGGCGATCCGCCGCCGTCGCGACCGCCGGCAGCACGACTAGCGCCGCGATCACGATCAAAAGGGGCAGAACTCTGCGTCGCACGGGCTCAGAGAAGAAAAGCAACAGGAGCCTAAGAGTTGCGTAGATCGCAAATAGCGGCGTGGCTACCCCGGGTCGCTGGCCCGTATGGCGACCGTCCGTATGCTCGACCGACATGGCCAAGGACACCGAGAAGCTCATCCGCCAGCTGTCCCTGATCTCGTTCCTGATGGCGGAGCGACGGCCGGTCTCCGCGCTGGAGATCAAGCAGGATGTCGAGGGCTACTCGCAGATGAACGACGAGGCCTTCGCCCGCCGCTTCTACGCCGACCGGGCCGAGCTGGACTCGCTGGGCATCGAGCTGAAGGTGGACAAGCCGAGCGAGGGCTTCTACGAGGCCGAGAACTACTCGCTGCCTCCCGAGAACTTCTACCTTCCGGCCATCGAGTTCACCGACCGCGAGCTGGGCTCCCTTCGCACGGCCCTCTCGCTGCTCGACGGCGAGTTCGCCTACGCCGAGCCGCTGCGCCTCGCGCTGCAGCAGCTGTCGTGGGGCAAGCCCTCCCCACTCAACGCGCCCGAGACGAGCTCGGTGGCGCTGGCGGTCACGGCCAGCCCAGGCGGCCGCGAGCTCTCGCAGCGGCTGTCGAAGATCGAGACGGCGATCTTCCGGCGCAAGACGATTCTGTTCGACTACTACACGATCGGCCGCGACGCCGAGGAGGCGCGCAAGGTGGACCCCTACCACCTGCTCTACCGCGGCGGGCAGTTCTACCTGATCGGTTATTCGCACGAGCGCAACGCGGAGCGCGTGTTCCGCATCTCGCGCATCCGCGGCAAGGTCGGCTACTCGAGCAAGGCCGAGCACGACTTCTCGCGCCCGGAGGACTTCGACCCGCGCATCTACGCCACCCGCACCGACTGGCAGCTGGGCGACACGGTCGGCACCGCGCGGGTGTGGATCTCCGACCGCATCGACTGGCTCGTGCTGCGCCACTTCGGCCACGCCGGCGAGGTGGAGCACACCGACGACGGCGTGATCTTCGAGACCCCCTACGGCGACTCGCGGCAGCTGATCTCGTGGGTGCTGGGCCTGGGTGGCCGCGCTCGCGTGCTCGACCCGCCCGAGCTGGCCGAGGAGACCGAGCAGCGGCTGCGCTCGGTGGTCGAGGGCCACGAGGAGTCGCCCGAGCTGGCCAAGCCGGTCCGGCGCCGGCAGGAGGTCGTCGAGGAGGAGCCCGCCGACCCGCGGGGAGAAGCCAACATCCGCCCCGAGCGCTTCGCGCGGCTCGTGACCCTGGCCGGCCTGCTGATCGAGGCCGCCCGCCTGGGCGAGAAGCTCGACCTGCGCGAGCTGTGCTCGAACCTGCAGCTCACCGAGGCCGAGCTCAAGCAGGACATCGACGTGCTGAACGTCGTGAACTTCGGCGGCGGCTCCTACGTGCTCTACGCCGAGGTGCAGGGCGGCAACGTCGAGGTCGATCCCGAGCCCTACGGCGACAACTTCGCCCGCCCCGCTCGCCTGTTGCCGCTCGAGGCCAAGGCGCTGGTGGCCGCCATCGACCTGATCGGCGAGCACCTGCCCGAGGGCGCGCTGAACAGCGCGCGCCAGAAGGTGGTCGACGCCCTGGGTGAGGATCCCGCGGACGAGGGCCTCCAGATCACCACCGCCCGCGGCGACGACTCCGAGGTGGCGCGCGTGATGAGCGGAGCGATCGCCGCCAGCCGGATGGTGGAGATCGAGTACTACAAGGAGAACGAGGACGAGTTCACCAAGCGCACGATCGAGCCCTACTTCCTGCTCAACGGGCAGGAGGGCTGGTACGTGCACTGCTACGACCTCGAGCGCGACGGCCCGCGGTCGTTCCGCCTGGACCGCATCCGAGAGGTGACCGCGCTGGACGACACGTTCGAGCCGCGCGAGGGCATCGAGCCCGACGTGAGCGGCTGGCCCAGCACCGGCGAGGTGCCCGAGTCGCGCCCCGCGCGCGTGTGGATCTCCCCGGAGCGCGCCCGCTGGGCTCGCGAAGACCGGCGCGTAGTGGACGAGCTGGCCGACGGCGCCGTGATCGTCGAGCTCCAGTACGCGGGCGGCGAGTGGCTCGCGCGGGAGATCCTCAAGGAGGCGGGCGACGCGGTCGTGCTCGAGCCCGAGGAGGCCCGGCAGGCGGTGCTGGACGCCGCGACCGAGCTCGCCGGCGCCCCGAGCAGCTAGGGCCGGGGCGCGGCCGAGCGCCCGCGGAGGGCGCGGAGCATCAGATCGCTCGCCCGGGGCGAGATGCCGTGCACGATCCCCAGCAGGCGGACGATCGGCGGGTAGTGGACGAACCGCTTGCCGTCGGCGACCCCGTCGACCACCCGCTTTGCCAGCTTCTCGGCGGGCACCGCCTCGTCGGCCTTGTACCAGGCAGGCATCGTGTCGCGCTCGTGCGCGTGCAGCTGGCTCTTGATCTCGCCGGGGAACACGGTCGTCACCGAGACGCCGGTGCCCGCCAGCTCGTGGCGCAGCGCATCGGCGAAAGCCCGCTGCGCCGCCTTGGTCGCGCCGTACACCGACGCCTGGGGAAAGGCCCGGAAGCCCGCCCCGGACGAGACGATCACGAGGTGGCCGCCGCGGCGCTCGAGCATCGCGGGCAGCACGGCCCGAACCGTGTTGAGGGTTCCGGTCCAGTTGATCTCGGTCATCTGGTCAGCCCGCTCGGCCGAGAGGTCCTGGAAGTTCTGGTAGTGGGCCACGCCCGCGTTGGCAACCACCACGTCGACCCGGCCGAAGCGCTCCACCGCGGCCGCCAGCGAGTCCGGGTCGGTCACGTCGGCGGCCAGAGCCATGTGGCCCTCCCCGGGCAGCGACCCGGCATCGGGCTCGGAGCGAGCGAGCAGGCCGACCGTGGCCCCGCGCTCGGCGAACGCCCGCGCGAGGGCGGCGCCGATGCCCTTCGACGCGCCTGTCACCAGCACCCGCGTGCCCGCATCCACTCGCATTGGCGGATCCTACGTAGCCTCTGCCGCGTGGAAGCGAGCAACGGAGAAGAGTTTCAGAGCGTGGCCTGGGTGCTGAAGGGCATCACGGGCTCGGAATCGGCCGGCCTGCTGCGGATGGGCGGCGGGCGCCTGACGCTCGTGGGCGAGACCGGCACCGCCTTCAACGTCCCGGTGAACGAGGTGAGCGAGGTCAGCTTTCCCTGGTTCTACTTCTCGGGCGGGATGAAGCTGGCCGCCGCGGGTGAGAAGTACCGGCTCTCGTTCGTCAAGCCCAACAACCAGAACAGCTACCTCGCCGGGCAGGCCGCCAACGAGGTCGTGCCGGGAGCGGGCATGGTCGCGGTCGCCGATATCGCGGGCGACATCCGCACGGGGCGGACGGCCGGCAAGAAGTGGAAGCGGCTGCTGGCTTGAGCCGCCGCGACCAGATCAAGCTGAGCGACGAGGAGGTCCTGGACTTCCTCGCCGCGCAGAAGACCGTGATCTGCGCGACGCTCGGGCCGAACGGGCGCCCGCACCTGATGCCGCTCTGGTACGTCAGCGACGGGCTGGAGCTGCGGAGCTGGACGTTCGCCAAGTCGCAGAAGGCCAAGAACCTGGAGCGCGACCCCCACGCGACGCTGCAGGTGGAGGACGGGATCGAGTACCACGAGCTGCGCGGGGTGATGCTCGAGTGCGACGTCCACGTCGAGCGCGAGACCGAGCGGGTGGCCGAGGAGTACGCATTTCCCCTGGTGGACCGCTACGCCGGCGGCTCGGACGAGGCGCGCGAGGCCTTCCGCGAGCAGGCCAAGAAGCGGATCGGGATGCTCTTCACGCCGACTCGGGTGGTGTCCTGGGACCATTCCAAGCTCGGTGGCGACTATTAACCGAGACGTGACGTCGAGGAACCCCATCGGAACCGCGGGGCAGGATGCCCCGCGGAGGTAATCCCAGATGAAGGGCCTCATCCTCAGCGGCGGCAAGGGCACCCGCCTGCGCCCGCTCACCCACACCAGCGCCAAGCAGCTGGTGCCGGTGGCCAACAAGCCCGTGCTCTTCTACGGCCTGGAGGCGATGGCCGAGGCGGGCATCGCCGAGGTGGGGATCATCGTCGCGCCCGAGACCGGCGACGAGATCCGCGCCGCCGCCGGCGACGGCTCGCAGTTCGGCCTGCGGATCACCTACATCGACCAGGCCGAGCCGCTGGGCTTGGCCCACGCGGTGCTGACCGCCGAGCCGTTCATCGGCGACTCGCCCTTCGTCATGTACCTGGGCGACAACCTGCTCCGCGACGGCATCACCGACCTGGTCGACACCTTCCGCACCGACTCACCCGACGCCCTGATCCTGCTCACCCCGGTGCCCGACCCCGAGAACTACGGCGTGGCGCACCTCAACGGCGACGGCCAGGTGGCGCGGCTCGTGGAGAAGCCACCGCAGCCCGAGTCCGACCTGGCCCTGGTGGGCGTCTACATGTTCAAGGCGAGCGTGTTCGAGGCCGCCCGGGCGATCGAGCCCTCCGCGCGCGGGGAGCTGGAGATCACCGACGCGATCCAGTGGCTGGTGGACTCCGGGCGCGGCGTCGATCCCCACGTGGTCCACGGGTGGTGGAAGGACACCGGCCAGGTGCAGGACATGCTGGAGGCCAACCGGCTGATCCTCGACGACCTCGTCGAGCGCGACGAGGGCGAGCAGGTCGACTCGCGCACCGAGGGACGGGTGGCGATCGAGCCCGGCGCCACCCTCACCCGCTCCACGGTGCGCGGCCCGGCGATCATCGGCGCCGGCTCGCAGATCACCGACGCCTACATCGGCCCCTACACCGCGATCGGCGAGGGCGTGGTGATCGAGGGTGCCGAGCTCGAGCACTCGATCGTGCTGGCCGGCTCTGAGATCCGCGACCTCGACTACCGGATCGAGGCCAGCCTGATCGGGCGCAACGTCAAGATCGCCCGCGGCCCGGCGCTGCCGAAGGCGCACCGGTTCGTGGTCGGCGACAACGCGGAGATCCAGATCCTCTGAGCCCGTGCTCGATGTAGATCCTGGGTCGTTCCTCGCGATCGTCACGGTCGCGCTGATCGCAGCGGCGCTTGGAACCCTGATCTCCGGGCGGATCGCCGTCCCCGTGGTGGTGCTGGAGCTGGTCCTCGGGATCATCATCGGCCCGCAGGTGCTCGACCTGGCCGAGCCCGACGAGTTCATCGAGTTCTTCTCGAGCCTCGGCCTCGGCATGCTCTTCTTCTTCGCCGGCTACGAGATCGACTTCGAGCGCATCCGGGGCCGGCCCCTGCTCCTCGCCTGCGTCGGCTGGGTCATCTCGCTCGCTCTTGCCTACACGCTCGGCGGCCTCCTCGCGGTGACCGGCGTGGTGATCAGCGGCATCTTCGTCGGGACGGCGATGGCCACCACCGCCATCGGGACGCTGATCCCGATCCTCACCGACGCCGGGGAGCTGCGCACGCACTTCGGCAGCTACCTGCTCGCCGCCGGCGCCGCGGCGGAGTTTCTCCCGATCGTGCTGACCACAGTGCTGTTCTCGACGAAGGGGGCGCTGACGAACGCGCTGCTGCTGCTGGCCTTCGTGGCGCTGGCGGTGGTCGCCGCCGTGGTCGCGGTTCGCGGCTCGGAACGAGGGTCGGACCTGTTCGAGCGCGGGCTGGAGACCAGCGGCCAGCTGCCGGTGCGGGCGGCGGTGCTGGCCGTTTTCGGCCTCGGCGCGCTGGCCGCCGAGCTCGGTCTGGAGCTGCTGCTGGGCGGCTTCGTCGCCGGCGTGATCACACGGCTCGCGCTGCGCGGCGCGGAGGTGCCGGTGTTCGAGTCCAAGCTCAAGGCCGTGGCCTACGGCTTCTTCATCCCCTTCTTCTTCGTGGTCAGCGGCGTGAAGTTCAACCTCGACGCCCTGCTGAGCTCCACCCGCGGGATGATCCTGCTGCCGATCTTCCTGGGCCTGTTCCTGATCGTCCGCGGGGTGCCGGCGATGACGCTCTACCGCGACCTCAACCTGCGCGACCGTTCCTCGCTCGCGCTGTTCGCCTCGACCCAGCTCCCGCTGGTGGTGGCGATCACGTCCCTGGCCACCGACCAGGGACACATGCGCACCTCCACCGCGGCGGCGCTGGTGGGCGCGGCGATCCTCTCCACCACGATCTTCCCTCTTGCCGCGCTGCGGCTGCGCCGGGGCGGGGCCGACTCGGTTAGCCTCGCCCCGTCATGAAGACGTTGCGAGGCGGGGTGGTTGCGGGACTGCTCGCGCTCGCGGTCGTGCCTGCGCCGGCACACGCCGCGGAGCTACGAGCGGGAGTCGGCAAGGCCGACGTGACTCCGCGCACGGGCTACTACCTGGGCGGCTGGACGCGGGCCGACCGGGTGGCGAAGGGCCAGCACACCCGACTGCACTCGCGCGCGCTGGTGCTGCGCAGCGGCGGGCGCAAGATCGCGCTGGTCTCGCTGGACCTGTTCATGGTCCCCAGCGGGATGGTGCGCCACATCGGCGAGGCGCTGGCGTCGCGCGGCTTCTCGGAGCGCAACATCCTGATCTCCGCCTCGCACACCCACTCCGGCCCCGGTGGCTACGCCAACTACCCGACCTTCAACACCGCCGCGCCCGCGCTCAGCACCGCGCGGGACCCCGCCACGATCGTCGGGCTGCTCAACCCGCCCCCGGCCGACCGCCAGCTCTACACCTTCCTGGTGCAGCAGATCTCCAAGGCGATCATCCGGGCCGACCGCGACCTGAGCCCCGCCGTGGCGGGCTGGGGCGCCGGAGAGCTGCGGGGCGTCACCCGCAACCGCAGCCTCGAGGCCCACCTGGCCAACCACGGGATCGAGCACGAGTACGGCCAGGGCAGCCCGGCCGAGGACCCCGAGGGCGCCGGTCACACGATCGACCCCAGCGTCGACGTGCTGCGCGTGGACAAGCTCGTGCGTCGCCGCGGCAGCATGCGACGCAAGCGGGTGCCGATCGGCGGCTGGTCGAACTTCGCCGACCACGGCACGGTCACCAAGTCCTCGTTCCCGTACTACAACCAGGACCACCACGCGTCGGCGATGAAGGTGTTCGAGGACGAGGTGCGCGAGCAGGGCCGGGTGCCCCGCCGCCAGCAGGTGCTCAACGTCTACGGCAACAGCAACGAGGGCGACATGTCGGCCGGACTCGACTACACCGGGCCGGCGGGGTCGGACACCGTCGGCCGGATCGAGGCGAGGCACATGCTCGCCGCCTGGCGGGGCGCCGGACGGCGGCTGGGCAACCGCTTCCCGTTCGACATGCGCTGGACGCGCGTGTGCTTCTGCGGGCGCCAGACCAAGACGGGCCCGGTCGCCTCGGAGCCCGAGGTGGGGCTGCCCTTCTTCACCGGCTCCGAGGAGGAGCGCGGCCCGCTGTTCGACATCACCGGCGAGCACTTCGAGGGCCGGCGCAGCCCGACGTCGGTGGGCCCGCACGGCCACAAGCTGGGCGTGCAGGGCATCCCGGGCGAGGTGCCCGAGGCCGTGCCGCTGCTCGCCGTGCGAATAGGCAGCCGGGTGCTGGTGTCCTACCCGGGCGAGAGCACGAAGGAGGTGGGCGCCCGGCTGCGCGCGGCGGTCGGCGCCGCGGTGTCGGGCTCCGGGGTGCGGCGGGTAGTCGTGTCCGGCCTGGCCAACGAGTTCATCCTCTACTTCACGACGCCCGAGGAGCACGACCGCCAGCACTACGAGGGCGGCCAAACGCTGTTCGGCCGCTCGTCCTCGACGCTGGTCAACGAGGAGTCCGCCACGCTGGCCGGCCGGCTGGTGCGCGGGCTGCCCGCCCAGGATGCCTTCCCCCTCGACCCCACCAACGGGGTGCGGCCCGATGGCCCGCCCTACTCGTCCGGGGCGGCGTCGGGGTCCGTGCTGGAGCAGCCCGCCGCCGTGGTGCGGCGGTTCGGCAAGGCTGCGTTCGGCTGGCAGGGTGGCCCCCAGGGCCTGGACCGGCCCGTGGACAGCGCGTTCGTCACCGTCCAGCGGCGGGTCCCCAGGCGCGGGTCGCAGGCCCGCGATCTGGCGCAGCATCCGCAACGACCTCGGCCTCGAGATGCTCTGGACCGTCGACGGCGACGGTCGCTACCGGGTGGTCTGGGAGAGCTCCTACTACGCCAAGCGCGGCCTCCACCGGTTCGTGGTGACGGCAAAGCGCTACCGGTTGACCTCGAAGTCGTTCCGGCTGGGAACCAGCGACGCCCTCTCGGCCCGGTCCGCGGGAACGGGCGCGCTCCGTCTCCGCTATCCCAAGGCGGTGAAGGACGCGGACATCACCTCGCGGCCCCCGGGGCCCGACGGCGGGGTGGTCAGGGTCCGGGTCGGGTCAAGGCTGGTGCGGGTCGAGCAGCGGCACGGGTCGCTGTTCCGCTTCCCGGTCCGCGGCCGGCTCACCGGTGAAGCTCGTCGCGGCGCGCGACCGCCACTTCAACACCGTGGGCACGCCGTGAAGCTCCTGGTCCTCGGTGCCGGCGGCATGCTCGGCCGCGACCTGACGACGACCGCCGAGCGGGCGGGCCACAGCGTCACCGCGCTGACCCGCGCCGAGCTCGACGTGACCGCCTCCCCCGCCGTCGCGGAGGCGGTGCGCGCCGCCGGCCCGGACTGGGTGGCGAACTGCGCGGCATTCACGCGCGTGGACGACGCCGAGTCCGAGCCCGACGAGGCCATGCGCCTCAACGGCGAGGCCGCGGGCGTGGTGGCCGGGGCGGCCGAAGCCGCGGGCGCCACCGTGCTCTACCCCTCCACCGACTACGTCTTCGACGGCAGCAAGCGCGACGGCTACCTCGAGTCCGACCCCGTCGGGCCCCTGTCGGCCTACGGCCGCTCCAAGTTGGCCGGCGAGCGGGCCAGCGCCGGCCACCTGGTGGTGCGCACCTCGTGGCTGTTCGGCGTGGGCGGGCGCAACTTCGTGGAGACGATGCTCGGGCTGGCCGAGCGCCGCGACGAGCTCCGGGTGGTCGACGACCAGTTCGGCGCCCCGACCTTCACCGCCCACCTGGCCACGGGGCTGGTGGAGCTGATGGAGACCGACGCCCGCGGCGTGCGCCACCTCACCGCCGCAGGGCTCGTGCTCGTGGCGCGAGTTCGCCATGGCGATCTTCGAGCGCACCGGCGCCACGGTGCGCGTGCAGGGCTGCACCACCGAGGAGTTCGGCGCGCCCGCGCCGCGGCCGCGGCATTCGCGGCTGGCCTCCGAGCACCCGGACACCCCGGCGCTGCCGCACTGGACCGCGGGGCTGGACGCCTACCTGGCCGCGAGGGTGCCCGCGTGAGGCTGCTGGTCACCGGCGGCTGTGGCTTCATCGGCTCGGCCTACGTGCGCCTGGCCCTGGCCGAGGGCCACCAGGTGCGGGTGCTGGACAAGCTCACCTACGCCGGGCGCGAGGAAAACATCGAGGGCACCGGCGCCGAGCTGGTGGTGGGCGCGATCGAGGATCCCGCGGTGGCCGGCGAGGCGATGGCCGGCTGCGACGCGGTGGTCAACTTCGCCGCCGAGTCCCACGTGGACCGCTCGATCGCCGACCCCGAGGCGTTTGCCCGCACCCACGTGATCGGCACCTCGGTGCTGCTGGACGCGGTGCGCGAGCGGGGCGTGGCCCGCTTCCTGCAGGTGTCCACCGACGAGGTCTACGGGTCGATCGAGTCGGGCTCGTTTACCGAGAGCTCGCCGATCCAGCCCTCCTCGCCCTACTCGGCCACCAAGGCCGCCGGCGACCTGCTGGTGGGGGCCCACGTGCACACCTACGGCACCGAGGCGGTGATCTGCCGCGGCTCGAACAACTACGGCCCGCGCCAGTACCCCGAGAAGCTGATCCCGCTGATGGTGCTGAACGCGATGCACGGCGACTCGCTGCCGGTCTACGGGGACGGCAGGCAGGTGCGCAACTGGCTGTTCGTGGAGGACTTCGCCCGCGCCATCCACACCGTGCTGGAGGGCGGGCGGCCCGGCGAGGCCTACAACGCCGGCGGCCCCGACGAGACCTACAACCTCGACGTGGTGCACCGGATCGTCGAGCTCACCGGTGCCGACCCCGCGCAGATCGAGCACGTGACCGACCGCCCCGGCCACGACCGCCGCTACTCGCTGGGCTCGGAGAAGATCCGCTCCGAGCTGGGCTGGCAGGCGGCGGTGCGCTTCGAGGACGGCCTGGGCCAGACCGTGGAGTGGTATCGCGACCACCGCGACTGGTGGGAGCCGATCCGCTCAGGCGAGTACCGCGAGTACTACGAGCGCCACTACGGGCGGGCCCTGGGCTAAGAGGAGTCCACGCCGATGTAGACGACGAGGGTCGCGAACAGCACGCTCCACGCCACCACTGCGGCCGGCCCCATGCGGCCGACCCTGAGCCGCCAGAGCGCGAGCGCCCCGCCCAGGAGTCCCAGCACGCCCGCGAGCACGGCGGCGGGCTCGAGGTTCCACTCGGTCACCGCCAGGCCGAAGGCGATCGGCACGGTCGCCTGGAAGGCCATCGCGCCGGTCACGTTGCCCACCGCGAGCGCGTCCTTGCCCTTGCGGATCCAGATGACGCTGTTCAGCTTCTCGGGCAGCTCGGTGGCCAGCGGCGCGAGCACCAGCGAGAGTGCCAGCGGCGCGAGGCCCACGCTCTCCGCCACCTTCTTCAGCTCCTCGACGAACAGCTCGGCGCCACCCACGATCATCAGCAGGCCCACCACCAGCTGCGCGCCGAGCTGGAACCCGTTCGGCGGGTCGCTCTTCGAGGTGTCGAAGAAGAGCGGCTTGGGCTCCTCCTCCTCGGCGTCCTCGCCCTTCTTGACCGTGCGGGTCACGTGCACGCCGTAGGCGACCAGCAGCGCCGCTGCCCCGACGATGTGCAGCGGCTTGGAGTCCACGAGGCCGAGGGCGATGCCGCCCGCGAAGCAGGGAAGGAAGAAGCCGAGGTCGCGGCGCACCGTCCGCTTGTCGGCGGCGATGTCACGCCCGCTGTCGCGGCGCTTGGAGTAGAAGAGCGCCGCCCCGGCGATGAGCATCATCGCCACCGTCCCGAGCATGAACGGGGCGCCGATGATGGCGCCGATCGCTACCTCCTCTCCCTCGGCCCCGGCCAGCACCGCGACGATCGGGATCAGCGACTCGGGCAGCGCGGTGCCGACCGCGGCGAGCAGGCTGCCCACGGGGCCCTCGCCCAGGTTGAGCTTGCGCCCCGCCCACTCGACCGCGTTGGTGAACAGGATCGCGCCACCGATGATCAGGACGAAGCTGGCCAGGAGGAGTAGGACAGTCACGGCTCTGGACCTACCCCGGGGTTCGCCGGGCGAAGCTCACTCCTGGCCGGGGACCACTACGCCTGCCTCGTAGGCGAGCACCACCGCCTGAACCCGATCGCGCAGTCCGAGCTTCATGAGGATGCGCCCGACGTGGGTCTTCACCGTCTTCTCGCTAAGCACCAGCCGCTCAGCGAGCTCTCCGTTGGAGAGGCCCCGGGCCATCAGCTCGAGCACCTCACGCTCGCGGGCCGTGAGTTCGTCCAGAGCGGCAGGCGGACGGGGCGCGGGGCCGGGGGCGTCGGCGAACCGCTCGATCAGCCGCCGCGTGACCGACGGCGACGCCAGCGCCTCGCCCGCCGCGACTGCGCGAATTCCCTCGATGATCTGGGCTCGGGGCGCGTCCTTGACCAGGAAGCCGCTGGCGCCCGCCCTGAACGCATCGAACACGTACTCGTCGAGGTCGAATGTGGTGAGCATCAGCACCCGCGTCCCGGCGGGTCCGCCCGGCCCCAGCAGGCGCCGCGTGGCCTCGATGCCGTCCGTGCCGGGCATGCGAACGTCCATGAGCACGACATCGGGCTCGAGGCGACGGCCCAGCTCCACAGCCTGCTCGCCGTCGCCGGTCTCGCCCACCACCTGCAAGTCCTGGGCCGCCTCCAAGATCATCGCCAGCCCGGCCCTGACCAAGTCCTGGTCGTCGGCCAGGAGCACCGTGACGGTCACGGGGTGCACTCGAACGGCAACCGGGCCCAGACGCGAAAGGAACCCCCGTCGAGCCCTCCCGCCTCGAGCTCGCCGTCGACGAGGGTCGCTCGCTCGCGCATGCCGATCAGGCCCCTGCCCCCACCGTCGCGCGCAGGTCGTGGCTGTGCGCCGTCGTTCACCACCTCCACCTCGACGGCCGAGGGCAGCCAGCGCAGGATCACGTAGGCGCGGCAGCGGCCGGCGTGCTTCGCGGCGTTGGTCAAAGCCTCCTGGAGGATGCGGTAAGCCGCGGCATCCACCGCCACGGGGAGGTGGCCGGGCTCACCTTCGGTGACCAGCGCGACCTCCAGCCCGGCCCGACGGGCACCATCGACCAGCTCGTGGACGCGCGCGAGGCCGGGGCCGGGAGAGAGTGCGGCTCCGCCGGAGTCTGAGTCCATCAGGCCGAGCATCCGTCGCATCTCGGTCAGCCCTTCCCGCGCGGCACGCTCGATCGAGCCCAAACTGGCCTCCGCTCGGTCGGGTTGGGACCGCAGCACCTCCTGCGCCCCACCGGCCTGCATCGCGATCAGGGCGAGGCTGTGAGACACCGAATCGTGCAGTTCGCGGGCGATGCGGCGGCGCTCCGCCTCAGCCGCCAGACGAACGTGCTCTTCCCGGCGCCGGTCCCGCTCCGCCGCCTGCCGCTCGATGGTTCGGGCGCTGGCAAACCGTGACCCGGCAACGCGGCCGACAGCCCACACGGCCCCCAACAAGACCGGAGCGGCCATCGGGTCGGGCGCCGCGTCGCCGCCGCTCCCGAGCGCGGCGGCCAGCTCGACCGAGCCGACGCCAGCCGCCAGACCTCCGAGCGCCGCGGCGAGCGATGAGTACGCCGCCACCGTGTAGGAGGCGATCAGACCGGCGAGCAAGGGCGGGTATATCTCGAGCGGATCGGCGGCAAGCGCCCGGGCGGCCAGAGCGCCGAAGACCACCAGCGTCACCGCGAGAGGAGCGCGCCGCCGGGCGGCCAGCGGCAGCGTCGCGAGCGAGAGCGCAGCCAGGTTGAGCGCCAGCGGGCCCTGCACCACGTCGTCGGCCACCGGCCGCGCCAGGATCTCCCATAGGCCCAGGGCGAAGAGCAGAAGCGCGATCAGAGCATCGCTCGCGGCCTGCCTCCTAGACGGGAGCGCTCGGCTCACCCGGCCACGGTAGCCCGTGCACCGGTCCTGCGAATCGGTCTGAGGTCTGACCCGAGGATCGGCCTCGCGCCCGATGCGAAGCCCGCCCGGGGGGCCGTACGGTCGTCGCGATCCCGACGAAAGGACGTCCCATGCGGCTCCACTCCACTCTCAGCCGGCTAGCAATCGCCGCCTCCGCGCTCTACGCGGTGGTCGGTGCGCTGGAGTTGGCACACGACCAGCCCACCATCTTTCGATCGACCGCCGACTACGTGATCGAGGGACTATTCGTGGCGGCGCTGGCCGCCACGGTCGCCTTCTTCCTGGTGCTCGCCCGCGACGCAGCGGGAATCGCCGCGAGGGTGGGCTGGGGCGCAGCGGCCGCCGGTCAGACTGCGCTGTTCGTGGCCGTGCTGGCCACTGTGGTGAACGGGCGCGAGAGCCTCGATCCGCTGTTCCCGCTGGGCCTGCTCGTGACGTTCGCCGGGTACCTGGTGCTGGTCGGGCTCGACCTGCGCGGCTGGCTCGCACCCCCGCGCGCGGGCGTGGTGCTGGTCATCGCCATCATCGCCGCCGCGGTGGTCGACAACCTGGTGAGCGGAGGGGGCACGCTGGTGCTGGCGGCCGCGTGGGCGGCACTGGCCGGTCTCACTGCCGGACGAAGCGACACTGCGCACCCTCTGGAGCCGGCGGGCACCGCGGCCTGACCTCCCGGCCAACCCTGCCATGATCGGCGGATGCGCCGGGGAGCGGCAGGTCTCCTGGTCGCCGCGCTGGCGACCCTCTGCGTCGCCGCCGGGGTTTCTGCCCAGAGCCCCGGCGGAACGACGCCGCCACCCCTTGCCCAGGCGCCTCCGCTGTTCCCGCCTGCCCCCGGCGAGCTGGTGGTCTGGCGCCGGTCGAAGGCGGTGGGCAAGCCGTGGCGCGGCCGGTTGGTGCGGGGGGTGAAGCTGCCCTCCTACGGCGCGGACTGGTTCACCTACGACTGGGGCACGCGCTCCTCACCCAACCGGATCTGGCGCCGCTACGGGCACGACCGGCTGGTGCGGATGCTGCTTCGCGTGGTGGGCGAGTACCGGCTCGCACACCCGGAGGCCCCGCGAGTCGGCATCGCGGACCTCTCGCGGCCGAAGGGCGGCTCCTTCGGCCGCCGCTACGGCGGCCTGGGCCACGCCTCGCACCAGAACGGCCTGGACGTCGACGTGCTCTACCCGCGCGCCGACGGCCAGGAGACCCGACCCGAGCGAGTGCGCCAGATCAACCGCGCGCTGGCCCAGGATCTCGTGAACCGCTTCGCGGCCGCGGGCGCGCAGAAGGTGTTCGTCGGGCCGAATACCAAGCTGCGCGGGAAACGCCGAGTCGTGACACCCTTGCGCAGTCATGACGACCACCTGCACGTCCGGATCAAGCCGCGAAGGGGTGGACGCTGACTAGGGCAGCCCTCCTGACCGTCGTGCTCCTGCTGGTGCTCCCCTCGGCCGCGCAGGGCGCGACCGTGACGGTCAGCGGCACCACGCTGCAGTACCAAGCGGCTCCCGGCGAAGCCAACACCGGCGTGATCGCCCAGCAGACGCCCACGACCTTCTACGTGGGCGATCAGAACCCCGCCGTGAACGTGACGACGTCCTCGCCGTTGAACTGCCTCGACACGACGACGCCTCCGACCTCGCTGCTGGGACTTCCGCCGGGGTTCCTCTGCACGGTGCCCGGCGCAACGTCCCTGACGATGAATCTCGACAACGGCAACGACACGGGCCTCGTCAACTCGACGAGCGTGTCCGGGACCCTCAACGGCGGGGCCGGCGACGATCAGCTCGTGGGCGGTAAGGAGAACGACACCTTCGCCGGCGGCGGCCCCACGGGTGGCAACGACACCGTCGTCTACGCCGGCATCAACCAGACCGGCCTGACGCTCGATCGCACGACGGGCGTGACCGCCTCCCTCCCGGCGCGCGGCGCCGCGCCCACGACCAACAACGGGCAGGCGGGGGAGAACGACACGATCAACGGCGACATCGAGGGCTTGGTGGGCGGTAACGGCCCCGACAACCTCACTGGCAGCTCCGACCCCGACACCATCGCCGGCGCTGTGCCGCCCGGGACCCCGCTCGTGACCACCACGCCCGCGGGTGTCGACACGATCAACGGCGCCGGCGGCTCCGACACGCTCCTCAGCGGCGACTCCGGCAGCGTGAACGGCGGCGCCGACAACGACCAGATCGTCGGGGGCCGGAGCACCTCGGCCACGACCGTGATCCATGGCGACGGCGGCAATGACACCTTGGTCAGCGGGCTCGGCGACGACGACCTATCCGGCGACACCGGGGCCAACACCCTCGCCTACGCCTCGGTCCAGCAGGGGGCGCTGACGATCGTGAACCGCGGGACCAACGGGGTCACCGCGACCCTGCCCAACGCAGGGCAGACCGCCACCGGCGGGCGGACCGGCGGCCAGGAGCAGGACACCATCCGGCCCGGGATCGGGACGCTGGTGGGCAGCAACGGCAGCGACGTGCTCACCGGAAGCAACGGCGCGGACCAGATCGCCGGGGTCGCCCCCGCGGGCACGCCCGGCGTGGCCCCGGGGCCGCCCGGGAACGACTCCCTCAACGGCGGCGCGGGCAGCGACGTTCTCCTGGGCGCCGGAGGCAACGACGCTCTTACGGGGGGACCGGGAGGCGACGTGTTCCTCGCGGCCGCGGGCAACGACCTGCTGCGCACCCGCGACGGCACGGTGGAATCGCCGAGCTGCGGCACCGGGACCGACCTGGTGGCCGCAGACGCCACCGACAAGCCCGCCTCCGACTGCGAGACGGTCGACACAGGCGCGAGCAGCACGCCGCCGGCCACGCAGACCCCGGGCGCACAAACGCCTTCGGGCGGCGCCGTGCAGGACGCCACCGACCCGCGGTTGAGCGAGCGACCGGCAGTGCTCGTCCTGCGCCGTGGCCGCCGGCGCGTGGCGCTGCGCTTGGCCTGCCGCAACGAGGCCAGCGGCTGCCGCGGCACGCTGGCCATCAAGACGCGCCGGCGCATCAGACTCGGCCGCCGGCGCGCCCAGCGCTACACGGTCGCGCGCTTCCGCTTCCGCATGACGAGCAATAGCTCGAAGCGCTTCCGTGTCCGGTTCTCGCGGCGGATCTTCCAGCTCGTCGATCGCGGTGAATCCATCCGCCTCACCGGCACGGCCACCCTGCGCGATGCCGTGGGCAATCGCGCCACGAAGACGCTGCGCCTGCGCCTCAACCGCCGCTAGCTAGCCTCGCCCGGGTGTTCCGGGACGATGCTCCAGCCCTCGAAACTCGCGGTCTGACCAAGCGGTACGACGACGGCACGCTGGCCGTCGAGGGCTTCGACCTGACCGTTCCTGCGGGCGCTTTTTTCGGCCTGCTGGGCCCCAACGGCGCGGGCAAGACCACGCTGATCAGCGCCATCTGCAACCTCATCCGGGTCACCGACGGCGAGGTGCTCGTGTTCGGCCAGCCGGCCACTTCGCTCGAGGCGCGGGCCCAGGTCGGGCTCGCCGAGCAGGACATCAACCTCGATCGCTTCCTGTCGGTGCGCGAGACGCTCGTCTACCACGGCGGCTACTTCGGAATGAGCCGTGGCGAGGCCGAGCAGCGGGCCGACGAGATGATCGACGTGTTCGACCTGCGCGCGAAGGAACGCACCCGCGCGCCGAAGCTCTCCGGCGGTCAGCGGCGGCGCCTGCTGCTGGCCCGCGCGCTGATGCATCGGCCTCGACTGGTGATCCTCGACGAGCCCACCGCCGGGGTGGACTTCGAGCTGCGCCAAGAGCTGTGGCGCTACATCCGGCGCCTACACCAGGAGGGCACGACCATCCTGCTGACCACGCACTACCTCGAGGAGGCCGAGGAGCTGTGCGAGGAGATCGCGCTGATCCGCGACGGCAAGCTGATCGCCCGCGACTCCGCCGACAACCTGCGCACCCACTTCGACGCCGCCACGCTGGCGGACGTCTACGTCAAGGCCATGGCCGGATGACCGGCTACCAGGGGCTGATCTGGCTCGCCCGTCGCGAGACGTTGCGGGTCTCCAAGCTCTGGACGCAGACCGTGCTCGCCCCGGTGGTGAGCTCCCTGCTGTTCATCCTGGTGTTCGGGCTCTCGCTGGGAGGCCGCATCCGCCAGGTCAGCGACGTGGACTACGAGGTCTTCATCGTCCCCGGGCTGGTGGCCATGGCCATGGTCCAGGCCGCGTTCGCGAACAACGCCTCGACCATCTTCCAGGCGCGCTCCGACCGCTACGTCAACGACGTGCTCTCGGCGCCCATGCATCCGTGGCAGGTGACGCTGGGCTACCTGGTGGGCGGCGTGGTGCGTGCCCTGGCGATCGGGGTCTCGCTGGCCGTGTGCGCGATCGTGCTGGTGGGCGTCCCGGTGCGCGAGCCGCTGGCCCTCGCCGCCGCGGTCGCGCTGGTGCTCGTCCTGTTCAGCGCGCTGGGCACGGTGGTCGGCATCTACGCCGAGACCTGGGACCACACCACGTTCATCGCCAACATCGTGATCCTGCCGCTGGCCTTCGTCGGGGGGACCTTCTACAGCGTCGACCTGCTGCCGGCGCCCTGGGAGCAGGTGTCGCACTTCAACCCGATCTTCTACCTGGTGAGCGCCGTGCGCTACGGGTTCCTGGGCCAGGCCGATGTGAGCATCTGGCTGGCGCTCGGCGTCACCGCGGGCTTCGCCGTGCCCGCCTACCTATGGGCCCAGTACCTCTTCACCACGGGCAAGCGGCTCAAGGCATAGCCCCCCTGGCGTCGAGCCTCGGCGACGTCGTTCACGACGTCATCACGGCGGCGGGCTACCCGGGCCTGACCGCCCTGGTGCTGATCGAGCAGGTCTTCCCGCCGATTCCCTCGGAGGTGATCCTGCCCCTCACGGGCTTCTACGTCAGCAAGGGTGACTTCAACTTCCTCGCCGCCTTGGCCGCCGCGACCCTCGGCGCGTTGGCGGGGTCCTTCCTCCTGTACGAGCTGACCCGCCGCGGCGGGCGGCCCATGCTGCTGCGCCACCGGCGCATCTTCCGGCTGCGCGAGACGGACCTCGACCGCGCCGACGAGTGGTTCGGGCGCTACGGGGCCTGGCTGGTGCTTCTGGGCCGCCTGGTGCCGGGGGCGCGCAGCCTGGTGTCGGTCTCGGCGGGCCTGTCCGGGATGCCGCGGCTGCGCTTCGCTCTCTTGACAACCGCCGGCTCCGCGATGTGGAACGCCGCGCTGATCGGCGCCGGCTGGGCGCTGGGCGGCAGCTACGAGAAGGTGGGCGAGGCGATCGGCCCGGTCGGCACCGTGGTCGTGGGGGTGCTGGTGGTGGTCGCCGTGGGCGGCGGGATCTGGTGGTTTCGCCGCCGCGCGCTGGAGGACGAATGAGCCTGGCCGAGCTCGAGGCGCGGATCGTGGACTGCCGCCGTTGCCCGCGGCTGGTGGAGTGGCGCGAGCTGGTGGCCAGCGAAAAGCGCGCGGCCTTCCGCGACCAGGAGTACTGGGGCCGCCCGGTGCCGGGCTTCGGCGACCCCGGGGCGTCCGTGTACGTGCTCGGGCTGGCACCGGCCGCGCACGGCGCGAACCGCACGGGACGGGTGTTCACCGGCGACCGGTCGGGCGACTGGCTGTTCGCGTCCATGCACAGGACGGGCTTCGCCAACCAGGCGGTGGCCACTCACGCTGGTGACGGGCTGCGGTTGATCGACCTGTGGATCGGCGCCGCGGTGCGGTGCGCGCCGCCGGCGAACAAGCCCACCCCCGAGGAGCGCGAGAACTGCCTGCCCTACGCCCGCGAGGAGCTCGCGCTGCTGGAGCCTGCGGTGATCCTGTGCCTGGGCGCGTTCGCCTGGAACGTCGCGATGGGCCTCCTTCGAACGCGACCCCGACCGCGGCCCCGCTTCGGCCACGGCGCGGAGTTCCGCCCGCCGGAGCGGCGACGGCCGGTGCTGCTCGGCTCCTTCCACCCCAGCCAGCAGAACACCTTCACCGGCAAGCTCACCGAGGAGATGACGGACTCCGTCCTCCTCCGGGCCCGCGAGCTGGCGGGCCTGGATCCTCCCTCCGTCTGAGGGCAGCCCCCATGGGCAGGTGCTCGGCTAGTAGCCGGGCACCTCTTTGCGGGCGTCCTTCTCGATCTGCTGGCCCTTCTTCTGGAGGTCGTTGCCCTTCTGCTGGCCCTTCTTCTGCAGGTCCTCGGCTTCCTTCTGGATCTGCTGCGGGTCCTTGCCCTCCTGGACCGACTTCTTGACGTCCTCGGCCTCCTTGCGCAGCTGGTCGCCCGACTTCTGCGCGTCCTTCTGGAGCTTCTCGGCGTCGTTGCGGATCTGGTCGGCGTTGTCTGAGGCGCCGCAAGCGGGCAGGGCGACCCCAAGGGCTGCGGTGGCCGCAAGGGCAAGTAGGCGAGTGCGAGTGGAGTCCATGGGGCGACCATAACGCCACTGGTTGCCGTTCCGTGACACCTGCGTCTTGTCCTGTAACGCCCTGGTCGCCACTGTCCGGCCCATGTCCGAGCCGATCGAGGTCTATCTGCCCGCCGACCCCTCCGACCCACGCTCGCCGGCGTCCTCCCCACCCGGGACGGTGGCCCGCCGAGGCCCCGCGCTGCATCCCGACGACGTCAGCGAGGTCGGTGGGATACCCGTGACCTCGGTCTCTCGCACCCTGATCGACCTGGCCGAGGTCCTCGACGAGGATGAGCTGCGCGAGTGCTTCCTCGATGCGTGCGAACGAGGCCTGCTGGACGGTGAGGCCCTGCGGGCGTCGCGACGACGGGTGGAATGGCGACCGTCGCTGGCTCTCATCGACCGGATGATCGACGAGTTCGCGCCCTAGCGGCGACCAACCCCTGGATGGCGAGCGCGCCGGGCGGGCGCGCCGGGGCGGGCTCCGGGCCGCCGCGACGCGGCCCACCCCTCCAGAAAAACTCGTCAGCTGCCTGAGGACTTTTTCGAGGCGGATGTGTGAGACGGCGGGCCGCGCGGGCACGCCGGGCGGGGCGCGCTGGGGCGGGCTCCGGGCGGGCGCGGCGGACGAGCCCGGGCGCCGGCGACTACGGCAGCTCAACCTCCTGGGCCAAGCGCTTGTAGCCGGCGACCGTCGGGTGGATCTGGTCGTCGCTGACGTACTCCGCCCGCATGCGCCCGGGCTTGGCCGGGTCCTCCAGAGCCGCGTTCCACTCGTAGACAGGGACGTCCTCCTCTTCGCCGATCGCCGCGATGAGCTCGTTGAGGCGGCGGATCTTGGGCGTCGCGTCGGGGTGGCCGCCGTTCCACGGAACCAGCTGGGTGATGGCCACACGCAGGTCGCGCTGCTTGCCGCGCTGCACCATGCCGCGCAGGTTCTTGGCCGCGGCGTCGACGCTTCGCCCCTGGGCGATGTCGTTCGCACCGCCTTGCACGACCAGGACCTCGGTGCCGCGCACGCATTGGTCGAACCGCCTGGCGATCTCGTCCGTCCGCTCGCCCGACACGCCGCAGTTGCGAAAGCGCGTGTCGTCCAGCCGGCGCTCGGCCCAGTACTCGTACTGGCTCCGCTCGTCGGCCACGCCGGAGCCGAGCGAGTCGCGGGTTGCCTTGTCGGGATCCCACAGCGGCGCGCCGGCGGTAATCGAGTCGCCGAGGCCGGTGACCACGGTGCCGCCGTCCTGCCCACCGCCCTGCCCGCCGCCGGACCCCGAGCCACCGCAGGCGGCGAGAGTCATCGCCACCACGGCTGCCATCAGTACGTTTCTAGACCGCATGACGCCGGATCCTCTCGCATCGTTCACACCCTCCGTACGCGACTGGTTTCGGCGTTCCTTCGAGGCCCCCACCGACGCCCAGCGCGAGGCGTGGCCTGCCATCGCTGGCGGCGAGAACGTGCTGGTCTCCGCGCCCACGGGCTCGGGCAAGACGCTCGCCGCCTTCCTGTGGGGCCTCGACCGTCTGGTGGCCCAGCCCATCGACGGCGACCGGCGCACGCGGCTGGTCTACGTCTCGCCCCTGAAGGCCCTCTCCTACGACGTGGAGAAGAACCTGCGGGCGCCGCTGAAGGGCATCGGCGGTGACGTGGAGGTGGCGATCCGAACCGGCGACACGCCCCAGAAGGAGCGCCAGCAGATGCTGCGCCGCCCGCCCGACGTCCTCATCACCACCCCCGAGTCGCTCTACCTGATGCTCACGTCGCGGGCGCGCGAGACGCTGTCCGACGTGGAGGCCGTGATCGTGGACGAGATCCACGCGGTCGCCCAGACCAAGCGCGGCGCGCACCTCTCGCTCACGCTCGAGCGGCTGGAGCACCAATGCGGCGGCGGGCTGCAGCGCATCGGGCTGTCGGCCACCCAGCGACCGCTGGAGGAGGTCGGCCGTTTCCTGGTCGGCGTGGGCCGGGAGTGCCGCACCGTCGACTCGGGGCGGCGCAAGCCGCTCGACCTCGAGATCCGGGTGCCGGTCGAGGACATGCGAGAGCCCGGTGCCCCGGACATCATCCACCCCGAGGTCGAGGCCACCGGCACCATGTCCGGCGGCGGCGACCTGATCGGGATGACCAGCGGCGAGGCCGAGCAGAGCGCCACTCGCCGCTCGATCTGGCCGGCGATCTACCCGCAGCTGCTCGAGCTGGTGCAGGAGCACCGCTCGACGATCATCTTCGTGAACAACCGCCGCGGCGCCGAGCGCCTGGCGGTGCGGCTGAACGAGCTGGCCGGCGAGGACGGCATGCCGGCGGAGATCGCCCGCGCCCACCACGGCTCGCTGGCCCGCGAGGAGCGGCTGGTGGTCGAGGACCTGCTCAAGTCCGGCGACCTGCCGTGCCTGGTGGCCACGAGCTCTCTGGAGCTGGGCATCGACATGGGGGCGGTGGACCTGGTGCTGCAGGTGGAGTCGCCCAAGTCGGTGACCGCCGGCCTGCAGCGCATCGGCCGCGCCGGCCACGGCGTCGGCGAGGTGTCCAAGGGCCGGATCTTCCCCAAGTTCCGAGCCGACCTGCTCGAGTGCGCGGTCGTCACCCGCCGCATGCGCGACGGCGAGATCGAGCACACCGTGGTGCCGCGCAACCCGCTCGACGTGCTGGCCCAGCACGTGGTGGCGATGACCGCCGGCGGCGACGAATGGCAGGCCGCCGAGCTGCACGAGCTGGTGCGCAAGGCCTACCCGTTCGCCGAGCTCAGCCGCGAGCTGCTGAACCAGGTGCTCGACATGCTCGACGGCCGCTACCCCTCCGAGGAGTTCTCCGAGCTGCGGCCCCGGATCGTGTGGGACCGCGTGCAGGACACCATCCGCGCGCGCAAGGGAGCGCTCCAGCTGGCCGTGACCAACGCCGGCACGATTCCCGACCGCGGGCTGTACGGCGTGCACCTTCCCGACGGACGGCGCGTGGGCGAGCTCGACGAGGAGATGGTCTACGAGGCCCGCCCGGGACAGACCTTCCTGCTCGGCGCCTCGTCCTGGCGGATCGAAGAGATCACGCGCGACCGGGTGATCGTGTCGCCCGCGCCCGGGGCACCCGGCGCGGTGCCGTTCTGGCGCGGCGACGGCGTGGGCCGCCCCGCCGAGCTGGGGCGCGCGATCGGAGCCTTCGCCCGCGACGCGGTGGACAAGGAGCCCGAGCAGCTCGCCGCCGAGAACGACCTGGACGAGCGCGCGGCCAAGAACCTCCTCACCTACCTACGCGAGCAGCAGGAGGCGACGCGGGTCCTGCCCAGCGACCGCACGGTCGTGATCGAGCGCTTCCGCGACGAGATCGGCGACTGGCGACTGTGCGTGCTCTCGCCGCTCGGCGGCCGCGTGCACGCCGCCTGGGCACTGGCGCTGAGCGCGCGCATCCGCGACGAGTTCGGCCTCGAGTCCGACGCCATCTGGTCCGACGACGGGATCATCGTGCACCTGCCCGACGCCGACGAGGCGCCCGGCTCGGACCTGGTGATGGTGGAGCCCGACGCCGTCGAGGACCTGGTGGTGCGCGAGCTGTCGTCCTCCGCGCTGTTCGGCGCCCGCTTCCGCGAGAACGCCGCCCGCGCGCTGCTCCTGCCCCGTGCGCGACCGGGCAAGCGCACGCCGCTGTGGCAGCAGCGGCTGAAGGCGCAGTCGCTGTTGGAGGTGGCCAAGCGCTACGGCCAGTTCCCGATCATCCTGGAGACCTACCGCGAGTGCCTGCGCGACGTGTTCGACCTGCCCGCGCTCCAAGAGCTGCTGCGCGGCCTGCACACCCGCGAGCTGTCGCTGGTCGAGGTCGAGACCCAGCGCGCGTCGCCGTTCGCCTCGTCGCTGCTGTTCGACTACGTGGCCACCTACATGTACGAGGGCGACTCGCCCAACGCGGAGCGCCGCGCGGCGGCCCTGTCGCTGGACCGCGACCTCCTGCGCGAGCTGCTCGGCCAGGAGGAGCTGCGAGAGCTGATCGACCCTGCCGCGCTGGACGAGGTCGAGGCCGACCTCCAGCGCCGGAGCGAGCGGACTCAGGCCGCGAACGCCGACTCGCTGCACGACGTGCTCCGCGCCGTGGGCGACCTGACTGCCGACGAGGCCGGCGCCCGCTGCCTGCCGGGGGTGCCCGCCGAGCGGATGCTGGAAGAGCTGGTGGGCGATCGCCGGGCTGCGCGCATGCGGATCGCCGGCGAGGAGCGCTACGTCGCCTCTGAGGACGCCGGCCTGTACCGCGACGCCCTGGGTGCCGTGCCACCGGGCGGCCTGCCCGAGGCCTTCCTGGAAGAGGTCGAGGAACCCTTGACGCGACTGGCGCGGCGGTACGCCCGCACCCACGGCCCCTTCACCACGCGCGAGGTCGGCGACCGCTACTCCGTGGACTTCGGGCCCGCCCTGCGTGAGCTCGAACAGGCCGGTGACCTCGTCCGCGGCGAGCTGCGCCCGGGCGGCAGCCAGCGCGAGTGGTGTGACTCCGAGGTGCTGCGCCGCCTGCGCCGCGCCTCGCTGGCCAGCCTGCGCAAGGAGGTCGAGCCCGCCGAGCAGAAGGCGCTGGCCCGGTTCCTGCCCGCCTGGCAGGGGGTGGACGCCGCGCCGCCCGGCGGGGCCGGGGTCGACCGCCTGCGCGAGCAGCTGGTGCCGCTGCAGGGCTTGGCGCTGTCGGCCGAGACCTGGGAGCGCGACGTGCTGCCGCGCCGGTTGGGCGCGTACTCGCAGGCCTGGCTGGACAGCCTGTGCGCGAGTGGCGAGCTGGTGTGGGTGGGCGCCGGGGCGGTCGGGCGCACCAGCGGCAAGGTCGCGCTCCTGTTCCGCGAGGACGCTCCGCTGCTCGGGCCGCCGCCCGTCAAGGGCGACGCGCCCGACGAGCCGCTCCACCACAGCCTGCGCGAGCGGCTGACCGCCGGGGCGGCGTTCTGGACCGATCTCCTGGTGGACGTCGACGCCGAGCCCGCCGAGCTCCAGGAGTCCCTGTGGGACCTGGTGTGGGCCGGCGAGGTGACCAACGATGCCTTCGCGCCCCTCCGGGCTCCGCGCCTGTCGCTGGCTCGCCAGAACCGCAACGCCGGCCGCCGCTTCTCGCGCCGGCGCCGTCCCGGAGCGCCTCAGCTCCAAGGGCGCTGGTCGCTCACCGAGCCTCTGTTCCGCGGCGCCCCCGCGCACAGCACGCAGATCCGCGCCCAGGCCGAGCTGCTGCTCGAGCGCTACGGCATCGTCACCCGCGAGGCCGTGCTGGCCGAGGGGATCCCCGGCGGCTTCGCCTCCCTGTACGGCGAGTTCGCCAATCTGGAGACGCTCGGCACCGCCCGGCGCGGCTACTTCGTCGAGGGGCTGGGCGGTGCGCAGTTCGCGCTGCCCGCCGCTGTGGAGCGCCTGCGCGGCCTGCGCTCCGACGAGCCGGCAGGCCCGCTGGTGCTCGCCGCCACCGATCCCGCCAACCCCTACGGGGCCACGCTGCCCTGGCCCAAGCGCGAGGACTCCTCGCGGCGCCCCTCCCGCGTGCCGGGCGCCTACGTGGTCACGGTGGACGCCGAGCCTGTCCTGTACCTGGAGCGGGGCGGCAAGGGACTGCTGCCGCTGGTCGAGCCCGATGACGAGCTGCTGCGCGACGCGCTTGAGGCGCTGGCCGAGGCCGTGCGCCGCGGGCGGGTGCCGCGGCTGGGCATCGAGCGCTACGACGGCGAGCCGGTGGTCGGCTCGCCGGTGGGCGAGCTGCTGCTGGAGCTGGGCTTCCGCCAGAGCCCGCGAAAGCTGACGCTTAGCGCGTAACCCCGTTGCGGTAGTCCGCCTTCGCGGTTAGCGTCCGGGCGCCCTGGCACGCGTCCTCTACAAGCTCGGCGGGCTCTCCGCTCGCCACCACTGGTTGGTCATCGGCATCTGGCTGGTGCTGGCCGCCGGCCTGACCGTGGTGTCGCACTCCATCGGGCGGGACACCAGCGACAACCTGAGCATCCCGGGCTCCGGCGCCAACGCCGCGAAGGACGTCCTGAACGACTCGCTGCCGCAGCAGGCCAACGGCACCAACCCGGTGGTGTTCAAGGCCAACAAGGGAACGCTCGACAGCGGCGCCAACAAGCAGGCGGTGGACCAGACGGTCGACTCGCTCAAAAAGGCGCCGCACGTGTCCAAGGTCGTCAGCCCCTACGACGACAACGACGAGGCGCTGAGCAAGGACAAGACGATCGGCTACGCGTCGGTGACGCTCGACCTCTCGGCCGCGGACCTCACCGAGGACGAGGCGAACAAGGTGATCGACGCCACCGCGCCCGCGAAGAAGGCCGGGCTGGAGGTGGAGGAGGCCGGCTACCTCGGCCAGGCCGTCTCCAAGCCGGCGACCGAGAGCAGCGAACTGATCGGCCTCGTGGCCGCGGTGATCATCCTCATGTTCGCCTTCGGCTCGGTCACGGCGGCGCTACTGCCGATCGCCACGGCGATCATCAGCCTCGCCACCGGCCTGTCCCTCATCGGGTTCCTCGGCAAGCTGGTCGAGGTGCCGACCGTGGGCCCCACGCTGGCCACGATGATCGGGCTCGGCGTGGGGATCGACTACGCGCTGTTCATCGTCACGCGCCACAAGCAGGAGCTGCGCAAGGGCGTGGAGGTCGAGGAGTCGGTGGCGCGGGCGGTGGCCACCTCGGGCAGCGCCGTCCTGTTCGCGGGCGGCACGGTGGTGATCGCGCTCCTGTCCATGGCGGCCGCCAAGATCCCGCTGGTCACGGCGCTCGGCTACACCGCCGCCGTGACGGTGTTGGTCGCGGTCGCCGCCGCACTCACGCTGCTGCCCGCCCTGCTCAGCGCGCTCGGCCCGAAGGTGAACTCGCTGCCGGTCCACCTCGGCAAGGAGCACCCCGACGACAAGCAGCCCCACGGCTGGCGCCGTTGGGCCCGCGGCGTGTGCAACCACCCGTGGCCCGCCGCGATCGCCTCCACGGCCATCCTGCTGATCCTGGCCATCCCCCTGCTGGACCTGCAGCTGGGTCAGACCGACGCGGGCACCGACCCCAAGGACCAGACCACCCGCAAGGCCTACGACCTCCTGAGCGACGGCTTCGGCCCCGGCGTCAACGGCCCGTTCCTGATCGCAGTGCAGCTCAACCCGGCGGCCAAGGCCGACCAGAGCAACATCGACAAGGTCAACGACCAGCAGCAGCAGCTCGATCAACAGCAGCAGCAGGCGACCGAGCAGGCGGAGGCCCAGGGAGCGTCCCCGCAGCAGGCCCAACAGCAGGCCCAACAGAAGACCGCCTCGCAACAGCAGCAGCTCGACGACCAGAAGAAGCAGGCCGAGAATCCCGCCAGCGACCCGCGGCTGACGACGCTGACCAACGACCTCAAGAAGACGAACGGGGTAAAGGAGGTCTCGGGCACCCAGCTGGACAGCAAGGGGGACGCCGGGGTGATCACGCTGATCCCGACCACGTCGCCCTCTGACGAGAAGACCGCCGACCTGGTCACCACGCTTCGCGACCAGACGATCCCGCCCGCCGAGAAGGGCGGCCTGACCGCCGACGTGGGCGGCCAGACGGCCGGGTACGTGGACCTGGCCACCCGCATCTCCTCGAAGCTGCCGCTGGTGATCCTGATCATCATCGCGCTCAGCTTCGTCCTGCTGCTGATCGCCTTCCGCTCGGTCCTCCTGCCACTCAAGGCCGCCTTCGTGAACCTGCTGTCGGTTGCCGCGGCCTACGGCGTGCTGACCGCCGTGTTCCAGAAGGGCTGGGGCGCGGAGCTGATCGGCCTGGACGGCCCGGTGCCGATCCAGAGCTTCGTGCCGTTGTTCATGTTCGCGATCCTGTTCGGGCTCTCGATGGACTACGAGGTGTTCCTGCTCAGCCAGGTCAAGGAGCACTACGAGGAGGACGGCAACACCCACAACGCGGTCGTCGACGGCCTGGCCAACACCGGGCGGGTCATCACCTCGGCGGCGCTGATCATGGTGTTCGTCTTCTCCAGCTTCGTGCTCAATGGGGATCCCCAGGTCAAGCAGTTCGGTCTGGGCATGGCGGTGGCCATCGCGGTGGACTCGACCATCGTGCGCTGCCTGCTCGTGCCGGCGCTGATGGTGCTGATAGGCAAGGCGATCTGGTGGCTGCCGCACTGGCTCGACCGCGCATTGCCGAAGATCAGCATCGAGGGCGAGGAGTTCCTACGTGAGCGCCCTGATCCCGCTCAGCCGTGAGGACCGCGAGATCCTCGCGCTCGAGAGCGCGACCGTCGCGGGCCACACCGCCAAGGTCGTCATGCTCGGCGAGCGAGCCCCCACCCTGGAGGAGCTACGCCGGTCGGTAGCCGCCCGGCTCCCCGCAATGCTGAAGTGGCGGCTGGGTGGCACCGCCGAGCAGCCGGCGTGGGAGGAAGACGAGGGCTTCAGCATCGAGCGGCACGTGGGCGAGGCCGAGGAGACTGGCCCGTTGCCCGAGGTTGTGGCGCGGCTGTTCGAGCAGCGCCTCGACCGCGCGCAGCCCTTGTGGCGGATCGACCTGGTCCCGCTCCCCGAAGGGCGCGCGGCGCTGGTGTGGCGGATCCATCACGCGCTCGCCGACGGCCAGACCTGCATGCGGCTGGCCGACGAGGTCCTGTGGGACTCGCCCCCCGAGTCGCGGCCCGCGGCGGCGGCGGACGACGAGCAGCGTCGACGCGCCCACCTGGCCGGGTTCGTGCGGCGGGAGTTCGTTCCTGGCGGTGCCCGGTCACCGTTCGACGGCTCGATCGGAGAGGAGCGCCGGGTGGCCTTTGCCGCTGTGCCGCTGCGCGCGCTGCACGACGCGGCCAGGAAGCTGGCCGGCGCCACCCTCAACGACGCGGTGCTGGCGGTGACCGCCGGCGCGCTGCGCCGCTGGACGGAGGCCCATCACGGCCAGCTGGCGCCACTACGGGCGCGCGTACCGGTGAGCCTGCACCGCCAAGACGAGGACGCCGGCAACCGCGACTCCTACTTCTGCGTCGCGCTGCCCCTGTCGGAGACCGACCCGGTCGCCCGCCTGCGGGCGACCCACGCTGAGGCGGCCGAGCGCAAGACCGAGCACGACGCCGAGGAGATGGACCGGCTGCTGCGCGAGCTGGCGCAGGTCTCACCGAGCCTGGAGCGCCTGTGCGAGCGCTTCGAGGCTTCGCCACGGGAGTTCGCGCTCAGCGTTTCCAACGTTCGCGGGCCGGCCCAGCCGGTCAGCGTCCTTGGCGCACCGGTCACGCACCTGCACTTCGTGGCCGAGATCGGCGAGCGCCACGCGCTGCGCGTCTCGGTCAACTCGTTTGCAGACGAGCTCAGCTTCGGGCTCTGCGCGGACCCCGCGATCGTCGACGGCCTCGACGCGATGGCCGCCGGCGTGGCCGCCGAGGCCCAGTCGCTGATCGCAGCGGCCGGCCGGTAGAGCTACTTCTGCTTCTTCGCGGGGGCGCTCTTCTTCGCCGGCGTGCGCTTCTTCGCCCGCGTGCGCTTCTTCGCCGGAGCGGGCTTCGTCTTGCCCCACTTCAGCTCGACTTCGAGCTCCCACTCGTCGTCCTGCACCTCGATCTCGAGCTTGAAGTCGACCTTGTCGGGCACGTCGATCGAGAAGCTCAGATCGCCGCGCTCGTACTCGACCTCCTTGCCCTTGGCCAGCGCAGTGGCCAGCGTTCGCAGCCGGGCGGCGGCCTCCGTTCGGGACACTTGCTCCTTCTCGGTGATCTCCATCGGGTCAGTCTCCCAGCTCACACAGCAGCGGTGCGTGATCCGACGGCTTCGGCCCCTTGCGAAAGCCGCGGTCGATCCCGCAGCTCTCCAGCCGGGCCGCCAGCGGCGGCGTGAGCAGGAAGGCGTCGATACGCAGCCCCATCTTGCGGTGGAAATGGCCCTGCCGGTAGTCCCACCAGGTGAAGCCCTGCTCATCGGGATGCAGCTCGCGGAAGGCGTCGACCGTGCCCGCCTCCAGCAGCCCGGCGAAGCGCTCGCGCTCGGCCGGGGTCACGTGCGTCTCGCCGGCGAACGCCGTCGGGTCGTAGACGTCGAGGTCGGTGGGGCAGACGTTGAAGTCGCCGGCCACGACCAGCTCGCGGTCGGACAGCTCGCGGATGCGTGCCGCCGCGGCCTCCAGGAAGCGCAGCTTGTCCTCGTAGTGCGGTGACTCCGGCGTGCGGCCGTTGGGCACGTAGACCGACACCAGCCGCATCCCGTCCACGTCCGCCTCGATCCAGCGCGCCTCGTCGGCGGCCACCTCGCCCTCCAACCCCATCCGGGCCTGGGACAGCGACCGGTCCACCGGCACCGCGACGGCCACGCCGGCCCAGCGCCCGGCGCTGTGATGCTCGGCCTTGTAGCCCGCCGCCTCCAGCTCGAGGTGGGGAAACGCGTCGGGCTCGGTCTTGGTCTCCTGGAGCAGCAGCACGTCGGGTTGGTGGGCCTCCAGCAGCTCCAGCACCCGCGGCATGCGCGCCTTGAGCGAGTTCACGTTCCAGGTGACGAGCTTCATCGCAGGCCACCCTAGAGTCGGCTCGATGCCCGAAGGCGACACCCTTCACCACGCCGCCAAGCGGGTCGGCGCCGCGTTGGTGGGGACCGAGATCTTGTCGATCGAGACCCCCCACCCCCGCCACCGCATGGACCGCTGGCCCGAGCGCCTGGCCGGACGCGGCGTGCGCGGCGTGGACGCCCGCGGCAAGCACCTGTTCATCCGTTTCGAGGGCGATCTGACCGTTCACTCGCACCTGCGCATGACCGGCCGCTGGAGCGTGTACCGCCCGGGTCAGCGCTGGACCCGCTCGCCGCGCCGCGCCTGGCTGGTGGTGCGCACGGCCGAGCACGAGGTGGTTCAGTTCGACGGGCCCGTGCTGGAGCTGATGACCGACTCGCGCACCCGCTTCGACCTGCGACTGGCCGCCCTCGGGCCCGACATCGTGGCCGAGGACTTCGACGAGGGCGCCGTCCTGCGCCGCCTTCGCGAGGACGATCCCACCCGCGGGATCGGCGATGCGCTGCTCGACCAGCGGATCCTCGCCGGCATCGGGAACCTGTGGAAGAGCGAGGCCTGCTTCCTGTCCGGCGTCGACCCCTGGCGCCCGACCGGGAAGGTGACCGACGCCGAAGTGCTGGAGACCGTGCGCGGTGTACGCCCGCTCATGCAGCACTCTGCGCGCGATGGCTTTCAGGCGCGCGAGCCGCAGGTCTACGAACGCACGGGCCGCCCCTGCCCTCGCTGCGGCACGATCATCCGGTCCCGCGGGCAGGGCGACGACAACCGCACCACGTTCTGGTGCCCGGGGTGCCAGTCGTGAAGCGGGTCGGGCACAAGGGCGCGGACCACGTTGCCCCCGGCAACACCCTGGCCAGCTTCGAGTCCGCGCTGGAGCACGGCGTCGACATGATCGAGTTCGACGTGCTCCGCCTGCGCGACGGCCGCCTGGTGCTGGCCCACGACCCGAAGGACGCCGGCGAGCGAGAGCCGCTCACGCTCGACGAGGGGCTCGACATCTTCGCCGGAGAGGCCTACGCCGGGGTCGAGCTCGACGTGGACATGAAGATCCCCGGCTACGAGCGCGAGGTGGTCGAAGGCCTGCGCGCGCGAGGCCTGACCGAGCGCTCGCTCATCTCCACGATGTACCGCGACAGCCTCGCGCTGGTCGGCGCCCTCGAACCCGAGGTCAAGCGCGGCTGGTCGTATCCCAACGTGCGACGTGACTACACCCGCAGCGTCCTGGCTCCGGCGGCGCTGGTGCTGCTGCAGATCTGGAGGGCCCGGCTGCCCGAGCGCGCGGCGCGCATGATCCGCGCGGGCGACTGCGAGGCGCTGATGGCGCACTTCCGGCTGATCACGCCCCGGCTGGTACGCGCGGTGAAGGAAGCCGGCGGCGAGCTCTACGTCTGGACGGTCGACGACGCCGACCACATCAAGCGTCTCGAGGCGCTGGGCGTCGCCGGAATCATCACCAACGACCCGCGCCTCTTCGCTCCCGCGCGGGTCTAGCGCACGGTGCAGGCGCCGAGGGAGAGGCCCTCGCCGCCCTTCACGTTCGTCAGCCCCGAGCGCGTCACCTGGGTGGAGCGCTTGGCCGTGACCCAGCGGCGGAACACTCGCTTGCGGCGCACGACGGTCCTGCCGCCGCGTTTCACCCGCACGCGCTTGCTCCGGTAAGCCTTCTTCTTCCACTCCATGTCGGCCACCCCGCGCAGGAGGAACGACCCTCCCGACTTGGGCGGGTTGACGCGGAAGGTCCAGCCGCCCTGACGGTCGCGCCGGGCGGAGCCGAGGTACAGCTTGGGCGAGCGACCGCCCGCTACCGGCTGCCATCCCTCGCGGTGATACTGAAGCCGGAAGCGCACGTACATCCGCTTGCCGGTGCCGTCTCCCGGCATCGCGGCCCGGACCCCGACGCGGTCGGGGAACTTCGCGCTGTCGCAGGCGTTCACGGTGGCCCAGAGGTCCGTGGGCAGCGCGGCGCCGGCCGAGGCCGGGGCTGCGAGGACGATCAGGAGGAGGGCGGGAACTACTAGGCGCTTCACGGTCTTGGCTTCATCGGCCATGGGTCAAGGTGGCTTGAGGGATTGGGAGAATCGCTGTGATGGATCCTCGGCCCCAGCGTAGTGGGGATGTGAACGAGGCCCTGGCGCAACCTTTGCCCGCCGCCGCCGTTCGGCGAGAGGCCGACAGCTTCGAGGCCCTGTACGAGCGCACCTTCCCCCGCGTGTACGCCTACGTGGCCTCTCTGCTGCGCGATCGGGCCGCCGCCGAGGACGTGACCGCCCAGGCCTTCGAGCGGGCCTACCGAAAGCGCCGGGGCTACCGCCCCTCGCGGGGCAGCGCCGAGGCCTGGCTGTTCGGAATCGCTCGCAACGCGGCCCTGGACGAGCTGCGCCGGCGCAAGCGTCGGGCGACCCTGGAGGGCGACGTCGAGGACGTCGCCTCCCCCACGCTCGACGACCACGCCGAGACCGCCCTGCGCCGCGAGGTGGTCCGCACCGCGCTCGCCGACCTCGACGGCTCCGAACGCGATTTGGTGGCGCTGAAGTTCCAGGGCGGCCTCTCCAACACCGAGATCGCGTCGGCGCTGGGCCTGTCGGAGTCCAACGTGGGCACCAAGCTGCACCGCGCGGTCACCAAGCTGAGGGAGGCCTGCCATGACGCAGCCTGACACCGACCTGGCCCTGATCGACGCCGCCCTGGCCGAGGACCGCGTGACCAGCGTGGACCCCGCCGAGCGCGAGCTGCAGGAGCTGGCCCTGGCGCTGCGGGCCGACTCCCCCGAGCCGCGCCCGGCCTTCACCGACGAGCTGGGCGAGCGGGTGCGCGAGGGCTTTCCGCGCACCGGGCCCGCCCGGCGCGTCAGCAGGCTGGCCGAGCGCCTGCCGCGCCCGCGCCGGCTGCTGCCGGTGATGGCCGCGGCCGCCACGCTGCTGATCGCGCTCGCCGTCGCCCTGCCCCTGCTCAGCGGCGGTGGTGGTGGCGACGCGATGACCGGCGACGGAGCAGCGCCCTCGTCTGAGTCCGCACAGCCCCCGGCGGCGGAGAGCCGGTCGCGCTCGGGCATGAGCCAGGCGCCCTCGCCCGTCCCGCCGCCCGGCGGGCCGGGAACTTCGACCCCGGCCGCGGCCAACGGAGCATCGAGCGCTCGGCCTCCTTGTCCCTGGAGGCCCCCGACGACGAGCTCGACCGTGTCGCCGAGGGCGTGGGCAAGGTGGCCGACCGCCAGCGCGGCTTCGTCCTGCGCTCGTCGGTCTCCAGCGGCAGCGACTCGGGCGGGGGCAGCCTCGACCTGCGGGTGCCGGCGGACCGCCTCCGCGACACACTGCGCGACCTGTCCGCGCTGGGCAAGGTGCGCTCGCGCAGCGAGTCGGGCCAGGACGTGACCGCCTCTGTGGTGGGTGCCTCCGACCGGCTCGAGTCCGCCCGAGCGGAGCGAGCCAGCCTGCTGCGGCGCCTGCGCCGGGCCGGCAGCGACACCCAGGCCGAGAGCCTGCGCCAGCGCTTGGACGCGAACGCGATCGAGATCCGGCGGCTGCGGACCGAGCTGCGCTCGCTGAGGCTGCGGACCAACTACGCGGCGATCACCGTCACCCTGTCCGACGGCTCCCGGGGCGATGCACTCGGCGGGCCGCAGGACAGCACGAAGGACGCGCTCGACGATGCGGCTTCCTCGCTCCAGAGCTCCCTGAACTTCCTGCTGCGCGCCGCGGGCGCTCTGCTCCCCCTCGGGTTGCTGCTGGCCGCGGCGCTGTTGGGCGGACGAGGCCTGATGCGGCGGCGCAGGGAGTCCGCCCTCGCCTAGAGTCACAGGCGTGAGCAGCGGTGAGCAGACGCTCCGGCTGCTGGCCCGGGTGGAGGTGTTCGCGGGGCTCGAGCCGCGCGAGCTGGAGCAGCTGGGGCGAGTGGCCGTTCCGCGGTCCTATGAGCGCGGTGAGGTGATCTTCCGCGAGGGCGACGGCGGCGACACGTGCTACGTGATCCGGACCGGCGCCGTGGCGTTGACCCGCGGCCACGACGACGGTCGCGAGATGACGCTCGCCGAGCTCCGGGCCGGCTCCATGTTCGGAGAGCTCGCGCTGTTCGGCGGCGAGCTCCGGTCGGCCACCGCGCAGGCGGTCGAGGAGACCGAGGCCGTGGCGCTGTTGGGCTCCGACGTCGAGCGCCTGGTGCGCTCTCACCCCGACATGGCCCTCGCGATGCTCTCCAGCATGGCCGGCCGCGTGCGGCGCACCAACGAACGCCTGCTGTCGCAGTCCTTCCAGACCGTGCCCGGCCGGGTCGCGGGGGCCGTGCTCTCCCAGGTCGTCGCGCGGCAGGCCGAGGGTGCCCCCGAGCAGGACGTGCTCGTGCGGGCTACGCAGGCCGAGATCGCCTCGCTCGCCGGGACGTCGCGAGAGAGCGCGAGCCGCTTCCTCGCCACCCTTGAACGCGAGGGCGTCGTCTCTCTGGGCCGGGGAAAGGTGACGGTGCATGAGCCCGCCAGGCTTCGGAACTTCATCCACTAACGAGCGGGAACGCATGGTCGAGCGCCAGCTTCGGAGGCGCGAGATCACCGATGAGCGGGTGCTGGAGGCCATGGCCGTGGTGCCGCGCGAGGAGTTCGTGCCCGACGATCTGCGCCGCCAGGCCTACCGCGACGGAGCACTGCGGATAGCGGAGGGCCAGACGATCTCCCAGCCCTGGATCGTGGCTCGGATGGCCGAGCTGCTCGACCTCGAGGGGCCCGAGCGCGTGCTCGAGGTCGGCACCGGCTCGGGTTACGCGGCGGCGGTGCTGTCCCGGCTGTGCTCGCACGTGGTGACCGTGGAGCGCCACGCGTCGCTGGCGCGCGCGGCGGCCGAGACGCTGGCCCGGCTGGGCTACGGCAACGTGGAGGTCCGTCACGGCGACGGGGCGCGGGGCGTGCCAGACCGCGCGCCCTTCGACGCGATCTCGGTGACCGCCACCGCGGCCGACGAGCCGCCGCGCGCCCTACGCGACCAAGCCGTGCCCGGAGCGCCGATCGTGCTGCCGCTCCAGCGCAACGGCCGCGAGCTGCTCGTGAGGATCCGCGACACCAGCGTGGAGACCGTGACGGCCGTGCGCTTCGTGCCGCTGATGGACGGGACCGAGGACTGAAGCGGGAGTTCTCCAGCGGCGGGCTGGCCATCCGGCGCTTTCGCGGCCGGCCCTTCGTGGCGGCGATCGAGCTGACGCGGCGCAAAAAGGTGCTCGCGCTGCCGAAGGGCCACATCGACCCCGGCGAGACGGCCGCCGAGGCCGCGGTGCGCGAGGTCCGCGAGGAGGCCGGCGTGGACTCCGAGGTCGAGCGGAAGCTCGGCGACGTCAAGTACGTCTACACGTGGGACGGCGAGCGCCGCTTCAAGGTCGTGAGCTTCTTCCTCTGCCGCTACCGCTCGGGGAGCGTGCGCGATCATGACCACGAGGTGGACGGGGCCGTGTGGCTTCCGCTCGAGGAGGCGCCTCGGCGGCTCGAGTACGGCGGCGAGCGCGACATGGCACGAAAGGCCATCGAAGCGCTCGGGGATGGATAGGCTGCTGCGCCGCCGTGTACGTACTGAATTTCTACTCGCCGGTCTTCGTCGACCAGCTCAAGAAGGGCCGCAAGACCGCCACCATCCGGCTGGGCGACAAGAGCCGCAAGTACGCCAAGGGCACCGTCGTGCTGGTCACCGTCGGGTTCCAGCACGCCCCACGTGAGCGCATCTTCGAGGCGGTGATCGACACCGTCGAGGTCAAGCGCGTGTCCGAACTCTCACCCCGCGACATCGAGCACGACAACCCGGAGTTCCGCCGCCTGGACGAGACCGTCCACTTCTTGGAGCAGATCTACGGCCGCAAGGTCGAGCCCGACGACACGGTCACGATCGTCCGCTTCTCGCAGATCTCGCAACGGCCGCCGGACATCACCGAGCGCCTGCGCCCGCAGGCGCCGACGCAGAACTAGAGGGGCCGGCAGAAGCCGGGCCCCGCGGCGGACTACTCCGTGCCGTCCATCCAGGCTTCGGGGACGTCGCCCTGCTTGCGGGCGATGAAGATCCGGTAGTCCAGCGGCTCGCCGGCGGTCGACAAGCGGTGCTGGTAGGTCATGCCCGCCTTCATCTCGATCGCGCCCTCGTTGGTCATGTGGCCGATCAGCCGCGAGAAGCCGCTGCTCTCGCCCTCCTGGAGGAACTCCTCCTTGATGTTGAAGGCGATCCAGCCATCGTCGAGGACGAGGTTGAAGGCCTCCGCGAACGCGCGGGTCGGGATGTCGCCGAAGCCCAGCGCGGCCACGCAGACCAGCGTGTTGAACTGGCGGCCCTCGAGCTCGGAGCGCGCGGCCGGCGGAATCTCGGTGAGGTCGAGCACGTGGTACTTGTCGTACACGTCCGGACGATCTCGCTCGGCGGCCTGAGCGGCCTCCTCGATGATGTCCACGCCGACGATGGTGTCGGCGCCAAGCTTGGCCAGCTCCTCGCCCACCATGCCGTTGCCGGCGCCGACGTCGAAGACCCTCAGGTCCTCGGACTCGAGGTTCTCGGAGGCGAGCACCTCGCCCAGCAGGCCGGTGACGACCTGGGGCGACTGGCACATGAGCTCGTCGTAGAAGATCTGCTCGTAGAGACCGGGGATCTCGTAGAGCTTGTCGTAGTCGTGAAAGCGGAACCGCGTGAGCTTGCCGCTGCCGTTGAGGCCGATCTCGGCCCACTCCTGGTCCTGGTCGACCCCCCTGCCCTCGGAGGGGAAGCGGATGTCGTACTTCGGACGTACGTCGGCAGTTTTCATGTCGGCCACGTTCGGTTCAGCCTCCTTGGTCGGGGTCAGGCGTCCGGGCGGGTCAGCGGCGTATCGCGCACGGCCGGCATGGCGGCCCTGACCCGTCTAGGCGGGGATGATACCCGGATTCGGTTGGTTCAAAAGCGCCGGCCCCTTCGGGGCGGGGATTGGCACTCTCGTTGCTAGAGTGCCAAGCTCGCTCAAGACAAACCAGGACCGGAGGTCTAGTCCATGAAGTTGAAGCCTCTCGGCGATCGTCTGATCGTCCAGGCTCTCGAGGAGGAAGAGACGACTGCCAGCGGCATCGTCCTCCCCGACACCGCCAAGGAAAAGCCCCAGCGGGGCAAGGTCCTAGCCGTCGGCGACGGCAAGTGGGACGACGAGGGTGACAAGCGCATCCCTCTGGACGTCTCGGAGGGGGACGAGGTCCTCTACTCCAAGTACGGCGGCACCGAGGTGACCGTGGAGGGCGACGACCTGCTCGTCCTGCGCGAGTCCGACGTGCTCGCCAAGGTCGCCTAACCAAGCTTTAGGAGGAACGCAGAACATGGCTCACAAGGAGCTGAAGTACGCACAGGAGGCTCGCGCTTCGCTGCAAGACGGCGTCGACGCGGTAGCCAACGCAGTGAAGGTCACGCTCGGTCCCAAGGGCCGCTACGTGGTCCTCGACAAGAAGTTCGGCGCCCCGACCATCACGAACGACGGCGTGACCATCGCGCGTGAGATCGAGGTCGAGGACGTCTTCGAGAACCAAGGCGCCCAGCTCGTCCGCGAGGTGGCCACCGCCACCAACGACGTAGCGGGCGACGGCACCACCACCGCGACCCTGCTCGCGCAGATCATCGTGCGGCAGGGCCTGCAGAACGTGGCCGCCGGGGCCAATCCCCTCGGCCTGCGCCGCGGCATCGAGGCCGCCGTTCAGCAGGTGACCGACAACATCGCCGAGCAGTCGACGGAGGTGTCGGGCAAGGAGCAGATCTCGCGCGTGGCGGCCATCTCGGCGGCCGACGACGAGATCGGCGAGGTCATCGCCGACGCCATCGACAAGGTGGGCAAGGACGGCGTGGTCAACGTCGAGGAGGGCCAGACCTTCGGGATGGACCTCGAGTTCACCGAGGGGATGCAGTTCGACAAGGGCTACATCTCGCCCTACATGGTCACCGACCAGGACCGCATGGAGGCGACGCTCGAGGACCCCTACATCCTCATCGCCAACTCCAAGATCGGCTCGGTACGGGACGTGCTGCCGGTGCTCGAGCAGGTGATCCAGTCGGGCAAGCCGATCCTGGTCATCGCCGAGGACGTGGAGGGCGAGTCGCTCGCCACCTTCGTGGTCAACAAGCTCCGTGGCACCTTCACCGGCGTCGCGGTCAAGGCCCCCGGCTTCGGCGATCGCCGCAAGCGCATGCTGGAGGACATCTCGATCCTCACCGGCGGCGAGGTGATCACCGAGGAGATGGGCCTCAAGCTGGAGAACACCCAGCTGAGCCAGCTCGGGCGTGCCCGCCGCGTCGTGGTGACGAAGGACACCACCACGGTCGTGGACGGTGCGGGTGATACGGAGGCCATCAAGGGCCGCATCAACCAGATCAAGAACGAGATCGACAACACCGACTCGGACTTCGATCGCGAAAAGCTCCAAGAGCGTCTGGCCAAGCTGGCCGGCGGTGTGGCCGTCGTGAAGGTCGGCGCGGCCACCGAGACGGAGATGAAGGAGAAGAAGCACCGCGTCGAGGACGCGCTGCAGGCCACCCGCGCCGCCCTCGAGGAGGGCATCGTGCCGGGCGGCGGCGTGGCGCTCCTGCGGGCGGCCGAGTCGGTCCAGCCGGATGCGCTCGGGCCCGACGAGCAGACGGGGGCCAAGATCATCCTCCGCGCGCTCGAGGAGCCCGTCCGTCAGCTTGCCGACAACGCCGGCCTGGAGGGGTCGGTCGTGGTCAACGAGGTGCGCAACTCCGCGAAGGGCCACGGGCTCAACGCGGACACGGGCGAGGTGGTCGACCTCGTCGAGGCCGGCGTGATCGACCCCGCCATGGTCACGCGCTCGGCGCTGCAGAACGCCGCGTCGATCGCGAAGAACATCCTCACCACCGAGGCGATCGTGGCCGAGATCCCGGACAAGGAGCCCGCCGGTGCCGCAGGCGGCATGCCCGACATGGGCGGCATGATGTAAGGAGCGCTCAGCGCTTCCGCAGTACGAGGGCCCCGCTTCGGCGGGGCCCTTCGTCGTTCCGGGGGGTTTTGCCCCTGTCCGCGTTCTGATAAAGTTCCACAGACTGTGGAGAAAAACCTCAACACATCAGGCGGGTTCGACGTCTCATACGAAGAGCTCCGCCCCCTCGCTGTGGCTGCCGCACAACGCGTCCTCAGGGATCAGGCAGCAGCCGAAGACGTGGCCCAGGACGTGTTCATCGCCCTCTGGCGCAACCCCAAGGCGTATGACCCCAAGCGTGGGTCGCTGCGCTCCTACGTGTCGCTGATGGCTCGCAGCCGGGCGCTCGACCGCTGGCGCACACGCCAGGCCCGCGAGGCCGCGGTGGATCGCTCTGCCGCCGAACTGCGGGTCAGCCACGCCGACGCCGAGAGCGCCGCCGAGCCGGTCCTGCGCCGCGACCGATCGCGCCGGATCCTGCACGCCCTGGACGCCCTCCCCGGCGAACAGCGCGAGGCCGTGCTGCTCGCCTTCGGTCGAGGGCTGACCGCGCAGGAGATCGCCAGCGCGATCGGGGTGCCGCTCGGGACAGCGAAGAGCCGTGTGCGCCTGGGCCTGCAGAAGGCCCGCTCCGAGTTGCAAGCTGCGTAGCTGGCGCCCTCGCCGCCATCCGGGCGCCCAGTCCGGACCGTAGTGTCCTCAGAGATGGAGGGACACGCGGATACGGCCTGGCTTACGCCACGCGAGGTGGCGCGCCGGACCGGCTTGTCGCCCGCGACCTTGAGGATCTGGGAAGAGCGGCACGACTTTCCGCGCCCGGAGCGACTGCCCAGCGGCCACCGGCGCTACTCCGCCGAGGAGGTGGAGCGGCTGCTGGAAGTCGTGCGCGAACGCGACGAGGGCCGTTCTCTGTCTGCCGCGGTGGAGCGGGTGCTCAGCGCCGAGCCGGCCCAGGACGAGTCCGTGTTCGCCGGCCTGCGCCGCAAGCGGCCCGACCTGATCCCCTACCTGCTCGCCAAGCGCACGCTGATCGCGCTCTCACACGCGATCGAGGACGAGTCCTGCGCCCGGGCCGACCAGGGCCTGATCATGGGCGCCTTCCAGCACGAGCGCTTCTACCGGCAGGCCGAGCCGCGCTGGCGCGAGCTGGCCCGGACCGCCGACGCCGCCGTCGCCTTCGCCGACTTTCCCGAGCTGACCGAACGAGAGGGGATGCCGACCGAAGTCCCGATCGATCGCTCGGGGCCGGTGGGCCGCGAGTGGAGCCTGATCTGCGACGGGCCCGACTACTCAGCCTGCCTGTCGGCCTGGGAACGACCCGGGCAGGACACGGCGACCGACGGCGACCGCCTGTTCGAGACCATCTGGACCGTCGAGCCCCCGCTGGTGCGCGACGCGTCTCGGATCGCGGCCGGCCTTGCGGCTCATACCGCGCCGGAGGTGAGCGCCGCGCTGACCGAGGACCTCGTCACCCGGCCGTTGTCGTCACACGACACTCGCGTGGGCGACGTCACCGCGCTCACCAGCCGGATGGTCGCCTACCTGTCGGGCGACTCGGAGCCTATGCAGCTCCGAGCACCGCACTCATAGCCCGGGGCCTCACGCCAAGGGACTCCGCGTCGGAGGTGCCGCGGGCGCTGGTCATCGGCTCCTCGAGCAGTTCGACCTCCTCCCGAGTGGCGAACGCAGCCGGCCCCGAGATCTGCTCCACCGCCCGCAGCCCCGCCCGCACAGCGGGCATGGGCACGTGGAGCAGCGGCCGGGGGCCGAGCGCCGTGCGCACGATGTCGTCGTAGGACAGCGTGTCCGGTCCTACCAGCTCGTAGCGGCCGGGCCCATTGCCGTCGGCGGCAAGCGCCCGGGCCACGCAGTCGGCCACGTCCTCGGCCCAGATGGGCTGGAACAGCGCCCGGCCGCGGCCGGCGATCGGCACCAGGGGCAACAGCGCCATGCGGTGGAGCAGGGTCATCCAGGGGTCGTCGGGGGCGTAGACGATCGACGGCTCGAACACGTGGGTCTCGAGGCTCGAGCGCTCCACGGCGTCGCGGGCCAGGGCCTTGGAGCGCATGAAGCGGGTCCGCGATGCCGGGCTCGCGCCCAGAGCGGAGAAGAACAGGAACCGGGACGCCCCGCCGCGCTCGGCGGCCCGCACCAGCCGCAGCGTGGCCACCGCGGAGAGCTCCTCGATCGAGCCCCGCGGCTGGTCTCGGATCGAGGCAGCCAGGTGGATGACGGTGTCCACCCCGCGCAGGGCGTTGCGAAACGAGGCGGGGTCCCCGAGGTCGCCCAGCGCCAGCTGGACGCGCACCCGCTCTCCCCCCAGCCGCTTGGGGTCGCGCACCAGGCAGCGAACGGACTCCCCCGAGGCCACAAGGCGTCGCAGAAGCGCCGAACCCACGGTGCCCGTCGCGCCGGTGAGCAGGATCACGCCAGCAACATAGCCCCCCCTGATGGCCCTGGATAGAATGCCCCGCCCTATGGCCTACGTCATCGCGGAACCATGCATCGGGCAGAAGGACAACTCGTGCGTCGAGGTCTGTCCGGTTGACTGCATCCACCCCACCCCGGACGAGCCCGACTACGACCAGGTCGAGCAGCTCTACATCGATCCCGAGGAGTGCATCGACTGTGATGCCTGTGTGGAGGCCTGCCCGGTCGACGCATGCTTCGCCGAGGACCAGCTCCCCGACGAGTGGAACAAGTTCGTCGACGTGAACGCGCAGTACTTCCAGAGCGCCTCGTAGCCGTCCTCGAGGCCGAGCTGGAGCTGGACCCGGGCACCGACCCCGCGGCTCCCGGTGCTGCCGTGACCGTGGAGCTCTGCGGCCACTGGGACCACGAGGGACCCTGCCGCTGGCCCCCTGCGCGGCGGAGCCGGCTCGCGGGTCGTGTCGGTCAGCTAAGTCGGCGGGGCGGGTGGAGCACGCTTGGTCTCCTGAAAAGTCCTCAGCCGCCTGAGGACTTTGTCGGAAGGTGTGTGCGCTTCGCTGGCCGCGCCGGGGTCCCGACGTCCGAGAGGAAGACCCAGTCGCCGGTGCCCGATTCCCTTAGTCGCTGCCGTTTTCGGGCGCGACGGGCTGCGATCCCGCCGGGCGCTGAGCGCCCGCTAGGGCGCCATCGGCAATGCGGTCCCGGTGATCTCCGGAACGGGCGGGCCGATCGGCTCTTGGAGCGTGGCCAGCTGCTGCGGGGTGGCGGCGATCAGGCCGCGGGCGGCGTGGAAGATTGCCTGGGCGGCCGGAGCGTCGGGGTCGTCCAGCACCAGCGGACGGCCCTCGTCGGAGGCCACTCGCAGCTCCTCCTGCAGCGGGATCTTGCCCAAGAGGGGCACGTCGAGATCGTCGGCCAGGCGCTGGCCTCCGCCCTCGCCGAAGATCGTGAACCGCTCGCCGCCGGGAGTGGTGAAGCCGGACATGTTCTCGATCACGCCGGCGACCTCGAGCTCGTAGCGCTCGGCGGTGTCGGCGGCGCGCCGGGCCACGTTCTGGGCGGCCGGCTGGGGCGTGGTGACGATCACGAAGCGCGACTGCGGCAGCAGCTGGGCAAGGGTCATGGAGACATCGCCGGTGCCCGGCGGCAGGTCGATCAGCAGGTAGTCGAGCTCGCCCCAGTCCACGTCCTCGAGGAACTGACGGATGGCCTTGTGGAGCATCGGGCCGCGCCAGGTGATCGCCTGGTCGGGCTTGTCGAGGAAGAACTCGATCGAGATCGCCTTGACGCCACCGGCGGCGTCCAGCGGCAGGATCTTGCGCTGGGCGGAGACCATCGGCCGGCCGTGCACGCCGAGCATGCGCGGGATGGAGTAGCCCCACACGTCGGCGTCTAGCGCCGCCGCCGCCTTGCCTTCCATCTGCAGGGCGGCGGCCAGGTTGGCCGTGAGGGTGGACTTGCCGACGCCGCCCTTGCCGGAGCCGACGCAGATCACGTTCTTCACCGCGGCGAGCGCGCCCTCGGGCAGCCCGTCCTTGCGGCCGAGCCGCTGCTGCAGTGTCTGCTTCTCCTCGGGCGATAGGACGTCGAACCCGACGGTGACCTGCTCGACCCCGTCCAGCGCCATGACGCTCTGCTTCACGGCGGTCTCGAAATGCGAGCGGATGGGGCAGCCGGCGGTGGTCAGGGAAACGACCACGTCCACGGCTCCCGGAGCAGGCTGCTCGATCGAGCGGACCATCCCCAGGGACACGATGTCCTTGTGCAGCTCAGGGTCTACGACCGCGCGAAGCGAGTCGTTTATCTGCTCCCAAGTGGGCACACCCCGAGTCTAGAAACTCGGGCTCAAAAAGAAACCGGCCGGGTCCCGAAGGACCCGGCCGGCTGAGGGAGGAGAGATACTGCATCACTGCCGACGAGGTATGAGGTCGGCAGTCTCGCCCTCACCCGCTCTCTCCGAGACGGGGAGGGATAAGTCCGGAGGGCCCGGAAACTAGGCGAGGCTCGCGACCTGGTCCGAAACCTTCTGGACCTGGTTCTGCACCTCGCGACGAGTGGTCTTGACCTGGCGCTCGACGTCGCGACGGGTGGTCTTCACCTGCCGCTCGGCCTCACGACGGTTGCGACGCAGCGTGCGCTCGACCTGAGTGCGAGTGCGCTTGACGCGACGCTGCACACGGTTGCGAGCGGTGGTGCCACGACGCTCCGCGCGACGCAGGTCGGTCGAGACACGGCGAACGAGCTTGTTGATCTCGCGCTGCCGGCTCACGGAGCTCTTGACGTACGGCTCCACGGTCTCGACGACGTTGTCCCGCGCGATGAGAGTGACTCCCACCGGGATCAGGACGGCACGCTCGGCCTGGGTGGCCGCGGCCTTGGTGCGCTGCACCGCGTACGCCAGCCCGGTCTCCGCCGTCTTCTCGGCGGCGCCGGCCGTAGTAGCGGCCGAACGGGCGGTCGCCTTGGCGTTGCCCTGGGTCTGACGGGCACCGGCACGGGCCGTGTTGCGAGCCGTGGTCTGGGTGCGACGGGCGTTGGAGCGAGTGCTCCGGGCGCTCGAGCGGGTGGTGTTGCTTCCGCTCTTGGCCTGGTTGCGCTTGCGGGTCGCGGCAGCCTTCTGGGCCGCTGCGCGGCGCTGCTGTGGGGTTTGCTGAGCCATTGTTGTTTCCTTTCTCCTCCCCTGCCTGGGGTCTGGTTCATAAGCTTATTACTTCTAAGCTCAATAGGACTATACCACCGAACACGTGTACGTAAACCTCCTCGACAGGGGCGTTACGCAAATGGCGCGAAAAGGGGTCTAGGCGGGGGCGAACGTGGCTTTTGCCACGCGCGCGGACCAGGCCTCGGGCTGCTTCAGCTCGATGAGGTTGGGGAGGGCGGCGGGGCTTTCCCACACTCGGTTCAGGCCCTCGATGCCGTGTTCGGCCACCACGGCGTCGCAGAAGCGCCCGCCCTGCTCGTACTGGCGCATCTTCATGTCGAGGCCCAGCAGCCGGCTGAGGACCCGCTCCGGCGCCGACCGGGTGCCGCGGCGGCGCTCCATGGCTTCGCGCAGGCCCTCGTGCTCGCTCACCAGGCGGGGCGCGACTGCGTCCATCACGTGCTCGGAGTAGCCCTCGATCACCGCCATGGTCGCCTGCAGGCGGCTCATCAGCCGCCGCTGGCTACGGGTCTGCACCAGGGCGGCCAGGCCGCCCTCGGCGAACCGCTCCACCAGCCTGAGCGGGTTCGGCAGCCGCGGCAGGGCCCCGGCGCTGCCGCGCCCGATCCGCACCTCCACCGTGTCCATGTACTGGCGGATCAGGTCGCCCAGGTGCTCCCGTAGCCAGGGCACGGCGCCGAACTGGACCACGTGCGTGACCTCGTGCGCGGCGACCCAGCCCTCGAAGCTCTCGCGGTCGACCTGCATGTCCCGGGCCGCCTTATCCAGGTTGGGCGTCACGAACAGCAGCCGCGGCGGCACGTCGGGCGCGAGCAGCGCCAGCTCGTACTGGCCCAGCACCCGTTGGGACATGTAGCCCATCACCAGGCCGGCCTCGGCCGCGAGGGTCGCGTCGGCGCCCATCCGCAGCGCGCCGGCCAGCGGGCCCGCCGCGTCCATTCGCTCGTCGAGGCGGCCGGCCACCGGCTCGAGCAGGCGCGAGAGCGAGTCGAGGTTGATCTCCGCCCACCCCGTGCGATCGATGACCTCCGGCGCAGGCGCCCGCCCGGCGAGCGTCAGGCCGGTGTAGGAGCCGACCTCGCGCAGCGCGTCGTCCACCTGCGTCGACAAGTCGCCCGCGGTGGTGGTGGCACCCTCCGACCCCGCCGCCAGCCGCGCGATCTGACGGGCGAGGGACCAGTCGACCATGTCTCTGCGGAGGCTACAGCGCGGGCAGCTGCTGCTCGAGCTCGGCCACGGGCGCGAACAGGTCGCCGTGCTCCTCACAGCGCTCGAGCACGTCGGGCGCCTCGAAGACGAGATCCGCCGGCTGCGAGGCCCCTTCGACCTCGTCCCAGGTCAGCGGGGTCGACACCGTCGGGTGCTCTCGCGCGCGTAGGGAGTAGACGCACACGGTGGTCTTGTGCTCGTCGTTCTGGCTCCAGTCGACGAGCACCTTGCCCTTGCGCAGCTCCTTCTTCTGGGTGGAGACCACGAGCTTGGGCTGCTGGGCCTCGAGGTGGCGGGCCAGCGCCTGGGACAGGGGCTTGGTCCGGTCGTAGTCGGCCTCGCCGTCCAGCGGCGCGTAGACCTGCATGCCCTTCGAGCCCGAGGTCTTGGGAAAGCACTCCAGCCCCAGCTGGCCCAGCAGCTCGCGCAGCAGCAGCGCCACCTCGCAGCACTCCATGATCCCCGCCGGCTCTCCGGGGTCGAGGTCGAACGCCAGCGTGGTCGGGTGCTCGATCGCCGCTGCCTTCGACAGGGACGGGTGCAACTCGAGGTCGGCCAGGTTGGCCAGCCAGACCAGGGTGGCCAGGTCGTCACACAGGCAGAACTCGATCGTCTTGCGGCTGACGGGGATCGCGGCCGACTGGACCCACTCGGGTCGGTGCGAGGGGCACTGCTTCTCGTAGAAGTGCCCGCCCTCGACCCCGTTGGGGTAGCGCTTGAGCGTCAGCGGGCGCCCCGCGAGGTGGGGCAGCACGTAGGGCGCCACGCGCGTGTAGTAGTCGATCACCTGGCCCTTGGTGAAGCCCGGGACCGGGTAGAGGACCTTGTCGAGGTTGGTCAGGCGCAGCTTGCGCCCCTCGACCTCGACGTGGGTCGCGGCCAACGCGACTAGCTCTTCGCTGCGGTCTTCTTCTTCTTGGACGAGCCCGAGCCGTTGTCGCTCTTGCTCTTGGCCTTGGGCTTGCTCTGCTTCTTCGACGAGGCGATGCTGGCCTCGAGCGCGGCCATGAGGTCCGGCACCTCCTCGGGCTCCTCGCTGGGTGCCTCGATGGTGATCTCCTCGCCCTCGGCCTTGCGCTCGATCATCTCGAGCACGCGGTCGCGGTACTCGTCGCGGTACTTGTCGGGCTCGAAGTCCGAGGCCAGCGAGTCGATCAGCTGGCGCGCCATGTCCACCTCGCGCTTGGTGGTCTTCTCGTTGCTCTCGGGCACGTCCTCGAGCGAGTCGGGCGAGACCACCTCGTCGGAGAAGAGCATCGTCTCCATGGCCAGCACGCCGTCGCGCGGGCGGATGGCCACCAGGTTCTCCTTGGAGCGGATGACCACCCGGGCAACAGCCACCCGGCCGGTCTCCTCCATCGCCTTGAGCAGCAGGGAGTAGGCCTTCCCGGCGCCGGTGCCCGGCGCGAGGTAGTAGGTGTGGTCGAAGTACATCGGGTCGATCTGGTCGAGCTCGACGAAGTCCTCGATGTCGATGGTGCGCGACTTCTCGGGCTGCACGGAGTCGAGCTCGTCGGGCGTGATGACCACGTATCGCTCCGGGCCGATCTCGTACCCCTTGACGAGGTTCTCGTAGGGGACCTCCTCGCCGGTGGCCTCGTTGATGCGCTTCTGGCGCACGCGCGAGTTGTCGGAGCCGTCGAGTTGGTTGAAGCGCACCGTCTTGCGCGAGACGGCGCTGTAGAGCTTCACCGGGATGTTGACCAGCCCAAAGCTGATCGCGCCGCTCCAAATGGCTCTAGGCATGACACCCCCGAAGATACCCGCCCGGCCAAGTTCACCCTTCCCGGCGGGCGGGAACTTGCGGCTCGCGGACCACCTCGCCGGGGTCGACGTCGTCGCGCAGGCCCTTGAACGAGGGCGCCCGCAGCGTGCCGGTCTGGGTCCACTCGCGGAACTCCACGCTGGCCACCAGCTTCGGTTCCACCAGCACGGTGCCCTTGGGCGGCTGGCGGCCGTCGAACGGGCTGGTGTCACGCCTGAGCGGCTCCAGCTCGCGCTTGAGCAGGCCGAGCGTCGCCTCGGTGAAGCCGGTCCCGACCTTGCCGGCGTACAGGAGGCGTCCGTCGTCGTCGTGCACCCCGACACACAGGGCGCCGAGGCTGGTCCCGCGACCGCCCTCACCCGGCGTCCACCCGCCGATCACGAACTCCTGGCTGGTCACGTTCTTGACCTTGATCCAGCCCGATGCGCGGCGGCCAGGCTCGTAGGGGCAGTCGAGGCGCTTGGCCACGATCCCCTCGATGCCCTGCGCCTGGCTGGCCTCCAGCAGGGCTTCCCCGTCGCCGGCACGGTAGGCGGGCGTGCGCCACCGGGGCCCGTCGAGCTCGAGCGACTCCAGCAGCCGGCGGCGGTCCTGGTAGGTCAGCGACAGGGTCGAGTGGCCGTCGAGCCACAGCAGGTCGAAGATCACGTAGGTCACCGGGAGCTCGCGGACCTTGCGCCGGACGGCCGACTCCGACGCGAGATGCATCCGCGACTGGAGGGCCTGGAAGCTCGGGCGGCCCTCCTTGTCGAAGGCCACCACCTCGCCGTCGAGGATCATCCGCTGTGCGCCCGCCGCTCGGGCCAGCTGGCGCAGCTCGGGATAGCGAGAGGTGAAGTCGGCGCCCGACCGGCCGAACGCGGCGACGTGCCCCCGGTCCAGGTGCACGACCGCGCGCACGCCGTCCCACTTGATCTCGTAGCCGTACTTGCTGTCGTCGCGAGGCAGCGTCCCTGGCGTCGCCTTCATCGGCTCGATCCGGTCGGGCATCGGCTCGGCTCCGGGATCGGCCGGCGGGTCCATGCGGTGAATCAGCCAGTTCTTGCCCTTGGTCCGTATGAGCGCGTAGCGCCCCTGAACCCGCTCACCCTCGAGGACCACGATCACCTCGTCGTCGCGGAACTTCTCCGAGGCGTAGGTGCCGCGGTCCCAGATCTCCATCGTGCCCGCGCCGTATGAGCCCTTGGGGATCTCTCCGTGGAACTCGAGGTACTCCAGCGGGTGGTCCTCGGTGCGGACCGCGAGCCGGTTCTCATCGGGGTGGCCGGGGACGCCTCGAGGCAGCGCCCAGGAGGCGAGCGCCCCATCGTGCTCCAGGCGCAGGTCCCAGTGCAGGTTGGTCGCGTCGTGCTGCTGGATCACGAACCGCGCGCCGTCTCCGGACGTCTCGTCTCCGACGGGCTCCGGCGTCTCGTCGAAGTCGCGCTTGCCCTTGTACCGGTCGAGCCGGTCCGCCACTACAACGTCTGGCTGGTCGGCCGGATGATGATCTCGCTGAGCGAGGTCCGGGCCGGACGGGCGACGGCGAAGAGGATGACCTCGGCGACGTCCTCCACGGGGATCGCGTCCCGCTCGTACATCTCCTCCGCGCCCTTCTTGACCTGCTCGTCGGTGATGTGGTCGGTCAGCTCGGTGGCGATGGCGCCGGGCTCGATCACGATCACCCGGATCCCGTCGTCCTTGAGCTCCTGGCGCAGGGCCTCCGACCAGCCGTTGAGGCCCCATTTGGTCGCGTTGTAGACCGACGAGCCCGGCTTTGCCGTACGCCCCGCGACCGACGAGATGTTCACCAGGTCACCGCCGCCGTCGCGCAGCTGATCGAGGAACACCTCCAGCGTGGTCATCGCGCCGAGCAGGTTGGTCTCGACCATCCGCCGCGTCTCCTCGGCCTGGTCGGGCGTGAACGGCGAGAGCAGCATCTGGCCCGCGTTGTTCAGCAGGATGTCAGCGCCGCCAAGTTCGTCGCCCACCCGCTTCGCCGCCGACTCCATCGAGCGGCGATCGGTCACGTCGGCCTCGAGGGCGAGCGTCTTGACCGACTCACCCAGCTCCGAGGCGAGGCTCTCGATGCGATCCACCCGGCGGGCGAGGAGGGCGAGGTCCGCGCCCTCGGCCGCGAGTGCCCGGGCGGTCGCCTCGCCGATTCCGCTGGAGGCGCCGGTGATCACCGCGGTCTTGCCCTGAAGGGATTCTGAGGTCACGCCGCGATGCTACGCCAGGCGTGCGTCCGCGATGCTACGGGCCTTGCCGCGCTCAGGGGTCATCTGCGCCGCATTCGCGGCGGCGCTTCTTGCGGGCTGCGGCTCAGACCCCTCGCAGCCTGGACCCTTCCGCGCACACCGGCTTGCGGTGCTCGCCGACGGCGCGGTCGCCGTCGCCGGTGTGAACGGCCACTGCGGCGAGCTGTCCCTGCGGCGCGTCGGCAGAGATGAGCGGGGCGAGCCAGTCGGCGCCGAGGGCCTCGGCGGCCAGTGCGTGGACGCGGTCGAGCGGGTGACCGTCACCCCGCGCGGTGTGGACGTCCTGGCCGAGGTCAAGCGGGACGAGGGTGGGCCCTTCGAATCCGACGTGCTCACCCCGAAGGGTTTGGCGCGCTTTCACCCCGACGGAGAACTCGACGAGGACTTCGGCGACGACGGGATGCTGGAGCGCGTCCAGGGGTCGATCGTCACGCGGCCCGACGGGAGCCTTGCGAGCCCCACCAGCCGCTTCAGCCCCTCCGGTGAGATCGTCGCGGAGCCCACGCCGCCCGTCAGGTTCGTGGACGACGAGGTGCTGGCCGCTGCGCCGGGGCACAAGCTGACGATGGCCGGGGAGCCGAGCGGTGCCGCGAGCTCGGGCCGCGCGGTCCTCGTCCGCCTGACACCAGGCGACCGGCTCGACCCCCGCTTCGGCAGCAGCGGCGCGGTCGAGTTCGCCGAGTCCTCGCCTGTCGACCTGAAGGTCCTCCGCGGTGGCGAGACTTTGACGCTGTTCTTCAGCGGCGCGCTGGTCAAGCTCGACCGCGAGGGGCGCCCCGCGCGGTCCTTCGGCCGGGCGGGAACCGCGTCCCTGTTCGGGCGGGCGCTCCCGGGAGCGACGCCTCGCATGGCGATCGGCCCGCGCGGGGAGATCGCTGTGATGCGGGTGCGCGACGGGCGCGCTCAGATCGTGCGCGTCGGGACGGCCGGGACCGCCCTGTCGAGCTTTCGACCCGAGCCGCTGCCCGCCAGGGAAGGCGCCGACCTCGCCTTCGACCGCGCCGGCCGCCTGCTCGTCCTGACCGACGGGGAGCGACTGGTCGCCCTGGACGCCCGCGGGCGGCGGGTGCCGCCGCTGGGGGGCGGCACGCTGACCGTCCCGGCTCGCTAGGCCAGCGCCGTGTTGTCCAGGTCCTGGCGCAGCTCCTCAATGGAGCGGTAGACCTGGACGGCGCCCGTCTGGCGCAGCTCGTCCTCGCCGAAGCCGCCCGTGAGCACGGCGATGGTCTCGACGCCGGCCCGCTTGGCGGACTCCACGTCCCAGGTGGAGTCACCGACCAGCACCGCCTCGCCGGTGCCGGCCTTCTCCATCGCGGCCTCGACCAGGTCGGGGTCGGGCTTGGTGGCCTCCACGTCTCCGCCGGTGGTCCAGTCGTCGGTGAGGTCGCGGGCGTCGAGCAGGTCGAGGTAGTGCTCGACCTCGTCGGGCTTGGCCGAGCTGGCCAGGATGACCTGCTTGTCGCGCTGCTTGAGCTCCTCAATCAGCTCGCGCGCGCCCGCGAGTGGCTCCACCTCGTGGATCAGCTGGGCGTAGAGGACCTTCTCGGCCGCGCGGATGTCCTTGCCCATCTCGCGCTCGGCGTCCTCGCCGGCGAGCTCGGTGACGATGTGGTCGCCACCCATGCCAATCGCGCGGTGGATGCGCCAGATCGGGACCTGGACCTCGAACTGTCGAAACGCCCTGTACCAGGCGATCGCATGGTGGAAGTTCGTGTCGACGAGGGTGCCGTCGACGTCGAGAATCGCTGCACGCGCCATGGTTCGCGCCTGCCCAGGGTGCGCCACCTGCAAACGGGTCGAACAGACGTCCAGGCCGCGCGTGGCTGAGTCCTGGCCCCGGCCGGGGCTGGCGAGAGGAGGGCATGGCTCTCCGTCGCCCGCGCATCCTCCTGGCCGCCCTCCTCGTCTGCGGGTTCGCCCTGACCGTCCCCGCCGGTGCCGCCGCCGACTCCTGCGCCAACGCCTCGGCCAGCCCGAGCAGCGTGACGAGCCGGACCGCGGTGAGGACCACCGCGTGCCTGCTCAACCAGGAGCGAGCTGCGCACGGCCTGCGCAGGGTGAAGCTCAACGGCCGGCTGACGAAGGCGGCCTCTCGCCAGCGCGGGACATGGTCCGGCGTCACTACTTCTCGCACTTCTCCCTCTCGGGGGCGAGCTTCTCCATCGGATCAAGCGCGCCGGTTACCTCAGGCGCGCCCGGTCCTGGTCGGCCAGCGAGAACATCGCCTGGGGCTCGGGAAGCCGCGCCACCCCCCGCTCCATCGTGCGGGCCTGGATGAACAGCCCGGGCCACAAGGCCAACATCCTCGACGGACGCTTCCGCGAGATCGGCCTGGGCGTGGTCCGCTCTGCGCCGAAGGGCGGCGGCGCCACCTACGTCAACACTTTCGGCTACCGCCGATAGGGGAGGGCCCTGCGGGAGGGTTTCGGCCTCATGGGCCCGGGGCAATCCGGGCCCATGAGGCCTTCTCCCGTACTCGAGGTCCCGGGCCCGCAGGTGCCCGAGATCCCGCCCGACGGTCCCGCCGCCCCGCCGGTGGAGACGCCGCCCGACGGCCCGGCCGTCCCTGAGCCCGCTCCGCCCACCGAGCCCCAGCCGGGCGCACCGGACGTGCCCGCGCCGGACCCGGGCGGGCCCGAGACCGACTTCTAGCGCGTCACGCCACCTTCGCGAGGGCCGGCGAGTCCTCGATCAGGTGGATCGTCGCCTCCTCCACCGTGGGCTGGATGTTCGGCCAGTGCCCGTCGACCTCCTCCAGCAGCTCGGCCGCTCCCTCGATCGTCACCCCGCCGTCGTGGCGGTCGAAGACGCGCGGGTCGATGTAAGACGAACGGCACACCGCCGGGGTGTTGCCCAGGTGCTTGGCCACCTGCTTGACCACCTGTGCCTGGACGCGCTTGCGGGCGGTCTTGGCGGCCGGAGTCGAGCCGCTCAGCGCGATGAACCAGGCGGCGAGCACGGTGGCGCTCCAGGTGCGGAAGTCCTTTGCGCTGAAGTCCGCGCCGGTGATCTCCTTGAGGTAGTCGTTGATGTCCTGTGACTTGACGTCGCGCCAGCGGCCGCCCTCCTTGTAGGCCAGCAGCTCGTCGATGCCGCCGCGGCGGCGCTTGAGGCGGTTCACCACGTCGGCCACCTCGACGTCGACGAACGATTGGAGGCGCCGCTGCTTGCCCTTGGCCGCATAGTCGAAGCGCACGAGCGGGCCGTCGACCGTGGCGTGCTTCTTCTTCATCGTGGCCAGCCCGTAGGTCTCGTTCTCCTCTGCGTAGTTCTCCGAGCCGATCCGGAAGAAGCCGCGGTCCAGCAGGCGCAGCGAGCAGGCCAGAACCCGGTCGCGGTCGATCTCCGGACGCTCGAGATCGACGGCCACGCGGTCGCGGACCAGGGGCAGCGCCCGGGCAAAGTCGAGCATCTCGTCGAACTTGGCCGCGTCCTGGCGCTGGCGCCAGCGGTCGTGGTAGCGGTACTGCTTGCGCCCGGCGGCGTCGACGCCCGTGGCCTGGATGTGCCCCATCGGGTACGGGCAGATCCACACGTCCTCCCAGGCGGGCGGAATGACCAGCTCCTCGATGCGGCTGCGGACCTCGTCGTCGCGCATGGGGCGGCCGTCCTCGTCGAGGTACTGGAAGCCCTTGCCCCGGCGGCGGCGGGTGATGCCGGGCCCGGAGCAGTCTGAGCGGCGAAGGCGGGCCATGCCGATCCACGCTACCCACGGGCCGGGGACACGTATCCTCCCTCTGATGCCCACGGCGTCCGATGGCCTGAACCGCGCGCAGCGGGCGGCCGTCACCCATCCGGGCGGGCCGCTCGTGATCGTCGCGGGCGCAGGCACCGGCAAGACGCGGACGCTCACGCGCCGCTTCGCCTGGCTCGTCGCGCAGGGCATTCCCGCCGACGAAGTGCTGGCGCTGACCTTCTCCAGCGCCGCCGCGGCCGAGATGCGCGAGCGCCTGGAGTCGCTGATCGAGGTGCCCTACGAGGAGCTGCACGTCGGGACGTTCCACGCGTTCTGCTCCCGGCTGCTGGCCGACGAGGCGCTGGAGACCGGGCTCGACCCCTTCTTCACCGCGGTCACCCCGGCCGACCGCCTCGCTCTGCTGCTCGATCGCCAGGGCGAGCTGACCCTGCGCAAGCACGAGATCCGCGGCAACCCCGCGCCGCTGCTGGCCAGCTTCGTCTCGCGGATCGACCGGCTGAAGGACGAGATGGTGAGCTGCGAGGGCTTCCGCGGGTACGCCGAGCGGCGGGTGGAGAGCTGCGCCGGTGAGGACGACGCCGCTCGCGCGCACGCCGCACGCGAGCTCGAGTTTGCCGGGGTCTACGCCGACCACGACCGCCTCCTGGCCGAACAGGGGGCGCTTGACTTCGGCGACCTGATCGCCCGGACGTACTCGCTGCTGCACGAGCACCCCCACGTACGCCGCCGGGTCGCCGAGCGCTTCAAGCACGTGCTCGTGGACGAGTACCAGGACACGAACTTCGCCCAGGGGATGCTGCTCGGCCTGCTCGCCGAGGAGCACCGCAACATCACCGTGGTCGGCGACGACGACCAGGCCATCTACCGCTTCCGCGGGGCCTCGCGCAAGAACCTGGAGGCCTTCGAGCGGGAGTTCCCCGAGGCCGAGACCCTCAAGCTCACCCGTAACTACCGCTCGGGGCAGCGCATCCTCGACGCAGCCCGCGCGGTGGTCGAGCCGACCGAGCGCCTGGAGAAGAAGCTCAGGGGCAAGGCCGGCGGCGATGTGCGCTTCTGGCGCTGCCAGTCCGAGCGCGCGCAGGCCCAGGCCGTGGCGGTCGAGGCCGAGCGGCTGGTGACCGGCGAGGGCGTCTCTCCCGACCGCGTGGCCGTGCTGGTGCGGTCGGTGCGCCACGAGGGCGCCACCGTGGGCGCCGCCCTGGAGGAACGGGCCCTGCCCTTCCGCCTGAGCGGCTCGGCCGCCTACTTCCAGCGCGCCGAGGTGCGCGACGTGCTCGCCTGGCTGCGGCTGCTGGCCGACCCCACCGACTCGGGCGCGGTGGTGCGGGCGCTGTCGCGCCCGCCGATCGAGCTGCGCTCGGTCGACGTGGCCCGGCTCACCCAGCTCGCCCGCCGGCGCAAGCTCGACATGCCGTCCGCTGTGGCCGCGGGCCTCGAGGGGCCCCAGCTGTCGCCGGAGGGCCGCGAGCGGGCCATGGCGTTCCTCAAGCTGTACCGGTCGGCCTCCAACGCCTTCGAGGACCGCCGCCCGGACGCGTTCGTGATGCGCCTGATCGAGCGCATCGGCCTGCGGCGCCAGCAGGTGTTCGCCCGCCGCGCCGATACGGCGGAGCGCCTGCGCAACATCGCCAAGCTGCCCGAGCTGGCCACCGCCTACATGCGGCGCGAGCCGGGCGCCACGCCACGCGAGTTCACCCGCTACCTGGACGCCGTGGCCGAGTCGGGGCTGCGCGAGGAGGAGGCGCCCGACCCGGCCGCCGAGCCGGCCGTGCGGGTGATGACCATGCACGCCGCCAAGGGGCTCGAGTTCGACCACGTGTTCGTGCTCGGGCTCAGTGCGGGACGGATGCCGGGCCCGTGGCGCAAGCGCTCGGACGGCGTGCCCGACGAACTGGTGCCTGAGACCGTGCGCTCGGGGGACGACCGCAAGGCCCACGAGGACGAGATGCGCCGCCTGCTGCACGTGGCGATGACCCGTGCTCGCGCGAGCCTCGTGCTCTCCTTCGCCGAACGCGGTGACGGGACCGTCCGCGCCTCGCCCTTCGTCGAGGAGGCGCGCACGGCGCTCGGCGCCGAGGACGAGGTGATGGAGGAGGAGCTCTTCGGCCCGGCCGAGGGCCTGCACTCGACCTTCCGCCTGATGCGCGACGAGCTGCTGGACACGGTAGCCGAGGTGGGCGGGCGGCTGGCCGAGCTGCGCCTGGACACCTACATGGACGTGGCGAGCGGGGTGGCGCGGTACCTCGAGCTGCTCAAGGTCGCCGCGCTCATCTCCCGCGCTCGCGAGGGCCAGGAGGTGGCCGAGGCGCTCCCCGAGATCAACGACGTGCTGGCCCAGGGCGCCACGCCCGAGACCCGGGAGCTGCTGGCCGTCTCCGCCCTCGACGAATGGCTGCGCGACGCCGCGCGCGACCTGGACCGACGCCCCGTGGCCGCCGGCGAGGGCTCCGAGCCTTCGCTCGACCCCTTCATCCCCCGGCGGGGGGAGGGGCTGATGCTGTCCGCGTCGGATATCGACACCTACCGCCTGTGCCCCCTGAAGTACAAGTTCGCGCGGGTCTTCCGCATCCCCCAGGAGCCGACCATCAACCAGCGCTTCGGGATCGCCATCCACCAGGTGCTCGAGCGCTGGCACAAGGCGGGCGGCGACATCATGGAGCTGTTCGAAGGCGCCTGGCGGCGCAATGGCTTCGGCGACTCCGACGACGAGTTGCAGTTCCGCGAGCGCGCGGTGGTGGCCCTGCGCCGCTACGCCGAGGCCGAGGACGCCAGCGAGGCGGAGCCGGTGTGGTTCGAGCGCTCGTTCTCGTTCCGCATGGGGCCGCATGTGCTGCGCGGCCGGGTGGACCGGGTGGACCGCCACCCCGACGGCACCTACGAGCTGATCGACTACAAGACGGGCAAGGCCAAGACAGAGGCCGACCTGCGCGAGGACGTGCAGCTCTCGCTCTACCAGATGGGCGCCCGGGAGTCGTGGCGGCTGGAGACCTCGGCTCAGTCCTACATGTACGTGCTCACCGGGGAGAAGGTGCCGGTGGAGCACTCCGAGGAGGAGCTTTCACGGGTGCGCGACACGGTGGGAGAGATCGCGGAGGGCATACAGGCCCAGGACTTCGAGCCCAAGCCCTCGCGCGAAATCTGCTCCTTCTGCGACTACCGGATCATCTGCCCGGCAGCCGAGCGCTAGCTCGCTTCCGGGGTCTTAGCGGGCTCAGCAGCGGGCTGCTGGGCCTGCGGCGCCTCCTGGGGCGTGCCGAGGGCCGCCGCCCCGCCGGCCTGGGCCTCGAGGATGTGGTTCAGGGCCGACTGGGTCAGGTACAGCGCGACCGGGTTGAGGAAGATCCACAGGACGAACATCAAGCCCGGCTCGAGACCCTGGTTGGGGCTGCCGGTGATCCGCTCGGCGGCGGCCACCCGCTTCGTGTAGTTGAAGATCGACACGAAGGGCGGGACGATGATGAGTGCGCCCAGCGTGATCGCCAGCACCGAGTTGACGGGGTTGTCGCCCAGCTCGTCGGTGTTGTTCGCCGCGCCGATCTCGGCCAGCTCCTTGTTGGTCTTGTAGTACCAGACCACGGCGTAGATCCCGAGCGTGATGATCGACAGGCCGATCACGCCCAGCGGGTGCCGGATCTTGCCGGGGCTGGCCGAGCCCCGGATCTGAATCTCTTCTGCCATTTGCGAGTCCCTTCTCGTTAGCTGTCAGGCGACGCTAACCGCAACCGCGTCACAGCGCCAGGGACGGGCTCAGGAAGGCGAGTCGGGGCCCTGCTGGCGCAGGAAGCGCTGGAAGTCGCGCGCGATGGTGTCGGCGGAGGGGATCTTCTCCTCGGTGTCCTCCTCCAGCTCGGCCTCGTCGGCCGCCGACTCGAGGCGCTCGACGAAGGCCTTGACCTCCGGGTCGCTGGCCACCGCAGCGCTGACCTGGCGCTCGTAGTCCTCGGCGGCCGTCTCCAGCTCGCCGGCCTCGACGGCCACGCCGGCCGCGCCCTCGAAGGCGCGCACCAGCGCGAGCGCCACCTTCGGGTTGGGAGCGGCGGCCACGTAGTGGGGCACCGAGGCCCACAGGCTCACCGAGGGCAACCCGGCGTCCGAGCAGGCGCGGTGCAGCACGCCGACGATCCCGGTGGGGCCCTCGTAGGTGGTGGGCTCGAAGCCGAGCTCGGTCACCAGCCCCTGATCGGAGGCCAGCCCGGTGAGCGAGACCGGGCGGCTGTGAGGGACGTCGGCCAGGAGCGCGCCGAGCGTGATGACCATGCGGGCGTTGGTGGCGCGGGCCACCTCGATCACCGAGTCGCAGAAGCGGCGCCAGCGCAACGAGGGCTCGACGCCGCGCAGCATCACGAGGTCGCCTTCGGCGCCCGGAACCCGAGCGGCCGAGAAGGCGTTCGAAGGCCACTCGACCTTGCGCACCGAGCTCTCGTTGAGCTCCACCGTGGGACGCACCGCCGTGAAGTCGAAGAACTCCTCGGGGTCGACGTCGGCCAGATCGAAGGAGTCGAAGTGGTCGTGCATGTACGAGACGGCGGCGGTGGCCGCGTCCCCTGCGTCGTTCCAGCCCTTGAAAGCGCAAACGAGGACCGGCGCGCGCAGATCCGGGCTGTCTGACCAACGGAGGTCGGGCATGCCCTCCCACCGTACCCACCTGTCCGAACCTGGACCCAACATTGTCGTGTGGCCACCACCGTCTCCGACCGTTCGACGCTGGCCGAGCTGCGCCCGGGGGCCGAGCTGCGCGGGGTCTTCGCCTGCACGCGCAAGGACCGGCTGACGGCCCGGACCGGGTCGCCCTACCTGGCGCTGGAGCTGCGCGACCGCACCGGTGCCGTGCCCGCCCGCGCCTTTCGCGAGGCGGACTTCCTGGCCGCCCAGTTCGAGCAGGGCGACCTGGTCGAGGTGGAGGGCCGGGCCGAGCGCTTTCGCGACGAGCTGGTGGTCGACCTGCGCTCGGTCAAGCGCGCCGACCCGGCGGGCGTCGACCCCGCCGACTTTCTGCCGGTGGCCTACCGCGACCTCGACGAGCTCGACGGCTTCCTGGAGCACCTCGGGCGCGAGGTCTACGACAGCCGGCTGCGCGGGCTGCTCGACTCGTTCCTCGAGGATTCCGCCTTCCGGGCGGAGTTCCGCCGCGCGCCGTGCACCCGCAACGGCCACCACGCCTACCTCGGCGGGCTGATCGAGCACACCGTCGCCGTGGCCACGCTGGCCCAGGAGACGTGTGTGCTGCATCCGCGGCTGGACTCCGACCTGCTGATCTGCGCCGCGCTGCTGCACGACATCGGCAAGACACGCGAATTCACGCTCGGAGCCGAGATCGCTCTGAGCGACGAGGGCGCGCTGATGGGGCACCTCGCCCTGGGTCAGCAGATGGTGCTCGAGCGAGGCGCCGGCGTGCCCCGCGAGCGCCTGCTGGCGCTGGTGCACTGCGTGCTCGGCCACCACGGCCCGGACAACCTGCCAGGGCGCCGGTTCCGCTCCCCCGAGGCGATGGCTCTGGCGCGGCTGAACTCGCTCGACGCCCAGGTCAAGGGCGCGCTCGAGCACGGCCTGCCGGGGTGAAGGTCAGGCCGGCGCGGGCCGACGACTTCGAGGTGGTCGTCGCGCTGCTCGAGGAGCTCGGGCGCGCTCGCGTGACCGACGAGACCCGCGACGCCGTGCGCTCGCTGTACGAGCGGCATCTGGACGACGACAACGCGGCGCACCTGGTGGCCGAGGACGGCGGCCGGGTGATCGCCTTCTGCTCGCTTCACTTCCGCGACCGGCTCAACCACCCCACGCCGGACGCCTGGATCCCCGACCTGATCGTCACCGAGTCTGCCCGCAGGCGCGGGGCCGCGCGGGCACTGCTGGAGGAGGCCGAGCGGATCGCCACCGAGCGCGGGTGCTGGCAGCTGACGCTGGAGTCCGGCTACGCCCGCCGGCTGGCACACCGGCTGTACGCCAGCGACGGCATGACCGACGCCGGCAAGTACTTCACGAAGGCCCTTCCCCCCAGTTGAGCTCGTAGAACAGCATCGAGGGGCCGTCAGGCTGGCCCTCGAGGTTGGTGAAGCCGAGGCTCTCGTACAGGCCACGCGCCGCCTCGTCGTCGACGCTGGTGTTCAGGTCCATGCCGTCGGCGCCCCGCTCCTTGGCCAGCTCGAGCGCCCTCTCCATCAAGGCGCGCCCGAGGCCGTGTCCGCGCTTGGGCGGGGCCACGTAGAGCTCGGCCAGGTAGCACTCGCGCCCGGGAGTCCAGAGCGAGGGCCGGTAGCGCAGCACGGCGAGCCCGTCCGGGCCCGCGCCGATGAGCAGCACCTCGGTGTCGACTTCCAGCAGCTCCCGGATTCGCTCGGCCAGCACTTTCGGCCCCGGCGTCGGCTCGTCGTACTCGCGGTTGAAGGCGTCCAGCAGGCGTCCGACGTCCTCGGCGTCGGCACCGGTGGCCGGCCTAGGGCTCGGAGGCGGTGATCTCATTGTCCCCGGCCACGCAGGTGAAGACGAGCGGACGCACGGCGGCTTCGCCGCCCTCGCAGGTGTAGGCGCCGACCTCCTGGACCTTCGCCCCTTCGGGGTCGTAGCCCGCCACAGTGCTCTTCGCGGTCTCGCAGGGCACCTGGCCGTTGACCACCTTGACCGTGTAGGCGCCCTGGGTGCCGCAGTCGCCGGACGGCGACTCGGCGGTGGTGACGGTCTCGGTGGTGGTGACGGTCTCCCCTTCGCCACCGCAGGAGGCGAGCGCGGCCGCCGCGAGCGCGAGGGTCACTGAGCGGCGCACGAATCCAGACTAGGCTGCCCGGCAACGACACGGGAGGAGCCGTTTGGACACCAGCCGCCTGAAGAAGATCGACCTGTTCTCCGACCTCGACGACGACGCGCTGCAACGCGTCGCCGACATGGCACGTGAGACCACCGCGGAGGAGGGGGACAAGCTGGTCCAGCAGGACGCTGCCTCCGACCAGCTGATCGCCATCGAGGAGGGAACCGTCGAAGTGCGCAGCCACGACGAGAAGCTCGCCACGCTGGGTGAGGGTGACGTCGTCGGCGAGGCGGGCCTGCTCAAGCGTGGCCTGCGTAACGCCGACGTGGTGGCCACCGGGAAGGTGAAGGCGATCTTCTTCACCCAGGACCAAGTCCGCGCGCTACGGCGCGACATGCCGGACTTCGACGACCGCCTGCAGAAGGCGATGGAGGAGCACGGCGGCTAGGCGCTCGCGGCGGCCGGCTGATCCTGGTCCACCCCCCGCGCGCGGCCCAGCGCGTGCTCGAGGCGAGCGGAAGCCTGTCGGGCTTCCTGATCGTCTCCTAGGCCGCGACCGCGGTCGGAGTCATCTCCAGCCAGACGCGGGTGCCGCCGGTGGCCTCGACGCCCCAGCGGTCGGCCAGGCTGTCGACCAGGTAGAGACCCCAGCCACCAGGCTCGTCGAGCGGGGTCGGGGTGGCGCCGGGCTCGAACCCGGGCCCGTCGTCGGTGATCTCGAGCCGCAGCCGGCTGGGATCGACGTCGACCGTGATCTCGACGCAGCCGTCCGGGCCGACCTCCCCATGGCGGATGCTGTTGGTCACGACCTCGCTCACCACCAGGCGCAGCGCGTCATCGAGGGCCGCGTCGTGGTAGGCCTCTTCGGCCACGGCGCACACGAAATCTCGCGCGGCGCCGGGCGCCTCGAGCCCGCCGAGGCGCAGGTGTCGTACCTCTGCCATGAAGTTCGTGTTCCCAAGGTCGGCCCTCCCATAACGGGCTAGCCTGCTCGCCCGTGTTCTCCGACCAGGCTGTGACGCCGTTTCTCGTGCGACTTCGCACCGATTTGCCCGATCTGGAGATCCTCGACGCCCACACCCACATCGGCTTCAACGACCCGGACGGGATGCGGTGCTCGCCCGAGACCCTGATCGAAGCGCTCGAACTGGCCGGAAATCGCGCCGTGGTCTTCGCCATGCACGAGCCCGAGGGATACCCGAAGGCCAACGACTGGGTGCGGGAGGAAGCCGACCGATCGGAGGGTCGCCTGATGCCCTTCGCCCGGCTCGATCCCCGCGACGACCCGGTCGCCGAGGGGGAGCGGTCCCTGGACGCCGGCGCGCTGGGGCTGAAGCTCCACCCGCGGGCGGAGGAGTTCGCGATGGACGAGCCCGGAGTGGAGCCGATCGTGGCGCTGGCCCAGGAGCGATCGGTCCCGCTGATCGTGCACGCCGGCCGCGGGATCCCCGCTCTGGGGCGCCACGTGGTCGAGCTCTGTCGCAGCCACCCGGGAGCCAACGTGATCCTCGCCCACGCGGCGATCTGCGACCTCGCCTGGATCTGGCGCGACGCCCGTGAGCTGCCCAACCTGTTCTTCGACACCTCGTGGTGGAGCGCCGGCGACCTGATCGCGCTGCTGTCGCTGGTGCCCCCGGGGCAGGTCCTCCTGGCCTCCGACGCGCCCTACGGCAGCCCCACGATGGGCGCGGTCCTGTGCCTGCGCTCCGCGCTGCAGGCCGGCCTGGACGAGGCGGCCGTCCGGGCGATCGCCGGCGGCCAGATGGAGCGCCTGCTTGCTCGCGAGAAGCCGCTCGACCTGGGCCCAGCTCGCGAGCAGGCGCCAGGGCGCGACCTACTGCTCGACCGGGTATGGACCTTTCTTACCTACGCGACCGGCCAGGCGCTGCAGGGCGTGCACCCCACCGAGGCCATCGATCTGGCGCGGCTGGCCTGCGAGGTCGGCGACGAAGCGCCCGAGGCGCCGGTCTGCGAAGCCGTGCTGGCCCTGCTGGAGAACACGGAGAACCTGCCGGCGGATCCCGACCGGCCCTCTCGGTTCATGCCGGTGCTCCCGCGCTTGGTGCTGGCGGGGCTGCTGGTGCGCACGCCGGACGTGCCACTACCCGGCGTGGAGACGGCGGTGGACGTGGCCGCCCGGCCTAAGGGGACCGGCTAGCGGTCGACGATTATGTGGCGGACGGGCTGGGAGAACCGCTCCACGGCCTGGTCCACGATCCCGTCCTCGAGGAAGTTGCGGTCGCTGTTGGGGTGGGTGAAGAGCACGATCTCGTCCGCCTCGTAAGTGGTCAGCGCATCCTGGAGCGCGAGCAGCGGGTCGGACTCGCCGGTGTCGCCGGCGGCGTCGATGCCCTCCTCCTCCATTCGCTCGACGGTCTCCTCTTGGACCTCCTCGGCCCGCTCGATCGCCGGGTCGGGGTCCGATAGCCAGAAGCGGTAGCTCTTGTCCAGCGCGGGGGCCACGACGAGCACCTCGGCCTGCTCGGCCTCGGTCTTCCCGATCGCCGACTTGAGCGCCTCACCCGATACGGGCTCGCTGACCAGGGCCAGGATCTTCTTCACGCGACCTCCCTGAGGGCCGAGATCTCCCGGCGCGCGGCTAGGTGCTCAAGCGCGCGCGACTCCAGCTGCCGCACCCGCTCGGCCGACAGCCCGAGCCGGCGGCCGGTCTCGCGCAGCGGCTTGGGGTCCTCCCCGTCGATGCCGTAGCGCAGGCGGATCACGCCCTGCTCGGGCTCCGGCAGGTCCTGGATGGTGTCGCGCAGGGTGGCCTGGGCCAAGCTGACCGAGACCTCCTCCTCGGGCTCGGGCTCGCCGCTGGGCAGCAGGTCGCCGAGCGCGGTGTCCTCCTCCTCACCCACGCCGCGATCGAGGCTGGTGACCGTGCGCGCGGCGTCGCGGACCTCCTGCAGCTCCTCGATCGGGAGCTCCGCCTTGGCGGCAACCTCCTCATCGGTGGGGTCGCGGCCGAGCTGGGCGGCGAGCTCGCGCTCCGCGCGCACCAGCTTGCGCTCGCGCTGGCCGATGTGCACGGGGATGCGGATGGTGCGCGACTTGTTGGCCAGCCCGCGCTGGATCGCCTGGCGGATCCAGAAGGTGGCGTAGGTGGAGAACTTGAAGCCCTTGCGGTAGTCGAACTTCTCGGCCGCGCGGATCAGGCCGAAGATCCCCTCCTGGATGAGGTCGAGCAGCGACAGCTCCTGGCCCTGGTACTTCTTGGCGATCGAGACCACCAGGCGCAGGTTGGAGTTGATCATGCGCTCCTTGGCCTCCAGGTCGCCGGCCTCGATCCGCTTGGCCAGGTCGACCTCCTCCTCCGCGGTCAGCAGCTCGTAGCGGCGGACCTCGTTGAGGAACAGCTGGAGGGCGTCGGTGGTGGCCCCGGCCACCTCGTCGTTGCGGTAGCTGGTGGGCTGCACGTTCGCGCGCCCGCAGTCGTCGGTCAGGTCGACCCCGAGCTGGTCGAGCTCCTGCTGGAGCGACTCGACCTCGTCGTCGGGGATCTCGAGGGCGCGCACGAGCTCGTCGAACTCGGACAGGTTGACGCAGCCCACCTCCTCGCCCCTCGCCATCAGAGCGGTGATTTCGGTTCGGCTCACCCCTCGGGACTACCCGCGGGTGCGACCCCCGACACGTCGTCGACCATGTCGAGATGCTCATCCAGACGGGTGATGGCGAAGACCCGCTGGACGCTCTCCGGACCGCGCACGACGGTGAGGCGGCGGTCCTCTGCTTTGGCCCGCTGGTCGGCGGTGACGACCATTCGCAGACCGGTCGAGTCGAGGAAGGTCAGGCCGGCCAGGTCGAGCACGATCACCGGCGGGCGCGAGCCTTCGAGGCGCTTGAGCGCCTCCTCGACCTTGGGCACCGTCGAGAGGTCCAGCTCACCCTTCAGGGCCAGGTGCGCAAACTCGTTGCTGTCCTCTTCCTGCACGTCGAGGATCGTCACGCGCGCAAGAATACCCGGGCGTCAGGTCTCGGTGGCGCTTGGCTCCGGCGGCCTCAGTGCACGGCGCGCCAGCCGGTAGGCGAAGAAGAGCTGGACGCCCGCGAAGGCGATCTGGAGCGCGCGCTCGGGTGCCTCGTTGGCCGCCACCGTGCCGACCGCCACACCGACCGGGCTGAGCAGCCCGACGATGATGCCGTCGCGCAGCCGCAGGTTGCCGTAGCCGCCCTGCCGGTAGGCCCCCAGCGCGGCGACGAGCACCATCGCGAGGAGAGACGTCGCCTCGGCTCTCACCTGCGTCTCGTCGAGGAAGAGAACCAGCGCGGGGACGAACAGCACGCCGCCGCCGACTCCCACCAGTCCGCTCACCATCCCGGCGGCGAAGCCGACCACCAGGAGGCCGATCACGTCCGCGGCCTCCATCAGGACAGCACCAGGACCACGGCCGAGACCACCAGCAGCACGGCGAAGGCGCCCGACACGAAGCGCTCGGGCAGGCGCTGCTGCAGCGCCGTGCCGGCCAGGACGCCGCCCACGGCGGGCGTGCCGATGAGCAGCGCGGCGAGCGGGTCCACGTTGCCGTACAGCCCGTGAGCCCCGGCCGCCAGGGCGGCGATCACCACGATCGCGGCCAGCGATGTGCCGGTCGCCTCGCGGTCCTCGTAGGCCAGCCACAGGATCAGCAGCGGCACGATCACCGTCCCGCCGCCGACGCCGAAGAGCGCGCTGAACGCCCCGGCCGCCGTCCCGATCACGGCGAGACGGAGGAGGCGTCCTGACATCGGCGGGCATACTACGGCGGGTGTCAGCCCCAACTGCCGACCGGCTCGCGCCGCTGTCCGAGGACCCCGCCCGCGGCGCGATCCTGCTGGATATCGACGGCACGCTGGCGCCCATCGTCGAGCGAGCCGACAACGCACACGTGCGCGAGGAGTCCTCGAAGCTGCTGGGCCGCCTGGCGCGGCGCTACGCGCTGGTGGCCTGCGTCTCGGGGCGCTCGGCCGCCGAGGCTCGCCGGCTGGTGGGCGTGGGCAGCATCGCCTACGCCGGCTCCCACGGTGCCGAGCTGCTCGAGCCGGGCGCGGCCAAGGCCACCACGGTGCCCGCCTTCGCCACCTGGGAGGGCCGCGTGCGCGAGTTCGCCACCGAGCACGACACGCCGGAGCTGCGGGTGCTGCGAGTCCGGATGGAGGACAAGGGGCCGATCGTCGCCTTCCACTGGCGCGGCACCCCCGACGAGGACGCCTCGCGCACCCGGCTCGAGGGCCTCGCCGCGGAGGCAGAGTCGGCCGGGCTCTCCACCCACTGGGGGCGCAAGGTGCTGGAGATCCGCCCGCCCGTGCCGGTGGACAAGGGCCAGGCGGTGCGCACCCTGTGCGAGCGGGCCCGCCCGGCGGCCGCCCTGTACGCGGGCGACGACGCCACCGACCTCGACGCATTCGAGGCTCTCTGGGCCATGAAGTCAGAGGGGCTGCTGGACACCGCCATCTGCGTCGGGGTCCGGTCCGACGAAGGGCCCGCGGCGATCGTCGAGCGCGCCGACTTCGCCGTGGACGGGGTCGACGGGGTCACTGCCGTGCTGGAGGCGCTCTGATGCGCTTCCGCGAGTTCCTGCGCGTTTCGGTGCTCCTTTGCGCCGGGTCGGCGACCGCGCTGGCCGCCGTGACCATCGTCGGGGCCAACCGAGACAGCGACTACGTGCTCGCCCTGCTCGCCGCCGGGTGGTGGCTGGCCGCGCTGGTCATCGGAGCGATCCTGGGTCGCCGCCAGAGCGTGAGCGAGGGAACGCGGCGGCTGCTCAGCTCCGCCCGCACGGCCACCTCGCTACCCGAGCTCGAGCCCGGCGCCGTGCTGTTCAACCGCATGTGGCCGCTGGCGGTGTTCACCATCGCCGCGGGGATCATCGGGTTCTTCCTGCCCCAGGTGCCGGGCATCGCCACCGGCTACGCCATCCTGCTCGCGCTCACCGCCCGCAACCAGCACCGTGCCGTGCAGGCGATCGAGGAACGCGACGGGGTCCAGTACTGGTTCGACCGCACCCCGCCGCTGTCGGCCCCGCGGCTGGTGCGCACTCCCGGCCTGCGCCGGGTCACGCCGACGCAGGCCTACGACGAAGGCGAGCTGTCGCGCTTGCGCAGCCGGTCGAGCTCGGGCCACGAGCGCGTGTTCGCGACCTGCTCGGGTGTCAGCCAAGCGCGGCGCGCGGTGGCGACGCCGAACCAGATCTTGTGGAGCGTGTCGACGCCGTGCGCGTCGGAGTCGATCGTCAGCGTCACGCCCCCCTCGGCGGCGCCGCGAGCCAGCGTGTCGGGCAGGTCGCGGCGGTTGGGGTTGGCGTTGATCTCCAGGAAGGTCCCCGTGCGCGCGGCGACCTCCACCACGCGGTCGGTGTCCAGGGCGTAGGGCTCGCGGCGGCCGATCAGCCGCCCCGTCGGGTGGCCGATCACGTCCACCAGCGGGTGCTCCATGGCCGCCACCATGCGGGCGGTCATCTCCTCCTCCTTCATGCGGAAGGAGGTGTGCAGGCTGGCGACGATCCAGTCGAGCTGCTCCAGCACGTCGTCGGCGTAGTCCAGCGCGCCGTCGGTGAGCACGTTGACCTCGGTGCCGGCCAGCAGCGTGATGCCGTCGAGCTTCTCGTTCGCCTCGGCGATCCGCTCCACCTGGCGCAGCAGCTCGTCGGGCTGCACGTCGTTGCCGAACCCGTGTGAGGCGGAGTGGTCGGTGATGGCCAGGTACTCGTAACCCCGGTCCAGCGCCGCCTGGCCCATCTCCAGGATCGAGTTGCGCCCGTCCGAGGCGGTCGTGTGACAGTGCAGGTCGCCCTTGAGGTCTTCCTGGGTGATCAGGGCGGGGAGGGCCTTCTCGCGCGCGGCGTCGAGCTCGCCGCGGTCCTCGCGTAGCTCGGGATCGATCCAGGCCATGCCCAGCAGCTCGTACACCTCCCGCTCGTCGGCGAAGGAGTGCGTGACGTCGGTCTCGTCGTCCTTGACGCCGTACTCGCTGACGTGCAGGCCCTTGCGCACGGCGGCGGTACGAAGCGCCTCGTTGTGGCGGCCCGAGCCGGTGAAGTGCTGGAGCAGGTTGCCGAAGCTCTCCTCGGGCACGATCCGCAGGTCCACCGGCAGCCCGGTGTGGGTCACGCCCTTGGCGCCCGCCTCGCCCGCCACGCTCGCCGACTCCAGCGCGGGCAACTTGGTGAACGCCTTGGTCACGGCCTTGGCGTCGGAGGCAGCGACCACTACGTCGAGGTCTTTCACCGTGTCCGCCAGCCGCCGCGCGCTCCCGGCCAGCTCCACCTGCAGGGCGGCGGGCTCGTCTCTCAGCCCGTCCACGATCTCGTTCCCGACGGTCAGTGCCTGGTCGAGCAGCAGGCGGGGGGTCTCGGGGCCCTTCTCCAGCGCCGTCAGCACGTTGTCCCGCGCCTTGGGGCCGAAGCCGGGCACCTCGTCGAGCCCGCCCGCCGCCACCGCCTCCTTGAGCTCGTCCAGCGACCCGATCCCCAGGTGGTCGTGAAGCACCTTCACCCGCTTGGGGCCCAGGCCGGGGATGCGCGTGACCTCGACCAACCCAGGCGGGATGCGCTCCTTGAGCTTGTCGGCGGACGGGATGGTGCCCTGCTCGAGCAGCGAGCCGATCTTGTCGGCGATCGCCTTGCCGATGCCGGGCAACGACTCGGCCTTGCCCTGGCGCGCCATCTCGGCAACCGAGGCGCCGGAATCGCGGATGTTCTTCGCCGCTGTGCGGTACGCGACCACCCGGTAGGACGAGGCGCCGTCCAGCTCGTAGAGGCTGGCCAGCTCGTCGAAGTGAGAGGCGATCTCGGCGTTGCGCACGGGGGCCTAGGGTAAGCGGCTTCGTGCCTGGCGCCTGGCTGATCCTCCCCACCTACAACGAGGCGGACAACCTCGAGAACATGGTCCGCTCCGCCCTGCCCCGGCTGGCCGAGGCCGCCCCCGAGCACCGCATTCTCGTGGTGGACGACAACTCGCCCGACGGCACCGGCGACATCGCCGACCGGCTGGCTGCCGAGCTGCAGGAGGTCGAGGTGCTGCACCGTCCCGGGAAGCAGGGCCTCGGGCGCGCCTACCTGGCCGGCTTCGCCCGGGCGCTCGAGGGCGGAGCCGACCTGATGTTGGAGATGGACTGCGACTTCTCGCACGACCCGGCCGACCTCCCGCGCCTGATCCACGCCGCCGACGACGCCGACCTGGTGCTCGGCTCGCGCTACGTGCCAGGCGGGGGCGTGGAGCGCTGGGGGCTGGTGCGGCGTGCCTTGAGCCGCTGGGGATCGCTGTACGCGCAGATCCTGCTGGGGCTGCCCCTGCGCGACCTGACCGGCGGCTTCAAGTGCTTCCGTCGCCAGGTGCTCGAGCGACTGGATCTCGACGGGATCGCTGCGGACGGGTACGGCTTCCAGATCGAGGTGACCTACCGCGCCGTCCAGGCCGGCTTCCGCGTGGTAGAGGTTCCGATCGTGTTTCGCGACCGGCGGGTCGGACAGTCGAAGATGTCGGCCCGTATCGCGCTCGAAGCGGTGTGGAAGGTGCCTGCTCTTCGCGTTCGAGGCCGAAGCTATACTTTCTGAAGTAACGACCGAGAGGAGCGCAGGTGGCAGTAGTTGACGAGGTGACCGACAACAACTTCCAGGCGGAGGTGCTCGAGTCACCCGAGCCCGTCCTGGTGGACTTCTGGGCGCCTTGGTGCGGCCCGTGCCGCGTGATCTCGCCGCACCTCGAGGAGCTGAACAACGAGCGCGACGACGTCCGCGTGGTGAAGCTGAACGTGGACGACAACCCCAACACCGCCGCTCGATACAACATCATGGCCATCCCGACGATCCTGCTCTTCAAGGGCGGGAACGTGGCCCACACGATCCAGGGCGCGATGCCGAAGAACCGCATCGTGACCGAGATCGAACCCTCCCTCGCGTAGCCGATGCCATTCGTGACGGTCGAGTGGTTCGAGGGCCGCTCGGCCGAGCAGAAGGCCGAGCTGGCCCGCCGGATCACCGAGGCGATGACCGACGTGGCCGGCACACCCGCCGAAGAGGTGTGGATCCGCTTCGAGGACGCGGCCCGCGGTGACTGGGCCATGGGTGGCGAGCTGAAGGGCTAGCGGCCCAGCGGCGCCCACGCCGTCGGGCGCGCCGGGGCCGGACACGACTCACCCCGTTGAGAAAGTCCTCAGCTGGCTGACGACTTTTTCAGACCGGGGGGCGCAGACCGAGGGCGCATGCCCAAGGGCGCGCGCGCCGAGCCCAAGCCGCCCGGCTAGGCGCGGGCGACCGCTATCCGTAGCTCGCGGCCGTCGATGGTCGCGCTCTCGCCGCCGTCGGTGCCGTCGTAGGTCAGCGAGGTGGCCAAAGTCTCGCCGCTCACGTAGCCCTCGTGGGCCCGTGCGGCGTCGACCAGGTCGGGGTCGCCGCCCAGGGTCAAGGTGATCCGGTCCTCCACCTTCAGGCCCGCGTCCTTACGGGCGGCCTGAACGGCGTGGACGATCTCGCGCGCGAGGCCCTCGCGGCGCAGGTCGTCGTCCAGCTCCAGGTTCAGCGCCACGGCGTGGGTTCCCGCACGCTCGAGCTGATAGCCGTCGAGCGGCTGTAGCGCCATCGACACGTCGTCGGGCTCCAGGGTGTGCTCGCGGCCGTCGATCGAGATCCCCACCGGTCCGCCGGCGCGCACGTGCGCGGGGTCCAGGGCCGCCACGGCTGCGGCCACCTGCGGCATGTGCTTGCCGAAGCGCGGCCCCAGCGCGCGGTAGTTGGGCTTCAGCTCCCAGCGCCCCAGCTCGTCGGCGTCGGAGACGAACCGCACCTCGCGCACGTTGAGCTCGTCCAGCACGAGCGGGCGGAAGCGCTCAATCGCCTCGCGCTCGTCGGGGCCGGCGACCATCACCGCCTCCGCCAGCGGCTGGCGCACCTTGAGCTTCGCCTGCGCACGGGCCGAGCGGCCCAGCTCGACGGCTTCCCGGGCGACCTCCATCTGCCACTCGAGCTTCTCGTCGCGCTCGCCGGCCTCCGGCCAGTCGCAGAGGTGCACCGACGGCTCGCTGCCGTCGAGGTTGTCGTAGATCTCGTCGGTCACGAACGGGATCAGCGGAGCCAGCAGCTTCGACACCGTCACCAGGCACGTGTGCAGCGTCCAGAAGGCGGCCGGGTCGCCGTCCCAGAACCGGCGCCGGGAGCGCCGTACGTACCAGTTGGACAGCTCGTCCACGAACCCGGCCAGCGCGCGGCCGGCGGTCGTCGTGTCGTAGTCGTCCAGCCGCTCGGTGGCGATCTCCGTGACCGAGGCCAGCCGCGACAGCGCCCAGCGGTCGAGGTCGGTCAGGCCCTCCGGCGAAGGGTCGACGTCGTTGACGTTCGCGTACAGGACGTAGAAGCCGTAGGTGTTCCAGAGCGTGAGCATGAACTGGCGCACCGACTCGCCGACCGTCTCCAGCGAGAAGCGGTAGCCGTCCCAGGGCTGCTTCGACGTGAAGTAGTACCAGCGGAAGGCATCGGCTCCGTGGGTGTCCAGAACCTCCCAGGGCGCCACCACGTTGCCCTTGCTCTTGCTCATCTTCTGGCCCTCGGGATCGAGAATCAGGCCGAGGCACAGGCACGTCTCGTAGGAGGTCCGGCCGAACAGCAGGGTGGAGATGGCCAGCATCGAGTAGAACCACCCGCGCGTCTGGTCGAGCGCCTCGCAGATGTAGTCGGCGGGGGGCGCGTTGCGGTCGCCTGACTGGGCGAAGGGCATGCAGCCCGAGTCCCACCAGACGTCGATCAGCTCCGGCACGCGCCGGAACGTCTTCCCGTCGCGCTCGAAGGTGACGTCGTCGATGTAGGGCCGGTGCAAGTCGTTGGGCACCTCGGCGCCCAGCGAGCGCAGCTCCTCGATGCTCCCGACGCAGACGACCTCGGAGCCGTCCTCGGCACGCCAGATCGGAAGCGGCGTTCCCCAGTAGCGCTCGCGCGACAGCGCCCAGTCGACGTTGTTCTCCAGCCACTTGCCGAAGCGCCCGTGCTTGATGTGGTCGGGGTGCCACGTGACCTCCTCGTTGGAGGCCAGGAGCTCGTCGCGGCGCTCGGTGGTGCGCACGTACCACGAGGACTTGGCGTAGTAGATCAGCGGCGTCCCGCAGCGCCAGCAGTGCGGGTAGGAGTGCTCGTAGTTCTCGGCGCGCAGCAGCCGCCCGGAGTCGCGTAAGGCCTCCACGATGTCCGGTCCCGCTTCGCGCACGCCGCGGCCGGCGAAGGGCTCGATGCGCTCGTCGAACGTCCCGTTCGGCTTGACGGGGTTCTGGAGCGTCATGCCGAACCGCTCACCGAGGGCGAAGTCGTCCTCGCCGAAGGCAAGCGCGGTGTGCACGATGCCGGTGCCGTCGCCGGTGGTGACGAAGTCGGCGGGCAGCACGGTGTGGCTGCGCTCGCCGAAGTCGGTGACGTAGGGGAACGGCGGCTCGTACGAGCGGCCGACGATCTCGCCTGCGGGCTCCGTCTCGATTCCCTCGCCCAGCACCTTCTCGACCAGCTCGGCGGCCAGGATGAGCTGCTCCCCGTCCACGTGAGCCCGCACGTAGTCGATGTCCGGCCCTACCGCCAGGGCGGCGTTGGAGAGCAGCGTCCATGGCGTGGTGGTCCACGCCAGGAAGGAGACGCCCGGCTCGTCGGTCAGTGGGAAGCGCACGTAGACGCTCGGGTCCACCACGTCCTCGTAGCCCTGGGCGACCTCGTGGGAGGACAGCGCGGTGCCGTCCCGTGGGCAGTAGGGCACCACCTTGTAGCCCTCGTAGAGCAGCCCCTGGTCCCAGACCTGCTTCAGCGACCACCAGACCGACTCGATGTAGGTGTTGTCGAGGGTGAAGTAGGCGTCGTCGGTGTCGATCCAGAAGCCGATCCGCTCGGTCAGCCGGTTCCACTCGTCCACGTACTCGAGGACCGACTCGCGGCACTTGGCGTTGAACTCGGCGACGCCGTAGCGCTCGATGTCCTCCTTCTCGGTGAAGCCGAGGTCCTGCTCGACCTGCAGCTCGACCGGCAGCCCGTGACAGTCCCAGCCCGCCTTGCGGTGGACCTGGCGGCCGCGCATCGTCTGAAAGCGCGGGAACACGTCCTTGAACACCCGCGAGAGCACGTGGTGGGCGCCCGGGCGGCCGTTGGCGGTGGGCGGGCCCTCGTAGAAGACGAACGGCTCCGCCCCCTCCCGGCGGCGCACCGACTCGTGAAAGACGTCGCGCTCGCGCCAGCGGTCGAGGACATCCTCCTCGAGCTCGGGGAACGACTGGGCGGCGTCTACGGGACGGTGCGGCGGAGGCACCGCCCGAGATTAGGGCGACTTGAGCGTGAAGGTCCGGCTCGACTTGCGCAGGGTCGCCAGACCCAGGAGGGCCAGGCATGCAGCGGCCACCGCGATGCGTGGCATCGGGTCATTCATCGTAAGTCGGGCCAGAAAACCTGAGCGCAGGCTGTGCTCAGGCGGCCAAACGTCTACACAGGTCCGCCAGGTCCCGCTTCTCGGTCTCGTCCAGCCCGCCGAACGCGGAGCTCACCCGCTCGGTGTGAGCGGGGAACAGCCGCTCGGCCAGCTCGGCGCCGCGCTCGGTGAGGTCGACAGCCGACGCCCGGCGGTCGTGCTCCAGCCGCCGGCGCAGGACGAAGCCGCGCGCCTCGAGGGTGGCCACGATCTCGGTGGCGTTCGCCTTGGTCAGGCCCAGGCGCCGGCGCAGCGCTCGCAGCTCGATCGAGCCGCCGGCCGTGGTGAGCACCACCAGCACCGAGAAGCCCGCGGCGGTCACGCCCTCACGCTCGAGCTCGGCGGACAGGGAGCGGCGCAGCGACGTCTCCGCGCGCAACAGCGCCTCCAGCGCGCGGTGAGCCAGCGGGTCACCAACTTCGAGCGCCCTCATGGGGCGAAACTTAAGCTTGGCTGCGGACGTTCGCCGTGCGCGGCGGGGCGGGGGCGGCTTCGATTCGCTCACCGTCGATCAGCTCTCGCACGCGGTCCACGGCCTCGGTGGGCGCGGTGCCCAGGCTGGGCACCGAGCGCTCGCCCCTGACCGGCATCGATTCGCGGTACTCGAGCACCGGCGCCCAGGAGCCGACCTGCTTGACCGCATACATCAACCGGCCCACGACCTCGAGCGTCGCGTCGCCGCCGCAGAACACGAAGGCGCTGGGGCTGGTGGCGCGGATGGCCCGGGCAGCGCGGTCCGCTGCGAGCCCGAAGGACAGCAGCAGCGTCGGGAATCCCCCTCGGCGCAGCGCCAGCTCCAGCGCCTGGACGTGGAGGGACTCGAGGTCGAGCCGATCGCTGGCGTCGAAGATCACCACCGCCTCGGTGCGGCTGGCGGGCGAGGCGATGCGGCGCTGGGCGTGCAGCCAGCCGGTGGCCCAGCGGCAGGCCAGCTCCAGCTCGGCCTCCCGAGAGGTGCGATCGTCGGCGGCTTCGACGGCGGGTAGCAGCACGTCCTCAACCGTGCGGTCCACCGACCCGACGGCCAGGCTCTCCTCGAGCACGCGGTCGACGGCCACCTCGTCGAACCGGTCGAAGGCGTCGAGCAGACGGTTGGCGGAGCTGGGCCCCTCGCCGCGGCGGCGGGCCACCTCGATCGCCGACGAGGTGTTGTGGGTCTCCACAGCGCGCGCCGCAGCGCCTCGAGCTCGGCCAGGTCGTACTGGCGGTGCCCGCCCGCGGTCCTACGCGGGCGCGGGTAGGTGAAGCGCCGCTCCCAACTGCGCAGGGTGTTAGGGCTGACACCGAGCTCAGCGCGCTTTTGGCAACTGGTGCAGGGCTCTTGCACCGCCACCAGGGCGCCCGGGGCGGCCCGCAGGTGCTCACGCGCAGCGAAAGCGGCCCCGCCTTCACCGCCTGCGGGGTGGCTGTGCGCCGGATCGAGGCGCGCCTGACCGCCGCCGCCAGGTCGCTGTCGGGATCGGGCAGCTCGTCGTCGAACAGGCCCTCCCCCGCCTCGCTCACGGCCTTGACGCGCAGGTCGTGGCCCACCACGGCAAACGCAGGACCCGGAAGCTCGTCCTCCCAGCACCAGAGCAGCAGGCCGAGCCCGCAGGCCGGGCATACGCGCTCAGCTGCGTCCGGCGACGCCCGGCGTCCGCAGCGTGAGCAGAAGCGCGCTCCTTCGCGCTCGTGCGACACACCCTCAGGATCGGCCCCCTGTCGCTCGGTCGGGTTCGGTGCGGGATAGTGCAGCGAATCGAGGGACGAACTCTGCTCAAGTGGCTCGTCTCCGCGGCGCTGCTGGCCGGCTGCGGGGGCGGCGACGAGCTCCCGGCGGCCTGCGGCCAGGGCGAGCAGGCCGTCGCCGCCGCGCTGGCGTCGGCCCCCCAGGCCGTGCGGATAGACGGCGTGGCGATCTCCGCCTGCATGACCGACGCCGCCGACGCCTCCGACGTCCAGGCGCTGGGCAGCGCGGTCAACGGCGCCGCCGCCAAGCTGGCCGACGTGGCCGAGAAGCGACCGGACTCCGCGGAGGCCGTGCGGCTGGGCTACCTGGTCGGCGCAGTGCAACGGGGCTCGAAGCAGAGCCAGGGCCTTCACTCCGAGCTGGAGCGCCGGCTCGAGCAGGAGGTGGGCCGGGTCGACCGCTCGAGCCCGGCCTTCCAGCGCGGCCAGCGTGCCGGTCGCTCGCTTGGGTAGGTTCAAAGCATGTCCGTGACCGAGCAGCAGCTGTGGGGCGGCGAGACCGCCAAGGCCGTCGACAACTTCCCCGTATCCGGCGAGCGGGTGCCCGTTCCGGTGATCCGCTGGCTGGGCCGCATCAAGGGCACCGCGGCCGCGGTCAACGGCGAGCTGGGCCTGCTCGACTCCGACATCGCGGAGCGGATCGCCCAGGCCGGCCTCGAGATCGCCGAGGGCAAGCACGACGACCAGTTCCCGATCGACGTCTTCCAGACGGGCTCGGGCACCTCGTCGAACATGAACGCCAACGAGGTGATCGCCGAGCTGGCCGGTGACGAGGCCCACGCCAACGATCACGTGAACATGGGCCAGTCCTCCAATGACGTCTTCCCCTCGGCCGTGCACCTGGCCGCCGTGGCCGAGACGCAGAACAAGCTCGTCCCGGCGCTGGAGCGCCTGAGCGGCTCGCTGGGCGCGAAGTCGAAGGAGTTCTCCGACCTGGTCAAGGCCGGCCGCACCCACATGATGGACGCGGTGCCGGTGACGCTCGGGCAGGAGTTCCGCGGCTACGAGGCGCAGATCCGGCTGGGCCGCGAGCGCGTCCAGGCCGCGCTGCCCCGGGCCGCGCAGATCCCGCTCGGCGGCACCGCCACCGGCACCGGCCTGAACACCCACCCCGAGTTCGCCGAGCGCGTGCGCGCAAAGATCGCCGAGGACACCGGGGTCTTGGTGGACGGCCCCGCCGACCCGTTCGAGGCGCAAGCCAACCGCGACGCGCTGGTCGAGCTCTCGGGCGCGCTGAAGGTCCTCGCCGTCTCGCTGACCAAGATCGCGAACGACCTGGTGCTGATGGGCTCCGGGCCCCGCACCGGCCTGACCGAGCTCAAGCTGCCCGAGCTTCAGAAGGGCTCCTCGATCATGCCCGGGAAGGTCAACCCGGTGATCCCCGAGGTCGTGCTTCAGGTGGCCGCCCAGGTGATCGGCAACGACATGGCCATCGCCGTGGCGGGCTCTCAGGGGGCCTTCGAGCTCAACGTGCGCGTGCCGGTGATCGCCCGCAACCTGCTCGAGTCGATCACCGTGCTCACCAGCGCCTCGCACATGCTGGCCGAGAAGTGCATCGACGGCCTCGAGCCCAACGAGGAGGTGCTCACGCGCCACGCCGAGTCGACCCCGGCGATCGCCACCGCGCTCAACCCCTTCATCGGCTACGACCTGGGCACGGAGATCGTCCAGGAGGCGGTGGCCTCCGGGCGGACCATCCGCGAGGTGGCCGTGGACAAGGGCGTGGACGAGGAGACGCTCGACAAGGCCCTCGACCTCAAGGCCATGGCGGAGGGTTCCAAGCCGGGTTAGCCTCGGTACGTGGCGCCGCCGCCCAAGACCCAGTACGCGCGGCGCGGCGACGTCAACATCGCCTACCAGGTCATGGGCGAGGGCCCCGTCGACCTGCTCTGCGCGCCCGGCTTCATCTCCAACGTCGACCTGTACTGGACCGAGCCGCGGGTCACGGCCTATCTACGCCGGCTCGCGACCTTCAGCCGGCTGATCATCTTCGACAAGCCGGGGACCGGCGCCTCCGACCCGGTGGCCAGCGTCCCCACACTCGAGGAGCGGGTGCAGGACATGCGCGCCGTGCTCGACGCCGTCGGCTCGGAGAGCGCCGCTCTGATGGGGGTCTCCGAGGGCGGCCCGATGAGCCTCCTGTTCGCGGCCACCTATCCGGAGCGGATCACCCGGCTGCTCCTGTACGGCTCTTTCGCCAAGTGGCAGCCGGAGGCGGACTACGTGCCCGAGGCGCTGGAGGCCGACGAGGTCCTGACGGAGCGGTTCGAGGGGATGCTCGACACCTGGGGCGAGGGCACCATGATCGACATCTTCGCTCCCACCACCGCCGGCAGCGCGGTGATGCGCAGCGCCTGGGCGCTGTTCGAGCGGGCCGCGGCCAGCCCCGGGATGGTCCGGGGTGTGTGGGAGGCAGCCCGGACCGTCGACGCTCGGGCGGTCCTCCCGACGATCGACGTCCCCACCCTCGTCCTGCACCGCGCCGGCGACCAGGTCGTCCCCGCGCCGCTCGGGCGCTACATGGCCGACACGATCCCCGGCGCCCGATACGTCGAGCTGCCCGGTGACGACCACACGCCGTGGTTCGGGGAAAGCGAGCAGCTCCTGGAGGAGATCGAGGAGTTCCTGACCGGCTCCCGCCAGGGCACCGGTCCCGATCGTGTCCTGGCCACGGTCATGTTCACCGACATCGTCGGGTCCACCGAGCGCGCCGCTGAGCTCGGGGATCGTCGCTGGCGCGAGCTGCTGGAGGGTCACGACCAGGTCGTGCGGGCCCAACTCGAGCGATTCGGCGGGCGGGAGGTCAACACCACCGGAGACGGCTTCCTCGCCGCCTTCGACGGGCCGGCGCGGGCGATCGAGTGTGCGCAGGCGATCAACGACGAGCTGGAGGGTCTCGACGTCGGGGTGCGCTCCGGGATCCACACGGGGGAGTGCGAGCGCCGCGGAGAGGATCTCGGCGGCCTGGCGGTCCATATCGGCGCGCGCGTGGGCGCGAAGGCTCAGGCCGGCGAGGTGCTGGTGTCGAGCACGGTGAAGGAGCTCGTCGTGGGCTCGGGCATCGCGTTCGATGACCGCGGGTCGGAAGCGCTGAAGGGCGTGCCGGGTGAGTGGCACCTCTTCGCTGTCCGCGGAGCCGCCAAGCGGCCGGTGGTCCAGGCGGTCGACGGCCAGGGCGTGGGCCTCGCCGAGCCCGAGGGGCACCTCTCACGCACCGATCGGGTGCGGATCGGGATCGCCAAGCGGGCGCCGGGAGCCTCGCGCGCGGCCGCGCGTCTCGCCTTGCGCCGGCGCCCTAGCTCTTCCATTTGACCGAGCAGCCCACCGGCTCGGTCTCCGCCGTGTCGGGCCGGCGGCCCTCGAGCGCCGCGTCGAGTGCCGCGCGCAGCCAGGCGGCGTCGAGCGATGGGTCGGAGTGGTCGGCGTCCGGGGCGCCGCGGTAGACCACCCGGCGCTCGGGATCCAGCACGAACACGTCGGGCGTGGTCCGCGCGCCGTACGCGCGCGCCACGTCCTGTGACTCGTCGCGCAGGTAGGGCGCAGGCCACGGGCCCTCGGACTGGATCCGGTCGCGCATCGCCTCGGTCGAGTCGCGCGGGTAGCGCTCGGCGTCGTTGGGGTTGATCAGCAGCGTGCGCACCCCGCGGTCGGCGTAGTCGTGCGCCACGCTCAGCAGCCGGTCGTGCCAGGCCAGGGCGTAGGGGCAGTGGTTGCAGGTGAAGGCCACCACGGTCACGCCCTCCGGCCCGTGCTCGGTGCCCTCGGTGTCGGGCAGGGTGAAGTCAGGTGCTGTGGTCACGGTGCCTCCTCAGTGCGGCTCTGACGTCTTCGCTGTCGGGTACGGGCGAGGGCCGCCCGTCGCGCAACCTGTATACCCGGCACGCGAGGCCGGTCAGCTCTCCCTCGACCGGCACGATGTCCTCGCCGTCGATGCGGATGGTGGGCGAGCCGACGAACTGCTCGCGCTCGGCCGCAGCTTCGGTGTCGACCTCACGGACCTCGACCGACTGGGGGTCGAGGCCCTCCTCCCCCATCGTCCTCCTGAGATCGTCCAGCGCCTTGGGGTGGGAGGGGCAGCCCTCCCACCACAGCAACTCGACCCGAGTCAAGCCACGGGCTCGGGCAATGGGAACAGCCCGAAGAAGCGCTCCACCGCGTCGTGGTCGCCCTCGACGACGAGGTCGGCGGAGTCAAGGGACTCCCTGCCGTGAGCAACCGCCAGCATGGTGCCGACGTCGCTGGTGATGACGGCGTCGGGCTCCGCCACCTCTCCGCGCTCCAGCGACAGCTCCCCGCCCGAGACCACGGCGCGGAAGGGCTGATCGTCCAAGCGCAGCTCGAGCGCCGTCTCGAACCCCTGCGCCAACGAGGGGTCGAACAGCGTCTGCAGCGACAACAGATGCGCATCGAAGCTCATGCCACACCCCTCCGGCGCGGCCGGGGCGCGAGCGCCCCACCGGCCCAGAGCAATGAGGACCGACTCCAGCTCACGACCCCACTCGGTCAGCTCGTAGACCTGGGACGCAGCGGGCGGGGGCAGCTTGCGGCGGACCAGCACGCCGGCTTCCTCGAGGTCGCGCAGGCGCTGCGAAAGGATGTCGGGCCCCACGTGGGGCAATCCGGTCCGCAGGTCGGTGAAGCGCTTGGGGCCGAGCATCAGCTCGCGGATCACCAGCAGCGACCAGCGCTCGCCCACGCGGTCCAGTGCGCGGGGGATGCCGCACGCCTCGTTGTACGTGCGCTTCGCGGACATAGGGAAATACTACCGCAAAATCGGATTCCTAAATCTTGTGCTTGGTTTTTCCAACTTTGTGGTAGGACTTCAGCATGACCGACCACCGGACCGCCGACCGCCAGGAGTGGCTCGCCGCACGACGCGATCTGCTCGAGAAGGAGAAGGAGCTGACCCGTCTTAGCGACGAGCTGGCCCGAGAGCGCCTGGAGCTTCCCTGGGTCCCGCTGGACAAGGAGTACCGCTTCGACACGACCGACGGGCCGAAGACGCTGGCCGACCTGTTCGACGGCCGCTCCCAGCTGCTCGTCTACCACTTCATGTACTCGCCGGAGATCGACGGCGAGTTCTGCCCCAGCTGCTCGCTGTCGGCCGACCACTTCGACGGCCCCTCGGCCCACCTGGCCGAACGCGACGTGAGCTTCGCGTGCGTGTCCCGCGCCCCGGTGGAGAAGATCGAGGCCTACAAGGCCCGCATGGGCTGGAGGTTCCCCTGGGTCTCCTCCCTGGGCAGCGACTTCAACTACGACTTCAACGTCTCCTTCACCGAGGAGGAGCAGAAGGGCGAGGGCACCTACAACTTCGGCCCGATCGAGCAGCCCTTCGAGGAGCTGCCGGGCATGAGCGCCTTCGCGCTGGTGGACGGCGTGGTCCACCACACCTACTCGTCCTACGCCCGCGGCGGCGACGTCCTCATGGGCATCTACCAGCTCCTGGACCGCGTGCCCTACGGTCGTAACGAGGACGGCTTCGACCACCCGATGCAGTGGGTGCGCCGCCACGACGAGTACGAGCACGCGGGGGCCACGTCGTGATCGCGCACATCGCGGGCTTGCCCGCCGAAGAACTGATCCTGTTGCTAAACGGAACGGCCGGTCTTACGTGGGCGGTCGTACGAGGAAGGAGACGAGCCCGATGACCGACCGAACCGACCGAAACCGCTGGATAGCCCTGTACGTGCTGTGCACGGGGATGCTGATGATCGTCCTCGACGTGACCATCGTGAACGTCGCGCTGCCGTCGATCCAGGACGACCTCGGCTTCTCACAGTCGAGCCTGGCCTGGGTGGTCAACGCCTACCTGATCTCGTTCGGGGGCCTGTTGCTGCTCGCCGGGCGCCTCGGAGACATCCTCGGGCGGCTGAACATGTTCCTGGCCGGCCTCGGGGTGTTCACCCTGGCGTCGCTGCTGTGCGGCGTGGCCCAGAGCCAAGAGCTCCTCGTGGGCGCCCGCTTCCTCCAGGGAGTCGGCGGCGCCATGACCTCCGCGGTCATCCTCGGGATGATCGTGACCATGTTCCCCGAGCCGCGGGAGCAGGCGAAGGCAATCGGCGCGTTCGCGTTCGTGGCCTCCGCCGGCGGTTCGGTCGGCCTCCTGGCCGGCGGGATCCTGACCGAGTCGATCAGCTGGCACTGGATCTTCTTCGTGAACGTCCCGATCGCCATCGTCACCGCGCTGCTGGCGCGGCGGCTGCTGGAGCGCGAGGAGGGCATCGGGTTCGGCGACGGCGCGGACGCGGCGGGCGCCGTGCTGATCACCGCGTCGCTGATGCTCGGCGTGTACACGATCGTCAAGCCGGCGGCCGAGCTCGGCTGGACCGACCCGCAGACGCTCGCCCTGGCCGCCGGCTCGCTGGCGCTGCTGGCCGGGTTCATCGTGCGCGAATCTCGCACGAGCAATCCTCTGATGCCGCTGCGGCTGTTCCGCTCGCGCAACGTGTCGGGCGCCAACATCGTCCAGGCGCTGTCGGTGGCCGGGATGTTCGGGATGTTCTTCATGGGCTCCCTGTACCTGCAGCGGGTGCTCGGCTACGACGCCCTGGAGATCGGGCTGGCCTTCATGCCGGTGACGATCGTGATGGGCCTGTTCTCGGTGCGCTACTCGGAGCGGCTCGTGATGCGCTTCGGCGCCCGCCAGGTGCTGCTCCCGGGCATGGCGCTGATCGTGGTCGGCCTGCTCCTGTTCACCCAGGCGCCGGTCGGCGGCAGCTACGTGCAGCACGTGCTGCCGTCGCTGCTGATGTTCGGCCTCGGCGCCGGCCTGTCGTTCCCGGCGTTGATGAACATCGCGATGTCCGGCGCCACCGACGAGGACGCCGGGCTGGCCTCGGGACTCGTGAACACGTCCGCCCAGGTGGGCGGGGCGCTGGGGCTGGCGCTGCTGGCAACGCTGTCGGCCTCGCGCACCGAGGCGCTGGCCAAGGGCGGCGAGCAGATGGCCTCGGCGCTGACCGGCGGCTACCACCTCGCGTTCCTGATCGGCGCCGGCCTGGTTCTCCTGGCCACGGTGGTCGCGGCGGTGGTGATCGAGAAGCCCGAGGCCGAGGCTGAGCCGCACGCCCATGCCGCCCGGCCCGAGCCGGCCTTCTCCGAGGGCTCCTAGCCGTGGCGACCTACGCGCTGATCCACGGCGCGGCCGATTCCGGCGCCGCCTGGGGTCGCGTGGCCTCCGAGCTGGAGGCCCGCGGCCACCGGGCGGTGGCGCCGGACCTGCCCTGCGACGACGAGTCGGCCGGCTGGGAGGAGCACTTCGAGGCCGTCCGCGATGCGGTGGGCCACGCCAGTGACCTCCGGGTGGTCGCCCACTCGCTCGGCGGCTTCACCGCGACCCTGGTGTGCGCGCGGATGGAGGCAGAGTCCCTGACGTTCGTCGCCGGGATGGTCCCTGCCCCCGGCGAGACGGTCGGGGAGTGGTCGGCCGCCGTCCGCCCCCCGGACATCCCCGATGACCCGGTCGAGGCCTTCCTCCAGGACCTGCCCCCCGAGCAAGCCGCCGAGGAGCTGGCCAAAGCGCGTCCTCAGGTGGCCAAGGCGATGGGCGAGCCGCTGCCGATCGACGCATGGCCCGACGTGCGCACCTGGTATCTGCTGTGCCGCGACGACAACTGCTTCCCGGCCGACTGGGCCCGGGCGATGGCGCGCGACCGCCTGGACATCGAGGCCGACGAGATCGACGGCGGCCACTGCCCGTACCTGAGCCGGCCCGGCGACCTGGCCGCCTACCTCGCGTGAGGAAGCTCGTCTACTCCATGCTCGTCTCGCTGGACGGGTACGTCGCCACGCCGGAGGGCAGCCTCGAGTGGGCGCGGGTCGACGAGGACCTTCACCGGGCAGCCAACGCCGAGCAACGCGACACCGAGCTGACCCTCTACGGACGGCGAATGTGGGAGATCATGGCCGCCCACTGGCCGACGGCCGACCAGGACACGGACAGCCCCGAGTGGGAGCGAGAGTTCGCCCGCCTCTGGCAGGGCTCGGAGAAGGTCGTGTTCTCCCAGACGCTCGACGAGGTGAGCGGCAACACCAGGCTCGTGCGCGATGACCCGGTGCAGGAGGTCCGCAAGCTGAAGTCCCAGCACGGCGGGACGATGTCCATCGGCGGGCCGACCCTAGCCGCCGGCGCGATCCGCGCCGGGTTGGTCGACGAGTACCGGCTGCTGTTGCATCCGGTGGTGCTGGGTGGCGGCCACCCCTTCCTCCCGCCGCTCGACGAGCCGCTCGAGCTGACCCTGGTCGACCAGCAGCGATTCGCCTCCGGGGTCACCTACCTGACCTATGTGACTTAGTCTCGCCCGCGTGAACGGGCTGATCTCCGGCACCAACGCCGCCCGGGCGATCTACGGGCAGATCCTCAGCACGGCCGTGGTGGCGACTCTGTCAGAGGACGAGGAGTACGCCGTCTCGGACATCCTGGTCGCCGTGGTGGTCAGCACGCTGGTCTTCTGGGTCGCGCACGTCTACGCCGAGTCGGCCGCCCAGCGGCTCAACCAGCAGCACAACCTGACGCTGCGCGAGATATGGGCCAACGGGCGAAGCGAGGGCGCGATGGTGCTCGCCGCCATCCCCACAGTCCTGGTGCTGGCGCTGGGTGCGCTGGAGGCACTGGACCGCAACCTCACGCTCGACCTGGCCATCGGCCTCGGAGTGGCCGAGCTGGCCGGCCTGGGCCTGGTGATCGCCCGTCGCTCGAAGATGGGCTTCGGAGGCACGATCGGCTCGATGTTCCTGACCGCCTCGCTGGGCATGGTGATCGTGGGCCTGAAGACGGTCGTGCACTAGTCAGATGCGTGAGGACCGGGTATCGATCGAGGTGGCCGATCACGTGGCCACGGTCACGATGGTCCGCAGCGACAAGCACAACGCCCTGGACAAGGCCATGTTCGAGTCGGTCGTGGCGGCCGCTGACGAAGTGGGGAGCGAGCGCGGCGTGCGCGCCGTGGTCCTGCGCGGTGAGGGTCCCAGCTTCTGCTCGGGGCTGGACGTCTCGGTGCTGGGGACCAACGAAGGCATCGGTCCTGACGAGCTCGCCCGCCGTGAGGACCGCGATCTGGGCAACCTCCCGCAGCGCTGTGCGCTCGCCTGGGCGGCCCTGCCCATGCCGGTCATCGCGGCGGTGCACGGCAACTGCTTCGGCGGCGGGCTTCAGATCGCCCTGGGGGCGGACATCCGCATCGCAGCGCCGGACGCGAAGCTCTCGGTGCTCGAGGTCAAGTGGGGCTTGGTGCCCGACATGGGCATCACCCAGACCCTGCTCCCGCTGGTCGCGCCCGACGTCGCCCGGGAGCTGACATTCACCGGGCGGGTGGTGAGCGGCGAGGAGGCGCAGGCGCTCGGACTGGTGACACGCGTGGCCGGCGAACCGCTGGTCGCAGCACAGGAGCTGGCCACCGAGATCGCGGGCCGCTCCCCGGACGCGGTCCGCGCCGCGAAGCTGCTCTACCGCGAGGCCCCACGACGGTCGGCGGCCGACGCGCTGTGGCTGGAGACCGAGCTGCAGACCGGCCTGATCGGCTCGCCCAACCAGATAGCCGCCGTGGTGGCCGGGATGAAGAGGGAGCCGCCGGAGTTCGAGGACCCCGGCTCTGGCTAAGCGCCGAGCTGAAAGCGATAGCCCATCCCGGCCTGAGTAATCAGGTAGCGGGGCCGGGAGGCGTCCGGCTCCAGCTTGCGCCGCAGCTGCGCGACGTACACCCGGAGGTAGTTGGTCTCGGTCTCGTAGGCCGGGCCCCAGACCTCCTGCAGCAGCTGGCGCTGGGAGACGAGCTTGCCCTCGTTGCGCACCAGCACTTCGAGCACGGCCCACTCGGTCGGCGTCAATTGCACCTGGCCGGCCGGGCCGTACGCGGCCTTCGCAGCCAGGTCGACGGTGAAGTGCGGCGTCTCGACCGTCGGCGCGTCGGGGCCAGGTGCCGAACGGCGCAACGCCGCCCGCAGCCGAGCGAGCAGCTCGTTCATCCCGAAGGGCTTGGTCATGTAGTCGTCCGCGCCCGCGTCGAGCGCGTCGACCTTGTCGCCCTGCCCGACCCTGGCCGACAGGACGATGATCGGAGCGCGTGACCATCCGCGCAGCCCGCGGATGACCTCGGCCCCGTCAATGTCGGGGAGGCCCAGGTCGAGGATCATCACGTCCGGCGGGTGGCGCGAGGCTTCGGTCAGGGCCTCGGTGCCCGTGGCCGCCAGCACGACCTCGTAGTCCCGCGCTCTGAGGTTGATCGCGAGCGCCTGTCGCAGCCCCGCCTCGTCCTCGACGATCAGCACCCGGGTCACCGGGACCGCGCGTCCGCCAATGGCAGGCGCAGCCGCATGGTCAGGCCCCCCTCGGGTGACTGGTCGGCTATGAGCTTCCCGCCCATGGCTTCCGTGAGACCGCGGGACACCGCCAGCCCGAGCCCGACACCGCCGCCGGCTTGCCTGTCGTCCCGAGCTCGGAAGGGCTCGAACATCCGCTCGCGGAGCTCGTCGGCTACCCCCGGCCCGTGATCAATGACGAGCACCTTCGCCGCCCGTTCGCCGGCCGTCGCCGACACCTCGACCGGACTGTCCTGCCCGCCGTGACGAAGCGCGTTGTCGAGCAGATTCGCCATCACCCGCTCGAGCAGGCCCGGGTCGGCCTCGACCAACGGCATGTCGTCGGGCACATCGAGCAGAACCCGGTCCTTGGCCCCGGGCAGCCCGATGACCGCCGCCGAGACCACCTCGTCCACCGCCACGGCGCGAGTCCGCACCGCAAGCGCGCCGGCCTCCAGGCGACTGGCGTCGAGCAGGTTGGCCACGATGGCGTCCAGCCGGTCGGCGGAGGTCTCGATCGTCTCGAGTAGCTCGTCGCGCTGCTCGGGCGTCCACTGGACGTCCTTCTGGCGAAGGCTGCTGACGCCCGCCTTGACGCCCGCCAGCGGTGTGCGCAGATCGTGGCCGACGGCGGCCAGGAGCGCTGTGCGCTGGCGGTCCGCGCTGGCCAGGTCGCGCGCCTGCCGTGCTCTCTTGGTGAGCTCCCGGCCCTCGTGGGCCGTCTGCGCAGCGGCTGCGAACGCCTGCAGGAGCCGCCGGTCTTCGGCAAACAGGGCGCGGCCCCGGCCCACCAACCTCAGGTCGTTCCCCACCGGGAGGTCGAAGCGGAGGGGCGCATCCTGTCCGGTCGCGTGCGTTCCGGCCCGGTCGACATCGCTCCAAGTGTCGCTCGGCACGTCCCGCGCTATCAGTGCCACCGACTCCATGCCGAACACCTCGCGGGCCCGCTCGAGCACGCCGTGGAGGCTCTCGTCGTCCCGCAACCCGGGACCGGCAAGCGACGACAGGGTCTCGGCCTGAGTGGCTGCCAGCGCGACCGCGCGCCCGCGCCGGGAGGCGACCTCGATCGCTCCGCTGACGGCTATCGCCACGACGAGGAACACCGCGAGCGCGAGGAGCTGCTCGCCTTGGGAGATCTCGAACGTGTGCAACGGGCGGACGAAGAACCAGTTCGTCAGCCCGGCCGCGAAGATGGCCGACGGAATCGCAACCACCAGCCCGCCCACGGCCGCGATGATCACCACCGCGAGCAGATAGAGCATCATGTCGCTCTCCAGCGAGAGCGTGCCGCGTGCCTGGGCGAGCAGGACGGTCAGGAGTGGCAGGCCGAGCACCGCCAGTGCGCCACCAGCCAAGCGGCGGCGGCGCCCAAGCCCACCCTTCGCCCTCGGGACGGCTTCGACGGGGTCGCCGATCAGATCCTCGGCTCGGACGTAGGTAACGGGGGGAGCGCTCATCGCTGGTCCCCGCCCAGCTGCCACGGCACGCTCGTAACCGTCACGGACGGCTCGAACAGGAGCCGCGCCTTCAGCCGAAGTGCGCTCTGGTTGTGCAGCAGTTGCTCCCACCAGCGGGGGACGACGTACTCGGGAATGATGACGGAGATCACGCCGTCCGGGTGATCTCTCCGCAACTGCCGCACAAACCGGACCACCGGCCGGACGGTCTCCCGGTAGGGAGACTCCAACACGACGAGCGGGACCGGCACCCCGCGCTCCTCCCACTCGCGGGGGAGCGGGTCGTCCGAGCCCTCGGCCGCGACCTTCAAGGCCACCAGCGACGCGGGTTGTGTTGCTTGCGCGAACGCAAGAGCGCGCAGCGCGGGCGCCTGGAGCCGAGACACCAGCACCACCGCGTGGACCTGGGCCGGCAGATCGACGCCCGCGGGGTCGGGAGCCAGGGCTCGAGCAATCGACTGGTAGTGGCGGTGGATCCCCTTCATCAGCAGGAACACCAGCGGCGTCGCCACCACCACGATCCATGCGCCGGCGGTGAACTTGGTCAGCAGCACGATCAGGAAGACCACGCCCGTGGCGACCGCGCCCGCGGCGTTGATCGCCTGGCGCCGACGGGCACCTCGCCGAGCCGCCGGCTCGAGCCCGGGCAGCTCGCGTTGCCAGTGGCGGACCATGCCGGCCTGACTGAGGGTGAAGGACAGGAACACGCCGAGGATGTAGAGCTGGATCAGCCGGGTGACCTCGGCGTCGAACGCGACGATCAAGGCTCCCGCCACCAGCGCCAGCAACACGATGCCGTTGGAGAAGACGAGCCGGTCGCCGCGGTTTGCGAGCTGGTGCGGTAGGTGCTCGTGGCGCCCGAGGAGGGAGGCCAGCACCGGGAAGCCGTTGTAGGCCGTGTTCGCCGCCAGGACCAGGATCGCGGCGGTGAAGCCCTGGAGGAGGAAGAAGGGAACGGTCTCCCCGAAGGTCGCCAGGCCAATCTGGCTCAGCGCCGTCCGCTGCGCCTCGCCGTGGAATCCGACGAGGGCCGAGGGGTCCTCGGCCATGTGAACGTGCGACAGGAGCGCGAGGGCCGTTATGCCGGCGAACATCGTTACCGCGAGCCCGCCCATGATCGCGAGCGTCGCCGCCGCGTTGCGGCTGCGGTCCGGGCGGAAGGCCGGGACGCCGTTGGAGACGGCCTCCACCCCGGTCAGGGCCGTGCACCCCGAGGCGAACGCCCGCAGCACCAGGAACACAGTCAGGGCGCCCCCGGTCTCGGCTGTCGCCCGGAGGTGGTACCCCGCGCTCTCGGCGGTGATCCCCGAGCCCAGCGCGACCTTGGCGAAGGCCACGGCCAGCAGCACGTAGATGATCGCCACGAACCCGTAGGTCGGCAGCGCGAAGGCGCGCCCGGATTCCTTGACCCCGCGGAGGTTCACGACGGTGAGGAGGGCGACGAAGCCGAGGGAGAGGCCAACGGCGTGCGGGGCGAGGGACGGGATCGCGCTGGTGATCGCCGCGACACCGGCCACCACCGAGACGGCCACGGTCAGCACGTAGTCGACCAAGAGCGCCGAGGCCGCCACCAGCGAGGCGTTCTCGCCCAGGTTCTCGCGGCTCACCGTGTATGCGCCGCCTCCATTGGGATAGGCGAAGCACGTCTGGCGGTACGAGGCCACCACGATCACCAGCAGGCCGATCACTGCGGCGGCGAGCCAGGGGGTCAGGTGCAGCAGCGCGAGGCCGCCCAGGCCCAGCACGAGCACCATCTGCTCCGTGGCGTAGGCGACCGACGACAGCGGATCCGAGCAGAAGACGGGCAGGGCAAGCCGCTTGGGCAGGAGCGTGTCCCCCACCCGATCGCTACGCAGGGGGCGGCCGAGAAAGAGGCGGCTGACGGTGCCGGCCGGGCTGGCCATGTCCCCGTTGTAGACCCGTCCGCGCGCGCGAACGCGCGTCTTGACGAAGCCCTAACGCCGAGGGCGTGAATCCTGACGCCGCGCTGATGCGCAGCCAGCCGCGGCGGCGGATCTACCCGCTTACAGGTTGACCGCTACGTACTTCGTCTCGAGGTACTCGGCGATGCCCTCGTTGCCGCCCTCGCGGCCGATGCCGGACTGCTTCCAGCCGCCGAACGGGGCGCCGGCGTTCGAGACCAGGCCCTGGTTGAGGCCGATCATCCCGGTCTCCAGGTTCTCGCACACGCGGAAGGCGCGCTTGAGGTCGTTGGTGTAGACGTAGGCGACCAGGCCGAACTCGGTGTCGTTCGCGGAGGCCACCGCCTCGTCCTCGTCGGAGAAGCCCTTCACCGGGGCGACCGGGCCGAAGATCTCCTCCTTGAGGAGGTTGGCGTCGTCGGGGATGTCGCTGAGCACGGTGGGCTCGTAGAAGTAGCCATTGCCGTCCACGCGTGAGCCGCCCACCACCGTGGCTGCGCCCTTGCCGGTCGCGTCGTCCACGAGCTCGGCGACCTTGGTGCGCTGGTCGTCGTCGATCAGCGGGCCGACCTCGACGCCCTCCTCGGTGCCGCGGCCGACCTTCATCGCGCCCATCCGCTCGCCGAGCTTGGTGGCGAACTCGTCGGCCACCCCGTCGGCAACGTGGAAGCGGTTGGCCGAGGTGCACGCCTCGCCCACGTTGCGCATCTTGGCGATCATCGCCCCCTCGACTGCGGCCTCCACGTCAGCGTCGTCGAAGATGAGGAAGGGCGCGTTGCCGCCCAGCTCCATCGAGGTCTTGAGGATGTTCTGGGAGGCCTGCTCCATCAGGCTGCGACCCACCTCGGTCGACCCGGTGAAGGTCAGCTTGCGCAGGCGCGGATCCTCGATCAGCGGCCCCATCGTGGCGCCCGACGAGGAGCTGGTTATCACGTTCAGCACGCCGGGCGGCAGCCCGGACTCGTGCATGATCTCGGCGAGAGCGAGCATCGACAGCGGGGTCTGCTGCGCCGGCTTGATCACCATCGTGCAGCCGGCGGCCACGGCCGGCCCGATCTTGCGCGTCCCCATGGCCGTGGGGAAGTTCCAGGGGGTGATCATCAGGCAGGGACCGATCGGCTGGCGCATGACCAGCACGCGGCCCGACCCGTTGCCGGCGGTCTTGTAGTAGCCGTCCATCCGCAGCGCCTCGCCGGCGAACCAGCGGAAGAACTCGCTCGCGTAGGCGATCTCACCCTTGGACTCGGTGACCGTCTTGCCCATCTCGAGGGTCATCAGCAGCGCTAGGTCCTCGACGCGCTCGTTGAGGGTCTCGTAGGCCTTCTGGAGGATCGTGCTGCGCGTGTTGGGAGGCGTCGCGGCCCACTCCTCCTGCGCATCGGTGGCGGCGGTCAGGGCCGCCTTGGCGTCATCGGCGGTTCCGTCGGCCACCTCGGTGAGCGCCTCGCCGGTGGAGGGGTCCTCGATGGAGAGCTTCTCACTGCCGCTGCCGTCCTGCCACTCGCCGCCGATCCACAGCTGCTTGGGGACGTTCTCGACTACCGACTGCTCGCTCATGTCGCCACCGTCTCTGTACCCAGCTCCTCGGAGATCGCCACGTCGATCGAGTAGTCGATCGGCAGCACCACGAGGGTGGGGCCGTCGTGGGCCAGGGCGTCTTGCAGGCGGCGGGGGAAGTCCTCGGCCGACTCGCAGCGCCAGGCGGGCAGGCCGAAGGACTCGGCGAGCTTCACGAAGTCGGGGTTCGTGAAGTCGACGCCGAAGTGCTCGCCGAACTTCTTGTCCTGCTTCCAGACGATCGAGCCGTACTGCTTGTTCTCCCACACGACGTTCACGAACGAGGTGCGCATGCGCTTGGCCGTCTCCAGCTCCTGGAAGTTCATGAGGAAGCCGCCGTCGCCGTTGACGGTGATCACGTTGCGGTCCGGGTGGACGAGCTTGGCCGCGATCGCTGCGGGCAGCGCGAAGCCCATCCCCGCCAGGCCGTTGGCGATGATGCACGTGTTCGGCTCGTGGGCCGGGTACATGCGCCCGATCCACAGCTTGTGCAGGCCGACGTCGGAGATGAGGATGTCCTCGTCGCCCAGCGCCTTGCGGATCTCGTACAGCGCGCGCGGGGGCTGCATCGGGAAGGCGTCGTCGTCCTTGGCTGCCTCGAGGCGGCCCATCACCACGTCGCGCAGGCGCGAGGAGCCGCCGCCCGGGCCGAGCCCGGTGCACTCGTGGGTGAGGCGGGTGAGGATCCGCGTGATGTCGCCCACCAGGTCGACCTCGGTGATGAAGTGCTCGTCCACCTCGACGGGCACGGTGTCGATGTAGACGATCTGCTTGTCGCGGTCGGAGTTCCAGTGGTCGGGTGAGTGCTCGACCAGGTCGAATCCGATCGCGATGACCACGTCGGCCTCGTCGAAGCCGGCCATGTCGTAGTCGCCGGCCTGGAGGCCGACGGCACCCAGGGCGTTGTCGCCCCGGCTGTCCACCAGGCCCTTGCCCATGAACGTCTCGGCCACGGCGATGCCGGTGTTCTCGGAGAACTCCCGCAGTGCCGGGGCGGCGCCCACCCGCACGGCTCCGTTGCCGGCCAGGATGATCGGCGAGTTGGCGTTGCGGATCACCTCCGCGGCCCGCATGATCTCCTCGCCGGAGGGCTCGGGGTGGCGGCGGCGCTCGCTGACCGGCAGCGGGCTCGCGTCGATCTCGTCCTCCATCACGTCCTCGGGGATCTCGATGTGAGTGGGCCCCGGCTTCTGTTGCTGGGCGAGCTTGAAGGCCTTGCGGACCACCTCCGGGATGATGCGCGGGTTGTTCAGCCGCGCGTTCCACTTCACGATCGGCCGCAGCACGCTGAGGATGTCGATGTACTGGTGGGACTCCTTGTGCATCCGCTCCAGGTCGCCCTGGCCGGTGAGGGCCACCAGCGGGGCGGAGTCCAGGTAGGCGTCGGCGATCGGAGTGGTGAGGTTCATCGCCCCCGGACCCAGCGTGCCCAGGCACACCCCGGCGCGCCCGGTCAGCCGCCCGTAGACGTCGGCCATGTAGGCCCCGCCCTGCTCGTGGCGAACGGGCACGAACTCGATCTCCGAACGCGACAGCGACTCGTTGAGGTCGACTGTCTCCTCACCAGGGATCCCGAAGACGTGCCGCACGCCTTCGTTCTCCAGGCATTCGACGAATAGATCGGAAGCCTTGCGCTTGGACACGGCGCGGCACACTACCTCTTGTATGCCCGAGGCCCGGTACGCGAAAAGCGGCGACGTGAGCATCGCCTACGTGACGGTGGGCGACGGCCCGATCAATCTGATCTGGGTCCCGACCTGGATCTCGCAGTGCGAGTACCTGTTCGAGGAGCCCTCGGTAGCCGCGGCCTTCGAGCGGCTGGGCGAGTTCGCGACGGTGGCGATCTTCGACCGGCGCGGCAGCGGCCTGTCCGACCCCATCGCCGGAGCGCCCACCCTCGAGGAGCAGATGGACGACGTGCTGGCGGTGATGGACGCGGTGGGCTTCGAGGACGCCGCGGTGTCGGCCACGATCGAGGGCGGTCCCATGGGGTCGCTGTTCGCGGCCACCCACCCGGACCGCTGCACCCACCTGGTCCTGTACTCGGCCTTCGCCCGCTCGCGCTGGGCGCCCGACTACGACTTCACCTGGGATGACGATGAGGGCAGCGAGCGGGCGGCGCAGCTGGTGGCGAACTGGGGCCGGGGGCTGATGACCAGCGCGATCGCCGCCAGCCGGGTGAACGACCCGGATTTCATGGAGTGGGCCGCCCGCCTGGAGCGGCTGGCCGCCAGCCCCGCCACCGCGGCGCGGATCCTCGAGTTGATCGGGAAGTTCGACGTGCGCCACGTGCTCCCCTCGATCCGCGTGCCCACCCTGGTCCTGCACCGGCCCGAGGACGGCTTCCTCGACGTGCGCCACTCGCGCTACCTCGCCGAGCACATCCCCGACGCGCGGCTGGTCGAGCTCGAGGGCCGCGATCACCTCTTCTCCATGGGCGACGTCGACGCCCTCATCGGCGAGATCGAGGAGTTCCTCACCGGCAAGCGCCACGAGCGCGAGCCCGACCGGATGCTCGCCACCGTGCTGTTCACCGACATCTGCCGCTCGACCGAGCGCGCCGCGGAGATGGGCGACAGCGCGTGGCGCGGCCTGCTGGGCCGCCACGACGAGCTCGTCCGGCGCGAGCTGGCGCGGCACCGCGGCCGCGAGGTCAAGCACACGGGCGACGGCTTCCTGGCCACCTTCGACGGGCCCGCGCGGGGAGTTCGCTGCGCCTCGGCCATCAGCGAGGGGGTGAAGGGGCTCGGCATCGGGGTCCGGGCCGGCGTGCACACCGGCGAGCTGGAGATCCGAGACAGCGACGTGGGCGGGCTGGCGGTGCACATCGGCGCTCGCGTGATGGCCAAGGCAGGCGAGAACGAAGTGCTGGCCTCGTCGACGGTGAAGGATCTCGTCGTGGGCTCCGGGCTGGGCTTCGAGGACCGGGGTTCCCACGAATTGCGGGGAGTTCCCGGCGAATGGCGATTGTTCGCCGTCGCTTGAGTTGCCACCACTTTCGGCCGAAACGAGTGTTGTGACAGCGATGCGGCGCCCCACGCTCGCTCTGCTTTGCCTTGCCTTCGCGGCCGCCCCTGCGGCCGCCGACGCCGCGACCGTCCACATCGTGCGCGGCGGTGGCTTCGGGCACGGCGTGGGCCTCAGCCAGTACGGCGCCTACGGCTACGCGAAGAACGGCCGCAGCTACGACACCATCGTCAAGCACTACTACCAGGGCACCTCGATCGAGCGGACCTCCTCCAGGGCCACCCGGGTGTTGCTGGCCGCCAGCCGCTCGACGGTGCGCTTCCGGGGCGTGTCGCGGATCGGCCCGCGCTTCGCACGACCCGGCGCCACCTACACGGCCAAGCGCCGCGGCTCGAAGGTGGCGGTCTACTCGGGCAGGCGGCGGGTCGGGACCTTCTCCCGGGTCACCGTCTACCGCCCGCGCAAGGTCACCCGCCTGCTGGGCCGCGCGATGACCGGCGTCACCAGCGGCCGGTACCGAGGCAAGCTCGTGCTGCGCCCCGGCTCGAGCGGCGGAGTGACCGTCGTCAACGAGCTCGACATCGACTCCTACGTCAAGGGCGTGGTGGCCGCCGAGATGCCGTCCTCCTGGGATCCCGAGGCGCTCAAGGCCCAGGCCGTGGCCGCTCGCTCCTACGCCCGCGCCTCCTCGCCTCGCTCGCGCGTGTTCGACCACTACCCCGACACGCGGTCGCAGGTCTACCGCGGCGTGGCCGGGGAGCGGCGCAGCACCAGCCGCGCCGTCAAGGCCACCGCGCGCCAGGTGCTCACCTACAACGGCGACGTGATCACCGCCTATTTCTTCTCCACCTCCGGCGGCCACACCGAGAACGTCGAGAACATCTTCGGCGGCGACCCGCAGCCCTACCTGGTCGGCGTCGAGGACCGCTTCGACGACATCTCGCCGCGCCACCGCTGGAGCAAGCGCTTCTCCAGCTCGTCGCTGGACTCGCGCCTGGGCGCTCCGGGCAGCTACCGCGGGATCCGGGTCATCAGGCGCGGCGCCTCGCCGCGGATCATCCGGGCCGACGTGCTCGGCTCCAGCGGCTCGCGCCGCGTCACCGGCCCGCAGCTGCGCTCCCGCCTGGGCCTGTACGACGCGCCCTCGAGCTTCACCACCGCGTCGAGCTCGCAGGCCCGCCTGGCGCGGGTCGCCGGCCCCGGGCCCAGCGCCCGCAAGCCGCAGCTGGTGGGCCGCTTCTCCCCCGCCCCGTCCTCGCGGCGGCTGGTGGTCGAGCGCCGCGTCGGGCGGCGCTGGAAGCGCGTCGCGCGGGCGAAGCTCTCCCGTGCCGGGGCCTTCCGGGTAGAGCTGCGCCGCGGCGGCTTGTACCGCGCTCGCGCCGCGGGACTGACGGGCCCGACGGTCCGCATTCACTAGACCTCACCCGGTGCTTCGCCCGCTGTTGGTCCTGGCGCCCCTCGTCGTGCCCGCGGCGCCGCCGCCCGACGCCCAGACCCTGCACGTGATCAAAGCGGCCGGATTCGGGCACGGAGTCGGCCTCAGCCAGTTCGGCGCCTACGGCTTCGCCCGCCGCGGGCGCGACTACCGGCGCATCCTCCGGCACTACTACCGCGGCACCGACCTGACCCGGATCGCGCCTCGCGAGACCAGCGTTCTGGTGCGGCGGGGCTACTCCGCCGCCAGCTTCCGCGGCGCCGGCAAGATCGGCGACCGCAAGGCTCGCCCCAACGTGACCTACACCGCCCGGCCCGGCGGCCCGGGCGTGCTGCTGTTCCGGGGCCGCAAGCGGGTGGGGCGCTTCACCGCGCCGCTGCGCATCTCGCGGCGCGGCGGGCCGGTGCAGCTGCTGGGCAAGGCCGACACCGGCGTGGCCGACGGCAGCTACCGAGGCTCCCTGGTGCTGCACCGGGCCCGAGGCGGGCTGGCGGTGGTCAACGAGCTGGCCCTGGACGACTACGTCCAGGGCGTGGTGGCGGGCGAGATGCCCGCGAACTGGCACCCCGAGGCGCTGAAGTCGCAGGCGGTCGCGGCCCGCTCCTACGCCGTGTCCTCGCCGCCCCGGTCGAAGATCTACGCCCACCTCCCGGACACCCGCTCCCAGGTCTACACCGGCGTGACCGGCGAGCAGCCCGAGTCGACCGCCGCGGTTCAGGCCACCTCCCGCCAGGTGCTGACCTACCGCGGCGACCCGATCACCGCCTTCTTCTTCTCCACCTCCGGCGGCCGGACCGAGAACGCCGAGAACTCGTTCGTGGACTCCGGGCCGCAGCCCTACCTGGTGAGCGTGCCCGACCCCTACGACCGCATCTCGCCCCGTCACCGCTCCGAGCTGCGCTACTCCGGCCGCGAGATGGCCAGGCGCCTGAGGAGCCGCACCGCGGGTCGCTTCGTGCGCGTGCAGGTGACCAAGCGCGGCGTCTCTCCCCGGATCGTGCGCGCGCAGATCGTGGGCACGAAGGGCGCCGCGCCGATCGACGGCGGCCGGCTGCGGACGCTGCTCGACCTGCCCGACACCTGGGCCAGCTTCTACAAGGTGGTGAGTTGGGGTGGGCGCGGCCGAATCGCGGGCTGGTTCGAGCCTCGGCGCTCGAGCCGAGTGGTGATCGAGCGGCGCGTGCGGGGGAGGTGGCGGCGCTCGGCGCGCGCGCCGATGTCGTTCAGCGGCGACTTCTCGGTGAAGGTGCGCCGACGGGGCGTGTACCGAGCGCGCGCGGGGAAGGTGACCGGCCCGGTCGTGCGTTCTCGCTAGCGCGGAGCTTGCGGGCGAGCCGCAAGCAGCCCCACGCCCGCGGCCGTGACGACTCCCAGCACGGGAATGGCGACCTTCGCCGCGCGTTGGCCCAGCACGAGCTCGAACAGCGGCACAGGATCGCCGACCCGCTCGCCGAGAGGGGCGAGCGGACAGTCGCCGTGGTTGGCGGCCACCACGGCTCCCTCGCCGACGAGGCCCGCGATGGCCCAGCGCAGCAGCCGATCTCGGCGGCGGGCGATCGCGCACCACCACACGTACCCGATCGACGCCAGGAACCCCATGGTGATCAGCGCGTGAGCCGCCCGCCAAGCGACCACCAAAGGGGTGAGACGAACGCGTTTACGTGCCACCGGCACACCCTGAGCCTCTCAAGGCGCCCCGGAGGGCGCCAGGTCAGCTCGGCGTGAAGCGGAAGGTGGCCACGTCGCCGTCGCGCATCTCGTAGTCGCGTCCCTCGACCCTCAGCAGCGCCTGCTCGCGGGCGGCCGTGTAGCCGCCCACCCTGACCAGCTCGTCCCAGGGGACGATCTCGGCGGCCACGAACCCCCGCTCGATGTCGGTATGCACCGCGCCGGCGGCCGGGCGCGCGCGGGTGCCGGCGGGGATGGCTCGCGCGCGGGCCTCCTTTTCCTGGCCCGCCGTGAAGTAGGTGATCAGCGAGAGCAGCGCGAAGGCCTCGCGGACCACCGTGGTCAGGCCCGACTCCTCGACGCCCAGGTCGTCGCGCATCGCCGTCGCGTCCTCGTCGCCGAGCTCGGCCAGCTCGGCGTCCAGGCGGGCGCTCACCGCGGTGGCGCGGGCGTAGCCCCCGGCGGCGTGCTCGGCCAGCGCGGCGGGCGGCTCCAGCGGCTCGCCCTCGGCCACGTTGGCCACGTAGAGCACGGGCTTCGCGGTCAGTGCGCTGAGCTGGCGCGGGCCCGCCGGGGCGTCCGCAGGGTCGGGCACCGTACGGGCCGGGCGGCCCGCCTTCAGCGCCTCGACCACCTCCTCCAGCCACGCCGCCTCGGCCTGCAGCTCCTTGTCCAGCGAGCGCGCCTGGCGCGACACGCGCTCCAGCCGCCGCTCGGCGGTGTCGAGGTCGGCCATCAGCAGCTCGGTCTCGACCGCTTCGACGTCGGAGATCGGGTCGACAGCGCCCTCGGGGTGGACCACCTGGGCGTCGTCGTGCGCGCGCACCACGTGCAGCAGCGCGTCGGTCTCGCGGATGTTGCCCAGGAAGCGGTTGCCGAGACCCTCGCCCTGATGGGCGCCGCGGACCAGGCCGGCGATGTCGTGGAACTCGATCGACTCGTGCACGATCGGCCGCGCCCCGATCGTCTCGGCGACCGCCTCCAGCCGCTCGTCAGGCACCGGGACCACGGCCACGTTGGGCTCGACGGTTGTGAACGGGTAGTTGGCCGCCTGGGCCCCGGCAGCGGTGAGCGCGTTGAACAGGGACGACTTGCCCGCGTTGGGCAGCCCGACGATCCCGACCTTCATGGCGTCAGGCGGGCCAGCGCGTGGCCCAGGGCGGCGCCGGCCACCGTGTCGGAGGGGTAGTGGAGCCCGAGGAACGGGCGGCTGAGTGCGACCACGGAAGCCAGCGCGTAGGCCGGCCTGCCGCCGAACCCCCGCGCCGCCGCGAACGAGGTCGAGGCGTGGGCCGAGGGGTAGGACAGCTCGGACACCGTGGACATCAGCTGCGGGAGGTCCTCGAACACCGGACGGTCGCGGCGCAAGGTGAGCTTTATCGCGGAGGTCACGAACTGGGTGGCGGCCACGGCCCTGATGGTGTGCAGGTAGCGGTGTCGGCGCGGCGGGTCGAGGATCGCGCCGATCAGCGCGATCCCGTGCCACAGGTAGGCGTGCTCGGTCACCCGCCCGAGAGCGATGGCCGCGGACTCGGACCCCGGCGTGTGGCCGCGAGTGCGCAGCACGCGGAGGAGCGCCAGATCCAGTGCGCTCAGCGTTCTACGGGCGCTAGAAGCCGACGCGGTGCTCTTCGGTCTCGACCCGGACGTAGACGATCTGCGACAGGTCGAGTGATACGTCGGAGTCCTCGGTCTTCAGTTCGTGCCAGCGGTCCGCGCCCTCGTCGGCGAGCGCGTCGGTCAGGCCCTTCAGCGGCTCGTCGGACACCCGGAGGGCCAGCGATTGGCCGCCCTGGAAGCCGATGTCCACGCGGTTGGGGCGATCGGCCATCAGTGCGCCTCCGCCGGCTCGACGATCTCGGTGAGCACGCCGCCCGTGGCCTTGGGGTGCACGAAGGCGACGCGGCTGCCGCGGATTCCGGTGCGGGGCTGCTCGTCGATCAGCCGCAGGCCGGCCTCGCGAAGCTCGTCGAGGCGGGAGTCGATGTCGTCGGTCTGGTAGGCGACGTGGTGCAGTCCGGGGCCGTTTCGCTCCAGGAACTTGCCCACCGCCGTGTCGGCGGCCAGCGGGCTGATCAGCTCCACGTGGCCCTCGCCGATCTCCAGCAGCACGGCGTTCACGCCCTGCTCCTCCACGGTCTCGCGGTGCTGCTCGCGCATGCCGAGGCGGTCGCGGTAGAGGGTCACGGCCTCGTCGATGTCCTCGACGGCGACTCCGATGTGGTCGATGCGCCCGAACACGAGGGCGCTGAGACTACTGATCGTCGGGAAGCCGCTCCGCCGCCGCGACCGTGGCCGGGCCGGGCTCGGGCGCGGGAGTCGGGGCGGACCCGTTCTCACCCTTGTAGGAGGCCACGATGCGCTCGATGTCCTCCCGCTCCAGCACCTCGTTCTGCAGCAGGGTGAAGGCGAAGCCCTCCAGCAGCGTGCGGTTCTCCGACACCAGCGCCAGCGCGCGGCGGTGGGCCAGGTCGGTGATGTACTGCTGCTCCTCGTCGACCATGCGCCGGGTCGAATCCGACAAGTCCTCGAAACCGGACAGGAAGGAGCCGAGCGTCAGCACTGGGACCCCTATCGGCCGGTCAGGTCACCGGCTGAAGCCGCGGGTTCGGATGTAGGCGCCTTCCCACCTTCGCGCCGGGCTTGCCGTTCACCTGGACGACGTCGGCGGTGTAGTCGTTGGAGCCCCGCACCAGCGACGAGCCCACGCCGTAGGAGTCCACCGGCGCTCCCACCGCTTCGAACTCGCGGATTCGCCGGGCGTCGAAGCCGCCGCTGGCCACGATCCTCACGCGCTCGTGTCCGGCCGCGTCCAGCGCCTCGCGCACGCGCTCGACCAGGCGCACGTTGACGCCGGTGGGGTCGAACTCGCCCATCTCGCTCCACAGGGCCCGGTCCACCAGCGTGCCCGAGGTGTCCAGGCGCACGCCCCAGAGGTCATCGCCAAGGGCGTCGGCCACCTCGAGCGTGGTGCGCACCGAGTCGTTCTCGAAGTCCACCAGCACCACCACGTTCATCTGGTCGGCGAAGCGCCGGGCGAAGGCCTTGGCCGCGGCCGCGGTGTCGCCCTCGTAGGCGGCGATCAGCCCGTGCGGGACCGTGCCCACGCCGCGCCCGCCCCACCAGCTCGCCTGAGCATCGGTGGAGACACCGATCGCACCGGCCACGTGGGCGGCCCAGCCGTCACCGGTCTGCACCAGCCAGTGGTCGTGGCGGGCGGGGAAGTAGAGGATCGGCTTCTCGTTGGCCGCCTCGACAACCTCCTTGACGTTGCGCATGATCAGCGTGCGGCGGGCCAGCGAGCCCAGGTACACCGTCTCCAGGTGGGCGAACAGCGCGTAGTCGCCCTCGATGGTCATCACCGCCTCCCAGGGCGAGATCTCGTCGCCCTCGTGCAGGGCGTGAACCTCCAGCTGGTCCCAGCCGCTGCCGTCGTGGCCGGCGCACAGCTTGAGGATCGCGATCGCCTCGTCGATGCCGCCGAGCACGGAGTCCTTGCGCTGGAAGACCTGCATCAAGACGCGCGGGTGCCTGTCCTCGCGCTCGAGCAGCTCGCGGGTGTAGTTGAAGTAGGCGTCGGAGTAGTAGCCCTCCCGGATGCGCTCGACCGGAAGCCGGAACACCTCCGGCGCCAGGCGCTCGCGGACGGCGGGCGCGGCCATCAGTCCGCTTCGGGGAGTGGCTCCACGCGCAGGATCTCGGCCAGCGCCGCGCGGCCCACCTCGAGCTGCTCCTCGCTGGGCTCGCGCGTGCCCACCAGCCGCTGGATCTCATGCCCGGGCTTGCGCAGCGCCCGGCTGAGGCCGGTGCCCTCGTGGCGCTCGGACCACGCGAAGACCTCCACCGCCACCGCGGCGCTGCCCAGCGCCACCGTGGCCTCGGCCGCAGGCCCCTTCAGCCCGGCCTTGCGCGCGGCGACGTTGCCCACCGCCGCGCTCACCAGCATCGGGGCGACCAGGTTCGAGCCACAGCGGTCGTGCTCCTTGTCGGCGTCGGCGGCCTCGCCGTCCTGCTCGTAGGCGGCGATGGCCTTGTGCTCCACGCCGTGGTAGGCGGCCAGGTCGCCTCCTCGCAGCGCCAGCAGGGCGGGCGCCAGGCTCACCAGGCTCACGGCCGCCTCGCGGCCCACCGTCCGCGCGCCCGTGGATCGGATGGCCTGGCCGAGCAGCGCGGCGCCGGCCATCGTGCCCACGGTGCGGAAGTCCTGCATCGGCAGCTTGGCCTCGGGCAGGTTCCGCTTGACCAGCGGGATCACCGCCATGGCCTCGGCCAGCTTGGTGATGCCCCTGACCCCGGGGATCTTCTCGCTGGCGCGACCGCCGAGGTCGGGCTTGGGCCCCGAGCCCACCTTGAGCTCGCCCTGCGGGGTGCGCACGGCGGCGGCCCAGTGCGTGGGGCCGTGCACGAGCAGGCCGTTGCGCAGGGCCATGCCGCCCAGCCGCAGCTTGTCCTCGGGCGTGCTCATGTCAGCGTCTCCTCGATCAGGCCGGCATAGAAGCGCGCCGCCATGCCGAGGTCCTCGACGGGGATGCGCTCGTCGGCGCCGTGGATCAGCGGCGCGGCCTCGAACAGGTCCATCTTGCGCTGGGGGAAGAAGCCGTAGGCGACGCAGTCGGGGAAGGCGGCGCGGAACCAGCGCGAGTCGCTGAAGCCGGGCAGCACCACCGGCGCCACCTCGGCGCCGGGCTCTTCGTCGGCGATGAAGTCCCTGATGTGGTCCATCAACGGGGTGTCGACCGGAGAGCGGTTGCCGATCACCGTCTCCGCGAACTCGACGCCGAAGCCGTTCTCCCCCACCACCTCGCGGATGCGCCTGAGCGCGTGTTCCTCGCCCAGCTCGGGCGGCACGCGGCAGTCGACCTTCAGGTCGGCGCGGGCGGGGATCACGTTGATCTTCTCCGAGGCGCTGATCATCGTCGGGGTCAGGGTCACGCCGAGCATCGGCTCGATCAGGACGGCCACGCGCGGGTCTTGTGCCTCGATCTGCCGGAGCGTGGCCTCCAGGTCCTCGGTGCTCAGGCCCAGCGCCTCGATCAGGCCCTGCGGCTCCGGTGAGAGCTCGTACTCGGGGTGGCCGGTCTGCATCGCCTCGAGCACCGGCGCCATCTTGGCCAGCGCGTTGTCGCCGATGCGCGGGATCGACGCGTGGCCCGCGCGCCCGCGCGTGGTCAGCGTGAAGCGGAACACGCCCTTCTCGGCGGCGCAGACCCCGTAGACGCGGCGGCCGTCGTACTCGATCACGTGGCCGGCGCCCTCGTTGACGACCAGGTCGCAGCGCACCTTGTCGGCGTGCTGCTCGCACAGCCACTGAGCGCCGTGCTCGGCCCCGGCCTCCTCGTCGGCGGTCACGATCACCTTCAGCTCACCCTGTTGAGGCCGCCAGCCCTCCTCGGCGAGGGCGGCGGCGGCGGCTATCTCGGCGGCCACCTGGCTCTTCATGTCCAGCGCGCCGCGGCCCCAGACCTCGCCGTCCTTGATCTCGCCCGACCACGGGTCGGTGCTCCAGTCCGCGGGGTCGGCGAGGACCGTGTCCACGTGGCCGAGGAGCACGAGGCCCGGCCCGTCGGACTTCGCCTTGAGCGTGGCGATCAGGTTGGGGCGGCCCTCGACGTTGGCCAGCAACTCGGTCTCGAAGCCCGCGTTCTCCAGCAGGTCGGCGAGGAACAGCTGCGCCTCCTCCTCGTTGCCGGGCGGGTTGACCGTGTTGAACCGGATGAGCTTCTGCAGCAGCTCGGTGGCGCGGCGCTCCAGGTCTGAAGGGTCCGGCAAAGCCCTTCCGAGATTAGACCGTCAGGGCTGCCAGCACCGTCTGCGCGACCCACCCGGGCCGCTCGGTGAGCTGGCGCCAGGTGAAGCGCAGCACCCGGTAGCCGCGTGTTGTGAGGTCGGCGTCTCTTGCCCGGTCCTCTTCGAAGGCCGTGCGCGTTCCGTGCGTGGCGTGGCCGTCTGTCTCGACGACGAGGAACTGCGCGGGCCAGAGGAAGTCGACCGTGTAGGGGCCGATCTCCGCCTGGCGGGTGGGCCTCGGGATGCCGTGCTCGGCGCACAGGCGGAGAAAGCGGCTCTCGAAGCGGTTGGCCGGTGGCCGGCCGGCGGGCAGCAGGGCGTCCGCTTCGATTTTGGAGATCAGCCCCAGGCGCTGGGCCTCGGCCACCGCGCGCTCGTACTTCCTCCGCCCGGCGCGGAGGTCCCGCAGTGTGCGCAGCGGGGTGGTGACCGGGATGCCGCGGTGCACTGTGGCCGGCGCCTGCGCCCGGTGCACGACCAGCCCGCCCCGCTTCGCTCGCCCGCCGCTCCCGGGCACCGTCACGTGAACCACCGACGAGCAGCCGGGGACGAGGCACCACAGCTCGGCCGCGCTCCTGTGGCTCAGCGCGGCGTGGTCGCCCGCGGCGAGGACCGCGGCCATCCAGTGGGCTTCCCTCGTTGCCGGCGTCCCGGCGATCGCGTACACGCCCTGGTGAACGCGGCGCAGCCGCCCGGCCGCGATGCGCGCGTCCACCTGGCGCTTCGTCAGCCCGGCCGCGAACAGCTGCCGCCGGGCCACCCGGCCGTGCTGTCGCGCGATGAGATTGGCGAGTTCTCCTCCTATACGGGGGAAAAGTCGCCAACTGGGTAGGTTCGCCCCCGTGCTGAACTACCGCGAAGCCGGGCCGCAGGACGGCCCCGTGGCGCTCATGCTTCACGGGTTTCCGCAGTCGTCCTACATGTGGCGGCACGCGTTGCCCGCCGTCGCGGCCAAGGGGTACCGCGCCATCGCCCCGGACCTCGCCGGCTTCGGGGACTCGCCGCCCGACCCGCCCGGGACGTGGACCAGGCAGGTCGAGGGCGTCGAGGCGTTCCGGCAGGAGCTGGGGCTCGACCGCGTGGTGCTCGTGGTCCACGACTGGGGCGGGCTCATCGGCCTGCGCTGGGCCTGCGACCACCCCGACGCGGTCAGCGCACTGGTCATCTCCGACACCGGCTTCTTCGCCGACGGGAAGTGGCACGGGATGGCCGAGGGCCTGCGCACCGAGGGGCAGGGTGAGGAGATGGTGGACAGCATCGATCGCGACGGGTTGGGCCAGATCCTGAGGAGCTCGTCCCCGGCCATGGACGACGAGGCCATCGACGAGTACGCCAAGTGCCTCGCCGACGAGACGCGCCGACGTGGCCTGCTCGAGCTCTACCGCTCAGGAAACTTCGAAGAGCTCGAGGCCTACGAAGGCTGCCTGGGCAAGATGGACGTCCCCTCGTTGCTGCTGTGGGGGGCGGACGATCCCTTCGCCCCGCTCGCAGGAGCCAAGCGGTTCCAGAACGAGCTGGCAGACTCCCGCCTCGTGGTGATGGACGGAACGGGACATTTCGTGTGGGACGACGCCGGCGAGAGGGCGGCGCAGGAGCTGGCCGAGTGGCTGCCGTGACCAAGAAGCGCGCCGCGCTGGGCGCCACGTTCATCGGCGCCGGCCTCAACCACTTCCGCATCCCGAAGACCTACGAGTCGATCATGCCCGACTACCTGCCCGCCCACCGCGAGCTGGTGCTGATCAGCGGCGTGGCCGAGGCTGCCTGCGGCGTGGGAGTGCTCAGTCCCAAGACGAGCAAGGTCGCGGGGTGGTGGCTGATCGCCACGCTGGTGGCCATCTTCCCCGCCAACGTGAACATGGCGCTGAACCCCGACCGCTACAAGAAGATCCCCGAGCCCGCTCTGTGGGCTCGGCTGCCCGTCCAGGCCCTGTTCATCCTGTGGGTCTGGCGCGTCGCGATCAAGCAGCGCTAGCGGGATGACCCGCCCGGCGCGGTTCCAGTCACGGAACGTGCCGCGGTACAGCGCCTGCACCACCCACACGAAGTAGATCGCCGCGGGCACGGCCTCAGGTCGATAACCCGGGTGAGCTACATCGGCCCTTCGTCCAGAGGGCGTATAGGAGATACGTCCAGTCCTGGATGGGACACTTCAAGTGTGGAGCAGCTTTTCTCCACGGGCGAGGGCCCGCGAGCGCGGACGAAGGTCGCGGCCTCCGACCAGCCTCTGGCCGCCCGCATGCGCCCGGGCTCGCTGGGGGAATTCGTGGGCCAGGAGCACCTGTTGGGGCGCGGATCCGCCCTGCGACTGGCCATCGAGGAGGGCCGGCCGCACTCGATGATCCTGTACGGGCCGCCGGGCACGGGCAAGACCACGCTGGCCCGTCTGATGGCCACCAACGCCCGCGCGGCGTTCGAGGAGGCATCCGCGGTGAACGCCGGGCGCCAGGAGGTGCGCGACGTGCTCGAGCGCGCCGACCACCGCCGATCCACCAGCTCCGAGCCCACGATCTTCTTCCTCGACGAGATCCACCGGTTCAACAAGGCCCAGCAAGACACCTTGCTTCCCGCGGTCGAGGAGGGGCTGGTGGTGCTGGTGGGCGCCACCACCGAGAACCCGTACTTCGAGGTCAACAACGCGCTGCTCTCGCGTACGCAGGTGTACGAGCTGCGACAGCTGAAGCCGGAGCAGGTCCTGGCGCTGCTCCAGCGCTCGCTGGGCGACCAGCGCGGGCTCGGAGGCAGGTGCGCCGCAGATGACGACGCGCTGGAGTTCCTCGCGGCGCGCAGCGGCGGCGACGCCCGCACGGCGCTGGCCGCGCTCGAGCTTGCCTGCGAGACGGTGGGCGACCGGCCGGTGTCGCTCCGGCACGCCGAGGACGCCCTGCAGCGCCGCGCCCTGCGTTACGACAAGGAGGGCGACCAGCACTACGACACCATCTCCGCCTGGATCAAGGCCACGCGCGGGTCGGACCCCGACGCCGCGCTGCTCTATCTGGCCACGATGCTCGAGGGCGGCGAGGACCCACGCTTCATCGCCCGCCGGATGGTGATCCTGGCCAGCGAGGACATCGGCAACGCCGACCCGCGCGCGCTGGAGGTGGCGGTCGCGGCGGCGCACGCCGTGGAGCACGTCGGGCTGCCCGAGTGCGCGCACAACCTCGCCCAGGCCTGCGTGTACATGGCCCTGGCGCCGAAGTCCAACGCGTCGTACAAGGCGCTGGGCGCCGCGCGCGCGTGGGTGCGCGAGAACGGGGTGCCCGACATCCCCCACTATCTGCGCTCGGGGGCCTACCCCGGTGCCGAGAGCCTGGGCCGGGGGCAGGGCTACGAGTACCCCCACGACGAGGCCGGCGCGCTCACCGGGCAGGAGCTGATGCCGCCCGAAGCGGAGGGCGTGCGCTTCCTCGACCTCTCCGAGCACGGCGAAGAGGCGGCCATGCGCGAGCACGACGCGGAGCTGCGACGCCGCAGGAGCGAGTCCTGAGCCGGGAGGCGCTGGAGGACGTCGCGCGAGTTCAGCCATACTGGGCCTCGCTGCCGCTCGACGACCGGGCCCGCTACCTGCGCCGCTGCGCCCAGGTGATCCTCGACAGCATCGACCCGCTGGCCAAGCTGATCGCCCGGAACACCGGGCTGCCCCGCGCGGAGGCCCTGTCCACTCAGCTGCTCACCTCGGTCGACGCCCTGCACCGCACCGCGCGCCACGGCCCGAAGGTGCTGGCCGACCGCAGCGTGGGGCTCCCCCTGCTCACCCGGCCCAAGCGGGCGAGCCTGGTCTGCGAGCCGCTGGGCGTGCTGGGCGTGCGGGCGTCGGACTCCGAGCCGTGGTCGCTCCCGCTGCAGGAGGTCGCACTCGCCCTGATGTGCGGCAACGGGGTTCTGCTGGACGCGATGCTGGGAGAGCGGATCCGCTGGGTGTTCGAGCGGGCGGGGGTGCCCGAGGGGGTGGTCTGCTGCGTGGAGCCGCGGACGCTGGACGGCCTGGGCCTGAAGCGCGTGCTGGAGGCGCCGGCCGCCGGCAAGGGCCCGATGCTCGTGCTCGCCGACGCCCCGCGCCACACGGTGTCGGGCGCCCTGTGGGGAGGCTTCGCCACCGGCGGGCGGTCGCCGTCCGGCGTCGCGCGCCTGTTCGTCGTGCGCGAGGTGGCCGAGCGCATCGTGCAGGAGCTGACCGACCGCGCGGAGGGGCTCGGGCTCGACGAGGTCGCGCCTCCGCCGGATCCCGCCGGGCTGGAGCAGCTGGTCGACGAGGCCGTCGCCGACGGCGCGGTGGTGCGCTGCGGCGGCCCCGGAGCCGAGGGCTTCCGGCCGGCGGTGCTCACCGGGGTCACCGACGAGATGCGCATCGCCCGGGAGCCTCCGCGGGGACCGGTGCTGGCGGTGACGGTGGTGGAGGACGAGGAAGCGGGGATCGCCGCCGCCACGGCCCTTCCGTGGGCGGTGAGCGCCTCGGTGTGGACCTCGGATCGGGCGCGCGGGACCCGCATCGCCCGGCTGCTGCCCGCCGAGCGGGTGTGGGTCAACGACCACATGCACTGGGGCTCGGGGCGCCTGCGCTCGCGCGCCGCGTTCCACGAGTGCGTCCACGTGCGGCTGGTGGGCTGGGAGCCCTCGCACACCGGCGACGCATGGTGGTTCCCCTACGACGACCAGCTGGCGCGTGCGCTGGAGGCGGCTTCGCGGATCGTCTACGGCCGCGACGACGACAAGGCCACCGCGCTGCGGCGCAACCTGGGCCCGCTGCTGCGGGTGGGTACGCGGATGCTCAGGAAGTGAGCGCCGGCTTCAGGTTCGCCAGCCCCGTCAGCAGCGGAAGAGCAGCCAGGGCGCACAGCGCCACTTCGCCGTTGCCGTGCTCGATCGCGGCGCCGAGCACGGGTAGGACGGCGAGTGGCAGGACGTTGCCGCCCACGCTCAGCAGCCCCACAGCCGCCACGCGGGCATCGGGGTACAGCTGCTGGGCTTCGTCGTACATGAGCGCATAGGGGATCGCGAACCCGGCGCCGGCCAGCAGCGCCCCGGCCACCAGCACCGGCACGGCTCCGTCCAGCGCCAACAGCAGCAGCCCGGCGGCGGCGGCCAGCGGGGCCAGGCCCCCGATTGCTCCCGCCGGCATCCCCCGGGCCTCCAGCCGGGCCCCCTCGGGGCGCACGAAGGCGAGCAGCACGTAGAGCGCCACGCTCAGCAGACCTGCCAGCCCACTCGACACGCCCGCGTCCCTGGTGAGGTACGGCACCAGCCAGACGCCGAGGATGTACGGGACCCCCAGGGCGGTGGTGAAGAGCAGCTCGATCCGCCAGGCGCTCCAGCTCGTGGCCGAGCGCCGCACGAGGGCGAGGACGCTCCCGCTCGGGATCTCGGCTGTCTCCTCGCTCCTGGGCGCGAGCGCGAGCACGACCAGGGCGAGAAGGGCCGCCGCGGCGGCGACCGCGAAGTCCACCCGCCAGTCGACCCCGGCACCCCGCATCACGCTGCCGGCTCCCAGGGCCCCGGCGACACCCAGCGTGACCCCCGCGCCGAACTGCCCGACCAGGCGGACGCCGCCTGCCTCCTTGGCCAGCACGGGCCCCGCGACGATGGCCAGGCCGAGGCCAAGGCCGGAAAGCACCCGGCCCGAGGCCAGGACCCAGTATTCGGGGGCCAGGGCCGCCACCACGCTGCCGGCCAGAGCGAGAAGGCACGCCAGCTGACATGCGCGCGTAGTGCCGATTCGCCGCGTGACCGTCGCGGAGCCGAGCTTCGCCACCATCAGCCCGGCGAAGAACACGGTGCCGCCGACGACGCCGACCGAGGCCAGCGACACGTCGAACTCGCGGGCCAGCGCGCCGGCGACGGGTCCGATGTCAGCCGAGCCCCAGGAGGTCGCCCCCGCAAGGAGGGCGAGCCCCAGCCCGGCTCGCGTCACGCGGCGCGAGCGGCGGGCACGTAGCGCAGGCGGTCAGGCAAGAACGGAATCACCGCGCGCTTAACGTACTCCGCGCCACCGGCGACCAGGGTCTTCCGGACGGCGGTCGGCGGCAGCGGGAAGAAGCCGTACTCACGCCGGATGCGGCCGGGCAACAGCGCGATGGTGATGAAGTTGGCCGTCTCCAGCAGCGGCCGGGCGATCCAGGGGACCGGCGGCTCCATCACGATCTCCTTCGCGCGCTTGCGCGCCCAGTCGGTGACCAGCAGCGTGTCGCCCTCGAGCATCTCGCGCTTGTAGTCGTGCAGGTCGCCGAGCGTGTCCGGCATGTCCGCGTCGGCGAGCCCGAAGAGGTTGCCCACCAGCTTGTAGTCCTCCCAGTAGGCCTCCTCCTCGGCGCGGGACATCGAGCGCACGTACTTGCGATAGACCACCACCCCGGAGTCCACCAGCGTGAACAGCACCCACAGCAGGAGGTCGGGCTGATCGGCGCGGTAGGGAGTGCCCTCGGGGAAGCGCCCGGTGGCCTCGCGCAGGCGGCCGCTCACCTTCGCGTGCATCGCGCGCACGTGTGTGGTGATGCGCTCTGCCTCCTCGGCCTCGCCGAAGCCGATCGTGCTCATCACCTCCGCGGTGCGGGCCAGGCGGTCGTAGGGCTCGTCCATCGCGGTGGAGTGCGCGAGCAGGCCGGAGACCGCCAGCGGGTGGGCCGCCTGCATCAGCAGCGCGCGCGGCCCGGAGAGCGCGATGGCGCGCTCACGGTGGACCACGCGGAGCATCGAGTTGTCGTCGAAGAAGCCGGGCACGTCTGAGCTTTTTACGGGGCCTAGACTCGCCTAGACCATGCCCGCCCAAGCGTTTGCCGGCAAGGAATGCGTGTGCCAGTTCAAGCGCGGCATCTGTGACCAGAGCTGCGTGCAGGGGATGCTCGACACCCCCTTCTACATCGCCTGCCTGAAGCTGACCGGGCGCCGCTGCCTGGTGGTGGGCGGCGGGGAAGTCGCGCTCGAGAAGGTGGAGGGACTACTCGCCTGCGACGGCGACGTGACGGTGGTCGCTCCCGACGCGATCGACGCCATTGCCGACCTCGCCCGCGAGGGCTCGATCACCTGGGACCGGCGCGAGTACTCGGGACCGGCGGAGCTGGAGGGCGTGTTCATGGTCATCGCCTCCACCGACGACACCGACGTGAACATCGGCATCTACGAGGACGCCGAGAAGCGGGCGATGCTGGTGAACGTGGTGGATGTCCCGCCGCTGTGCAACTTCATCCTTCCGGCCATCGTCCGCACCGGCCCGCTGGCCATCGCCATCTCCACCGCGGGTGCCTCGCCGGCGCTGGCCAAGCGGATCAAGGCCGAGATCGCCGACGAGTACGGCGAGCCCTACGCGCGGCTCGCCGAGCTGCTCAACGAGGTGCGCGGGTGGGCCAAGGGCAACCTGCCCACCTACCAGGACCGCAAGGTCTTCTTCGAGTCGATCGTCAACGGCGCGCCCGACCCGGTCGAGCTGCTGCGCCAAGGCGACGAGCAGGCCGTCCGCGACCTGATCGCCGCCGCGCAGAGCACCGCCCAGCCCGCCTAGCCACGGCGTGCACGCCGGCGACGTCATCTGGAACCCGCTCACCGGGGAGAAGGCGATGCTGGTGGAGTCGGCCGAGGACACCGGCGGCGCGCGGATCGTGTCCGACTTCTCGGTCGAGCGCGGCGGCTTCGTCCCCGGCGGCGAGCACATTCACGACCACTGCGACGAGCACTTCGAGGTGCGCGCCGGGCAGATCACCTTCTTGGCGGACGGCGTCGAGCGCACGCTCGCGGCCGGCGAGAAGCTGACGGTGCCGGCCGGCACCTGGCACCGCTGGTGGAATCCGGGGGAGGACGAGGTGCAGCTTCGGACGCGAGTCGAGCCGGCCTTGGACTTCGAGCGGGCGCTGATGGTGTTCTGGGGCTTGTGCGCGGACGGGCACGTGGACGAAGTGGGCACGCCCTCACCGCTTCTCGGCTCGCTGCTGGCCACGCGTTTCCGCCGGGAAATCCGTTTCCGCCAGCCACCCGACGCGGTGCAGCGGGTGCTCTTCCCCGTCCTTGCGTTCGTGGCCCGCAGGCGCGGCCTCGACCGAGTCATCGACCGATACCTGGATCCCGATACGCATCCGTCGGCCCAGACCGGCCTGGGTCGCCTGCCCGAGACCGTGATGCGCAGGACCTAGCCGAGCCTCAGTGCCAGCACGGTTGCCCTAGGCCGCCATCGGAGTGATGATCGGCGGCCGTGATGCGCTCGAGAACGCTCGCGTGGTCCGCCGGCGCGCTGGTCGCGGCGCTGGGCGTCGCCGTCCTCGTGCTCGAGGCCGGTGCCGGCGAGTACGCCGACCCGTGGGGCGACGCGGGGTCCGTGATCGCCGTGGTGACCACCACCGGTGTGGGGCTGGCGATAGTCCTGCGCCGGCCGGGAAACGTCGTCGGGTGGCTGCTGGTGCTTAACGGTTTCCTGCTCGCGGCGTCCGGGGTCATCACGGCCTGGGCCGCCTTCACACTGCAGAACCCGGACAGCCTCCCGGGCGGGCGGCCCGCGGCGATCTTGGAGACCCACTCCTGGCCCCTCATCTTCTCCGCGATCGTCGCCCTGGGGTTCGTCTTTCCCGACGGCCGCCTTCCGTCGCGTCGCTGGCGGCCCGCGGTGGGCTTGGCAGTCGTCTCGTTCGCGGCCGTGCTCGTCGGCGGGACGTTCTCCGGCGAGCGCCTCGACGCTCCGTTCGAGCACATTCCCCCGTCCGGCGCCCTGCCGGACGCCGTGAGCAACCTCCTGAGAGGGCTTGGCCTGCTGGGGATGATCGTGACCTTCGTCCTGGCGATGGCTGCCCTGGTGGTCCGCTTCAGGAGGTCTGAGGGCGAGGAGCGAGCGCAGCTCAAGTGGATCGCCTACGCGGGCGCGTTCATCCCGGTGTCGATCATCCTGGGGTCGATCGAGCCGAATGAGGGCGGCCCGGGCGCACTGACCTTCCTCGGGCTGATGCTCGTTGAGATCGGCATTCCGGCGGCCATCGGCGTCGCCGTCCTCCGCTACCGCCTCTACGACATCGACCGGCTGATCAGCGCCACGCTGGTCTACGCCGTGCTGACGGTGTGCCTGGGCGCGGCGTTCGCCGCCGTGGTGCTGGTGCTGGGCATCGTCCTGGGCGGGGGCTCGGCCGCCGCCACGGCGGTGGCCACGCTGGCGGTGACGCTCGCCTTCCGTCCCTTGCGCGATCGCGTCCAGCGGCTGGTGGACCGTCGCTTTAACCGGCGGCGCTACGAGGCCAACCGACAGGTCGACGCCTTCCTGGCCGAGCTGCGCGAGGGCCACGCTCAGCCCGAGCGGATAGGCGAGGTGCTCTCCTCGGCGACGGGAGACCCCGAGCTGCGACTGCTGTTCTGGCTTCCGTCCCAGGACAGCCACGCCGACGAGCGCGGGTGGGTCTCAGAGCTTCCGCTCGAGCCGGCCGGGCGCACCCCGGTGCGCCGCGGCGAGCTGCTGCTGGGCACGGTGGTCCATGACCCCTCCCCGACCGAGGGGCCCTCGCTGCTCGACGAGCTGATCCTGCGGGCCGGGCTGGCGATCGAGATCGCGCGCCTGCGCGTCGAGGTCCGCCGCCAGCTGGCCGAGGTGGAGGCTTCCCGGGCGCGCATCGTCTCTGCCACCCACCAAGAGCGCCGGCGCCTGGAGCGAGACCTCCACGACGGCGCCCAGCAACGGCTGGTGTCGATCGGGCTGGAGCTGCGACACGTGCAGCACGAGCTCGGGCCTGATTCCGGGGAGGCAGCATCCTCGCTGAACTCAGCGGTGGCCGGCCTGGGCGAAGCCATTGCCGAGCTGCGCGAGCTGGCCCGCGGCGTTCGCCCCGCCGCGCTGGACGACGGCTTGGGCCCCGCCCTGGAGGAGCTGGCGGCCCGAGCTCCGATAGCCACGGAGGTCGAAGCTACGGCCGAGCGTTTCGGCGAGGAGGTCGAGGCGGCGGCCTACTTCGTGGCCTCGGAGGCCTTGACCAACGTGGTCAAGCACGCCGCGGGCTCGCACGTGCTCTTGCGCGTGGACCGCGTGAACGAGCACCTCGTGCTCAAGGTGGAGGACGACGGTCGGGGCGGCGCCAGTCCCGAGGGCGGCTCGGGCCTGACCGGACTGCAGGACCGCCTCGCGGCCCTCGGCGGCCGCTTGGACCTGAGCAGCGAGGGCGGCGCCGGGACCCGGCTCGTGGCGGAGCTCCCGTGCGGGTAGTGATCGCCGAGGACCAGGCGCTGCTGCGTGAGGGCCTGGCCCGGCTGTTCACCGACGCTGGGCACGAGGTGGTGGCCGCCGTCGACGACGGCGACCGCCTGCGCGGTGCGGTGTCCGAGCACGAGCCCGACCTCGCCGTGGTGGACGTTCGCATGCCGCCCACGTTCACCGACGAGGGCCTGCGCGCCGCCCACTGGATCCGCGACGCCCACCCTGGCGTCGGCGTGCTCGTCCTCTCGCAGCACATCGACGCTGCCGGCGCCGCCGACCTGGTCACCCAGAGCGGGTTCGGCTATTTGCTCAAGGACCGGGTGCTTGAGGTGGACGAGTTCATCGATGCCGCCGAACGGGTGGCACGGGACGGCTCGGCGCTGGACCCCAAGGTGGTGGCGCGCATGGTGTCCGCCGACTCGGGGATGGACGAGCTCTCGGCCCGTGAGCGGGAGGTGCTCTCCCTCATGGCCGAGGGGTTGACCAACGCCGGAATCGCAAAGCGCCTGGTGCTCACCGAGCGGACGGTGGAGAGCCACGTGCGCAACGTGTTCCTCAAGCTCGACCTGGCGGGGGAGGAGGACAGCCACCGGCGGGTCCTCGCAGTGCTCTCCTTCCTCGGGCGGACTCAGTAGAGGCCCTGAGGCAAGTCGGGTGCATACCTCGATGTGCGACGGCGCCGGCCGGCGGACCATCGGTGCATGGAAACCATCACGAACAATCTCATCCGAACGGCGTCCGTCGCCGCTCTCTCATCAACGATCGCGCTCGCGGCCCTCGGAGGCGCAGGCCCGGCCCAAGCCCGGGACCTCACACTCGTGAAGCCCGGCAAGTCGATCGCCGGGGTGAAGCTCGGCCAAACGCGGGCCTCCGTGCAGCGGTCGCGCCCGCTGGGGCGCCGGCGGCCGGTGAACACGGCTCGCCCCGGGAAGCGGCTCAGTCAGACGTGGTCGACGTCCGACGGCGACGCATCCTTGGTTGTCGTCTATTCCGGCCGCCGGCGGGCATCCAAGGTCGTCTTCGTGAGCACGGGCCAGGGCTCATGGCACACCCCCGAGGGCGTCAAGTACGGCGACCCGCCCTACAAGGCGGTCGGCGTCTCGGGATGCGAGCCCTACGGGCGCAATGCCGACGGCAGTCGGGACTACGTCGACAGCGACTACGACGAGACCTCCTGCGAGCGCCGATATCGCCGTGCGCGGTGGTTCTACGTCTCCTTCAACGCCGGCGACAGCGGCGAGGTCCTGGAGTCGATCTCGGGCTTCAGCCTGTCGACCCGGCGCATCCCCTGAAAATGAAGCGATCGTGAGGGCCACCGCATGGTCGATCTGCGCGGTGACGGTGGCCCTCGCTGCTGCGCGGCTGGGGCTCGCGGTGGCCGACCCGGAGTCCTCCAGCTCAGCGAGCGGGCCCGGGGTGCCCGGAGGCGGGGTGGCGGTGGCCCTCTTCGAGGCGGTAGCGCTCGGAGCGCTTGCCGTCGTCGGGGCCGTTATCGCCTCGCGGCGGCCACGCAACGCGATCGGTTGGATCCTGAGCGCGATTCCCCTCTCGCTGGGCGTACTGGTGCTTGGCACCCACCTCTACTGGACATTCCAGCTGGCGGGGAACCAGGATGCGGCGGAGCTGACCGCGTGGGTGTCGAGCTGGGCATGGGTGCCGGCGATGGTGCTTGCCCTGGGGCTGTTCCCACTGCTGTTTCCGAGCGGCAGCCCACCCACTCCCCGGTGGCGCTGGGTGGCCTGGGTGGCCGGCGCGGCGTCCGTCCTGCTGTTCGTGGGAACAGCCTTCGCGCCCGGGCGCTTCGAGGACTTCCCTGTCGAGAATCCGTTCGGGGGCGGCCCGGCGGCGGAGATCGCGGGAGGGCTCGGCTTCGTCCTGCTGCTCCTCGCGGCCGTGGCCTCCCTGGTGGCGATGGTGCTCCGTTTCCGCCGCTCACGCGACGAGGAGCGTCAGCAGATGAAGTGGGTCACGGCGGCCGCCGTGTTCTTTGTCTTCGCCTTCGCCTTTCCGAGCGACGAGCTGACCGGAGAGGACGTGGGCCTGGCGGCGCTACTCCTTGGGCTGCTCGGCGTAGCGCTCGCGGTTGCGGTCGCCGTCCTCCGCTACCGCCTCTACGACATCGACCGGCTGATCAGCGCCACGCTGGTCTACGCCGTGCTGACGGTGTGCCTGGGCGCGGCGTTCGCCGCCGTGGTGCTGGTGCTGGGCATCGTCCTGGGCGGGGGCTCGGCCGCCGCCACGGCGGTGGCCACGCTGGCGGTGACGCTCGCCTTCCGTCCCTTGCGCGATCGCGTCCAGCGGCTGGTGGACCGTCGCTTTAACCGGCGGCGCTACGAGGCCAACCGACAGGTCGACGCCTTCCTGGCCGAGCTGCGCGAGGGCCACGCTCAGCCCGAGCGGATAGGCGAGGTGCTCTCCTCGGCGACGGGAGACCCCGAGCTGCGACTGCTGTTCTGGCTTCCGTCCCAGGACAGCCACGCCGACGAGCGCGGGTGGGTCTCAGAGCTTCCGCTCGAGCCGGCCGGGCGCACCCCGGTGCGCCGCGGCGAGCTGCTGCTGGGCACGGTGGTCCATGACCCCTCCCCGACCGAGGGGCCCTCGCTGCTCGACGAGCTGATCCTGCGGGCCGGGCTGGCGATCGAGATCGCGCGCCTGCGCGTCGAGGTCCGCCGCCAGCTGGCCGAGGTGGAGGCTTCCCGGGCGCGCATCGTCTCTGCCACCCACCAAGAGCGCCGGCGCCTGGAGCGAGACCTCCACGACGGCGCCCAGCAACGGCTGGTGTCGATCGGGCTGGAGCTGCGACACGCCCAACGAAAACTCGCACCCGCCGAGTCTGGCTCGAGCGCCGCCCTGGACGGGGCGGTCACGGAGCTGACCGAGACGATCGACGAGCTGCGAACGCTCTCAGGGGAAGCACTGAGCCAGGTCGGGTGGCTGCCCCGATGACTGGCCGGCGAGGGCGAACGACCATGGGCGCATGGAAACCACAGCGAATCGCTCCCCCGTAGACCTCTCCCGATCGACCGCGCGCCCGGGCCTTGCCCTGGGACTGGCCCTTTGCTCGGTGCCCGGATCGACGGTGACCTGGGACGTGCTGCCCGGCGGCGGCTTCGTCTTCGGCTTGCCGCTCGCCATCGCCGCGCTGGGCCTCGCCATCCACGCCCGCCGGCATTCGAGCCAAGGTCGGGGCAAGGCAACCGCCGCCATTCTCATAGCGGGGCTGGTGCTGACGATGATGGTCGTGTGGACGATCGTCGGGTCGCTATAGCGCCGTGAAGCGAAGCTTCGTCGCCGCCCTCGTCCTCGGGGTCCTGCTCGCGCTGCTCCCTGCGGCTGCGACCGCGGGGACCAACGGCTTCTCACCCGGTCAGCGAGCCCGCGCCGACAAACTCATCAGCAACTTCGAGAACAGCACCTCGGTGATCCAGTACTGCTACATCGAGGCAATCGGGGACGACCGGGGGTACACCGCCGGTCGCGCGGGCTTCACCTCGGCCACCGGCGACCTGCTCGAGGTAGCCGAGCGCTACACGTCGTCCGCGGGCGCCAACCCGCTCTCGCCCTTCCTCCCACGTCTACGCGAGCTGGCTGCCCGCGAAGACGGCAGCACCGCGGGCCTCGAGGGCCTTCCGAACGCCTGGCGCGCCACCTGCGGCGACGCCCGGCAGCGACGAGTCCAGGACGAGATCGTCAATCGGGTCTACTACCGCCCGGCGCGGCGCCGGTGGCGCAACCTGCGCCTGCGCACCGCGCTCTCCCTGGCAGCGATCTACGACGCCGAGATCCAGCACGGCGGGGGCGATGATGCGGACGGCGTCCCCGCCATGCTCCGCCGTGCGAAGCGACGGGCGCGGGGCACGCCGCGAACCGGCGTCCGCGAGTCGCGTTTCTTGCGTCACTTCCTCAGCGTGCGCCGGGCGACGCTGCTCAACCCGCGCAACCGCGCCACCCGAGCGGTGTGGCGTGAGTCCGTAGGCCGCGTCTCGGTGTTCCGCTACCTGGTGCGCACGAGGCAGTGGCGCCTGGCGCCCCCCGTGCTCGTTCGGACCCGCGAGTACCGGCTGCGGCTGCGCTGAGGTTTCAGGGCTGCCACTGAGTGCAGTCCGGTGCCTGCCCCGGTGTGCAAGAGCCGGCCGGCCCGGAGCATCGGGGAATGAGAGCGATCAGCCCCACCACAGCGGTCAAGACCACCCTCGCGGCCATTCTCGCCACCATGGCGCTCGTGGCTGTTCCTAGTGCGGAGGCAGCCACGCCGTCGCTGTACGTCGCGAACTCGGGCGGGAGCAACATCTCTCAGTACTCGCGCCTGGGTGGGGGCCTGCTGGCCGCATCGTCCGCCCCCGTGGCCAGCGGCGCCGGCCCTCAGACCGTCGCGGTCACCCCCGATGGGGGTCACGCCTACGTCCCGAACTTCAACTCCAACAGCGTCTCGCAGTACTCCGTCGGGACAAACGGAGTCTTCGTGCCCCAGTCGACGGCGTCCGTGGGCGCGGGTGCCAACCCGACGGGAGTCGCGGTCAGCCCCAACGGCCGCAGTGTCTACGTGACCAACTTCTCGAGTGGCAGCGTGTCTCAGTTCACGGTGGGGGCGAACGGCGCCCTGAGCCCCAAGAGCCCGGCGACGATCGGAGCCGGGGCCAACCCGATCGCGGTGGCAGTTGCCGCCGACGGGCGCAGCGCCTACGTGGCCAACCGCGGCTCGTCAACGGTCTCGCAGTACACGGTCGCGAGCGACGGCCGCTTGGTGCCCGAGACGCCGGCCACGGTCCCCAGCGGCGCCGTGCCCTTCGGGGTAGCTGTGAGCCCAGACGGACGCAGTGTGTTCGTGGCCAATCGCGGCTCGAACAACGTCTCTCAGTACACCCCCGCCGGCGACGGGCGCCTCTCGGCCAAGGCCCCGGCCACAGTCCCGGCAGGCACCTCGCCGGATTCCGTCGCGGTGAGTCCCGACGGCGGGAGCGCCTACGTGACGAACTCCGGCTCCGCCAGCGTCTCGCAGTACTCCCTCGGAGAGGGTGGGGCGCTGGCACCCAAGGCCACGCCCACCATCGCGGTGGGCGGTGACCCGCGCGGCGTCACTCTCAGCCCCGATGGGCGCTACGCCTACGTGGCGTGGCGGGCGTCGAACAAGGTCGGTCAGTACTCGGTGGGGGCAAACGGCCAACTAACGCCGAGGGCGCCGACGCCGATCGACGCAGGCGCCAGCCCGCAGGGGCTGGCGGCCTCGCCCAACCAGGGCCCGGCGGCCTCGATTGCTCCCCTCACCGCCGAGGCAGGCCGGCCCGCGACCTTCGACGCGAGCGGGTCGCGAGACCCCGACGGCTCGGTGGCGCGCTACGACTGGAGCTTCGGCGACGACACGCTCGGCACCAACGCGGGCTCGCGGCCGATGCACACCTACACCAAGCCGGGCGCCTACCCGGTCACCGTCGACGTCGCCGACAACGAGGGCTGCTCGACGGGGGTGGTCTTCACCGGGCAGACCGCGTCCTGCAACGGCTCGGGCGCCGGCCGGACAGAGCGCACGGTCGTGGTTGGCCCCGACCGGACCCGGCCGGTCCTATCCCGGCTCAGCCTGGGCAGTCGGTTCGCACTGGGCCGGGGACGTACCCCGCGCTCAGCCGCGCGCCGGGGCACGCGGATCCGGTTCCGCCTCTCGGAGGCGGCCACCGTCCGGCTGCGCTTCGAGCGGGCGACCTCGGGCCGGCGACAGGGCCGGCGTTGCCGCCGTCCGAGCGCGCGACTGCGAAACCGCAGGAGGTGCACCCGCTGGGTCGGGGCCTTCTCCATTCGCCGCAAGGCCAAGCAGGGCTCGAACAGCGTGCGTTTCACCGGACGCGTCGGGCGCCGCAAGCTGCGGCCCGGGCGGTACCGCGTGGTCGCCGTCGCCGGCGACGCAGCGGGCAACCGCTCTCGGCCCAAGCGGCGCGGCTTCCGCATCGTGGCCCAGTCGAGGCGGAGGTAGAGCATGCGAGCACCGATGTTCCTCAGAGCACCGGATCGCTCTGGTGGCCGCCCTGGGAGCCCTGATCGGTCTCCTGGCGCCCTCGGCCGCCGCAACCGGGCACCGGTGCGGCAGACTTGGCCCCGTGGCCGAGCTGTCGCACCTCGATGACTCCGGGCAGGCCCGCATGGTCGACGTGGGCGACAAGGCGGCTACCAACCGTCGCGCCGTGGCGCGCGCCGAGGTGCGCATGAGCCCCGACACCGCCGCCGCCGTGGCGCGCGGCGACGGCCCCAAGGGCGATGTCGTGTCGACGGCTCGCATCGCCGGCATCCAGGCGGCCAAGCGCACCGCCGAGCTGATCCCGCTCTGCCACCCGCTGCCGCTGTCGTTCGTCGACGTCGCGATCGAGGTGGGTGAGTCGAGCGTGACGCTGATCGCCGAGGCCCGCACCACCGCCGAGACCGGCGTGGAGATGGAGGCGATGACCGCGGCGTCGGTGGCCGCGCTCACCGTCTACGACATGGTCAAGGGCATCGAGCGGGGCGTGGAGGTGGGGCCGGTCACGCTGCTGGAGAAGACCGGCGGCAAGGAGGACTGGCGCCGGTGAGGGCCGGGGTGATCACCGTCTCCAGCTCGCTCGCGCGCGACGGCGGCGACGATCGCTCGGGCGACCAGCTGGTGCAGCTGTGCGCAGACGCCGGGCTCGAGGTCAGCCACGAGCTACTGCCCGACGACCGCGCGCAGATCGCCGCCGCGCTGCGGCGGCTGGCCGACGAGGAGGGCGCGCGGTTCGTGTTCACCACCGGCGGCACCGGGCTCACCCCCGACGACGTGACGCCGGAGGCCACACGCGACGTGATCGACCGCGAGGCGCCCGGCTGGGCGGAGGCGATCCGCGCCGACTCGCGCGACCACACGCCGCTGGGCATCCTCACGCGCGGCATCTCCGGCGTGCGCGGCCGCACGCTGATCGTGAACTTCCCCGGCAACCCGAAGGCGATCGGCCAGTCGTGGCCGGTGGTCGCGCCGACCATCAAGCACGCGGCCGAGACGCTGGAGCGCTAGCCGCAGGCCGGCGCTAGCCGGCCATGGCCTCGGCGGCTCGCTTCCCCATCTCCTCCGGCGAAACGTCCTCCACATGCGAAGCGATGCTCCAGCGGTGGCCGAACGGGTCCTCGAACTGAGAGATGCGGTCGCCGTAGAACTCATCCCTGAGGGGACGGGTCTCGGTGGCGCCCGCGTCGAGCGCCGCCTGGTGGGTGGCGTCGACGTCCTCCACGTAGACGTGGATGGTGACCGGCGAGCCGCCCACGGTCTTGGGGCCGACAGCGCCGACGTCGGGGTGCTCGTCGGCGAGCATGATGAGGCTGTCGCCCAGCTCCAGCTCGGCGTGCCCGACCTTCCCGCCGGGGGCCTGCATCACGTCGCCGCGCTGGGTCGCCCCCAGCACCTTGGCGTAGAAGTCGATTGCCTCCGCAGCGCCGTCCACGACGAGGTACGGCGTGACTCGGGGGTAGTGGTCGGGGATCGGCTTGACCTCAGCCATTTCGCGCCTCCTTGTCCTCGTTGGCTGTGCGCGACTTGGTGCTGAGACCACTTATAGCCGAGTGAGTCCCACCAGCCACCCCCGGGCGGCGCTGAGCCGCCCGGGGGCTGCCGGCGGAGGCCGGCCCCTGTCCTAGCGGCCGGAGATCGAGGCGGCGGTGCGGCTCTCGTCGGGCCCGGTGGTGCCGGAGCGCGAGCCGACCGAAGCGGCGACGCCGCTCTCCTCGGGGCCGCCGTCGGGGCGCAGGCTCTGCTGGGCTCCGGGGGCAACCGGCTCGGCGGTGGTGCTGCTGTCCTGGCCGATGGCGAGCACGAGCACCACCGCGATGGTCGCGCCGAGCGCGAGCAGCGCGGCGATGACGGCGGCCCGGTGGGCTCGGACCTGCTCGCTGACGTGGATCCTGGGCTGGGTGACCTGCGACATGACCGACCTCCTGGGGTGGGTTTGCTCTGACGCCGAACACCCTGCGCCCGCCTGCTTTCAGGGCCCCTACCGGCCGGTAACAGCCGTGCTACGTTGGCCCCAGGGGACTGAAGAGTGGATTTTCGGATCCTGGGGCCTCTGGAGGCCGTCGACGGTGACCGGGCGATCACGTTGGGGGGGACGCGGCAGCGCGCGCTGTTGGCGATGCTGTTGCTCAACGCGCCGCGGGTGGTCTCCACCGACCGGCTGATCGACGAGCTGTGGCCCGGGGAACGCGGAGCCGAGAAGGCACTGCAGGTCGCGGTGTCCCGGCTGCGCAAGTCGCTGGGCCACGAGCTGATCGTGACCCGGGCGCCGGGGTACGAGCTGCGCGTCGGGGCCGAGGACCTCGACCTCGGCCGGTTCGAGGCGCTGGCGGCGGAGGGCCGGACCGCGCTGGCTGCGGGAAACCCGGCACTCGCGTCGGAGAAGCTCGACGCGGCGCTGGCCCAGTGGCGCGGTCCCGCGCTGGCCGACCTGGCTCACGAGGCCTTCTGCCAGACCGAGATCGCGCGCCTCGAGGACTTGCGTGACTCGGCCCAGGAGGACCGCATCGCCGCCAGGCTCGAGCTCGGGCACGAAGCGGAGCTGGTGCCCGAGCTACGCGAGCTGATCGACCGCCACCCGCTGAGGGAGCGGCTCCGCGGGCAGCTGATGCTCGCCCTGTACCGGTCGGGGCGGCAGGCCGAGGCGCTGGACGCGTACGCGCACGCGCGCACGGAGCTGGTCGAGCAGCTGGGCATCGAGCCCGGCCGCGAGCTCCGGGAGCTGCACGAGGCGATCCTGCGCCAAGAGCCGCAGCTGGACCGGGTGGTGGTGGCGCCCGCTTCCGAAACTGCCCGCGGCACCTTCGTGGGACGCGGTCGTGACCTCGAGCAGCTGGAGGCGGCGTTGGAGTCGGCAGTGCACGGCCGCGGCCGGGTGGCCCTGGTGGTGGGCGAGCCCGGCGTCGGGAAGAGCCGGCTCTCCGAGGAGCTCATCGCCAAGGCCCGCGCGGACGGCGTCACGGTGCTCACCGGGCGGTGCTGGGAGGCGGGCGGGGCGCCGGCCTACTGGCCGTGGGTTCAGGTGATGCGCTCCCACCGCCCGGGCTCGGAGGCCGTGCTCGAGCCGAGCGAAGCCACCGCGCCCGGCGCCAACCCCGAGTCAGCCCGGTTTCGCCTGTTCGAGGAGGTCGTCGCGCGGCTCATCGAGGCGGCACGGGAGGAGCCGCTCGTGCTCGTGCTCGACGACCTCCACGCCGCCGACGAGCCCTCCCTGCTGCTGCTCCAGTTCGTGGCCCGCGCGATCAGGGACAGCCGGCTGCTGATCGTGTGCGCCTTCCGCGACGTCGACCCCACCTTCAGCGTCCCGCTCAACGCGGCCGTCGCCGAGCTCGCGCGCGAGCCGCACGTGAGCCACATCTCGCTCACCGGCCTGAGCGAGCCCGCGGTGGCCGAGTACGTCGAGTTGGCCACCGGCGCGCCCGCTACGCCCGGCTCGGTGAAGGCGATTCACGGGCGGACCGCGGGCAACCCGCTGTTCGTCGAGGAGGTGGTGAGCCTGTCGGAGGCCGAGGGCGGGCTCGACGCCTCGCTCAGCATCCCGCCCGGTATCCGCTCGGTGATCGGGCGCCGGGTCGGACGCTTGGCGCCGGGGTGCCGCGAGCTGCTGGGCCCCGCGTCGGTGTTCGGCCGCGAGTTCCGAGCCGACGCGCTCGCACAGCTGTGCGCGGTCTCCCCGGCAGGGCTGCTGGACACGCTGGACGAGGCGATGGTCCAACGCGTGGTCGAGGAGGTCCCCGGAGCGCCGGGGCGCCTTCGCTTCGGCCACGTTCTGATCCGCGACACGCTCTACGAGGAGCTCACCCCGGCCCGCCGGCTACAGCTGCATCGCGACGCGGGGGCCGTGCTGGAGGACGTGTACGCCGCCGACCTCGAGTCCCACCTGGCCGAGCTGTCACATCACTTCGTGACCGCCGCCCCCGCGGGTACGGCCGACAAGGCGGCCGACTACGCCCGCCGCGCCGGGGTGCGCGCCGTAGGCCAACTCGCCTACGAGGAGGCGGTCCGTCACTTTGCGGCGGCGCTGACGCTCGTCACCGACGAGGCCGAGCGGTGCGAGCTGCTGCTCATGCTGGGTGAGGCCCAGGCCCGGGCTGGTGACGCCGAGGCCGCCCAGACGTTCACCGAGGCGGCGAAGCTCGCGGACAGGCTGGGGCTGCGCGACCAGCTGGCCGAGGCCGCCCTGGGCTACGGAGGGCGGGTCCTCTGGGAGGTCACGCGGGGCGACGATCGGCACGTGCGGCTGTTGGAACGAGCGGCCGAGGCTGTCGGCGAAGAGGACAGCGCGTTGAGGGTCCGCCTGCTGGCCCGGCTTGCGGGCGGGCCGCTGCGCGACTCGCGTTTCCCGGCCGAGCGGCGGCACGCCCTGAGCGAAGAGGCGCTGGCAATGGCCCGCCGCCTGGCGGACCCCGCAACCCTCTCCTACGCCCTCTCGGGCTACCTCTCCGCCCACCATTCACCGACCTTTTCCGAGGGACAGGTCGAGATGGGTGAGGAGCTGGTGCAGGCCGCCACCGACAGCGGGGACCTCGAGCGTGCAATGGAGGGTCACGAGGCCAAGGTGCTGGCGCACATCGAGTTTGCCCAGATCGATGCCGCCAAAGCCGCGTTCGCCGCGATGGTGAAGCTGGCGGGCGAGATCCGCCAGCCCGCCCAGACCTGGCTGATGGAGGTCTACCGGGCGCTCTTCGCGCTGCTGGAGGGCGAATTGGAGGAGGCCGAGCGGGCGATGACCACGGCGCGGCGCGCCGGTGCAACTGCGCACCCGTGGAACGCGGCGGTCACCCACGGGCTGCAGCTCTACCTCCTGCGCCGTGAGCAGGGGCGGCTGGAGGAGGTGGTGGGCCCGATCCGTCGCTTCGTCGCCGAGAACCCGGGGTACCCGATCTTCGGCTGCGTGCTGGCCCAGACCCTGGCGGAGCTGGGCGACCTCGACGCCGCGGGTGAGGCGGTGGAGGACGTGGGGCCGCTGCCGTTCGACGAGGAGCTCCTGGTCAGCGCCTGCCTGCTGATGGAAGCCGTCGCGGCGCTCTCGGACACCGACCGCCTCGAGCAGCTCTACGACCGCGTGCTCCCCTACGGGGACCGGGTGGCCGTCTGCTATCCGGAGATCAGCGTCGGCTCCGTGGCCCGCTCTCTGGGGATCGCCGCAGCCGCGCTCGGACGCCAAGACGACGCCGAGCGCCACTTCGCCCTGGGATCGGAGGTCAACGAACTGATCGGTGCCCGGCCGTGGCTGGAGCGCACGCGCGCGGAGTGGGCCGCCATACGGCCGTAGGGTTGGCCGCGTGGCGGCCATCGAGCTGAAGGACGTCGAGCGCCGCTACGGCGAGCGCGTGGCCCTCTCCGGGGTGAGCGTAAGAGCCGCAGGAGGGCCAGACGCTCACCGTGCTGGGCCCCAACGGGGCCGGCAAGACCACGCTGCTGAAGGTGCTCGCCGCGTTGCTGCGTCCGCAGGGGGGCAGCGCGCGGGTGCTGGGCGCGGCGCTGCCCGACGAGGCGTGGAAGGTGCGCGGGCGGGTGGGCCTGCTGGGCCACGAGCCGCTGCTCTACCGCGACCTCAGCGCGCGCGAGAACCTGACCTACCACGCGCGGCTGCACCAGGCGCCCGCTCGCGCGCGTGGACGAGGTGCTCGCTGCGGTGGGGATGGAGCGGCGGGCGGACGAGCCGGTACGGGAGCTCTCGCGCGGGATGGTGCAGCGGGTGGCCAGCGCCCGGGCCGTGCTGCACGACCCGCCGCTGCTGCTGCTCGACGAGCCGCGCGCGGGCCTGGACTCCGCCGCGGCCGAGCTACTGGAGCCGCTGGTCGGCCGTGCCTCGGGGCGCACGCGCGTGCTGGTGACCCACGACGTCGAGCAGGGCCGCGCTGAGGCCGACCAGGTGTTGGTGCTCGAGGACGGGCGCCCGGCGTGATCCGCTCCGCCTCGGCGATTCTGCGCAAGGACCTGCGGCTGGAGGCCAGGACCAAGGAGTCCGTGCCGGCGATGCTGCTGTTCAGCGTCACCGCGTTCGTGCTGTTCCACTTCGGCCTGGACCGCGACTCGCTGGACGGCGAGCTGGCCAGCGGGGTGCTGTGGGTGACGCTGCTGCTGGCGAGCGTGATCGGCGTGACGCGCCTGTTCGCCGCCGAGCGCGAGCAGGGCGGCATCGAGGGCCTGCTGCTCTCCCCCGCCGACCGCACCGGCCTGTGGGTGGCCAAGGCCGCCGCGCTGTTCGTCTACCTGTGCCTGGTCGAGCTGGTGGCGGTGCCCGCCTTCTCCCTGCTCCTGCTGGGCCCTGGCCTCCAGCCCGAGCTGCTGCTGATCCTGCTGCTGGCCAACCTCGGGCTGGCGAGCGTCGGAGCCCTGGTGTCGGCGCTGGCCAGCGAGGGCCGCGCGCGGGAGCTGGTGGTGCCGCTGATGCTGCTGCCGCTGCTGGCCCCACTGCTGATCGCCGCCGCCGGCGCCACCGAGCCCTTGTTCAGCGGCGACGGCTCGCCGGAGGACCTCGGCCGCTGGCTGGGACTGCTCAGCCTCTACGATCTGGTGTTCGTACTCCTGTCAGTGGCCGTATTCGACTACCTCCTCGACGATTGACGTACGCAAGGGGCCTCAAACCGCTCTCGATCGCCACCGTGGTGGCGACGGTCGTCGCGTTCTCACTCGTCTTCTTCTACGCCCCGGTCGACGGCGACCAGGGCTTCATCCAGAAGATCTTCTACGTGCACGTGCCCATGGCCATCGTGGCCCTGTGCGGCTTCGTGGCCGGCGGCATCATGGCCATCAAGCACCTGCGCTCGCGCGACGCGTCGTGGGACATGCGCTCCTACGTCGCCATCCACATGTCGATCATCCTCGGGCTGGGCGTGCTGGTGACCGGCGCGATCTGGGCCAAGGCCTCCTGGGGCCACTGGTGGGTGTGGGACGAGCCGGTGCTGGTCTCGTTCCTGGTGGTCTTCCTCCTCTACTGCGTCTACTACCCGCTGCGGTTCTCGATCGAGGACCCCGAGCGCCAGGCCCGCGCCTCGTCGGTGTTCGCCATCGCGGCCGGCGCGTTCGTGCCGATCAACTTCATGGCCGTCCGCCTGGCCGAGACCTTCACCCACCCGCGCGTGCTCTCCCAGACCGGCGGCAGCCTGCCCGGCGAGATGCGGTTGACGTTCCTGGCCTGCGTGCTGGCCATGACCCTCCTGTTCGTGACGCTGTGGAAGCTCGAGCTGACCTCCAAGCAGGCGTCGATGAACCTCAAGCGCCTGCGCTCGCGCCTGGCCGCCGCGGCTTCCTGATGCCCGCGCTGCCGCTCGACGAGGCGGGGAAGTACGTGGCCGCCGCCTACATCGTCTTCCTGGCCCTGATCCTGATCTACGTGGCGATCATCGGTGCGAAGATCGCCCGTATCTCTCGTGAGATCGAAGAGATGGTGAACGACGAATGAGCGCTCAGCTGATCACGCTCGGGGCTTCGCACAAGACCGCGCCGCTGGCGCTGCGCGAGCGGCTGGCGCTGCCCGAGGGGCGCGCGGCGCGCGTGATGGGCGAGCTGGTGTCCCACGAGGCCATCCACGAGGCCGTGGCCATCTCGACCTGCAACCGCACCGAGATCATCCTGGTGGCCGCCGACCCGGTGGAGGCCGAGTCGGTGACCCTGGCGGTGCTGGCGCGCGAGGCGGAGATCCGGCCCACCGAGCTGCTGGGCCACCTGTACTCCTGGTTCGGCCGCGACGTGGTCTCCCACCTGTTCTCCGTCGCATCGGGCCTGGACTCGATGATCGTGGGCGAGGCCGAGGTGCAGGGCCAGGTCAAGCGCGCCTACGAGCTGGCGCTGGTGGAGGGAGCCACCGGGCCGATCACCAACCGGCTGTTCCGCGAGGCGCTGACCACCGGCAAGCGGGTGCGCACCGACACCGGCGTGAGCCGCTCGCGCGTGTCGGTGTCCAGCGTGGCGGTGGAGCTTGCGGCAGACATGCTCGGCGACCTCTCCCAGCGCCGCGTGCTGGTGGTGGGCGCCGGCGAGAACGGCGAGCTGACTGCGCGGGCGCTGCGCGAGCACGGGGTGCAGACGGTGTTCGTGGCCAACCGCCACTACGACCGGGCCATCGGCCTGGCCTCGCGCTTCGGCGGCGGAGCGGTGCGCTTCGAGGAGCTTCCCTCCGAGCTCGAGCAGGCCGACATCGTGGTCAGCTGCACGGGCTCGCCGCATCAGATCATCGGCCGCGAGGAGCTGCAGCTGGTGGCCGAGGCGCGCGCGGGACGCCCACTCGTGCTCATCGACATCGCGGTGCCGCGCGACATCGACCCCAGCGTGCGTGAGCTGCCCGGAATCGCCCTGTACGACATGGACGACCTGCAGCGCGCGGTGTCGCGCAACCTCTCCCAGCGCGAGGCCGAGGCCACGCGGGCCCGCACGCTGGTGGAGGCCGACGTCGAGGGCTTCGAGGGCTTCCTGGCCCGGCTGGAGGTCATGCCCACCGTGGCCGCCCTGCGCGAGCGCGGCGAGGCGATCGTCCAGCAGGTGCTGCGGGAGAACGAGCCGCGCTGGGAGTCGGCATCCGAGGCCGACCGCGAGCGCCTGGAGGCGATGGCGCGGTCGATCGTCAACCGGCTGCTGCACGAGCCCACGCTCCGCCTGAAGGGCGAGGCGGGCGAGGAGGGCTCCTACCGCCACGTGCAGGCGCTGCGCGAGCTGTTCGGGCTCGACGCCACCGCGCCCGACGAGCGGCCCGCGCGCATCGGTGACCGAGCTGGGCTCGCGGCGCCGACGCAGCGGGTGAGGCTCGGCACCCGCGGCAGCGCTTTGGCCCTGGCTCAGGCGCGGCTGGTGGCCGACCTGCTGGGTGGCGCCGAGATCGTGGAGGTGGAGACCTCGGGCGACCGCGGTGAGGTCGGCGACAAGGCGCGCTTCGTGAAGGAGCTCGAGGAAGCCCTCCTCGCCGGCGAGGTGGACCTGGCCGTGCACTCGGCCAAGGACGTGCCGGCCGCGCTGCCCGATGGGCTGGCGCTGGTGGGGGTGCCCGACCGCGCCGACGCACGCGACGCGCTGTGCGGCGCCGGCGATCTTCACGAGCTGCCCCAGGGCGCGGCGGTCGGCACCGCCAGCGTGCGGCGCCGCTCGCAGCTGCTGGCGCTCCGCCCAGACCTCGAGGTCGCCGAGCTGCGCGGCAACGTCGACACCCGCCTGCGCAAGCTGGCCGCCGGCGAGGCGGCCGCGATCGTGCTGGCCTGCGCCGGGCTGGACCGGCTCGGGCGGTCGGACGAGGGGTCGCCGATGGCCGACCTGGTCCCGGCCGCCGGCCAGGGCTGCATGGCGCTGGAGGCGCGGGCCGACGACTCCGCCGCGGCCGAGGCCGCCGCCTCGATCACCGATCCCGACTCGCTGGTCCGCCTGACCGCCGAGCGCGCCCTGGTGACCGCACTGGACGCCACCTGCGATACGCCCGTCGGGGCGCTGGCCGAGCTCGACGGGCAGACCCTGCGGCTGACCGCGTACGCCGGCCTCCCCGACGGCAGCGCCTGGGTCCGCGACGTCCACGAGGGCCCCGCGGCCGAGCCCGCCACGCTGGGCGCCGCGGTGGCCGAGCGGCTGATCGCGGCGGGCGCCGGCGAGATCCTGGACGAGGCCCAGGCGTGACCGGCCCACCAACCCTGCGGGAGATATTCGCCGGAGCGTCCTGGCCCGCGCGCCTGCGCCTGGTGGTCGACCTGGCCACCCCCTGGGGCTTTCACTGGCTGCGCGACACGGCCCGCAAGCGACGTGCGCTGGCGCGGATCGAGGCGGAGCGCAGGACGCAGGCGCCCTCGGGCGACCAGCGCTACGAGCAGGCGGTGCGCTTTCTCCTCGGCCGGGGCCTCGACGAGCGTGAGGTGCGCGAGGGATCGATGCCGGAGGAGTCCCTGGACTACGTCGCCGGCGTCCTGGCCGAGCGACTGCCGGGCGACCAGCCGGTGCGGGCGCTGCACGTGGGCAACTTCGTCGGCGTGTCGCTCTGCTGCCTGTGCTGGTCGCTGCGCGAGCGCCATCCCGAATCGGTCGTGGTCTCGATCGACCCCAACATCCCCCACCGCGGCATCGAGGACCCCCAGCAGCACGCGCTCGCCCTGCTCGATCACTTCGGCCTGCTCGACATGAACGTGGTGGTCCCGGGCTACACGGTCGGGTCGAGCCCGCTGGAGGGGACCGCGTGCGAGCACGTCCTGGCCAGCCTGGGGCGGGTGGCCCCGCGGAGCTTCGACGTCGTCCTGCTCGACGGAGACCACGACGAGGCTTACCTGGAGCGCGAGCTGTCGGCGGTGCGCGAGCTCCTCACCGACGAGGGCGTGATCGTCTTCGACGACGTGAACGAGCGCACGTTCGCCGGCGTCGTGAGGGTGTTCGAGCGCGCCGCCGCCGAAGACCGATTCTCCGAGCTGGGGCAGGATGGGCGCGTGGGGATCGTGCAGGTCGCGTGAGCGACGGCATCGTCCATCTGGTCGGCGCCGGGCCCGGCGACCCCGGGCTGATGACCGCCCGGTCGCTCGAGCTGATCGCCGCCGCCGACGCCGTGCTCTACGACCGGCTCATACCGGCCGGCGCGCTGGACGGCGCGCGGGCGGACTGCCAGCTGATCTACGTCGGCAAGGCGCCCGGGTCGGTGGCCATGGCCCAGGAGGACATCAACGCCCGGCTGGTGGAGCTGGGGCAGGCCGGCAAGCGGGTGGTCCGCCTGAAGGGCGGCGATCCGTTCGTCTTCGGGCGCGGCGGTGAGGAGGCCGCGGCGCTGGCCGAGGCGGGCGTGCGCTTCGAGGTCGTCCCCGGCGTGACCGCCGGAGTGGCGGCGCCGGCTTACGCGGGCGTGCCCGTCACCCACCGCGACGCCGCCTCGGCGGTGGCCTTCGTGACCGGCCACGAGGACCCCGAGAAGCCCGAGACGGCGATCGACTGGCCGGCGCTGGCCGCCTTCCCCGGGACGCTGGTCTTCTACATGGGGGTCAAGAACCTGCCCAAGATCGCCGAGCGCCTGGTCGAGGGCGGGCCGGCCCGCGGACGAGCCCGCGGCCGTGGTTGCCCAGGGCACGCTGCCGGGACAGCGCGCGGTGCGCGCACCGCTGGCCCAGCTGCCGGGGCGGGTGGCCGAGGCGGAGGTCAAGCCGCCGGCGATCACCGTCGTCGGGCCGGTCGCGGGACTCGACCTGGGCTGGCTGGAACAACGGCCGCTGCACGGGGCCCGCGTCGCCGTGACCCGCGCGCGGGCGCAGGCCAGTGCGCTGGCCGAGCGGCTCCAGGCACTGGGCGCGGAGGTGCTCGAGACCCCGGCGATCCGGATCGTGCCCAACCCGCCGCCGCCCGAGCTGGCGGACGTCGAGAGCTACTCCCTCGTCTGCCTGACGAGTCCGAACGGCGCCCACCTGCTCTTCGAGGGCCTGGAGGCCAACGGAAAGGACGCGCGGTCGCTGGCGGGCGCGGTGGTGGCGGCGATCGGCCCCGGCACGGCGGCCGCGCTGGCCGAGCACGGGCTGAAGGCCGACGTGGTGCCGCCGCGCTCCATAGCGGAGTCGCTGGTCGAGGCCCTGGAGCAGGTGGAGGTGAGCGGCAAGCGGGTGATGGTGGCTCGCGCGGCCGAGGCCCGCGACGTCTTGCCCGACGCGCTGCGCGAGCGGGGCGCCGAGGTCGACGTGGTGGCGCTGTACGAGACCGTGGCCGAGCCGCTCGGCGAGGACGAGCGCGCGAAGCTGGCCGCGGCCACCCACGTGACCTTCACCGCCTCTTCAACGGTCCGGTTCCTCATGGAGGCGGTGGACGGCGACTTCCCGAGCGGCCCCCGGGTGGTGTCCATCGGCCCCGTGACCAGCGCGACGGCCCGCGAGCACGGCCTGACCGTCGACATCGAGGCGACCGAGCACGACCTCGACGGCCTCGTCGAGGCGCTGCTGGCCGGCCGATGATCGTCTCCCTGCTCACCGACTACGGCCACGAGGACGACTTCGTGGGCGTCGTCCACGGCGTGATCGCGGGCGTTGCCCCCGACGTCCGGGTGATCGACATCAGCCACGGGATGCCGCACTACGGCGTGCAACGCGGCGCCCTGGTGCTGGCCCGCTCGCTCCCGTACCTGCCGCCCGGAGTGCACGTGGCGGTGGTGGATCCGCAGGTGGGCACCGAGCGGCGCGGCCTGGCGCTGCGCTGCGCGGCGGAGGACCGGCTGCTGGTCGGCCCCGACAACGGCCTGCTCAGCCTGGCCTGGCAGCGGTTCGGGGGGGTTGTGGAGGCGGTCGACATCACGCGCTCTCCCCACCGGCTCGAGCCGGTCAGCGCAACCTTCCACGGGCGCGACCTGTTTGCCCCGGTGGCCGCCCACCTGGCCGCCGGCGCCGAGCTGGCGGACGCAGGCGAGCCGGTCGAGCCCGACGAGCTACAGGCGATCGAGCTGCCCGAGCCCTGGACCGAGGACGGCACACTGGTGGCGCACGTCCTGAGCCAGGACCGGTACGGCAACGTGGCCCTGAACGTGGGGCACGAGATGCTGGCGGGAACCGGCCTCACCCTGGGGCGCTCGGTGGAGCTGGAGGCCGGCGGCGAGCGGCGGACCGCCACCTTCACCCAGACCTTCGCCGATGTGCCCGGCGGTGGCGTGCTCGTGTACGAGGACGCCTACCGCTCGCTTGCCGTGGCGGTGAATCGCGGCGATGCCGCAGCCGAGCTGGGCTTGGAGCCCGGCGACGAGGTGCGCCTGCGGGCGGAGGCCTAGCCCGTGCTCGGCCGTCCCCGCGTCCACCACCGCCTGATCGGCTCCACCAACGAGCGGGCGAAGGAGCTGGCCGCCGCGGGGGCGCCGCACGGGACGCTCGTGACCGCGGACGAGCAGAGCGCCGGCCGCGGTCGCCAGGGACGGGTGTGGACCGCACCGGCCGGGTCGTCGGTGCTGGCCTCGCTGGTGCTTCACGAGTTCGACGAACTGCTGCCGCTCACCGCGTCGGTGGCGGTGGCCGAGGCGTGTGAGGCGGCCGGGGTGAACTGCTCGATCAAGTGGCCCAACGACGTGTGGATCGACGGCCGCAAGGTGGCGGGGATCTTGGTCGAGGGGCGACCGCAGGAGGGTTGGGCGGTGCTGGGCGTGGGCCTGAACGTGTCGACCACGGCCGAGCAGCTGCCCGACGAGCTGAGCGAGATCGCGACGTCGCTGCAGATCGCGGCGGGTCGCTCGCCCACGCGAGAGGGGATGCTGGAGGCCCTGCTGGCCACGCTCGAGGCGCGCCTGGCGGACCCGCGGGAGCTGCTGCTCGCCGCCTGGGCCGAGCGCGACGCTCTGATGGGCCGCGCGATCCGCTGGGAGGGCGGCGAGGGCATCGCCGCCGGGGTGGACCAGTCCGGCGCGCTGGTGGTCGAAACGGACGCCGGGCACGTCGCCCTGGACGCCGGTGAGGTACATCTGAAAGGCACCCCGGCCTAGAGCCAGATTCCGCTTGCTAGAGCGGTTTTCGACCGCTGGGGAACCGCTCAGAACCGCTCCCACGGGCACCCGACTGCACCGCAACTGCACCGCACCCCCCTTCGGCGGTGCTCGGCCGGACCACGCAGGGCGGAGTCCCGCGTGCGGGACACGGTAGGCGGGTTTTGCGGTCTACCGCCACAGTGCCCCGCGAGGTCAGGTGCGTTCGGTGCGCCGAGCAGGACGAAGATTCGAAGAGCTACCGGCCGTCGCTCAAATGGGAGCAGGCGCGCAGGCGTTGAGGGGATACTGGGCGGGCGATGTCGCAGGAGAACGTGGACAGCCTTCGAGCATTCTTGGGAACGTGGAACTCGGCGGCGGGGAACTTGGCGACACGGAATCGGGCCGAGGTCGACTTCTCGCTGCTTGATCCCGAAGTCACGTATGAGGACGCGACCCTGCCCGACCACGTTGGCGAGATATATCGCGGCCATGAGGGTGTTGCGCGGGCGACGGATCGCTGGATCGAAGCTTTTGAGGAACTGCGCGTGGAGCTGGAACAAATCGTCGGCACGGCTGACTGCCTCGTCTCGATCCACCGAGTTCATTCGAGGGCGCGGCACACCGGCATCGAGTTCGAAGGCCGTCTCGCCTATGCCTGGACATTCCGCGGTGAAAGGGTCATCCACTTCAAGTCGTTCCTCTCCAGGGAGGAGGCCCTCGAAGCCGCCGGGCTGTCGGAGTAGCTAGAGGGGCGTTCTTTTTGAGGGCGCGCACGGCGGACAAGGGTGCTCTGCGCCGAGCAAAAACGGCCTCAGGGCCAGCCAGGCCGGTCGGCGCCGCCTTCCCTGGCGGCACGCGACCAAAGCCCCAAGTCGCATCGCGACCGTCGCCTCCGCTCCTAGAACGCGTGAGCGCGGCGAAGGTTCGCGGCGCCGGGCACCGCTCGGCGATCAACCCCGAGAAAGGGCCCCGCTGCCACTGACGGCAGCGGGGCCGCACGGTGGCGTGACCCTCCGTGCATCGATCTAAAACGGGAAGCTGCTGTTCAAGGTTGACTAGTTTGTCCCGCTTCTCGGCGCCGGGCAAAAACGACCTCTACCGCAACCGTGGTATGGCGAACGACGCAGGCCCGGGCCACGCTGTCATGACGCCCCACCGCCGCGCAGGTGACCGGAGCTCCTGGCCCTCTCGGGGACCTCAACCCCCCCCGTGCGTCAGCCCGTGATCGTGCCGGCGGTGGGGCCGTTCTCGGCGCCGCGCAAGAACGCCCCTCTAGCTACTCCGACAGCCCTGCGGCTTCGAGGGCCTCGGCTTGCTCCTGGAACAGCCGAAGGCGAGTGATCTGCCCCTTCTCGACTGTGAACACAAACGTGCTCCTCGCGACCACCACGTTCCCATGGCGCCCGCGCATATGGGCGGTGTTCGGGACCACGACTTCGGAGCCCGCAGCCGTGAAGCCGTGCACCTCAAGTTGGACGTCCTCAAAGGTCGACCAGAACTCATCCCAGAAGACCTGACGCCTGCCGTGACCGCGATAGACGCCCTTGAGCGGCCCTCGGGAACGCGACCAGTCAATCTCGGCGTCGGGGTGAAACGAGGCCACCCACGTCCTCAGATCGCGGTCGTTCCACCCTTCGGTGTGGCGCCGCACAGCCTCGACGTTCTCCTCCGACATCGCTTACGCGCAGTATCTCGCGTTGGCAGACGGTGCTTCGGTCGTGGAGCTACTCGGCGATCGTCTCGCCGGAGCCGCCCAACTCTTCGGGGAAGTCCTTGAGCTTGGGGAGGCCATCTTTCATGCGCAGCACGGTCGACTCGTAATTGACGTGCACCTCGGGTGCAAACGGAAGTTCAGGGATCGTCGCCGCGTAGACATCGACCAGACCCCACTCCGGGTGCCGGGTCAGCAGATGGCCGCCGCAGACCTTGCACCACTGCCGGTAGCTCCGCTCGTTCTCGTGGTGCTCGCCGATTTGGTCTTCTCCCTGGGTCACCTTCACCGCCTCAGGCTTCCAGAGCGTGAATGCGTTGACCGGCCCGGCGGACCAGCTCCTACAGGCGGCGCAATGGCAGTAGCCAGCGGCCTCCGGATCGCCGGTGACGGTAATCGTGACAGCGCCGCAGAAGCACTGCCCTTGGAAAGTCTCTTCATCCCCGCTGATGAATTCTCCCCTCGCTTGAGGTCTCCTCGCGACATCGCCCCCAGTATCCCGCTCAACTGCCCTGTCAGCCCCGGTGGGCCGCGCCGTGGCAGCTCTGGGAGAGCACGGTGAGGTTGTCGAGGGTGTCCACGCCGCCCTCGGCCACCGGCACCAGGTGGCGGGCGGCCGCGAGTGCATCGACCGATCCCGGTCCCTAATGTTTGATAAGTGCCGAACAAGCGCAGGCCGCTGACCCTGGAAGCGCAGGCCGCCGACGCTGACCTCGTCGGCATCTTGGGTGGGTTACTTCGGACCCCCGGGGGGCGACCCTGGCCGGGGTCTCGACGGCCACCACTTCGCTGCCGCGCGCACACGACCGCGAAAACCACCACTCACCGAAAGTGAGGACGCAATGACTGCCGCTGCCCTGCCGTCGCGCTTGGACCCGAGGCCGTTGGGGAGGCCGCCGAGCCCGAAGGCCGTCCGCGCGCTTGAGTGCCGCCACGGCTACGCCTCGCTGATGATCGCCGCCGGGGTGAACGTGAAGGCGCTCTCGACCTTCATGGGTCACGCCAACATCGGGATCACGCTGAACCAGTACGGGCACCTGCTGCCGGGCGCTGAGAACGAGGCTGCGGACATGCTCGACGCTTTCCTCGCGCGGCAGGTCGGAGGCTCCGAGCTCGAGCCGACTGCACCGCGAACTGCACCGCACCCCGCGCAATCCCGCTCCTAGAGCGGGTCGGTCAGATGAGGTACATCTGGGGCAATGAACAAGCTCAGCGCAGGAGACACCAGCTCCCTCACCGGCGACGTCTTCCACCCGGGCGACCCGGGCTGGGACGACGCCCGCCAAGCCTGGAACCTCGCCGTCGACCAACGGCCCGAACTCGTGGTGGTGGCCGACACGGCCGCCGACGTATCCGCCACCGTCCGCTTCGCCGCCGACCGCGGCCTGGCGGTGGCGCCGCAGGGTCCCGGCCACGCCGCCGGCGCCCACGCCTCGCTCGAGGGCACCGTGCTCCTGCGGACCACTCGCATGACCGGGGTCGAGGTCGACCCCGGGGCGAAGACCGCGCGGGTGCAGGGCGGCGCGCTTTCAGCCGAGCTGGGCGAGGCGGCAGGCGAACACGGGCTGTCGGGGCTGGGCGGCTCCGCGCCCGACGTCGGCGTCGCCGGCTACACGCTGGGCGGCGGGATCGGCTGGCTGGCCCGGCGCCACGGCCTGGCCTGCAACCGGATCGTCGAGGCCGAGGTGGTGACCGCCGACGGGGAGCTGCGCCACGTCGACGCCGAGTCCGACCCCGACCTGCTGTGGGCGCTGAAGGGCGGCGGCGGCGCGTTCGGCGTCGTCTGCTCGCTCACGCTGTCGCTGGTCGAGGTGCCCGCGATCTACGGCGGCATGGTGGCCTGGCCCGTCGAGGCGTCCGCCGACCTGCTCGAGGCCTTCCGCGAGTGGACCGCCACGGCTCCCGAGGAGCTCACCTCGTCGATCCGCTTCCTCAACCTGCCTCCGTTCCCCGAGGTGCCCGAGCCGCTGCGCGGCAACTCGGTGATGGCGCTCACCGCCGTCTTCCTGGGCAGCGAGGACGAGGGCCGCGAGGCCCTGGAGCCGATGCTCTCGGTGGCAACGCCGGTGCTCGACGGCATCGGCGTCGTTCCCCCGGCCGCCCTGTCGCGCATCCACGGCGACCCCGAGCAGCCGACGCCCGGAATCGCCGACTCGGTGATGCTGGACGCGCTCGAGCCCGAGACGGTCGCGGCGCTGGTAGAGGCCGCCGGGCCGGGCTCGAACAGCCCGCTGCTGGCGGTGGAGATGCGGCAACTGGGCGGCGCGCTGGCCGAGGCACCGGAGGACGCGGGCGCGCTGGCAACCGTGGACGGCGCCTTCGCCCTGGGCTTCGTGGGAGTGCCGATGGACGTGAACGCGGCCCAGGCCGTCCGCGCCCATCAGGCGGGACTGCGGGAAGCGATGGCCCCGTGGACCAGCGAGCGCTCGTACCTGAACTTCGCCGAGTCCGTGGTGGACACGGCGGCGGGCTTCGACGCCGAGGCCTACCGGCGGCTACAGGAGATCAAGGCACAGGTCGACCCGGGTGACGTGATCCGCTCGGACCACCCCATCCCGCCGGCCGGCTAGGCCGCGTCGCGCTCGGGCCCGGCCTGCACCTGGGCCTGCTTGGCCTGGGCGTCGACCTTGCCCTCTCCCCCGCCGCCGCCCTTGCGCTTGCGGCGCCGGCCGCCGCGCCGGCGGCGGCCCTTGGGGAAGTTGCGAAGCAGCTCGCGGGCCAGGGCGGAGGGCTTGCGGGCCATCCGCGTGCGGGCGCCGTCCACCAGCTGACGCGCCTCCGGGGTGTGGGTCCGCGCGGCGGCCAGCAGTGCCGCGGCCAGGCGACGGTCCTGCTTGCGCGCGGCCTGCACGATCCGGCGCGCGTTGCGGGCGTGGGCGGCACCCGAGGAGTTCACCAGTAGCCCGAGCAGCCGCTTGGTCTCCGGCCAGCGCTGGACGGCGTACTCCTCGTGCACGTCCTGGGTGAACTCGGCGAGGTCCCAGGTCCAGCGGGAGGCTTGGTCGCGGCGCCCGATCTGACGCTCGGCCAGGGCCTGGAGCATGATCTTCACGCCCTCGCGGCGCTCGTCACGCGTCCAGGTGCCCACCAGCTCGACCGCCTCGGCGAATGCCTCCGGGTCGCGCAGGTTGCCCACCTCGGTGAGCGCGCGCTGGCGCAGCTGTGAGTTGCGGTTGCGCTGCAGGCAGGTGAGCAGGAAGCGGCGGCGCAGCTCGCCGGTCTGGTCGAAGTGCAGCATCGCCCGGGCGCGACGCCAGTTGTTCGAGGCCACGCGGGCCCCGGCCAGCGCGGCCCACACGTGCTGCTCGTTCCAGGTCAGGTGCTCCACCGCGATCCGCCACAGCTCGCGCTCGAACACCTGCGCGCGGCGGTCGGGGTCAGCCGTGACCGGAAGCACCCGGCGCTCCACCCGCAGCCGCCGGCCGCGGCCGCGGCGCACTGGCCCGACCACGATCGCGCCGCCGCGGTAGACGTCGCGGTCCAGCAGGGAGTGCAGCGTGACCACCGGGTCGTCGTTGGTGGTGGCCGGGTGGACGAAGTCCACGACGATGCCCGCTTCCTTGCCGGGCGTGCGGCGGGTGACACGACCGACCCGCTGCTGGTAGATGCGCCGGGAGGCGGTGGGCGCGAGGTGCATGCACACGGTGGCGCGGGGTGAGTTCCAGCCCTCGGCCAGCAGCTGCGCGTTGACCAGGACGTCGATGTCGCCGCGCTCGTAGGAGGCCAGGATGCGGGTCAGCTCGCGCTTGGGCGTCTCGCCCGAGACCGCCATCGCCTTGAGGCCGGCGGCCTGCATGGCCTCGGCGACGTTGTGGGCGTGGCGCACGCCGGCGGCGTAGACCACCCCGGGCACGTCACGGAAGCGCACCTTGTAGAGGTCGGCCACGGCGACGTTGAACGGGGCCTGGTCGAGGAGCTCGGCCAGCTCTTCCTGGTCGAACTCGGTGTCGACCTCGCCCCGGCGCAGCGGCACGTTGGCGATCGACCGCACCCCCACGCCCGGCGGGATGCGCACGCAGCGAAGTGGGGAGATCACACCCCGGCGAGCGGCCTGGGCCAGGTCGAAGCGGGAGGTCTGGGTGGGGAAGAGGTCGGTGACGTGGCGGGCGATCAGGGCGCCCGTGGCGGTCATGCCCACGAACACGGGGCCCTTCCACTGGCGGATGGCGGCGCTGGTCTTCTCGCCCAGCGCGGTGTGCGCCTCGTCGCAGATCACGACCGTGTAGGCGTCGGAGACCTTGCCCGCGTTGCGCACGAACCACTGGTAGGTCTCGACGGTGACCGGCCCGCCGGCGTCGGGCTCGTCGCCGTTTCGAAGCAGCGGGGAGCTGGCCCGGTCGCGGTAGCCGCGGGTGCGCAGCTCGCCCTCGAACTGCTCGACGAGGTTGCGGCGGTGGGTGAGGATCAGCACGCCGCCGGTGCGGGAGGCCTCGACGAAGCCCATGGCGGCCACCGTCTTGCCTGCTCCGGTGGCGTGCTCGAACCAGAAGCGACGGTTGGCGCCGGGATCGTCCTCGACGGGCGGCACCGAGTCTTCGTCCTCGACCTCGGCGGCATCCCAGTCGACGGGCTCTTCGTCGTCGGCGACGCGGTCGTCCTCGACCGGCTCCTCGTCCTCCTCGTCCTCGTCGAGGTCGTCCTCATCCTCGTCGTCGTCGAGCTCGAGCTCGAGCTCGGGCTCCGGGTCGGTGGCCGGCAGCGGCTCGGGGTCGGGCTCAACGAGCTTTTCCCCGTTGCGGGCCGACTCCTGGATGTCGGAGGTCAGCGCGATGAGCGTGCCCGAGAGGGCGTCCACCTGGTGCGCCGAGAGAGTGGCGCCGTCGGCCAGGTGGGGCTCCTCCTCGGCCAGCAGGCGCTCGAGGCCCAGCATGAGCGAGTACTCGCGCCGCCAGGCCAACGAGGGATCCTCGCGGCCCTGCTCGATCTCTGCCAGCGCAGCGTCGAGGGCCCGCCGGCGAGCGGTGCCGGGGGCCAGGGCCGTAGCGGCGTCCTCGCCCTCGAGCACGAAGGACTCGCGAGCGAAGCGCTCGGCGCGTTTGAGCTCGGCGCCGGAAACCGGCACCTCTGCGGTCTGCTGATGGCTGTCAGCCACTTAGGCCTGTTCTTCGAGTAAGGAGTCCGGCCGAGCCGCCACTGCGCTTCGGAATGGACCGACGCAAGGGAGCGGCGAGGTCCGGCCTTCAGGATCGTCGCCACCGACTGACGGGGGCGACATTGACACCGCCCCTCCGCGGGGCGGTGTTGCCCTAATAGTAGAGCACCCCAGGGGAAAATGGGCTTCTGTCACCCTTCCGGGCGATGGCCCGGGTGCTCGTGGTTCTCGCCTGCGTGGCCGTGGCCGTGGGCTGCGGCTCAGACGGCCAGAAGACCGCCGCGAAGGTCCCGGCGGCCGAGGTCCAGCTGCTGGGCGGGGGCAAGGCGGCCTTCCAGCAGAAGCTACAAGAGCTGAAGGGCAAGCCGGTGGTGGTCAACAAGTGGGCTTCGTGGTGCCCGCCCTGCCGCGCCGAGTTCCCCTTCTTCTCGAGCGAGGCGAAGAAGCAGGCCGGCAAGATCGCCTTCCTGGGCGTCGACGCGCAGGACGTCGAGTCGGACGCGCGCGATTTCCTGCGCGAGGAGCCCATCCCGTACCCCAGCTACAGCGACCCCGACCAGGAGATCGCGGGGCTGTTCAACGGCAAGGTCTCCTTCCCGGCGACCGCCTTCTATGACGCCAAGGGCAAGCTCGTGTATCTCAAGCAGGGTGGCTACGCGAGCGCGAGCAAGCTCTCCCAGGACATCGGCCGCTACGCGCGCTGAGCCCGCTGAGAGTCCGCCGCACCCGCGACGACGCCGAGGTGAGCGCGGCGCTGGACCTGCGGGAGCGCGTGTTCGCGGTCGAACAGGGCGTCGACCCGGCCGCCGACCGCGACGGCCGCGACCACGAGGCCGTTCACCTGGTGGCGGTGGAGGGCGATCAGGTGCTCGGCACCTGCCGCTTGGTGTTCAACGGCTCGCGCGCGCGGCTGGGGCGCCTCGCGGTGGTGCGTTCGCGGCGGCGCGAGGGCCTGGGCGCGGCGCTGCTCGCGGAGGCCGACCGCCAGGCCCGCGCGGCCGGGGCGCGGACCATCGACCTGCACGCCCAGCTGCCGGCGCGGGAGCTGTACCTGCGCGGCGGCTACGCCGAACGCGGGGACGTCTTCGTCGAGGAGGGCATCGAGCACGTGGCGATGGACAAGCGCCTTGCCTGAGCTGCGCACCGACCCGCTGTCGGGCCTGAGGGTGATCGTGGCCGGGGAACGGGCCGAGCGGCCCGGAGCCTTCCTTCCACCCGCCGAGCGGCCTGCGATCGACGTGGAGGACGACCCCTTCGCGCCGGGCCACGAGGACCGCACTCCCCCCGAGCTCGACCGCGATGGCGACCCGTGGTCGGTCCGGGTGGTGCCCAACCTGTTCCCGGCGCTGACCGAGGCGCCGGACGAGGGTGGCGAGGATCCGCTGGCCGCCGGCCGGGGCGAGCCCGAGCTGTTCGTGATGCGGCCCGCTGCGGGAGCCCACGAGGTGATCGTGAACGCCCCGGAGTCGGTGTGGTCGCTGAGCGAGGTCTCGCCCGAGCAGGTGGAGCACGCGATGGCCATGTGGCGGCGGCGTATGAACGTGCACGCCGACGCCTCGTACGTCCACCTGATCGTCAACGAGGGCCGGGAGGCGGGTGCCTCGCTGCCCCACACGCACTCGCAGCTCTACGCGCTCCCGCTCGTCCCCGCCGACGTGGCTCGCGAGCGCGAGCGCTTCACCGCCTACTCGGACCGCACGCAGGGCCGCAACCTGCTCGAGGACGTGGTCCAGGAGGAGGTGCCGCGGTCGCGATCGGCTGGTGTCAGTCGACTCCGAGGCGGTGCTGCTGTGCCCGTTCGCCTCGCGCGGGCCGTTCCACATGCAGCTCGTCCCTCGCCGGCCGGCCGCACGGTTCGAGGAAGACGGGCCCCTCGGTGCCGCGCTGCTGCACGAAGCGCTCGGGCGCCTCCGCCAGGCCCTCGGCGGCCTCCCGCCGCTGAACATGTGGGTCCGCACCGCGCCGCGCGGGGCAGAGCACTTCTGCTGGCGCATCGAGATCCTGCCCCGGCTGGCACACCTCGCCGGCTTGGAGCTCGGGACGGGGGTGCACCTCAACGTGCTCGCGCCCGAGTCCGCGGCGCAGCGGCTGCGCGACGCTCGGTGATCCTGCTCACCCTGGTGGTGGTGGTCGCCACCGCGGCCGGCATCGAGGCGCGCCGCAGACGGGGGGAAGCCGCAGAGCGCGCCTCCAACTGGCTCCGCTTCATGGTCGGGGCCGCATTCGGCACGGTGGCCGACCGCAAGCGCGATCGCCTGCGCTCGTTCGTGACCCGCAACCCGCCGCTGTGGGCGGTCGCCGGGGCTTGCTGGCCCCGCAGGCGCTGGCCCCGGAGATCGCGGTGGACGGCTCGCAGCTGCTGGTGCTGGCGGTGGTGCCGTTCGGCTTCTTCGCGGTGGGCGTGACGCTGGCGGGCTCGGGGGCGCGCGGCCTGCCCCCGCTGGACGGCCCGACCCTGACCGCGATCGGCTGCAAGCTGGTCGCCGCGCCAGGGCTGGTGCTCCTCCTGCACGAGCTGTTCGTGGACGTCCCCGACGTCTACCTGGTCCAGCCCGCGATGGCCTGCGCGCTCAACTCGCTCGTGGTGTCCAACGAGTACGGCCTCGACCGCAGGCTGTGTGCCGGAGCCGTGGCCTGGACCACGACGATCGTGCTGGTGGCCGGGCTCGTGGTGTCCGTTGTGTAGCTTCCGCCGCCGTGCCGCCCTCCGAACGCCCCATCCCGATGTACGCCGCCGAGCCGCCGCAGGAGCCGCTGCCCTACGGCCGCTGGGCCGAGACCCTGCTGGGCCACTTCCGCGACAAGTGCGATGAGGAGGCGGGCGAGCAGATGGCCGACGGGGCCGAGCCGACCTGGTTCCCCGACCGCAGCTGGGGCGGCCGCACCTACCTGCCGCTGACCGTGCCGGCCGCCGGCGGAGGCGAGCTGTTCGGCTACGTGTCCTGGCGGCGTGACGACGAGAACGCGCAGCCGGCCGACTTCCGGGCGGGCGCCAGCTTCACCGAGGACACCGCGTCGGAGAACCCCGACTGGCAGCTCGACCTCTCCGATGAGGAGATCGGCCACTGGCGCGCGACCGAGGGAAGGCGCGGGACGGTGACGCTGGTCTGGGGGGTGGCGATGGTCCCCAACGGCGTGGTGGCCACCGCCGAGCTGGGTCCCACCACCACCGACCAGTGCGAGCTCGTCTCCGACCGCTTCACGCTGGTCTCCCTCGACCGCTTCACCGGCGACTACGTGGAGGTCCGCCTCTACGGCCCCAAGGGCGCCGAGCTGGCAGTCGAGCCGCTGTACGAGGACGAGTAGCGCCTCAGGCCCGTTCGACGTCCAAGGTCATGGCGCCGACCAGGGCACCTGGGCGACGCCGCGTGCTGAGCACCAGCGACCTGTCGAAGATGCCGTCGCTCGCGTTGTCGATCCGCTGGCCGCCACCACGGGCGTAGCGCCGGTCGCCGTACACCCGCTCGCTCAGGCGGTCGTCGAAGAACAGCTGGGTGGTGAGCACCGTCCGGCGGTCGAGGTGGGCCTTCACGTGGATGTGCGGCGTGCGGCCCGGGTACCAACCGGGATAGACCGTCAGGAACCGGACGAGCCCGTCGCGATTGGTGACCTGCGTGCCCCGCAGGAAGCGATCCGGGCCGGCCGAGTAGGCGCCCCGAGCGTCGGAGTGCCAGACGTCGACTGCGGCGTTGGGTATGGGCCGACAGCTGCCGGCCTCGCGAACGCGGAGCTGGAGGTCGAGCGCCACCCCCTTGCGGTCCTCGCGTATGTCGCGCCGAAGGGCGTCGGCGTCGATGTAGAAGGGGCCCTCCGTGAGCTCGGCGGTCACGCGACAGCTGCGCGCCTGGTCGTCTTCGTCGCAGCCGGGTAGGAGCCCGCCGAGGGCCACCGCGCCCAGGGCGCCGAGCGCCTGCCTGCGACTCAACTCGGGGTCCACGACACGAAGGTACGCTGCTCATCGGCCCCGATAGCTCAGCTGGATAGAGCGACTCCCTCCTAAGGAGTAGGCCCCAGGTTCGAATCCTGGTCGGGGCGCTGGTCACAAACGGCACGAGTCACTATCGTCCGGGGCGTCCGAGCCATCGGGGCCGTGTGGCACCGACCCGGCAGGGGCGAGAGGATTGCGAATGGACGACCGTGACCCCATTCCCGGGGCGGGTTTGGACAACGTCGAAGAGCTGCATGGGGGAGGCCTCACTTGGTGACGCCACCGCGGACCAGCGTGACCTCACGGCCGAGCGGCGAGACGAGCTGTCGGATCTGCGCGACGAGATGGCCGACAAGCGCGACCGCGAGGCCTCGGCCACCGACCCCCGCGAGGAGGTCGCGGACCGCCACACGCTCCGCATCGAAGAGATCCGCGCTCGCGCGCGGGAGTCGCGCCGGCGCGGGGCCGCCGACCGGGAGCGCGCGACGCACGACCGGACCCAGGCCGCGCGTGATCGCGAGCAGGCCGCACACGACCGCAGACAGGCCGCACTGGACCGCAAGCAGGCCGGCACCGACGAGCTCACCGGGGCCCGACGCCGGGGCGTGGGCCTCGAAGACCTCGAGCGGGAGATGAAGCGGGCCTGGCGAGAGGGCACCAGCCTCGTCGTGGCCTTTGCGGACGTCGACGCGCTGAAGGCGGTGAACGACACTCACGGCCACGCGGCGGGCGATGACGTATTGCGCGCCATGGCCGAGCGGCTGCGAACTCGTATGCGCTCGTACGACCTGCTGGTCCGCATGGGCGGCGACGAGTTCCTGTGCGCGCTGCCCAACATCACCGTCCCCGAGGCTCGCGCGCGCTTCCGTGACCTGACCGGGAGGGCCGGGGCCGGCAACTCGGTTAGCTTCGGATTCAGTGAGCTGCTGGACGACGACACGCCTGACGACCTCGTGCGCAGGGCGGACGCCGACCTGCTCGACTCGCGCCGGAGCTAGGGACCTCGCCCGCTGACCGTCTCACCTGGGCCGGCCACTCGACCGTCTTGGTCGAGACCGGCGGGGAGCGGCTGCTCACCGACCCCCTGCTGCGCGAGCGGATCGCGCACATCCGCCGCCGGGTGCCGCTGCCGGACCCTGAGGTGGGGAACCGGCTCAGCGCAGTGCTGGTCTCCCATGCCCACCGCGACCACCTGGACGTGCCGTCGCTGGAGTCGCTCGAGTTCGACGGGCCGGTCCTGGTCCCGCGAGGCTCGGGGCGGATTGTTCAGGGAGCCATGCCCGGTGCGGAGGTCCACGAACTGGCGGCGGGCGATCGCTTCACCGTCGGAGGCGTCGGCGTGCTGGCCACGGAGGCAGACCACGACGGGCGCCGGATACCCGTGGGCCGGCCCGTACCCGCGCTGGGGTTCGTGATCGAGGCAGCCAAGCGGATCTACTTCGCCGGCGACACCGACGTCTTCCCCGGAATGGACGAGCTGGGCCAAGTCGACTTCGCACTGCTGCCGGTGTGGGGGTGGGGGAAGCGAGTCCCGGCCGGGCACCTCGACCCCCCGCGTGCGGCACGGGCGGCGGCGCTGATCAAGCCGGACGTCGCGGTACCCATCCACTGGGGCACGTACGCGTCCCCGGGGGCCTGGCTCGGCGATCCCGCCCGCCCGGCGCGGGAGTTCGAGCGGCTGGCGGCAGAGGAGGCTCCCGGCGTCGAGGTGCGGGTGGTCCAGCCCGGGGGAGAGTCCGCGCTCGTCTAGAAAGGGAGGCACGCACCATTGCGTGGCGGCCCGCGCCCGGGCAGCTTTGCCCCTGTGAACGAGAAGATCCTCCCGCTGTCCATCACGATGATGGCCGGCCCTCAGATCATGTCGGCGATCGTCTTCGTGACGGTCCGCGACGCCGTGAAGATCTCGGCCTGCTTCGTGGCCGGCGTGGCGATCGCAGCCACCGTCGGCGTGGCACTCGGCCGCCTGCTGCTGTCGCTGCTGGGCAGCAACGTCGACCTGGGGAGCTCGTCGAGCAAAAGCTCCGCGGGCACGATCATCCAGCTCGTGCTCGTGGCGCTCCTCGTGCTCGCGGCGCTGAAGAACTGGCTGGGACGGGAGACGGCCGAGCCCCCGAAGTGGCTGGGCACGCTCCAAGAGGCGGGACCGCGGAAGGCCTTCTTCACCGGGCTCCTGGTGATCCTGGCCATGCCCTCCGACATCGTGATCATGCTCACCGTCGCCACCAACCTGGAGCACTCGAACTCATCGTTCGTCGACGCTCTGCCGTTCATCGGGCTGACGGTCCTGGTGTCGGCGCTGCCTCTCCTCGGGTACCTGCTCTTTCGCAAGCGCGCGAAGGTCGCCATGCCCAAGGTGGCGAACTGGATGAACGACAACAGCTGGCTGGTCAACATCATCGTCTGCGGGATCTTCGTGGTGCTCATCCTGGCCTGAAGCCCTCGTGCCCGGCCTGGCGGGCGTACCCCCGGCGGCTACACCGGCACACACCCTTGCCCTCCACCGGACCCGGGAAGAAGGTCAACGGGTCCAAGCCTCCTAGAGAAAGGCCCTCGATGTCCAAGGGACCTGTTTTCCTATACGCCGCCGCTTACGACAGCGAAGACGATGCTCTCGCCGATTACGCGGTCCTACTCGAAGCTCACGACGAGGGCTGGGTCGGCACCTACGACGCCGCCGTGCTCCACAAGACGCCGGACGGCAAGGTGCACGTCCACAAACACGAGAAGCCCACCCAGCACGGAGCCTGGACCGGGGCGGGGGTAGGCGCTCTCATCGGGCTGGTCTTCCCCCCCGCGATCATCGGCAGCGCCGTCGTCGGCGCCGCCGCGGGCGGGGTGATCGGGCACCTCGAGGGCGGCATGTCTCGCTCCGACCTGAAGGAGATCGGGGACTACCTGGGGGACAACGAGGCCGCGCTGATCGTCATCGCCGAGAGCCGAGTGCGTGAGGAGCTCGAGAAGCGGCTCACCCGCGCCGAGAAGATGCTGGAGAAGGAAGTGGACGCCGACCCCAAGGAGCTCGAGAAGGAGCTCAACGCAGTCGGCACCAGCGCCTGAGCCGGTGGCCCGCCCGATCCCGATGCGGGCGGGCCTCCTCGGCCCCGCGATCGATCCGGCGACCCTCCCGGCGTCATGACCAGCTTCGGAGTCTTCGCAGCCGTTCTGCTGGGCTTCACGCTGCTCTCCAAGCGTCTCGCCGGGACCGTCGTCAGCGCGGCGATGGTCTTCGCATTGAGCGGGCTCGTGCTCGGCGTGGCGGATGGCGCGGACATCAGGCCCCACGAGCTGGAGAGCGGGAGGCTGGAAGCCATCCTGCTCCTCGCCGAGCTCGCGCTGGCCCTGGTCTTGTTCGCCGGCGCCGCCGCCCTCGGCCTGCACCGCCTACGCAGCGACAGCATCCTCCCCGACCGCCTGCTGGGCATCGGCCTGCCGCTGACCATCGCCGTCGGCGTGCTCCCCGCCCTGGTGCTGTTCGGGCAACTGGATATCTGGGAGATGGTGCTGCTCGCCGCCCTGCTCGCGCCAACGGACGCGGCGCTGGCCGCCCCGGTCGTGAGCGACCGCCGGATCCCGGCGCGGATCCGCGACGCGCTGGACGTCGAGGCGGGCCTCAACGACGGCGGGTCGGTTCCGGTGGTGTTCTTCGCTCTGGCGGGCGCAGTCGCCGTGGGGGGCTCACCCGAGCACGGCCTGGCCTACGAGGCCCTGGTCATCATCGGCGGTGGGGTGGTGGTCGGCGCTGCGGCGGGCGCTCTCGGCGGGCGGCTGGTGGCGTTGGCGATCGACAGGGGCACGATCGGCAGCGGCTATGAGCAGATGGCGATGGCGGCGCTGGCCATCGTCACCTTCTTCGCCGCCGACGCGATCGGCGCAAGTGGCTTCATCGCTGCCTTCGTCGGAGGCCTGCTGGCCGCTGCGCCTCTGGGAGATCGACGCGGGCGACTGACCGAGTTCATGGAACAGGACGGCCAGGTCCTCTCGTTCGCCGTGTTCTTCATCTTCGGCATCCTGGCCGCGGGCCTGCTCGACGACCTGACTTGGGCCGTTGCCGGCTACGCCGTGCTGAGCCTGACCGTCATCCGGATGGCGCCCGTCGCGGTGGCGATGCTCGGCTCTGGCCTGCGCCCCCCGACGCTCGCCTTCATGGGCTGGTTCGGTCCCCGAGGTATTGCGAGCATCGCGCTGCTCTTCGTGGTGATAAGCGAGGAGCACGGCCTGCCTGGGCTCGGCACGATCGAGACGACGGTGGTCGCCACCGTCTTGCTGAGCATCATCGTCCACGGCGTTAGCGCGCCATCGCTGGTCGCCCGCTACGCCCGCTACGTCAAGACCCTCCCCCGGGACGCGCCGGAGCTCAGGTGAGCCGACCCGGGGATCGGCCGGGCTCACGAGGCCCGGCGACCGCAGCGGCTGGCACCAACGTCACCTGACGCCCCAACATTCCATGCTTGACGGAGAGCAGAACCGGCTCCGGCCTAGTCGCGTCGTAGTACACGTCTTCGAGGCGTCCGGCCTTGTCCCCTGCGCCATCGAGCACGTCCTGCCCATGCCAGCTTTCGATTCGGGGCTTGCGTCAGGGGCTTAACCTGAGGAAGGACAACTTCCGAGCCGACGAACCGACGGGCAATGCCCTCCACGCTCACCAAACCTCCGCCCGTGGACACCTCCTCCCCGGAGGAGCGCGCAGCCGCCGGCAAGGCGGCGCGGGAGAAGGTTCCCCGCTCGAGCCACGGCGAATGGGAGCCGGCGGCGCGCCGGCGAGATCCGGTCAAGGTGCTCACGGATCAGTCCAAGCGCCGTGTCCAAGAGCTCGTGCCGATCCGCTACGGGCGGATGCTCGCCTCGCCGTTCACGTTCTTTCGCGGCGCGGCGGCGATCATGGCGATGGACCTCGCGAAGACCCCCGATTCCGGGCTGCGGGTGCAGGCCTGCGGCGATGCCCACCTGTCGAACTTCGGCGTCTTCGCCGCGCCGGACCGCCGTGAGGTGTTGGACGTCAACGATTTCGACGAGACCCTTCCGGGGCCCTGGGAGTGGGACGTCAAGCGGCTGGCGGCGAGCTTCGAGATCGCCGGGCGCAACAGCGACTTCACCCCGGAGGCGACCCGCGCTGCGGTCCTGAGCACGGTTCGCTCCTACCGCGAGGCGATGCGCGAGTTCGCCGCGATGCGGAATCTCGACGTCTGGTACGCCCGCCTCGACGTCGACACCGTCCTCGGCGACCTGGCCAAGGTCGCCGACCGCAAGCAGATGAAGGCGGCACGGAAGGGCGTGAAAAAGGCCGCGAAGAAGAACAGCCTGAAGGCGTTCGACCGCCTCGTGCGGGTGGACAACGGCCGGCCGCAGATCATCAGCGACCCGCCGCTGCTGGTTCCCGCCCGGGAGCTCGTCTCCGAGGGTCAGGTCGAGGCGCTCGAGGAGCGGATCCGCGAGATGATCGCCCGCTACCGCGAGAGCCTCAAGGGCGACCGCCGCCACCTCTTCGACAGCTACCGGTTCGTCGAGATGGCCCGCAAGGTGGTCGGGGTCGGCAGCGTCGGGACCCGCGCGTGGGTGTTGCTGATGATGGGCCGCGACGGGCAGGATCCGCTCTTCATGCAAGCCAAGGAGGCCGAGGCCTCGGTGCTGGAGCCCTACGTCGGCAAGAGCGAGTTCGGAAACCACGGCGAGCGGGTGGTCGAGGGCCAGTGGCTGATGCAGGCCTCGAGCGACATTCTCCTCGGCTGGCTCCCGGCCCTGGGCTTCGACAACGGCAAACGAGACTTCTACGTCCGCCAGCTCTGGGACGGGAAGCGATCGGTCGAGGTCGAGACGCTGCCGCCGGAGGGACTGGCGATCTACGGCCGGGTCTGCGGCTGGACGCTTGCCCGAGCCCACGCGCGGTCCGGCGACCCGATCGCGATCGGGTCCTACCTCGGCAAGGGCAAGGCCTTCGACCAGGCGATCGCCGATTTCTCAGAGCGCTATGCGGACCAGAACGAGCTCGACTACGGCAAGCTCGCGGACGCGGTCAAGTCGGGCCGCATCGAGGCCAGGACGGACCTCGACTAGAGGACGTCCAGCCCGAGGCCGCGGTCGCAGCACCGCCGATCTCCAGCGGGGACGCGGCCCCGGCTGAAGGAGGGCCGCGTCCCGTCCGGTCGGCGGCTACGCGACGGGCCGGCCCGCGTCTAGGTCACGCTCGTCCTCGCCGAACACGACGATGCCGTGCACGACGTAGACGCAGAGCGCAAAGACGGCAAGCGACCACCACGGATTACCTCCACCGATCGACAGCAGCGCGCCGAGGGCGCCAAGGCTGCCTCCGATGATCCCGAGCACCCGCCCGAAGGTGTTGCCGGCCAGCAGGGAGAAGCCTCCGGCGAGTTGGATGACGCCCAGAATCAGCAGCACCCAGCCGAGGGTGTTGAGATTGTCCAGGATGTACCGCTTGTCGTTGACGAAGACGCTTGCGTCGTCCAGAGCGCCGAAGCCGTAGATGACGTTGATGAATCCCACCAGCAACAGCAGGAAGCCGGCGAACGCGACACGACCGGTACCTCTCATTTGATGCTCCTTTCGTTGGAGCCTCGCCCCTCAGAGTTCGAGGCAGGCCGTATGTCCTGGGTGCGAGCGTCGCTCAGCCCCTTCGGGTCGGCAAGGGTGCAGGCCGGTGCGAACGGGGTGTGCACGCCCCCTTGCTCAGCCTGGCCTGAAGGCATCGTGCCCCAGGCCGGCCAGCCAGGCCCGGAAGTGACGGTGCATCGCCTCGGCGCCAACCACAGGCTCGGTGGGCTCGGGCCACTCGGAGGGCACCATGGCGAACGGCCAGGACTGGCCCCCGCCCATTCCGCCGTGCGAGCCGACGAGCTCCTCGAAGGCCGCCACCTCGTCGGTCTCCGCCCAGTAGGTGCTGTTGACCACGATGTCCGGGCAGTGGGGGAAGCCGTCGGTGCGGCGGATGTGGCGAGCGGCGTTGGGCGGGAAGCCCGCCAGCGGGTCCTCTCCCTCCACGCGATCCCCGTCCAGGACGCGCTTGCCCTTCGGCCCGAGGACCACGGGCCCGTCGCGCTCGGAGCGCACCAACAGGAAGCCGACTCCGGGGTGCTCTCGCAACGCGGGTAGGAGCGCCGGCCAGTTCGCCTCGATTTGCTCGAGCGTCACCCGCCCGGGCTCGCGCGGGAAGGAGACGATCCCCAGGCAGCCGGAGGCCATCACCGACAGCTCGGCGAGCTCGCCGTCTTCGTCGCTGGGGTCCTTCCCTGCGGATCCTCGCCCCATGCTCTCGGCCAACGAGGCGCTGAAGTAGGCCGACGCCTCGGTGGTCCCGGCAGCGGAGGCCTCCACATGGCGCGAGTCGCACGCCTCCTGCACCAGGTCCTCGAGCGAGACCCCGTAGCGGTCCAGGAACGTCTCCCCCTGGGACTGCCCGTGGTCGGAGAGAATCACAAACCGATAGGGACGCGGCGCGTCCCGCGCGGCGGCAGCGATGCGGCCGATCCTCCGATCGACTTTGCGCAGTACCGACAGCGCGTCGGCCCGCTCCACCCCCGAGTGGTGCGCCACTTCGTCGTAGGCGAGGAACGTCGAGTAGCCCACCGGACGGCCGGCATACAGGTCGGACACCACCGCCTGTACCTGGAGGTCGGTCTGGATGACCGTCCCCCACGCCCGCATCAGGGCGTACTTGCGGTCACGCTCGATGCGCGGCCGGACGTCGCGACGGCGCTGCTGCGCGGCGAACCACCGCTCCTGCACGATGTCGGCGATCACCAGCGCGATGGTCCTCGTGACGTTGTAGGGGTTGGCGAAGTAGGCGAAGTAGTCCTGGCCGATGCGGCCCTCGCGGTGGCGGTCGAGGACCGTGCTCATCGTGAGCAGCGTGTGGGGGGCGTCGCCGGAGACGATGTTGGCCCGGCTCGCGCCGTCCTCGTGCAGCAGGCCGCGGCCGTCCGAGTGGCGGCGCTCGATCTCCTTGGCGTCCCGCGGGTGGTTGGTCACGATCGCGGCGTCGCGGTCTTTCTCCCACCAGCGGAAGGCCGGGATGTCGTCGTTGTTCCCGTGCAGCAGGCCGGCCTGGCAGGCACCCGTCTGCGACGACCAGTCGGTCTCCCAGGCGATCAGGCGGTGGCTACCCTCGCGCAGCCACCGGGCCAGGTTGGGCGCGTTGCCGTCGCGCACCGCGCGCTTGAGGACCTCGTGGGCCAGTCCGTCGATCTCCAGGAAGTAGACCCCGGGTACGTCGAAGTCACCCTCTGCCCGCTGACGCGCCGCCTGGCGGCGCACGACGTTGCGGTACCAGAAGTCCTCATCGTCGATGGCGAGCAGCGAGGTGACCGCCGTGTTGACCACCGTCAGCCCGAACGCCACGATCACGCCCACGCCGAACTTGGTGATCTCGACACCCGGCTCGATCTCCGCCACCACCCGCAGAACGAGGCCGTTGAGCAGTAGCACGCCCAGCCCCAGCGTGAGCACCGTGAACGGCAGCGCCACCCGGATGAGCAACGGCCAGACCAGCGCGTTGATCAACCCGATCACGGCCGCCGTGACAAGCGCCCAGCCGAAGTCCTTGACGTCGAACCCCGCCAGGATGTCGCTTAGCAGCATCAACGCGACGGCGGTGATCACCAGCACCACGAGCACGCGCCACACCTGGGAAAGGCCGGGGCGATGGCTCACGGCGCGCGAACCACCACGCTTCGGGCCACGAAGTCCTGGAAGGCTCGGCGGTGACGGTCGAAGAGGATCGGGAGGAAACCGGCGAAGAAGGGGATGGCGGCCACGGCCAGGGCCGCCAGCCTAAGCACCGCGGTCCGCCGGCGCAGTGTGCCGCCGTCGCTTCGCTCGACCCGGATCTGCATCACGCGGTTTCCGGGCGTCTGGCCGGTCGTCGACCAGAAGACGACGAAGTAGCCCACTGTCCACAGGACGAAGACCACGCCGCCCGCCGCGAGCAACGCCTTCTCGACCTCCCCGGGGATGTTGAGGAGCGATATCCCGAGTCCGACCACCACGCCGACGGCGATGCCGCTGAAGTTGACGATCGCCGCGTCGACGGCGAAGGCGATCGCGCGGGTTACCAGCCCGGCGTAGGCGGTCAATCCGCCGGCCTGGGCCTGCGGCGCAACAGCCGCCGGGCCACGCGCTCGAGCCCGTCGTCTGCCCGCTCGGACTCCACGCGCACCTGGCCGGCCACCTGGTCGGCGAAGCCGACCCCCTGACGACCGATCGCGTCCGTGACGGCGGGGCTGTCGGCGATCTCGGCCACCAGGCGCCACAGCTCATCGCTCTCGTGCAGACGGCCCACGACCGCATCGACCAGCCGGCTCTCCATCGCCTGCGAGACGACCGTCTCCATCTCGTCGCTCTGGATGACCTCCTCCACGACGCCCTGAGCGATCAGCTCTCTGGCGACGCGCTCGGGCACGCCGTGGCGAACCAGGTCCCGTGCCAGCGCGTCGACCAGCGGACCGGCGAGAGCCTGGTCGATGGCGCGGTCCAGGACCCCGCTCGCGAGCACGCGGTGCACCGCTTCGTCGGTGCGCGGCGAGGCCAGGACCGCGTCGAGCGCCGCCAGAATCGTCTGTCCGGTCACCTCGCTCGCGAGCACTTCTTCGACCACTCCCTGCGCGATCAGCTCGCCCGCGATGCGCTCCGGGACACCGTGGCGGACCAGGTCCCGTGCCAGCGCGTCGACCAGGGGGCCGGCGAGCGCCTGGTCGATGGCGCGATCCAGGACCCCGCTCGTGAGCACGCGGCGCACCGCCTCATCGGTCCGCGGCGAGGCCAGGGCCGCGTCCAGGGCCGCCAGGATGGTCTGTCCGGCGACGTCGCCCGCGAAGGCCCCAACTTCCCGTCCCAGCCGCCCGGCGAGCCCGGCCACCGCCAGGGGAGGGCGCAGGGCGAAGCCGATCAGGCCCATCCAGCCGCGCTCCCTTGCCGCCGAGGCCCTAGTGAGCCGCCGAGTCGTGGTGGTGAGCCTGGCCTCCGTAGGCGGCCAGCCCGTAGATGATCAGCACCTCGACGAAGAACACGCACACCGACCACAGCGGGAAGCCGGGGATGGACAGCAGGGCGCCGATCGCGCCCATGCTGGCCGCGAAGATCCCGATCCAGCGCCCGAACTCGCCACCGGCCCAGATCGAGAAAGCGGCGATCAGCTGGATGAGCGCGATGATCACGATGATCCAACCCATCGTGTTGAGGTCGCCGAGGACGTAGCGCTCGTCCTCGAGGAAGAAGTTCGCGTGGTCGATGGCGGCGAAGCCCCAGATCCCGTTCAGCACCCCGGACAGCAGCGTCATCGTGCCGGCGAAGAAGATCCAGCCTCCGCCCTTCACGTCATCCATCTCGGGGCTCCCTTGGTAGCGGTCCCGCCAATGCTCCGCAGCCGGCGGGGACCTGGCAATGGTGCTTGCACCCCCCTGGCGCGCCGGAGGGCACCCTTGCCCTCGCGCCAGCCAGCGAGCAACCTCGCCAGACAGCCGTGGCCACCTCCGTTATCGACCATCCCTCTCCAGCCGAGCGCAAGGAGCGTGGAAAGGCCGCGCGGACGGAAGCGCCACGCTCCGAGCAGGGCGAGTGGACCCCGGCGGCCGGCCGCGCCGACCCGATCGACCTGCTGGAGGAACAGGCAGCGTCACGCGTGCAGACCCTCGTCCCGCTGCGCTACCACCGCATGTCGGCCTCGCCCTTCGCCTTCTTTCGGGGCGCCGCCTACATCATGGCCGCCGACCTGGCGACCGCCCCCGACTCCGGGGTCGTCACCCAGCTCTGCGGCGATGCGCACCTGTCGAACTTCGGCGGCTTCGCCGCGCCGGACCGCCGCTTTCTGTTCGACCTCAACGACTTCGACGAGACGCTCGCCGGGCCGTTCGAGTGGGACGTCAAGCGGCTGGCGGCGAGCCTGGATATCGCCGGGCGCCAGCAGGGGTTCTCGCGCAAGGAACGGCGACGGATCGTGTCCCGGTCGACAAGGGCGTATCGCGAGACCATGCGCCGGCTCGCCGGGATGGGGAACCTCGAGGTCTGGTACGAGCGCGTGGAGGTCGACGAGGCCTTCGCCGCCATCCGCGACCAGCTCGACCGCAAGGCGCTCAAGCGCGCCGAGCGCAACCGTGCGAAGGCCGGCGCCAAGAACAGCATGCGCGCGCTGTCCAAGCTCACCGAGATGGTCGACGGTGACCCCAGGATCGTCTCGGACCCGCCGTTGATCGTCCCGGCCGCGGAGCTCTTCGCCCAGGCAGGGGTTCCCAGCGACGACTTCGCGGAGCGCATGCACGAGCTGATCCGGTCGTACCGGCGCACCCTCAACGGAAACCTCCGGCACCTCATGAACGGGTACCGCTACGTCGACCTCGCCCGCAAGGTCGTGGGGGTGGGCAGCGTCGGCACCCGCGCCTGGATCGTCCTGCTGCTGGGCCGCGACGGCCAGGATCCCCTCTTCCTCCAGGTCAAGGAGGCCCAGCGCTCGGTGCTCGAGCCGTTCACCCAACGCAGCCCGTTCAAGAACCAGGGCCAGCGGGTGGTCGAGGGCCAGCGGCTCATGCAGGCGGCCGGCGACATCCTGCTCGGCTGGATCCGAGCGGAGGGCCCGGACGGCATCGAGCGCGACTTCTACGTCCGCCAGCTCTGGGACGCGAAGGGGTCGGCCGAGGTCGAGGCCATGGACGCGACTACCTGTGACCTGTACGGCCAGCTCTGCGGCGCGACGCTCGCGCGGGCTCACGCCCGCTCCGGAGACCGGATCGCCATCGCCGCCTATCTCGGACGCAGCGAGCGCTTCGACGTCGCGATGGCCGACTTCGCCGAGGTCTACGGCGACCAGAGCGAGCGCGACTACGACTCGCTCGTACGCGCGATCGAAGAAGGGCGCGTGGACGCCCACGAGGAAGAATGACGTGGCAGTGGGCGTGCTCACCGTTGACGACCAGGAGGTCTTCCGCTCGGCAGCGCGCGAGGTGATCGAGGCCACCCCGGGGTTCTGCAGCGCGGGGCAGGCCTCGTCCGGAGAGGAGGCGCTGGCGCTTCTCGAGGAGACGACGGACGCCCAGCTCGCGCTGGTGGACGTCAGAATGCCGGGCATGAACGGAGTCCAGTGCGCCCGGAAGCTCAAGGCAAGGCAGCCCGATCTCGTGGTGGTTTTGATCTCGATCGAGGATCGCTCCCACATCCCGGCCTCGGCCGACGAGTCGGGAGCCGCGGAGTTCGTCCGCAAGCAGGACTTCGGCCCGGCGCTGCTGCGCGCGCTCTGGAGCCGGCACGGAGTCGCCGCGTAGGAGTGCCCGTCCGGGTGGTGATCGCGGAGGACAGCCTGATCGTCCGGGAGGGCATCCAGGAGCTCCTGTCGTCATCGCCGACCACCGAGGTGGTCGCCACCTGCGACGACGCCGATGCCCTGCTGGAGGCCGTCCGCACGCATGAGCCCGACGTCGTGCTCACCGATATCCGCATGCCGCCGACCAGGACCGACGAGGGGATACAGCTGGCCGCCCGGCTGCGCGAGAGCCACCCCGACGTCGGCGTGGTGGTCCTCAGTCAGTTCTCCGAGCCGACCTACGTGCTCGGCCTGCTCGAGTCCGGCTCAGACGGCCGCGGCTACCTCCTCAAGGAGCGGGTGCACAACCGAAGCGAGCTGGTGTCCGCCATCGACACCGTCGCCCAGGGCGGCTCGGTGATCGATGCGAAGGTCGTCGAGGTGCTGGTGGAGGCCAAGGCCCGCGCCGAGCGCTCGCCCCTGAATCAGCTGACTCCGCGCGAGCTCGAGGTGCTCGCCGAGATAGCCGAGGGGAAGAGCAACACGGCGATCGCGGAGTCGCTCGTGCTGACCAAGCGCGCGGTCGAGAAGCACATCAACTCGATCTTTATGAAGCTCAATCTCGCCGCCGATGACGACGTCAGCAAGCGCGTCAAGGCCACGCTGCTCTTTTTGGCCGCGAGCGACTAGCCGAGCAGCTTGGCCTTCTGTTGGGCGAACTCCTCGTCGGTGAGCACGCCCTGGGAGTGGAGCTCCCCGAGCTCCTTCAGCTGTGCGATCGGGTCGGGGGCGGCGCCTCCTCCCTGAGGCGCGGCGGGCTGCGGCGGCGGGGCCTCCTGCGCGGCCCAGCGCTCGCTCTGACGCCGGTTGACGCGATTGTGAACGGAGGTCGCCGTGCCCGCTACGACGGCAGTACGAGCGGCGGCCCGGAGTAGTCCTGGCATGGGTTGATCCTTTCGTTCAGGCCGCTTGCTCAGCGGCGTCGAGTGCGGCGGCCACGTCCTCGATGGGGATGCGCTGGGCGGCCAGCAGGTGGCCGCCGTTGCGGCGCACCGCGTTGGCGAACGGCGCCGCCCACCGGTTCTCGTAGACCAGCAGCACGGCTGCCGACCCCGGGTCCAGAGCCTCGGCTGCGGTGACCATGTCGTCGTTGCCCAGCAGCCCGGAGGACGCTCCCTCGAAGGCCCTGAAGTCGCCGACGTCTTTGCTCGTCAGGTCGGTCGCGTCGAAGCCGGCGACGGTCCCGTCCTCGTCCTTGGTCACGAACATGACGTCGAGCACGCGGACCGTGCCCTTGTCCACCAGGTCCATCAGCAGCGGCACTGCCTCGCCGGTCATCGGAGCGCCCGGCGGAAAGCCGATGACCACGATGTCGATCGGCCCCATTTCCTCGTCCATGCGGTTCCTCCTGTTGCCTCGCGGAAGGCGAGTGTCCTCCGACGCCCAGGCGGGAAGCAAGGGTGCGAGCCGGGCGGCGCCGGTAGTGCGCGCACCCTTGCGCGGGGCACCCCGGGGCAGGTTCGCTGGGGCACATGGACAAACCGCGCCGGCGGACGGCGCTCACCCTGATCGTCATCGCGTCGGTGATCGGCTTCCTGGCGATCTTCGCCGTATGGGCCAACCGCCAGCTGCTGGACACCGACAACTGGACCGAGACCAGCAGCGAGCTGCTCGAAAACGACGAGATCCGCGGACAGGTCGCCGGGTTCCTCACGGAAGAGCTCTACGCGAACGTCGACGTCGAGGCTCGGCTGCGGCAGGTGCTGCCGCCCCAGGCCGCACCGCTGGCCGGGCCCGCGGCCGGCGGCCTCAAGCAGCTCGCCGAGCGCGCGGCCAAGGCGCTGCTCGGGCGCCCAGTGCCCCAGAAGCTGTGGGAGGAGGCCAACCGCCGCGCCCACCGGCAGCTGCTTGCGGTGCTCGAGGGCGGCGGGGACACCGTCTCCACGTCCAACGGCGAGGTAACCCTCGACCTCAAGAGCCTGCTCGGCCAGGCGGAGTCGCGCGTGGGCGTTGGCGGCCGAGCCCAGGAGGCCCTGCCCGACGACGCAGCCCAGATCAAGATTCTGAAGTCCGGCCAGCTGTCCACCGCTCAGGACGCGGTGCAGGCACTGAAGACGATCGCCTGGGTCCTCGTCCTGCTGATGCTCGGGCTGTTTGCGCTGGCCGTCTACCTCGCCCGTGGCTGGCGCCGTGAGGCGCTGCGCGCGGTCGGCTTCGGCTTCGTGGCCATGGGCATCGGCGCGCTGATCGGCCGCGAGCTCGCCGGCGGGCAGGTCGTGAATGCCCTCGCCACCACGGCGTCGGTAAAGCCGGCCGTGGAGTCAACGTGGGCGATATCCACGTCGCTCCTGGTCCAGGCCGCCGCGGCCTGCGTCGCCTACGGGGTCGTGATCGTGGCGGCTGCCTGGCTGGCCGGCCCGACCAGCTTCGCGGTGAGGGCCCGGACCCGGCTCGCACCATGGCTGCAGGAGCCCCGTATCGCCTACGGAGCCGTGGCGCTGATCCTCGTCCTGCTGGTCGCGTGGGGACCGACCCCGGCCACCCGCCGGCCGCTCGCAGTGGTGCTGCTGGCGGTGCTGCTGTTCCTGGGGATGAAGGCACTGCGCCGGCAGACGGCGCTCGAGCACCCCGAGGCCGCCACCTAAGGCAGCGGGACGCTCCCCGCGATCAGCGATCCCTGCCCCGGCTCCGACCGGATCAGCAGCGTCCCGCCCACCGCCTCCAGGCGATCGCGCATGTTGGTCAGGCCCATCCCATCCGCGGACGCCCGCACGTCGAACCCCTCCCCGTCGTCGCTGACCTCGAAGCGCAGCCGGTCGTCCTCGTGCAGGTCGACCATCACGCGACTGGCCCCAGGCGCGTGCTTGGCGGCGTTCTGAAGCGCCTCCAGGCAGCAGAAGTACACCGCGCTCTCGACCGCCTGCGGGTAGCGCCCCACGCCGTCGGGGCTGACGTGGGTCTCCATGGGCGCGCGCAGCGCTGCGGCGTTGAGCGCCTCGGGCAGGCCCCGCTCGGCCAGCAGGGACGGGTAGACGCCGCGGGCGATCGAGCGGATCTCGTCCAGCGTGTCGGTCACCTCATCGCCCAGAAGGTGCAGCCGCGATAGGCCCTTCGCCGGGTCCTCTCGCAGCAGCTCCTCGGCCAGCTCGATCTTTATCCGGAGTGCCACGAGGCGCTGCTGCGCCCCGTCGTGGAGGTCGCGCTCGATACGCCGCCGCTCATCGTCGGCGGCCGCCTGGATCCGGCCCCGCGACTCGTCGATCTCGGCGAGAGACGACGACACCTCCGCGGTGAGCCGCTCGTTGTCGAGCGAGAACCGGGCGAATGCCACCGCGGCCTCGAGCAGTTCCGGCTGATGGCACAGCGCCTCGTCGTGAGCGATCAGCGCCACCACCTCGTCGCCCTTCGCCACCTTGGTCACCCGCTGCCTGGGCTCCCGCGGCGGCCACCGGAGTGGCGCGCCCTGAATCAGTCGCAGCGAGGGGTCGTGCAGGACCTCCCCGAGGGCGGCCTCCAACTCGGACGGACGCAGGCCGGCCTGCGTTCTGCGGCCGAGCTCACCCACCACGTCGGCGGTGAGCATCCGCTCCCTGATCAAGCCGATCCAAAAGCTCGCGGCCATAGCCGGGATGGCAAGCGCCGCGAGCCAGGAAAGCGTGGGTGCCGCGGAGGTGCCGGGGCTGGCTACACGGGTGACGATCGCCGCGACCAGCGCGGCGAGGCGAAGGATCGCAAAGACCAGGACGGGGCTGAGCGTGCGCCGAAGGAGCGGGGTGGCACGTCGCACGCGCACGGCCAGGCGCACCAGAACCGCGCCAAAGATCAGCAGCGTCAGCGTCTCGCGCAGCGGTCGGGCCGCGCCGTCCACCCAGGCCGGCTCCGATCCGGCCACCATGAACGCGTTGTCGGGGCACAGGCGGTCGCAACTCGAGAACGGGGAGGGCGAGGGGAACTTTTCGGTGATGAGCGCGGAGGGCACGTACAGCGCGCCGACCACCACGACCCCGGCCCACACGAGCGCCCGGTCGACGCGCTCGGTCAGCCGGCCGGTGGGGAACGACAGAACGAGATAGATGAGGCTGACCTCGACCGCCCAGCCCGCTACGCGTCCGATGCTGTAGGCCAGTTCTTTGTCCGACTCCGAAAGCGTGGTGAGGAACCAGGCGAAGCCGGTGAGCATGAGGAGCCAGCCGAAGCGCTCGCTCGGGCGGCGGTGCCAGGCGTACGCGCCCACGGCCACCGGGACGGCAACCATCAGCGCGCGCGCGACCGCCGCGCCGGCGGACGCTGTGGACTCGAACGTGATCGCGGCGGAGGAGCCGGCCAGCGCGAGTCCGGCGACGACAGCCGCTGCTGTTAACGGTGACGGAGGCCGGTCCTCGGACGAGTCCACGACCGCAGCCACCCTGGGAAGACGCATCACTTCTGCCCTTGCTGCTCGGGCACCCACCTCCAGGCCAATCGGGAAGCACTGGCGAGCCTAGCTTCTGCAACAATCAGCATTACCACATGAGACGGGCGCGGCTGTGACTCGGCCGTGACCGGACCAGGGGGGTAGCTGCAATGGCCTCTCCCGGCCGCCACGAAGTAAGGCCAGACCTAGCACAGGGGGGATACGTCAGCGTTCGCGTGCCCGCGTCCGACGCATCGGCCCGCCTCGCGCGCCAGGCGTGCCACCATCTGCTGCCGCTCGTCGGAGACGCCGGCGACGAGCTGGAGCTGCTGGTGTCGGAGCTGGTCACGAACGCGGTGCGCCACAGCGGAGTGGAGGGCGACAGCACCATCTGGCTCGAGGTGGCCGTCGGGCCCAGCCACATCCGGCTCGAGGTAGCGGACGAAGGGCCGGGCTTCGAGCCTCCCTCGGCTGCGGACCTGGAGCTTCCCAGGATCGGCGGGTTCGGGCTGGTCTTCGTCAACCAGCTCTGTGACCGCTGGGGCGTGGTCCAGGACTCCGGAACGCACGTCTGGGCCGAACTGCCCTACCGGACGCGCCGCTGGAACTAGGCTTCGGGGCCTGCCCGGCAGACCGTTCTTCGCCCTTGCGGCCTGCGCCGCGCTTCTCGTTTCCTGTGGCGGTGACGAGCCGGCCGCGCCCGCTGCCCAGCAGGCTCCCGACAAGCCGGCCAAGCCCCCTGTGGGTTGGCGCACTATCACCAACGCCCAGGCCGTCGTCTCGGTGGCGGCGCCGCGGCGCTGGCGGGTCACCGAGCGGGCCCGGGCCACGCTCATCCGCTCACCCGATCGCACCGTCGCGGTGACGCTGGTCGCGGACCGGACCCCGGCCGGGAGCGAGACCCCCGCCGCCGAGTACGCCCGCGACACGCTGACCGCGCTGCCCGGCTTCGAGGGGTCGGTCGACGCCGAACCCCGGCGGGTCCGTGGGTCGCCGTACCCGTCGGCGCAGGTTCAGGGGCGCGGCCGCCTCACGCGCGGAAGGAGTGAGCAGCTGATCACCGTCGCGGCGTTCCACCGGGCCGGCCGGGTGACCTACGCGGTGGTGGCGTTCCGCCAGACCCAGACCCCCGCGGCGACCGTCGAGCGCATGCTCGCCACCGTTCGCGGCGGCTAGCCCTTCCTACACACCGCTTACGCGTTTGATGCGAGAAGTGGCGCATGGATCGCGCCACCGACGAGCGGCTGGCCGAGTTGGCCGCCCAGGGAGACGAGCGGGCCTTCGCCGTGCTCTACGCCCGCTACGGACGCCGTCTGCACGCCTCCTGCGGCTCGATCCTCAACGACGAAGAGGACGCCCACGACGCGCTCCAGAGCGCGATGCTCAACGCCTACCGCGCCTTGCGGGGCAACGGCCGCTTGGTCCGCCTCAGGGAGCGCCTCCCACCGGCGCTGACCCGGGCGCCTTCGGGGGCGGGGACGGGCCCCCGCCCGGGGGCGATCAGCGGTCGGGCCGCTCCGGGTACACGTCGTCGATGGTGGCCAGCGGCCGGTAGGGCGCTCCGGCCGCCTCCTCGATCGCCTCGCCACCCCCCGCCAGCCGGTCCAGCACCGACACCACCCCGGCGATCTCCAGGCCCTCCTCGCGGATGCGCTCGATGGCCGCGACCGTCGAGCCGCCCGTGGTGACTACGTCCTCGACCACCAGGCAGCGCTCGCCGGCCTCCAGCGGCGGGCCCTCGACCCAGCGCTGTAGTCCGTGCGCCTTTCTCTCCTTGCGTACGAAGAAGGCCTTGACGTCGGCCCCCGCGGCCAGCGCCGAGCAGGCCACCGGGTCGGCTCCCATGGTGAGGCCGCCTACCGCCGTGGCCCCGCGCTCACGAGCCTCGGACGCCACCAGCTCGCCCAGCGCCGTGAAGCCCGCCGGGCGCAGGATCGCCCGCTTTGCGTCCACGTAGTACTGCGCCGTGGCGCCGCTGGTGAGGGTGACCTCGCCGATCACCAGCGCGTGCTCGCGCAGCTCGGCGACCAATTGGTCGCGAAAATCGGTCAAGGCGGCCACGGGGCGTGCCGATTCTAGGTAGGCATGGCCACGCTCCTGCGTATCGCCGCTGTCGTGATCTGCTCGGTCATCGCCATCGCCTTCCTCAGCTTCGCCGTGGACGAGTCCGAGCAGGCCTCCGCGGAGCAGGTCCGCTCGATCGACCCGGCCCGGGCGGAGGCCAAGCGTGAGGCGAAGTCCGGGCCCGTCACCGAGGCGATCCACGACGCCGCCGACTTCTTCCTGGCCCCCTTCGGCGACGTCACGGACTCGCGCAACGCCTGGGTCCAGCACCTCGTGCCGACCGCTCTGGGCCTGCTTCTGTACGGCCTTGGACTGATGCTGCTGGCGAATTATCTGCCCAAGCAGAAACGCGCAAATAGCGACTGGCGCACTGCCTGAGATTCGCCTAGGGAAGCCGCAACTTCCCCTGCAAATCGTGTTGTAGTACCGTCTGTTGCGGTCAAACGCCGAATTCGTTCGTCCCTGGACGAGCGGAACGGGGGAACCACTGCGGCCCTGGAGGGGCTGCGGGGGCGAATCGCCACCCAGTGCGGTGGCGTAGCGCTACTTCCAAGCGCGAGCCCGTCAGCTAACCCCGTAGGCACAACGGAAGAGGAGTCGGACTCGCATGAGCACACTTCAGCGTGACTTGGCGCTGCATGAGCCCTGGCAGAAGTCGCTCGACCGCTCGCGGCGCCGCCGTGAGCTGGCGGCGCGTGCCCGCAAGGAGGTCGCCCGGCGCAAGGGCGCCTCGGCCGCAATGGCCACCGCGATGCTGGCCGGCCCCGCCGCGCCGTTCGCCGCCGCCGCACAGGGCGGGAGCACCAAGCGCGGCGACGACGCCTCCGCTCCGGCCTCCGACGCCGGCTCGGGCCAGCAGATCGAGATCCGTGCCGGCGGCCTGCCGCTGAGCTTCGGCTATGAGGGCGACATGGTCGCCGCGCTGCAGAAGGGCGTGGGCATCGAGTCCGACGGCATCTTCGGGCCCATCACCCAGAACGCGGTGAAGGCCTTCCAGCGCCGTGCCGGACTGCCCGTCACCGGCGTCGTCGACCCCGCCACCTGGCAGGCCCTGTTCTCGGGCACCGCCGCCCAGGGGACCGCTTCCTCCTCCTCCGCCCCTGGCCCGGTGGTGGATCTCGAGGCCTCCAAGGCGGTCGAGCGTGCTGTCCCGGCGCCCCAGACCACCTCCGCGGTCAACGTCGCCGCGGCGGCCAAGCCGCGCCTGGAGACGGCGGATGAGCCGGCCAAGCCCAAGGCGAAGCACCGCAGCCGCTCGGTTGAGCGGTCGGAGCCGCGCCGCGAGCGCCACTCGGCGCCCAAGCGCCGAACCGCTCCGAAGCGGGTCAAGACCAAGCCGGTCGTCGACCACGCCCCGACCGGGGGCGGGCCCTGCGGCTCGCGCCTGGTCAAGCCGGTCAAGGGCACGCAGACCTCGGGCTTCGGCATGCGCTGGGGCCGCATGCACGAGGGCGTGGACATCTCGGCCCCGACCGGCACGGCGATCCGTGCCGCCGCCTGTGGCGTAATCAGCTTCAAGGGCCAGCAGAGCGGCTACGGGAACATCATCTGCATCAAGCACACGAGCCGGTTCTCGACGTGCTACGCCCACATGTCGCGCTTCGCCGGAATCTCCGGTCGCGTGCGTGCGGGCCAGGTGATCGGCTACGTGGGCTGCACCGGCAGCTGCACCGGCCCCCACCTGCACTTCGAGACCCGTGTCGGTGGCCAGGCCCGCAACCCCGCGTCGTACCTGCGCGGGGCGCGGATCTCCAGCCAGCCGACCGTCAAGCGGGCGTCGGTGCGCCGCGCTCCGGTGCGCAGTGCGACGTTCCGCACCAAGTCCACCAGGCGCAGCTACACGGCCACCAGCTCATCGCGCTGGAGCGGCGGGTCGAGCCAGACCACGGCCTCGACCGCGCAGGGCAGCTCGGGCTGGCAGCAGCAGGCCCCGGCTCCGGCCCCCGCGCCGCAGACGGCCGTGCAGCCGGTCCAGCCGGCCCCGGCCCCTCAGCCCGCTCCGGTGCAGCCAAAGGTGACCGTGACGCCGCAGACCGCGGCCCCGGCTCCCGCCCCGGCAGCGCCCGAGGCGGTGACTCCGCAGACGACGGCTCCGCAGACGACGGCCCCCGCTCCGGCGGCGCCGAAGCCTGCCGCGCCTGAACCCGCGGCGACCGAGCCGGCTCAGACCCCGGCCCCGGAGCCCAAGGCCCCGGTCACGCCGAAGGTCGAGACGCCTCAGGTCGAGGCACCCGAGGCAGCCAAGCCCGAGGCGCCGGCCGCGCCTCAGGCGAGCGAGCCGGCCACTCCCGCCGCGCCCGCGACCCAGGCTCCCGAGCCGGCCGCCACTCAGGCCCCGGCCGCGAAGCCGGCGGCCCCGGCCGCTCCGGCGCCGGCGGCGCCCACCGGCCCCGCCACTCCGTAGACGGAGCACACATCCGGTCCGGCGAACTCGTCAGGCGGCTGACGAGTTTGCCGGGCCGGTGTGCCGGCCTCGGACCACTCGCGCCCTTAGCGGAGCGGCTACCTGTAGACGAAGATCTTCTGGCCGAGCCGAATGCGGTTGTCGATCGCCTTCGCATTGGGGATCGGCACCCTGATGCAGCCGTGGCTGGCCGGGTAGTTCGGCACGGACTTGTAGCCGTGGATGGCGTAGCCGCGGATGAAGTAGTTCGAGTGGACCATGCCGTGTGAATTGGTCCCCGGCTGCTTGCGGTAGAAGCGGAAGGTGCCGAACACCGTGGGGGTCGAGGCCTTGCCCGAGGAGGAGTGGTAGACCGCGACCGCTCGCCCGCGGTTGACGAAAGCCAGCACCTGGCGGGACCAGTCGAACTCGACGTGGTAGCCGGCTCGCCGGAACCGCGGGCGGAAGGCCCCGCGGCGGCGGAATACCCGCGAGAAGATCTTGGCGCTGGCGCGGGTGGTGCGGCGCATTCTGTTGGTCTTGCGGTAGGCCAGAACGGCGCGGGCGGTCCCGCCGCCGTAGCCGCCGCTCACCGGCACGGCGAAGCCGAGCCGGCGCAGGCCTCGCTGGAGCAGCCGTACCTTTACTCCCCGCGAGCCCGGCCCGGCGGCGAACCGAGCGACGACGAGTCGCTTCGAGGCCGCTGAGAAGGCCGCCTGCTGAGGCGTGGCGGTGTGCGCGACCAGGACGCGCAGCGTCCCGCGGCGGCGCAGCCTGAAGCGCGCCGCAAAGCGGCCCTTGCCGCGGCCCGACCGAGTCACGGCGACCCGCTTGACAGCGGTCGCCCGGCGCCCGCGGCGGAGGGCCACCGTCACCACCTGGCCCGGCACGAACGGGGCGACGCGGCCGCGCACGGTCACGGTCTGCCCGGAGAGGAAGTAGTCGGCGCGCTTCGTGCCCATCCCACCGTGGAGCGCGACGTCGGCGCGACCGCCCTGAGGGGCGGGGGCGGACTTTGGGGACTGCCCACCCTTGGGGCCGAGCAGCTGCGCCTGCGCAAGGGAGGGGGCAGCCACGAGGGCGGCGAGGGACATCGCGGTGACGATTGCCGGCCGCCTCACGGGCGCATCACCTTACAACGGCCGCCTGCGGGTTAGGGACGGGTAGCGGCCGCGGCCCCGGCGGCAGCAGCCGCGGGGCCAGCATCGCCACGGCGATCATCAGCGGCCCCACCACTACGGAGACCTGCCACCCGCCGTCGGCCTGGACCGCGTAGGCGACGGCGTTGTTGAAGGCGTGCATCGCGACCACTGGCCAGAGCGAACCCGTCTTCTCGTAGACCAGGCAGAAGATCACCCCGAGCACCATCAGCGGCGGCAGGATCAGCAGCTGGTCCAGCCCGTCGAAGTTGAAGTGCACGAGCCCGAAGACCACCCCGTCCACCAGGGCCGCGACCACGATGCCGAACTTGCTCCGCAGCGAGGCGTAGAAGAACCCGCGGAAGAAGACCTCCTCTGCCAGCGGCGCCAGGATCATCACGACGCAGCCCGCGACGATCAGCCCGACGGTGCCCCGGTCGGCGCCCAGCGTCTCGGTGATGTCCTGCTTGTCCGGTTGGACAATCGCGCCGTAGATCGCCGCGAACAGGTAGAAGCACACGAGGCCCAGCGCGGCCCATCCGACGGCGGGCCAGAAGGCGGTCTGCCGCAGCCCGAAGTGCCACGCGCGCGGGCGCGCGACCAGCGCAGCGAAAAACAACGCCGAGGCGACCAGGGCCGTGTCCTGGATGCCCGTGGCGATGATCGTGAAGCTCGCCGGCTGCGCCTCGCCCGGCTCCACGCCGCCCACCGCCGCCGCAATGCCCGCGCACACGAGCGTCACCAGGAGCGCGACCGCAAACGCCGCGAACCCGAAGCCCCACGGCCAGCGGGGCGGCTGTTCGGTCGATGCCTCCACGGGGCTCAGATTAGGTGGGCCAGCTCGTCGAGCGATCTGATGGCCCCTCCGCCCTCCCTGGCGATCAGCACCGCCTCCATGCCCGCGGCGCGCGCGCCCGCCACGTCCTTTTCCGGGGAGTCGCCCACGTGAAGCGCCTCGGACGGACGTGCGCCGATCAGCTCCAGGCCCGCGCGGAAGGGAGCCGGGTCGGGCTTCGCGGCACCCGCCTCGGCCGAGGAGACGACCCCGTCCACCAGCCCGAGCAGCCCGGCCTCATTCAGCACCGCCGGAAGGGAGCAGTCCCAATTGCTCACCACCACCAGGGACAGCCTTCGCGCCCGCAGCGCCTCGAGAGCGGGGCCGGCGTCGGGGAACGCCCGGAAGCGCAGGGCCTCCAGCATCGGCTCGCGCACGTCCGACAAGCCGAGCGAGGTTCCGAGCACCTCCGCACACCGGTCGCGCAACGCGTCCAGCGCCGCCGCGTCGGACCCCTCGAGGTGATGCTCTAGGTAGTAGGCGATCTCGGCCGCGAACGCCCGCTCGGCCTCGTCCACGGTCACCTCGAACCCCCGCGCGGCAAGTGCTCGCACCAGCCGGGGCGCGGGCGGCTCGAGCTCCACCAGCGTGCCGAGCGCGTCCAGGGAAACCGCTGTTCTAGGGTGCGCGCCCATGCCCGATCTTCTCATCGGCGGATTGATCGACGAGAACCGCGACACGATCACCGCGGCGGTCACGCTGGTCTTCGCGGCTGCGTTCGCGCAAGCGGTCGACTGGATGATCCGCAAGCGGTCGAGGGCTCTCAGCGAGCGCGCTTCGGGCCGCGGGCTGTCGCCCGAGGCCGAGACCCGTCTGCGGCTCCTGCGCCGGCTGACCTTCGGCGTGATCATCCTGCTCGGGATCGCGCTCGCGCTCGTGCAGTTCCCGGCTGTGAAGCGAGTCGCGACGACCATCCTCGCCTCCTCCGCGGTGCTGGGCCTGGTCATCGGCTTCGCCGCCCGAGCCACGCTGGCCAACGCGGTCGCCGGAGTGCTGCTGGCGATCACCCAGCCCGTGCGTGTGGGAGACCTCGTGAGCTACAACAAGGAGACCGGCATCGTCGAGGACATGCGGCTGGCCTACACGACCATCCGCCTCGACAACGGGCGGCGGCTGGTGGTGCCCAACGAGAAGCTCGTTCAGAACCCGGTTGAGAACCACTCGGTGGTCGACCCGCGCGTGCAGGTGGAGGCGTCGGTGTGGCTGCCTCCAGGCGGCGATGCCGACCGCGCGATCGAGTTGATCGAGGACCCGGAGCGCGAGATCGAGGCGACCGTGGCGGACACCGATCGGTTCGGAATCAAGCTCACCGCGACCCAGTGGTGCGACGACCCGCAGCAGCGCGCGCCACTGGCCTCGACGCTGCGCCGCGATTGGTTGCGGAGATTGCGAGCCGAGGGTCTATCCTCAGCCGTTGCCCCTCCCTTCGATCCCGACCCTGCGCCGGAGCCAGACGATGATCCGGTGAGCGAAGGAGAGCGCACTTAGGGAGGCGAAAGCCGCAGGGGTAAAACCGCCGATGACCCACCGCCAGCGAAAGAGCCGCCGACGCCGCCGCAGTGGTGGCAAGAGCAAGATCTTCCTTGCGCTGATCGTGCTCGCCCTGACCGGGACGGTCGCGGTGCTGTCGGTGACCGGTTACGTGCTGGCGGTGGCCGCCACCGCCCCGGCCCTGGACGAGCTCAAGCCGATCGACAAGGGCGCGACCTCGGTGATCTTTGCGGCCGACGGCTCGCGCCTGGGCTACGTGCGCTCGGACGAGATCCGCGACCCGATCTCATGGCGGGAGATGCCCGAGAGCATGCGCCACGCGGTCGTGGCCATCGAGGACGAGCGCTTCTACAAGCACAAGGGCGTCGACTACGGCGCGATCGTCCGCGCCGGCGTGCGCAACATCGAGTCCGGCAAGAACGTCCAGGGCGGCTCGACCATCACCCAGCAGCTGGTCCGCGCCCTGTACATCAAGGACCCGGGCCGCAACTACGAGCGCAAGATCCGCGAGGCCAAGCTGGCCAGCGAGCTGGAGAAGGAGCACTCCAAGCGCTGGATCCTCCACAACTACCTGAACTCGGTTCCCTTCGGGACCGTCGGCGGCCGCACGGCGGTGGGCACCGAGGCCGCGTCCCAGATCTTCTTCTCGAAGTCGGCGAAGAACCTGCGGCTGCACGAGGCGGCCCTGCTGGCCGGCCTCCCCCAGGCGCCGTCGCAGTACAACCCGTTCCGCAACCCGAGCGCCGCGCTCCAGCGCCGCAACGAGGTCCTGCGGGGCATGGCCAAGAACCACTTCATCACGCGCGAGCAGGCAGCCGAGGCCTCGGAGAAGGATCTGGGCGTCAGGCGCGGCCGCCGCTACACCGCACGCCGCGAGCCCTACTTCTTCGACTACGTCGAGGAGAAGCTGATCGAGGAGTACGGAGTCGGCGTCTACCGCCGCGGCGGGCTCAAGGTGCACACCACCATCGACCCGAAGCTCCAGCAGGCCGCGCGGAAGAGCATCACCGGCCAGCTGCCCTTCAACGAGGACCCCTCGTCGGCGATCGTGTCCATCGATCCCAGGACGGGCTACATCAAGGCGATGGCATCGAGCGGCACCTACAACGACCGCACGTTCAACCTCGCGGCCCAGGGGCACCGCCAGCCGGGGTCGGCGTTCAAGACCATGGTGCTCACCACCGCCATCCGCAAGGGGTACAACCCCAAGAGCACCCGGTACAGCTCGAAGCCGCTCAACCTCAACGTGCCCGGCTACGGGCCGTGGCAGGTGAAGACCTACGACGGGTCCTACGGCGGCACCATGGACCTGGTTCAGGGGACGCTGAAGTCCGACAACACGGTCTACGCGCAGCTCATCCTCGACGTGGGTCCCAAGGCGGTGCGCGAGACCGCCCGGCTGATGGGCATCAAGACCAAGCTGGACGGCCTGCCGGCCGAGGGCCTGGGCGGCCTTCGCCTGGGCGTCTCACCGCTGGAGATGAGCAACGCCTACGCCACGCTGGCGGCCGGCGGCATGCGCGCCGACCCGAAGGCGATCAGCAAGGTCGAGTTCGCCGACGGCAAGTCCGACAAGCTCGGCAAGCCCAAGCGCAAGCGCGTGTTCGGCGACGGGGTCGCGCTCGAGGTGACCAAGATCCTCGAGCAGAACGTCAAGAGCGGCACCGGCACGAAGGCGGGCATCGGCTGCCCCGCTGCGGGCAAGACCGGCACCACCGACAACTTCAACGACGCCTGGTTCGTCGGTTACACGCCGACGCTGGCCAGCTCGGTCTGGGTGGGCTATCCCAACGCCCTGAAGGAGATGCGCAGCGTGCACGGGGTCAGCGTGGCCGGCGGCACCTTCCCGGCCCAGATCTGGCACGACTACATGACCACGGCCAAGGGAGGCGACTGCGAGTCCTTCCCCACCACGGCCAACGAGCCAGTCAACTTCTCCAAGTACTCCAGCAGCAGCGGCGGGTACGGCGGGAGCGCCACGTCGGGGTCGGGCGGCACCGGCGGCGCCACGGGCGACGGCGCCTACAGCTCGCCCTCCACCGGGCGGCGGGGGCGGGGGCTACAGCCCACGCCTGTATGAGGCGCCGCCACAGGCTGCGCCTACACCCAGCCCCAGCCCCAGCCCCTCCCCGGGTGGTGGCGGTGGCGGTGGCGGTGGCGGCAAGAACGGTGGCGGCAAGAACGGTGGTGGCAAGAACGGTGGCGGGGGCGGCTCGCCCACGGACTGAGCGAGCTCGCGCTCATCGAGGCCATCCGGGCCCTCCTGCCCGGGCCGCCGGGCCGCCTGCGGCGCGGACCCGGTGACGACGCGGCCGTAGTGGCCGCCAGGCCGTTCGCCGTCCAGTCCATCGACACCGTCGCCGACGGCGTGCACTTCAGCCTGGCCACCCACTCGGCGGCGGACGTCGGGCACAAGGCGCTGGCCACCGCGCTGTCCGACATAGCCGCGATGGGGGCGGAGCCCGGGGAGGCCCTGGTCTCGTTCGTCCTGCCGCCGGACTTCGACGACGAGGACGCGCTGGAGATCGCGCGGGGCCTCGCCGAGGTGGCCGCCGACACCGGCACTGCCGTGGCCGGCGGCGACGTGGTGCGCGGACGGGCGCTCAGCGTGACCGTCGCGGTCGTCGGCTGGGCCGACAGCGAGGATGAGCTCTGCGGGCGCGACGGGGCACAGCCCGGTGACCTGGTCGGCGTGACCGGTGAGCTGGGGGCAGCGGCGAGGCCGGAGGAGGCCACGCTGCGACACCGGCGTCCCGAGCCGCAGTTGGAGGCCGGCCGGGCGCTGGCCCGGGCCGGGGCCAGCGCGATGATCGACCTCAGCGACGGTTTGGCCACCGACGCGGGCCACGTGGCCCGCGCGAGCGGGGTCCAGCTGCGGATCGAGCTCGAGCGCCTACCCGCGGCGGTTGGCGTGACGGCGCAGCTCGCTGCCACCGCCGGCGACGACTACGAGCTGCTGGTGTGCGGGCCGCGCGAGCTGGAGCGTGCCGCCGAGCTGACCTGGATCGGGGAGGTCGGCGCCGGGGAAGGTCTGGAGCTGCTGGACGCCCAGGGCCGCCCCGTCGAGGGGCTGGCCGGCTACGAGCACTAGCGGCGCGGGATGGCCGACTCGGTGCCGCCCAGCGAGCCCGGCCCCGCGTAGCTGGGCACCGCGCGCAGGGGCCGGCGCTCGGGCCGCTCGTCCTCGGGATCGGCCACCAGGACCGAGCGAGCGACGGCGGCGAAGGCCGCGGCCAGCGCCACCCACACCAGGAGCGTGGCCAGGCTCGGCGTACCGCCCATCACCGACATGAGCAGGTACCAGGCGCCGTGCAGAGGGTTAAGGCCCAGCGCGATCGAGTAGTACAGCGCCACGATCGCCGGCGGCAGCAGGCCGCCCACCAGGGCCATCACCCGCACCCGGCGCCGCGGCCTCGGCTCGAGCAGCATGGCCAGCACCCAGAGGTGCAGCGCGGGCGCCGCGAGCAGCGCTGCGTAAGGATCGAGCACCCACAGCACCGAGCACGCCCCGCACAGCACCAGCGCGGTGGCGCAGGCGGTGCCGGGGGCGGTCGGGTCGCCCCCGCCGAAGAAGCGCTTGACCAGGTACAGCAGGCCGGCCGTCACGACCGTTACCGCGGCGAGCACGATGGCTGCCGGGGCGTCGAGCGGAAGCGCGCTCGGGTCCACCGCGGCCTGTGGGGCCTCCGGCGTGGCGTTCACCAGCGTCAGGAACTTCATCAGCAGCAGCCCGCCCGCCAGCGCGGCCGCCACCAGGCCGATCCTTCTCAGGCCCGGCAGCACGGGCAGCTGCCGCCGGCGGGCCCGGGCGAAGGCGTCGACCGAGGCCACGACCGCCGGTAACAGGAGGGTGAAGGCGAGCACCGACACCACCCACCCGGGCAGCACCTGGCTCACCGCGGTCACGTAGGACCGCGGGCCGTGAGCGGGCGCGCCCGAGGAGTCGAGGCTGCTGAGGGTCCGCAGCGCGGCCCGGCCGAGACCCCCCAGTCGGTTGGGGTCGAGCCGCTCGTCCGCTTCGGGCTCCAGCTCGCCGCTTCCCGAGAAGCGCAGCGAGTCAAAGCTCGCGTCCAGGAACACTCCCTGGGCGCCTAGCCCCAGAGGGAAGGCGAGCCGGCTCAGCTGGCCGGGCACCGACGAGGCCTCCACGCGCGTGTCGAGCTCCAGGCGAACGGCCTCGGCCGCGGTGCGCTCCAGGCCGATGCCCACGCGCGTGGTGTCACCCGACCACGCCACCAGCGGCGGCTCGGAGGAGGGCGCGCCCAGCCCGGACACCACCAGCACGGCGGCCACCCCGTCCCTGGACTTCCGCAGGCGCTCGGCCAGCCGCCGCGCCCCTGCCTGGCCCAGTCGCCCGCCGTCCACCGAGGCGAGCACCAGCGTGCGCTCGGACGAGCGGCCCTCGAACACGCGCGAGAGCTCCATCAACGCCGCTGTGTCGGCCGCGCTCCCGGCGCGGTCGGGCGGGCCCGGGGCGTCGCGGGCGGCCACCACCACCACCTGCTCGCGCCGGCGTCCGGGGCGGCGCCCGACCACGTTGACCAGGTCGCGGCCCTGGCTGCGGAAGGCGTCGCGCTCGATCGCAAAGCCGCGGTCGTTGAAGGTCTTGGCCACCAGTTCGGCGGTGGCCACGTCGCCCAGCGAGCCTGCCCGGCGGTTCGGAGCGCGGTCTGCGATCAAGTCGGCGGTGATCGCGGCCTGGCGGCCGTCGAAGAGCACGTCGGCCGCCAGACCCTGTGCCAGCGGGTGCGGACGGCTCTCCAAGGAGAACATCGCCAGCACCGCCGCGAGGACGGCCGGGACGAACGCCGCCCGATAGATGCGGGTCTCTATCACGCCCGCAACCTACAATCTGCCGGTGTCTCAGCAGGCACCGCGGATCCTGCTCGTCGATGACGAGCAGTCGGTCCAGAAGCTGCTGTCCTTCCCTCTCAAGCGCGAGGGCTACGACGTCGTGGGCGCGCAGGACGGCCAGGAGGCACTCGACCGGCTGAGCGAGGGCTCCTTCGACCTCGTAGTCCTCGACCTGATGCTGCCGAAGGTCGACGGCTTCGAGGTCTGCCGCCGGCTGAGGGCCCGCAGCGGGGTGCCGATCATCATGCTCACCGCCAAGGCGGAGGAGATCGACAAGGTGCTCGGGCTGGAGCTGGGCGCCGACGACTACATCACCAAGCCCTTCTCCCTTCGCGAGTTCCGCAGCCGGGTGAAGGCGGTGCTGCGGCGCGCCAGCCTGACCCGCGAGGAGGACGCGCCCGAGGAGGCGCTGGTCCACGACGACCTGCGCATCGACTTCGAGCGGCGCAGCGTGGAGACCGCCGAGGGCGACGTCCGGCTGACCTACGTCGAGTTCGAGATCCTCGCCGCCCTCGCTCGCAGCCCGGGGCGGGTGTTCAGCCGCACGCAGCTGCTCGAGCGGGTGTGGGGCGACTCGGCCTACCGCGACCCGCGCACGGTCGACGTCCACATCCGCCACCTGCGCGAGAAGCTCGAGGCCGACCCCCGCGAACCCCAGCTGATCCTGACCGTAAGAGGCGTGGGCTACCGCTTCGGGGAGCGATGAGGCGCCTACTCGGGCGATCCCTACGCAACAAGATCGCGCTGCTGTTCGCCGCAGTGGTCGCCCTCGCCACGGCGGCGATCTACTTCCTGGCGGTCCCGCAGCTCCAGCAGAACCTCGAGGACCAGCGCACCGACGACCTGATGCGCGCCGCGCGCGGCTCGGCAGCGCAGCTCGATCGCGTCACCAACGGCGACGTGCCGGCACCCGAGGTCGACCGGACGATCCGCTCGCTGGCCGACAACGCCGAGGCGCGCGTGACCCTGCTGGCCATCCAGCGCTCCGACGGGGGCATGGTGAGCTTCTTCCCGCTCACCGACTCTCGCGAGCAGGTGGGCTATCCCCGCAACGACGAGCTGGCCCGGCGCGCGGTCTCGACGGGCAAGCTGCAGACGGGTTCGGTGCACTTCGGCGGCGAGGAGCTCGCTCAGGTGGCGCAGCCGATCAAGACCGGCGACGAGGTGGTGCGGGTGGCGCTCTACTCGGCGGGCCTCGAGGACACCGTCCAGACGGTGGCCTTCGTTCGCAACCGCATCCTGGTGGCCACCGCAGTGGCGCTGCTGCTGGCGCTGGCGGGCGGCACCCTGGTGGCCCAGTCGGTGGCCCGCCGCGTGCGGCGGGTGGAACGTCGCGCGGACGAGCTGTCCTCCGGCCACTTCGCCGAGCCGCTGCCGGTGGACTCCGAGGACGAGCTCGGCCAGCTCACCCGCGCGTTCAACGAGATGGCCCAGCAGCTGCGTCAGGTCGACGTCGCGCGCAAGGAGTTCGTGGCCACGGCCTCTCACGAGCTCCGCACGCCGATCTTCTCTCTGTCGGGATTCGTGGAGCTGCTGCTCGACGAGGAGCTCGACAACGAGACCCGGCGCGAGTTCCTCGAGACCATGGCCGAGCAGGTCCAGCGCCTGCAGAAGCTGTCGGTCGACCTGCTCGACCTCTCGCGCCTGGACGCCGGCTCGGTTCTGCTGCACCCGGAGAGCCTCGACCTGGCCGAGCTCGCCCGGTCGGTGGCCCAAGAGTTCCGCCCGGCCGTATCCCGGCATGGGACCGAGCTGTCGCTGGACCTCCCGGAGGAAGGGGTGAGCGCCCTCGCGGACCCGGAAAGAGTGGCCCAGATAATGCGTATCCTGCTCGACAACGCCCTCCGTCACACCCCTGAGGGCACACCAGTCACCGTGAGCGCGGACCGCGACAACGGGGCCGCCGAGTTCACGGTGGCCGATTCGGGCCCGGGCATGTCCCAGGGTGCCGACGGGCGTGTGTTCGAGCGCTTCTGGACCGGCGACGCGACCACCGGCGCCGGCCTCGGCCTGGCCATCGCCAAGGAGCTGGCCGAGCACATGGACGGCGGAATCTCGGTGTCCTCCGAGCCCGGGCACACCGCCTTCACGCTCGAGCTTCCCCGCGAGGAGGTCTGATGCTCCGCCAGCTAGCGCCCGCAGCGCTCGCCGCGCTGGCCCTCGGCGGCTGCGCCATCCGCGACGAGCAGCAGGGCAGCGACCCCGGCCCGCAGCAGGTGGAGAGCCGGACCACCAAGGTCGAGGTGGTCAAGGGGCTGGGCGACAACGGGCGGTTCGACCCGCAGGCGATCTACGACAGGCTTGCTCCCGGCGTCGTGACCATCACCTCGATCTTCGGCTCGGGCAATGCGCGCAACCCGCTGCGCGATGGCGGGGAAGGCGGCCAGGGCTCGGGCTTCGTGCTCGACTCGCGGGGCTACGTGGCCACCAACGCCCACGTGGTCACCAGCGGCTCCCCACGCACGCGCAAGGCGCGCCAGGTCTTCGTCGGCTTCTCGGACGGCAACCGCGTGCCGGCCAGGATCGTCGGCACCGACCCCTTCGCCGACGTGGCGGTGCTGAAGATCGATCCACGCGGGCTCGAGCTGACACCGCTGACGATCGGCAACTCGCACGACGTGAAGGTGGGCGAGCCGGTGGCCGCCATCGGCAGCCCCTTCGGGGAGGAGCAGTCGCTCTCGGTGGGCGTCATCTCGGCGGTGGACCGCAGCATCGAGTCGCTGACCCAGTTCCAGATCGGGGATGCCATCCAGACCGACGCGGCCATCAACCCGGGCAACTCCGGTGGGCCGCTGCTGTCCCAGCGAGGGCGGGTGCTCGGCATCAACGCCCAGATCCGCTCCCGTAGCGGAGGCGGCGAAGGCGTCGGCTTCGCCATCCCGGCCGACGCCGTGCGGCGCTCGATCCGAGCCCTGCGGGCGCGCGGGCGGGTGCCCTACGGCTTCCTCGGCGTCTCCGCCCAGCCGCTGTTCCCCCAGCTCGCCCGCTTCCTGGACGTGTCGGTGGACAGCGGGGCGGTGGTGGCCGAGGTCGAGCCGGGCAGCCCCGCTGACGAGGCCGGGCTGAAGGGCGGCTCCGGGAAGCGCGACTTCCAGGGCACGCCCGACTTCCCGGTTGGCGGCGACGTGGTCGTCTCCGTCGACGGCAAGAAGCTGTCCCGCAGCGAGGACCTGGCCGACGTGATCGCGCACAAGAACGAAGGCGACGAGGTCGAGCTCGAGATCATCCGCGACGGCGACCGGCGCACGATCAGGGTCGAGCTGACCCGTCGCCCGGTTCAGGCACCACGGCGTCCCTAGAGCTCATCCGCGAGCTGTCGCTCGCGCTCCGCGACCGGGTGCTGCCGCATCTCGGCTCGCACGCCGGGCGGGCCCAGGGCGCCGCCGGAGCGGGGGGCGACCCGACCTTCGCCATCGATGCGGAGGCCGAGGAGGAGCTGGAGCGCTTCCTCGCCGCGCGCGCACCAGAGCTCGCCTTCTACTCCGAGGACCGCGGGCTGGTGGAGCCCCCCGGAGGCGCCTCCCACGTCCTGGTGGTCGACCCGATCGACGGCACCCGACCCGCCATGGCGGGCCTGGAGTCGTGCTGCGTCTCGGTGGCCGCCGCGCCGTTGCCCGACCCGGCGATGAGCGACGTGAGCGCCGCCTGCGTGGTGGAGATCCCGTCGGGTGCGGTCTTCCTGGCCGAGCGCGGCCGCGTGGTGGAGGCGCCGGAGGGTCAGCTGTCGGCCAACGAGGACCTGTCTCGGCTGTTCTGGACCTATGGCTTCCGCGGCCGGCCCGCCCGGGCGCTCACCGAGGTGCTGGCGGAGCTGATCGACGGCTCCTCGGTGGGAGGCGGGACCTTCGAGCTCGGCTCGGCCGCGTTCGACATGACCCGCGTGGCCACTGGCCAGCTCGACGCCTACGTGGAGCCGGGGCCGCTGCTGGTCTCCGAGGTGCCCGGCATGCGCGAGGAGTTCGAGCGCGTGGGCGGCGGCGCCGTGCTGAACAACTCGCCCTACGACCTGGCCGCGGCGGCGCTGATCTGCGAGGAGGCGGGGGTGATCGTGACCGATGCCCTGGGCGAGCCGCTCGGCGACCGGCTGCTGCTGGGCTCGGGCGCCGAGTTCCAGATGTCGGTGGTGGCCAGCGCCAACACCAATCTGCACGCGCGCATACTCAACAAGGTGAGTGAGGGCGTCGAGCGGCTGAGGGGATAGTGTGCGGCGCCGTGGAGGCTCAGGCGTCTGATCGCGATGTCGCTCTGACGATTCCCGCTCGTCCCGAGCACCTCGTGCTCGCACGGCTGGCGCTGTCGGCGGTCTGCCGCCTCACCCCGCTGAGCCCCGAGGACGTGGCGGATCTCAAGCTGGCCATCACCGAGGCCGCCAACGACTTCGTCGAGGAGGACTCCGACGACGAGAGCCGCCTCAACGTCTCCTTCGGGCTCGAGGACCGGCGGCTGGTGGTCAAGCTGGACGGCCCGCCGTCGTCCGAGCCACCCGGTGATCAGGAGCTCGGCAGGGCGATCATCGAGGCCACCGTCGACGAGACGGTCTTCGAGGAGGGCCGCACCGAGCTCGTGAAGTACTTGCCGGAGTCCCCGGGCTAGCCTCCCCGCGATGCTGCAGCCGATCGCCGTCGGGCAGAAGAGCCTGGCGGACTACACACACGTCGCCGGGCGCCCTCTGATCGCGGAGATCCGGGAGCTGGCCGACTCGCTCCAGGGCCTGAAGGTCCTTCACCTGAGCGCCACCGCGTTCGGCGGCGGGGTGGCCGAGATCCTCTACACGCTGATCCCGCTGATGAACGACGTCGGGATCGACGCCGAGTGGCAGGTGATGCTCGGCCGCGAGGAGTTCTACAACGTCACCAAGCGCCTGCACAACGCGCTGCAGGGCAACCCCGACTCGCTCTCGGACGATGAGTGGGAGATCTTCGAGCGCTTCAACAGGATGAACGCCGAGGAGCTCACCGAGGGGTGGGACGTGATCATCATCCACGACCCCCAGCCGCTGGGGATCCGCCAGCACGTGCCCGACCACGGGCGGATGTGGGTGTGGCGCTGCCACATCGACCTGTCCACCCCCAACCAGGACGCGATCGACCACATCGTCCCCCACGTGCGCGGCTACGACGAGAGCGTCTTCCACCTCCAGGACTACGTGCCGGCCGGCCTGGACGGCAAGCCCGTGAACCTTTGCCCGCCGGCGATCGACCCCCTGTCGCCGAAGAACATGGCCTTCTCCCCCGAGGACGCCGCGTTCGTCTGCGAGCAGTTCGGCCTCGACGTGGACCGCCCGCTGATGTGCCAGGTGTCGCGCTTCGATCCCTGGAAGGACCCGATGGGCGTGATCGATGCCTACCGGGCCGTCAAGCAGGAGGTCCCGGAGGTCCAGCTGGCGCTCGTGGGCTCGATGGCCACCGACGACCCCGAGGGCTGGGAGTTCTTCAACTCCACCATGGCCTACGCCGACGGCGACCCCGACGTTCACATCCTCAACAACCTCAACCAGGTCGGGGCGATCGAGGTCAACGCCTTCCAGTCGCAGGCCGACGTGGTGATCCAGAAGTCCACCCGCGAAGGCTTCGGGCTCACGGTCTCCGAGGCGCTGTGGAAGGCCCGCCCGTTCATCGGAGGCGACGTGGGCGGCATTCCCCTCCAGGTGACCGACGGGGAGACCGGCTACCTCGTCTCCTCGCCATTGGAGTGCGCCGACCGCTCGCTGCGCATCCTGCGGGACCCCGATCTCGGCAAGCGCCTCGGCCGCAGTGGCAAGGAGCACGTGCGCCAGAACTTCCTCACCCCCCGCCTGCTGCGGGACTGGCTGCGTATCTTCTCCAGAGCGGCGTGACCAAAGAGACCCCCCTCGTCCTCGTCTCCAATCGCGGGCCGGCCATCTTCGGCCGGGAGGACGGTGAGTTGAAGGCACAGAGGGGAGGCGGCGGCCTGGTGACGGCGCTGACCGGCCTGGTGCACCACCGCGAGGCGGTCTGGGTCGCCTCGACGATGACCGAGGGCGACGTCGAGATCTCCCGTCAGCACGAGGGCCGCTCGTTCGACTGCGAGCTGGACGACGCCACCTACCGGATCAAGCTCGTCGAGTCCGACGAGGACGCCTACGACGCGTTCTACAACGTGGTGGCGAACCCGATGCTGTGGTTCATCCAGCACTACCTGTGGGACCTGTCCAACGCCCCGGACATCCGTAAGCAGGAGATCGACGCCTACGAGAACGGCTACGTCGCGGTGAACCGGGACCTGGCCAACGCCGTGCTCGAGGAGGTGGGCGACGAGGCGGTCGTGATGCTTCACGACTACCACCTCTACCTCGCGCCCAAGTACATCCGCGAGGCCCGCCCCGACCTGTTCCTGCACCACTTCGTCCACATCCCGTGGACCCAGCCCGACGCCTGGCGGGTGCTCCCCTCGGACATGAGGGAGGACCTCTACGAGGGGATCCTGTCCAACGACATCGTCTCCTTCCACACCCGCTCGTACCGGCGCAACTTCCTGCTGTGCTGCCGCGAGCTGTTCGACCTCGAGGTGGACGAGGAGAAGGGCATCGTCCACTTCGACGGGCGCGAGGTGTGGGTGCGCGCCTACCCGTTGCCCATCTCGGCGGACACCTTCCACCGAAACGCCCAGCGGCCCGAGGTACACGACTACGAGCGTGAGATCCTGCGCCGCCGCCGCGAGCACCTGATCCTGCGCGTCGACCGGGCCGACCTGTCCAAGAACATCCTGCGCGGGTTCACCGCCTTCGACCTGTTCCTCGAGCAGCACCCGGAGTTCCTCGAGCAGGTCACGTTCATCGCCCACCTGATCCCGTCGCGCCAGGACGTGCCCGAGTACGCCGAGTACCTGGAGCGCATCGAGGCGCTGGTGGCCGTGGTCAACCACCGTCACGGGACCACGGACTGGATGCCGATCGAGCTGCGGCTGCGGGAGAACCTCGCGGAGGCGATCGCCGCCTACAAGCACTACGACCTGCTGATGGTCAACGCGATGTTCGACGGCATGAACCTGATCGCCAAGGAGGGGCCGCTGGTCAACGAGCGCAACGGCGTGTCTCTGTTGTCCGAGAACACGGGCGCACACGAGGAGCTGGCGGACTTCTCGCTGTCGGTGAACCCCTTCGACGTCCAGGATCAGGCCGACGCCATCCATCGCGCCCTCACCATGTCCGCGCGGGAGCGCTCCTGGCGGGCTCAGGGCCTCAAGCGGATCGTCACCGCACGCGACCCCGGCGACTGGGTCGACGACCAACTGGCGGACATCGAGCGGAAACGAAACGCCCAGTCTGCAGCTACTCTGTCGCAGTAATGGAATACAGCGCGCAGCAGCCCTACGTTCAGCCCGCAGAGCGGGGGATTTCCACCGCCCGACTGCTGGGCCAGGTCATGTTCCTGGTCTCCGTCGCGGTCGGCTTCCTGGCCCTCGGCATCTACATGGGCAAGGACCTGGCGGTCGGAACGGCCACCATCTGCTCCTTCGTCGGTCTGGGCATGCTGCTCGTCGCCTCCTTCGCACCCGGAAGGCTGTTCCGGGTCGGCCCGTTCGCGGTGGTGTGGCTCTACGCCCTCGCGGTGGTGCTCGGCCTCGGACTCGGCCCGATCATCCAGGAGTACCTCTCGACCCAGCCCCAGGTCGTCTACCAGGCCGCCGGCATGACCGGCTTGGTCACGTTGGGCATGGGAGCGGCGGGCTTCGCCTGGGACCGCGACCTCGCCCGCTGGATGCGCCCGCTGTCCTTCATCGTCCTGGGCCTCGTCGTGGTGTCCTTCGTGATGCTGCTGGTCGGGAGCGGCGGGAACCCGATCATCTCGGGGCTCATCGCCCTCGTCTCGGCGGCGCTGATCCTGGTCGACTTCAACTTCCTGCGTAAGCACGGCACCGAGGAGCACGCGGTCATGCTGGCCACGGGCATCTTCGTGTCGATCGTCAACATCTTCATCTCCTTCCTCAACATCTTCAGCCGCTAGCGGCCCGGGTCAGGGGTGAACTCGCCGCTGCGGGGCGGCGGCGGTGGCGGCTTGGGCGAGGGCGCGCTGGGAGCCGGGGCACTCGGCGCTCTGGGAGCGGGGCCCACGGGCGCGGACGGCACACGTCCTCCAGGAAACCCCTCAGCCGGCTGAGGAGTTTTTCGAAGGGGTGAGCGCCGTCGCATCGGAGCCTGCCGGGGTCCGCGGGCCCGCCGCGAAGCCCGGCGCCGCGACCGAACCCGCCTCCGATGGCGCCGAGGCCGCGGCGGAACTGAGCGCTCAGCGGCCGGGGGCCGCAGCCGCGGAAAGGGTGGGGGCGCGACGGCCGGGCGATCCGGAGGATCGGTGCCGCCCCCCGGCGGCCCGACCACGATCAACAGAACGGCGACGACTACCGCGGCCAGCCGTCCGACATTGCCCCATCGCACCCGGCCCAACCAGCCGGAGGCCACGCCTGGCCGCCGCCGTCCCATGCGGGCCTAAGCCGCGCAAGGGCGGTCTCCGCCCCCGACCCGTTGCTAGCCTTCCGCGGCCGTGGCCCACCTGTACGACCTCATGCTGCTCGTCGACCCGAACGTCCCGGAGGACCGCCAGTCCGCCGTGATCGCCGAGGTCGAGCAGATGATCTCCTCGGACGGCGAGGTGGTGGCCAATCAGGACTGGGGCACGCGCCGCCTGGCGTTCGAGATCGACCACAGGGCCGACGCCGGGTACCACCTCTTCCAGTTCAACGGCGACAACGCGCTGCTCGAGCGGCTGCGGCACTCGCTGAAGATCATGGACGGCGTGCTGCGATTCCGCATCATCCGGCTGAAGGACGGCACTCCGCCGCCGGAGCCCCCGCGCGAGGCCGCCGCCCGGCCCCGCCGCGAGGAGGAGGGTGACGGGCGCGTTGCCGCCCGCGCCGCCGCCGACGCCCCGGCGGACGCAGAAGACGCACCTGAGTAAAAAGCCGCCCACGTTCCAGAGACTTCCTGCACGGCGTCGCCCGAACGCTCCGATCCCGACGGTACATTCGATCGGACTAGCCCCGAGCCGTCCGCATAGCGAGAAGGAGCGCCGAAAATGGCAGCCACGAACATCAACAGGGTCGTCCTCACGGGCAACCTGACCAGGGACCCCGAGCTGCGCAGCACCAACAGCGGGACCTCCGTCTGCAGCCTTCGCCTGGCCTGCAACACCCGCCGCAAGGACGCCTCGGGCCAGTGGGTCGACAAGCCCAACTACTTCGACATCACCGTGTGGGGCGCGCAGGGCGAGAACTGCGCCCAGTACCTCGCGAAGGGCCGCCCGGTAGCCGTGGACGGGCGCCTGGAGTGGCGCGAGTGGGACACGCCTGAGGGCCACAAGCGCCAGGCGGTCGACATCATCGCCGACTCGGTTCAGTTCCTCGGCTCCCGCGACGGCGGCGAGAACGGCGGCAGCGGCGGCGGGCGGTTCACCCCGCAGAGCGACGTGCCGGCCGACACCGCCGACTTCGAGACCGCGGGGGCCGGCAGCGGCTCCTCGGCCGCCGACGACGACATCCCCTTCTAGGGGCGTAGGCAGGGCACCGGAGGCGGTTGCGGCGATGCCCTCGTCGCTAGACTCGCCTGGCTCATGGCGAAGTCACGAGGCAATGGGCGGGACCGCAAGCGACGCGACAAGCGTGGCCCCGCCACCGGTGCCCGGCGCAAGTCGTGCCCGTTCTGCCGCGAGAAGATCGACATCATCGACTACAAGGATGTCGGCTCCCTGCGGCGCGCCATCAGCGACAAGGGCAAGATCCGCTCTTCCCGCGTCACCGGCGCCTGCCGGCGCCACCAGGTACAGCTCGCACGCGCCGTCAAGCGCGCCCGCGAGCTCGGCTTCCTGCCCTACGTCTCAGACCGGTAATGGCGCAGGCCATCCTGCTCCAGGAGGTCGAGACGCTCGGCGAGCGCGGGGACGTGGTGGACGTCTCCCCCGGGTACCTGCGCAACTACCTCGCCCCGCGCAAGCTGGCCCAGCCCGCCACTCCGGCCTCGATCGCCGAGGCTCAGGGCCGCCGCGACCGGGAGGAGAGGGCTGCGACAGAAGCCGCCGAGAAGGCGCAGGAGACGGCGGCGCTGCTCAAGCGCACCGTGCTCACCATCGCCCACCAAGCGGGCGACGACGGCCGGCTGTTCGGCTCGGTGACCGCGCAGGACGTGGTCGACGCCGTACGCCAGGCCCGCGACCTGCGGCTGGACCGCCGCAAGGTCCTGCTCCGCGAGCCCATCAAGTCGACGGGCACGCACATGGTCGAGGTCGAGATCTCGGAAGGCGTGACGGCCGAGATCAAGACCATCGTCACCGCGGAATAGCTCCGCCCGCGCCCCGAGGCGCCGGCTGATGTCGGTCTCGGTCTCCCGCGAGGCGGGGAACGGCAGCGTCCCGCCCCAGAACATCGAGGCCGAGTCCTCGGTCCTCGGCTCCATCCTGCTGACCGAGCAGGCCCTCGACGGGCTGCTGGTCGACGTCGGGCTGCGGCCCGAGCACTTCTACCGCCCGCGCCACGCCCTGATCTTCAAGGCGATGATGCGCCTGAAGGAGAAGGCCGAGCCCGAGGCGGTCGACGCCCTCACCGTGTGCGACGACCTCGAGCGCACCGGCGAGCTCGAGGAGGCCGGCGGCACCGACTACGTGCACTCGCTGCCCGCCGAGGTGATCGCCGCCGGCAACGTCCAGCACTACGCGCGGATCGTCAAGCAGCACGCCATGCGCCGGCGGCTCTTGGCCACCGCGCGGGAGATCCAGGAGCAGGTGTTCAGCCACTCCGGCGATGCTCAGGCGCTGGTCGAGGAAGCCGAGAGGGCGCTGTTCCAGGTCGGCCACGAAGAGGGCTCGGGCGAGATGAAGTCGCTCGAGGACGTGCTCGACGTGGAGGTCGACCGGCTGGAGAAGATCTCGCGCGAGGGGATCGAGTTCACCGGCACCCCGTCGGGCTTCCGTGAACTCGACGAGATCACCGGCGGGTTCCAGCCCGGAAACCTGATCGTGGTCGCCGCCCGGCCGGCCATGGGCAAGTCGGCGTTCGTGACCAACATCGCCGAGAACGCCGCGCTCGAGCACGGCAAGGGGGTCGCCCTGTTCTCGCTGGAGATGGCCGAGGCGGAGCTCGCTCAGCGGTTCCTGGCCTCCCAGGCCAAGCTCAACGGCAAGGACCTGCGCCGCGGCCAGGTCAAGTCCGACCGGTGGCCGAAGGTGATGCAGGCCAGCGCTCAGCTGTCCAAGGCGCCGATCTTCATCGACGACTCCAGCGACATCGGGATCCTGGAGATCCGCGCCAAGGCCCGTCGCCTGCACGCCAAGCACGGGCTGGGCCTGCTGATCGTGGACTACCTCCAGCTCCTCCGGGCCGACCCCAGCGCCGACAGCCGCGTCGAGCAGGTGGGCCAGATGAGCCGGGGGCTGAAGATCCTCGCCCGCGAGCTGGAGATCCCGGTGATCGCGGTGTCGCAGCTCTCGCGAGCGGTGGAGTCGCGCAACCCGCCGCGGCCGATGCTCTCGGACCTGCGCGAGTCGGGCCAGATCGAGCAGGACTCCGACGTGGTGATGTTCCTCTACCGCGAGGAGTACTACGACGACGAGTCCGAGCGCAAGGGCGAGGCCGACGTGCTGGTGGCCAAGCACCGCAACGGGCCCATCGGCGACGTCGCGCTGGCCTTCCTCAACCAGCACCCGAAGTTCGTGAACCTGGCCCGGTCGGCTCCCGGCGGTCCGCCCCCCGGCTCCAACGGGTCTGAGTGGTGACTCCGCTTCAGCCGGTAGTCGAGGACGGGTGCGCGCTGGGCGTCTGCGACGGCAGCGGGTGGCTGGTCGACGAGCAGGGCTACGCCAGCCGCTGCGAGTGCGCCGAGCGACGGATCCGAGCAGCCGCCGGCCGCCGGGTGGGAACGGGCATCCCGAAGCGCTACCGAGGGGTCTCCTTCGATCGCCGCCCGATCTGCGACCTGGATCCGTCGGTCACACGCCCGGTCCACCACTACCTGCGCAACCTCGACGAGAACCTGGCCCAGGGCCGCGGGCTGTGGTTCTTCGGTGACGTGGGCACCGGCAAGACGTCGCTGGCAATGCTGGTCTCCAAGGCCGCGCAGGAGGCCGGGCGGTCGGTCGCGATCTACTCCATGCCGCGCCTGCTGGCCGACATCCGCGACACCTACGACCGCGAGTCAGGCTCGGCGCCCTACAGCTCCTTCTTCCGGCGGCTGTGCTCGGTGGACCTGCTCCACCTCGACGACCTGGGGGCCGAGCACCGGACCGACTGGGTGCTGGAGCAGCTGTACTCGATCGTCAACGAGAGGTGGCAGGACCAGCGGGCGATGGTGGTCACCACCAACGTCAGCGACCTGGACCAGCTGCGCGAGCAGATCGGCACGCGGACGGTTTCCCGGCTGACCGAGATGTGCGACGCCCATCCGGTGTTCGGCGCCGATCTGCGCATGACCGCCGGCGAGTAGCACCGGCCTAGACTCGGACCGCTATGCCGGGACTCGTGATAGTCGGCGCCCAGTGGGGCGACGAGGGCAAGGGCAAGGTGGTCGACCTGATCGCCGAGCAGGCCGACGCCGTCGTCCGCTTCCAGGGCGGCAACAACGCCGGTCACACCATCGTCCGCGACGGCGAGGTGTTCAAGTTCCACCTCGTCCCGTCGGGGATCCTCTACCCCGGGAAGATCTGCGCGATCGGCAACGGCGTGGTGGTCGACCCGCAGGTTCTCACCGAGGAGCTCGACTCGCTGCGCCGGCGCGGCCTGGACATCGGCGGCCTGAAGGTCTCCGCCAACGCGCACCTGATCATGCCCTACCACCTGCTGCTCGACCACGCCGGCGAGGCCAAGCTGGGCGACCAGAAGATCGGGACCACCCGCCGGGGGATCGGGCCGTGCTACGCCGACAAGGCGGCGCGGTTGGGGATCCGGGTGCAGGACCTCCTGGACGAGAAGATCCTCAAGCAGAAGATCACCGCCGCGATGGAGCCCAAGAAGCTGTCGCTGCGTCCGTTCGCCAAGGACCCGATGATCGACCTGCACGCGATGACCGAGCAGTACACGACCTTCGGCGCGCGACTCGAGCCCCACATCGCCGACACGGCGCCGATCGCCTGGCGGGTACTGGAGCGCGACGGCCTGGTGGTCTTCGAGGGCGCTCAGGGCGCGATGCTCGACATCGACCACGGCACATATCCGTTCGTCACCTCATCGAACCCGGTGGCCGGCGCGGCCTGTGTCGGAGCCGGGGTGGGGCCGACCGACATCGACCACGTGTGGGGGATCGCCAAGGCATACGCCACGCGCGTCGGCGCCGGGCCCTTCCCCACCGAGCTGGACGACGAGCTGGGCGACCAGATCCGCGCCGCGGGGGGCGAGTTCGGCACCACCACCGGCCGCGCGCGGCGGACCGGGTGGCTCGACCTCGTGGCGCTGCGGTACGCGACCCGGGTGAACGGGCTGACCGGGCTGGTGGTGACCAAGCTGGACGTGCTCACAGGGATCGACCCGCTGTGCGTCGCGACCCGCTACACCGCTCCCGACGAGGCCAGCTTCGAGGAGTTCCCCTACCACCAGTCCGTGCTGCACAAGGCCCGTGGCGAGTACGACACGCTGCCCGGCTGGCACGAGGACATCACGAGCGCGCGGTCGTTCGAGGACCTGCCCGCCAACGCGCGGGCCTACCTCGAGTACATCAGCGACTACCTCGGGATCCCGATCGTGATGGTCGGGGTCGGCCCCGGCCGCGACGAGATCATCTGGACAGGGGCGGCCGAGCTGCTGGACCCGGCCGCCGCCTGACCTGTACTCCGTCTAGTAGCTGGTGCTGTCGCTCGCGATGCCGATCACGACGAGCAGGATGACCGCGATGATGCCGAGCACCAGAAGCGCCACGCCCACCATGCCGAGGATCTTCCCGGTGGTGGCCATGCCCTTCCCCCCGTAGCGGCCCGGGTTCTTGGCGATGGCGTCCTCAGCGCTCTTGCCCTGCCACCACGCGAACGGGGCGGCGAAACCGCACAGCAGGACTCCGACGATCCCGAGCACCAGCGCCGGCACGGCGCCCGGAGCATTCGGGAGTGCCGTAGTGCCGGCGTAGCCCTGGCTCGGGGGCCCACCGGGCGCACCGAAGCCGCCACCGGGCGCACCGAAGCCGCCACCGGGCGGAGGCCCACCCGGAGAGGGCGACGAGTACGGCCCGCCGGGCGACTGCGGTCCACCCGGCGACTGCGGACCCGCAGGAGGTCCACCGGGCGACTGCGGTCCACCCGGCGACTGCGGACCCGCAGGAGGTCCACCGGGCGACTGCGGTCCGGGCGGCGGGCCAGGAGGCCCACCAGGCGACTGCTGTCCGCCGGGAGGCGGTCCACCTGGGGCTCCGCCGGGGGGTCCACCCGGCGACTGCGGTCCGCCGGGAGGGGGCCCACCAGGGGCCCCGCCGGGAGATTGCGGTCCGCCAGGAGGCGGCCCAGATGGCGGTCCACCGGGCGACTGCGGCCCGGGCGGCGGTCCAGGGGGCCCACCAGGCGGCGGCCCGGGAGGCCCACCCGGGGGCGGTCCACCAGGGGCTCCGCCAGGCGACTGGGGCCCGGGCTGCGGCGACTGCGGGCCCTGGCCGGGGGACTGCGGGTTGTTCGGGTCGTCCGGCGGGTTGGGACCGTCGGGGGGTGAGGGGCTCATGGAGCTGCTCCTTGTGTGAGTTGGAAGGCCCAGGACAGGGCCAGAACCATCGTTCCGAGGGCCAAGACCGGCCGCGGCCAGCGCAGCGGCCGTCTTCGCTTGGCCGCCACCACCACCGCCCAGCCGACCACTGCGGCCAGTACGGCGACAAGCGGACCTATCGGTGAGAAGCGCACGCTGCCGTCCACATCGCCCTGGCCCAGAGCGAAGAGGCTGTGCGTGAGCCCGCAGAACGGACACGGCAGGCCAGTGGCCAGCCGGAACGGACAGAGAGTCAGGTCATCGCTGGGCCGGACGTCGGCGGCCGCCCCGAGCGCTACCGCGCCCAGGGTGCCCGCACACAGGAAGCCGACCGCCAGCTCCGATCCTCCGACCCGCTCGATGGGCGCCACTCTAACGCCGCACCGAGCGGTGCGGAGACCGGTCGTCAGTACGTCGAAGAGGACGTCCCGGCGGCCGCGAGGATGATGATGATGAACAGGATGTAGAGCAGCAGCAGAGCGACGCCGATGCCGACGACGACCTTCTCGGCCGTCGCGATCGGGCGCACTTGAGCCACGCCACCTGCCCGCCGGTCCCAGTAGTCGTTCAGCTTGCTGAGCACGAGCGTGTAGAAGATCGGCGCGCCCAGCCCGACGAACGACAGGAGGATCAGCCCGGCCAGGTACCCGCCGGGTGAGAACTCACCCACTCCGGACCGGCCGCAGAGGTGGCTGATGTCGCGCCACAGCCAGTAGATGATGAAGAAGTTGAGGATCGGGACCAGCAGGCCGAGCGTGTGCAGCAACGCGTCGTCCTTCTGCCCGCCGAGCTCTTGGTCGATCTCCTTGCGGGTCGTGTAGAACCAGTAGAAGCCCCACAGGCCGAAGCTGAGGATGAAGAAGCCCCACGCGCGGCCGATCGGGAACTTCTGGCCGTGAAGCGGATCCGTGGTGGCCGCGGGCGCAGCCGGCTGCTGCTGGAACCCACCGGGCTGCTGCTGAAGGCCGCCCGGCTGCTGCTGGTACCCACCCGGCTGGGCGGGGGCCTGCGGCGACTGCGGGGCGGGCGGGTAGCCCTGCGGGCTCTGAGGCCCTCCGGGAGACTGAGGCCCGGGCGGCGGTCCGGGAGGTCCACCCGGCGACTGCGGGCCCTGGCCCGGTGGCGGCTGTCCGCCGGGGTTATTGCCTTGCGGGGGTCCTCCAGAACTCTCCATGCGGCGCACCCTATAGCCGCTGCAGGCGGTTTGCAGGTGTCAATTGGTCGAGGCCCAGATCGCGAGCGTGATCGCAAGCAGTGCGAAAAGCACGATGTAAAGGAACGAGACGACCAGCCCCAGCGCGATCGCGATCTTCTCGCTGGTGGAAACCGGCGCGTCCAGGGCGGCCCCCTCGAGGCGCATGTCCCAGTACTCGTTGTACCGATTGAGCACGATCGCGTAGAAGACGGGCGCCAGCAGCACCGCCCCCAGCACGTAGCCCGCCACCGGCATGTGGGGCAGCCCCACCCGCTGGCGGAGCACGTCCAAGTCCCGCCACAGCCAGTAGATGACGAAGTAGTTCACGATCGGGACGAAGTAGAGGAGGGTGTGCTTCAGCGCGTCGTCGCGGCCCTCACCCAGCTCGGCGTCGAAGCGCTGGCGGGTGGCGTGCAGCCACCAGACCGCCCACACCCCGGCGGTGATGATCGCCAGCCCCCACGCCCGGCGCTGGCTGAACTTCACCCCGTAGGTGCCCGTCATCCCCGCGGGGACGGGCGTGTTCCAGCCGCCGGGCGGCTCCTGCTCGGTCAGCTGGCGCCCGATGCGAGCACCTCCCGCTCTCCCTGGCGCAGGAAGCGCAGGCCCAGGGCGAGGGCGCCGAGGAGCGCGGTGGTCACCAGTGCGATCTGCACGCTCAGGATCCCGCTCTCCGACCAGTAGACATCCTCCAGCTCCAGCAGCAGCGCCGACTCATCCAGCGTCAGACCCATCCCTGCGCCGAAGGGGATGGCGAGCTTCGGCTCCAGCGCCTCGTTGCGGGTCACGATCGCCGCCCCGCCCGAGACGAACGTCAGCAGGATGCCCGGCACGTAGTGGTGGATGTGCTTCCGCCCCAGCACGAGATCCCGGAACGGCCCCACCGAGCCGCGGGACCGCAGCAGGGTGGTGATGACCCGCGCCGCGATGAAGGTGGTGACGAACGAGGTGAGCAGGTTGAACAGCGCGTTCTCGCGGGTCGAGACCTCCCGGTATCCGGCCACCACCACCTCGGCGGTCTCGGCCACGACCTCCTCCGCAGCGCCCACCAGGTCGTCGGTCTCGGCCGGTAGCGGCGCCGAGCCGCGGCGCCACACGCGCGTGACCTCCACGGCGACCACGGCCACTGTCGTCAGGGTGGCGACCGCGCCCAGGGCCAGCGTCCCCCGACCCGCCCTCAGCCCCCGGCGCTTCATCCGAAGCGCTCCAGCAGGTCCTCATCCCCGACGTCGCGCACGTGGCGGGCCGGCACGCCCATGACCACCGCGCGTGGCGCCACGTCCGCGGTCACCACCGCGCCGGCCGCGACGAAGGCCTCTTCGCCCACCTCCACGCCCGGCACCAGCACCGCTCCGCCGCCCACCCGGCAGGCCCGCCGCAGCGTGGCTCCCCGCAGCTGGTGGTCGGGGCCGTGGCGACCCATCGTGTCGTCGTTGGTCAGGGTCACCCCCGGAGCCACGAACACGTCGTCCTCGACCGTCGAGAAGGCGGTCAGATAACAGTTCGTCTGCACCCGGACGCGCTCACCGACGGCCACGTCGTTGTCCACGGCCGACCCGCGCCCGATCACCGAGCCCGCGCCGATCACGGCCCGCTCGCGCACCTGGGCCTGGTCGCCGACGACCGCCCCGGGACCGATCGCCGCGCCGGCGACCACCACCGCGCCGGCGCAGACGGTGGCGCCCTCCTCGATGACCACCGGCTCCCCCGCCGGGCGCGCGCCCGAGCGCGGCCCGAGCGCCAGCGGCTTCCCGACGATCGCTCCGTCCTGGACCCGCACTCCCTCGCCCAGCTGCACGCCGGCGTGGATCACCACGTTGGCGCCGAGCTCGACCGAGTCCGGCAGCTCCACCCCCTCGCCCAGCGCGAGGCCCGGCGCCCGGTCAGAGGGCTGCAGCACGCGAGCTCCGGTCGAGGTCCGCCTGCAGGGCCTCGAGCACCCGCACCACCCGCAGCCCGCTGCGCGCGCCCGAGCGCGGCTCGGCGCCGTCGCGCACCCGGTCGAGGAAGTGGCGGCACTCGATACGCAGCGGCTCCTCGTTTGAGATGCGCGGGCTCATCACGTCGCCCGAGCGGGCGATGTACTCGCCGTAGGACTCGAAGCTTTCGTCGAAGCCCTTGTCGTAGACCTTGACCTTCTCGTCGAGCTCCATGTCGTCGAAGGTGGCCATCTGCTTGGAGCCGACCACAGTGAAGCGCCGCTCCTTGTGCGGATCGAGCCAGGACAGGTGGAGGTGCGCCGCGACGCCCGAGGGGAAGCGCAGGTAGCAGAAGACCACGTCCTCGACCCCTGAGCGCATGTAGCTCTCCCCCACCGCGCGGCACTCGATCGGATCCTCCTCCACCAGGCGCAGCACCACCGACACGTCGTGTGCGCCCAGCGACCACAGGGCGTTCTCATCGGCGCGCAGCTGGCCCAGGTTCAGCCGGTTGGAGTACAGGTAGCGCACGTCGCCCAGGCCGCCGCCGGCCACCAGTTCGCGCAGCTTCTCCACGCCGGGGTGGTACTCGAGCAGGTGCCCGACCATCAGCACCCTCCCCGCGGACTCGGCGGCCTCCACCACGCGCTCGGCGTCGGCCGTCGACTGGGCCAGCGGCTTCTCCACGAAGCAGTGCTTGCCCGCCCCCAGCACCCGCACGGCCAGGTCGGCGTGGGAGGGCACGTGGGTGGCCAGCACCACCGCGTCGACCTCGGGGTCGGCCAGCACCTCGTCCAGGTCGGCGGTGGGGCGAGCACCGGGCAGGCTCGCCGCCGCCCGCTCGCGGCGCTCGTCGGAGGCGTCGCAGACCCAGCGCAGGTCGGCTTCCGGCAGGCGGTCGAAGTTGCGGGCCAGGTTGGGGCCCCAGTAGCCGAGGCCGACGACCCCGACCCGCGTCGCGGTCACAGGCGTACGAGATTCGGCGCTGCGCGCCCGCGGGTTACGCCGCGGAAGTCCACCACCAGCGGCGCTTCGGAGACGATCAGGTCGATATCGAGGCCGGGGTGGGCGGTGACGATCACCACCACGTCCGCCCCGTCCAGCGCCGCCCCCAGCGGCTGGGAGCGCAGGCCGAAGTCGCTCAGCTCCGGCACCGTCTCGTCGTGGTAGACCAAGTCGGCGCCGTCCTCGGCCAGCAGGCGCATGATCTTCAGCGCCGGGGACTCGCGCAGGTCGCCCACGCCCGGCTTGTAGGAGACCCCCATGATGGCCACCCGCGAGCCGCGCACCGGCTTGGCGTGGTCGTTCAGAGCGTGCGCCACCCGCTCGACGCAGAAGTAGGGCATCCTCTGGTTGACCTCGCCGGCCAGCTCCACGAAGGCGGTGGGCATGTCGTACTCGCGCGCCTTCCAGGCCAGGTAGAACGGGTCGACCGGCAGACAGTGGCCGCCCATGCCGGGGCCGGGCCGGAAGCTCATGAAGCCGTAGGGCTTGGTGTTGGCAGCCTCGACGACCTCCCACACGTCGATCCCCATCCGGTCGCACAGGATCGCCAGCTCGTTGACCAGCGCGATGTTCACCGAGCGGAAGACGTTCTCCAGCAGCTTGGTCAGCTCGGCTTCCTCGGGCGCGGAAACCGGGACGATCTCGTCGCAGACCTGCGAGTAGAAGTCCACCGCGCGGTCGCGGCAGACGTCGGTCAGGCCGCCGACCACCTTCGGGGTGTTGCGCAGCGTCCAGTCGGTGCGGCCGGGGTCGATCCGCTCGGGCGAGAAGGCGACGTGGAAGTCCTGACCGGCCGCCAGCCCCGACTCCTCCAGCAGCGGCACCAGCCGCTCGCGCGTCGTTCCCGGGTAGGTGGTGGACTCCAGCGCCACCAGCTGGCCCTGCTGGAGCACGCCCGCCAGCGCGGTGGCCGCTCCCACCAATGGGCCCAGGTCGGGCTCGCGGTTCTCGGTCAGCGGCGTGGGCACGGCGATCACGACCACCTCCACCGTGGCCAGGTCGGCGTAGCGGCTGGTGGGGTGGATCAGCTCCGACACCGCCTGGAGACGGTCGGCGGTGATGTCCTCGATATAGCTCTCGCCGCGCTCGAGGGCCGCCAGCTTGCGCTGGTCGGTGTCCACGCAGACCACCTCGTGGCCCTCCTCGGCGATCGCGACGGCCAGTGGCAGGCCGACGTATCCGAGGCCGATGATCCCGGTCTTCATCGGCGCTCAGTGTAGGCAGCGACGAGGTCGCAGACCGCGTCGGCGGCGTGTCCGCCTCCGTAAAGCTCGGGCCGCGGACCCGACGGCCTGGGTCGCTCCAGGGCTGCCCGTGCCGCCTCGGGGTCCAGGTCCACCAGCACGTTCCAGCCCGCCTCCACCGTCTCCACCCACTCGGTGTTGGGGCGCATGGTCACGCACGGGACCTCGAGCAGGTAGGCCTCCTTCTGCACGCCGCCCGAGTCGGTGAGGACCGCCCGAGCCGACTCGGCCAGGCGGATGAAGTCCAGGTAGCCCAGCGGGACGGTGAGGGTGACCTCCGCCTCCAGCCGCTCCATCAGCCCCGCCGCCTCCAACCGGGCGCGGGTGCGCGGGTGCACCGGGAGTACCACAGGCCGCTCGATCGAGGTCAGCAGCTCGACCAGGGCCGACAGCCGCTTCGGGTCGTCCACGTTGCCGGCCCGGTGCGCGGTGGCGAGCACGTACTCGCCCGGGGTGAGCCCCAGGTCCTCCACAGCGGTGGAGCGCTCGCGAGCGGGTCCTCGGAAGGCGAGCAGCACGTCGGCCATCACATCGCCGACCAGGTGGCGCTCGCCGGCCGCGCGCTCGGCCTCCAGGTTGTGCATCGCGGTCTCGGTCGAGCACAGCAGCAGATCGCTCGCGTGGTCGCACAGCACCCGGTTGAGCTCCTCGGGCATCGAACGGTCGAACGAGCGCATGCCCGCCTCGACGTGGCCTACGGGGATGCCGGCCTGCGCCGCGGCGAGCGCGCCCGCCAGGGTCGAGTTGGTGTCGCCGTAGACCAAGGCCATGTCCGGCTCCAGCTCGGCCAGCACGGGCTCGAGCGCCCCGAGGATCCGCGCGGTCTGCTCTGTGTTGGTGCCAGAGCCCGCGCCCAGCTCGCGGTCCGGGGCCGGCACCCCGAGCTCCTCGAAGAACACTCCGGACAACTCGTCGTCGTAGTGCTGGCCGGTGTGGACTATGAGCTCCTCGCCGGCCTGGCGCAGTTGGCGCGAAACGGCAGCCGCCTTCACGAACTGGGGCCGATTGCCGATTATGGTCACGATTCGCATGGGTCTCGCCAAGAAGCTCGCCGGAGGGACGCTGAGCGCTCTGTCACTGGGTTTCGACGCGGTGCGCCATGTGGCCTGGTTCGTGAGCTACCAGGTCGACCGAACGGCGCGTGAAGTTGACGATGAGGGGTCCTAGCGCCCGAGCTCAGACTCGATCTGCGCTCGTAGCACCGCCGCCGCCTTGGCGGTGACCTCGCCCGGGCCGGCGAACTCGCGCTCCTCGATGGCCCCGACGGGCTGCACCTCGCGCGTGGTCGAGGCCAGGAACGCCTCGCGGGCCTCCTTGATCTCGTCGCCGGTGACCGCCGTCTCCTCGACTTCCACGAGATTCATCACCCGGTCGCGGGTGATCGAGGCGAGGATGTGCTCGTCCAGGGGCGGCGTGCGCAGGGTGCCGCCGGCGTCGACCCAGAAGATCGACGATGTGGGCGCCTCTAGCACGCGGCCGTGCGGCGTGACCATGAGCGCCTCGTCGAAGCCGCGCTCCCGGGCCACGCGACTGCACAGCATGTTGCCCGCGTAGGAGAGCGACTTGACGCCGTCCAGGACCCGCGTCGGCGCGTAGGTGACGAACCCCAGCCGCGGCCGCTCGGCCGAGGGCGGCAGCGGCTCGGTGATCAACAGCCGGTGGCCGCCTCGGGTGAGAACGATGCGCAGGCAGCCGTCGAACTCCTCGTCGCCGCGCTTGCGCAGCAGCTGGACCGCCTCCTCCTCGAGCTCCAGCCGCGGCACGCCGTCCAGGCGCAGGTTCGCCGCCGAGCGCTCCATGCGGTCGAGGTGCTCGTCGAGCGCGAACGGCCGCCCGTCGTAGACGCGGACGACCTCGAAAGCGCCGTCTCCGCGCAGGAAGCCCTCGTCGGTCACCTCGATGCGGGTCTCCCCCGCGGGCGCGATGTGCCCGTCGAAGCAGGCCAGTTCGGTCACGGCCCGAGCCTATTCCAGCTCGCCGTGCACCACGCGACCGCCCCTGCAGAGCTTCGACAAGCCCGCGCTCGTCCTGTGGGCCGAGGACGACAAGATCTTTCCGCGCGATCACCGTCGCCTACTGACTGAGCTGCTGCCCCAGGGCCGGTTCGAGTTGGTGCCCGACAGCCGCACGTTCATCCCGGAGGACCAGCCCGATCTGCTGGCCTCACGGGTGCGCGCGTTTTGGGCTAGGCCGTGACTTCAGGCCGGTCGGTGCCGACGTCTTCCTCCTCGAGCCGCCGCGCCAACTCAGTTCGCGACCGGATCCCGAGCTTGCGGTAGCAACGCCCTAGATGGGTCTCGACGGTCTTCGGGCTCACGAACAGCGAAGCGGCGGCCTCCCTGTTGCTAGCTCCGTCGGCGACGAGCAGCGCCACCAGCAGCTCCTGCGCCGTCAGCTGATCGGACGCCGGCTCCCGTCTGCGCCGGGACCGCTCTCCGGTGGCCGCTAGCTGCTGGCGTGCCTTCTCCTCCCACGGGGTCGCCCCCAGGTGCTCGAAGGTCTCGAGTGCGCGGCGAAGCCAGGGGCGGGCGTCGGAGCGTCGCCTCGCTCGGCGCAGCCGTTCGCCGAACGAGAGCTCGGTACGGGCGCGCTCGAACGGTGAACCGCGGGGGCGGTGCAGCTCCAGGGCCCGGCTGAAGTGGTCCTCGAACCCGTCGTCGTCGGCGAGCATCCCGTGACAGCGCGCGGCCGCGGCTCGCGCCCAGAGCCCCCCGGTCCGCTCGGCCCGCTCGTCGAGCAACGCGAGGGCTTCCTCGGCGTCCCCGGGGCGGCCGGCGTTCAGGTAGGCCTCGATCAGATTCGGCGCGGCCTGCGCGACGGCAGGCTCTCCCAGGCTTCGGCCGCTGGCGAAGCGTTCCACGAACTCGAGCTGCTCGATGGTCTCGGCGGGCCGCCCCAGCCCGAGCTCCAGCAGGCCGAGCGCGGCCCGGCCCAGGTGCCGCATGGACTCGGCTCCGGTGACCTCCACCAGCTCCAGTGCCCGGCCCGCGTGCGCGCGGCATTCCTCTTCCCTGCCCCGGACCGCTTCGACCTGCGCGAGCCAGACCAGGCTGCTGGTGAGCTCATTGGCCTGGCCGGTGTCCTCGGCCAGCCGGATCGACTCCATGCCCGCCGCATACGCGGACGCCCAGTTCCCCAGCCGGTACTCGGCGTTACAGAGGAACCCCAGCGCCAGCGGCAGCGCCCCCAGAGCGCTCTGTCCTCGGGCCTGGACCACGATGCGGCGCAACATCCGCGCCCCGCGTTCTTCGTCGCCTGCCATGCAGCAGCAGTGCCCGAACCACGTGCCCAAGTGGACGCTCTCAGTAGGCGGCGCACTGTCGATCAACGGCTCGGCGCGGACCATGAGCGGGTAGCCGGTCTCCCTGTCCCCCAGCATCACGAGGGCGTTGCCCAGGACGAAGCCGCAGGTCAACTCGACCTCCGGTCCGACCGTCTCCGCCAGCGTGTGCGCCCTGCGGGCGAGTGCCGCGGCCTGCTGGCCCTCGGCCGCCATCATGCAGGCCCATGCCGCGTCCGAGAGCATCAGGGCGGTCTTGGCGGGACTGCGCTCCTCGACCGCGTCGGCGCCCGCCACGAGCAGGTCCCGACTGAGCCGGGGAGAGCCGGCGAGCATCTCGACCCTCCCGCGGGTGTGCGTCATCTCCGCCCGCAGGAGCGGGTCCGCGGTCAAGTCGAGCCCTTCCGCCAACAGGTCACTGGCCTCCCCCAGGCTGCCGGCGAGGTGGGCGTCGCCAGCGGCGTCTCTCAGCCTGCGCGCCCGCTGCTCTGGATCCGGCGTCAGGCGCGCAGCGGCCTTGAGCGCGCTGGTTGCCGCGTCGCTCGCTCCGCGGCCGCGAGCGTCGGCGCCCGCCTGCTCGAGCTCGGCGGCCACGTCCTCGTTCGGCTCCACGGCAGCTGCCGCCAGGTGCAGCGCACGCCGGCCGATCAACTCCGTCGACCCCAGCGCCTCGGCGAGCGCGCGGTGCGCGTCGCGGCGGTCCTGGGACGAAGCCGCCTGGTAGGCCGCTGAACGCGCCAGCGGGTGGGGAAAGGTCAACACGGACCCGTCGATCGCCAGCAGGCCGCCCGCCTCTGCGGGCTCTAGGTCGTCTAGGCCCATCCCCAGATCACGCAACGCCGGCACGAGCTCGTCGGTGGTGTTCGAGCCGCTGGCCGCGGCGACGGTCAACGCCCGCTGCGCGCGCCGCGACAGCTCGGCGATCCGGCGCTGGAAGCCGCTCTCGATCTGGGGGCCGACGGGCAGGGGCTCAGACAGGGCCTCGCGACCGCCGAGCTGGGCCTCGGTGAGGACGTCGGGGAGCTCCTTCAGCGCCAGGGGGTTTCCCCCGGTGGCGTCGATCAGCCGCTCCACCATCGCCGGCGACAGCTCGGTGGAGACCTGCTCGCGGAGGAGCTCCGCTGCGGCCGCGGCGTCGAGACCCTCGACGAGCATCTCGGGGAGGCCGCTGGGGTCGAGCGCACCGGGGTGGGGGTCCCGACGGGCGAAGATCAAGGCGACGCCTTCGTCCCCCAGCCGGCGGGCCGAGAAGGTGAGGGCATCGGCGGAAGACCGGTCGAGCCAATGGGCATCATCGACCAGCACGAGGACCGGCGACTGCTCCGACGCGGCTGCGAGCAGGCTGAGCACGGCGGCATAGACGGCGAATCGGTCCCCGGGGGCGAGCTGGGGTCCCTGCCCGAGCCCTGCCTCGAGGGCCGTCCGCTGCGGCGCGGGAACGGCCTCGCCCAGGTGGAGAATCGGCCACAGGACCTGCGACAGCCCGGCCAGCGCGAGCTCGGCCTCGGTCTCGACGCTTCTCGCCGAGAGAACGGTCATGCCGTCCGCCTCCTGCCGCGCGTACTCGAGCAGCGTGCTCTTGCCCACCCCAGGCTCGCCACGGAGCACGAGCGCGCCGCTGCTGCCCTGCCGTGCCCCCTCGAGGAGTGCGTCGATCCGGCCGCACTCGGTTTCACGGCCGAGCGGCATTTTCCCATTCTAGGGCGCCCCCAACCACAGGGAAAGGGCAAATCTCAGGGATTACCCCGACGCGAACGGGTGAGGAAAGGCCGACCATGGCTGCCATACCCGAGCGACCTCGACGGGGCCGCCGGAACTTCGAACGGAGGCAACATGTCCTTCCGGATCCGCAGCTCAGGCGGCATGGCCATCTCGGCTATCGCCGCTTCCCTGGTGATCGCTCCCGCCGCCGCGTCGGGCGCTGTCCCGGTCAGGAAGGGCGTGTACCGGGGCGAGACCTCGCAGTCGCGCGCGGTCGAGCTCAGGATGACCCGGAGCGTCCGGCGGCTGAGCTCGGTATCCGCCGATCTCCGCGCCGGCTGCCCACGCATGGGCAAGGTGACCTTGTTCGCCGGGACCTTCGACCTGAGGGTGTCTCCGGGTGGGCGCTTCCGCAGCACCGACTTCGACTCCGACTTCGCCGACTTGGGGCCGTTCATCGACAACGGCAGGCGCCGCAACCTGTTCGACGTCACGCGCTACGACTTCAGTGGCCGGTTCGTCTCGAGGCGACGGGTGCGCGGCCAGTGGCGCGCGCGCAGCCTGTTGCTCGACCGGGACAGCTTCACGACCGAGGCGGCCGTCGACCGCTGCGACACCGGGGTCGTGTCCTGGAGTGCCCGGCTGCGCCGGCGCTGATCCCACTCTCGGAAGCCAAGGAGGCCTCATGTCCATCGCAACCGAACAGCCACTCCTGTCCCCGGTCTCGCCCGCGCCTGAGCTGCCGGTTCAGCCCGCACCGGTCCCCCCCGAGGCGCGGACCAGCCCTAAGGCAACCTGGGCGCTGGTCTGCGGAATCGCCGGGATGATCGTGTTCGCGCTGCTGTTCTCGACCGTGGCGATCGCCCTCGGTGTCGTAGCCCGCAACGAGATCAAGCGGGACCCCCAGCTCCAAGGCGAAGGCAAGGCAATCGCCGGGATCGTTCTCGGGGTGATCGGGCTCGTCCTCTTCGCGGTCATCGTGACGGCCAAGGTGGCCACCTCATGAGCCGCGCGCGAGCGCACAACGGCAACCTGACCAGGGTCGCAGCCCGGCAGCGAGACGGGGCCGGCCACTTCGACCTGGCGTAGACCGAGGGAGAGACCATGCGACAGCCGAGATGGCCTGTTCTCCTGGCGCTCATTCTCTGTCTCGCGATGCCCTCCCCGGCTTGGGCGCGGGCGGGTGGCGGTGGTGGTGGCTTCGGAGGGGGCGGCCTCGGAGGGGGCGGCGGCCCTCACGGCGCCGGCGGTCTTCCTTCGGGCGCCGTTCTGTTGGTCATCGGGCCCATCCTGGCCGTGGGCATGTTGGTGGTGCTCGCCGGCCCCGACCTTGCCGGTCGCTATGGACAACGGCGCGCGGTGCGGCGCGAGGTCGCCACCGTGAGAGGGCTGAAAGCAGCGAGTGGCTTGGACCTGGCGGGCTACGCCCGGCTAAGGGATCGGGTCCGAGAGTGCTTCTTCCCGGTGCAGGAGTCGTGGCGGCGCAGCGACATGACCGGATGCCGGCCGTACGTTTCCCAAGCGCTCTACGAGCGCCACCGGTCACGGCTCGAGGCGATGAAACGCCGCGGCCGCGCGAACCGGATCGAGGACCTCGTCCTCAGCGACGTCTGGGTCGTGCGCCTCCACAGGGCGGCGAACGGCAGGCCGGATCGTTTCGTCGCCCGTATCCAGGCCTCCGCCCGCGACTGGGTCGCAGACCAGCGGCGGGGGGTGGTCGTGGGGGGCGATCCCGATGTCCACCGGAACTTCGTCGAGTACTGGAGCTTCTCGAACCACCTGGCGTACGGCTGGGTCGTAGACGAGATCCGTCAGCGGGATTGGCATCTTCCGAGGCTGCCCTGGTAGGTCATGCGAGCGATCGCCCTGACCCTCCTGCTCGGTGCTCTGGTGGCGCTCGGCTGCGGCTGCGACAGCACTTCCCGTCAAGAACCACTGACCGCCTCGGAGTACCACAGGGAAGCCAACGCGCTCTGCGCCGGCCGGCCGGGGGACATGGCGAACCTGAAACCGCCCCCGCACCTCCAGGCTTTGCACGATCGGACGACCGCCCTGTCGGACAAGGGCAATCGGGCCGACCGCCGCCGGCTCGCGGCCATCTACAGCAAGCTGGAGCTCCCGGAGTGCGTGCGCATGGTCACCCCTGATCCGGGTGACCCCGCGACCTGCCGCGAGATCGTCTCGCTGACTCGCGACGCCCACGAGGAGCGTCGGTCTTGGGTGGATGAAGTCCGGGCCGAGGAAGAGATGGTGAAGGAGATCGAGAACGAGCTGCGCGAGTTCCCCGAGAACCGAAAGGCGGCCCAGGCCGACCTCGACAGCTCGAGACAACTGGCGAAGGAGGCCGAGCGCGAGGTCGGGAAGGCCGAGCGGGACCTGGAGAGACTCGACGCGGATGCCCGCGAAGAGGGATGCGCCAAATAGATGCTTGAGCGCGCCGACCTAGGTTCGGAGGACGGCGCGATGCAATCCCGACGAACCGACCCGGTCCTGGCGTTGGCGTATGCCTGCCTCGTGCTCGCGGCTGCGGTGTGGGTGATCTTCATCTTTCCCTCGAGCACGCGGGTAGCCCTCCCGCTGGTCCTCCTGGCCCCAGCACTTGCCATCTGCTTTGGTCTTGGGCGTGAACTCGGTTTTGGCCGGGGAGATCGCCTCGGGGTCGTCCTAGCGGCCGGTCTTGCTCCGGTGGTGATTCTCGGGGGGCTGGCCCTCGCGGTGGGAGATAAGCATGGAAACCAGCGACGAGCAATCGCGGAGTTCAACTGGTACGCGTCGCGATTCCCAGAGGGCGCGCTCGGGCGGACGCGGCTCCACGACTATTACGCGGGTCGGGTGACGGTCTGTGCCCGTGAGGCGCTATCGAGGGCGCGTCTGGACAGGCGCTACACGCTGTTCTGTCTCGAAATCGACGCAGATCGCCCCGAGCGCGAGAGAATCACAGGCGGATTTCGCCAGGCCGAACACGGCACGCGGACGTCCTTTGACGGGCCGTCCAACTGCTTCGGCCGCAGCAAGAGGTGCCTCGACGTTGTGCGTCATGGGCCGTGAAGGACTCGAACCTTCAACCTTGAGATTGCGCGGGGTCATGCGGCGCCTTGCGTTTAGACGACCTATCCGCTCTAGCGAGCAGAACGACTCCTCCGGGGTCGCTCATCGTTTGCGGCCGTTTCTGGAGGTGTGTTGACCCGGGGTTGACCCGCGCGGCGCGGCTGCTTGCGCTGTGCGTCCAAACAGCTGTACGAAGCTCGCCGCGTGTAACGGTTTTCTTTACGCGTCCGCGCGATTCTCGTGTGGCGGCCCGACGTACGGGAACTCTGGGAGCAAGTCGCCGTGTGGTCCAACCATGTCGTCGCTCGCCTTCCCGTTCGTCAAGACGGCCATAAACGGATCGGCCACATCGTCGGTGAGCGCGCGACCGTTGTTCGGATAAGCAACCGGGCGCGTGGGGTCGTATCGCATGATGTCCGGTAGCAAGGTCCCCGCCACCCGCTTGGCCTCCTCTGGTGAGTAGCCGCCTGTGTGCTCCAGCGAGTGGCCCAGCACGTCCACGAAGCGAGCGTCATCTGCCGGCTCGCCCCCGACGTACGCTTCCTTCTCCTCGTTCGGCACGAGGAAGGGGACCACCTGGGTTCGAGCCCCCCGCTCCACCTGAGCCCAGTCCGCGTCATCAGCAGGCACCAGGGCTCGGTGCCAGAGACCCACCTCGCCTTCTCCCAACTCGCTGTTGGGAAGCTCCAGCACGATGCTGCACACGTCGGCGTCGGCGAAGAAGTCGTCTCCGGTGAACTGGAAGTCGTTCAGGGCGCCGCCTGCGTCGAAAAAGAAGGGGTCGCTACGCCAGCCAGCGAAGAAGCGATACTCGCCGGCCTGCGTCACCCGAGCTTCTGCGCCTTGCGACACCGGAGCGCCCTCGATGATCGCTTCCCCGCCGTCGCCCTTGCCGGCGGCGTCGGCGCCCTCGACGCGGCGGACCGTCGCACTCTGCGTCCCATCCTCTGACGGCAAGAATCGGAACCGATAACCGATGTCCGCGACCAGATCGCCGTCGGTGTCGATGCTCAGCTCGTAGATTGCTTCGGCCGAGAAAGGCTCGGCAGTGGTGGGCCCCTCCGGGTCCAAAGCCTTCGACGGATGAACGTCCATGATGAGAATCGACCTGCTTGGGTCTCTCGGCTCAGGGAAGGCGTACAGGTCGCAGAAGTCGAGTCGGGCATCGCCGAGCGGAAAGCCAAAGTCTGCGCCTGAGTAATGGTGTGACATACGTGCTCCTCCCCCACGCCTGGGCGGACGGCACGCTCAGCGTATACCCAGCGCCAAGCCGTGACTCTGTTACGCAGCCGACCACGACCAATCGGCGCCCGACCCGCCAACGACTTCATCGAAGAAGTCCGCACCACCGAGCCCGTCGTCGAGCAGGTGGACGTAGGTACGCAAGGTGAAGGCAGGATCTGCATGGCCGAGCCACTCCTGGACTTGCTTGACGTTCTTCCCCGCGGGGTGTAGTTCGTCCATTCCCGGTGCAGCCGGAAGCTCGGTCCACTCTCCACGTTGAGGCAGATGCGCGTTTCGGCGTGCCCCGAGGGGCTTTGGCGCGGGGCCTCTACCCGCCATCAGACGACGGCCCCAGACTCACAAAAACTGCGACGAGGCGACATCTCCGGTGGCCCTAGTGGGCTAAGTCCGGGTATCCCCCCTGCCCTCCGCGGGATACTGCACGAGCGATGTCGCTGGCGAACGTCGAGGTCGTGCGACGGGCCTATGCCTTTCTCGAACGCGGCGAACTCCCGCTGGAGGTCTCCGATCCGGCGATTCGGCTCGACAACATCGCGGAATCGCCGATCCCCGGGCCCTACTTCGGCCACGAAGGACTGCACCGCTGGTGGGAGGAACTTGTAGAGACGGCTCCTGGACTCCGACTGGAGCTCGCGGAAGTGATCGACGTAGGGGACGACCGCATAGTCGGGGTGCTTCGGTGGTACGGGACTCCGTTGGTTGAACAGATGCCCCCTTGGGCTGCCGTCCATTGGGTCAGGGGCGGTCTCATCTTCCGAACCGCCGGTTACCTGACGAAGCAGCAGGCCCTCGAAGCCGTGGGGCTGTCGGAGTAGGCGATGTCGCAGGAGAACGTGGAGATCGTGCGTGGGATCTACGCGCAATGGGCGCAAGGCCACATGCGGGCGGGCGTTGAAGTGTTCGATCCCGACATCGACTTCAAGTCGTTCCTGCCCGATGCCAACGATTGGGTCGTCGCCCGTGGACCTGCGGAAGTTGAAGCCTTCATGCGCGAGTTCCTCGCGCAGTGGGCGAACTACAGACTGATTGCCGAAGAGTTCCGCGATGCGGGTACCAAGGTCTTCGTCGGCGGACGCCAGGCGGCGCGCGGAAGGCTGAGCGGAGCCGAAGTCGAGCTGCCCATGCACTCTGCCTGGACGTTTCGCGCCGAGAAGGTAGTTGCGCTTCGGTTCACTCCGCTGCGCGAAGAGGCCCTCGAAGCCGCTGGCCTGTTGGAGTAGGGACTTCACGCCGCCCTCCGCTTGGCCGGGTCAGAGACGGGTAGCTGAGCATCCGCGAGACCGCGCCAGGCGATCGCGGGAGACCCCGGCGCGGGACCGCCCTCACCAGCTTCCAGACCTGATTGGTGAGCAGCGACCAACTCGAGCGAAAGGTCGGCCAGACGGGCGGCGTGCGCTAGACAGACCCAGCGCTGTGGCAGCGCCTTCCCGCCGCAGCCGCCACCGCGGTGGGTGCAGCTCGTCCCGGGCTGGGGCCAGTTCGGCACTTGGTCCTCCCGCTCGGTCACGTCGCCTGCCGTTCCTTGCGATGGGCTTCCTGCGCATCGCGCTCGGCCTGCTTCTCCGCCTTGCGCCTCTCCCGCTCGGCTGCGTCCCTCGAGGCCACTTGTTGACCTGACTGTTGACCCCGCCTCCTCCAGCGCTCGGCCGGAGGCGTTGGAAACCCGCTAGGCGCTGGGCTTCTTCATGGGCCGTGAAGGACTCGAACCTTCAACCTTGAGATTAAGAGTCTCCTGCTCTACCAGTTGAGCTAACGGCCCCCGCGGAGCGGGGGGCGAGTTTAGTCCGCGCTCATGGCCACCGACGAGAGCGCTTCGTCGCGCGTCGCGTGGATGGGGAAGACCCGGTCCAGACCGGTGATCTCGAAGATCTTGGTGATGTTCTGGTCGCTGCAGACCAGCGCGAGCGAGCCGCCCGCCGGGCGCAGCCGCTTCACACCGCCCACCAGCACGCCGAGCGTGGTGGAGTCGATGAACGTGGCCTCGGAGAGGTCCACCACGATCTTGGTCTTGCCGTTCTCGATCAGCTCCACCAGGCGCTCCTTGAACTCGGGCGCGGTGTAGAGGTCGACCTCTCCGCCCAGCTGGATCACGTGGGTCTCGGAGTCGATCTCCTCGTCCTGGATATTGAAGTTCACTTCTCTCCTCGAGTCCGGTGCCCTGAGATGAGCGAGAGTCTAAGCGGGCTCAGCCGCCCGGTGCGGGAGCGGGCGTCTGGGCCCCGCCCGCGCCACCCTGCTGCTGGGGCTGCTTGGCCTGCTCGACCGCCTGCTCGGCCTCCTTGCGCTGCGCTTTCGGCGCGAGCTCGATGGCCTTCTGACCGGCCAGGTCCGCCGTCCGCTTGTCCCCGGCCAGCGCTGCGTACTGGACCAGGCGCAAGTAGGCCTGCGGGCTCGGGTCCGCCTCCGCGATGATGCGCGACGCTCGCTCAGCCTCCTTGGGCCGGTTGAGGGCGGTCGGGTCGTAGATCTGCAGCGCCACGGTGGCCAGCGAGGTGTCGAGCTTCTTAGGCTCGAGCGCCAGGTAGCGCTCCCAGGCCCGGCCCGCCGCGTTCAGCGCCGGCTTGGCCGCCGGCGGGAAGCCCGCCTGGCTCGACGAGCCCTGGCTGCCGGCCAGCTGGTAGTTCGCGCGCACCAGGTCCCTCAGCGCCGCCTCGTCGCGCGGGTTGCGCTTCAGGCGCGCGTTGTCCTGGTCGATCCGCTTCTCGATCTGCCCGTTGCCGCTGCCCCCTCCGTCGTCGCCGGAGAAGATGTCGGCGATGCCGCCGGACACGTCGCTGCCCACGCCGAAGAAGACCAGCCCGCCGCCCATGAGAACGGCCAGCGTGAGGTAGGTGGCCTGCACCACCCGGCGGCGCTTGCCTTGGAGGTCGAACAGCATGGGGCCCCGGAAGGCTAGCTAGTCGTCGGGCACGGGCTGCGGACCGCCGACGAACGACGCCAAGACGATCGAGAGCTCGTAGAGCAGGTAGAGCGGGAGCGTCTCGAGGAGCATCGTCACCGGGTCGATGGTCGGCAGGAGGGCCGCGACCACCGCGCAGGCCAGGAAAGCGTAGCGGCGGTTCTTGCGGAGCTTCTTAGGAGTGGTGAGGCCGGCGCGCACGGCGATGACTATCCCGACCGGGAGCTGAAAGCCGATGCCCATCGCGGCCATCGTCAGCGTGACGAACGAGTAGTAGTCCTTCGCTCTGACCTGGGTGTTGAACTGGTCGGAGTTGAAGCTGAGCAGGAAGTCGATCGCCGGCGGGAGGACGATGAAGTAGCAGAAGACCACGCCGCCGATGAACAGGAACGGGACCAGCAGGAGCATCGGGGTGGCGATGCGTCGCTCCTCGGGGCTGAAGGCCGGCAGCACGAAGGCGTACAGCTCGTACAAGATCATCGGAAGGGCGATCAGGATGGCCGCGTAGGCCGAGTTGGTCAGCGTGGTGGTGAAAGCCTCGGTGACACCGAAGGTGATCGGCTCGGGCAGGTTCTTCGGCAGCGGATGGTTGACGATGTCCAGGATCCGCTCGTTCTGCCAGCCGGCGAACGCGAAGGCGACGCCGAACGCCGCAATCGAGACGAACAGACGGGAGCGAAGCTCACCCAGGTGGTCGACGACCGACATGCGGTCGTCGTGCTTGGCGACGGGGCGCCTACGCGGCACGCGCCGCGCCCCTGACGGACTAGCCAGAGCTGCGGTCGCCCGCGCCGGCGGGCTGCTCGCTCTCGGACCGGCTGACGTTCTCCGGCGAGCCTTCCTCGAGCTCGTCGTGGTCCTTGCTCTTGCCGGTCACGGAGTCCTTGAACTCGCGCATCCCCCTGCCCATCGAGCGGCCCAGATCCGGCAGGCGCTTCGGGCCGAAGATGATCAGGACGATTACCAGGACGATGATGATCTCTAACGGGCCGATGTTCGGCATACAGACTCCAAGGTTGGACTGCTTGTGACCATGGTAGCTGCGGTCGGGGGGCCCGGCTGGATCACCGCCTGTCGAAGTTGAGGTAGAAGCGGCTCGGCGTCGGCTCCGCCTGGCCCTGGTACTTCGAGCCCGTTTCGCCGCTGCCGTAGGGCCGCTCGACGGGCCCGTCCATGCGCATGAAGGAGATCTGCCCGATCGGCATCCCGTGGTAGATCGTGATCGGCAGGTTGGCCACGTTGGACAGCTCCAGCGTGAGGTTGCCCGAGAAGCCGCTGTCCACGAAGCCGGCGGTGGAGTGGATCAGGAGCCCGAGCCGGCCCAGAGAGCTCTTTCCCTCCAGGCGAGCCACGAGGTCGTTGGGAAGCGTCACGCGCTCCAGCGTCTGCCCCAGCACGAACTCGCCGGGGTGCAGGATGAACGGGGCGTCCCCATCGACCTCCACCTTCTCGGTCAGGTCGTCCATCGGCTGACGGACGTCGATGTAGGGGTAGCGGCCGTTGTGGAACACCCGGAAGCTGCGGTCCACGCGCACGTCGATCGACGACGGCTGGACGAGATCGGGGTCGTACGGATCGACCACGATCCGGCCCTGTTCGATCTCCTCGCGGATGGTGCGATCGCTGAGAACCACGCGGGCGTCAGTCTAGGGGCGGCTCAAGTCGCCCCGGTCCAGAGCCGATATCGGTCTCAACGTGAACGGAGAGGGAGCCCATCAGGTCAAGAAGGTGGTCCTCCCCAGCGGCAAGACCATCGAGGTCGTGCTCTTCCGCGAGCGCGACGGCGCACCGGCGACTCCCCGGCCGAGCACGAGCAGGACCTGAGCGTCTGCGTCCGCTGCGAGCGCCACATGGTCTACCCCCGTCGAGTGTTTTAGCTAGGCATACCGCTCGACCACGCCGTCGGCCACCAGGTCGAGGGCGCGGCGGCGGGCTTCGGGCAGCTCCAGCCCGGTCAGGGCGGCCTTCGCCTCGGCCACGTGGTGCAGGGCCTCTCCTCTCACCTCGCCCAGCGCGCCCGAGGTCGCGATGTGGTCGCAGACCGCGGCCGCCCGTGCGGGGCCTATTGCCACCTGACGCAGGTCGAGCCCCGCCAGCTCGGGGTCGCGACGGCGGGCGAGGATGAGGGGCAGGGTCACCGTCCCGTCCAAGAGATCGGCCCCGCGCGGCTTGCCGGTCCGCTCCGGTGGCCCGGAGACGTCGAGCACGTCGTCGAGCAGCTGGAAGGCCAGCCCGATGCGCTCGCCGAAGCGCCCGAGCGCGTTCGCGGCTCCTGGCTCGCCGCCGAGCAGCGCCCCCATCCGACAGGCGGCCTCGAACAGGGTCGCCGTCTTCAGCCGGCAGCGCTCCTCGTAGCGCTCGGGCGTGACGTCCATGGACCACGCGTCGGCCCGCTGCATCAGCTCGCCGCGCACCAGGCCATCAGAGGCACCCGACAGGACCCTCACCGCCTCCGCGCTTCCCGTGGCCGCCAGCTCGGCGAACGCGCGCGAGAACAGCAGGTCCCCGGTGGCGGTGGCCGCCTCGCGCCCGCCCGAGCTGAACACCGTGGGGCGGCCGCGGCGAAGCTCCGCGCGGTCGAGCACGTCGTCGTGCACCAGCGTGGCCATGTGCAGCAGCTCAACGGCGACCGCGGCGGGCAGGGCGGGCTCGCCGTCGGAGGCGCACAGGAACACCAGCAGGGGGCGCAGCCGCTTGCCGCCCGCCGACAGCGTCCCCGCCGCGTGCGCACTGAGGTCCGCCCCGTGGCCCTCGGCCACCTCGGCGAGGCGGCTCTCGGTCCGGTGCATCATGCGCGACAGCTCCACGCCGCCGGCCTCGAGCACCGGCGCCAGCTCGGCGGGCGTGCTCACCGGACCGTCCCCGTATGCAGCGCGATGATTCCGCCCGCGGTGAGCAGCCAACGAACGTCGCTCAGGCCGGCGGCGTCCATGTGGGCGGCCAGGCCCTCGGGGCCGGGAAAGCGGCGGACCGAGTTGGGCAGGTAGTCGTAGGCGTCGGGGTCGCCGGCCAGGCGGCCCAGCACGGGGACGACGTGGTCGAACCACACCTCGAAGAAGCGCGACAGCGGTGGCCTCTGGGGCGTGGTGATCTCCAGGACCACCACGCGCCCGCCTGGGCGGACCACCCGCACCATCTCCTCTAGCCCGCGGGAGAGGTCGTCGAAGTTGCGCGCCCCGAAGCCCACCGTGGCGGCGGCGAACTCGTCGTCGGCGAAGGGCAACGCCAGCGCGTTGCCCGAGCGCCAGGCGATCGTGGGCTCCTTGTCGCGTGCCAGGCTCAGCATCTCCTCTGAGAAGTCGAGCCCGGTGACCTCGGCTCCGCGGCTCCTGAGCTCGATGGCCAGGTCGCCGGTGCCGGTGGCCACGTCGAGCGCCTTGGACCCCTCGACCACAGCGGCCAGGTCGGCGGCGCGGCGGCGCCAGCGCTGGTCGAGCCCGGCGGTCATCACCGAGTTCATCCGGTCGTAGACGCGGGCGATGCGGTCGAACATCGCCTGCACCTGGTTCTCGGGGAGGGTCCCCGAGCTCACGCCGACAGGGCTACTGCTCGGACTTCAGGGACGCGACGTACTGAACGAGCTTGTCGAACTGCTCCGGATGCTCCTTGCGCAGCGTGTCGTACTTCGGCATGGGCGCGGTCGGGTTGACCAGCGTGCGGGCGATCGCGTCGGGTCCGAGCCGGTCGCCGATGTTGGTCAGGGGCGGCCCGAGAGTGTTGCCGTTCTCGCCGATCTTGTGGCAGCCAAGGCACCCCGACGAGGCGGTGATCTCCTTGCCCTCCGTGAACTGGGGGGAGGTGGCCAGCTCGATCTCCGTCGGGGCGCCGGCCAGCGCTCCGAGCACCGAGAGGTAGGCCATCGCGCCGATGGTGGCCACGGCGGCCGTCATGGCGATCGGGCGGCGCAGCGGATGACGCTCCGGCCCCCGGTCGATGAAGGGCAGGATGATCAGCAGGATCAGGCAGATGGTGGGGATGCCGATCGTGGCCAGGAAGACCAGCGCCGGCGGCTTGACCACCCGCAGCAGCTCGAAGAGGAAGAAGAAGTACCACTCGGGTCGCGGCGTGTAGGTGGTGGTGGTCGGGTCGGCGCGCGGACCCAGCTCGGCGCCGAACAGGATCGCCATCGTGATGATGACCAGCAGCACGATGCAGGCCATCAGGCCGTCCTTGTAGACGGCATAAGGGAAGAACGGCTTCCCCTGGGACTTCAGGACGGAGTAATCGCGGAGGTACTTCTCCTTCTCGCGCGCGTCCAAGCTAGATCGCCTCTTCTTCGAGGTTCTTCTTCTCCGCCTTGATCCACGGCGGTGCCGTGGTGCCGAGCTTGGACACCAGGTACAGGTGCGCGCCGATCAGCACAGCGATCAGCCCAGGTACCAACAGCATGTGGATCGCATAGAAGCGCGACAAGGTCGCTTGGCCGAACTCGGCGCCGCCTCTCAGGAAATCCGCCAGGTAGGGCCCCATCACCGGGCCCGAAGCGTTGATGTTCACGCCCACCACCGTGGCCCAGAAGGACCGCTGGTCAAACGGCAGCAGGTAACCGGTGAAGCCCATGGCGAGGGTCAGCACGAGCAGCACCACGCCGATGACCCAGTTGATCTCGCGCGGGTACTTGTAGGCGCCGAAGATGAACACCCGGCCCATGTGCAGGAAGATCAGGATGATCATCACCGTCGAGCCCCAGCGGTGCATTCCGCGCACGAACTCGCCGAGGAAGACCTCGTTGGTGATGTGCGCCGCCGAGTCATAGGCGCGCGAGGGGTCGGGCTCGTAGTACATCGCCAGGAACACCCCGGTGACCGCCTGCGAGAGGAAGGCGAACATCGTCGCCGAGCCCAGCGTGTAGAACCACGTGTTGCCCTTCGGCGTCTTCCGGTAGAGGAAGCCCCGCAGGAAGGGGCTCATCCCTGTGCGCTCGTCGATGTAGCCGACCGCGGCGGCGGTGCCCTCGACGCCGAGGTCCTTGGCCTTCTCGACCTTGCCCGGCTCCTTGGTGGTCGTGCCCCCGTTGCCGGCGGGCTCGTCGCCGTTGCCGTTGCCTCCCGGCCGCGGCGGCGTCGGGCGCAGGAACTTGGGAAGCGGCGGGGACGGGAGCTTCATGTGGTGGGCCTCGAGGGGTAGAGATACTGCCAAAGGCCGTCGAGGTGGTTCGACGGATCACGGGGCTTGAAGCGTTCCAGCTTGGAGTTCAGCGAGAAGCGGTCGCCGATCTCGACCCGGCCGTCCCGCACGCGGTTGTAGAAGCGGTCGAGCGGGCGCACCGGGGGCCCGCCGGCAACGGCGCCCTGGTCGTCGTAGACCCCGCCGTGGCAGGGGCAGACGAAGCGCTTGGAGGCCTGGATGTAGCGGACCGGACAGCCCAGGTGCGCGCACCGGGTGGAGATGGCCACCATCGGCAGCGGCTCCACGCCGTCCTTGTCGCTCGGGCTCTTGTCGCTGGGGAGCGCCTTGCGCACGTAGATGGAGGTCTTCCCGGCCTCGCCGATCTCGGCCACGATGTTGATCACGCGCGGCACGTAGGTCTCGGCGTTGAAGTCCGACACGGGGCCGACGTCCTGCCACTCGTCGGGCTGCTGGTCCTCGAACAGCGGGCCGATCGCGAAGCCCAGGGCGGGGAGCCCGAATGCTGCGGTGGCGATGCCTCCCGCGGCGAGGGCGCCGCCGGTCATCAGGCCGCGCCGGGTCATGGTCTCGCCCTCGAACGCGCCGGCGACGTCTCGGTCGGCGGTGTAGCGCGACTTGCGCTTGCTCTTCTGTCCCGATCGGTCGGCCACGGCTGCGCTCAGAAGAATACGAGTGCGGCGCGCGCGGTGCCGAAGCCGATCACGCCAACCGTTCCTCGCAGGCCGCCCAGGCCCGCTCCGCGGTGACTGGCTCCCCCGCGGCCTGGGCCTTCGCGCACGCGGTGATCAGGTCCGACAGCTCGCGCACCGCCTCCAGGTCCCCGACCTCCGCCAGACGGGACAAACCCAGCGCATAAAGGGCATCTCCACCCAGAAGGCGGAGGTCGTCGTCGAGCTCCTCGAAGGCGCGCGGGGTGCCGTAGTGCAGCTCGTAGGCCTCCCGCACCGCCTCCAGCACGAAGCCTCGTGTGCGATTGGTCACACTGGCGAAACGGCCCGGCCCAGGGTCCTCCACGGCGTGCTCGGCGAGCGCCGGGTCGGCGGCCTCGGCCAGCTCGCGGAGGGTGCTCATGCCGCGAAGGCCTCGGCCGCTGCCTCGACCGTGCGGTCGACGTGGTCGTCGGCGTGGGCCAGGGACGGGAACCAGGCCTCGAACTGCGAAGGCGGCGGGTAGATCCCCCGCTCCAGCAGCCCGCGGCAGAACGCGGCGTGAGCCGCCCGGTCGCAGCCCTTGGCGTCCTCGAAGTTCGTGACGGGGCGATCGGAGAAGAACACCGTTAGGAGGCCGGTGCTCCGCGGCACCTGCACCGCCACCCCGGCGTCGGCCGCGGCGCGCTCCAGGCCCTCGGCGAGTCGGCGGGTGGTCCGCTCCAGCTGTTCGTAGGCGGTGGCGTCCAGCAGGCTCAACGTGGCGAGCCCTGCTGCGGTCGCCAGCGGGTTCCCGGACAGGGTGCCCGCTTGGTAGACGTCGCCGGCGGGGGCGACCCGCTCCATCAGCTCGCGGCGGCCGGCATAGGCGGCGGCCGGGAGCCCGCCGCCGATCACCTTGCCCAGCACGGTCAGGTCCGGCGTCACGCCCTCGCGCTCCTGGGCTCCCCCGCGCGCGACGCGGAACCCGGAGATCACCTCGTCGAAGACGAGCAGCGCCCCGCGGCCGTCAGCGGTGGCCCGCAGGTGGGCGAGGAAGCCCTCGGCCGGGGCGACCAGACCCATGTTGGCCGGCAGCGGCTCGGCCAGGATGGCGGCGAGGTCGTGCTCGGCGGCTGCGCGCTCCACCGCCTCGAAGTCGTTCCAGGGCACCACGATCGTGTCGGCGGTGACCGCGTCCGGGACACCCGGGCTGCCCGGTATGCCCTGGGTGGCCACGCCCGAGCCCGCCTCGGCCAGCAGGGCGTCGGAGTGCCCGTGATAGGCGCCGGCGAACTTCAGCAGCCGCGTCCGCCCCGTGGCGGCGCGGGCCAATCGCACGGCGCTCATCCCCGCCTCGGTGCCCGAGGAGACCATTCGGACCATCTCGGCGCTCGGGACCCGGTCGGCGACCTCTGCCGCCAGCCGGACCTCGGCCTCGGTCGGCGCGCCGAAGCTGGTGCCCTTCCGAGCCGCCTCGGTGACCGCCTCCACCACGCGCGGGTGGGCGTGGCCGACCGGCAGCGGACCCCACGACATCACCCAGTCGACGTAGCGGTTGCCGTCGGCGTCGGTCAGCTCGGCGCCGTCGCCGGCCGCCACGAAGAGCGGGTCGCGCCCGATCGAGCCCATGGCCCGGACCGGGGAGTTGACACCACCGGGGAGCAGTCCGGTCGCGCGGGCGTAGAGCTCCGCGCTCGCGCTCTCTACGCGTACTGCGCTTCCCACTCTTTGTGGGCGTCGGTGAAGTAGAGGAGGCGGATCTTCTTGAACTCGGTCGACGAGTAGAGCGTCCGCCGGTCGTGGATGCCGCTGAAGTCGGCGATCGAGGTGAGGATGGCGTCGCACTCCTCCTTGGAGCGCCCGTGGGCCATCGTGAAGACGGAGTAGGGCCAGTCCTCGTAGGTCGGCCGCTGGTAGCAGTGCGAGATGCCCCGGAAGGCCGCCATCTGCGGAGCCAGCTCCATGATCTGCTCCTCGGGGATGTTCCAGACGCCCATGCCGTTGGCCGAGAAGCCGGCCCGGCGGTGGAACAGGATCGCCGCGACGCGGCGCAGCGCCTTGCGCTCCTGCATCGACTCCAGGTGCTCGAGCAGGTCGGGCACGCCGATGCCGATCTCGGCGGCGGCCGGCGCGTAGGGGTCCGAGGTCACCGGCAGGTCGCCCTGGAGCGCCTGGATGACCGCGTAGTCGAGGTCGGACAGCTCGATCGCGTCGGGCTCCTTGGGGTCCTCGGCCACGCCGGCGCTGGCAAGAGCCTTGGTGTCGCCCTCCATCTCGAGATCCATCCGGATCTTGAACAGCTTCAGCGTGGGCAGCTGGCGCACCGACTCGGCGCCGGTCAGCTCCTGAAGCACCTCGAGCGTGCCCTGCAGGCCGAGCTTGGAGTCGGGCTCGGTGGCGATCGTGAACCACATGTTGAAGTCGTGGTCGCGCAGGTAGTTGTGCGAGACGCCGGGGTGGGAGTTGACGATCTTCGCGGCGCGGTGGGGGTTCTCGGCGTCGACCTTGGCCGCGACCAGCATCGAGCTGTAGCCGAGCACGCGCGTGTCGAAGATCGGAGTGATCTGGCGGATGATCCGCTCGTCGAGCAGGCGCTGGGTGCGGGCCAGCACCTCGTCCTCGGCCACGCCCGCCTCCTCGGCCACGCCCGCGAACGGACGCGGCACGAGCGCGAACCGGCCCTGCAGCAGATTGAGAAGCTGGCGGTCGGTGTCGTCGAGCGGGACGGCGGACCCGCCCTTGCGCTCGCGCACCTTGGGGACTACTGAAGCCACCCGGCGGCCTCCTTCGCGTGGTACGTGATGACTACGTCCGCGCCGGCGCGGCGGATGGCGGTCAGGCTCTCCAACACGGTCGCGCGCTCGTCGAGGTAGCCGGCTGCGGCGGCGGCCTTGACCATCGCGTACTCGCCGCTGACGTTGTAGGCGGCCACGGGCACGCGGGTGGCCTCCTTGACTCGCCGGATGACGTCGAGGTAGGGGAGCGCGGGCTTGACCATGACCATGTCCGCTCCCTCCTCCACGTCGAGCAGCGCCTCACGCACCGCCTCGTCGGCGTTGGCGGGGTCCATCTGGTAGGTGCGCCGGTCGCCGAAGGCGGGCGCCGAGTCGGCGGCCTCGCGGAACGGCCCGTAGAAGGCGGACGCGAACTTGGCCGAGTAGGCGACGATCGGGACCTCCTTGCCGCCCTCGGCGTCGAGCTGCGAGCGCAGCGCGCCGACGCGGCCGTCCATCATGTCGCTCGGGGCGACGGCGTCCGCACCCGCGTTCGCGTGTGAGATGGCGGTCTTGGCCAGCAGCTCGAGGGAGACGTCGTTGTCCACGGTCCCGTCGTCGCGCACGACGCCGCAGTGCCCGTGCGAGGTGTACGCGCACAGGCACACGTCGGTGATCACCACCAGCTCGGGGTGCGCGTCCTTGATCGCGCGCACGGCGAGCTGCACCACGCCTTCGTTGTCGTAGGCGCCTGAGGCCTTCTCGTCCTTCTCGGCTGGCACTCCGAAGAGGAGCACGGCGGGCACGCCGAGGGCATGCGCCTCACCCGCCTCCTCGACGGCGTTCGAGATCGACAGCCGCTCGACGCCGGGCATGGCTTCGATGGGGGTCCGGCTGTCCTCTCCGAGCTGCACGAACATCGGCTGCACGAGGTGCGCCGCAGTGAGCTCGGTCTCGCGCACCATGGCGCGCAGCAGGCCGGTCTGGCGCAGGCGGCGCATGCGGGTGGCGGGAAAGGCCATCGGCCGTCCAGTGTAGGCCCGGGGGACCGGCGAATCACGGGTGAGGCCGCGACAGGCCTGCCGCGTGTGGACGCGGGGCGCGCTCGCGAAAGCGCTCCCGTCGCCGGACGACTTTTCCAGTGCGGGTGCGCCATGTGCCCACGCTCGCAAGAAGTCCTCAGCCGCCTGAGGACTTTCCAGTAGCGGGTGCGCGACACATCCGCCGACGCCCTCGTTGCTGCCGTTGGCCGGAACGCTGCAGACCGCAGGGCACAGCGGGGCAACGAGGGGAACCGTCGTGTGACTTCTCACGCACTGACGGGCCCCGCGCGTGCGGAGGTGGGACACGCCCCCGAAAAGTGCTCAGCCGCCTGAGGACTTTTCAGCAGCGTGTGCGCACCAAAGCCGCTGACGCCCTCAGGCGAAGCGCCGCAGGCCCAGCCGCGCGAGTGCCCCGAAGGCCAGCGTGAGCACCGCCAGGTGGATCAGCGGGCCGGCCAGGCTGCCCGAGCCGTTCAGCGCCACGTCCATCGCATCCAGGGCGGGCTTGAAGGGAAACAGCGCGGAGATGCCGCGGATCGCGTCGTAGAGCAGCGGCGCCACCGCCCCGCTGGGCACCAGCGCCAGGAACGCAAGCGGCAGCCCGAGCATGAAGGCGAGCAGCGAGGCCGCCCTCACCTCGCGCGCGAGCGCGCCTATGGCCAGGCCCAGCGCCGCGAACCCCAGCGCCCCGAAGGCCGCGGCCAGCACCCACAGCGGCGCCCTGCCCCAGTCCAGATCAACGAACAGCCCGAGGCCGGCCAGCATGAGCATCGCCACCACAAGCGAGCACACCGCCGCCAGGCCGGCCTTCTCGGCGAGCAGCCCGGTGGGCGACACCAGCCCGCGGACCAGACGGCCGAAGGCGTTCTCCTCGCGCTCGGCGGCCAGCACCCCGGCCGCCAGCAGCACGGTGATGAACATGAGCGTCACCGTCACCGCCAGCGCGATCGCGAACGAGCTGAGCGAGGTCGAGCCTCCGTTGACGACCTCCGAGCGCACCTTGATCGGCTCGCCCACGGCTCCGAGCACCTCGTCGGAGAATGTGAGGTTGTCCTGGGACAGCTTGGAGAAGCGGAGCACCTCATCCACGCGCGCGCGCAGCGGACCGGGCGGGAGATCGGCCCGGGCCTCACGCAGGATCTCCGACGATCGGTTCAAGCCCAGGACGTCGACCTCGTTGCCCAGGAAGCGGTACTGGCCCCCGTCGCTGATGAGGCCGAGCAGCGACACCGCCTCCTTCGCGATCCGCTTGGTCAGCGCCGCGTTGGCGGCCTGCACCTGCGCGCGCACCGTGTTCTCCACGTACTGGCGCTTGGCCGGGTCCTCTGCGTTGTAGAGCACCTCGATGGTCCCCGACGCGATGCCGCTGCGCAGCTTCTGCGTGATGTCCTCGGGGATGATGATCGCCCCCAGCACGTCGCCCGAGCGCACCAGCCGGCGGGCTTCCTCGGGGCTGCTCACCCGCACGGGATCGACGGCCTCGAACAGCGTGTCGGCCTGGTCGGAGAGGTCGATCTTCGTGCTGCCCAGCTCGAATTGGCTCTGTCCGCTCGGCACTCCGTTGTAGAAGGCCACCTCGGGCTTGTCGGGCCCACGCGAGAGCGCGAACCCGATCAGCACGGCCACGATCACCGGATAGAGCACCAGCAGCGCAACCAGCAGCGGCGAGCGCTTGAGGATCTTCAGGTCCTTGAGCAGCAGCCAGAGCACGGGCTAGTGGCCCCGCTGGTGCAGGAAGGACACGAAGGCCGACTCGAAGTCGCGCGCCTCGGAGGCCTCGCCCACCGCCTCCTCGAGCCCCCGCGGCGAGCCGGCGAAGAGCAGCTCGCCGTCAGCCAGCACGATCACCCGGTTGGCGTGGCGCTCGGCCTCCTGGACGTCGTGGGTGGAGTAGAGGACGGTCGTGCCCTCACCCGCGAGGCGGAGGATGAAGTCCCACAGCCGGGCCCGCTGGCGAGGGTCCAGTGAGGCGCTGGGCTCGTCGAGCAGCAACACCTCGGGCTCCCCGAGAAGCCCCACCGCGATGTTCACCCGCTGGCGGTTGCCACCCGAGAGCCGTCCCACCTGGTCGTCCGCACGGTCTCCCAGCCCGGTGAGCTCGAGCATCCGCTCCACGGTGGCCGCCGGGTCGGCGACCTGCTCCAGCCGGGCGAACAGCTCGAGGTTCTCGCGCACGGTGAGCTTCCCGTACACGGCGGCCTGCTGGGGAACCCAGCCGATCTCGTTCGGCGCCCGCGAGATGCGGCCCTCGTCGCCCTTCTGGATCCCGGCCAGGATCGACAGGAGCGTGGTCTTGCCCGCGCCGTTGGGTCCGATCACCGCCACCAGCTCGCCACGCTGGGCCTCCAGTGAGACCCCGCGCAGCGCCTCGCGCGTGCCGAAGCGCTTGGTCAGCCCTTCGGCGGCGAGCACCATCGGGCCTCAGGTTGGCAGACTCATCCACGGTGAAGCTCCTGTTCGTGGGCGACGTGGTGGGGGGCCTTGGCCGCCGCACCCTGACCGGCCTGTTGCCCGCGCTGCGCGAGGAGCACAGGCCCGACTTCGTGATCGTCAACGGCGAGAACGTCGCGGGCGGCGTGGGCATCACCGAGAAGACCGCCCGCGAGCTGCTCGGCGCCGGGGTGGATGCGATCACCCTCGGCAACCACGCATACCGCCACAAGGACGTCTTCGAGTACCTGGACTCCGGGGCGCCGATCGTGCGGCCCGCGAACTTCCCGCGCGCAGCGCCGGGCCGCGGCCATCTGGTGGTGGAGCGCGACGGGACCCGGCTCGGTGTCGTCAACCTCTCCGGGACCGTGTTCGTCGAGGCCGCCCGCTCCCCCTTCGCCGAGGCCGACGCCATCCTGGCCGGCCTGCGCGACCAAGCCGACTACGTGCTGGTGGACTTCCACGCCGAGGCCACCAGCGAGAAGGTGGCGATGGGCTGGCACCTCGACGGGCGCGTGACCGCCTGCGTGGGCACGCACACCCACGTGCCCACCGCGGATGCCCGCGTTCTGCCCGGGGGGACTGCTTACGTGACCGACGTGGGCATGACGGGTCCGCGGGGCGGCGTGATCGGCGTACGACGTGAACAGGCGCTCCAGCGCTTTCTGACCATGGTCCCGACCCAGTTCCAGACCTCCGACGACGACCCGTGGCTGAACGCCGTGCTCGTCGAGGCCGGGGACGACGGCCGGGCGACTTCGGTCGAGCAGATCCTGAGGCCCGCGGCGTGAGCTTCGAGGCCTACGAGATCGACCTGCACGGCCACTCGATGGTCTACCGCCGCGCGGGCGAGGGACCGCCGCTGGTGCTGATCCACGGCATGGTCAACTCCTCGCGGCACTGGGAGAAGGTGGCGCTGCTGCTGGCGGAGCGCTACTCGGTGATCGCGCCCGACCTGATCGGCCACGGCGACTCGGCCGGGCCCCGCGGTGACTACTCGCTGGGCGCCCACTCGTCGCGCATCCGCGATCTGCTCGCCGTGCTGGGGATAGACCAGGCGACGATGGTCGGCCACTCCTACGGGGGTGGCGTGGCCATGCAGTTCTTCTGGCAGTTCCCCCAGCGCACGGAGCGGCTCGCGCTGATCTCCAGCGGCGGCCTCGGGCCTGAGGTCAGCCCGATGCTGCGCAGCGCCGCCCTCCCGGGGGCGTCAGCGCTGATGTCGCTCGTCGCGCATCCGCGAGTGGTGTCCGCGCTTGCCGCCGCCGGTGGCCAGCTGCGCAACATCTCCCGGGCGATGCGGCCGCTGAGCGGCCCAGGACCCCGCAACGCCTTCCTTCAGACGCTGCGCTCGGTGATCGACGTTCACGGCCAGCGGGTGGCCGCCAACGACCGCCTCTACCTGCTCGACCACGCGCCCACCCCCACCCTGATCGTCTGGGGCGGGCGCGACCACACCATCCCGGTCGAGCACGGCTTGGCCGCGCACCGCGCCATGCCGTCGAGTCGCTTCGAGCTGCTCGAGCGGGCGGCCCATTTCCCTCATCTCGAGGATCCTGCCGGGCTGGCGAGGGTGCTCACCCGCTTCCTCGAGGCCACCGAGGGCGTGTCGATCCCCGACTCCGAGTGGGGCGCGGTGATCGGTGGTCGCAGCGCGCCGAGGAAGGCCACCAGCGCCAGCGGGGCAAACCAGGCCACGTAGAGGTAGAACCAGTGCGTCGCGGCCAACTCGAGCGCGACGAGCACGGCGGCACCCAGCGCGGCCACCTGGACCAGAGTGCGACGGCGCGGCACGAAGAACACCAGCAGCGCGAGGGCGGCGGCGGCCATCTTGACCGCTGTCTGCACGGGCGCCAGCGAGGGCTCGATCCCCCACGGGCTGAAGGGCGAGGGGCGGCCCGCCTGGTAGCCGAGCGTGCGGTCGTACAGCTCGCGCAGGCCTCCGTCGGGCTGGAACAGGAGCGCGAGCAGGGCGATCGTGCCGAGGAGTGCGACGGCGTACGGGACGAGATCGCGCCACCGCCGTTCCCCGGTGCCAGCCGCCATGAGCGGGGCGAGGGCCAGCGGGGCGAACTTGGCCGCGGCGCCCAGGCCCACCGCGATCCCGCGTCCGACCCCCGACCGGCGCGGAGCCAGCGTGAGCGCCAGCAGCGCGGCCACCACGAAGACCGACACCAGCCCGTCGTTGCTGTTGGACTGCAGGGTGAACAGCGCGTAGGGGTAGGTCACCCAGGCCCAGCCGAGGCCCAGGGCGAGCGTGCGGCCCTCCTCCCCGCGGCGCATCCGCCGGCCCAGCAGGAGCAGGCCCCCGAGCGTCAGAAGGTCGAAGGCGATGGCCGCGCCGTGGGCCGCGGGCAAGCCGTCCCAGCTTCCCTTCCACGGCATCAGCTGCTCGAACGGGAGATAGAAGAGGTAGTTGACGGGGCCGTACGTGTCGCCCCTGCCCACCTCCGGGGAGAACCCGGCGCCGTAGAGGGGGTCGCCGTCGGCGATCCGGTCCGCCCCGATCACCCCCGCATAGCCCACGTCGATGACCTCGGAGTCGACGACGTTCAGGACTATCCGCAGGATCACCAGCAGCACGAGGCCGGTGATCAGCCAGCTGTGCCGGGCCAGCGGGATCAGCGGCTCGCGCCGCTCCCGCCCGCGGAAGCCGGCCACCCCGAGGCGCACCAGCAGGTACAGGAGCACCGGAGCCACGAGCGGCGCCGACACCCCTATCTCGCCCCGGTTGAAGAAGAAGTGAGACGCGCTGAAGGCCAGCAGCACCAGCAGGTCCAGGTGGAGCAACCGGAAGGGCCGGCGAGGGTCGACGAACGGCGCGAGGAACAGGACGCACAGCGGTATCCACAGCCACGGCGCGTTCAGGCTGCGGCCGAACTGGCCCTCGTAGCCACGCGCCATGGTCCACGCCACCTGGTGGCCTCCCCACTCCTCCAGGATCGCCCCGCTGCGGTCGTCGACCTGGACCTGAAAGGCCTCGCGCGAGCCCTCGAAATAGCTCACCTGCCAGCGGCCCGGCCCCTTGGTGTAGCCCGTCGGGTTCAGGCGGCGACGCTGGGCGCGCGCCCGGCGCACCTGGCCGGCGCGATCGGCGATCCGCGTGGCGTCATCCGCGCTGCGCTGGTAGCCCTTGGGAGCAACCGACTGGGAGGCGGGAAGCTTGGCGTCGGCCGCAGCGGCACCCGCCGGGGCCACCAGCGCGCAGACCGCCAGCAGCGCGGTCAGCCAGGCGATGGGCCGAGCGCGAAGCTCCACATCTTGTTCCCGACGAAGTTGAGGGGGGTGGCCACGACGATCGAGATCGCCTGGGCCGGCACCTCGGGGAACCCGAACCCGCTGACCAGCAGCTCGAGCACCGCGGCGGCGAACACAAACGCGGCCACGCTGACGCGCGAAGAAGCGCGCGGCCTGGAAGCCGGCGGGACCCCGGCGCACGTCGAAGGTCCAGTGGCGGTTCCACAGGAAGTTGTTGGACACCGCCACCACGAACGCCAGCGTGGCGCCGACCAGATGATGCAGCCCCAGGACCTTCACCGCCAGCGTGAAGACGATCAGGTTGACCGCGTAGCCCGAGGCGCCGACCGCGCAGAACTTGCCCAGCTGCACCCAGTTGTGCTGGCGACGTAATCCCTGGCGGACCCTCGTGTGCGTCCGCATGCCCTACGACCGTACCCCGAAGTGGTCGAGGACCATCGGCGCCACGTCGCGCAATGACCAGCTCGGCCTGTCCTCGGCCGAGTCGGGACCGATCCCGTGCATGATCAGGGCGCCCTCCGAGTCGCTGGCGTGCAGCGAGCCATGGCTGCCGCCGCCCACGTGGTCCGAGCCGCCCCAGTCGACGAACTCGTAGCCCGGGGTGCCCGACAGCAGGACATCGCCTGACTGGACGCAGGTCAGGGCAGACCACAGGCGGCCGAGCGGGTCGGGGTAGGAGCCGCTGCTCACGCGGCCGTCGGTGGTGCGCAGGCCCAGCACCCCGGTGTCGCCCTCCACGCTCCAGGTGCCGCCGCGGTCGTCGGCCAGGTCCCCGCCGGGGGCGAAGCGCAGCTCGCCCTTGGTCGACCGGACCGCGGCTTCGCCGTTCAGTCGCCGGCTCACCAGGTCGATGCCGTCCACGTCGGTCAGGTCCTCCACCAGGTCGGCGGCGGTCCTCTCCCGCTTCTCCTCGTCGAGGGCGTAGACCATTGCCGACCGGGCGGCCGGGCAGATCGCCACCTCGGCCTCGTCGGGCGCCACGTCCGCGGGGGCGAGCAGCCGCCACGGCGACAGCACGTCGGCCAGGTTGACCCGTGCCTCGACGGGGATCTGCGAGTGATCGGACATGACGATCACGGCGTGGTCCTCCAGGAACGCCTCGGGCCCACCAGCGGGCTCCATGAGCTGGGCCAGTGCGCGATCTGCCTCCGCGATCGAGCGCACCTGTTCCGCCGGCCCGTAGCGGTGGGAGAAGGCGTCGTTGTCGGGCAGCGAGAAGAGCAGGAAGTCGAACAAGTCCTTCTCGACCAACGCCTCCCCCACGCAGCCGCTGTGGCGGTCGCGCTGGCCTGGCATGCCAAGGGTGGCCGTGCAGTCGGTGCCCTGCGAGTCGAACAGGTCGGCGTAGAAGAACTCCTTCGGACCCCACACCGGGTGACGGAACTGGGCAGCCTCGGCCACGCGGCGGTACATGGACACGCCGCTGGGCTCGTGGCGGTGGCGACCACGCCAGATCAGGTAGGTGGTGCCCGCCGTGCGCAGGCCGGCGTCGTCGAGGTGCTCGAACACGGTCTTCACCCCCCGCGACAGGTGGGCCATGTTCATGTTGTAGACCGTGTCGAAGAGCGAGCGGAAGACGCCGTGCGCGCGGGTGGCCGGGAACGACGAGCCGTACTCGACGTAGCGTTCCTCGCCGCGGTGGTACCAGTTCATGGACGGGATCCGGTGCTGGTCGGGGCCGACCCCCGTCGTGATCGCCGCGGCCGCCACGGGCGTCACCGACGGGTACACCGACACGCAGTCGCGCACGTAGGTGCCGTCCTCCAGGATCTTCGCCAGCACCGGCGCCTGGCCGGCCGCGACGGCTCGGTCCAACTGCTCGGGCTTCAGCGAGTCGATGACCGCGAGAACGAGCTTCTTGGGCACGATCCGCGCGCCTACCGGAGGATCCGCAGCCCGGCGTACTTGCGCTCGCCCTCCTGGCGTCCCCGGACCACGAGGAAGGCCAGGGCGATCAGGGCGAGGAAGGACACCGGCGGGACGAAGATCGCGATCGCGGCCAGGACGAGCGCCGCCAGATCGGCGTACGCGTTCAGCAGCCCGGCGGCGCCCTCGTCCAGGCGGCCGCGGGCACGCTCCAGCAGGCCGCCCACCGCCGCGTAGCCCAGCAGGGCCGCGGCGGCGCCGGCGATGAGGCCGGGCCAGGCCGTCGTGTCGCCTTCGGCCAGCGAGCCGGCGAACAGCATGGCTCCGAGAATCAGGCCCAGCGCCGCGGTCCCGTAGCGCAGCGCGCGACGGTCAATCCCCGAACGTTCGGCCCCGTACGAGAGGATGGCCAGCACCAGCACGGCCAGCAGAAAACCCGGTGATTCCAGGAAGTTCCAGTCGGTGTTGTCGAAGTCCAGCCCGATGTCGCCGCGGGCCAGCGCGCCCGCGAGAATGGGCGGGAGGAAGGGCCGTACGCCGGTCGCCGAGGCGAGGCCCGCGCCCTGCCCGATGTCCATGGCCAGCGCCACGAGGGCTACGCTAGCTAGCGCCGAACTCCTCTCCATGGCCACCCCGCCGCCACGATCAACTTCGCGCGACCTGGAGCGCTACGCCGGCCTGTTCGCGTCGCGCACGCGCGTGATGACCTCATCCGCCATGCGCGACCTGATGGCGATCACCGCCCGCCCCGAGGTGATCTCGCTCGCCGGCGGCCTCCCGGACACCTCGACCTTCCCGCCCGACACCTTCGCGGCGGTCACCAACCGCATCGCCGCCGAGTCCTGCGCGAAGGCCCTCCAGTACGGCCCGACCGAGGGCCTGGACGAGACGAAGGACTGCATCGCGGAGGTGATGGCGGCGGAGGGGATGAGCGTGGACCGCGACGACCTCGTCGTCACCACCGGCGGCCAGCAGGTGATCGACCTCGTGTGCAAGACGCTCATCGACCCCGGCGACGTGATCATCGCCGAGGGCCCGACCTACCCGGGGGCGGTCCCGACCTTCTCGGCCTACCAGGCCGACGTCGTGCAGATCGACATGGACGCCGAGGGGATGAAGGTCGACGTGATGGAGGAGACGCTCGACCGCCTGGAGCTAGAGGGGCGTACGCCGAAGTTCGTCTACACGGTGCCGAGCTTCCAGAACCCGGCCGGGGTGACCCTCTCGACGGCCCGTCGCAAGCGCTTGGTCGAGGTCGCCCGCGAGCGCGAGCTGCTCATCCTGGAGGACAACCCGTACGGGCTGCTGCGCTACGAGGGCGAGGCGCCGCCGCCGCTGTACAAGCTCGACGGCGGCGTGTACGTGATGTACCTCGGGACGTTCTCCAAGATCCTCTCGCCCGGCATCCGTCTCGGCTGGGTGGCCGCGCCGCCGCCGGTGCTGGAGAAGATCAACGTCGGCAAGCAGGCCGTTGACCTGTGCACCTCGACGCTGTCCCAGCTGATGGTGCAGGCGTACTTCGAGCAGGGCAACTGGGGCGACTACGTCGAGTCGCTCTCCCACATCTACCGGCGCCGGCGGGACGTCATGCTCGAGGCGCTCTCCGACCACTTCCCCTCCCAGGCCGAATGGACCGTGCCCGCCGGGGGCCTGTTCATCTGGGCCACCCTGCCCGACTTCATCGACACCACCGACCTGCTGGCCCGGGCCCTGCGAGACAACGTCGCGTTCGTGCCCGGGGCCAACGCGTACCTCGACGGTCGCGGGCATTCCTCGATGAGGCTGAACTTCTCGGGATCCGACGAGGGCGAGATCCGCGAGGGCATCCGCCGGGTGGGCAAGGTCATCGAGGAGCAGGTGGCCCTGTTCGGCACGCTCACCGGCAAGCCGGCGGCCGAGGCGGCCTCGCCCGAGCCCGCCGACGCCGACACGCCGCGCGCCCGCGTGCTGCCGCTGCCCCGCCGCCGTGAGGACGGCCGGCGGGCCGGCGGCCAGTGAGCCGCGTCGCGGTACTCAAGGGCGGCCGCTCGCTGGAGCGGCAGGTGTCCCTGCGCTCGGGGGGCCGGGTGGAGGCCGCGCTCACCCGTCTCGGCCACGAGGTCGTGTCGGTGGACGTGGGCCTCGACCTCATCGAGAGGCTGCGGGAAGCCGAGCCGGAGGTGGCCTTCGTGGCGCTGCACGGCCGGGACGGCGAGGACGGCACCGTCCAGGAGCTGCTGGAGATCCTCGGCGTGCCCTACACCGGCTCGGGGGTGCTGGCCTGCGTGCGAGCGATGGACAAGGTGCTGACCAAGCACCTGCTGGTGGACGCCGGGATCCCGACGCCCGAGTTCTTCGCCTTCAGCGAGACCGCGTTCCGCGACCTCGGCGCAGCCGAGGCCCTGCCGGCCATCGAGGAGCGGCTGTCGTTCCCGATCGTGGTCAAGCCGTCGAGCCAGGGGTCGGCGCTCGGGATCAAGTTCGCCGCCACCGCCGCGGACGTGCCCGCCGCGCTGGTGGCCGCGTTCTCGTACGACCCGAAGGTCCTGCTGGAGCGCCACGTGGCCGGGCGCGAGCTGGCGGTGTCGATGCTGGACGGCGAGCCGCTCCCGGTGGTCGAGGCGGTGCCCCAGAAGGAGAGCTTCTACGACTTCGAGTCGCGCTACGACATCGGCGCCACCGACTTCGTCTGCCCCGCCGAGCTGGGCGACGAGCTCACCGCCCAGGTGCAGGAGATCGCGGTGGCCACCTACGCGCTGCTGGGGCTGTCGGGCTTCGGGCGCGTCGACCTGATGCTGGACGGCGACGAGCAGCCCTTCGTACTGGAGGCCAACCCGATCCCCGGCTTGACCGACACCAGCCTCATGCCGCAGGCGGCCGAGGCGGCCGGCATCGACTTCGACTCGCTGGTGAAGCGGCTGCTCGAGCTCAGCTAGCCGGGTCTTCGCCCTCGGCGAAGTCCTCCGGCGTGACGTTGTCGAGGAAGTCCTTGAACTTCTCGACGACCTCTTCCTGGTCCTCGACCTCGTGCTCGAACTCGATCGCGGACTCGGTGATGACGTCCTCGGCGGCGAAGATCGGAGCGCCGGTGCGGACGGCCAGAGCCAGCGCATCGGAGGGCCGCGAGTCGATCTCCACGTCGCGACCGTTCATCGCGAGGGTGATCGCCGCGTAGAAGGTGTTCTCCCGAAGCTCGGTCACCGCCACCCGGGTGCAGGCGACCTCGAGCTCGGACAGCACGTCGGAGATCAGGTCGTGGGTCATGGGGCGGGGGGTGTTGGCCCCCTGGAGCTTCATGAGGATGGCCGCGGCCTCGGGATGGCCGATCCAGATCGGCAGGAACTTGTTCCCGTCGCGGGTCTTGAGCAGGACGATCGGCTGCTTGCCGACCATGTCGAAGCTCACACCGTAGATCACCATCTCCTGCAAGGTGATCAGAGTCTAATCAGGGAGTGGGGCTGTTTCGGCTCCCTGGCGCGATGGGCGATCCTGGACTCGAACCAGGGACCTCGTCCTTATCAGAGACGCGCTCTAACCAGCTGAGCTAATCGCCCGAGGAGGCGCGATTCTAGCGCCGGGCGCCCAGCAGCTTCTCGGCCAGCTCGACGGCCTCCGACGGTGAGTCGAAGTCCAGCTGGATCCGGCAGCCGCCTGCGCGCGGCCGCGCCTTGGCCTCGTGGCCGAGGGCCGCGGTAAGGGCGTCCTCCGCGGCGGCCAACGCCTCCGCCAGGTCGGGGTGGAGAACCACCGGGTCCCTCGCCTGGCGCGGCTCGCCCCCGGCCTCTCGGGCACGGCGCTCGGTCTCCCGCACCGACCAGCCCTCGTCGCGGGCGGCGAAGGCCAGGCGGCGGCGGGCGTCGTGGTCGCGGCAGGTGAGCAGCGCCCGGCCGTGGCCCTCGCTCAGACCGCCCGACTCCACCAGCTCGAGCACGTCGTCGGGGAGGTCGAGCAAGCGGATCAGGTTCGACACAGCCACCCGGCTGCGGCCGACGCGGCGCCCCACGTCCTCCTTCGTCAGCCCTAGGTCCTCGACCAGGGTCGCGCAGGCACGCGCCTCCTCGACCGGGTTGAGGTCCTCGCGCGCCATGTTCTCCGCCAGCGCCAGCTCCAGCCGCTCGCCGTCCTCGGTGTCGCGCACCAGCGCGGGCACGGTTTCCAGCTCGGCCATCCGGGCGGCCCGCAGCCGGCGCTCGCCGGCAACCAGCTCGTAGGTGCCGCCGGCGATCGGGCGGACCACTATCGGCTGCAGCAGCCCGCGCGTCCGGATCGACTCCGACAGCGCGGCGAGCGCCTCCTCGTCGAAGCGGCGACGAGGCTGACGGGGGTTCGGGGCGATCAGCTCGACCGCGACGTCGCGCAGGCCCTGGTCGTCGCGAGCCGACCGCGGGAGGATCGCCGACAGACCCCTCCCCATCCCCCGGGCCGGCTCAGGCACGGGCAGCCATCTCCTTGGCCAGCTTGAGGTAGGCGGCCGAGCCGGCGCTCGCCGGAGCGTGCCGGGTGACCGGACGGCCGAAGCTCGGCGCCTCGCCCACGCGCACGTTGCGGGGGATAACGGTGTCGAAGACCAGCTCGGGGAAGTGCTCGCGCACCTCCTTCTCCACGTCGCGCGCGAGGCGGGTGCGCCCGTCGTGCATCGTCAGGATCATCCCGGCGACCGTCAGGTGAGGGTTCAGCTCGCGCTGCACCAGCGACAGCGTGTCGAGCAGACCGGCCAGGCCCTCCAGCGCGAAGTACTCGGTCTGCACCGGCACGATCACCCGGTCGGCCGCCACCAGGGCGTTGACGGTGAGCGGGCCCAGCGCCGGCGGGCAGTCGAGGATCGTGAACAGATAGCGCTCGCGGATGCCGGCCATGGCATCGCGCAGCCGGGTCTCAGAGCCCGCCTCGCGCGGAAGCTCGACGCTCGCGCCGGCCAGGTCCGGCGTCGCGGGTACGGCCCGCAGGCCCTGGAAGGCGGTGTCGACCGCGGCCTCCTCCAGCGAAGGGCCGCTCGACAGGCAGTCGTAGGTCGACGGGCTGAGGTCCTTCGGCAGGCCCAGGGCAACCGTGGCGTTGCACTGCGGGTCCAGGTCCGCGAGCAGGGTCTGGTGGCCGGCCTCGGCGATCGAGGCGGCGACGTTCACCGCGGTGGTGGTCTTGCCCACCCCGCCCTTCTGATTCGCGATTGCGTAGACGGCGCCCACGCTGGCGAAGCTACGGGTGCGATCGGTCGGAATCCTGGGTGGTTCGCCGCCGAACGACCGGCTCCTCCCGGAGACTCGCACACGTTCCGAAAAAGTCCTCAGGCGGCTGACGACTTTTCAGAAGGGGATGTGTGCTTCACCCTTGGTGCGGGTCAGGCGAGCGGCCGCTTACGAGCCATCCCGGGCCGGCGGGGAAAACCGGGCGGCGTGGGCCCGACCTTGCGCAGCACCACCAACCGGCGGGAGCGTGCACCGGGAAACGGCGCAACGGGGAGGGACCGATCGAACTCCATGGCGACCGAAGCACCCACAGACTCCTCGCCAGCCTCGGGAGCCCCCTTCCACGCCACGAGCACTCCCTCGTTGCCCAACAGAGGCGCGGCGTACTCGGCAAGCACCCCGAGCGGTGCGAGCGCACGAGCGGTGACGACGTCGTAGTCGGCCGGGCCGATCGACTCGGCCCGGGCCGCCACAGAACGGGCGTTCCCGATGTCCGCGGCCAGAGCCAGGCGATCGATCACCTCGCACTTGCGTCGCGTGGCCTCAACGAGGTCGATCGAGGCCGAGGGCAGCGCTATCGCCAGTGGCAAACCCGGGAACCCCGCGCCCGAGCCGATGTCGGCGACACGCGAAGCACCCCGGAGCTCCGGCACCTCGAGTCCCGAGAGGCTGTCGGCGACGTGCTCGTCGGCCGCCTGGGCGGGCTCACGGATCGTCGTGGGCGGATCCGGCTCGGCGGCCAGAGCCACGAGCAGAGCGGCAAGACGGTCGGCCGCTCCGGCCGGAAGCTCGTAGCGGTCCGCCAGCTCGGAGAGCCGCGCGACCGTTTCCCGTGAAACGCTCAGTCGCCGGCGCGCAGCGGGGTGACCACCAGCCGCCGCTCGGGCTCGTCGCCCTCGCTGTGGGTGTCCACCTCGGTGCGCTCGCGCAGGTACAGGTGCACGACCTTGCGCTCCGCCGGCCGCATCGGCTCCAGCTCAACCGCCCGGCCGTAGTCCAGGGCCTCCGTCACCGCCCGGTCCGCGACACGGTGAAGCGCGGCCTCGCGGCGGTCCCGGTAGCCCGCAGCGTCGATGACGACCCGCCGGTGGTCGGGCTGGCCGCGGAAGGCAGCGCGCAGGGCGAGGTGCTGGAGGGCATCGATCGTCGCCCCGTGCTTGCCGATCAGCAGGCCGAGGTCCTCGCCGTCGACCGTGGCCTTCAGCTCTTCGTCGGTCTCCTGGAGCTCGACGCTGAACCCCTCGATCCCGATGCCGTCGCAGACCGTGGCGACCAGGTCGCGGATCCGGTCCGCGGCCTCCTGGGGCGAGTCGGTCGAGGATTCCACTAGCGCCGGCGCCCGGACCGCTTGCGCTTCTTGCGCGGTGAGCTCGGCGGCTTGGAGGTCTTGGTGCCACTCGCAGCCTTCGCGCCGTTGCCGCCGGCGGTGGCCTTCGCGGCCTTGGCCCGCTTGCGGGTGGCCGGCTGCTTGGCCCCCTTGCCGTCGTCGCCGTTGTCCGCGGGCGCGGCCTTCTCGGGCGGCGGTTTCCCGCGCGCGGGCGCGGGTTTGTCGTCGTCGGAGGTGTCTATCGGCTCCGGCTTGGGGTAGAGCTTGCGGACCAGGAGCTGCTGCCCGATCGTCCACGTATTGGTGGTGATCCAGTAGAGGAGCAGCCCGGCCGGGAAGTTGATGACGAACAGCGTGAAGACGAAGGGCAGCGCGAACATGATCTTGCGCTGCGTGGGGTCGGCGCTGATGGCCGTGACAGCCGTGGAGGCCATCTGGGTGCCGATGTAGAGCACGACCATGACGGCCAGCACCGGGATGTTGTTGGTGAGCTTCTCAGACAGGTCCGGGATGAACAGGAACCCCGGGTTCTCGCCCGGCTGGTGGATCTCCTTCGAGAACGAGCCGTCACCTTGGGGCCCCAGCAGGTAGAAGAGGGACATGAAGAACGGGATCTGCAGCAGGAGCGGGAGGCAGGACCCGAGCGGGTTGACCTTCTGCTCCTGGTAGAACTTCATGAGCTCCTGGTTCATGCGCTGCTTGTCGTCCTTGTAGCGCTCCTGCAGGCGCTTCATCTCCGGCTGGAGGGACTGGAGACGCTGCATCGACTTCACGCCCTTGAAGGTCAGCGGGAGGATCGCCAGCCGGATCGTGAAGGTGAGGAAGATGATCGACAGGCCCCACGAGCCGAGCAGGTCGTACCAGAACTGCAGGATCGCGTCGGACGCATCGATCAGCGGCGACAGGAAGTCGGAGATGAAGTTCGCTATCAGCATCCGCTAGGTGGTGGTCCGGAACAGGGTCTGATCCTCGACGTGGTCGATGCCGCCGTGGCTCCAGGGGTTGCATCGCAGCAGGCGCCACCCGGCGAGCACGATCCCCCGAAGGACACCGTAGCGGCGGATGGCCTGGAGGGCGTACTGCGAGCAGGTCGGGTAGTACCGGCAACGGGCTGGGATCGCCGGCGAGATCACCTGCTGGTAGAAGCGAATCGGGGCTGTGAACAGGCTGCGCACAGTCATGGGCCGGTCTCCGCCTCGCCCGACAGCCCGGCCTCGGCCAGCACGTCGCGCAGCGCCCGTTCGATCCCCGCCTCGCCCTCCTGCTCGGCCAACTGGCGGGCCTCCGGGCGGGCCACCACCACGAAGTCGTGGCCCTCGCCGAGCTCGTCGGCCGTGTTCCAGAAAGCCTCCCGCAGCAGGCGCTTCACCCGGTTTCGCTCCACCGCGCCGCCGAGCTTGCGGCCGACCGAGATCCCGAGGCGCGGCTCGCCCTGGCGCTGCTCGGAGCGCGGGAACGCGTAGAGCACCAGGTGGCGGTTGGCGTGCGAGCGCCCCTCTCGGTACACACGCTCGAACTCGCCCGAGCGCGAGAGGCGGCGCCGGCGTCGGCGCGAGGTCATCGGCTAGACGGTGAGGCGGTGCCGGCCCTTGGTGCGGCGGCGCCTCAGCACGCGGCGGCCCGCCTTCGTGCTCATCCGAGCACGGAACCCGTGGGTACGGGCGCGCTTGCGCTTCTTGGGCTGATAGGTGCGCTTCATGGGCCGGAGGCAGTCTAGTCACCCGGTCCCGTTTTGCCCGCGCTTTGCGCCCTTCTTTCGGACCGGGCGGCGCAGAGCGGCAAAGGCACGACCTAGACTCACAAATTCCTGAAGGGGCCGGCCGGGTGGTCGGGAGGGTCCTCCCTTCGTCACACAGCAGAGATCGCCCTGGGAGGGACGCCAGCCCGTGTCCGCACAGCCGGATCAGACTTGGGATGCCGTGCGCGCCGAGCTGCGCGCCCGCGCGCCGGAGTTCAAGTACCGGACGTGGCTCGAGCCCCTCGAACTGGCCGGCCAGAGGGGCGGAATCCTCTACGTGCGCGCCCCGGAGCACATCCGCTCCTGGGTCGGCGAGCGCTACTTGCCCCTCGTCCGCGACGCCGCCGCTGCCGTGGTCGGCGCGGGCGCCTCGGTGGAGATCGTCGAGCCCGGGTGGGCGCCCGCCGAGGAGCGCGAGGCCGAGCGCCCGGCGGCCGCGCAGCGCCTCAACCCCAAGTACACCTTCGAGCAGTTCGTGATCGGGGAAGGGAGCCGGCTGGCCCACGCCGCGGCCCTGGCGGTGGCGGAGCTCCCCGGTCAGGCCTACAACCCGCTCGTGATCCACGGCCGGCCCGGGCTCGGCAAGACCCACCTCCTGCACGCGATCGGCAACTACGTGCAGCGGTACGGCTCCGGGCTGTCTGTCCGCTACGCCACCGTCGAGGAGTTCACCACCGACTTCGTGGAGGCGGTGCGCGACCGGCGCACCCACGACTTCAAGCAGCGTTTCCGCGGCTCCGACGTGGTCCTGATCGACGACGTCCAGTTCCTCGCGCGCAAGGAGCGCACGCGCGAGGAGTTCTTCCACACCTTCAATGCGCTGCAGGACTCCGGCCGCCAGCTGGTGCTGACCTCCGACCGCTCGCCCGAGGACCTCACGGGCCTCGAGGACCGCCTGGCCGAGCGCTTTCGCTCCGGCTTGGTGGTGGAGCTCGAGGCGCCCGAGCCCCAGGTGCGCCGCGTGATCCTCGAGAAGCGCGCGCGGCTCGACGGCGTCGATGTCTGCCCCGATGTGCTCGACGAGATCGCCGAGCGCGTGACCAGCTCGGTGCGAGCGCTGGAAGGGAGCCTGATCCAGGTGGTGGCCCACGCCTCGGTGCTGGGTGAGGAGCCCAGCGCCGACTCGGTTCGCCGGCTGCTCGGGGGCGCCCCCAGGCGTCCCCAAGAGATCGGCTTCGACGATGTCATCGCCGCTGCAGCCGGCGAGGTCGGGGTCAATCGCCAGGAGCTGCGGGCCCGCAATCGGCGGCCCCCGGTGGTGTGGGCCCGCCAGCTGGCCATGTACCTCGCCCGAGAGCTGACCGGCGCCAGCCTCCCCGACATCGGGCGTGCCTTCGGGGGCAGAAACCACACCACGGTCCTCCACGCAGTGCGGTGCGTGGAGCGCAAGATGGACGCCGACGAGGGCACCCGCAGCGCTGTGCAGAGGCTGATGACGAGGCTGGGCGGATCTCGGTCGTGACCGGGTCCCCTGTAAGAATCAACAGCCCCCTCCCGCTCGTGCCAACAGGGCCATCTCCAGTCTCCAAGCGGGAATCCACCCCTTTGTCCACCTATCAACAGCACCAAGTGCATCTATCTGAAGAAGGCAGGATCAGTTGAAGCTCTCCGTTTCCCGTGAAACGTTTCTCGCCAAGCTCGGCGTAGCCGTGCGCGGGGTCTCGACCCGCAGCGCGATCCAGACCCTGGCCGGCGTCCACCTGCGCGTCTCCGGCGCCACGCTGGAGCTCGAGGCCACCGACATGGAGCTCGGCGTACGCGTGTCGCTGGAGGCCAACGACACCACCGACGGCTCCGTCGTCATCCCCGGCCGGCTTTTGCTCGACGTGGTTCGGTCGCTGCCCCGCGACGACCTCTCGCTCGAGTACCGCTCCTCGCAGCAGGACGTCGAGGTGGTCTCCGGAGGCGCTGTCTTTCATCTGCGGACCCTCCCGCCCGAGGACTTCCCGAAGCTGCCCGATCCGCCGCCCGACGACTCGCTGAACGTCCCCGCCGCCGCCTTCGTCGAAGTGATCGGCCGCGTGGCGCGCTCTGCCTCGCGCGACGAGACCAGGCCGCACCTCACCGGCGTGCTGGTGACCGTGAACGGGTCGGAGCTGCGGATGGTGGCCACCGACTCCTACCGCCTGAGCGTCAAGGAGACGACGCTGAGCGAGGCCCTCACCGGCTCGCTGGAGGCCAACGTGCCCGCGCGGACGCTCCAGGAGCTCGCTCGGGTGGCGTCGTCAGCCGAGGTGGACGAGATCCGCGTGGCCGCCCGCGAGAACCAGGTCGTGTTCGGGGTCGGGGACACCGTGCTGAGCTCGCGGTTGGTCGAGGGCCGCTTCCCCAACTACCAGCAGCTGCTGCCCGAGTCCTACGAGCACGAGCTCAGGATCGAGCGAGCGGAGATCCTCGAGGTGGTTCGGCGGATGAGCCTGCTCGCGCAGAAGAACGCGCCGCTGCGGCTCGCCTTCTCGGAGGGCGCGCTGGAGGTCTCGGCGCAGACGCCGGACGTGGGCGAGGCCAGCGAGTCGCTGCCGGTTCCGTTCAAGGGCGAACCATTCGAGATCGGCTTCAACCCGGAGTTCTTCCGCGACGGCCTGGAGAGCGCGGAGTCCGACGAGCTGGTGCTGAAGCTGATCAGCCCGCTGCGGCCCGGCCTGATCCAGTCGGGGGACGAGGGCGGCTTCCTGTACCTCGTCATGCCCATCCGCCTAAACGTCTGAGAGGCGTTCATGGCATCGCATCTCTGCGTCCTCGGGTCTCGGCTTGGCCCTAGGGGGCACCGCCCCCTACATCCGGCCTTGCGGCCGGAACACCCCCGGTCGACTCGACCCTGCGTCCTTGAGCTGCCGGCCCTGAACGCCTCTCAGGGCGCCGAGTCGGGCTGACCGTGCGGCTCGCCCGCCTCCGACTGCGCGACTTTCGCTCCTACGAGCGGGCCGAGGTCGAGTTGGGCGACGGGCTCACCGTGGTCAGCGGGCCCAACGGGGCCGGCAAGACGAACCTCCTGGAGGCGGCCTACTTCGCGCTCACTGCGCGGTCGCCGCGCACCGCCAACGAGCGGGAGCTGGTGCGCCGCGGAGCATCGGTCACCCGGGTCGAGGCCGACATCGAGGGCGGCGAGGACCCCCATGCGCTGGAGGTCGCGTTCACGCCCGGCGAGCCGAAGCGGGTGCGTGTGGACGGCGCCGCGGTGGAGGGGGCCTCGCCCCACACTCGCCCCGCGGTGGTGGTCTTCTTGCCCGACCGCCTGGAGCTGATCAAAGGAGCGCCTTCGCTGAGGAGGAGTCACCTCGACCAACTGATCGCCGCCCTGTGGCCGGCTCGCGCCGCCACCCGCTCGTCCTACTCGCGAGCGCTGGCCCAGCGCAACGCGTTGGTGGCGCGCATCCGCGCAGGCGGCGCCTCTCCCGACGGGCTCGACGCCTGGGACGCGGAGCTGGCCCGTCGCGGCGCCGAGCTGATGTCCGACCGCCGCGAGGCCGGGGATGCGTTGGCGCCGGGCTTCGAGAGCATGGCGCTCGAGCTCGGGCTGCCGGAGCCGGCCGAGCTGGCCTACCGCCCTCGCTCGCGCGCCTCCGACGCCGAGGGGCTGGCCGCCGAGCTCGCCGAGCGCCGCACCGCGGACCTGGAGCGCGGCTTCACCGCGCACGGGCCGCACCGCGACGACGTCGCGCTGAGCCACGCCGGCCTGTCGCTGCGCTCCTACGGCTCGCAGGGCCAGCAGCGTACGGCCCTGCTGGCGCTGCTGTTCGCCGAGCGCGAGCTGCTGGCCGAGCGCCGCGGCACACCTCCGCTGGTCCTGCTGGACGACGTCATGTCGGAGCTGGACGAGGCCCGCCGCGAGCGACTGGCCGAGCGACTGCGCGGCGGCGGCCAGGCGGTGCTCACCGCCACCGAGCCAGGGCACGTCCCCGGCGCGTCCGACCAGCAGGTCACGCGCCTCGAGGTCGCCCCCGGATCGGTCCACGCGGCGACCGGGACGGCGGCGTGAGGCGCCTGGCCCCGCGACCCCTGGCCGCGGCTCTGGCGGCGGCCGTGGGGGAGGCCGAGCCAGCCACCCTGCTCGCCCGCGTGCAGTCCGCCTGGCCGGCCGCGGTAGGCGCGGCGGTCGCCGCCGAGGCCGACCCCGCGAGCGAGCGCCAGGGGGTGGTGACGGTGCGCTGCACCTCGTCGTTGTGGGCCTCGGAGCTGGAGCTGATGGCGCCCGATCTGGCCTCCTCGCTGAACGCCGCGCTGGGCTCGGAGGACGCTTCGTCGCCGGTCGCCGGGCTCCGCTTCGTGACGGCCACGTAACACTGGGAAACACACCGGCCACTTTTGTTGCGATTTGCGGGGATTTTGTGGCCGGATTGTCGCTCTTTCCGGCCCCCCAACCTGCTAGTCTCTAGAACACTTCTGGAAGGCCCCGACCGGTGCTTCAGAGCATCCGTCCGTCGGGGCTTCTTCGTGTAGAGGCACAGACGAGAGGATCACGTGGCGAAGAAGGCCACCGGCGAAGGAAACGGCACTTACGACGCAGAGAACATCCAGGTCCTGGAGGGCTTGGAGGCCGTCCGCAAGCGGCCGGGCATGTACATCGGCTCGACGGGTCCCCGCGGCCTCCATCACCTCATCTACGAGGTCATGGACAACTCGGTCGACGAGGCGCTGGCTGGCGAGTGCGACCACGTCTCGATCACCATCCATCCCGACAACTCCGTCACCGTGTCCGACAACGGGCGCGGCATCCCGGTCGACATGCACGAGAAGGAGAAGCGTCCCGCCGCCGAGGTCGTGCTCACCGTGCTGCACGCCGGCGGAAAGTTCGGCGAGGGGGGCGGCTACAAGGTGTCCGGCGGCCTTCACGGCGTGGGCGTCTCGGTGGTGAACGCGCTGTCGGAGAAGCTGGACCTGACGGTGTGGCGCGACGGCCACGTGTGGACGCAGTCCTACGAGCGCGGCGCGCCCCAGGGCGAACTGAAGAAGGGCGAGAAGACCGACCAGCGCGGCACCAAGATCACCTTCCTTCCCGACCTCGAGATCTTCGACGGCCTCGATTACGACCGTGGCGTGCTCGAGCAGCGCTTCCGCGAGATGGCCTTCCTGACGCGGGGCCTGCGCATCGACTTCTCAGACGAGCGCGGCGAGGGCTTCAAGGACACCTTCAAGTACGACGGCGGGATCGTCGACTTCGTGCACCACCTGCATAGCCAGGGGACCCGCGACCCCGCTCACAAGAAGGTCGTGTACCTGTCCGACGAGGCCGAGACGGGAGAGGTCGAGGTCGCGCTGCAGTGGAACTCGTCCTTCCAGGAGTCCCTGCTCTCGTTCGCCAACAACATCAACACCCACGAGGGCGGCACCCACCTCTCGGGCTTCCGCTCCGCGCTGACACGCACGATCAACGCGTACGCCCGTCAGAAGGGCGAGCTCAAGGAGAAGGACCCCAACCTGCAGGGCGAGGACGTGCGCGAGGGCCTGACGGCGATCATCTCGGTGAAGATCACCGACCCACAGTTCGAGGGTCAGACGAAGACCAAGCTGGGCAACCCGCCCGTCGAGGGGTTCGTGCAGGCGGCGGTCAACCGGGGCCTCTCCGAGTTCCTCGAGGAGAACCCCGCGGAAGCGCGGGAGATCATCAAGAAGGCGGTCCAGGCTTCACGCGCCCGCGAGGCCGCCCGCAAGGCGCGCGACCTGACCAGGCGCAAGTCCGCGCTGGAGAACTCGACGCTGCCCGGCAAGCTCGCCGACTGCTCGATCCGCGACCCGGCCCTGGCCGAGCTGTTCGTGGTCGAGGGCGACTCCGCCGGCGGCTCGGCCAAGCAGGGCCGCGACCGCAACACCCAGGCCGTGCTGCCGCTGCGCGGGAAGATCATCAACGTCGAGAAGAACCGCATCGACAAGGTCCTCTCGAACAACGAGATCCAGGCGCTGATCACCGCGATCGGCACCGGCATCCGCGATGAGTTCGACATCGAGAAGGCGCGCTACCACAAGGTCGTCGTGATGTGCGACGCCGACGTGGACGGCGCTCACATCCGAACGCTCGTGCTCACGTTCCTGTTCCGCGAGATGCCGGAGCTGATCGACGCGGGCTACGTCTACCTGGCCAAGCCGCCGCTGTACAAGATGAAGAGCGGGAGCCAGGAGATCTACATCGAGAAGGAGTCCGAGCTCGAGGAGGTCCTGCTGCGGGACAAGCTCGAGAAGATGGAGGTCACCGACCGCTCCGGCCAGGACTTCAAGCTCACCCACGCGCGGTGGCAGAAGTACGGCCGGCTGCTGAAGCGGTACGAGGGCTGGGCGTCAGCGCTGCGCGCAGAGTTCGGCCACGACACGATCACGTTCCTCGAGGAGTCGCAGATCCTCGACTCCGGCGCCTCCTCGCCCGACGAGGTCGTCGAGCTGCTCAAGCGTGAGGCCCCCGAGGAGGAGCCGCACTCCACCGAGCTGATCGAGGAGAACGACGACGAGCTGATCGTGCGGGTGGTGGAGAAGCTCACCGGCTCGGCGGCGAGCTACCGCCTGCGCAAGGAGATGTTCGAGCGCTCGGACTACCTGGAGTTCGTGAAGGTCCACCGCGAGCTCGAGGCGCTGTCGGGCACGCCGCCCTTCCACGTCGCGCTCGGCAAGAAGGAGAAGACGGCGCTGTCGTTCGAGGAGCTGCGCAAGCAGGTGATCGAGGTGGCCAGCGAGGGCGTGCCCCTGCAGCGCTTCAAGGGCCTCGGCGAGATGAACGCCGACCAGCTCTACGACACGACCATGGACGCCGAGACGCGGACCCTGATGCAGGTGACGATCGACGACGCCAGTGCGGCGGACCAGATCTTCTCGATGCTGATGGGCGACAAGGTCGAGCCCAGGCGCGAGTTCATCGAGACCTTCGCCCGCGACGTCACCAATCTCGATGTCTGAGGCTGCAAACCGGCGTCAGGCGGTGTCCTCGCTCGCGGCCAGGCCTAGCCTTGCCCGCTCCCTGCGTCCTTGCCTGGCTTGGTTTTCGCACAGAATCGAGATCGGTGGGCGTAACTGGAGGGCTCGAGCATGAGCGTCGACCAGCTCAGCGGCGGGAACGTAGAGCCTCGTGGCCTAGAGGAGGAGATGCGGTCGTCGTACCTCGATTACGCGATGAGCGTGATCGTCGGCCGGGCGCTGCCTGACGTCCGCGACGGCCTCAAGCCGGTGCACCGGCGCGTGCTCTACGCGATGCACCAGTCGGGTCTTCAGCCCACCCGTCCGTATCGCAAGTGCGCCTTCGTGGTGGGCGAGGTGATGGGCACCTTCCACCCTCACGGCGACTCTGCCATCTACGACACGTTGGTCCGCATGGGGCAGGACTTCGCGATGCGCTACCCGCTCATCGACCCCCAGGGCAACTTCGGGTCGATCGACAGCGACCCCGCCGCCGCGATGCGCTACACGGAGGCTCGTCTCTCGCGGCTGGCCACCGAGATGCTGCGCGACATCGACCAGGACACGGTCGACTTCGTCGCCAACTACGACGACTCGCAGCTCGAGCCGTCCGTCCTGCCGGCGCGCTTCCCCAACCTCCTGGTCAACGGTGCGTCAGGGATCGCCGTCGGGATGGCGACCAACATCCCGCCGCACAACCTGCGCGAGTCGATCGACGCCACGGTGGCCTACCTCGACGACCCCTCGATCGACGTCAGCGGCCTGATGAAGCACATCAAGGGCCCGGACTTCCCCACCGGCGGCATCATCACCGGGCGCGCCGGCATCCGCGAGGCGTACGAGACCGGCCGGGGCCGCGTGGTGATCAAGGCGCGCGCCCACATCGAGCCGCTGCGCCAGGGCAAGGAGGCGATCATCGTCACCGAGATGCCCTACCAGGTGACCAAGGGTGACGGTCGCAACGACGGCTCGGGCCTGATCAAGAAGATCGCCGAGGTCGTGCAGAACGGGAAGGTCAAGGAGGTCGCCGACCTTCGCGACGAGTCCGACAAGTCGGGCATCCGCCTGGTCATCGAGCTCAAGCGCGACGTGATTCCGAAGGTCGCGCTGAACAAGCTCTACAAGCACACACCGCTGCAGACCACCTTCGGCGTGAACATGGTCGCGCTGGTCGACAACGTGCCGCGCTCGCTCGGGCTGCTGCCGATCATCAAGAACTACGTCGACCACCAGCGCGACGTGGTGGTGCGGCGCACGAAGCACGAGCTGCGCGGCGCCGAGAGCCGGCTGCACATCCTCGAGGGCCTGCTGGTCGCGCTCACCGACCTCGACGCCGTGATCGAGCTGATTCGCAACTCGCCCGATCCCGACGAGGCGCGGCAGGGGCTCATGGATCGCTTCGAGCTCACGCGCGTGCAGGCGCAGGCGATCCTCGACCTCCGCCTCCAGCGGCTCACCGCGCTCGAGGCCGACAAGATCAAGCAGGACCACGCCGACACGCTGGAGCGCATCCGTGAGCTCCGCGCGCTGCTCGGCGACGAGGAGAAGGTGAAGTCCCTCATCAAGGAGGAGCTGCTCGAGATCCGCGAGCGCTACGGCGACGAGCGGCGCACCGAGATCACCGCCTCCGAGGACGAGATCGACATCGAGGATCTGATCGCCGACCAGCAGATGGTCATCTCGATCACCAAGTCCGGCTACATCAAGTCACTGCCCCTGGCCACCTACCGCCAGCAGCACCGTGGCGGCAAGGGCGTGATGGGCATGGACATGAAGGACGAGGACTACATCGAGCACCTCTTCGTGTGCTCGTCTCACGACTACCTCTTGTTCTTCTCCAACCGCGGCAAGGTCTACCGGCAGAAGGTCTACGAGCTGCCCGAGGCCTCGCGCACCGCGAAGGGCCGCGCACTGGTCAACGTGCTGCCGCTGCGCGAGGGCGAGCGGGTCCAGGCCGTGCTCGCCACCCGGGACTTCTCCGAGGGCAAGTACGTCGTCTTCGCCACCCGCCAGGGGATGATCAAGAAGACCGAGTTCACCGCCTACAACACGCCGATCAAGGCGGACGGCATCATCGCGATCAAGATCCGCGACGACGACGAGCTGGTGGCGGTGCGGCGGACCAGCGGGGACGACGACGTGATCATGGTCTCCCACTCCGGGCAGGCCGCGCGCTTCAACGAGGACCAGGCGCGGCCGATGGGGCGGGACACCAGCGGCGTGCGAGGGATGAACGTCTCGCGCGGCGACAACCACGTGCTTGCGATGGACGTGGTGCGGCCGGACACCGAGCTGCTGGTGGTCACCGAGAACGGCTTCGGAAAGCGGACGCCAATCGAGGACTACCCGGTGAAGGGCCGCGGCGCCATGGGCGTGAAGACCATCGGCCTCACCGAGAAGAAGGGCGGCGTGGCCGGCGCCCTGGTGGTGCGCGAGCACCAGGACCTCGTGTTCATCTCCCAGAGCGGCATGGTGCAGCGCACCGGCGTGCGCGGCATCTCCCAGCAGGGGCGGCCCGCTCAGGGCGTGAAGGTCATGAACATGAAGGACGACGACGTGGTGAGCGCCGTCGCGCTCGTGGTCGAGGAGTCGACTGCCGCCGAGGCAGCCGCCGAGGAGGGCGCCGACCAGGGGCCCGCCGAGCTGTCGGCGGAGTAGCGCCCAGGCTCAGTCCCAGACCCGCCCGGCCACCTCGCACACCAGCGCCAGCTTGCGCCGCTGGTCTTCGATCGTCAGCGCGTTCCCTACCACCGAGGTGGAGAACCCGCACTGCGGACTCACCGCCAAGCCGTCCAGCCCGACTACCTGCGCGGCCTCGTGCACTCACCGCTCCAGCTCCGCAGGGTCCTCCAGGCGGGCGCTCTTGGTGGTGACCAGCCCCAGCACGACGACCTCGGTCACGGCCACCTGCTCAGGCCCGCCCACTTCCTTGTCGCCGAGCGCATCGGAGTGCCACGAGCCCCACAGCCACGCGTCGATGCCCACCCCGTTGAAGCCGTCCACGGACGCGGCCAGTTCCGACTGGAACGACTCGCGGCGCAGCTCGCCGTCGTTGACCACCGGGAGGTCGGCATCCTCCTGCATGGCCACGGCTTCGCGCACCGCGGCGTCCTCGGCCGCCTTCAGGCCGGGGTCAGAGCGATCGCCCGCCGCGCGGGCATCCCGTGTGCGGAGCAGCGCCTGCGGCCGGAGCAGGCTTCCCACGTGCTCGGCCCGGGCATCGACCATCGGGCGAGTATCGCGCTCTCAGAGAACCGCCAGCGTTCTCTTACGTTGTTCACAAGTTCGTTCATCACAGTGGCCTCCATGAACTGGACCAGGAGGAGTCGGGCATGAGGCACAAGAAGGCAGCGACAGGCGCCGCAGCCGTGCTGGCGCTGGGTATCGGGGCCACCGCCGTGGCGGCCCCGGGCGGCGACGGCCCCCTCGGGGGCGTGTTCGGACCCAGCCCGCAGGAGCGCCGCGCCGAGCAGGCACAGGACCTCGCCAAGGAGCTCAACCTGCCCGAGAACCGCGTCCGCCGGGCGATCGACCGCGTGGGCGAGAAGCGGCGCGCCGAGCACCAGGCCGAGAAGGCCAAGGAGCTCGCGAAGCGGCTGGGCGTGTCCGAGGACGACGCTGCGAAGGCGCTGGCCAAGGGCCGCGAGGCTCTGCGCAAGGAGTTCCAGAGCCAGCGCAGCCGGCGGAGTTTCCGTCCGCGCGCGGGTCACGACGCCTTCATCGAGGCCATCGCCGAATCGCTCGACAAGCGCACCGACGAGGTCAAGAAGGCGCTCAAGGACATCCGCCAGGATCGCCTGGACGCCGAGCTGGCCGAAGCGGTCAAGGAGGGCCGGCTGACCCAGAAGCAGGCCGACGAGATCAAGAAGCGCGCGGACCAGGGTGGGCTGCGCATGCGCTTCCACCACCACCGCGGCGGGTCGGGCTTCGGACCGGGTGGCCCCGGTGGGCCAGGCGGACCGCCGCCTGGAGGCGAAGGGCGCGGCGGCGACCTCCTGATGCCGCCGCCCCCGCCCGGCGGCGGCGCCGAGGAGCTCCCCCCGCCCCAGGGTGTCCCCGGCTAGCGACCCTGTCGTACTGGTCGTCGTCGACGACCGGGCGATCCGACAGGCCCTCGACCACGCGCTCGCCGCCGAGGCCGGCGTGACGGTGATCGTGGACAACGATGGCTCGGCACTGGGGCTGGCGCTCGTCCGCCAGCAGGCCGAGCTTCAAGCCGGCGGCGCGCGGCTGGAGCCCTCTCCGCTGGGCGGTCTGCGGGCCGTGGTCGCAATCGGCGCGGCGCCGCCCGCCCGGTTTGCTTGAATGGCCAGACCAGAGAAAGGGGGTGGTCCGAAGTTGAGTGACAGTCTTTCCGGGACCCTGGAGGTGTCCGGCCGCTAGACCGGAGCTGGGCCCCGTCCTGCGGAGTCCGCCCGTGACACCGTCGGCGTCGGAGGCCGGGAGTCGTCCCGCCGGCCCGGGTCGCAGAGCGATCCGAGCGATCGAAGCCGATAAGTCCAGCCAAGCACCGTGGAGGGGGCGCCCAACAGGGCGCCCCCTCTGGCTCTAGGGCTTGCCCCCGGAGGAGTTGGGCGCGCTGGCGCCGCCGCTGGATGAACTTTTCTGCTTGGCCTGCGCCTGCTCCACCTTGTCCACCCGGTCGCTGAGCTTCCCGATCGAGTCGCGGGCCGCCTTGGCGTCACCCGCGGCCTGGTTGACGTCGTCCTCCACGCGCGAGACCCGGCCCTCGAGCTTCTGGAGGTCGGCGGACTGCGGCAGCCGGTCCACCCTGTCCTCGAGCTGCTGGAAGCGGTCGTCCAGGCGGTCCTGAAGGCGGTTGATCGAGCGGTTGGCAGCCGCGACGGTCTCGGAGTTGTCGTCGGCCGGCTTGACCAGCGCGATCACCGCCAACGCGGTGGCCGCGACGGCCCACACACCGGCGACGATGGTCCACCGCCGCACCCCTTTGACGTCGGCCACGGAGGCCGGACGCTGGTCGTCGGGCGCCGGGGGAGGCGCCTCCCCCTGAGCGGGGGGCTGCTGGTCGGGCGGACGCGCCTGATCGGACTCGGGCTGCCACCCTCCGGCCCAGGTGGGGCGGGTGGTGCGCTGCGGCGGGTCGCCGGGAGTGGAGGCCACCCGGCTAGGCCGCCGCGCCCAGGTAGCGCTCCCACTCGGTGGGGATGGTGGGAGCGGCGACGTGGATGAACACGGTGGGGCTCGGCGCTCTGGGTGCTCGGCGCAGGGTCATGTTGGCCTGCAGCGGCAGGCGGTCGCCCTTGCGTCGGTTGCACGGCGCACAGCAGGCGACGATGTTTTCCCAGCCCGACCCGCCGCCCTTCGATCTCGGGACGACGTGGTCGACGGTCAGGCTGCTGCGGTGGTGCCCGCAGTACTGGCAGGTCCAGCGGTCGCGAGCGAACACCGCGCGGCGCGTGATCTTCCGGCGGTGGGCGTCGCGCGGAATGCGTACGTAGGTGACGAGCCGGATGACCACCGGTCGCGGCATCGCCATCCGCTCGGCCCGAAGCGTGGAGGTGCTGTGCTCGAGCATCTCGGCACGCTGCTTGAGCACCAGCACCGCTGCGCGGCGGACGGTGCACACGTTGATCGGCTCGTACGACGCGTTGAGCACGAGCACGCGGCCGGTGGAGGTCGTCCTCTGCCCCGGCAACACGGTCGGCACAGCCGCCACGGCGGCCATGTTAGCGGTCACCCACCCCCGAAACCCCTGGGTAGGAGCCGAGAACGCGCACCCCTTCGACCTGCCCAGCGACCGCGTCGAGAGCCTCCCCGACTGCTGGTTCGGCGTCGCCTCCCTCGAGGTCGCAGAAGAACATGTAGTGGCCGAGGCGGACCCTCCGGGGACGCGACTCGATGCGGGTCATGTTCACCTCGCGGTCTGCGAGCTCCCCGAGCACCCGGACCAGCCAGCCGGGCGACTCATCACCAGCGCCCCAGAAGACGATCGAGGTCTTGATCGGTCCCTCCTCGGGGAACGGCGGCGGGGCGTGCTCCGACCGAAGCCACACGAACCGGGTCCTGTTGTCGGGCCGGTCCTCCACCCCTTCGGCCAGCACCTCGGCGCCGTACAGCTCGGCCGCCAGCCGGGAGGCCAGCGCGACCCACGGCCGGCCCCCGCGCACCACTTGGCGCACCGCCTCGGCGGTGGACCCGACGTCCACCCGCTGGGCCGCGGGCAGCCGCTCGCGCAGGAACGCCGCGCACTGGGCCGTGGCCTGGGGGTGGGAGACCACGCGCTCCACGCCGGCCAGCTCCAGCGGGCCGGCCGCGACCAGGCAGTGGCTGATCGGGTGGACGACCTCTGCTGCGATCCGGACGCTCTCGGCCTCGCCAGCCAGGGCGTCCAGGGTGGCGGCCACCCCTCCCTCCAGGGAGTTCTCTATCGGGACGACGGCGAGCTCGACATCTCCCCGCTGGACGGCCATGACCGTCTCGTGGACGGTCGGGAACTCGACTTCCTCGACGTCGCCCGGGGCCGAGGCCCGCAGCGCTTCGTCGGTGAACGTCCCCGCCGGTCCGAGGAAGGCGACCTTCAAGCCCGCGCGGGCGCCTCCGTGGCGGAGCCCAGCGCCGTATTGATCGCCTCCTGCTCCTCGGGGGAGAGCTCGATCTCGGACTCGCCCTCCAGGATCTGCTTGACGTACACGCGGGCCTGGTCGCGGTGGGAGATCGAGGAGATCACCACGCCCGAGCGGTTGGCGTCGAGCAGGGCGATCGAGCTGGACTGCTGCCCGGACATCTCTCCGTAGGCGTCGTAGCGGATCATCGACCGGTAGGCGATGCAGCCGTCGATGCGGGCCTCGGCGGAGCTGACCCGGCCTTCGAGCCCGGCGGCGGTCTCCTCCACCCAGTCGCGCAGCTCCACGAAGCCGGTCTCCAGCCGGGCGGCATGCCCGACCAAGTCGCGCTGGTCACCCTCGCCGAGGACCGCCCGCTGCGCCCTGCGCAGCTGCCTGAGCTTCACGGCCAGTACGAGCCCGAGGATGAGGGCGATGACGCCCACCCCCGCCGCCGCCAGGGCCACGATCCCCTGGGTGGTCGTCAGTTCATCCATGCCGGCTCAGGCTAACCGCTCAGCGCGTGAAGGTCGCCGAGTAGGACTGCTTGTTGTTGTCGGTCTTGTCCTCGCCAGGGACGGCACCGACGTCGATGGTGATCGGCACGCTCTGCCCGGTGGGCGGCTCGTCGTTCAGCGGGACCTCCACGGTCTCCGTCTGGCCCTCGCCGATCTCGTCGATGTTCTCCTCGATGTCGATCGCGTCATTGCCCTTGCCGATCGTGATCTTCACCGGGACGTCGGTCTCGTCGTTCTCTCCCTGGTTGATCACCTGCACCGAGAACGACGTGTCCTGGCCCAGGCGGACGGTGGCCGAGCCGCCCTCGCTCAGCTGCTGCCCGCCGAGCGACACGGTGCCCAGCCCGGTTCCGTGCAGGCCGGGCGAGGCCTCCTCCTTGGAGCGGTCGCTGCTCCCGCTTCCTCCTCCGCCCTTCAGCAGCTTGGAGACCTCGTCGGGGATCAGCCACGCGCGGTCTGGAAGGAAGCGGCTCTGGGGCAGCTGGACCTCGTTGATGATCTCCTGCTCGCGCAGTACCGAGTCCAGGTTGGGCCGCACGCGGGAGGCGAAGATGACGTCGCTGGTCAGGAAGAAGCCCATCTGGTCGGCCAGGCGCTGGATGCCCTTCTCCTTCTCCTGGCCCGAGAGCGCGGTGGGCAGGATGTCGACCACCTTCCCGATGCCGTCGCGGCGGAACTCGAGCGTCTCGATCAGGTAGTCGTGCGCGGCCTTCAGGTCATCGGGGGCGTCCACGTCGTTGCGCGCTCGCTCCACCAGCTGGTCTGCCTGGGCGCGCAGGCCCTTGAGGCTGTTCTCGCGGTCGACGTCGCTGACGCCTCGACCGGGGTCCGTCAGCGTGTTGAACATCTCCTCCGACTGAGAGCCCGACTGGTCGACGATCGCGCGCACGTCGCGTACGTAGTCCTTGAGCCCACGTTCCTCGCGCGCCCCCAGACAACCCCGCAGGAGCAGGAGAAAGAGGATGGCGAAGACGATCGCGCCGACGATCGCGATCGTGCGGCGGGTGCGCAGGGTCTGGGCGTCAACCCCCGGCCCGGAGGGGCGTCCTCGGGGGGAAGACCGGCGCTGGGGCGGGTCCGGGTCGTCGAGAAAGGACAGGGTGTGCTCCTAGCGGAAGGCGATGCCTGCCACGCTAATGGGGCGAGTATGACTGGCCCCCCGGTTGTCATATCCCGTGCACCTGCAGGGAGCGCGTTCCCCGGCCCGAAATCGGAGGCGGGGTGAACCGCTCCCAGGAGACCGTGCGCGTCGAGGCCCCCGAAGGCAGGCTCGTGCTCGGGCGCTATCGCCTTCAGCGCCGGCTGGGCGCCGGAGGCTTCGGCGTGGTGTGGCTAGGCCGCGACGAGCATCTCCAGCGCGACGTGGCCGTCAAGGTCATGGCCCGGGACGAGGAGGCCGAGTCCGGCCGCGCGTCCCGTGAGGCTCGCGCTGCCGCCCGCCTGAACCACCCGGGCATCGTGGCGCTGTACGAGCTGGCCGAGGACGAGCACGACGCCTACCTGGTATCGGAGCTGGTGCCGGGGCGGACGATGGCCGAGCTGGGCTCTGAGAAGGCGCTGTCGGACCGCGACGTGGCTCGCATCGGCTCGGCGCTGTGCGACGCCCTCGCGCATGCGCACGCGCGGGGGGTGATCCACCGCGACGTCAAGCCCGGCAACGTGATGGTCATCGACGAGCCCGCGGCCGGCGCCGGCTTCGCCAAGCTGGCCGACTTCGGGGTGGCCCACATGGCCACCGGCGACCCGCTGACCCGCACCGGCGACGTGGTGGGGACCCTCGCCTACATGGCGCCCGAGCAGGCGGAGGGCGCGCGCGCCACGCCGGCCTGCGACGTGTACTCGCTCGCTCTGACGCTGTACGAGGCCTGGACGGGGGAGAACCCCGTGCGCGGCGGAGGGGCGCTGGCCACCGCTCGCCGCCTGGGCCGCCCACTTCCGTCTCTGGACCACCGGCGACCCGACCTGCCGGCCGTGCTGTGCGACGTGATCGACGACGCGCTCGACCCCGACCCCGAGGTCCGCCCGGATCCGACCGAGTTCGCGGCCGACCTGGCCGAGGCCGAGCCCCAGCTCTCGGACGTGGGCGGCCTGGTGGAGGAGGAGACCCGCGAACGGGTCGGTCTCACCGAGGCCACGCGGCGGCTGATCCCGTTCACCCGCCCGCGGGAGGTGGAGCCCCCTCCGTGGCAGCCCCACCCCGAGGAGCAGTGGGCCCAGCAGCAGTGGGCCCACCACCAGCAATGGCCCCCTGCGCCCTACGCCGAGCCCTATGTCGAGCCTCGGCGCCACCTCGCCATCCGCATCGCCGCCCGGGCGGGGGCCGGCCTGCTCGCGGGCCTGCTCGTGCTGGCCGCGCTGGGCAACCTGGGGCCGACTCCGCCCTTCTCGCCCGCGGTCGCCTCCGCCGTGGTCGCCGTCGGTGTGGCGCTGCTGCCGCGCATCGGGTGGCTGGCCTCCGCGCTGGTCCTGCTCGGCTGGCTGGTCTCGCCGGAGGCCGACCGCGAGGGCACCGCGCTGCTACTGGCCTTCGTGCTGGCCCCCGTGCCGTTGCTGCTGCCCCGCGCCGGCCTCCTGTGGTCGGTGCCGATACTCGCCCCCCTGTTGGGCGCGGCGTCGCTCGCCCCGGCCTTCGTGGCGGTGGCGGCCCTCGCGCCCACCGTGGCGCGCCGCGCCGGCCTGGCCGCGGCCGGGTTCCTCTGGCTGGCGGGCGGCGAGGCGCTGACCGGGGACCCGCTCCTGTTTGGCTCGCCCGATGGGACGGAAAGCCTCGCCCTATGGCAGTCGTCGATCACCGCGGGGGCCTCGGACGCCGTCTGGCCGTTGCTCTCCTCGCCCGCGCTGGCCCCGGCGCTGGTCTGGGCGGGGTTCGCCGTCCTGCTGCCCTTCCTGGTCCGCGGGCGGTCCACCGGAGTGGACCTGGCGGCCGGCTCTCTGTGGGCGATCGGCCTGTTGCTGGCGCACAGCGCCCTGGGCGACCTGCTCGCCTCCAGCGGAGGACTCTCGGACGCGCGCGGCGCCGTGGCGGGCACCCTGATCGGCGCCGTGGCGGCGGTGGCCGCCGCAGCCGCCCTCGCCCGTCGCGAGGAGCCCGTGCATCCTCCGGCGATGGCGCAGTAGGACTACCCTGAGACGCCTCCGATGAGCATGCTCCGCAACCTCGAGAACAAGCTCGGCGGCCTCGTGGAGGGCGCGTTCGGGCGCGCGTTCAAGTCGAACGTGCAGCCCGTCGAGCTCGCACGCAAGCTGGCCAAGGAGATGGAGGGCAACCAGACGGTCTCCATCTCGCGCGTGTACGTGCCGAACCACTACCGCGTGTTTCTGTCCCCGGCCGACCGGGAGCAGTTCACGAGCTACGAGCCCGCGCTGCGCAAGGAGCTGTCGGACTACCTGCTCGAGCACTCGCGCCAGGAGGGCCTGGCCCTGACCAGCCGCCCCATTGTGGAGCTGCTCACCGACGACCGGCTCAAGGTCGGGGAATTCGGCATCCAGGCGCAGCTTCTGGCCGATGAGGACGAGGCCGCCCCGGAGGAAGCCGGCCCTTCGGCGGGCGACTTCGGCCACACCATGGTCTACACGCCCGCCGGCGACTCGCATCAGCTCGAGCCCGAGAAGCCGGTGCCGTCCCGCGCCCAGGCGCTGCTGGTGGGCGAGGGCAAGCGAACGGTGCTGCGTGGCGCGCGAGCGGTGGTGGGGCGAAGCCGCGACTGCGAACTAGTGCTCGACGACCCCAACGTCTCGCGCCACCACGCCGAGCTGCGCCTCGACGGCGACACCTGGACGGTTGCCGACCTGGGCTCGACCAACGGGATCAAGGTCAACGGGCGCCGGGTGGAGTCGGCGCCGCTGTCGGCCGGCGACCGCGTGACCTTCGGGCTGATCGACCTGTCGTTCGAGATCGAGTAGGCGGCGGCGCGCCATGGACGAGCCGCTCGCGGTAGCGCTGAAGTTCGGCTTCCTGGCCGTCCTCTACCTGTTCCTGCTGTGGGTCGCACGGAGCGGCCTGCGCGAGCTGCGCCGCTCTCAGGAGGCGGCTGACGGTCCCGATCCGGGGCCGGAGGCCAAGCCCAAGCGGCGGGCCCGCAAGGGGGAGGAGAAGGGCGCCGCGCCGGACCTGCGCGGCGCGGTGGAGCCCCGCCTGGAGGTGGTCGCGGCAATGGGCCACGACCCGGGCGCCTCCTGGGCGGTGGGCGAGGGCGCGACAATGGGCCGCTCGGACAACGCCGACATCCGCGTGGACGACGCGTTCGCCTCCTCGGCGCACGCGCGCATCTTCAGTCGTGGCGACTTCATGTGGATCGAGGACATGGGGTCCACGAACGGCACGTATCTGAACGGGCGCACCTTGCGTTCCGCCGAACGGCTCAAGATGGCCGACATCGTGCGTATCGGCGACAGCGAGTACCGCTACCAGGAGTAGTTGGTGGCACTGACCATCACCGAGCGCGCGGCCCTTAGCGACGTCGGCCGCCAGCGCTCGGCCAACGAGGACTCGTTCGTCGAGGCCCCGCCGTTCTTCGCGGTCGCCGACGGCATGGGCGGGGCCAAGGCCGGAGAGGTCGCCTCCCAGATCGCAGTCGAGGCGTTCGACGAGGTCGAGGGCGAGCCGGACGAGCCCGAGGGCGGGCTGCGCGAGATCGCCCAGTCCGCCAACCGGCGGATCTACGACCTCGCCCAGGCCGAGGAGTCGCGCCGAGGGATGGGCACCACGCTCACCGCCGCGCTGGTCGGCCCCGACGGCGTGAGCCTCGGCCACGTGGGCGACAGCCGCTGCTACCTGCTTCGTGACGGCGAGCTCGAGCAACTCACCCGCGACCACTCGCTGGTGGCGGAGCTGGAGCGCACGGGGCAGATCGCGCCGGGCGAGGCCGAGAACCACCCGCAGCGCTCGATCATCACCCGAGCGCTGGGCCCCGAGCGCGACGTCGACGTAGACACCTACACGTTCACCGGCCGCTCCGGGGACGTGTTCCTGCTCTGCTCGGACGGCCTGACGAGCATGATCTCCAACGACGAGATCGGGAGCATCCTGCGCGCGGGAGGCTCGCTGGAGGAGGTAGCGGACTCGCTGGTGCGAGCCGCGAACCAGAGCGGCGGCAAGGACAACATCACCGTCGTGCTGTTCCGACTGGGCGGCGACGAGGGCCCGGCCACGACCGACGCCACCATCGCCGGCGACCTGCACGCCGATGACGTGCGTGCCGCCCAGCAGGACACGAGAGGCCCCGGCGGACACAGGCCCCGGCGGACACCCAGGCCCCGGCGCCCACGCGGGCCCCGGCCTCCACCGTGGCTCCCGTTAAGCGCGCCCGCGACCCCGACCCGCCGCGCACCACCACCAGCGCCGCTCCGACCCGCCGCCGCAAGCGCGGTGACAGCCGCTTCCGGCGAACGATGGGCGGCCTGGTGACCCTGTTGATCGTGGCGGTGATCCTTGGCGGCCTGTACCTGGGCAGCCGGCAGGTCTACTTCCTGGGCACCGACGACGCGGGCCTGGTGACGATGTACCGGGGCCTGCCCTACGAGCTGCCGCTGGGAGTCGATCTCTACAGCCAGGAGTACGCGAGCAGCGTGCCCGCCCGGGCGATCCCCGCCGAGCGGCGCAAGCGCGTACTCGACCACGAGTGGCGCGGCCGGGAGGACGCCAGCGACCTGGTGCGCCAGCTCGAGCGCGGCAACATCGAAGGAACGGGCTAAGTGTTATCGCCGCGCCTTCGCGAGCTCTTCGCGCTCATCCCGGTGACGGCGATCGTGAGCGCGGGCTTCCTGGCCGTGCTGATCACTCGCACCAAGGACGCCAACGACCTGACCCTGACCTACGGCGCGGTCTTCCTCGGGCTCTGCGTGTTCGGTCACCTGTTCATCCGCGCGCGGCTGCCCGACGCCGACCCGTACCTGTTCCCGCTGGCGGCGCTGCTGTCGGCCTTCGGGCTGGTGATGATCTACCGGATCGACGCCGACCAGGCGGGCGGCCAGGCCCTGGTCTTCGTGCTGGGTCTGGCGCTGCTGGTGCTCACGGTCATCTTCCTGCGCGACATCCACGCGCTGGAGCGCTACCGCTACACGATCGCCGCCGCGGGCATCGCGTTGCTGCTGCTCCCGCGCGTGCCGGGCATCGGCAAACAGGTCAACGGCGCGTACCTGGGGATCGGCCTCGGCCCGCTGTCCTTCCAGCCGGCCGAGTTCGCCAAGTTGGCGATCATCATCTTCCTGGCCAGCTACCTCCGGGACTTCGCGGAGGTGCTGCTCAGGCCCGTGCACAACCGGGTGTGGTGGCTGCCCTGGGCGGCGGGCGGCGTGGCCTTCGTGATCGGCTGGTTCCTGCTCGGAGTGGGCCCGGCGGTCACTGCCCTGCTGGTGCTGTTTGCGGCCTCGGCTGCCGCGGTGGCCGAGGAGCGCCCGTCGATCAAGCACTTCGGGCCACTGCTCCTGGTCTGGGGCCTGGCGATGATCATGCTGATCTTCATCCGCGACCTGGGCAGCTCGTTGATGTTCTTCGGCGGCTTCCTGGGGCTGCTGTACGTGGCCACCGGCCGGCTCTCGCTGGTGGGCGTGGGAGCGACGATGTTCCTCGGGGGCGCCATCTTCGTGGCCAACAGCCTCAGCCACGTGCACGAGCGCGTGGCCATCTGGCTCGACCCGTGGGCTCCCAACGTGGTGGACAAGGAGGGCTACCAGGTCGCCCAGTCCGTCTTCGCCCAGGCGGACGGCGGGCTGTTCGGCCAGGGCTTCGGGCAGGCGCTGCTGGAGCTGCCCGGGGGCGGCACCCTCCTGCCCGCCGCGGACACCGACCTCATCTACTCCGTGGTGGTCAACGAGATCGGCCTGTTCGGGGCCGCCGCGCTGCTGCTCGCCTACCTGCTGTTCGCCGTGCGCGGCTTCCGGATCGCGCTCCAGGCGCCCGACGACTTCTCCAAGCTGCTGGCCGCCGGTCTCACCGCGGTGTTCGCGCTGCAGGTGTTCGTCATCGTCGGAGGGGTGACCAGGGTCATCCCGCTGACCGGTGTGACGCTGCCGTTCGTCTCCTACGGAGGCAGCTCGATAATCGCCAACATGGTGCTGCTGGCGCTGTTGCTGATCATCTCCGACGGCGCCCGTCGTGACCGCAGCCGCAGAGGCGGGCTGGTTTGAACTCCCACATCATCAAGCTCTTCGGGCTGCTCACCGTGCTGTTCGCGCTGCTGATCGGCTTCACCTCGTGGTGGTCGGTGCTCGACGCCGACACCCAGAAGGAGCGCTCCAGCAACCGCCGCGCCCTGATCGAGGAGCAGACGGTTCCGCGCGGGCTGATCTACGCGCGCGACGGACGCACCGTGCTGGCCAAGAACATCGCCCGCGGGCCGCGCGAGGACACGCCGCGGGCGCGCAACCTGCGGACGTTCGTTCGCACCTACCCCGAGGGGCCGCTGTTCGGCCACGCGGTGGGCTACTCGTACCTGCGGAACGGGCGGAAGGGCCTCGAGCAATCCGAGAACCGCTCGTTGGCCGGCGAGGAGAACGAGTTCCAGTCGATCTTCTCCCAGCTGCGCAGTCAGGACCGTGAGGGCCGCGACGTGGTCACCACCCTCGACCCGGGCGGGCAGAAGGCCGCGCTGAGCGCCCTGGCGGGCAAGAAGGGCGCGATCGTGGCCATGGAGCCACAGACCGGCCGCATCCGCGTGATGGCCAGCACGCCGACTTACGACCCCAACCAGATCCCCACCCAGTTCGGGCGCCTGAACGGCGACAGCGAGGGCCGGCCGCTGAACAACCGCGTTACCCAGGAGCGCTATCCGCCCGGGTCCACCTTCAAGGTGGTCACGGCCGCGGCGGCGCTGGACACCGGCAAGGCCACCCCCGAGTCCACCTTCGACGGCAGCTCACCACAGACCATCAGCGGATCGCCGCTCACCAACTTCGGCGGAGAGAGCTTCGGCGGCGTCAGCTTCACCGAGGCGCTCACCAACTCCGTCAACACGGTCTTCGCCCGCCTGGGCGAGCGCGTGGGCCGGCGCACCCTGATCCGGTACATGGACCGCTTCGGCTTCGGCCAGGATCCGCCGCTGGACTATCCCAATGAGCAGATGATCCCGTCCGGCGTGGTGGCGAAGGGGCGCACGGTCCGGGGCGACCAGGCCTTCGACGTCGGCCGCGTGGCCATCGGCCAGGGCGGCCTCGAGGGCCAGATCCTTGCCACGCCGATGCAGATGGCGATGGTGGCCGCAGCGGTGGGCAACGGGGGCAAGCTGATGCGCCCGACCCTGGTGGAGCGGGTGGTGGCCAAGGACGGCCGCGTCACCGACCGCGACGACCCCTCCCTCCAGTCGCGCGTGATGTCCCCCAAGGCGGCCGGCCAGCTGGGCGAGATGATGAAGAACGTGGTCAAGGAGGGCACCGGCACCGCGGCCGCGCTGAGCGGTGTCGAGGTGGCGGGCAAGACGGGCACCGCGGAGACGGGCCAGTTCAACCAGCCCTGGTTCATCGCCTTCGCGCCGGCCGACCGCCCGAAGATGGCAATCGCGGTCACGCTCGAGCAGCAGCCGTCCGGCGCCACCGGCGGGCAGACCGCCGCGCCGCTGGCCAAGGGCGTGTTCCAGGCGCTGCTGGGGAGCGAGGCGGGGGGATGACCGAGGTCTCCGCCGACACGGTGGTCGACGGCCGCTACCGCATCGTGAGCCGCATCGGCTCGGGCGGCATGGCCGACGTCTACAGCGCCGAGGACACCCACCTCGGCCGCCAGATCGCGCTCAAGGTCCTGCACCGGCGCTTCGCCCAGGACGCGGAGTTCGTGGAGCGCTTCCGCCGCGAGGCGAAGTCGGCAGCGTCGCTGTCGCATCCCAACGTGGTCGGCATCTTCGATCGCGGCGAGTACGAGGGCACCTACTACATCGTGATGGAGTGCCTGAGCGGGCGCACGCTCAAGGAAGTGATCACTCAGGAGGCGCCGCTCGGCCAGGAGCATGCGATCGACCTCGGAATCCAGGTGCTCACAGCCGCCGGGTTCGCCCACCGTCGCGGCGTGATCCACCGCGACTTCAAGCCGCACAACGTCATCGTCGACGACCAGGGGCACGCCAAGGTCACCGACTTCGGCATCGCCCGCGCGGGCGCCTCGGAGATGACGGAGACCGGCTCGATCATGGGCACCGCGCAGTACCTCTCGCCCGAGCAGGCGCAGGGCCACGCGGTCACCGCCGCGTCGGACCTCTACTCGATCGGCGTGATGCTGTACGAGATGCTCGCGGGGCGCTTGCCCTTCGACGGCGACAGCGCGGTCTCCATCGCGCTCAAGCATCTGAACGAGGCGCCCGTGCCCATCTCCACGCTGCGCCCGGACATCGACCCGGCGTTGGAGTCGGTCGTCATGGCCGCGCTGGCCAAGGACCCCGCCGCCCGCTGGCAGAGCGCGGAGGACTTCGCCGAAGCGCTGGAGGCCGCGCGGGCGCACGTGCTGGCCGGCGGGTCCAACGGGCAGAACACCGCGGCGTGGGCCGCGGTGGCCGCGCTTCCCCCCGGCGACGGCGGCTACCCCGGCGAGCCCGAGCCCGAGCAGGCGCGCAAGCGCCGCCGCTGGCCGTGGATCGCACTGGCGGCTCTGATCCTGGCCATGATCGGGGTCACGGCCTTCGCCCTGACCCGACCCAAGATGGTCGACGTCCCCAAGGTCGAGGGCCAGCAGCTGGAGCAGGCGCGCCAGATACTCGAGCGGTCGGGATTCGAGAAGGTCAAGGTCGAGCGGGCGCGCAGCCTGGCTGAGCGAGACCGCGTGCTCGACCAGGACCCCGACCCCGGCCAGCAGGCCGAGGAGAACGGGACGATCACGCTCGAGGTCTCGAACGGGCCGGGGGACACACGCGTGCCCTCGGTCGAGAACCTGCCTCAGGAACGGGCGGTCAAGGAGCTCAACAAGGCGGGCTTCAAGGTGAACCTCGACACCGAGCCGTCGGGCACCGTCAAGCAGGGCTTCGCCATCCGCACGTCGCCCAAGGAGGGGACAGAGGTCGAGCGCGGCACCCGCGTCCGCCTCCTGGTCAGCTCCGGGCCCGCGCGCGTGCAGGTGCCCGGGGTGGTCGGCCTGCTTCGCGAGTCCGCGGAGTCGCGCCTGACCTCCGACGGTTTCGACGTGACCGTGCGCACCGAGCAGTCCGACCAGCCCAAGGACGAGGTCGTGTCGCAGACCCCGTCCGCCGGCACGTCCACCGAGCGCGGCGCGTCGGTGACCATCACCGTCTCGACCGGGGCCCCGGCCAAGCCGCAGGAGGAGAAGGTCTCTGTGCCTAGCGTCACCGGCCAGACCGCCTCGGCCGCCGCCGCGGCCCTGCGAGCGGCGGGATTCGCGGTCTCCACCCAGGAGAAGGAGACCGAGGACGAGGGCGAGGACGGCAAGGTGATCTCCCAGAGCCCCGCCGGCGGCGAAGCCAAGCGGGGCAGCACGGTGACGATCGTGGTCGGCAAGCTGAAGCCGCTGGAGGAGGACCCGGGCGCGGGCGACGAGAACCAGGGCGGCGGCGGTAGCAACCCGTGAGGGTCGCCGTCCTGGGCGGCGGGCGCTCGAGCGAGCACGAGGTCTCTCTGGCCTCCGCCGCGGCGGTGCGCGAGGGGCTGGCCGAGGGCGGTCACGAGCCGGTCGAGGTGCTGGTCAGCCGGGACGGGCGCTTCAGCTCGGAGGGGGCCCCGCTGGCCCTGGAGCCCGGCGGCGGGTTGCTGGGGGCCGACGTCGCCTTCCCCGTGCTCCACGGGCCCTTTGGCGAGGACGGCACCGTCCAGGGGCTGCTCGAGCTGCTGGACATCCCGTACGTGGGTGCGGGCGTGGCTGCCTCGGCCCTGGCCATGGACAAGGTGCTGTTCAAGGAGGTGATGGCCCAGGCCGGCCTGCCCCAGGTCGACTACGTCGCGCTGCGCGACGGCGAGGACCGCTCGCCGGCCGCGACGCTCGGCTTCCCGGTATTCGTCAAGCCGGCGCGGCTGGGCTCGTCGGTGGGGATCGCCAAGGTCTCGTCCGGGGACGAGCTCGGCCCCGCGCTCGACGACGCCTTCGCCCACGACTCGCTGGTGATCGTCGAGGCGTTCTCGGCCGGGCTCGAGGTGGAATGCTCGGTGCTGGGCAACGGCTCGCCGGAGGCCAGCGAGCCGGGTGAGATCGCGATCGACGCGGATTGGTACGACTACGAGGCCAAGTACCGGCCCGGCGGCATGGAGCTGGTGATCCCCGCCCGGGTGTCGGCCGAGGACCGCGAGAAGGTGCGCGAGCTGGCGGTGCGCTCGTTCGTGCGCATCGGCTGCGCAGGGCTGGCGCGAGCGGACTTCTTCGTCGAGCCGGGCGGCCGGGTGCTGCTCAACGAGCTGAACACGCTGCCCGGCTTCACCCAGACCAGTGTCTACGCGCGGCTGTTCGAGGCCAGCGGCGTCCCGTACTCCGAGCTCCTGTCGCGCCTGCTGGGCCTGGCGCTGGAGCGCTTCGAGGCTGAGCGGGCCCTGCAGCACTAGCGCCGCAGGGCAAGCTCCCTGACGTCGGCCTTGTTGCCCGGCGGCAACTGCACGATCCACAACAGGTAGTAGCGGAAGTCTTGGCGGGCGGTGTCCAGATTGATGCGGGTGCTCTCCTTCACCTTGGTGCGTCCGCTGACCTTGGTCCAGCCCGTGATGTTGCGCGGTGGCCGCGCGCCGTTCGCGCCGTACACCTCCGCCTGGTAGCCGGGGGTGGAGGTGACCACGCTGAGCTGGCGCGCCGCGATCGGCGAGCCCGCGTCCACGTAAAGGCCGACCCCCTTCTTGCCCACCCCCGCCAGGCCGTCGCGATAGGTCTCGCTGTCCCAGGCGGTGGTGATGTTGCCGTCGATGGCGTTCTGGAGCTGGTCCTCGGACTCGTTGCCGTCGCCCTCGGGGTCGTAGTCCTCGATCGCCCCTGCGGCCAGGTCCACGCGCTCCAGCCCCGGGGCGGACGGGGTCACCGCATCGCCCGGGCCCTTCTCGGCCCGGGTGACGAAGAACGCGATCAGGCCGCCGATCAGCCCCACCAGCACCGCGGTGGTGAGCACCACGCGCCAGCGCCCGCGGCGCAGGCGGCCGGGGGCGAAGTCGGCGGTGTCGCCGGACAGGCTCTGCAGCACGGCGGTCGCCTCGCCCGAGGTCTCACCCGCCCGGGCGGCCTCGATCGACAGCACCTCCTCGAGGTCGTGGACCATCTCGTCGGCGCTGGCGTAGCGGTTGGCGGTCTCCTTGGCGGTGGCGCGGTCGAGCACCTTGGCCAGCGCGGAGGAGACCTCCGGCCGCCGCCGCTGGACGTCGGGCACCGGATCCTGGACGTGCTTCATCGCCACTGCGACCTGGGTGTCGGCGCGGAAGGGGACCTCGCCGGTGAGCATCTCGTACAGCACGATCCCCAGCGAGTAGAGGTCGGACTGCTCGCCGACCTGGTGGCCGAGCGCCTGCTCGGGTGAGACGTAGTCGGTGGTCCCGAGCACGCGCCCAGTGGCGGTCAGGCCGTGTGCCTCGAGCGACCGGGCGATCCCGAAGTCGGTCACCTTGGCCCGGCCCTCGCCGTCGATGAGGACGTTCTGGGGCTTGACGTCGCGGTGGACCAGCCGCTGCGCGTGGGCAGCCGACAGGGCCCGGGCGATCTCGATGGCGTAGGCCACCGCCTCGGCCACCGGCAGCCGGCCGCAGCGCTTGATCCGCTCCTTCAGCGTCTCGCCCTCGACGTACTCGAAGACGATGTACGGGTTGCCCTCGTCCTCGCCGGCGTCGATGACGGTCACCACGTGGGGGTGGTTCAGCCGCGCGACGGTGCGGGACTCGCGGCGGAAGCGCTCCAGCTGGTCGGGGTCGCTGGAGATGTCGCGGTGCATGAGCTTGATCGCCACCCACCGCTCCAGGGTGGGATCGAAGGCCAGGTAGACGGTGGACATCCCGCCTGAACCGATGCGCTCCTCGATGCGGAAGCGCCCGCTGATCTCCGTGCCGATCACGCTGCTCTCTATTTTGCGCGTTTGCATGGCTGTACAGGCCCGCTTGTTCACAGACCCCGCCAGCGCGGCCGCTTGGACCGCCTGGCCGGCGCTGCGCAGGCTCATGGTGGAGTTCGGCGACGAGGTCCGATTCACCTTGCGGATGGGAGGCCTTGCCCGCAGCTTCGAGGGCCGCCATTCGGAGCTGTTCACCGAGTGGTTGGACGCCGCGGATCGCTCCAGCATGCCGGTGGACCCGCGGCTGTGGACCGAGGGCCCGCTCGGCTCGAGCTACCCCGCGTGCATGGCCGTCAAGGCCGCGCAGGACCAGGACCAGGGCCTCGCGCTCTTCCGCGCGCTGCAGGAGGGCATCTTCTGCTTTCGCCGCAAGCTCGACTCCGCAGAGGCGCTGATCGAGGAAGCACGGGGCGCCGGCCTGGACGCCGCGCGATTTCGCATCGACATCGCCTCCAACGCGACGGTCGAGGCGCTCGGCAACGACCTGGAGGAAACCCGCGCGGCGGAGACGACGCTGCCCTCGGCCCGCTTCGGCGCCGACGCCTGGGTGCGCGGGCCCGCGCCCTACGAGGAGTGGCGCGCGGCCGCGCTAGGGGCGGGAGCAATCCCGTCCGGCGAGCCGGCGCCGGACGTGGAGGCGGCCCTGCGCCGCTTCGGCCGCATGGCCGAGCCGGAGGTGGAAGCAGTATGCGACCTGGCCGGCCCACGCGCCCGGGCCGAGCTGTGGCGCTTGGCCTCGGAGTGGCGCGCGAAGCCCACCCGGGTGCTCACCGGCTGGCTGTGGGAGCCGGCCTAGGCGTCAGGGACAGCCGGACGAGATGCGCACGCGCCACCACTTCAGGAGCCGACCGAGCAGCCCACCCCGGGGCAGCACGTGCCAGTGGCGGCAGCCGGGCTCCCCGATGTCGGCGTGGCTGACCCGCACGTAGGGGAACGCCTCGGGCTCCAGCAGCATCTCCTCGACGAGCCGGCGTGAGAGCTCCTCCTCCTGGGTGCGCCGTTCCAGCTGCGCCCGCAGGTCGGCCAACCGGAGAGCAAGGTCGTCGCGAACGAGCTCCAGCTCCGACGCGGACAGCAACCGGGGAGCGCCGCTGACTCGAGCCGGTGGTGGCGTCAGCCCGGTACGAGGCCACACCGAGGACCACTGCGCCATCAGCTCGGCCTCCAGCGCGGCGATCTGCTCCGTGAGCGAGGGAGCGGTGAGTGGCGCGGGAGCGGTGAGTGGCGCGGATACCCGCGCGAGAGTGGTCACGAGCCGACCCTCCCGCCACCGGCCCAGGCGGCACCGCCGGACAGCAGCATCATCGGGAGCCCGATCAGAAGCGTGACCCCGGCCGTCGGGGTTCCGGCCGCGAGGCCCGTGGTGCCGAAGATCAGGGCGGCCGCGGCGAGGGCCAGGAACGAGGCGGCGGCGAGGCCGGCGTCCTCCAGCCCTCGGCCGACGGCGTAGGCGAGCGCCGGGACGAGAACGAGCGCGAGGATGACGTGAAGCAGGGTCACCTCATCCGCCTATCGGTGCTCGTGGATTCGAGCCCCAGAAGATCTGCGTGCCCACCATCCCGATCAGGTGGACCATGACGGTGTTCAGCACCATCGACTTCGCGGTCGCGGTCCCCACCCCCACCGGGCCGCCCGACGCGTTGTAGCCGTAGTAGCACCCCACCAGCACGATCACCGTGGACATGGCCATGCCCTTGATCAGCGAGTAGAACAGGTCGGGCGGGTTCTGGAACATCCAGAAGATCAAGAAGAAGCCGCCGGAGGACACCTCGCCGATCTGCTGGACCACCGCCAGATAGGAGGCAAAGAACCCGGCCCCGACGGCGATGATGTACATGAACGGCAGCACCAGCCAGGCCGCCAGCAGGCGGGTGGAGCACAGGAAGGTCAGCGACGAGATGCCCATCACCTCGAGCGCGTCGACCTCGTCGGAGATCTTCATGGCGCCGATCTCGGCCACCAGGCCGGTGCCCACCTTGGCGCTCATCATGTAGCCGAAGGCGTAGGGCATGATCTCGCGCAGGTCGCACCAGGCGCTGAACACGCCCGCGTAGGCGGGGGCGCCCACCGAGCGGTTGAAGTAGGCGCCCTCGATGCCGCAGGTGAGGCCGAGGATGAAGGCCAGGCCCAAGATCACCAGCGCCGAGCCCAGGATCAGGATCCCGCACTGGCGCAGCGCCTCGCCGAAGAACTTGCCGACCTTGAAGGTGTAGACCTCGCCCATCACCCGGGCGCAGAACTTGGCGATGTCGCCGAAGGAGGCGATCCAGTCGCGCGGGACCGCTAGCCAGGAGCGGCCCATCAGCGTCCACTGACCGGGGTCATCTCCGCGAACCCGAAGAACCAGACGATGAGCAGGACGAGGGCTGCGACCACCGAGACGGCCATCGACACGTCGAGCAGCGAGCGGCCCGCGCGAAGGCGCTTGAGCGACGGGCGTTCCTCGGTGGCGGCGTCCAGCCAGGCCGCACGCCGCGGCACGGACCGGCCCTGCGGCCGCAGCCGCTCGTAGACGGCGTTGATCCGAAAGAGGAGGAAGCCGAACGTGATCATCGTCAGCGGGATGGCGCCCAGCACGAAGAAGAGGAATGCCTCGGCCGTGCTGGTGACCTCTCCCGCCACCCACATCCCGCCGGCGGGGATGCCGATCCACAGCACCCCGCTGCCCAGGCAGATGACCACGGCGAGGATCCCCGCCGCAATGGACTCGAGGAGCTCTGAGCCGAGGCGCCGCGCCGTCACTTGATCACCGAGATCTCAGGATGCGTGGCCAGCAGCGTCTGGGTGAAGACGTAGTTGAAGGCAAAGATGGCCAGGAAGGTGATCACCACGCCCTGGTTGACCGCGCGGCCCACCCCCTCCGCGCCGCCGGAGGCGGTCATGCCCTTGTAACAGGCCACGATCGCGATGATCGCGCCGAACATGGTGCACTTGACCACCGAGCCCCACAGGTCGGTGGTGGAGGCGTTGTTGAGCAGGGTGGCAAAGAAGGGCCCCAGCGGGGCCTGGAAGGTCAGCGTGGCCAGGATGCCGCCGAAGATGCCGAAGATCAGCGCGTAGACGTTGAACAGCCCGGTGACGATCATCAAGGCCAAAAAGCGCGGCACGACCAGGTTCTTGATCGGGTCCACGCCCAGCACCTGGAGCGCGTCGAGCTCCTCGCGGATCTTTCTGGCCCCGAGGTCGGCGGTGATCGCGGTGCCGCCCACGCCGGCCAGGATGATGGCGGTCACGATCGGGGCGAACTCGCGCACCGAGGCCAGCACAAAGAAGCCGCCCAGGCGGTCGACGGCGCCGAACAGGGTGAGGAAGTTGCCCGCCTGCAGGCCCGGGGCGCCGTAGCCGAAGGCGATCGTGGAGATCAGCAGCGGAAACCAGCACAGCCGCAGCGCGAACATGAACTGCTGCACGAACTCGGTGCCGTAGGGGTAGGGCGGGCGCAGTGCGCTCATCAGCACCTTGCCGGTCAGGATCATCATGTCGCCGACCTGCTCGAGCAGGTTCTTGGTCGGCAGGAATGCTCGGTCGGCTACGGCTCGGACCATGTGTGATGGCACAGTAGCGCCGACTTGCCTTCTGTGTCAACACAGAGGTACACTTGTCCTGTGTTCGTCCGGGTAGACCGCAACAGCGAGGTGCCGGTGGGCGCACAGTTGACGGCACAGCTGCGGTCAGCCATCGCCGACGGCGACCTGGCGCCGGGCGACCTGTTCCCCAGCATCCGCGAGCTGGCGGAGGCCACGGACGTGAGCGTGAACACCGTCCGGTCGGCCTACGCACGGCTGGAGAACGAGGGACTGGTGCGCACCGAGCACGGCCGCGGCACCTTCGTGGCCGACGAGCGCGGCACGCGCCGCGAGCTGCGCCGGCAGATCGAGCGCCTGGAGGCGGCCGTGGCGCGCGGCCCCCAGCGCGGCACCGCGGCCAGCGGCGCCCCGGCGGGTCGGCTGCTCACCACCGCGGAGCTGCGCGGGGTGCGCGACTCGCTTCGCGCCGAGGTCGCGCGGCTGGACGCCGAGCGCGGTGAGCTGATGCGGCGGCTCGAGGAACTGGACCAGCTCGAGCGCGACCCCGACCCCTCCGAGGAGCGCCCGGGGGCCAAGGAGCGCTCGTCATCGACGAGCCTGGGCAACGTCCGCCTGCGCTGGGTCGGCGGCTGACGCGACACTGCCCGTGTGGGTGAACAGGAGCAGCGCATGTTGCGCGGCGAGCTGTACCGCTTCGCCGACGACCCGGACCTGATCGCAAGCAACGCCAGGGCGCAGCGCATGGTCGAGCGCTACAACGCCAGCAGCCACTCCGAGCCCGACGAGCGCAGGCGCCTTTTGGAGGAGCTGCTCGGACACATCGGCGCCGGGACCGTGGTCCAACCCCCCTTCCGGTGCGACTACGGCGGCCACATCAGCATCGGGGCGGGGACGTACGTCAACTACGGCTGCGTGATCCTCGATCCGGCTCCGGTGACTATCGGCGAGCACTGCCAGATCGCCTCCGGCGTACAGCTGCTCACCGCCACCCACCCGCTCGACCCCGACCTCCGGCGGGACGAATGGGAGCTCGCGCACCCGGTCACGGTGGGGGACAACGTATGGCTGGGAGCGGGGGTGATCGTGAACCCGGGGGTGACGATCGGCGACGACGCCATCGTGGGGTCCGGCTCGGTGGTCACCCGCGACCTTCCCGCGGGCGTCGTCGCCCACGGCGTCCCCGCGCGCATCAGCTCGGGCTGAAGCCCTCGCCGCGGCGCCCGGCCAGACCCGCGACCTCCACCACGCCGGCGCGGTCGGAGACCTCGCCGATCACCGCTGTGCCCGGGTGGCGCTCGGAGAGCAACGCGACGCACGCCTCGGCCTCCCCGGCCGGGACAACGCAGCAGAAGCCGCACCCGAGGTTGAAGACCTCGTGGAGGTCGGCCTCGGACACCCCGCCTCGGGCGGCGATCAGGTCGAAGACCGGCTGCCGGGGCAGCGGCGAGGAGATCAGGTAGCCCACCTCCGCCTCCAGGCGCAGGAGGTTGAGCAGGCCGTCGCCGGTGATGTGCGCGAGCCCGCGGACCTCGACCTCGGAGCGCAGCAGCTCCAACACCGCGCGCACGTAGATCACGGTGGGCTCCAGGAGCGTCTCGCCGACCGACGCGCCCCCGAGCTCCGCCGGCAGCTCGTCGAGGTCGGGCAGCGCCCGGCGGGCGAGCGTCAGCCCGTTGGAGTGCACGCCGGAGGAGGGCATGCCGATCACGGCGTCGCCGGGAGCGATCGCCGACCCGGTCACGATCGCGTCCAGGTCCACGGTGCCCACGCACGCACCCACCAGGTCCAGCCCCTTCACCATCTCCGGTACCACCGCAAGCTCGCCGCCGGGGATCTCCACGCCGGCGTCCTCGGCGCCCCGGCGCAGTCCCTCGGCGACCGAGCCCAGCACCGCCGGATCGGCCTCGACCACGGCGATGTAGTCGAGCAGCGCGATCGGCTCGGCGCCGACGCACACCACGTCGTTGACGTTCATCGCCATGCAGTCGATCCCGACCGTGTCGTAGCGGCCGAGTGCCTCGGCCACCAGCAGCTTCGTCCCCACCCCGTCGGTGGAGAGCGCCAGCCCGCGCCGGTCGTCGAGCGCCAGCACGTTGGCGTAGTGGCCCGACCCCATCACGGCCCGCGAGGGCCGGCCGGGGTCGATCCGCCGCAGGACGTCCACGAGCGCCGCCACGCCGGCGTCTGCGCCCGGGTACGTCGGCTCGGCATCCACTTCGGGCATTCTCGCCGCCGGGGCGGTCAGGAGGGCGTGCGCCGCAGCGCGAGGCCCACGGCGTCATCGGCCAGGCCGCCGGCCCAAGCGGAGACCTCGTCGTACACGGCGCCGGGCAGCAACCCGGTCTCCACCTCGGCCGCCAGCCGGACGACGATCTCCTGCAGCCGCTCGACGCCGAGGATCTCGCCCTCGCGCCGGGCCTCCAGCAGGCCGTCGCTGTAGGCGAAGACCAGGTCGCCCGGGTGGAGCGCGACGTGCTCGGTGTAGGCCCGGCAGGACGCCTCGACACCGAGGGGGAGGCCGGACGCCTCGAGCGGCTCGGAGGTCTTGTCCGGACTGAGGTGGAGCGGCGCCATGTGGCCGGCGCCGGCGTAGCGCAGCCCCTCGGGCGACAGGTAGGCCAGGAAGGCGGTGACGAAGCTCTCGTCCTCCAGCCGGCCGCTGATCATGGTGTTGGCCTGCTCCAGCACCTCGGCGGGGTCGGCCAGGTCCCAGGCCCGGGCCTCGATGAAGAAGCGCACCATTGACGCAAGCGCGGCCTTCTCGACGCCCTTGCCGGCCACGTCGCCGACGAGCATCGCGATCTCCCCGCTGGGGAGCGGCCAGGCGCCGTAGACGTCCCCGCCAACCGACTGGCTGGCGGCCGGCTCGTAGGCCAGGCCGACCTCGAAGCCGGCCACCTCGGGCAGCGACTGGGGCACGAAGCCGCGTGTGAGCGCGGTGGTCACCCGCCGCTCGTGCTGGAAGTCGACGCTGTTGGCGATCGCGCCGGCCGACACCCGTGCGAGCTGGACCAGCAGGGAAAGCTCGTCCTCGCCGAGGGCGCCGGGATGCGGGTGGCTCACCGAGATCGAGCCGAAGTGGCGCCGGCCCAGCTCCAACGGCACGCGCAGCGACGACACCCCGCGCGCGGCGCGCTCCTCGCGCCCGTTCGCCACGAACGAGATCTCGGCGTCGGTCGCCCCGCTCAGCCGCTTGGCGTGCTCGGCGATGCGGTCGACGATCACCTCGAGCTCCAGGGAGCCGGACACGTCCTCGGCGGCGTGCTTGAGCATCTGCTCCTCGCGCGCGCGGCGGGTCTCGGCGGCGGCCACGCTCGACCGCTCCAGCACGGTGGCCGCGAGATCGGCCAGCACGCCGGCCACGTCGAGGTCGTGGCGGGTGAGCGGCTGCTCGGGGTCCAGGCCCGCAGCCAGGATCACGCCCTCCTGGCGCCCGTGCCGCCCGGTGATGGGCACGCACACCAGCGAGGCCAGGCGGAAGTGGTCCCAGACCCGGTCGGCCAACTCCTCGCCGAGGCTGGCCCGCGCGCTGTCCAACAGCATCGGCGCCGCCTCCCAGTCTTTCATCCGAGGCAGGAACAGCGGCCGGTCACGCTCGAGGACGATCTCCGGCGGCCCCGGCCGCAGCCGGTCGTACGGGCGCCGGTGGGCCGGCGCGAGGAGGGCGCCGAGCTCGGCGTTGCGGAACCAGCCGCCCAGCGGCTGGACCTGCGTGCGGGCGTCGTCGACCCCGAGCACGGTGATTCCGTCGATCGGCATGAGCCGCCGCGCGTGGGCGATCAGCGGCTGGAGCGCTCGTTCGGCAGGCGGCGCTGCGGGACTGGTAGGAGCAGGAACTGCGATGGCCATCGTGGCGTCAGGTCCAGACTAGGACCGAACCCCCGGCATCGCCACAGGTTTCAGGCGCTCTCGGGCTCGGGCTCCGACCCGCCCCCGCGGCGGCGGCGCACGATGAGGTAGACCACGCCGATGATGATGGCGGCGGCGACCGCGTAGTCGACGTAGTGCAGCTTGTCCTTCCACTTCTCCCAGTTGTCACCGGCCTCCTTGCCGATGAAGGTCAGCAGCAGGACCCAGGGCACGCAGCCCGCGAGGGTCAGGAGGCTGAAGCGCCAGAAGGGCATCCGCGCCACGCCCGCAGGCAGCGAGATGAACGTGCGGATGATCGGCAGCATGCGGGTGAAGAAGACGGTGGCGTCGCCGTGGCGCTCGAACCAACGGTCGGCCCACTCCAAGTGGCTCTTCTTGATGTGCAGCTTCTTCCCGTGCTTCTCGAGCAGGTCCACGCGCCCGGCGTAGCCGATCCAGTAGGCGATCCACGAGCCGACGAGGTTGGCCACCGAGCCCACGGCCACTGCAGCGGCCAGGCTGTACTCGCCGTGGGAGACGTTGAAGCCGGCGAACAACATGGTGGCCTCGGAGGGCACCGGGATGCAGGCGCTCTCCAGCACCATGAGCAGGAACACCCCCGGGAGGCCCATGGCGTCCACGACGTCGACGGCGACGTTGACGATGGGGTCGGTTATGGACGCCAGGAGAAACAACTGAGACGTGATGTCGAAGAGGTTGATCAGAACGCGGGGCAGGATGGCCCGCGGAGCTAGTCGATCAGCGGGTTAGGGTAGCTGGCCGGTTTGAGCGTCCCGCTATTCGCCAGCTCCCTGGAGCCCTATCGCGCGCGTCTGGACGAGGCCCTCGCGCGGGTCGTCGAGAGCGGCAAGTTCATCCTCGGTCCCGAGGTCGCCGCGTTCGAGGAGGAGTTCGCCGCCTACCTCGGGGTGGCCCACTGCGTGGGGGTGGCCAACGGCACCGACGCCCTGGCCATCGCGCTGCGCTCCCTGGGGGTGGACCCGGGCGACGAGGTGGTGATGCCGTCGTTGACCTTCTACGCCACGGCCGAGGCCGCCGCCGACATCGGCGCGGTTCCCGTGTTCTGCGACGTCGACCTCGAGACCGCCTGCGTGACGGCGGAGACCGTGCGAGCGGCGCTGACGCCGCGCACCAAGGCGATCGTCCCGGTGCACTTGTTCGGCAACGTCGCGCCGGTGGCCGAGCTGCGCGAGCTGGGCCTGCCGGTGCTCGAGGACGCGGCGCAGGCCGCCGGGGCCACCTTGGACGGGAGTAAGGCGGGCTCCCTGGCCGATGCCGCCACCTTCTCCTTCTTCCCTTCCAAGAACCTGCCCTGCCTGGGCGACGGGGGCGCGATCGTGACCGACAGCGACGAGGTCGCCGCCCAGGCGCGCACGCTGCGCTTCCACGGCTCGCGCGACAAGGTCACCTTCGAGGAGGTGGGCTACAACTCGCGCCTGGACGAGCTCCAGGCCGCCGCGCTGCGGGTGCTGTTGCCCGAGCTCGACGGCTGGACGGAGGCGCGGCAGGCCACCGCGGCGGAGTATGAGCGCCGGGGGCTGGCCGACCACGTGACGCCACCCAGGCCGGTGGACGGCGCCGGCCACGCCTACCACCTCTACGTGGCGCGACACGCACAGGCCGACGAGCTGGCCGCGCGGCTGAGCGACCGGGGGGTGTCCGCCCGCGGCTATTACCGCACGCCGGTCCACCTCCAGCCGGCCATGGCGCACTTCGGGGCGGGCGCCGAACTGCCCGCGACGGAGGAGCTGGCTGCCACCAACCTGGCGTTGCCGATGGGGACGGGGCTGGACGCTGAGGCCGTGGGCGAGGTGGTCGACGCGTGCGCGTCTGGGTCGACCTGACCAACTCCCCCCACGTGCTGATCATGCGCCCGCTGATCGCGGCGATGCGCGAGGAAGGGCACGACGTGGAGGTGACCGCCAGGGACTTCGCGCAGACGCTGGAGCTGTGCGAGCGCCTGGGCGTTGACCACACCCCCATCGGCCGCCACGGCGGCAAGGGCCGGGCGCGCAACCTGCTCAGGCGCAGCGGCGCGCTGGCCCGGTGGGCGCGCCCCCGCCGCTTCGACGTGGCCATGGGTCACGGCTCCAACGACGTGATGGTGGCCGCAGCCCTGCTGCGCGTCCCCAGCGCGACCGCGTTCGACTACGAGTGGGCCAACGTCCAGCACCAGGTCAACTGCCGCCTGGCCCGCGCCGTCGTCGTCCCCGAGGCGATCCCGCCCGAGCGACTCGCGCGCTACGGGGCCGCGAGCAAGCTGCGGCGCTACCGCGGCCTCAAGGAGGAGTACTACCTGGCCGACTTCGAGCCCGACCGGGCCGCGCTGGAGGAGCTGGGCCTGGACGAGAGCCGGCCGCTGTACGTGATCCGCACCCCACCGGCACTGGCGCTGTATCACCAGTTCGAGCACTCGCTGTTCGCCCGGGTCCTGGACGAGCTACGTGGAGAGCAGACGGTGGTCCTCCCTCGCACGCCCGAGCAGCGGGCCGAGCTCGAGGAGGACGGGGGCTTCATCGTGCCCGAGGGGGCGGTGGATGCGCCGAGCCTGGTGGCCTTCGCCCGGGCGGTCGTGTCCGCCGGCGGTACCATGAACCGCGAAGCGGTGGCGCTCGGCACCCCGGTGTTCACCACGTTCGAAGGGCGCTTGGGTGCCGTTGACGAAGGCCTGCTGAACGAAGGGCGCCTACGCCGGCTCGAAGACCCGGCGCAGGTGACCGGCGTGAAGCGGTCGAAAGAGGGGCCGGAACGCATCCGGCGAGACCCGCGCGAACTCGTCAAAATGCTGCTGTCGGCCAAGAGACCGATTCGATGAGCTCACTGATCTCGTCCGTGAAGGCACGCCGCCTGGGGCAGGTGGCTGTCGACGCCTGCCTGATCGGGCTGGCCTACTACCTGGCCTACGTCCTGCGCTTCGACTCGGGCGTGCCCCACCGCTACGAGGAGCTGCTCACCGACACCTTCGTCTTCGTGGTGGTGATGAAGCTCGCGGTCTTCGCGCTGTTCGGGCTCTACTCCAAGCTCTGGCGGTTCGTCGACCAGAAGGACTTCGAGTCGCTGGTGAAGGCGGTCGTGGTGTCCAGCTTCGTCCTCATCGCCGCCCTCTTCCTCCTGTCGCCGGGCGACACCAGCCCTCCGCGCGGGGTGATGGCGCTCGACTTCCTGCTCACGCTCGCCTTCTGCGTCAGCGCCCGCTTCCTGGTCCGCGCCGTGGTGGAGCGCCCCCGCGGCCCGCTGGTGGAGTCCGCCGCCCACGAGGTGCTGATCGTCGGCGCCGGCAACGGCGGCCAGTCGGTGGCCACCGAGCTGCGCCGCAACCCCGCCCTGTCCACGGCGCCCATCGGCTTCATCGACGACGACCCGCGCAAGCGCGGGATGCGCATCGCCGGCTTCGAGGTCCTCGGCTCCACCGACGACCTGCCGCGCGTGCTCGACGACACCCAGCCCAGCGAGGTCGTCATCGCCATCCCCTCGGCCCCCGGCGTGCTGCGTCAGAAGGTGGTGACCGCCTGCCGCTCGCGCGACATCCCGGTGCGGACGCTGCCCACCACCTTCGAGCTGCTCTCGGGCGGGGTCAACCTCGTCCGCCAGGTGCGCGAGCTGAGGGTGGAGGACGTGCTCGGCCGCGAGCCGGTGCGCGTGGAGCTCGACCGCATTGGGGCCTACCTGCGCGGCCAGACCGTCCTGGTGACCGGCGCCGGCGGCTCGATCGGCTCGGAGCTGTGCCGCCAGATCGCCCGCGTGAGCCCGCGCCAGCTGATCCTGCTGGAGAACGGCGAGAACGCCCTGTTCGAGATCGCCCGCGAGCTCGAGGACGAGCGCCACTTCGGCCGCGCGCTCCCCGTGCTCGCCGACGTCAAGGACGCCACCCGCATGGCCGAGATCTTCGAGGAGCACCAGCCGTCGACCGTCTTCCACGCCGCGGCCTACAAGCACGTGGGGCTGATGGAGGAGAACCCCGTCGAGGCCCTGCGCAACAACGCCGTGGCCACCCGGATCGTGGCCGCAGCGGCGGGCGAGGCCGGGGTGGACCGCTTCGTGCTCGTGTCCACCGACAAGGCCGTGGCGCCGGCCACGGTGATGGGCGCCTCCAAGGCGCTCGCCGAGTGGGCGGTCGAGGCCGCCCAGCACCGCTACCGCTCCACCAGCTACGCGGCCGTGCGCTTCGGCAACGTGCTCGGCTCCTCGGGCTCGGTGGTGCCGATCTTCCGCCGCCAGATCGCCGCCGGGGGGCCGGTCACCGTCACCGACGAGAAGATGACCCGCTACTTCATGACGATCCCCGAGGCGGTGCAGCTGATCATCCGGTCGGGCGAGCTGGCCTCCTCGGGCGAGGTCTTCGTGCTGGAGATGGGCGAACCGGTCAAGATCGTCGATCTCGCGCGGAACATGATCCGGCTCGCCGGCCTGGAGCCCGACGATGACATCGCGGTCGAGGTGATCGGCCAGCGGCCCGGCGAGAAGATCCACGAGGACCTGTTCAACCCCGGCGAGCGGCCCCAGCCCACCCCGGCCGAGAAGATCGTCTCCGCGCTGCGGCCTGCGCCCGACCCCGAGTGGGTCGAGACCGCCTTCCTACGCATCGAGGAGCTCGTCTACGCGGGTGACGCCGCGGCCTTGGCGGGCGCGGTGGCCGAGCTCTCCGCTGAACGCAGCCTGATGGTGGGCGGCGGCAGCCGCCCGGCGCTCTAAGGTTCGGGGACTTCCGGCATGGAGATCGTTCAGCAGATCGGCGCCTACGCCGGGTTGGCCGCGGTGGTGGGTCTAGCCGTGTTGTCCGCCCTCTACTTCTCGCAGGCGCGTGACGTTCGCCGGCTGCGCGAGTGGGCCGGCCGTGCCCCCGAACGGACCCCCGACGCCGTCCCCGGGCAGCCTGCCCGGGTCACCCCACAGCCGCGGCGCCCGGGACCGGTGCGCCCCGGCCAGCCCGTCCGGCCTGGGCAGCCGCCCGTCCGCCCGGCTCAGACCGGGGCAGGACCCGCCACCGCCGTAGGTGGAGCGGCCGCCGTGGGAGGCGCCGCCGGCGCCGCGGCGGGCGCAGGCGCGGCTGGGCCGTCCTCACCCGCCGCGAGGAGCGCCGCCGGAGGACCGGAGGCACCGCCCGCCGACAGCGATCAAGAAGCCGAAGAGGGCGCCGACACGGGCGACGAGGAGGCGCTGGAGCCGGCAGCCGCGGGTGACGACGGCGACGCTACGGAGGTGGCGCCCCCGCCCGGCGACGAGGACCTGGGCCCCGAGGGGGACACCGGCGAAGAGGACGAGCTCCGCGAAGACGAGGAATACCTCGACGAGGACGAGGAAGCGGCCGAGGAAGACGAGGACCTGGAGCCCGCAGGGCCGTCCAACGGCGCCCCGGCGGACAGCGAGCGCCCCTCGCCGCCGGTCCCTCCGGTCAAGCCCTCGCCGCCCACGCTTCCGCCCCGGCCGGCGGCGCGCCTGCCCGCCCGCCCCGCTCCGCCGACCAGGACCGCGGGCGGCCACACCGAGGTCATCCCCCCGCCCGAGCAGCGCCGGGCGCCCTGGTACCGGCGCGACCCGCGCCTGGCCGTGCTGGCCGTGGCCGGTGTCCTGATCGTCGGCGGCGCGGCGGTGTTCGGGCTGACCAAGATCGGCGAGTCGGGGAACGAGAGCCAGCAGCGCGCGGCGCAGAGCTCGAACAACGAGAACAACAACGGCTCGAATCAGTCCAGCTCCCGTAAGCGCAAGGCGGCGGTGAACCCGTCGTCGGTCACCGTCTCGGTGCTCAACGGCACCAACATCCCCGGCCTGGCCGCCCAGATCGGCGACGAGGTGGAGGCCAAGGGCTTCCAGCTGGGCAACGTCACCAACGCCAGCGACCAGGGCGTACGCAACGAGTCGGTCGTCTTCTACGCCCAGGGTGGCGAGCGCGAGGCGATCGCGGTGGGCCGGGCGCTGGACATCTCCCAGCGCGAGGGCATCGACGCCCAGACGCAGTCCCTGGCCGGCGACGCCCGCGTGGTCGTCGTGGCCGGGTCCGACAAGACCCGCTGATCGGCTAGGGCACTTCGCCGGCGTCGCGGAGGGCGCGCGCCACTTCCGCCAGCCGGCTCTCGTCCACCAGGGTGTAGGTGCTCCCGCCGCGCTCGATCGTGGCCCCGGGCCAGGGCGGATACCAGAAGGCGCGAATGCGGCGCTCGATCTCCTCGGCGTCGGCATCGGGCGGCGTGCGCCGCATGTCCTCCAGCTCCTGGCGGCTGACGTAGCGGCCCTTGCCCTGGGGCTCGCGGGGGAGGTCGTCCCCGCGAAGCACCGCGTCCAACACCCCGCGGAAGACCTCGAGCAGCTCGTCCTGGGAGCGGAGGTCGAGGGACCACGCGGTCTCGGCTGCCGGGTCGATGGCGAAGCGCCGGACCTCGACCAGGTCGCCGGTGTCGAAGCTCTCGTCCACGAAGTGGGCGGAGACGCCCCACTCGGTGAAGCCCTCCAGCACCGCGACGTTGTAGCCCCCCACGCCGCGCATGTCGGGCAGCGGGGCGGGGTGGAAGTTCAGGCAGCCGACGGCCGGGCCCGAGATCAGCGGCTCCCTGATCAGCCGGGGGTAGAGGAAGGACACCACCAGGTCGGCCTCCTCGGCCAGCGCGTAGGCCTCGTCCTCGGTAGCGAGCGCCACGCCCAGCCTCTCGGCCGCGAGGTCGGTGCGCTGCGCTGCGTGCTCCTCGCCGGTGGCGGGGGGGACCACCACGCCGCCCACCTCGCAGCCGCGGTCCACGAGGGTCTCGAGCGCGCGGACGGCCGAGCGCTTGTGCTTTGAGAGGTAGAGGACCTTCATCCGGTGAGCTCGGCGTAGAGGTCGAGCGTAAGGCGAGCCACCTCGTCCCACGAGTACGGCCCCTCGGCCGCTGCCCTGGCGGCGGCACCCAGCCGCTCGCGCGCCCCGGCGTCCTCCAGCAACTCGCGGAGGGCATCCGCCAGCGCGACGGGGTCCTCGGGTGCCACCAGCCGCCCGGCGCCGGTGTCCTGCGCGACCTCCTCGAACCCTCCGATGGCGCTCATCACGACCGGCTTGCCGAACGCCAGCGCCACGTTGAGCACACCCGACTGGTCGACCTCGCGGTGGGGCAGCACCACCAGGTCCGCCCGGCGGAAGTACGCGGGCACCTCGGGCTCGGCCAGGTAGCGGGTCACGAACCGGACCCGGTCGTCCGCGAGCTCTCGCAGCGGCTCCATCGGCGTGTCCAGCGGCCGGCCGACGACCCAGAGCTCCGCGCCGTCGATCTGGGCGAAGGCGCGGAGCAGCACGTCGATCCCCTTGTACGGACGCACCGTGCCGAAGCAGAGCACCACGGGCCCCTCGACCTCGGCCAGGTCGGGCGGAAGAGGCTGCTCGTCGGGGATGGAGAGCATGTGCTCGAAGGCGCCGTGGGGAATCACCCGGATGCGCCCGGGGTCCACGCCCACCCGCTGCTCGAGCTCCCGCGCCCCGTGGCGGGTGTGCACCACCACGGCGTCCATCTCGCGCGCCACGTCCACGGACCCGCTCCTGCGCAGCACGTTGTGGACGGTCATCACCCGCGGGCGCTTGGGTGGCAGCAGGAACCGGTCGGCCGGGCGCAGCCACTGGTAGTGGGCCACGTCGGCGTCGGCCAGGCGCCCGCGGAGGCGCAGCATGCCGGCGGGGTGCTCGAGCGCTTTGGCCACGCGCCGCCGCCGCCGGGCCTCCAAGCCCGACCGCGTGGCCAGTGGATAGAACAGCTCGGTGAGCTCGTAGTCGCGCTCTTGCGGCAGCGGACCGTAGAGAAACCGCGACGTGATCAGCTCCACGGCCGCCCCTCGGCGGGCCAGCGCGGCAGCCAGCGCGTGGTCATAAGGGGTCACGTCTCCCGACGGATCGATCAGCTTCACCTTCACGAAGCCGACATTCTCGGTCTTTGGAGCTCAGCGCCTCAGTACCCGTCGCGCTCGGGCGGTCATAACCCCGCCTGACGGCGCCCGCGATGCTCGCCGATGCGCTGCATCGGCTCCGCTCTCGGGCTTGTCAGCCGGGGTTCTGCCGCGCCCGAACATCGACGGTTACTTCGGCGCTGAGCTCTACGCTCCTCGCCGATGGCGAGCACCCCTGTCCGCGTCCTGTTCGCCGTCCTGATCCTCGCCACCGCGGGTGCGTTCCTGGCCTCCCAGTACCTGAAGGGGGAGGAGCCGCTGGTGCTGCGCTTCGAGCGCGAGCCGAAGGCGTTCTCGCCCACCGCGGAGGGTGTGGTGAACCGCGCCCGGGTGGGCTTCGTGCTGCGCGAGCCGACCAAGGTGAGCTTCTCGGTGATCGACTCCGAGGGCGCCGAGGTGCGCCGGCTGGTCGACTCGCGGCGGCTGCCCGGAGACGAGGAGCTGTTCTTCAACTGGAACGGGCGTGACGACGACGGCCGTCTCGTCCCCGACGGGGTCTACCGGCTGCGGGTGGTCCGCGAGGGCCAGGGCCGCTCTGTCACCTCTGGCCGGCGGGTGCGGGTGGACACCAAGCCGGCGCAGCTGGCCATCACCGCTGCTCGGCCCAACCTCATCCCGGCCGGGTCCGGGCCGGTGCCGGTACGCGTCCGGTTCCAGGGGCTGCGCACCGCCGACGCCCGCTTCCGGGTGCTGCGGGTAGGCGCCGGCCGGCCCCGCGAGGTGGCGCGGTTCGAGGCCGACGGGCGCCGGCGCGGGACGTGGAACGGCCGGGTGCGCGGCGGGGCGCCCCCGAAGGGCGAGTACGTCTTCGAGGTCTCCGCCCGCGACCGGTCGGGCAACCTCGGCCGCTCCCGGCTGCGCCCGGCCCGGCCGAGGACCGCGGTGGCGGTCAGGGGCCCGACGCTGGCCGCCCCGCCCGGAGTGGTGTCGGCGGGCTCGCGCGCGGTGCTGCGCGCGGAGGGCGTGCGGCGCGGGTCGCCGTTCAGCGTGCGCCCGGTAGGCGGCGGCAGGCCGCTGCCGGACGGGCGGGTGCAGACCGGGACCCTGCGCCTGCGTATCCCCTCCGGCGCCCGGACGGGGCTGTACGTGGTCCGCGTCAACTCGCGCGGCCGCAGGGCTGCAGCTCCCCTGGCGGTGGCCGGCCCCCCGGTGGGCGGTGGCTCGAGCGCGAGGCCGCTGGTGGTCCTCCCGGTGGTGGGCTGGCAGGGGTCCAACCCGTTCGACGACCGCTTCGACGGCCAGCCCGACGATCTGCTCAGCGCGGGGCGCGCTCCCCTGTTCCGCCCCTACGCCGCCGGCTTGCCGCTCGGCGCCCGCAGCCAGGCGGCGCCGCTGCTGGCCTTCCTCGACGACGCCCGCCTGCCCTACGACCTGACCACCGACCTGTCCCTGGCGCGCAGGCGCGGCCCCTCGATCGGTTCGGCTTCGGCGGTGGCCGTCGCGGGCGACGTGCGGTGGCACCTCCCTGTGGTCGCACGGCGGCTGCGCCGCTATGTGGACGACGGCGGCCGGGTGGCGCTGTTCGGGGCGGACTCGTTCCGGCGGCCGGTGCGACTGGAGGGCGACGTCGTGACCGACCCGGGCGCGCGCCGGCCGGTGGACCCCTTCGGCGAGCGCACCGAGCTCTCGCGCACCGGTGAGGCGCCCATGCGGGTCCAGCGCCATGGGCTGGGGCTGTTTCGCGGCACCGACGAGCTGCTCGGCTCGTTCACCCTGTTCGAGCGCTCGGTGTCGCTGGACGCGCAGGCTCGCCTGGTGGCGAGCGCCGGTCGCGACTCCGACCCGGCGCTGGTCGGCTACCGGCTGGGCAAGGGAACCGTGGTCCGGCTGGGCTCGCCGGGGTGGCCGGGCGAGCTGCGCGAGGAGCGCGCCAGCCTGGAGGTGCAGAGGGTCACCCGCAACCTCTGGCGCCTCCTATCCTCCGGCCGATGAGGCGCGAGGCAGCCATCATCGCGGGCGCGGTGATGCTGGTGATCGTCGTGGCGGTCGCGGGCTACGTGTTCCTCAAGGACGACCGAGGTACCGAGAAGCGCGGCTCGGCCAAGCAGGAGTTCGACACCACCCAGGAGCCCGAGGCGCCGCGCAAGCCGAAGGCGACCATCCCCTGGCCGACCTACGCGTTCGACAACCAGCGCACCCACCTCGCCACCGGCTTCAAGCACCGCCCGCCCTACCGCAAGGTGTGGCGACTGGACGGCAAGGACACGCTGGAGTTCCCGCCCAGCGTGGGGTACGGGCGCGTGTTCCTCGCCCAGCAGAAGGGCCTGTTCTTCGCCATCGACGGCAAGACCGGCAAGGTCCGCTGGAAGCGCAACTTCAAGCGATGCGCGGCCTCCTCGCCCGCGGTCGGGCGAAGGACCGTCTACCAGGCCTACATGGACTTCACCGACTGCCCGCAGGGCAGGAGCGGGGCGTCGGGGTTCGTCATCGCGATGAACTTCAAGACCGGCAAGCGGCGCTGGATCTACCGCTCGGGGCCGGTCGAGTCATCGCCCCTGCTGGTCAAGCGGACCCTCTACTTCGGCTCCTGGGACCGAAAGGTGCACGCCGTCAACGCCCGCACCGGCCGCCGGCGCTGGACCTTCACGGGAGACGAGGAGATCAACACGTCGGCCGCCTACTCCAAGGGCACGGTCTTCATCGCCTCCGACGCGGGGACCGTATACGCGCTGGACGCGCGGACCGGCCGCAAGAAGTGGTCGGCCAAGCCCAGCAGCGAGTTCTTCTACGCGACGCCGACGGTCGCCTACGGGCGGGTGTTCATCGGCAACACCGACGGCACGATGTATGCCTACGGTGCGCGCAGCGGCCGGCTGCTGTGGGCCAAGCCGCTGGGGTCCTACATCTACGCCGCCGCGGGGGTGGCCAAGAAGCGCGTCTTCACCGGCACCTACGACGGGTTCGTCTACTCACTGAACGCCGGCACCGGGGATGTCGTCTGGAGGAAGCCCGCCCCCGCCGCCGTGCACGGCTCGCCGACGATCATGAACGGGCTCGCCTACTTCTCCACCTGCTCCACCTGCGGCTCGGAGGCCTCACGCGCGGTGAAGGGCGGCCCCGACAGCACGGTGGCCTACAGCACGCGCACCGGCCGCGTGCGCTGGCAGCTCAACCAGGGGAAGTACGCGAGCCCGGTGGTGGCCGACTCGAAGCGGGTGTACCTGACGGGCCGCTCGTATCTGTACGCGCTGACAGAGCAATCAAGCAAGCAACGGCGGCGCCGGTAGCGGGCCAGACGAGGTAGTAGTTGTTGAAGGTGCGTCCCACGAAGAGGAGCACCAGGATCGAGATCGCGAATCCAGCCGCCCCCATCCAGGCCTCGGCCTCGGCGGCGCGCCGCTGCTGCAGCAACAGCCACACCGTCAGCGGCAGCCACAGCAACAGGGCGAACAGCACGAACGGGTACGAGCCCTCGCGGTCCTCGAGGATCCCCGCGCGGATCAGGATCGCCGACAGGCCGTAGCCCACGATCTTGTACGTGCCCGCGCCGTACTTGACGGTGTCGTCGACGAACGCGCCGGGGTCGGCGATGAGGAAGGGGAGCGAGCACACGGCGAGGATGCCCGCGAACCACGCGCCCGCGCCCAGCCACCGCTCGCGGGGGACCATCAGCGCCAGGAACGGGACCGCCACCACGGCGAACTGCTTGAGCAGCACCGCTGCGGCCAGGGCGGCGGCCGCGGAGCGGAAGTGGCCGCGGGTCACCAGCGCGAAGGCCAGCACCACGCCGAGGATGCTGGGGGCGTCGTTCTGCCCGAACCACGACGATCTGACCGCGATCGGGTTGGCCACCAGCAGGACCCCGATCACGATCCGCCACGACAGCGGCGCCTTGATCAGCATGGCCGCGCCGAACAAGCCGAGGGTGCACAGCAGCACGAACATCCGGTAGTCGTCGAACGGCTCGGGCAGGACCCGCCACACCGCCGCCGATATCGCCGCCCCCGGGAAGTAGGCGAAGTGGTCCAGCGCCACCTCCTCGCGGCGGATGCGGGGGGAGATGGTTCCGTCGCGCGTGTAGAAGCGGTCCAGTCCCTCGGCGCGGTAGTCGTGGCCGTAGGGGTTCTTCCCGTCGAGCACGAGGTCGCCGGCGATGTCGATCTGGAACGTCGAGTCGTTGGTGTGGAACCACGGCTCGGTGGACTGGCGCAGGCCGAGCTGGAGCAGCGTGGACGGCAGCAGGAGCATCAGCGCGACGCCCAGCGCCAGCGCGATGCCCGTCCAGGCGGGGAACGTCCGCTTGCGCAGCGCCACCACGGCCACGGCCCCGACGCCCAGCGCGGCCAGGAACGCGGCAGCCCGCGCGATGCCCACGTCCCACTCCTCTCCGGCCGCTCGCACCAGCGGAGCGAGGATCCCCTGCGGGTCCACCGAGGGCGGGCGGAAGGGCCAGGGGTCCGAGCCGAGCTCGGGCAGCGTGATCGCGATCAGGCCCAGCAGCACCGCGCACAGCGCGAGCAGGGCGCGCTGGCTCACGCCGGGGCCGCGGCCCTGCGCCGCCGCTCTCGCTCCGCGGCGCGGTCGGCGGGGGTCGCCTGGCGCTGGGCCACGTGGGCGCAGGCCAGCCCGAGCACGAGCCAGGTCAGCGGATCCTCGAGGAAGCCGGGATAGAAGAGCGAGTGCACGAACAGCACCAGGAACGAGGCCCCCAGGGCAAGCCCGAAGGCGCGGTCACGCCGGGTGACCGACCGGATCGTTCGTGCGCCGCCCACGAGCAGGGCGAGGTAGGCCAGCACGCCGGCGATGCCCAGCTCGGCGGCGACGGTGAGCGGAGTGGTGTGCGAGACGAAGTCGGCGGTGGGCTTGCTGCTGTCGGCGGCCTCGCGGCTGGCCTTGGGCTGACCGCCCACGCCCACTCCCAGCACGGGGTCCTCGCCGATGACCTTCACGGTCTGCGACACGCGGTCGGAGCGGTCGCTGGTCTCGCGGCGCAGGTCGTCCGAGACCGCCGCCGCGATCACCAGCGCCACGCCGGCCACCGCGAACACCCCGGTGGCGATGGCGGTCGCTCGCTTGAGCCTGGGCCCGCCGGTGACGGCAGCGAGGGCCAGCGTGACCACCACCAGCGCGACCATGCTCGACTGCGAGTAGGAGAACAGCAGCCCGCTCCACAGGACTACCACGAGGACGATCCCCCAGCGCAGGCTGATCTTCGCCAGCGCGAGCGCCACCAGCACGATGCCCAGGCCGAGCACCACGTGGCGGCCGTACAGGCTGGGGTCGACGAACAGCGAGGTCACCCGGAAGAAGTCGCCGTTGGCGTTGGCCGTCTGCACGTTCGGGGCGAAGAAGAAGAGCTGCTGGGTCACCGCCTGGTAGAGGCCGACGACGGCGAACAAGGTCGCCAGCGCGACCGCCAGCTGGCCCAGCTGTCGCGGCAGCGAGGCGGGCATCGGCGACCGGCCCACCACCGCCAGCAGGGCGCCGAACGGCAGCAGGAAGAAGCCGAGCAGGTCCTCCCCGGGCGGTGTCTCGTCGGCCCACAGCAGGGACAGGCAGCACACCGCCAGGAACGCGGCTGCCGGGTAGGCCACCGCCCGCGGCAGCACGCGGGCGCGCTCGTCTCGGACGAGGCGCCAGACCAGCGCGAGGATCGCCGCGGCCAGCACGAAGTACAGGGGCAGCAGCCGGCCCAGCTGGCCGCCCTCGGCGATCGAGATCGGAAAGCCCCCGCCACCGGGATCGAACGACAGCGGCAGGCGGAAGGGGGCGGCAGCCAGCACCGCCAGCGGCGCCCAGGCCGGCCGCCGCACGAGCACCGCGGCGGCGGCGCCGAGGGCGATCACGCCCACTGCACCCCCGGCCAGGGCGGTGGCCGAGCTCAGGGAGTCGAGGCTGCCTCCGTCGAGCACCAGGGTGGCCTCGGCCACCGCGAGCAGCGCCAGGCCGCCGAGCAGCACGATGCGCTCGCGGGCGAGCAGGACGCCGGCCGCACCGAGCGCGCCGGCCAGGGCGGCGACCACCATGGCGCCACCTTACCCAGCGCCCGCGACGCTCCAGCGGCGCGCGCCCAGGGCGCGGGGAGCTCACTTCCCCCGGAAACTCCTCAGGCGGCTGAGGACTTCTCAGGAGGGGAGGCCGCGTTGCGCGCCTCGGCGGCCTCGCGGACGCCATCGCCGTGCCCGGCCACCAGCTCGTGGCGCGCGTGGCGCAGCATCCGCCCGCTGCGGCCCAGGACCGCACGCTCCAGGTAGGCGACCACCCACAGCGCCCGCGTGAGCAGGCGCTCGGCGGTCGAGTGGTGCTTGCGCATGTAGAGGTCGCGGTTGCGGTGGAACTCGGCCAGCCGGCGTGCCTCCGCCGCCCGGTCGTTCGACAGCTGGTTGTGGTGGGTGGCCACGGCGGCGGGCTCCAACAGGATCCGCCAGCCGGCGTCGCGCAGCCGCCTGCAGAAGTCGGTCTCGTCGGAGTAGACGAAGAAGTCGGGGTCCAGGTAGCCCACCTGCTCGGCCGCGCTGCGGCGCACCAGCAGGGCACTCGACTGACACCAGCCCACCTCGCGCCTCCGCGTACCGCCGCTCTGGGTCACCAGCAGCTTCTGGGTCCCGGTGGCGACCGCCAGCGCCGGGCCCACGCCCGGCAGGCGCCAGGCGCACGGCACCGGCTGCCCCTCGCTGGACACCAGCTGGGCGCCCACCGCAGCCGCCCCGGGGTCCTCGTCCAGCGCACGCAAGAGCGCGGCGGCCGCGCCCGGGTGCAGCTCGGCGTCCTCGTTGAGCAGCAGCGCGTACTCGCCCTGGGCCTCGCGCAGCAGCCTCGAGTCGTTGGCGGCCTTGCCCTCGCGGCGGTCGAGCCTGATGGTGGCCGAGTCGCCCGAGCCATCGTCCGACGCGTTGTCGAGCACCAGCACCTCGCCCTCGGGGCCGGCGTGGACGGCCTCCAGGCAGGCCGGGAGGTACTCCGCACCGTTGGTATTGACGATGCAGTAGGAGAGCTTCACGCCGACGAGGCCACGCGCTCGAGCACCTCGAGCAGGCGACCGGCGAGCAGGTCGCGGTCGAACTCCCGCTCGGCGAGCGCCCGCGCGTTGCGGCCCATCTCCTCGGTGCGGCCTTGCAGAGACCTCACCTGGGCGGCAAGGTCGGCCGGGTCGCCGGGCCGGGCGAACACGCCCGCGTCGTTGTCCTCGACCAGTGAGCGCATCCAGCCGTCGCAGTTCACCACCGCGGGCCGGCCTGCCGCGAAGGTGTCGAACAGCTTGTTCGGGGAGCAGGTGGCCAGGATCGGCACGTCCTTGTAGATGGTCATGCAGGCGTCGGAGGCCGCGGCCAGCCGGGCCACCGAGGTCTTGTCGGGGATCGGCTCGGAGAAGACGACGTTCTCCACCCCCCGCGCTCGCTCCATCAACGCCTCCCGGCGCTTGCCGTCACCGTGAAGCACGAAGGTCACCTCCGGCGCGTGCGGGGCCGCGTCCAGCACCTGGGTGAGATCGTTGGCCTCGCCCATCGTCCCGAAGTACGAGCAGACGAAGCCGTCGCCCAGGCCCAGGCGCTCGCGCATGTCCGAGCCGTCCAGCTGGGGGTCGAACATGTCGAGATCGGAGGCGTTGGGGATCATCGACACGCGCTCGGGCGGCACACCGGCCGCGATCACCCCGTCGCGCATCCCGGGCGAGAGCGCGTTCACGTGGGCCGAGCCGCGGTAGACCGTGTGCTCCAGCAGCCGCGCGACGCGCTGCAGGACGGGGTTTGGCAGGGCGCCCATCTGGATCGGCGCCTCGGGCCACAGGTCGCGCACCTCGAACACCAGCGGGGTCCGGAAGCGCTTGGAGGCGGCCAAGGCGGGCAGAGCCATCGTCAGCGGCGGCGAGGTGGCGTAGACCACGTCGGGGCGGGGGAGCCCGAGAACCGTCCGAGTGGCGGCTGCCGCGAAGCGCGCGAAGTCCATCCCGCGACGCCCGTAGCCGAGCTTGGTCGCCCGCACGTAGTCGCCGAACCCGGCCGGCACCGAGACGACCTCGATCCCGTCCTCCGTGCGACGGCCGCCGTCCCCGGCCGTCACCATCGTGACCTGGTGGCCCTGCTGCACGAATCGCCGCGCGAACTCATAGGAGCGGGTCCCGCCGATGCCCGTGCGGGTCATGAAGAACTGGTGCAGGTACAGAATGCGCACGGCCAGAGGGTATGAACCGAGCCATAGACATCCTCATCGCCGCTGCCGCCCTGGTGGTGCTGTCGCCCGTGATCGCGCTGGCGGCGGCGGCCATCAAGCTCGAGACCCGCGGCACGGCCTTCTTCCGCCAGCGGCGCGTCGGCCGCCACGGCGAGCCGTTCGAGCTCTGGAAGCTGCGCACGATGGTCACCGGCGCTGAGGGCATGGGGGCGGGCATCTACGTCACCCAGGGCGACGCGCGGATTACCCGCATCGGCGCGCTGCTGCGCCGATTCTCGCTGGACGAGCTGCCGAACCTGTTCAACGTGCTCACCGGCGACCTGGCCATCGTCGGGCCGCGCCCGACCGTGCAGGAGCAGGTCGACGGCTACACCCAGCGCCAGCGGCGGCGGCTCGAGGTACGGCCCGGGATCACCGGCTGGGCCCAGGTCAACGGGCGCACCTCGCTGCCCTGGCCCGAGCGGATCGAGCTCGACGTCTGGTACGTGGACCACCGCTCGACCCGGCTCGACCTGCAGATCCTGGCGCGGACGGCGCGGATGCTGATCAGCGGCCACGGGCTCTACAGCGAGGACCCCCGCCAGGGCTGGGGGACCACCGAGGAGCCGGCACCCGGCGCGAAGGACCCCGGCGCCCGTGCGCCCTGACGCCGTAGAGCTGCTGCGCTGCCCGCACTGCCGCTCGCCCCTGTCCCTCCGCGACCGCTCACTCTCCTGCGCCGAGGGCCACAGCTTCGACCTCGCCCGCCAGGGCTACGTGAACCTGGTCCCGGCGCCTGGGGACACCGCCGCGATGGTCAGCGCCCGCGAGGTCTTTCTCGGGGCCGGCCACCTCGACTTCTTCCCACTCGACGCCGGCGGCGTGGTGGTCGACGCCGGCTCGGGGCCGGCCCACCATCTGGCCGCCACGAAGGCCGACCTGGGCATCGCCCTCGACAGCTCCACCGCCGCCCTGCGCCGGGCGGCACGGCGCGCCGCGGCCGCTGTGGGCTGCGACCTGTGGAAGGAGCTGCCGCTGCACTCCGGGGTGGCCGACACGGTCCTGAGCGTGTTCTCCCCCCGCAACGGCGCCGAGTTCGCCCGGATCCTGCGCCCCGGTGGCAGGCTGATCACCGTCACCCCGGCCCCCGACCACCTGGCTGAGCTGATCGAGCGCCTGGGCCTGCTGTCGGTCGACCCCGACAAGGAGCAGCGCCTCCAGGCCAAGCTGACGGGTCTGTTCGAGCAGGACGGCGGCGAGCGCTACGAACGCACGCTCGAGCTCTCCCACGGCGACGCACTGGCGGCGGCCCGGATGGGGCCGAGCGCCTGGCACCTGGAACCCGGCGAGCTGGAGGGCCGCATCTCGGTCCTGCCCGAGCCGCTCGCGGTCACCGCCGCCGTCATGGTTACTGCGTGGGCAGCTGAACCCGTATGAGTCGCCGGCGCGTGGTGGTGCGGACCGTGGTGCGGTCGGCGCGCACGATGAAATAGACGCGCATGTCCCCGGTGCTCCCCGGCCGGAAGCGCAGGCGGAAGCGCCCGCGGCGATCCGGAGTCAGGGCCCGGGTGCTTGTGGTCTTGAAGCCCTCGCCCTTGCGCTTCTGTAGGACGGCGAAGACGCGGCGCTTGCGCGGAGCCACCGACCCGCGGACGCTGACCAGCTGGCCGACGGCGAGCTCTTCGGGCAGCCCACGCAGCTTCACCGCGGCCTTGACCTTCAGCGTGGTGCGGCTGGACAGCGAACCGGCCAGCCCGCCGCCACCGCCGAAGCGCACCCGCACGAAGCGTGGGCCGCGAGGGCGGACCACCGTCTCGTAGTTGCCGTCGGAGTCGAGCGAGACCTTGGCCACTGTCCGGTACTTGCCCCGGCTGGTGCGCGCCTGGACGCCCACCCGGGTGCCGGTGACGGGGCTGCCGTCGAACTTGGTCAGCCGCCCGGCCACCTTCACGCGGCCCTTGTAGGGGGCCGTACGGGGGGTCAGCTTGGCCGTCAGTCGCGTTCCCGCGCCCCCAGACACGTCGCCGACCCGCGCGCGCAGGTCAGGCAGCTGGGCGTAGAGGGCGTCGCCGGGGCAGCTGGTGGCGTTCGTGTCCCGGTGCCCGGCCACGCGCCCGATGCGGACGCTGCGACCGGAGGGGAACTTGTTCGTGCTGCCGCCCGCGCTCGTGACGGTGGTGGACCCCGCCGTGGGCACGCCGTGCAGCGGCAGCTTCCAGCGGATCAGGCGCGCCATGGCGTCCAGCGCCGCGCTGCTCTGCGGCACCGAGGTGTGGGTGCCGATGTTGGCGATGCCGGTGGTCTGGGCGTTGTAGCCCTGGGCCTGGGCGCCCACCACGGCGCGGTCGATCCCGCCGGCGCGACCCTCGTAGAGCGTGCCGTACTTGTCGACGAGGAAGTTGTAGCCGATGTCGCTCCAGCCGTTGGAGTTGCGGTGGAACCGGCAGATGCCCAGCACCACCGACGGGGCCTCGCTGCGCGAGTAGTTGTTGGCCGAGACCGTGTGGTGAATGAAGGCCGCCTTCACCGTGCCCTCGTCGGGAGAGTTCCGCGGCGGGCAGTCTGAGGCACCCCAGCCCGAGCGGGTGACCATGTCCGGCTGTGGATCGGCCGCCTTGGCGGCCGGCGTGCCGGGGACCAACGCGGCCACCCCGTCGGCGACGCGGCGCAGGCCCGACTTCAGCCGGTCACCCGCTGTGGAAGAGCCCTTCACGTTCACGTAGTGCAGCTTCAGCCCCGGGACGGGCTTGCTGAGCCGGTACTGCACGTAGTCGGCCTCGCCGACCCAGGTGGGCGTGGAGCTGCCCTGCGGCATCGGCTCGCCACGGCCGGGGTCGGGCGCGTCCTCGGCGTGGGAGTAGAGCGTGGTCCAGCGCGTCCAGCCGCCGCCCTCGCGCCGCGTGCGCACCGACACGCCCGGCTCCCCGCCGCCGCGCCAGCGCAGGCCGACGAGGTTGAAGCGCTTGCCGGTCTTGATCGGCTGCGACTGCACCGCCTTGCCGAAGCGCTTCTGCACGCCGGCGCCGCTCTCGAAGTCCACCGGCTCGGGCCGGAAGGGCTTCAGCGAGAACGCGGGTGCGGCCACGAGGCCGCAGGCGAGCAGCGCGAGAATGAGCGTGCGACGAAGCATCCCTTCGCCCCCGAACACTTCCAATTCCCGCATGTTGCGGGCTTAACTGGCGTTATCCCGGGCTCAGGGGACGGGCTCTGGGCCGTTGCCGCGGTGCTCGTCGATGAAGGCGCGCAACGCCGTCATCGACTTGGCGTCGACCTTGGGGCAGCCCAGGAGGTACCCGGTGCCCAGCGGCTCGGGGTCGCGGCCCCAGGCCGTGGCAGCCATCTGGTAGGGCATGTTGGGCCGGGGGATCAGCAGCAGTTGGTACCCCTGCTCGGAGTCGTAGGTGGCCTTCAGGTCCGCCCGTGCCTGACGGGGCGCGTCGGGCTTGAACCAGATGTCGACGCGACCGTGCTCGAGCGAGTGGACCACCGAGGAGTCCGGGGGCGGCTCGGTGTAGGCCTGGTCCTCGCCGGGGATCTCGTAGTGCCTGCCGCTCATGGGCGGGTTCGAGCTGTAGCGGATCTGCTCGTTGGGGTTGCCGACGTGGTCGCGGCTCTTCGCGCGCTCCTGCTTGACGTCGCACCCCGCCACCTCGGCGGCCTTCTTCACGTCGGTCTCGCCGGGCTTGGCCACCGCCCCGTTGGGCGGGTACAGGGAGGCCTGCTGCTCGGAGCCCTCCTCGCCGCTGCCGCTGCCGAGCACGAACACGGCGAGGACGATGAGCACGGCCACCGCCAGGGCGCCGCCGATCCCGTAGCCCACCAGGCGCTTGCGCCGGGCAGCCTGGGCGGCCGCCTGCTCGCGCTCTTCACGCTCGCGCCGGAGGCGCTCCTTCTCTTCCTTGCGGCTGGCCATGCGACGCCGAAGCGTAGTGAGGGGTTAGGCCACCTGGCGCCTGTGCCGCCGCCGCTGGCCGGTCTCCGACCAGCAGTCGTCGACGAAGTCCGTGATCTCCTTGGTCAGGCGCTCGGGAGTGATCCTCAACTCGAGGATCGAGCTGGCCTCCACCAGCCGTGCACCCTTGACCTCGTGCACCAGCTGGTCGGAATCCGAGAAGGGATGGATCGGGTCGCGGTTGTGTCCGATCACGAGCGTGGGCATGTCCAGCCGGCGGCGCTCCTCGCTGGGCGGCGCCACCCGCCCGAAGAACAGGCCCTGAAGCACCGAGGCCGACGGCTTCGGGTCCTGGCTGACCCAGTCCAGCAGCATGTCGGCCAGCAACGGCCGGCCGGGCCGCGGGATGCGGCCGGCGACCGCGCCGATCACGCGGGCGACCGGGGCGCCGAAGGTCAGGTGGACCATCAACGGGGTGAAGGCCAGGGCGCAGCCGAGCAGCGCGTTGTCGAGCACCGGCATCTCGACCAGCAGCCCCTTGACCCGGTCGGGGGCCGCCACGGCGGCCTCGAGGGAGGCGTTCGCGCCCAGCGAGGTGCCGCCGATCACGGCCTGGTCGATCTCCAGGTGGTCGAGCAGGCCGATGACCTGGGCGCCGAAGATCGACATGCCGTAGTTGCTCATCTCCGGCGGCCGGTCCGAGTCCCCGTGGCCCAGCAGGTCCAACGACAGGACGCGGTAGCCGCGCTCGGCGATCGAGGACGCGAGCGGGCCCTGCATCTTGCGCGAGAAGAGCAGTCCCGGAAGCAGCACGACCGTGCGGTCGCCGCCGCCGTACTCGTCGAACACGAGCCGGTGACCCTGGTGGACAAACGAGCGTCTGCGCGCCTTCAAGACCGGCTGAGTCTACCTGGGCGCTCACGAAGGGTATGTTGCTGGACAAGCGACCAATCCGGGGGAGGATGGGTATGAGCAAGACCGCGCACGTGGAGATCACCGTCAACGGTGAGCACCACAGCCGCGACGTCGCCACGGTGGCCGAGGTCGAGCTAGACGAGCACGAGCACGGTGACCACCAGGGCGACCCCGACCTGCCGCTGCTGGCCTGTGGCCGGAGCCCGCCAGGGTGGTCAGCTAGCTCTGGCCGTCACCTGGCCCGCCGTGATCGCCGGGGGTTCGGCATCAGCTCCCCGAGATTCGCCTTGACGAAATCCGCGGCAAGGCGGTTCGTATCCTCCTCAGCGGCGTGATCCTCGAAGACGCTGGCCGAGAACACGACGCCATCGTCCGAGTCGTCGCACAAAGTAATAGGCGACGAGGCCCGGATGGTCACTGACCAGCGGAATGAACCCCTCACGTACCCGCTATGACACCTCACCAGGATCGTTGACTGCCTCGTAGCGACGCACAGTGGCCCACATCTCTTTCCTCCTGTTGCTCGACTTCGATGGACTTCCCCCTCCACGACGGGGAGCGTAAGTCAGCTCACCCAGAAGGGCAACAGTGGGGCTTTTGGAGGGCGCCGAGAAAACAGCACCTGGCGCGGGTGCTCACCCGCCGGGCGCTGGAGACGGCCGCCGGGGTCTAGACAGCGGGAGACACTCCGAGGTGCAGAACGCGCAGCGCGAGGCGGACACGGCTGCCACGATCAGGAACCCGAGCAGTGCGTTGATGAAGTCCCGTACAAGAACTGGCTGCCGTTGATCTCGAACTTGAGGTTCGAGAAGTCGGGCTGTCCGCCTATGGCGGCGATCAGCGGCGTGATCAGGTCCTTCACCAGGGCCGCGATCACCGCCGCGAACGCCGTGCCTATCACCACCGCTACCGCCAGCTCCACCAGGTTGCCTCTGGTGATGAACTCCCGGAAGTCCTTGAGCACGCCGCGATGCTGACCGACCCGTCGGCCGTCACCGAGGCCCTGGCGCGGGAGAGCTACCTGGCCGATCCGGCGCTCGCCACGGCCGTGTACCTGGCCGGCGAGCTCGAGCAGCCGCTGCTGCTGGAGGGCGAGGCGGGCGTGGGCAAGACCGAGGTGGCCAAGGCGCTGGCCGGCGCCACCGACGCCGGCTGATCCGGCTGCAGTGCCACGAGGGCATCGACGTGCACACCGCCCTGTACGACTGGGACTACGCCCGCCAGCTGCTCCACCTGCGCGGGCGGCAGCGAGGAGCCGCTGTACTCCGAGCGCTTCCTGCTGCGCCGGCCGCTGCTGGAGGCGCTGGAATCCGAGCAGCCCACGGTGCTGCTGATCGACGAGATCGACCGCGCCGACGACGAGTTCGAGGCCTTCCTGCTCGAGCTCCTGTCGGAGTTCCAGGTCTCGATCCCCGAGCTGGGAACGGTGAAGGCCACCACCCGCCCGCTGGTGATCATCACCTCCAACCGCACCCGCGAGCTGCACGACGCGCTCAAGCGGCGCTGCCTGTACCACTGGATCGACTACCCCTCGCGGGAGCGCGAGCGGGCGATCGTGGAGGCGAGGTTGCCCGGCGTGCCCGACGAGGTGGCCGGCCGCGTGTGTGCCGCGGTAGCGCGGCTGCGCGGCGAGGACCTGTACAAGCTCCCGGGGGTGGGGGAGACCATCGCCTGGGCCCAGGCTCTGCTGGCGCTGGAGGACGCCGAGCTGGAGGAGACGCTCGGGGTGGCGCTCAAGGTCCGCGAGGACATCGAGCGCGTGCGCGAGCGGCAGGTGCTCCAGGGTGTCTAGGCCGGGTCCTCGCATGACCGCTCGGCTCGGCCTGCTGGCCGCCTCGATGCGCGCGGGCGGCGCCCGGCTGGGAGTCGGCGAGCTGCTGGCCGCCCACCGGGCGCTCGGGGCGGTGGACCCCGCGAACCCACACGAGGCCCGCGACGCTCTCCGGGCCGCCCTGTGCTCTCGCCACGAGGACCTGGCCCTGTTCGACATCGCCTTTGCCGAGCTGATGGCGCGGCCCGATCGGCCGCCGACCGGAGCAGAGCTGCTGGACGAGCTCGGGCCGATGGCGCTCCCGCGCGCGGCCGTGCCCGACGTCGCCGAGGCGCCGGTCGAGGCCGGGCTGGAGCCGGTGCCCTCGGCCGCGAGCGAGATCGAGTTGCTGCGCGACAAGGACTTCGCCGAGTACACCGACGCCGAGCGGGCGGTCGCCCGCCGGGTGCTGGAGCGGCTGGCTCGCCGGGGCCCCGAGCGGCCGGGGAGGCGCCTGCGCCCCGCCCGCCGGCGCGGCCCCCATCCCGACCTGCGCCGGACCGTGCGCGCGTCGCTGCGCCACGACGGCGAGCCCTTCGAGCGCCACTGGCGTGCCCCGGAGGAGCGCCCGCGGCCCCTGGTCCTGGTGTGCGACGTGTCGGGCTCGATGGAGCCCTACGCCCGGGTGCTGCTGCAGTACCTCCAGGCCTGCGTGGCCGCGCGACGGCGGGTGGAGGCCTTCGTGTTCGGCACCCGGCTCACCCGCGTGACCGCCGAGCTCAAGGGCCGCGACCCCGACCGGGCGCTGGCCCGCGCCTCGGCCTCGGTGGCCGACTGGTCGGGCGGCACCAGGATCGGGGAGGCGCTGTCCGGACTGAACCGCGAGCACGGCCGCCGGGTGGGCCGGGGCGGGGTGGTGGTCGTGTGCTCGGACGGCTGGGACCGCGGCGACCCCGAGGAGCTCGGCGCCGAGATGGCCCGCCTGAAGCGCTGCTCGCACCGGCTGGTGTGGCTGAACCCGCTCAAGGCCAGCCCGGGCTACGAGCCGCTGGCGCGCGGGATGAACGCCGCGCTTCCCCACGTCGACCTGTTCATGGCCGGGAACACTCTCGCTTCCCTGGAGCGTTTGGCACGGGCCATGGAGAGGGGATTCTCGGAGAGATGATCGGTGCACTCGTCCTCGCCGCGGGAGAAGGATCCCGTTTCGGCGGCCGCAAGCAGCTTGCGGAGCTCGACGGGCGGCCGATGCTCGAGTATGCCCTCGCCGCGGTGGCCGAGTCCGAAGTGGACGACACGGTCGTGGTCCTGGGCGCCGGCGCCGACGAGGTGCTGCACTCCGTCGACCTCCACGGCGCCCGCCCGGTGGTGTGCGACCGCTGGGAGGAAGGGATGTCAGCCTCCCTGGCCTGCGGTCTGGCCGCGCTCGGAGACGCGGAGGCCGTCGTCGTGTGCCTGGGCGATCAGCCGCGGGTCTCCGCCGAGGCGATTCGGCGCGTGCTGGAGGCGCGGGAGGGAGCGCCCGCCACCAGGGCGACCTACGGGGGCGAGCCGGGCCACCCCGTCGTCCTCGAGGCCGAGCTGCTGGACCCGGTGCGCAACGTGAGCGGCGATCAGGGCGCCCGCAGCCTGCTGCGGCGGATCGGGGCGCTTGGCGTTCCGTGCGACGACCTGGGCGGCGGCGCCGACGTGGACACCCCCGAGCAGCTCCGCGAGGTCGGGAAGGAGCTGTGAAGCTCGAACAGCATTTCGAGGTGCAGGCGCCGCTGGACCGCGTCTGGGAGGCCCTGATCGACGTGGAGCGTGTGGCGCCCTGCCTGCCCGGCGCCGAGATCACCGAGCAGAGCGACGACGGGGTCTACCGCGGCAACTTCACCGTGAAGCTCGGGCCCACCACCGCGGCCTACAAGGGCGAGCTGTCGCTGGAGGAGGTCGACGAGGCCTCGCACCGGGTGACGATGAAGGCATCGGGCCAGGACAAGCGCGGCGCGGGCTCGGCCCGGGCCACCATCCTCAGCGCGCTGCGCGAGGAGTCCGGCGCCACCCACGTGGACGTGGAGACCGACTTCACCATCACCGGCAAGTTGGCCCGCTTCGGCCGCGGAGGAATGATCAAGGACGTCTCGAACAAGCTTCTCGGTGACTTCTCCAGCTGCCTTGCCCAGAGGATCGAGTCCGAGGAGCCCGAGCCGGAGCCGGCCGGCGGTCCGGCGCCCACGCCCGCCGAGGCAGCCCGGCCCTCTCCGCCGCCCGCGAAGCCCATCAAGGGCTTCTCTCTCCTCCTCAGCGTGCTGAGGACCCGCCTGCGGCGGCTATTCGGTCGCGGCGAGTAGCTCCTCGCGCGAGGCCAGCTTGACCCGTGGGCGGTCCGCGTCGCGGCCGCGTTGGCGCTCGATTGCGTCGATCGCCCGCCAGCCTTCGACGCTCACCGCGGCGGGGGCCTTCTCGGCCAGCAGCGCGTCGATCCTGTCGGCTCCGGGGTCGGGCGGCGCCGGCAATGCGCCGGCAGCCAGGTCCTCCTCCAGGCAGCGGACCGTCTCCTGGGCGTCGCGCTTGTTGGTCCCGAGGATCCCGGTCGGGCCGCGCTTGATCCAGCCCACCGCGTAGACACCCGGTAGCGGCTCGCCGGTGTCGGCCTTGACCACGCGCCCGTGCTCGTTGGGAAGCACGTAGCGCCGTTCGTCGAAGGGAACGTCCGGCAGCGGAACCGCCTGGTAGCCCACCGACCGCAGCACCAGGGAGCAGTCGAGCGCCTGGGGCTCCTCGTCCACCGGCCGGGCGCGCAGCGCACCGTCCTCCGAACGCTCGATTCGGTTGCGGCCGATCTCCACTGCCTCCACGCGACCCTCTCCGCGGACGGCGACCGGGGAGCTGAGGAAGCGCAGGCGGATGCGGCGCTTGGCGTCGGGCTGGGGCTCGCGCGCGGCGAACTCCCGCAGCAGCTCGAGGTTCTTGCGAGCGGTGAAGGTGCCCTCTTCGGCCAGCCATTCCTCGGAGACGGGATCGAGCTCGATGTCCGCCGGGTCGACGACCAGCTCGACGCCGTCGAGGTTGCCGAGCTCGCGGAGCTCGGCGCTGGTGAAGGCCGCCTGAGCGGGCCCGCGGCGGCCGAGCACGACGACCTCCTCGATGGCGCTGTCGCGCAGCGCGTCCAGGGCGTGGTCGGCGGTGTCGGTGCGGTCCAGCTCGTCGGCGCCGAGGGTCAGCATCCGGGCCACGTCGGCGGCCACGTTGCCGTTGCCGATGATCACCGCCCGCGTTCCCGATAGGTCGGGATCGAGGTCTCGCCGGTCCGGGTGGCCGTTGTACCAGCCGACGAAGTCCGTGGCGGGCAGGCTTCCCGGCAGGTCCTCGCCCGGGATGCCGAGCGACTTGTCGGTCTGGGCGCCCGTCGCGTAGACCACGGCGTCGTAGTGGCGCATCAGGTCGCCGTGAGAGAGGTCCTTGCCCACCTCGACGTTCCCGAAGTAGCGGCAGCGCGGGCGGCGCAGCACCTGGCGGTCGAACAGCTCGTCCAAGCGCTTGATCTCGTGGTGGTCGGGCGCGACGCCGCCCCGCAGCAGCCCCCACGGCGTGGGCAGGCGCTCGAACAGGTCCACCTCGGGACCGCCCGAGCCGCTCAGCAACTGGCTGGCGGCGAACGCGCCGGCGGGCCCGGCACCGACAACCGCGACCCGGGCTCCGGTGCTCACGAGACCGGCGTCCGCTCGGCGAAGAACTGGGCGTTGAGGTCGAGCGCGTACCCGTACTTCTCGGGGGTCTCGTGGTCGGCGAAGATCGCGTCCACCGGGCAGACCTCGACGCAGGCGTCGCAATCGATGCAGGTCTCAGGGTCGATGTAGAGCTGCTCGGCGGTCTCGAAGTCGGGATCCCCCGGCTTGGGGTGGATGCAGTCCACGGGGCAGACCTCGATGCAGACGTCGTCCTTCACGCAGCTGCCGGCGATGACATAGGTCATGCGGCCGAAACTAGCGTCTCCTTCTCCTCGATCCCGAAACGATCGTGGAGTCGCCGCAGCGGCCGCGGCGCCCACCAGTTCCACTTGCCCAGCAGCTCCATGAGCGAGGGCACCAGCAGCGCGCGCACGATCGTGGCGTCGATCAGCACGGCCAGTGCCGTCCCGATCCCCACCTCCTTGATGAAGATGATCTCCGAGGTGGCGAAGGCCCCGATGGCCACGCAGAACAGCAGCGCGGCCGCGGTCACTATCCGGCCGGTGCGCTGCAGGCCCAGCGCGACCGCCTCCTTGTCCGAGGCTCCGGCGTCGCGGGCCTCCTTGATCCGCGACAGGAGGAACACCCCGTAGTCGGTGGAGAGGCCGAAGGCGATGGCGAACAGCACGATGGGCTGGGTGCTCTCCAGCGCCCCCTGCGAGCTGTAGTCGAGCAGGCCCTCCAGCCTGCCGTCCTGGAAGACCAGCACCAGCACCCCGAAGGCCGCGCTGAGGGTGAGCACGTTCATCAGGATCGCCTTGAGCGGCAGGATCACCGACCCGGTCATCAGGAACAGCACCAGCAGGGTGGCCACCACCACGATCGCCAGCGCCAGTGGGAGGTGGTCGGTGAGGCTGGCCTTCAGGTCCACGAACTCGGCGGTGTTGCCGCCGGCAAGGGCTGAGAAGGGGGCCGGCACCGCGCGCACGTCTCCCGCGAGGTCCTGTGCGTCGTCGCCGAGGGCGGAGCCCTTCGCCACAACGTTGATCAGCGACGTGTCGCGATCAAGCCGTTGCGGCGGGTTCACCTCCTCCACGCCCGGGAGCTCGCGCAGGCGGTCGATGTAGCGCTGGAGCTCAGGCCCGGGCGCTGCTTGCGCCACCACTCCGATGGGGGCGGTCTGGGCGGGCGGGAAGTCCCGCTTGATCGAGTCGTCGACTTGGCGAGCGGAGGCCGTCGCGGGCAGGACGCTGGCGTCGACGGCCGTGAACTTGATGCCCAGGAAGGGCACGCCCAGGGCGATCAGCAGCGCGGCGCTGGCGATCGCCGTCCGGGCGGGCCGGCGCATCACGGCGCGAGACAGCCGGTACCAGAAGCCGGTCTGCGCCCCGCGGGCCTCGTCCTTGCTGGCGCTCTGCAGGCGCTTCGGCGCCAGCGCGTTCACGCGCGGGCCGAGCAGCACGAGCACCGCCGGAAGCACCGTGAGCGCGACGGTGGCGGCGATGATCGAGACCATCATCCCCCCGAGGCCCATCGAGTACAGGAAGCGCTGGGGGAACACAAGCAGCGACGCCAGCGCGGCAGTGACCGTCAGCGAGCTGAACAGGACCGTGCGCCCCGCGGTGGCGAGAGTGCGGCGGATCGCCTCGGTCCCTGGACCGACCTTCTCCAACTCCTCGCGGTAGCGCGAGACGATGAACAGGCTGTAGTCGATCGCCAGCCCCAGGCCCAGGCCGGTGACGAGGTTGAGGGCGAACACCGACACCGAGCCGACCTCACTGGCCAGGCGCAGGCCGAGGAAGGTGAGCACGATCGACATGCCGCCCACCAGCAGCGGCAACAGCGCGGCCACCAGGCTGCGGAAGAACACGAACGACAGGAGTAAGAGGATCGGGAAGGCCAGCATCTCGGCCCTCGCCAAGTCGTCGGAGACCTGCTTGTTGACCTGCGGGCTGGCGATCACCTCTCCGCCCAGGGTCACCCCGGGGACCCGGGCCATCGATTGCTCGAGGCGCTCGGCCAGCGCATCGTCGCCGGTGTCCTCCCCCGGTCGCAGGGTCACCGCGAGGTAGCTCGATCGCCCGTCGCGGGCCACCAGCGCGGGGCCCGCCTCGCGGAAGGTGGCCACGCGCGCGACGTCGCGGTCCGCACGCAGGACGCGGGCTGCCTCGGCCACCCTCTTCTGACCGGAAGCCGACCGCGCGCCCTGGGGCGTCCGCACCAGCGCGACCACGTTGACGTCGGTTCGCACGCCACCCGCCTTCGCGGCCTGCTCGGCCTTGGCCACCTCGGTGGACCGGTCCTCGGCGCCGTAGGGGTCCAGCCGGTCCGCCACCGAGCCACCCAGTACGGCGGCCGTGACCGCCAGCACGACGGCGAACGCCACGACGCGCTTCGGGCGTCCGGTGGCCAGGGAGGTGAGGACGCGGAACACGATTACCTCCTCGCCAGCTCGTCGATCAGTTGCTGCTCCGTGACCGAGCACCACTCGGCCATCCGCTCCTGGTACTCGATGCCCCAGGCCAGGGTCAGGCCGGGGAACCGGCTCTCGGGCTGCTCGGTCGCCTTGACGGCTTGGAACGCGCGCAGCTCATCGACGATCGCCTCGTGATGCGCGCGGATGCGGCGCAGCAGCGCGAGCTGTTCGTCGGGGTCCAGCGCGTCGGCGAAGAAGAACTTGAGCACGCCCTCGTGGCGCAGCTCGGTGTGCAGGGGCTCGTCGGAGTTGAGCCACTGACGAAGCGCCTCCTCGCCGGCCGGGGTGAGCCGGTAGGACTTGCGCCGGCGGGCGTCGTCGACCTCACGCGACCCCTCCACCAGCCCGGCGTCCTCGAGCCGCTTGAGCTCGGGATAGATCTGCCCGTAGCTGGCGGCCCAGAAGAAGCGCGTGGACACGTCGACCAGCGCCTTGATGTCGTAGCCGGTCTCCTTCCCCAGCCGCAGCATCCCGAGGATGACGTAGGCGGTCTTGCTGAGCCCCATGTATCGGGACGATATATCGTGCCGATAGGTATGTCAACTGGGGCCCGGTCCGCCCCACCCTTCGGGCGCGGCTAGGTCGCCGCGCCCTTGTCCAGCGCTTCCTGCAGCTGCTCCTCCTGCTCGTTGGAGAGCGAGGTCTGCAGCACGTGGCCGCCGAACTTCGAGATCTCCGGAATCACCTTGTCGGCGGTGGCCTCACGCACCAGCACGAAGACCGCGGCGTTGCCGTCCTCGAGCTTGTCGCCGAGCTGCTTCATGAAGTCGTCGTCGATGCCGTGGTCGCTGAGCGATCCCGCAGCCGCACCCCCAGCCGCGCCGAGAGCCATGCCCACCAGCGGCTGGAGGAACAGCAGGCCGATCAGCCCGCCCCACAGCGCACCCGAAGCGGCGCCGAGGCCGGTCATCGAGGGCTGGTGCAGCTTGATCTTGCCGCCTTCCTTTCGCTCGACGATGACCGCGTCGTCCAGCTCCAGCGAGTGCTCCTTGACCAGCTGGCCGATGGTCTGCATGACCTCTTGGGCCTGGTCGACGTCGTCGTAGGCCACTGCCACCAGGTTCGCCATCTACGTCCTCCTTGCTCGATGGATGAAGTTCCGGGCATCTTCCACGAAGTCGGGGTGCACCGTGTGGCCCATTTGGTACTCGCGGTACAGCGGCTCGTGGCCGGCCTCGGTGAGCCGGTCGCGGGCGTCGCGGCCCCACTCGACGCCGATGATCGGGTCCTGGGTCCCGTGGGCGATCGCCACGGGGACGTCACGGTCCAGCTCGAGCTCGAAGCCCTCGACGGTGGGGATGAAGCTGCTCATCGCCACGATGGCCTGCGGGGCCGGCCGCCCCTCGCCCAGGCCCACGGCGTAGGACATGACACCGCCCTGTGAGAAGCCACCGAGCACCGTCTGTGCGTGGTCGATGCCGTGCTGCTCCAGCGTGGAGTCCAGCCACTCGGTCAGCTCGGGATAGGTGGCGTAGAAGGTGCCGGGGTCCGGGTAGCCGATTCGCGCGACCGCGTACCAGTGGGCCCCACCCGGCGGCAGCGACAGCGGCCCGCGCGGCGAGAGCCCCAGCAGGCGCCGGTCGGGATCGAGCATGTCGAACAGCGGGAACAGGTCGTTCTCGTCGGTGCCCCGGCCGTGCATCAGCACCAGGGCGCCGTCGGGCTCGCCGGCGGCGGGCCGCTCTCGATGTTGGATTCCGTCCGGGGTCATAGTTGTTCCGGCAACTATACTGTCAGGCGTGAGCGAGAGTCTGACCACCGACGAGCTCGACGCCTGGCGTGGATTCTTGCGCGTCCACTCGGCGGTGACCCAACAGCTCGACGCCGAGCTGCGGTCAGCGCACGACCTGCCGCTGACCTCCTACGAGGTGCTGCTGTTCCTGAGCGGATCCGCCGAGGGGCGACTGCGGATGTCCGAGTTGGCCGACTCGGTGCTGCTCAGCCGAAGCGGCCTGACTCGCTTGGTCGACCGCCTCGAGCGGCGGGGGTTCGTGCGGCGCGAACAGTGCCCCGGCGACGCGCGCGGCTCGTTCGCCGTGATCACGGACGCGGGGCGCGCGACCTTCGCCGCCGCCCGCCGTACCCATCTGGCCGGAGTGCGGCGGCTGTTCCTGGACCGGCTGTCGCCCACGCAGCAGCGGCGCCTCGCCTCGACGTGGGCGCAACTCCACGAGTCGGCCGGCTCGAACTAGGAGAACGTCATGGCCGACGGGCCGCGTGCCCGGCGGCGCACCTCGCGCAGGGCGCGGGCGAGGCGCTTGATGCCCTCCTCGACCTCCGCGGGAGGGAGCATCGAGAACGACAGTCGCATCGACGTCTGGGTCCGCCGCTCGGTCGACACGGCGCCGCCGGGCACGAACGACACCCCGTGGCGGATCGCCTCGGTGTAGAGCGTGCGCTCGTCGACGGCATTCGCGAGCGTGGCCCATACGTGGTGCCCGCCGTGCGGCACCGGGGCGTGGATCTCACCGGGGAGGTGGCGCTCCAGTGCCTCCAGCAGCGAGTCGCGCCGGCGCTGGTAGATCGGGGTGGTGTGCTTGAGGTGCTCGGCGTAGGCGTCGCCGGCCAAGTAGCGGGCGGCGATGTGCTGCGTAAGGGTCGGGCTGTGGAAGTCGCTCTCCAGCTTGAGCATCGCCAGGCGCTCGTACACCGGCCCGCGTGCCGCGATCCAGCCCACGCGAAGGCCCCCGCCGACGGTCTTCGACAGCGAGTCGACGTAGACCACGTGCGCGGGCGCCAGCGCCCGCAGCGCGCGAGGCTCGGCGCGATCGAAGCGCAGGTCGCCGTACACGCCGTCCTCGAGCACCATCAGGTTGCGCTCGCGCGCGAGCGCGGCCAGCCGCTCACGGCGCTCGTCCGACAGGTCGCACCCGGTCGGGTTCTGGCAACCGGTCTGGAGCGCAACCAGCTTCACCTCGTGCCGGCCGACCAGCTCCTCGAGCGCGTCGACGTCCAGGCCGTCTTCGTCGACCGGGACACCGATCACGCGGGCGCCTGCGGCACGCAGGACCGAGAGCAGGCCCGAGTAGGTGGGGGACTCGACCGCCACCACATCGCCGTGTTCCAGCAAGCCGCGGACGGTCAGGTCGATCGCCTGCTGCGCTCCCGAGGTAACGATGATCTCCTCGGCCTGCGAGGCGTAGCCCACCTTGCGGCCGCGGGCGGCCAGCTGCTCGCGCAGGTCGTCCAGACCGGGCGCGGTGAGGTAGGTGAACGCGTCCACGCCGACCTCATCGACCACGTCGCGGGTGATCTGCGTGAGCTCTTCGGTGGGGTAGAGGTCGGGCGCGGGCCAGCCCGTGGCCAGCGAGATGACCTGGCGGTCGCCGGCGAAGGCGAACGCGTCCGCCAGCGCCTCCTCGGAGTAGGACGGGACTCGGTCGGGCAGCGCCAGGCGCTGCCAGTCGTCCCCGTGCTCGACCTCGGCGCTGGGGGTCAGGGAGCGCACGAAGGTGCCGCGGCCCACGGCGGCGGTGACGTAGCCCTCCTCGGCCAGCTTCTTGTACACGCGCGCCGCAGTGAGGTGGTTCACGCCGGCTTCGGTGGCCAGCGCCCGCGTGGGCGGGAGCTTCTCCCCCGGGGCGAGCTCGCCGGACTCGATGGCCGCTGCGAAGCGGTCGGCGATCTGCTGGGTAACCGAGACCGTGCCCTCTCGGTCGATGTCGGTCATAAGGACTTTGTACGACATTGCAATCAGCTCCGTACGTCGTACACTACCCCACATGACCCGCACAATCAACACACACACCCTCACCGTTCGACGTGCGGGCGCGCAGGACGCCGCCCAGTTGCTGCGTCTCGCGGCCCTCGACAGCGCCGATGTCCCCTCGGGCGACGTCTTGGTGGCGGAGAGCTCCGGACAGCTGCTGGCCGCCCTCTCGCTCGCCGATGGCTTCGCCGTGGCCGACCCCTTCGAGCACACGGCCCAGATGGTCGACCTGCTCAGGCTGCGCGCGTCGCAGCTGACTCAGGCTTCGGCGCCGAAGAGGATCGCCAGCTGGCGAGACTGGGCCACCAGGGTCCCGTCGGGCGTCCAGAGCTCGCCGTCCTCGTCGAAGTAGCCGTCGCGGACCTGGCCGCTGCGGAAGCGGCCCAGGAGCAGCGAGTCGGGCAGCGGCAGCGGCGACCGGAAGTACACGCTCATCTCCACGGTGGGGGCCGGCGCCAGGCCGGCCAACCGGGGCCAGGGGGCCGGGTACCAGGCATCGGCCAGCACGCAGACCGTCGCGGCGTCGATCTCCCGCTCCTCCCGCAGCCCCATCCACCCGCCGGTCAGCGCACTGTCGGCCCGTGAGAACGGATCCGCGCCGAAACGGGCCTGCATGGAGAGCAGGTCCACGAAGTTCGGGGCCTCGGCGCCGGGCAGCTCGCGGCGGCGCTGGTCGCGGTTGCCGGGGATCTCGACATCGGGCATGGGCGACTCGGTCAGCTCCGGGCTCTGCCGGGGTCCGGCGAAGGTGGCCAGGGCCAGGGCGATCAGCTTGCCCCCCTGCTCCAGGCGGGCGGTGGCGTTGGTGAGCCCGCGCCCGGAGCGCTCGATCACGGGCTTCAGGATCACCGCCCCCTCGCCCGGCGGGCGCAGGAACTGCACGGTCAACGACCGGGCCTGACGGGCCGGGTCGGCGACGGCCTCCTCGAGCGCCCGCAGGATCAGCGCCATCACGAAGCCGCCGAGCGGGCCACGCGGGGTCCACCACCGCCCCACGATGTCGCCCTCCCAGGCGCCCTCTCCCACGTGGCGGAGGGCGATGTCGTCGTCGAAACCCACAGGCGGATCATTACCGTGCGCGGCCGATGGCCGGCCAGGAGGCAATCAAGGCAGAGGGGCTCAGGAAGTCCTACGGGGACGTCCAGGCCCTGTGCGGGATCGACCTCGCCGTTCCCCAGGGGACGGTGCTGGGCCTGCTCGGCCCCAACGGCGCCGGCAAGACCACCGCCGTGCGGATCCTGACCACGCTCCTCCCTCCCGACGGGGGCAGCGCCAGGGTGGCCGGCCTGGACGTGGTCAAGGACGCGGCCGCCCTTCGCTCGCAGATCGGCCTGGCCGGGCAGTACGCGGCCGTCGACGAGAACCTGACCGGGCGCGAGAACCTCGAGATGGTCGGCCGGCTGTACCACCTGGGCGGGTCCGAGTCGCGCACTCGCGCCGACCAGTTGCTCGAGCGCTTCGACCTCACCGACGCGGGCAAGCGCCTGGTGCGCACCTATTCGGGCGGCATGCGGCGACGCCTCGACCTCGCCGCCGCGCTGGTGGCCCGCCCGCCGGTGATCTTCCTCGACGAGCCCACCACCGGCCTCGACCCGCTGAGCCGGCTGGGCCTGTGGGAGACCATCGAGGACCGCGTGGCCTCGGGCACCACGGTGCTGCTGACCACTCAGTACCTCGACGAGGCCGACCGGCTGGCCGACAACATCGCGGTGATCGACCACGGGCTGGTGATCGAGGAGGGCACATCGGACCAGCTCAAGGACCGGGTCGGGGGCGAGCGCCTCGAGGTGACCCTGGAGGACGTCACCCAGGCCGAGGCCGGCGCCACCGCGCTCGCGTCGATGTCCGACGAGCGGCCCGAGACCGAGGACGGCACCTTGCGGGTGGCCTTCCGCCAGCGCCAGGGCGCGATCGCCGAGGCGGTCCGCCGGCTGGACGAAGCCGGCGTCGGGGTCGAGGACGTTGCCGTCAGGCGGCCGACCCTGGACGACGTGTTCATCTCCCTCACCGGCCACGCGGCCGAGGAGACGGAGGACGAGGCCGAATGAGCCAGGCCCTCGCCGACTCCCTGGTCATCGCCCGGCGCAACCTGCTCCGGATCCCGCGCGCGCCCGACCTGCTGCTGTCGTTCACGGTGCAGCCGGTGATGTTCGTGCTGCTGTTCGCCTACGTGTTCGGCGGCGCGATCGAGACACCGGGCTTCGACGACTACAAGGACTTCCTGATGCCGGGGATCATCACCCAGAGCATCGCCTTCGGCGGCTTCATCACGGCGATCGGGCTGAGCGAGGACCTCAACAAGGGCCTGATCGACCGCTTCCGCTCGCTGCCGATGGCCCGCTCCGCGGTGCTGGCCGGGCGCACCGCGGCGGACGTGGTCACCAACACTGTCTCCCTGACCATCATGGTGATCGTCGGGCTGATCATCGGCTTCGACTTCAAGACCAACGTGCTGCACATCGCCGCCGGTGTCGTCCTGGTGCTGTTCTTCGGCTACGTCTTCTCGTGGATCTTCGCCTTCTTCGGGCTGAAGTCGTCCTCGCCGGAGGCCGCCCAGTCGCTGGGCTTCATCACCGTCTTCCCTCTCACCTTCATCTCGTCGGCCTTCGTGCCCACCGACTCCATGCCCGATGCGCTCCAGGCGTTCGCGGACGTCAACCCGTTCACGCTGGTGGTCAACGCCATGCGCCACCTGTGGTTGGACACGCCCGCCGGCAACGCGGTCTGGGGTGCGCTGGCCTGGTCGGTCGGGCTGCTCGCGGTATTCGCGCCGCTGGCGGTGCGGACCTACCGGAGGGCCGCGGTCAAGTAGGTGAACCGGGTCCACCACTTCTACTGCTCGCGGGAGGGGTGGAAGCGCCATGTGCGCGAAGACCTGGTACCCGCGGCGCTGGAGGGGGTGGACCTCGGCGACGACGTCCTCGAAGTGGGCCCCGGGTTCGGCCCGTCGACCGACGCGCTGGTGCAGCACGCGCAGCGCCTGACCGCGCTGGAGATCGACCCTCGCCTGGCGGCCGGCCTGCGGGAGCGGCTGGGGTCGCGGGTCCAGGTCCAGGAGGGAGACGGATCGAGCCTCCCGTTCGGCGACGACTCGTTCTCCGGCGCGGCCTGCTTCACGATGCTCCACCACGTCCCCACCCGGGAGCTCCAGGACCGGTTGTTCTGCGAGGTGCGGCGGGTGGTGCGCGAAGGAGGCACGTTCGCCGGTACCGACAGCACCGGCCGCGGCCTGGGGTTCGCGCTGCTCCACATCGGCGACGTCCGCAACGTGATCGACCCCGAGGAGCTGCCCGCGCGGCTGCAGGCCGCCGGCTTCGAGCACGCCCGCGTCGACTGGAACGCCGGCGCGATCCGCTTCCGCGCTTCGTGACCGAGAGGGTCCTGAGCGAGCGCGCGCTGAACCGCGCATTGCTCGCTCGCCAGCTCCTGATCGAGCGGGGCGGGATGCGCCTGCCCCAGGCGCTGGAGCGGGTGGGCGGCATCCAGGCGCAGTACGCGCCGTCCATGTACGTGGGCGTGTGGTCGCGGTTGAGGGGCTTCGAGCGTGACGGGTTGACCCGGGCGCTGGAGCGCCGCACGGTCGTGCAGGCCACGCTGATGCGGGCCACGATCCACCTGGTTTCCCGCGCCGACTACTGGCCGCTGACCGCGGCGGTGCGCGAGCCCCGGCGCGAGGCGTTCGCCCGCGCTCAGCGCCCGCGCCCCGACGCACGGCGGATGGCCGCGGCGGCGCATACGGTGCGGGCGCGGCTGACCAGCGACGGGCCGATGCCGCGCAAGCAGATCGAGGAGCTGATCGGGCGGGACCGCTTCCACGCGCTGGGCATGTGGCTCGACATGGTGCGCGTCCCGCCCTCGGGCACCTGGGAGCGCCGCCGCGCGGACCTGTTCGCCCTGGCCGAGGAATGGGTCGGCCCCGATGACGCCGATCCGCTCGCGGGCCGAGAGCTGCTGGTGACCCGCTACCTACGCGGCTTCGGCCCCGCGACGCGCCACGACGTCGCAAGCTTCACGGGCTTGCCCCTGCCGGACGTCGACCGCGCGCTCGGCGGCCTGGCGCTGCGGCGCTTTCGCAGCGAGTCAGGCGACGAGCTGCTGGACCTGCCGCGCGCGCCGCTGCCCGACCCGGACACGTCCGCGCCCGCCCGCTTCCTGCCCACCTGGGACGCGACCCTGCTCGCCCACACCCGGCGCACCGGGATCCTCCCCGAGGAGCACCGGACGAAGATCTTCAACGTCAAGGCGCCGCAGTCGTCCCCGACATTCCTCGTCGACGGCCGCGTGGCCGGAACCTGGAAGGCCGAGGAGGGCCGGGTGCGCCTCGACCCCTTCGACGAGTTGGATCCGCGCGACCGGGACGAGCTTGAAGCGGAGGGTGAGCGGGTGGCCGCCCTCTATGCGGGCAGCTGATTCGGCCCCGCGGTGGCCATCGCGTGGAAGCCGCCGTCCACGTGGAGGATCTCGCCGCTGATGGCCTGCGACCAGTCGGAGAACAGAAAGCAGACCGCCTGGGCGACCTTCACCGGGTCCTCGGCGTCCCAACCGAGCGGCGCCCGGCCGGCCCACTCGCCGGCGAGGCGGTCGAAGCCGGGGATGCCGCCGGCGGCCGGCGTCTCGAGCGGCCCGGCGGAGACGAGGTTCACCCGCACGCCGTGGGGCCCGAGGTCGCGGGCCAGGTAGCGGGCCACCGCCTCGAGGGAGGCCTTGGAGACGCCCATCCAGTCGTAGGCGGGCCACGCGACGGTGGCGTCGAAGTCGAGGCCCACCACGCTGGAGCCCTCCTCCATGAGAGCGGGAGCAGCTCGGCGGTCAGGGACTTCAGCGAGAACGCGCTGGTGGTGAACGCTGCGGCGGCCGACTCGGCGGGCGTCTCGAGGAAGCGGCCGCCCAGCGCGTCGTCGGACGCGAAGGCGATCGCGTGCAGTACGCCGTCGACCCGCTCCCAGCGGTACTCGAGGTCCTCGCGCAGGGCCGCGCAGGTCGTCGGGGCTGTTGACGTCGAGCTCCAGCACGTCCGGCGGGCTCGGGCAGCCGCGCGGCCGCGCGCTCGGTCAGCCGCTTGCCGCGGCCGAAGCCGGTCAGCACCACCTCGGCGCCGGCCAGCTGGGCCTGCTCGGCGACCGAGAAGGCGATGCTGCGGTGGGTCAGGGCGCCGGTGATCAGCAGGCACTTGCCGTCGAGGTTCACAGCGTCACCGGCACGGCGGCGAGATCGTCGTCCGGGGTTTCGCCGCTCTCGGGGCGGACCACCGCGTCCACCACGGCCCGCAGCACGAGTCGCCCGTGCTGGTTGGTCACGCGCCACTCGTAGCTCTCCAGGCCGTCCTGAGAGCCGTCGACGGGGCGGACCTCCAGCGAGATCGTGTCCCCGATGGCCACCGGCCGCTTGAACACGACTTCGCGGATCCGCCGCAGGGCCGCGATGCGCTCGGGATCGAGGTCCACCAGGCCGACCGCGTACGAGAGCACCAGCATGCCCGTGGGCGATGCGCTCCCCGAACGGGCTCTGTTCGGCCCACTGCGCGTCGGTGTGCTGGGGGTGGTGGTCGCCGGTGAGGTTGGCGAACGAGACCACGTCTGCCTCGGTGATGGTGCGGCCGTTCATACGGCCACCTCCTCTGGGTCGAGCTCGATGTCGGTGTGCTCGCTGAGCGCCTCGGCCAGCGCCTCGGCCGCCCGGCGGTGGCCGGCGTCCGATGGGTGGAAGCCGTCGTCGGCGAAGTTCTCGCGGTCGCGGTTGCCCGAGTGCCCGGCCAGCTCGAGGCAGACCACTCCGTGGCGGCGCGACAGGTCGCGGATGACCTCGTTGATGGCCTGCAGGCCGTCGGTCATGCGCTCGCGGGTGCGGGCCCGCAGCGGCAGCAGCTCGCCGACCTCGGGGTAGGTGGCGGTCACCACCCGGGGTGTCGGCTCGAGCCCGCGGAGCAGGTGCTCGAAGTTCGCGGCGAAGCCGTCTATCTGCGGCCGGGTGGTGCGCACGACGTCGTTGGCCCCGCACACCACCGTCACGAGCTCGGGCTGCGCCCGGACCGCGTAGGGGAGCTGGCGCTCAACCACGTCGCCGCTGCGGGAGCCTTCAACCGCGAGGCTCAGGTAGCGCCAACCGCGCAGCCGGGCGGCCACCCGGTCGGTGAACGAGGGCACGCCGGGCTCGGTGCCCGAGGAGAAGGAGTCGCCCAGCGCGACGTAGCAGCTCATAGGCGCTCCCCCAGCACGGTCAGCGCCCAGGCCAGGCGCTCGCGCGTCTCCGCCGGGGTCACGATCTCGTCCACGTCGCCGCCCTGGGCAGCGACCGCAGCGGTGGTGTGCTCGCGGGCGTAGACGTCGGCGAGCCGGTCGCGCTCGAGCTCGGGGTCCTCGGCGTCGCGGATGGCGCTGCGATGGACCAGGCCGACGGCCTGCCGAGGGCCGACCACGCCGATCTCGGCGCCGGGCCAGGCGAGCACGAGGTCGGCGCCGAGGTCCTTGGCGTTCATCGTGATGAAGCCGCCGCCGAAGGCCTTGCGCAGCACGACGGTGACGCGTGGCACCTCCGCCCCGGCGAACGCGCGCAGCAGCCCGGCGCCATGACGGATCACGCCTGCGCGCTCCTGACGCGAGCCGGGCAGGAAGCCCGGGCGTGTCGACGAGCACCACGAGAGGCAGCCCGAAGAGCTCGCACTTGTCCACGAAGCTGGCGGCCTTCTCGGCCGCGGCGGAGTCGATGCACCCCACCCAGGTAGCCGCGGCTGGTTGGCGATCACGCCCACCGGCCGGCCGTCGATGCGGGCGAAGGCGGTGACGATGTTGCGCGCCCAGCGCGGCGAGACCTCGAGCAGGCGCCCGCCGTCCGACAGCGCGGCGGGCCACCTCGCGCACGTCGTAGACCTTGCGCGGCGTCGTCGGGCACCGAACTCGCCAGGGTCACCGGGCTCGGGCGCGGCGGTGGGCTCGCGGACCGCCCGCGCGGCCACCCGACGGCGGCAGGTGGGCCAGCAGGTCGCGGACGACCTCCACCGCTTCGGCTCGTCGTCGCGCGCGGTCAGGTGGCAGACGCCGTTGCGCGACGTGCACGCGCGGGCCGCCGAGCTCGTGCTTGGAGACGGCCTCGCCGGTCACCTCGTCGACCACGCCGGGCCCGGTCAGGAACATGCTCGAGCCTTCGGTCATCACCACGAAGTCGGTCAGGGCGGGGGAGTAGGACCCGCCGCCCGGCCGAGGTGCCGGTGATCACGGAGATCTGGGGCACCTAGCCGGCGCAGGCGGACGTGCTCGGAGAAGATCCGGCCGTAGCCGCCCGAGCGCCGCCGTCGCCCTCGTCGACCCGGGCGCCGCGCGGACTCGACGAAGCCGACCACCGGCGCACCCGGCGTCGCCGGCCATGCGAAGCAGGCGCACGATCGCTCTCGGCCTGGGACTCGCCGAGCGACCCGCCGAGGACGCTGCGGTCCTGCGAGTAGACAGAAGACCGGGCGGCCGCCCGACGCGTCCCCGCCGCGGTGAGCACGCCGTCGCCGGGCACGTTGCGAGCGCTCGGCCCGAGACGCGACCTCGGAGCGGAAGGGGCGCAGGGAGCCCGGGTCGCAGAGCCGCTCCAGGCGCGCGAGCGGGTGCCACACGCTGGCCGTCGGTGCGAGGTCTCGAGCGTGGCGCTCATCGCGGCCTCGAAGCACAGGGCGGCGTTGTGGCCGCCGAAGCCGAACGAGTTCGAGATCGCGGCGGCCGGGCGGCCGTTGCCCTCGAGCGGTCGCGCGCTCGCCGGGCACGTAGTCGAGGTCCAAGCCCGGCGTCGCGCTCCTCCCAGCCGAGCGTGGGTGGGAGCACCTGCGTCGCGCAGCGCGAGCACGGTCGCAACCGCCTCGACGGCGCCGGCGGCGCCGAGCAGGTGGCCGATCGCGGACTTCAGCGAGGAGACCGGGACCTTCTCGGCGCGGTCGCCAAGGGCGGTCTTGATCGCCTCGGTCTCCGAGCGGTCGTTGAGCGGGGTCGAGGTGCCGTGCGCGTTGACCCAGCTCGACGTCTCCCGGCTCCAGGCCCGCGTCGCGCAGCGCGCGCGTCATGGCTCGGGCAGCGCCCGCGCCGTCCGCCTCGGGGCGCGGTGATGTGGTGGGCGTCGGCGGTGGCTCCGAAGCCGCTCGAGACAGCCGAGCACCTCGGCACCGCGCTCGCGTGCGCGCTCCTCGGTCTCGAGCACCAGCACACCGGCGCCCTCGCCCATGACGAAGCCGTCGCGGCGCTTGTCGAAGGGACGGGAGATGCCGGACGGCGAGGTGGCGCCCATGCCCTCGAAGGCGGCTTCGACAGCGCGGTCACGCCCGCCTCCGAGCCGCCGACCACCGCGGCCTCGGCGACGCCGTTGCGCACCAGGCGCAGGCCGGTGCCGACGGCGTGGGCGCCCGCCGCGCAGGCCGACACGGTGCCGTAACACTCGCCGCGCAGGCCGTGCTTCATGGCCAGCACGCCCGAGGCCGCGTTGGCCATCATCAGCGGGACGGCCAGCGGCGAGACGGCCGCCGGGCCGCGCTCGCGCAGCCTGATGTGCTGCTCCTCGATGGTGCCGATGCCGCCGATCCCGGTCCCGATCACGCAGGCGACGTCCGTCGCCGTCGTAGCTGTCGCGCGAGCCGGCCTGCAGCCAGGGCCTCGTCGCCCGGCGGCCAGCGCGAGCTGGGTGAAGCGGTCGGCGCGGCGCGGCCTCCTTCACCGACAGTAGCTCCTTGGGGTCGAAGTCCGAGCACGCCGCGCGGCCGTCGCTGATGCCCGAGCGCGCCTGCGGACCAGCCCTCGATCAGGGCCCGCGCGCCCACCCCGAGCGGGGTGACGGCGCCGACGCCCGGTGATGGCGACGCGGCGGCTCATGGTCGGCGCGCTCGACCACGAAATCGACCGCCTGGCCGACGGTCGTCGATCTTCTGGAGGTCCTCTTCCTTCATCTGGACGCCGTAGTCGTCCTCGACGATCTGGGCGAGCTCGACGAGGTCGAGCGAGTCCACGTCGAGCTCCTCCCAGCCGGCGCCGCGGTGGATCTGGTCGCGCTCGGCGCCGAACTCGACCAGCGCGTCGGTCAGGCGATCCTCGATCTTCTCCTTGTTCACTGTGGTGCTCATTCGTTTCTCTCCTTTCAGGCGGTCAGCCCGCCGTCGACGGTCAGGGTCGTTCCGTTCACGTAGCCCGCTTCGGCCGAGGCGAGGAAGCGCACGCAGGCGGCGACCTCGTCCGGGCGTGCCCGCCCGGCGGGCGGGCACGGCCTTCAGCAGCGTGGGCGCCCACGCCCTCGGTCATCTCGGTGGCGACCAGGCCCGGGGCGACGGCGTTCACCGTGACCCCGCGCCGGCCCACCTCGGCGGCGATCGTTCGGGTCATCGCGATCAGCCCCGCCTTGGAGGCGGCGTAGTTGGCCTGGCCCGGGGTTGGCCCGCTGGCCCGACCACCGAGCCACGCTGACGATCCGCCCGAAGCGGGCGCGCATCATGTTGCGAAGGGCGCGGCGGGTGATGCGGAAGGCGGCGGAGAGGTTCGTCTCGACAACCGTGCTCCACTGCTCGTCGTCTATCTGGGGCGAGAGCGCGTCGGCGCGGACCCCGGCGTTGTTGACCAGGCACAGCACCGGGCCGAGCTTTGCCTCGACCGCGGAGAAGACGTGCGTCGGGTGCGCCGAGATCGGCCACGTCGGCCCGCACGGACACGCGGGGGACGCCGGCCTCCTCGACCGGCTTCGACCACCGCGGCCGCAGCGTCGGGGTCGGAGCGGAAGTGCACGGCGACCGGCCAGCCGTCGGCGGCGAGCGCGCGTGCGATGGCGGCGCCGATGCCGCGCGAGGCGCCGGTGACGAGAGCGCAGCCGCCTGTCGCGCCGTTCGGTCGCTCACCACTCGATCACCCCCGCGCCCCAGGTGAAGCCGGCGGCGAAGGCGCCGACGCAGCACGCGCGCGCCGGGCCGCAGGCGGCCGTCGCGCTCGGCCTCGGCAAGCGCGATGGGGACGCTCGACGCCGAGGTGTTGCCGTGGCGCTCGATGCAGTCGACCACGCGCTCGGTGGGCAGGCCGAGGCGCTCGCCCACGGCGCGGGTGATGCGCGCGTTGGCCTGGTGGAAGACGAACAGGTCGATGTCGTCGAGCCGCACGTCGCGCGGCCGCGCAGCGCCTCGAGCGCGCTCTCGCTCAAGCGCGTGACCGCGGCCCGGAACGTGTCCTGGCCGCGCATCCGGATCGGCGCGCTCGTCGTGCTCGATGCGGATGCAGTCGGCGCCGAGGCGTCGGAGCGCAGCAACACGGGCCCGATCCGTCCGCGCCGCCGGCGGTGATGCACGGCCGGCGCCGGCGCCGTCGCCGAACAGGCCGGCGGTGGACGGTCGCCGTGGTCGAGCACGCGGCTCAGGAGCTCGGCGCCGATGAGCAGGACGTGTCGGCACGGCCGGTCTCCACCTGGGCCGGCGGCCAGGGCCAGGCCGGCGACGAAGCCGGTGCAGGCCGAGCCCGAGGTCGATCGAGGCGGCGCCGCTGGCGCCCACCTGCTCGGCCACGAGTGGGGCCGCGTTGGGCAGCAGCTCGTCCTGGGTGAGCGTGGCCACGAGCACCAGGTCGACGTCCGACGGCTCCACGCCGGCACGCTCGAGCGCCCGCGAGCCGGCCCGCGCCGCCAGCCCGGTCAGGGTCTCCCCGGGCTCGGCGTGGCGTCGCTCGCGCACGCCGGTGCGGGACGGGATCCAGTCCTCGGACACCCCGATGCGCGCGGCGATCGGGGCGTTGCCGACGACGTGCTCCGGCAGCGCGGTGGCCAACGACGCGATTCCCGCCGGCTCAGGCACGTGCGGCCTCGAGGTCCTCTGGCGCGACCATCTCCGCGTCGGGCAGGCACCGCCGCACGAGCCCGGCCAGCGTCTTGCCGGGGCCGGGCTCGATGAAGCGGCGCGCGCCGGCAGCGCGCAGGGCCAGAAGCGTCTCCCGCCACCGGACCTGGCAGACCAGGGCCTGGGCGAGGCGGTAGGGCACGTCGTCGAAGGGGGCGCGGGTCACGCAGGAGAAGACGGGGGCACTCCCCTTGCTCAGCGGCGTCTCGGTCAGCGCCTCGCCGAACGCGGGCACGGCTGGACGCATCGCGGGCGAGTGGAAGGCGCCCGCCACCGGCAGGCGCTTGCCGCGCAGCCCGGCGGACTCGGCCTCCTGCTCGCCGGCGCGAAGCGCGGCGTCGGAGCCGGAGAGCACCACCTGCTCGGGCGCGTTGTCGTTCGCCACGGACAGCCCCGAGCGCTGGGCGAGGCAACCCGCTATGTCGCGACCGGTGCGCAGCGCGAGCATCCCGCCCTTGGACCGCTCGGCGGCCTGGTCGCTCAGCATGCCGCGCAGGGCCACCAGGCGCAGGCCGTCGTCCTCGCTCAGCACGCCGGCGGCGACCAGCGCGGTCAGCTCACCCAGCGAGTGGCCGGCGAAGAAGGCCGGAACGGGGCGCCCCAGGCGCTCGTAGGCGGCCAGGCCGGCGCAGAAGATGGCGGGCTGGTCGAAGCGGGTGCCCTCGCCCACGCGGGCGAACGGATCCTCGCCCACCATCTGGTCCACCGCCTCCAGGAGGTCGGGGCGATCGCGCTCGACCTGCTCGCGCATGCCCTCCTCGTGGCTGCCCTGGCCAGGGAAGACGATTGCTGTGTCGCTCAGCTGCATCCCTTTCGTCTACCTGGGAGCAGCGGCCGCGGCGCGCGCTGGGCCGGGAATCCCCCCGGTCAGGGGGGTGTACGCCTACGGGTTGGGGGGTCAGTCGGTGAGGCCGAGCCGTCCCGCGCGCTGCACGGCCTCGGCCCGGTTGCGCACGTCGAGCTTTTTGTACAGCGCGCTGGTGTGCTCCTTGATCGTGTGCGGCGACAGGTGCAGTTGCCGGGCGATCTCGCGGTTGGTGGCGCCCGAGGCCATCAGTCCCAGCACCTCGCGCTCACGCCCGCTCAGCGGGGTGGACGGACCATCAGAGCGGGAGGCGAACACCGTCATGCCCTTGGCCACCATGCGCACCGCCATGGCGACGTCGTCGGCCGGCCAGTCCTTGGGGACGAACCCCGACGCGCCGGCCGACTTGGCGGCCTGCGGCGAGATCCAGCCGGCGCCGGAGATCAGAAGCACCCGGGTGCGCGGGGACTCGCGCCGGATGGTCTCGCACAGCTCCGCGCCCGAGTGCTCGCCCAGGAAGAGATCCACCAGCGCCACGTGCGGGTCGTAGCGGCGCACGAGGTCCAGCGCCTCGTCCGGCCCGCCCGCCGTCAGGCAGCGCTCCACCCACGACTGCTCGGTCAGCAGCAGGCGAAAGCCCCAGTGGACGACCTCGTGGTCGTCGGCCACCAGGACCCGCAGCCGCCGGTCGGGCGTCAGGGAACCGGGAGCATCAGGCGCGTGCGCCATTCCGTCTCCCTTCCTTCCGAACTCGACCACGCCGCCCCGCTGCAGGGCCTCGAAGGCCGCCAACCGCAATCCCATCCCCGCGCCGGCGGGCGGGCCCGGCTCGGCGCGGGTGACGCCGTCGTTGCGCACCTCGAGGAAAACGGTGTCGTCCCGCCTGCGCACATCGACGTGCACCCGGCTCGGAGCGGCGTGCTTGTCGGCGTTTCGAAGCGCCTCGGCCAGTACCGACTGGGCCAGCGGCTCGAGGTCTTCGGGCAGCGGCTCGCGCATCTCCCACGTCACCTCGATGGGCAGCTCCCCGTAGTGGCGCTCGAGCCGCCCGAGCTCCTGCTCCAGCGTCGCGCTGGTGCCCTCGGGAGAGGGAGCCAGCGGCCGCGACAGCGCGCTGCGCATCTCGTGCAGGGCAGCGTGTATCTCCTCGGAGCACCGGACGCGCTCCTCGGGGCCGAGGTCGCTCGACGAGCCGAGCACCAGCGAGATCCCGAACAGCCGCTGCATCACCCGTTCGTGCAGGTCGCGGGCGAGGTCGATCCGCTCGCCCAGCAGCCGGGCCCGCGCCTGCTGCACGGTGGCGCTGCGCGCGCTGGTGGCCAGCGCCGCGGTCTTGCCGAGCGTCAGCATGGCGTGGCGCTCGGGCTCGGTCAGCTCGAAGTGCGCGCCGCCGCGGTCGGCGAAGATCACGCCCAGCCAACGACCGCCGGCCGACACCGGCGTGCAGGTGACGCTGCTGACACCGCTGAGGTGCGCGTAGCGGTCGGGCACCTCGCCCTCCAGCCCGTCGTTCAGCTCGACCACGCGGTCCTCTCCCAGCGCCCGCTGGGCCACCGGCGTCTCCTCGAGGGTGCCGTAGATCTGGCCCAGCAGCTCGTCGGGAAGGCCGTGGCTGCCTACCGGGACCACGAGCTTGCGGGCGTCGTCGTAGAGCAGCAGTCCCGCGCGGTTCATCGACGTGAGGCGGCAGACGGCCTCGCAGCAGCGGTCGTAGAAGTCGCGCGAACCGCCGTTGGGGCCGGCCTCGAGGCCGTCGAAGAGCTCCACGAACACGTCGAGGGCCTCCGCTCCTGTTCCGGGCGCGGTGGCCGTCAAACAGGGACCGGGGGACCCGTAGGCTGGAGCGCTAGCCGCAGCGCCTGCTCTTCGGTAAGACCCACATCCCAGGCCCCCTGACAGGCCGGGCAGCGGCAATGAGCCTGCGCCTCCCAATCCCCCGTCTCGAGCTCCCACCTCACGGCGCCGGTCAGGCAGACCGGGCACGCGAGCGAAGCGGCGACCAGCGGGGGACTGTCGTCCCCGCGGAAAGTCGCCGTCTCCTCACGAACTCGCATCAAGGAAGTCTTCCCATCTACCGAGAGTCGTCACGGGAGTTACGCTCAGGTCGCGTGATCAGATGCGCCGGCGTTGAGCTGCACGTGGAGGAGGCGGGCGAGGGCCGCCCGGTCCTCATGCTGCACGGCTTCCCCGACTCGCACGCGCTGTGGAGAGACCAGATCCAGGCGCTGGCCGCCGCCGGCCACCGGGTGATCGCCCCCGATCTACCGGGCTACGGCGAGTCCGAGACCCCGGCCGAGCTCGACGCCTACCGGCTCCGGAACGTGGTGAAGGGGCTCGTCGAGCTGCTCGACGAGCTAGGCGTGGAGAGCACCGCCGTGGTCGGCCACGACTGGGGAGCCGCCACCGCCTGGGGCCTGGCGGCCCTGGAGCCCGATCGGGTCGACCACCTGGCCGCGCTCTCGGTCGGTCACCCGGCCGTGCCCCGCACGTTCAGGCAGATGCGCGACTTCTGGTACATGCTGCTCTTCCAGTACCCCGAGGCCGAGGAGATCCTGACCAGGGACGACTGGAAGCTCTTCCGGGCGTGGATGCAGGGGGTGGAGGATGTCGACCGCGCCGTCGAGGAGCTGTCGCGGCCGGGACGCCTGACCGCTGCGCTGAACTGGTACCGCGCGAACCACAACATCTACGCCTTCGTCGACGGGGGGCGCGTGCCGCACGTCACGTGTCCCAGCATGGGGATCTGGAGCACGCGTGACTTCGCGTGCGGCGAGCAGCAGATGATCGACTCGGCCGAGTTCGTCGACGCCCCCTGGCGCTACGAGCGCATCGACGGGGCGAGCCACTGGATCCCAGCCGACGCTCCCCGCCGGCTGAACGCCCTACTGGTGGAGTTCCTCTCGCACTACCGCTCGTGAGCGAGCTGGTGGCGCATCTTGTCGCGCAGCTCGGCGAAGTGGGTCACCTCGTAGGCGATCAGCGCGGCGAGGACGACGGCCAGCAGAGCCACGCTCACCACTGACGGGGTCTCGAGAGCGACGGGGATCAGCGCGAGCAGCGCGACCGCGGCCACCAGCCGCTGCGTGCTGAGGCGGTGGATGCCCCGCCACCGGAAGGCCACGTGGGCAAGCAGGTACAGCGCCGCCCCGCCCATCAGCGCCACCGCCGGCACCAGCTTGAGCGGATCACCGGTGTGCCCCAGCGTCTTCTTCAACCCCAGGGCCACCAGCACGATGCCGGCGACCATCGGCAGGTGCAGAAACGAGTAGGAGTCGCGCGCGATCTCGTTCTGCTCGCGCCCCACCTCGGCGTTCGACAGCCGGCGCTCGGCTACCAGCGCCACGACGTCGAAGTACAGCCACCACTGCGCGGCCGCGACCATCGTCCCGAGTGCCGCCGCCGCCACCACCCCGGCGTCGACCTCGGCCGACGCCCCCGCGCCGATGGCGACGATCGACTCGCCCAGCGCGATGATGATGATCAGCCCGTGACGCTCGGCGAAGTGCGCGGGCACGAGCTTCCAGCCCTCCGAGCCGAAGAAGTAGGGCCCGGCCATGTCGAGGGTCAGGGCGAGCGCCCACAGGCCTCCCTGAAGCAGCCCGTCGGTGAACGAGGCGGCCACCAGGATCCCTACGCCGATGGCGGTGCTGACCGCGAGCCCGATCACCGACGAGCGCAGGCCGGGGTCGTCCTGGCTGGCCACGACGAACAACACGATCTGGCCCACGCGCACCACGCCGTAGGCGCAGGCGAACAGCAGCGCGGTGTCGTTGAAGGCATCCGGGACGCACAGGGCGGCCACCAGCAGCGCCGCCATGGCCCCGAAGATCGCCAGCCGGACGACGCCCTCCTCGGGGTCGACGACGCTGGTCAGCCACGAGTACCCGACCCACGACCACCACAGCACGCCCAGGATCAGCAGCCCGCGGGCCACGCCCTCCCAGGTCGGATCGTCGGCCATCAGCGCGGTGCACTGCGTCAGGGCCAGCACGAAGACGAGGTCGAAGAACAGCTCGAGCGGAGTGACCGTCTCCTTGTCGCGCAGGACCGCGGTCAACCGCGGCGCCCGCCCCGCTGTCCTCGACTCCATCAGGGCGCCGGGACCGGCGGGAAGCGCCTGAAGATCCACTCAGGGCCGGCCGGCTCGCGGGTATGCGACTTGCCGCTCAGGGTCAGGTATTCGCCGGTCTTCATGCTGATCGGGAGATTGCGCTCGATCGGGTAGTACTCGTTGTGCTGCTCGATGAGCAGGTTGACCTCGTTGAAGTCCCACTGCGCGGCGAGCCGGCGCCAGCGGCGCTCGAACTCGCGGGGATCCCCGGAGCACTCCTCCCGGAGCTGGTCGTAGTGGCGCTGGAGGCGCAGCGTGTGGCGGCGGAGCTCGGCGTCGATGTCACGCAGCCGCTGCATGAACCGCGGCATGACTGCGCCGCGGATGTACCTCTCGACCGCATCGGGGTTGACCACCGTGTGGCGCCGGCCCATCGCGTCTCAGGCTAGCCGCGGGGACTGAGCGCCAGCACCGGGATCGCGCGCTCCGTGGCCCTCTCCTCGTACAACCCGTAACCCGCGTAGAGGCTCTTGGAGAGCTCGAACAGCCGGTCGCGCTCCTCGCCCTCGGTCTCGCGGGCGAAGTAGGGAAGGTCGACCCCCCTCGCCGCCAGCTGCACCTCCGGATTGGCCCGGGCGTTCAGGTACCACGCGGGGTGCTTTGCCCGGCCGAAGCTCGACGCGGTGAGGATCACCTCGTCGCCGTGGGTGAAGTAGACGAGCGGGACAGTGCGCGGTGTCCCGCTCTTGCGCCCCCTCACCGTCAGCAGCACCAGCGGGAAGAAGGCGGTGCTGGCAAAGCGGCCGCGGGAGAGCTTGAGCAGGGTGGGATCCACGCGGGAGCCCACCTCGATCCCGAACCAGCGGCCCGCCTTGGTCATGGCCGCCCGGTGGCAGAGCTTCTTGAAGCCCGTCGGCTGCGCGGTCGGGTCGACGGGCGGGATGCCGGGCACGGTCGTGGAAGATACTGCTGGAGTGGCCACCGACGAGGACGTTCGCGAGCTGGCCCTCGGCCTCCCGCAGACGAAGGAGAAGCCCTCCTACGGGACGCCGGGGTTCCGCGTCAAGGACCGCCTGTTCGCCCGGCTGCGGACCGATCCCGACGCGCTGGTGGTGTGGACCGACGAGAAGGAGCTGCTGCTGGGCGCCGAGCCGGACAAGTTCTTCACAACGCCGCACTACGACGGCCACCCGATGGTGCTGGTGCGCGTACAGGCGGTGGACCGTCAGGAGCTCCTCGAGCTCCTGACCGACTCGTATCGGATGAGGGGCGGTACGGTGCCCGGCGATGGTTGAGCGCGAGTTCGACGTGGTGGTCTTCGGGGCCACCAGCGTGACCGGCCGGCGGGTGTGCGCATACCTGGCCGAGCGCGGGGCCAACTGGGCGGGCGCGGCACGCGATGCCGGCAAGGCCGAGAGGGTGCTGGCCGAGTGCGACGTCACCGCGCCCGAGACCATCACCGCCGACGTGAGCGACGAGGCGTCCCTGGAGGCGATGGCCTCGCGGACGAGCGTGGTCCTGAACCTCGTGGGGCCCTACACGCACTACGGCAAGCCGGTGATCGGCGCGTGCGTGGCCGGCGGCGCGCACTACATGGACCTCACGGGCGAGATCCCGTTCGTTCGCCACACGATCGACGAGTTCGACTCCCCGGCCGCCGAGGCCGGGGTGAAGGTGGTCCAGGTGAGCGGCTTCGAGGCCCTGCCCGCCGACCTCGGCGTGCTGCTTGCGGCGGAGGCCGCGCACGAGCGTCACGGCGAGCCGCTCGACGCGGCCGACCTCGAGCTGGAGGTAGATGGGCTGCCGTCGTGGCCGCCGAGGCCCTCAGACCTGATGTCCGGCGGGACGCTGCAGAGCATGGCCGCGATCGCGGCCGGCGACGACGAGTACGACTTCAAGGACCCGGGCGTGCTGGTGACCGACCCTCGGGCGGCGGACATCGTGCGCGAGAAGAGCCCGATCTCCGTCGCGCCCCGCAGCGGCGTGACCGGCGCCCCGCTGGCGCCCATGCAGCCCGCCGCCTTCATCAATCCGGCCGTCGTCCACCGGTCCACCGCGCTGCGGGGCGACCCGCCGCTGCGCTACCGCGAGGGCGTCCGGATGCCCGGGCCGGCGCCGCTGGCCTGGGCCGGCGCCGGCGCGGTCTCGGGCAGCCAGCTGGCGATCGCGGGCGTCGGCTCTGCGCCGGCCGGCCTGCGGAAGCGGCTGGCCGACGGCATGTCGTCGGTGCTTCCCTCGTCGGGATTCGGCCCTGCCGCGGACCGCTTGGAGGGGTGGGAGTGGAGCATGACCGTGACCGGCCGGACGGCCTCGGGACGCGAGATCGTGGTGGAGATCGACGGCGCCGGGCACCCCGGCTACCTGGCCACCGCGAAGATGCTCGGCGAGGCCGGCCTGCTGTTGGCCGAGCCTGGCGCGACCCCGGACCGCGCGGGCTGCGTGACACCCGCCGCGGCGCTGGGCTCAGGGCAGATCGAGCGCTTTCAGCACGCCCGCCTGGGCTTCACCCTCCTGCCCTGACGGTGGCGGCGGAGCGGGTCCTGTCCCTCCGCGAGCTGGGCCGGGCGACGCTCGCCCGCCAGCTGCTTCTCGAGCGGTACTCCCTTCCGGCCGAAGAGGCGGTGGGCAGGCTCGCCGGCATGCAGGCCCAGGAGCCGGGGCCGCCGTTCATGGGCCTGTGGTCCCGGCTCGAGGACTTCGAGGCCGGCGAGCTGACCACGGCGATCGAGGATCGGCGCGTGGTCCGTGCCGCTCTGATGCGCGGCACGCTTCATCTGATGCCGGCGAAGGACTTCGCGCGCCTGCGCTCGGCCATCGCCCCGGCGGTGGGCGAGGGGATGCTGCGCGTGCTCGGCAAGCGGGCCGAGGGCGTCGATGTGGACGAGCTGGTGGCCGAGGGCCGGTCGCTGTTCGAGGGGTCGGATGCGCTCAGCGCGAAGGCGATGCGCGACACGCTCGCCGAGCGCCACCCCGAGGCCGACGTGCGGGCGCTGGCCGCGGTGGTGCGCACCCAGCTCCCGCTCGTCCGCGTACCCGACGGCGGGCGCTGGGGCTTTACGCCGAAGGCTCCGTTCACCGACGCCGAGCGCTGGCTGGGCAAGCCGCTGCGCAAGAGCCCGGACCGCAAGGATCTGGTGCGCCGGTACCTCGCCGCGTTCGGCCCGGCCAGTGTCAAGGACGCCGAGGCCTGGAGCGGGGTTGCCGGTCTGGCCCCGGCCTTCGATGATGGGCTGGTGACGCTCGCAGACGAGAACGGCCGGGAACTGTTCGATCTCCCGGACGCGCCCCGTCCGGGCGAGGACGCCGAAGCCCCGGTCCGCCTGCTGCCCGAGTTCGACAACCTCCTGCTCGCGCACGACGACCGCAGCAGGGTCATAGCCGACCGCCACCGCGAGAACTTGACGTCGAAGAACCTGCGCGTGCGGGCGACCGTGCTGGTGGACGGCAGCGTGGCAGCCTTCTGGAGGACGGAGAAGAAGGCGACCGTGGTGGTCGAGCCGCTGCGAAAGCTCAAGGCCGCCGAACGGCGAGACATCGAGGGGGAGGCCATCGGCTTGGCGCGATTCGCCGAGCCGAAGGCGAAGAAGCACCTGGTGCGCTTCGAATGACGACGCTGCTCGCCCAGGCCCACGGAGGACGAGGACTTCTAGCGCTTTTGTGACGTACGTCTCTCACGGGACTTGCCCGCCCCCGACGACGTCGAGTACCGCGACCGCAACGCCGTCCTCATCTGGCACGAGCCGAAGCTGGCGGTGGCGGTCGACCTCGAGAAGGCCGCCGCGCCGGCCTAGGCGATCCGGTCGAGCAGCGCGGCAATCCGCCTCTTGGTGTCCGCCGGGCTCGTCATCGAGAAGTAGGGCCCGCCGCCGGTGGCCGGCCACGGCACCAGCACGTCGAAGTCCAGCTCGCTGATGAGCTTCAGGCTCTCGACGTAGCTTGCCCGGTCGCTTGACCCGAGCAGCCCGTCCACCCACTCGCCCTCACGAAGATAGATCGTGTCGCCCGTGAACAGGAACCGGTGCTTCCCGTTGTCCCACAGGTACGCGGTGGCTCCCGGAGTGTGCCCGGGCGTGGGGATCACCTCGAAGTCGTCGTCGAACATGTGCCGGCGCGAGAACGCGCCCCGCACGTGGGTGTGCTCCTCGACGGCCGCGCGATCGTCCCGATGCACGAACACCGGCCCGCGGTACCAGTCCGAGGTGAACATGGCCTCGTGCCCGTGGTTGAGGTACTGGCGCGCGATGCCGCCGAGGCCCTCGATCGCGTCGGCGTCGGTCTCCAGCGTGCTGACGCTGTAGATCAGCAGGTTGCCTCGCTCGCGCTCCAGCAGGAAGGCGCGGACGTCCAGCGCCGGGGCGAAGGGCAGCGCCTCGGGTTCGGAGGCGTGCAGGCCCTCGAGCTCCGACTCCATCTCGACCAGCTGCGAGCTCATGACGCCACCTCGGCCTCGGGCAGGCCGTGGCGCTCGACCACTCGGTCGTAGTTCACCCGGATCAGCTCGATCACGTCGCGAACGTCATCGTCGGTCTCGATCCGCCGCGCCCCGAAGCCCGGGCGCCCCGGGAACACGGGGTGGTAGTCGATCCGTCCCGCGTCGAAGAGCCGCTGCCAAACGTCCTTGGGGAACCCGAAGTGCGCGGTGCGGTCGCCGTGCAGGTGGCCGATCTCGCGTCGGCCCACCGTGAAGGCGAACTCGCCGCGCTTGCCCGGTCCCGCCTCGACCCCTGGCCATGACGTGACCTCGTCGGTGATCTGCTGGCTGGCTGTGCGTTCATCGCTCATGACAGGCAAAATACAAGCTCAAGTAAGCTTGAAGTCAAGGGCGAATCGTGATTTCCTCTGCAGCGTGTCCGAGCTGCTGACGATCGGCGAGGTCTCGCGCCGCAGCGGCGTGGCCGCCTCGGCGCTGCGCTTCTACGAGGACCGCGAGCTGATCAACTCGGAGCGGGCGGGCTCGGGCCACCGCCGCTACCCGCGGCCGGTGCTGCGCCGGATCGCCTTCATCGTGTTCGCACAGCGGGTAGGCCTGACCCTGGACGAAATTGGCGAGGAGCTGGCGAAGCTGCCGCCCGACCGCGCCCCCACCAGGCGCGACTGGTCGCGCCTCTCCCAGAAGTGGACGGGAAGGATCGACGAGCGGATCGAGGAGCTGGAGCGGCTTAAGGCCGGGCTGACCGAGTGCATCGGCTGCGGCTGCCTGTCGCTGGATCGGTGCCGCATGGCCAACCCCGACGACCGCGCGGCGGCCCGCGGCCCCGGCCCGCGCTACTGGATAGGTGACGTGCCGTGACCGTCGCGGTGGTCGCCGGCGCGACGCGGGGTGCGGGCCGGGGAATCGCCGCTGCCCTGGGCGAGGCCGGCGCAACGGTGGTGTGCACAGGCCGCAGCAGCAGCGCCAATCCGCTCCCCTCCGACTACGACCGACCCGAGACGATCGAGCAGACGGCCGAGCTGGTCTCCGGGCTGGGGGGCACCGGGGTGCCGATCGCGGTCGACCACCTCGACTCCGACCAGGTCGGAGCGCTCGCCGGCCGGATCCGGAGCGAGTTCGGTCACATCGACGTCCTGGTAAACGACATCTGGGGCGGCGAGGTGCTCAAGGGCGCCCCGGCCGAGTGGAACACGCCGATCTGGGAGCACGACCTGGACAAGGGCCTGCGCATCCTGCGGCTGGCCATCGAGACCCACCTGGTCACCTCCCACCACCTGTTGCCGCTGATGGTGGACCGCCCCGGCGGGCTGCTGGTCGAGGTGACCGACGGCACCGCGGCCTACAACGCCACCGAGTACCGGATCTCGGTGTTCTACGACCTGGCCAAGGTGGCGGTGAACCGGCTGGCCTTCTCACAGGGCCACGAGCTCGCGCCCCACGGCGCCACTGCGGTCGCGATCACACCGGGCTTCCTGCGCTCGGAGATGATGCTGGAGCACTTCGGAGTGACCGAAGCGAGTTGGCGCGACGCTCTCGACAAGGGCGCCCCGCCTCTGTTCGCCTCTTCCGAGTCACCCCGCTACGTCGGCCGGGCGGTGGCCGCCCTGGCGGCAGACCCCGACCGCGCCCGGTGGAACCAGCAGTCGGTCACCTCCGGCCAGCTGGCGGCCGAGTACGGCTTCACGGACCTGGACGGGTCACAACCCGACAGCTGGCCTTCGATCGAGGGGCAGTGATGGAGGGCCCGGCCGATGTCGTGCGCCGCCAGTTCGACGCGTTCGAGCTCGGAGGGCTGGACCGGGTAGCCGAGTTCTGGCATCCCGATATCGAGTGGCGGGCGGTGGAGGGAGCGGCGGACGACGTCGGCTTGATGACGGGCCACGCCGCCCTGCGCCGGTACTACCAAGACTGGATCGACAGCTTCGACCAGCTCCGGGCCCAGGTGGATGAGGTCCTCTTCGAGAACGGGGGCCGGGCGGGAGTTCAGGTGCGCAATTCGGGAGTCGGCCGAGTCAGCGGCGTGATGACCGAGGGCCGCTACTACGTGGTGGCCACCGTCGCCGACAGCCAGATCTTGCGGGGCCGGGAGTACGCGACCCGGGCCGAGGCGCTGGAGGCGGCTCCGAGCTGACCGGGGAGGGTGGGGAAGAACCACCCCTGGGGTGCCTAGCCGTGGGCCGTGAGCGCCGGGAACCTGGCGCTAATGAACGCGACGCATCGAACGGCTCTCGAGGAACTCGCCACCTGGCGCCAGGGCGGTCACCCGGATGCCTTCCCCTACGACGCCGTGGTCGCCGCGTTCCACGGAGTGGGCAAGCACTTCGTCTCGCGCGACCTACTCGAGGAGCTGGACCGGGTGCGCCGGGGGGTGCCGCGGGGGTGCCCGGCCCACCGCACGCTCGCCGCCTTCCTCGACACCGCGCTCGACAAGTTCGACGGCCGCTACGACAACCCCAGCTACCTCGCCCTCGAGCAGCTCGGCCTGCCGGGGGCCGACGGCTGCCCGGACCCCGGCCACGCCGCGCACCGGCGCGACCGCCTCACCGCCCTCCTGATGGCGGACGTGCTGCGGTTCGAGCTGGCGACGCTGCACGGCTGCATCGACCTGATGCCCGAGCTGCGGCCCAACGAGCGGATCGTTGGCAAGCGCTGCCGCCACGCCCTGCGGGCCCTCCTCCCGGTGCTCGAGCGCCTGGGGATCGACGTGGAGGTCGATCCCGACGACCCGATGGGCACCGGGCACCGGGTCTGCCGCGCGGTCTTCGCTGACGCCGGCGCCGAGGAGCGGCGCACGGTCCAGCTGACCGGGATCCCCGTGTCGCTGGTCCACGACGAGTACATGTTCATCCGCTCCCTTCAGGCCTACGAGACGACCCTGGCGCTGATCGGCGTGCAGCTCGGCGCCGCGGTAGCCGCGCTCAGCCGGGGCGACGCCGCGACCGCAGCCGGGCAGCTGCGCGCGGCCGCGGCGATCATGGCCGAGTCCTCGCCCTTCTGGTCGCTGACCGCGACGATGCAGCCCGAGGCCTTCCTGCGCTTCCGCGAGTGGACCGACGGCGCCAGCGCGATCCAGTCGCGCAGCTACAAGCGCGTCGAGAGCCGGTGCCGCCGCCCGGACCGCGAGCGCCTCGACTCCCCGGCCTACGAGTCGGTCCCCGAGGTGCGCGAGGCGGTCATCGCCGGGCAGCCGAACATCGACCAGGCCCTGGACACCGCGATCGAGTCGGGGCTGCTGACCCCCGAGGGGCACACGGAGATCTCCGCGGCCATGGACGCCTTCGAGGCCGCGATCATGAAGTGGCGCAAGACCCACGTGAGCATCGCGATGCGAATGCTCGGAGAGCGCCGCGGCACGGGCGGCAGCGCGGGCGTGGCCTACCTGGAGGAAGCTCGGACGATCTCGCTGTTCGCCGGGAGCTGCCCCTTCGGCTACGACCAGGCGAGCGCGGACGCCTGCCCCGCCCAGTCGCGCCAGCCCACCCACGCCTGAGGCGTACGATGGGACCCAGGTGAAGCAGGTGAAGCAGGAGATCCGCTTCTGCACAGCGCCTGATGGCGCCCGGCTCGCATACGCCACACACGGGTCCGGCCCGCCGCTCGTAAAGGCGGGCAACTGGCTCACGCACCTCGAGTACGACTGGGAGAGCCCGATCTGGCGGCACTGGTTGCGGGACCTCGGCGCGACGAACTCGATGGTCCGCTACGACGACCGTGGCTGTGGGCTGTCCGAGCGGGAGCTGTCCGAGGTCCCGACGCTCGACACCTTCGTGGGCGACGTCGAGGCGGTTGTCGACGCGGCTGGGCCCGACCGCTTTGCTCTGCTGTCGATCTCCGGCGGAGGGGCCGTGGCGCTGGCGTACGCATCCCGGCACCCCGAGCGGGTCAGCCATCTCGTCATCTACGGGGGTTACGCGCGCGGGCGCTATCGGCGGGGCGACCTTCAGCGAAAGCAGTCCGAGGCGTTGATCTCGATGATGCGGGTCGGCTGGGGCCAGGACGTCCCCGCGCTGCGCCGGCTCTTCACGTCGATGTGGGCGCCCGGCGCGAGCGAGGACGAGCTGCGGTGGTGGGACGACCTCCAGCGTGAGACGACCACGGGCGACAACGCGGCCAAGCTCTGGACCGGGAGGTCCCAGATCGAGGTCACCGACCTCGCCCGCAGGGTCACGACCCCCACGCTGGTGCTGCACGCGCGCAACGACGGCAGCGTCCCGTTCGAGGAGGGTCGCCTGCTCGCCTCGCTGATCCCGGATGCGCGCCTCGTGACTCTCGAGAGCGCGAACCACATTCTCCAGGAGGATGAGCCCGCCTGGTCGGACTTCCTCTCCGAGGTACGAGCCTTTCTCGGCGTGGACGAGGCGCCGCAGGCGGCAGAGGTGGGCGAGCTGAGCGAGCGCGAGCAGGAGGTGCTCGAGCTGGTGGCAGAGGGGCTCAGCAACGAGGAGATCGCCGAGCGGCTGGTGCTCAGCGTGCGCACCGTGGAGCGGCACCTGTCGAACATCTACGCAAAGCTCCGCATCTCGGGCAAGGCCGCTCGCGCCGCCGCGGCGGCTCGCTTCTCGCGTACGTAAATCCCGTCACCACGTAGTCGCAGAGTTGGGTGGTGGCGCCGATGTCGAGGCGCCGCGCCGGACGTACCTTCAGGGCATGTTCACGAAGGATGCTCCTCCCGGCGACACCATCACGGTCGATGGCGTGGCGGCGCTCGACAGCATGGGGGCGCCAGGTGAAGACGCGCTCGCCGGCGAGCTGAACGGTGAGATCGTCGCCGTGATCACGATCCGCGACGGACTCGTGGTCGCGAACCCGTTCCGGGCGACCGCCGCGGTCGTCGACTTGCTGAAGTCGCGCCGGGCCGCGGTCCTGGCGAAGGCATGAGTCGGCAGCGACCGCCGGTGTCGCCGGGCAGCGTGGCCTTCGTCTCCCTCTTCGCGGCTCAGGCGGGTCTGCTGACGCTGAGCCCGATTCTGCCGAGCGTGGCCCGCGACTTCGGTGTCACGACGGCCGCGGCCGGACAACTGCGGACGCTGCTAGGCCTGGTCGGCGGCATCGCCGCGCTCGCGGTTGTGCTGGTCGGCAGGCGAGTCGGCCCTCGCCGTCTCCTCCTCGCCGGCAACGCCCTGCTCGTGCTCGGCTCGGTAGCGAGTGCGGTGGCCCCGAGCCTCACTGCCCTGGCCGTTGCACAGGTGGCGATTGGCGGCGCTACCGGGCTCCTCGTCTCGGGCGCGCTCGCGGCCGCGGCCGCCTGGGTGGCACCGGAGCGGCGCGCCGCGACCGTCGCGTGGGCCTCGCTCGGCCAGCCGGCTTCCTGGGTCGCGGGCATGCCCCTGATCGGGCTGAGCGCTGACCTCGGCTGGCGCTACGCCTGGCTCGGTGTTCCCCTCGTGGCCGGCCTCGCCGGCCTGGCGGCGGTCGCCGCCCGGCCACGAGACCAGCGCGCCCCCGCGTCATCCGGCTATTCGCTTCGCTGGGATACGAAGCTCGTCGGCTGGACGATCGGAGAGCTGCTCAGCTACGCGGCCTGGGCCGGAACGCTCGTGTACGCCGGCGCGCTCCTGGTGGAGTCATACGACGCCGCTGCCGGCACGGTCGGGCTGCTGCTGGGCGCGTCCGCCCTTGCCGCCTTCCCGGGGAACCTCCTGGTCCGCCGCTGGCTGACGAGCTCCCCGCGCGAGCTGCTGGTCGTGCTCGGACTCGCCGCGGCCGCGGGCACCGTCTTCTTCGGCAACGTGCGTCCCGGGCTCGGCGTCAGCACCGCGACCTTCACGTTGCTCGTACTCCTGGCCACCACACGCACCCTCGCGGGCAGCACGTTCGCGCTCTACGTCACTCCCGAGCGCAGGATCGCCGTGATGGGTGTCCGCGGATCCACAGCTCAGTTCGGCTACCTGCTGGGTGCCGGCATCGGCGGCGCCGGCCTGGCCGCCGGTGGGTACGCCGCCCTGGGAGTAGCGCTCGCCGGACTGTTCGCGCTCGGGGCCACGCCGCACGTGGCGGCCTTGCTGGCCGAACGTGTGGCGCTCAGGAGCTCGCACAAAAGCGTCCGCGAAGCAACCTGAGAGCCGCCCTTGTGGCGGGCCGCCGAGTCGGGGTACGGTAGGCGCGGTCCCCCAGGAGGGAGCCGATGGAGACTCGCGAGAGGAGCACGGCCGCTCCCGCCGCCGACGGCGACGGGCGAGAGCTCGACTGGCGCGAGCTCGGTCGCCGCGTCAGGCTCATGCGCGAGTCCGAGCTCCTGCGCGGCCTGCCCCGAGAGCACCTGACTACGATCGCTCCCCTGCTCCACCCCGCGAGCGCCCGGCCCGGTGAGCTGATCTACCGCGAGGGCGAGCCCGCGGCGAGCTTCTTCCTCGTCGAGTCGGGTCAGGCCAGTCGGTTCCGGGGCGACGACGGCGATGCCTGGAGCGAGGAGCTGGGACCAGGCGCCTCGTTCGGGGATGCCGTGCTTTGGGCCGGCTCCGCCTACCGCGCAAGCGCCCGCGCCGAGACCGAGATGGTCCTGTGGGAGGTTCACGCGCGTGAGCTAGAAGAGCTGCGGCGAGCGAGCGAGCCGCTCGACAGCGCGCTGGGGGCACTGCGTCCAGGGGTCGAAGCCCCCCCGGAGCTCGAGCGCGGCCGCGGCGTCCGCGTGGACGCGCGCGGCCTGTCGAAGCGAGTAGCGGACGGCCGCCAGGTGCTGCACGACATCAGCCTGTCGGTCGAGCCCGGGCGGCTGGTCGCGATCGTCGGCGGCAGCGGCGCCGGCAAGTCCACCCTGCTCGACGCCCTCGCGGGCGTGCGGCCGGCGGATAAGGGCTCAGTGCTCTACGACGGACGAGATCCGAACCTGGACCTCGCCGCCTGGCGCTCCTCGCTCGGTTACGTCCCGCAGGACGACATCATTCACACCGAGCTCCAAGTCGCGGCGACGCTCCGCTACGCGGCCATGCTGAGGTTGCCCGCCGGGGCCGCGGAAGAGGACCGCGAGCGGGCCGTCACGGAGACGCTGGATGCGCTCGACTTGCGCGAGCGGGCCGATGTGCGGGTGGCCGCCCTCTCCGGCGGGCAGCGTAAGCGCGTCAGCATCGCGGTCGAACTGTTGACCGATCCGCGGCTGTTCTTCCTCGACGAGCCCACCTCGGGGCTGGACCCGGCCACCTCGGCCGACCTGCTGCGCCTGCTGCGCCGCCTGGCCGACTCGGGTCGCACGATCGTCCTGACCACGCACGCCATGCAGGACATCGACATCTGTGACGAGGTGATCGTGCTAGCGCGCGACGGGCACTTGGCCTTCGCCGGCTCGACGGAGCAGGCGAGAGAGCACTTCCAGGTGGCGTCCCTCGAGGAGGTCTACGAGCGACTCGCCGACGAGGCGACGCCCGCGGAATGGGCAGAGCGCTTCCACCCCGCGCCAAAGGCACGGGCGAGCGTTGACGCGGCCGAGCCGCCCCGCGCCGACGGCATCGGCGCCTTGAGACAGTGGACGGTGCTCACGCGCCGCAACGCGGAGCTCCTGGTGCGCAACAAGCTCACGCTGGCGATCCTGCTCGGATCGCCGCTGCTTGTCGTGGCGATGCTCGTGGTCCTGTTTCAGCCGGGGGCCTTTGAGCTCGCCGACCCGAGCCCGAACGCGATGATCATGATCGTCTACTGGGTCGCCTTCGGCGGCTTTTTCTTCGGGCTCACCTACGGGCTGCTGCAGATCTGCACCGAGTTCCCGATCCTCCGTCGCGAACGGCTGATCGGGCTCCGCGTCGGTCCCTACGTCCTGTCCAAGGCCGCGGTGCTCCTGCCCGTGCTGGTGGGCATGTCGGTGCTGATGCTCGGCGTGCTGCGGTTGTTCGATCGCCTGCCTGACGCTGGGTTCGCCACCTATGCGGCTTTGCTGCTGACACTGGTGCTCGACGCTGTGGCCGCGCTTGCGCTCGGCCTGTTCACGTCGGCTGCGGTGACCGGTACGGCACAGGCCACCCTCGCGCTCCCGATGCTCTGCTTCCCGCAGGTGCTCTTCTCGGGCGCCATCCTGCCGGTGCCGATCATGGCTACTGCGGGAAAGGTCATCAGCTACGGCATGGCGGACCGCTGGGCGTTCGAGGGGATGGGCCACGAGCTGGAGCTGGAGCGCGTGCTGGGCGAGGGCGGTTCGAACCTGGGACCGCCGTTGCTGGCCCAGTACGGCGACACCTTCTCGAACGCGATCTGGGTGAACTGGCTGGTCCTGGGCGGCATGACCGCCGTCTTCCTGGTCGCCGCGTGCATCGTCTGCGCCCGCAAATAGGAGCCGGCCGATGAGCGAGAACGCCGAGACTGCGATCCTCGCCGGAGGCCGCTTCTGGATCGTGCAGGAACTGGTGCGCCACCGCGACCGAGTCATCTCGACCCGGGGCGGCTACACCGGTGGTAAGAATCACAACCCGACCGACGCGGACCCTCCGGGTCACGCCGACGCGGTCGAGATCGTCTTCGACCCCGAGCGGATCTCCTGCCGAGAACTCCTTGAGTTCTTTTCCAGATCCATCGCCCCGACCTTGGCGAAGATGTCGTCGGCTCGAGCTACCGCTCGGAGATCTCCTTCACGAGCGACGAGCAGCGCCAAGTCGCTGAGGACACAGTCGCCGGCGCCAACGCCGCAGACTTCTGGCCCGACGGGATCGTGACAAGATCAGCGCGGCCCGTCCCCTCTGGGAAGGCGAGGCCAAAGATCAGGACTACTTCCAGCGCTATCCGGACAGTTCTCATTTCCGGGGCCTCCGCTGAAAGCAGCCGACCGCGAGACCGTGGCCTAGCTCCACCGGAAAATTCGCCTGTACGTTGGCGCGATGGACGGCCCCGTAGGGCAACCCCGTGCCCGGCGCAAACAGAGCAAGCAAGTAATGGATGAAGCTAGCCGGACTCGAACCCGGCGACCTTCTGGGTGCGATGCGGGATGCCCCGGGCGCGAGCGAGCTCGTTTCCCCCGGCTGTACAGCCGCTCCCCCGCCCCTAGGCCGCTGCCACCCGCGGGTGGAGCGTGTGTGGCGCACACGTTTCCGCAAACTCGTCAGGCAGCTGAGGACTTTTTCGAAGCGTGGATGTGCTCCACGCGCCGCGCACCGTTTAGGTACCCGGGAAGCGTGTACGCCTCTCAGAAGGTCGTCGGCGGCGGAGCGTCCGGCGGCGGAGGGCTTTTTCGGAGGGTGTGTGCGGTTCGCGTCCGCAGAGCCAAACCTTCGGTTCTGAGCGACCGCCCGGCACGACGCGGATGCCCGAGGACGAACGGCGATTCGCCCGGATTCGGGACTGGGCCCCTTTCGATACCGGTGGGATGCGGGACCGTGACCAGCCCTCGAAGTGTGGGGCTGGAGGAGGTCTAGCCGCCGAGCGGCCTGAGGCTCGCGGTTGTGCGGAGCCGCCGCGTCCGGGTACGGTGGGCGCGGTCCCCGGACGGAAGCCGAGGACGCTCACCTCCATGAGCTATCGCGACCATCTCCCTCAGCTCGAAGGCGGGCTGTTTCTCACCGACGGCGGTATCGAAACCGTCCTGATCTTCCACGAAGGCCTCGATCTGCCGGAGTTCGCGGCGTTCGACCTGCTCAAGGACAAGGAAGGCACCGAGGCGCTGCGCCGCTACTACGCGCCCTTTGCCGAGCTCGCCCGCGAGGCCGGTGCCGGCTTCGTGCTCGAGAGCCCGACCTGGCGAGCGAGCCCCGGCTGGGGCGCCAAGATCGGCTACTCGGAGGAGCAGGTCGCCGAGATGAACCGCCGCGCGATCGCGCTGATGGAGGACATCCGCGCCGGCCTCGACCAGACCCCGGTCGTGATCAGTGGCTGCGTCGGCCCCCAGGACGACGGCTACAACCCACGGGAGCTGCTATCGGCCGATGCCGCGCGCGATTACCACTCGCCCCAGATCTCGGTGTTCGCCGGCACCGCCGCCGACATGGTCACCGCCATCACCATGACCTACGCCGACGAGGCCAAGGGCGTGGCCCGGGCGGCAGGCGACTCCGGGATGCCCGTCGCCATCTCCTTCACCGTCGAGACCGACGGGCGCCTGCCCAGCGGCCAGCCTCTCGGTGAGGCGATCGAGGAGGTGGACCGCGACACCGGCTCGCTCCCGGCCTACTACATGATCAACTGCGCTCACCCGACACATTTCGAGTCGGTGCTCCACGAGCCCTGGCGCAGGCGCATCCGGGGGCTGCGAGCAAACGCCTCGACCATGAGCCACGACGAGCTCGACGAGGCCGAGGAGCTCGACGAAGGCGACCCCGCGGACCTGGCCGCCCGTTATGCGGCGCTGCGCGAGGGGCTCCCTGAGCTGAACGTGGTGGGCGGGTGCTGCGGGACTGATCGGCGCCATGTAGGCGAGATCGCGCGAGCTCTGACATGAGCGGCGCGGCTGAACCAAGCGCGGGTTCGCGGTCCGGCCGATCGGAAGGGACTACGGGGTAGGTCGCCATGGAGCCCTGGCTTGCCGCGTTGTTCATCCTTGGCATCGCCGCGCTGAGCGCGGCCGGCATGCTGCTCGTCCGCCGCCGCGCTCCGGAGGGAACGTTCTTCAAGGATCCGATTCCGGGTGGTGCCGTGTACACGGTGGTGGGCACCGCCTACATGGTGATCCTCGCGTTCGTCTTCTTCATCGCATTCGAGAGCTACGGCGGCGCGAAGACCGACGCCGAGGAGGAGGCGACCGCCACGCTGGCGATGTTCCACGCCGCCCAGCCCTTCGGAGCGGCGGCCCGCGCGGAGCTGCAGGCGCAGACGATCTGTTATGCGCGGGAGGTCATCTCGGACGGCTGGCCCGCGATGCGCAAAGGCGGATTCGATCCGGTGGTGGACGCGAGGGTCTCGGCGATGGAGGACTCCGCCGAAAAGGTCCCGGTCCAGGGCGCCAAACAGGCCGCCGCCTTCGAGCACTGGTTCTCGTTGAACGAGGAGCGGCGACAGGGACGGCAGGGCCGGATCGGCGAATCAAGAGGACTGGTGCCCCCGGTCATCTGGTTGATCCTGATCATCGGCGCGGTGGTGGTGATCGCCTCGGTCGGCCTGTTCGCGGATCGTGCGGAGAGCGCGGTCACGCAGGCAGCCCTGGTCGCCGCGGTGGCGGTCATCGTCGCCTCGGGGCTGGTCCTGGTGCGATTCCTCGACAAGCCGTATGAGGACAAGAGCGGCAGCATCAGACCGACGGCGATTCAGAGGACGCTGACGCTGATGGAGAGAGAGCATCGGGAGCGCGGTGGAGCGGTCGTCCGGTGCGCCGACCTCGCCGGTTGAGAAGGACGCCCCGCGCGGTCGTTACGCGTCGCCGGGGAAAGAGGCTTGCGCAGACAGTCCTGCAGTGGAGCTAGCCGGACTCGAACCGGCGACCTCCTGGGTGCGATGCGGGGCGCCCGTCCGCGCCCGTGACCCAGGTTTCCTCTTGCAGAGAGGAGTCCGAGCCTGGGCGAGCCCGAACGCGAACCTGCGGATAGCCGGGATCACCGTCGGTTCGGGCACTGGCGCTGTTCGGTAGAACGTTCAGTCTCAACCGACTTCACACACCTAGCGTGAGCGCAAGCAGAATCATCAGCAGCCCGCCGGCGACCGCGCCGGCCACGCCGAGCGGCAGCGTCGCACGCCGGAAAGCCTGCGGCACCAACTCGACAAGAACAAGCGCGAGCATCGCCCCGGCGGCGAAGGCGAAGGAGAACGCCAGCAAACCCTCGATTTGGTTGACGAGCGCGTAGGCGATAAGCGCGCCGACGGGCTGCGGCGCACTCGAGATGACGGCCGCCCAGAACTGCTGCCTCGCTTCGAAGCCTGCGGCCTCCATCGGGATGGCGACGCTAGTGCCTTCCGGGATGTTCTGAAGGGCGATGGCGAGGATCACGAAGAGGCCCAGCCCCTCCTTCTCAGAGGCAAAGGCCGTCCCGATGGCGAACCCCTCGGGCAGGCTGTGAACGAGCAGCACGGCGAAGACGAGCACCGACCGCCGGACCCCCGCGCCGGAGAGCGACCCGACGTGGACGTCCCGGCCCGCCAATAGGCGGCGCGAGGCGAGCAGGAACAGAACGCCGACCGCAAGACCCGCCGCGACCGAGCCTGTTGAGCCCTCCTGGAGGGCCGGCAGCAGCAATCCAACGACCGCCGCCACGCCCATCAGGCCGACCGTCAGCCCCCACAGAACCGGTCGGATCTCCTCGGCCCGAGCCCCGAGGTGCGAGACCGGGATCGCCCCCAATCCGGTGGCCAGAGCCGTCCCGCACCCGGCCAACGCGAGCACCAAGACCTCCACCGGCCGACCGTACTACGAAGATCTCGGCCATGGCTGATGGGGATCAGCTCGGTCTCGCGCGCGAGCACGCGACCCAGAGGGTGCCAACCGCTCGGGCGAAGCAGACCGTTGACGAGGTCCGGAGCTCACTCGCGGGCAAGTCGTTCGACAGCGCGAGCGATGTCGCCGTCCTCGACCGGGGAGAGCTGATCGGCCTCCTGCCCATGGAGCGGCTGCTCGCCGTCGAGGGCGACGGGCTGGTGGAGGAGGTGATGGACGCCGACCCACCCACGGCGGCACCCGACACCAACCGAGAAGCTGTCGCGTGGGAGATGATCAATCGTGGCGAGTCGAGCGTGGCGATAGTCGATTCGCAGGGGGTCTTCCTCGGCCTGATCCCTCCCAATCGCATGCTCAACGTCCTGATGACCGAACACGACGAGGATGTCGCGAGGCTTGGCGGCTACCTCGCCAGCACTCACAGAGCCCGGCACGCCGCGGAGGAGCGCGTTACTCGGCGGCTGTGGCACAGATTCCCCTGGCTGCTGGTAGGGCTGGTCGGTGCGATCGCCTCCGCCGGGATCATCGGAGCGTTCGAGCAGGAGCTCGACAGCAACGTGCTCCTCGCGTTCTTCATCCCCGGCGTCGTGTACATGGCCGCGGCCATCGGCACCCAGACCCAGACGGTGCTCATCCGCGGGTTTGCCGTTGGCGTGTCACTGCGCCATGTCCTCCGGCGCGAGCTGATCAGCGGCCTGCTGCTCAGTCTCGCCATCTCTGCCGCATTCCTCCCGGTCGCCGCGGGTGGATGGGGCGATACCGACGTGGCGTTGGGCGTCACGCTGGCGCTGTTCGCGAGCAGCATCGCGGCCACGCTGGTCGCCATCGCGCTCCCTTGGGGCTTCCAGCGCGCGGGTGCCGATCCGGCGTTCGGGTCCGGACCCCTCGCCACCGTCATCCAGGACCTGGTCACGATCGGCATCTACTTTGCGGTGGCCATACCGATCGCTGCGTGACTCAGCGTTGGGAAGGGAGTAACGTGAGTGGTCGAGCCGACCCTGCGGGCGAGACTTCAGCCCCGAGCCCGACAGCCACCAAAGCGCTAACGCGCTGAGGCGCGGAGCGCGGGGACAATGATCGAGACCCGCGGGGCCGGCCGACTCATCGCTCGCTAGGTCTCACTCTCTCTCTTCCTTTCGCGCGGCTCCCACAGAGGGACTGAAAGGTTGAAGACCATGACCAGCGAACACGACAGTGCGACGCGCCGACTCGATGCAGCGCTGATCGAGCAGGACCGCCTCAGCCAGCAGTTTGAGGCCGCCGTCGGAACATCGACCGAGTTGGCGGCCCTCGTACGGCTCCGGACAGCGGGAGACCAAGTCGCCGCGCGGGAGGCCTGGGCGCACTGGGTCGACGACGAGGGCTACCGGGGGCTCAACGCGGGCCCATTCGAACTGCTCGCGGAGCGCTCATGAACACCGTGGTCGGGACCGCGCCGGTGTCGGTGCGGCCGGTCGCCCCCGGGGACCTGCCCGCCCTCGACTCGCTCCTGAGCGCCCTCGACAGCCGAGCTCGCTACCGGCGTTGGTTTACTGCCGCAGCCGACGTCCACCGCGCCGCCGCCTGGGCAGCCGACCCCGGCCGTAACGGCGCCGTCGGGCTCGTCGCGATCGCGCCGGACGGTGAGCTCGTGGGCCACGCTGCGCTCGTTCCGATGGACGAAGCACGCGCCGAGGTGTGCTTCGAAGTCGCGGCTTCGTGGCGCCATCACGGAGTGGCGGGGGGTCTCCTGGCCGAGCTTGCGGGGCGCGCGCTGGGGCAAGGCCTGCGGACACTGGTGGCCGAGGTCCTTCCGGAGAACGCCGACATGCTCGCTGTTCTGCGCGAGCACGGCCCGTGCCGCGAGCGTCGCGAGGACGGCGTGGTAGACCTCGAGTTGCCGCTCGACCCTGTTCGCGACGAGCCCGTGGGCGTCTAGGTCCCGCGGCGGACCTAGCTGGGGCAACGCCCGTACGCTCCAGCCATCGGCCCCGACGCCGACCGCACCCCAGACGAGCCCGCTCCTACGCCGTCGAGCGTCTCTCCGGATGTCGTACGCAGCTACCGGTGGCAGCTGACACCGGGCGAGGACGTCATCGACACCGCCACCTGGTCAGGCTCGGTTCCGCAGGTGAAAGGCATCGCCCCGCGCGTGCGGATAGGCCGCAGCAAGTGGTTCAACTTGCTGTGGTTGCTTCCGATCGGCTTCGCGCTCCTGCTTGTTGCGGTCGCGATCGCCAAGGGCTTGCGCGGTGAGCCCTCAGTAGCACCTGTTCGAACACGTCGACCCCAAACCGGGCCAGTACAGCGAGAAGGACATCTCGCCGTACTTCTGGCACAACGGCAAGTACCCCGACTCCGACGAGTACAAGGCGCTATACGACGGGAACTTCGCGGACTACCGATTGCGGATCGACGGCCTGGTCGACAACCCCGTCGACCTAGACCTTGCGCAGCTGCGAGCGCTCCCCCATCACGAGCAGATCACCCAGCACTTCTGCATCCAGGGCTGGTCCGGGATTGCGAAGTGGGGTGGGGTCTCGATGCAGACCGTCGTGGATCTGGTCGAGCCCCACGCCGAGGCGAAGTGGGTCATCTTCTACTCGTTAGGCGAAGGAGCGGATAAGGGCGTCTACTACGACGCGCATCCGATCGAACACATGACTCATCACCTGACGATGCTCGCCTACGACATGAACGACGAGCCTCTGCCGTTTGGTCATGGCGCTCCGTTACGGCTTCGAAACGAGATCGAGCTTGGCTTCAAGCAAGTGAAGTGGATCAAGGGGATCGAGTTCGTCGCTGAGTACTCGGGAGCTAGCCGGACTCGAACCGGCGACCTCCTGGGTGCGATCCAGGCCGCCAGAGACGCGCGCAGCCGGCTGTTTTCGGCTCTGCAGAGCCAAAGAATCGGTCATCAGCGAGCCCCACGTGAGGCGCCGATACCCGTGGATTACCTGCGATTAGGTTGGATTTGGGCACTGGTGCCCATTCCCCTCAGAGCTGGCTGGACCGTGCGGTCGGGGGCGCCCGGAGAAGAACCTCGAGCGCGTGCTCGCGGTCGCTGATCGGTCCGGCGCCCGGCCCTTCTTCGATGAGGCCGACGCTCTGTGTTCGGCAAGCGCACCACGGTCAGCGACGCGCGTGACCGCTACGCGAACATCGAGCTGGCTTCCTGGGGCAGCGCCTCGAGGACCATCAGGGAGTGGTCGTGCTCGCCTCCGTCCAAACGACGCTTTCCTGCCTGCTTTCGGTTCCTCGATGGCCGCGGGTGCCGTGAGAAGCGCGCACCCAAGACGCAGACTGGAGCTACGTGTACCTCCGGCGCTACTGCGTCTACCGCGAGCACTCGATCGAGCGCGGCACGTAGTGGGCGGTGCTCGAGCCGAGCGCGCCACTCGAGCGGTCAATGGGTCCGACGCTCAGCGGCGCACGATGCGGAAGGCGAGACGCCTGGCCTTGGAGCGGTTGCCTGCTGCGTCCGTCGCCACCATCAGCACCCGGTACCTGCCCGGCTTCAGCGAGCGACGGTTGATCCGGCCCGAGAACTTCTTCCTGTTCGCCCCCGTCGTCGAGATTTGGGCAAACCGCCCTGCTCGCACGTACCGCGTGCAGCGTCGCTTTTGTGCTGGCGCAGCGACAATCCGAGCGCCTCGCCGCGGCCGCCCGGGCGTGGGCGGAGTCGAACGTCGACTACCGCGTCGGGCGGCGTCGACTCGGCGAGGTCTACGACGAGCTGCTTCGCGCGACCATCAGTCGCGCTGATTCCCGGTGACGGGCACGACTGGCACCATCTCCCCTGCCACCGCCTCGACGACCTCGCTCGGCTCCGGAATCGGGCAGGCTTGAGCGGCGTCCGGTGCGACTCACGCGACGGACTGCAGGTACGCCTCACGCACCCGCTCGAACGGCCCGTCGTCAACCACCGCCCCATGCTCCAGGTGGATCGCCCGCTCGCACATCCGCTCGAGCACTGAATGGTCGTGGCCGGCGGCGATCACGATGCCGCCACGACTACGGATGACCTCGGCCCGCTCCGCCACGATCTCCCTGAACTCCTGGTCTAGGGCATCGTGGACCTCGTCGAGGACGAGCACGTCCACGTCACGGCAGTCCGCGACCGCGAAGCCGAGGCGAGCGCGCATGCCGATCGAGTAGCTGGAGACCGCACGCTCAAAGGCGTCCTCCAAGCCGCTTCGCTGCTTGATGGCCTCGAGCGCGCCCCGGGTCTGGGTCGCCGACATGCCCGCGAGGACGCCGAGCAGGCTGGCGTTTTCGCGCCCGGTCAGCCGCGGCATGAGCCCGGCCTGCACCGCGAGCAGTGAGCCCACCCGTCCTCCCACGTCGATCCATCCCTCGTCAGGCACAAGCACGCCCGCCGAGAGCCGCAGGAGGGAGGTCTTGCCCGATCCACTCGGACCTACCAGCGCCACGCCCTCGCCCGGACCGATGGCGACCGTCACCCCCCGCAGGCCCCACAGGGTCGGTCCGGCGCGGCGGAACCGGGCCATTGCGGGCGTCACCACCCGGCGCTGACGGTCGAACTGGAAGCGGACGCCCGCCCCGTTCGCGCGGACGAACGCGCTCACTCGATCACCTTCGCGAACTGGGACTGCTCGCGATTGAAGAGCCGGACGAACCCGCCGAGCAGGAGGGCGGCCACGCCAACCGGATATAGGAGCTCCCAGGCCGCTGGCGCCTGACCGTAGAGCAAAACGTCCCGGTAAGCCTCGAAGATGGCCGTCAATGGATTGAGCGACAGCACAAGGTGCGCGCCTCCATGTGTCTGGCCGAGCGCCACCACACCCGCCGCCAGAAAGAAGGCGGTGCGGACGCCGCTGATGATGAAGGTGTTCACCTCCTGGTACCACAGCCCCACGAGCGCGGCGGGATATGCGAGCGCCAACGAGAACACGAACGTCACGAGGAGGACCAGCGGCAGCCAGGCGACAGCAGTGGTGGGAGCCACCCCATAGATGGCCATCATCAACGCGAGCAGGGTGAGCGAAGCAGCAAAGGCGATGCTTTCGGTCACTGCGGAGGCGACCGGAATCAGGAGCCGCCGGAAGGACATGTTCACAATGATCGAGCCGCGTAGCTGAACGGAGGTCAGGGCGTTGATCGTCGTGGCCATCACGAGCTGAAACGGCACGATCGCGCAGGCGATGCTCAGGCCCGGCGCCGGCCCTTGCCGGTGCAGCACGAACGCAATGAGGAGGAGGTAGACGCCGGCGGCTGCATAGGGGTCGAGCAGCCACTTGAGCGAGCGCAGCCTGCCGCGACCGTAACGGGCCCTCAGATCGGAGACCACCAAAGCTCCAACCACCTCGACGGCGCGGCGAGTGCTCGCCGGCAGGCGTACCCCTCGTCGGGCGGGCTCGACGGCGATCGCTGAGGCCGCCGAAGCATCGGCGACGCTGCGGGACGGCGGCTCGATCGCTCGATCGTAGACGAGGTTCCAGCTCGCTTCGAGCGAGTGCGGCCGGCGGCGTCCCGCGACCGCGGTGACGGAGCGGCTGGCAAGCTCCTCCCGCCTCGCATAGCATCGCATTGGGTGCCCAGCCTCACCGCCGTTATCCCCGCCACGAAGGACCCGCCCACACTCGAGTGCTGCCTACTTGCCATCGCGGCGGCGGCAGAAGCGCCCGAGGAGGTGCTCGTCATCGACCGCTGCGCCAAACGGGGACCGGCGGGGGCGCGTAACGAGGGCGCCCGTCGGGCGACCGGCGACGTGCTCGTGTTCATAGACGCAGACGTGGCCGTCCACGCCGACGCCTTCACTCGGGTGCGGGCCGCCTTCGGAGGCGACCCCGAGCTGGCTGGGCTGTTCGGCTCGTATGACGACGCCCCGCCGGCACCGGGTCTGGTCTCGCAGTTCCGAAACCTGCTCCATCACCACGTGCACCAGTCCTCCTCCGGGCGAGCGACCACGTTCTGGGCGGGGGTCGGAGCAATGCGCCGTGACGTGTTCCTCAACAGCGGCGGCTTCGACGAAGTCCGCTTCACCGCCCCCTTCGTCGAGGACATCGAACTCGGGATGCGGATCGTCGACGAAGGCGAGCGAGTCTGCCTCGACCCCGGCCTGCTCGGAACCCACCTGAAGCGGTGGACCTTGCGCGGCATGGTCTGGACGGACCTGACTCGACGCGGCGCGCCATGGGTCGCAATGCTCCTGCGCCGCGGATCCTCGTCATCCGCCCTCAACCTGAGCTTGCGCCACCGGCTCAGCGCCGCCGCATGGCTGTCCACGCTGGCCGGCCTAGCCATCAGGCGACTCCACCCCGCCCTCGCAGCGTTTGCTGCGGTGCTACTCCTCAACCGGTCGTTCTACGCGCTGCTGCTGCGCAGACTGGGCTTAGCCCGATGCAGCGTGGGCGTTGCCCTGCATGGACTGCACCAGCTGACCGCTGTGGCCTCGGTTCCACTCGGAGCGGCGGGCTACGCCCTGGAGCGCCGGGGCGACCGCAGGCTCGCCGCGGCCAGCGCTGGAGTGTCTCCGAGCGAGGTCGGGGAACTGAGCCTGGAGAACGAGCCCGGCCTAGTCGACGCCGTGGACTTGCCTGTCGGCCAGCGCCGGAGGCCCGAGATCGCCGTGGTGAACGGCGGGGCCGCGGCTCTGCCGCGAGGCTGGCAGCGGCGGGGCTAGGGCTTCGCCGCGACCACGTCCTCGAGCCTCACGGGGGCTCCTGAGGAGGCGGAGTGCGCGGCCGCGATGGAGATCGCGACCGCTCGCCTGCCGTCCTCGAACGTCGGCGCCATCGGCTCGCCCCGCCACACCGCCGCCGCGAAGCGCCGCCACTGCTCCGCGTAGGAGTGGGAAAAGTGGCCGCCCCGCCGGAGGTCGGCCAGCGCCCGGGGGAGCCCGCGCAGCGTCGCCAGGGCCCTCCGCGCGCGGACGGGCGGCGCCGAATCCTCGCGGTTGGCGGGCAGCAGCTCGAACCCATCGAAGTGAGTGAGCGCGAGCCGCACGCTGGCCTCCGTCCCGAGGATGTCGATCGAGTGAATTGGCGTGGTGCGCTCCGAGAGCGTCGTCTGCACGAGCACTCCGTCGGACATCCGGGCCGTGACAGCCGCGCCCGCGTCCTCGTCGTGCGCGAGCGCGAAGAGCACGTCGACCTCGGATCCGAGCAGGAAGCGCCAGAGGTCGAAGTGGTGGATCCCCTGCTCGATCAGGCTGCCGCCCCCGAGCTCTCGCCGCCGCCGCCATTCCGGGGCGTTCCGATCGAAGCGACGGTTGCTGCTGAGGGTCGTGCGGAGGCCCTCGATCCGGCCGAGCGTTCCGGCGCTAACGAGCTCGCGGGCGCGGCGCACAAAGTCGAGCGAACGCAGGTTGAACCCCACGGTCGCGACCCCTGGGGAAGCCGACGCGGTCGAGACCAGGTCGTCGGCGTCCGCGAGCGAAAGGGCGAGCGGCTTCTCCACGAGCACGTGCTTGCCGGCCTCGAGCGCCGCAATCGCGGGCGGGGCGTGGTGGCCGGGCGGCACGAAGACGCCCACCGCCTCTACTGCGGGGTCGGCGATCAGCTCGCGCGCGTCGACATGGCGGCGCGAGACGCCGAAGCGATCGCCGATGCTGGCGAGACGGCCCGGATCGCGGTCGCAGATCGCGGCCACCTGCACCTCCGGCAGGTCGCTCAGGACGGGCAGGTGCGCGGCCGCGGCGACGTAGCCGCAGCCGATGACCCCGAGGCGGAGCGGTGCGTGCACCGGCGGAACGGTAATCGCCGCGAAGGTCCCGCGCGATGGCGGCCAGGCTCGAGCACCGGCGGCGGGCCGCACCCCGGCCTCGCCAGTCTGCTCATGGTGCTCGAACCCGCGTGGGGGGTGTGGCGGCTTCCATCTGGCGTGGGTGACTAACGCCGGGCGGGCTAAGCCCGCGGCTCGAGCTCGTCCATGAGCTCGGCCATCATCGCCAGGTAGGGACGCGACCAGGCGGGCATGCCGTGCAAGCGCCGGCGGCGGTAGAGCCACCGGTGGCGGCGCAGCCTGCGCAGGAGCCGGGAGCGCGTCAGCTCGCCGGGCCGCCGCCGGGGGAGGAGCGCGCTGCGCGAGCCGAGCGTGCGGTTAACGACGCTGAGGCGCTGGCCGACCTGCTTGACGCGCTCGTGGCCGGCGCCGTCGAACCACTCCGTGGCGAAACGGTTCGTCTCGAGCAGCGGCTTGTTCCCGTCGGCCTTGACCAGCCCGTAGTTGTTCGTGGCGCAGGTGCGGAACGGGGGCGTGAAGGGCAGGACCGCGCGACGGACCGTGTAGACCCAGTGGCCGAGGCCCAATGGGATCCCGAGCCACGTCGCGGGCCAAAAAACGCCCGAGAAGGACCCCCACTCCCGCTCGAGGACCTGGCCGACGTCCGGGGCGAACCAGTCGTCGTCATCCACGGGAACCACGCGTGCACCGGAAGGGATCGCGTCCCACTCGGCCCAGGCCACGTCGCCCCCGACGCGCGAGTGGTTCAGCGCCGCGATCTGACGCACACGGTGGCGGAAGATGTGGAACGGCATGTTGAACGTGGAGTTCCACAGCTCCACCCGCGGCTTCAACCCGCGCGGCACCTGCGCCCAGAAGGCCTCCTCGTCCTGCCAGTCGAGCGTCGTCCTGATCCAGATGTAGATCACCCGCATAGAGTCGCTGCTAGACCGGCCCCATGGCTCGCAGGCCCGTCGTGATGGTGGTCAACGACGATCTCGACCTGCTCCGACGTATGAGGGAGCAGCTCGACCTCCGCTAACCGACTCGGCGCGCTGGCCGCGCGCGTACGGGCGAACTACCTGGGGCGTCTGGAGGCAGGTGAGCCTGACGCAGCGGCGGTCGCCGAGCGCGTACACAGAGACGTCGAAACGCGGCGTGCGCAGGCGAAACACCGGATCGGCGAGCAGCAGGCGATGTTGAAGGCGGTACCCGCCCGCCGGGCGGCCTCCCCCGGGGTTGCTCCGCTCGGCATGCATCGGGCGCCGGGGCACGACAGACACCGCCATCGCCCGGCCGGTCCGACTAGGCGATAGTCAGGGACGCCTCCGAGATGCCCGCGCTGGCGCCGCCAGTGGCCTGTCGTCCCAAGCTTCACCTACGGCGGGACGAACTCGGCTCAGTCGGGCCTCCCGTAGGCGCCGCCCCGCGCGGCGCAGGGCGAGATAGGCGCGGCCGCCGCCGAGCACGCGCCGCAGCAGGGCCGGCCGGCGCAGGTAGTGCATCTCGACTCGCGGGAGCTCGAAGCGGTCGAAGCCCGGGCTCAGGGCGCGGTCCCCGACCCCACAGGCGCCTGCGTAGGCGCGCTCGACGAGCTCCCGGCCCGCCACCGAGCCTCGGGGATAGGCGAACCACTCGACCGCGACGCCGAGCGCGTCTCGGGGCGCTCCTCGAGTCAACGACCTCGCGTTGGAGCACGGCCTCGCTCGCCCGGTCCAGCCGCAGGTGCGTCATGCCGTGCGATCCGATCTCGATGCCGCAGGCCGCGAGCTCCGCCGCGCTCGCCAGGCGGCGTTGCGGCGGGCGGCTCGCCCGGCCAGTCGTTGACGCCGCCTCACGAGCTGTGGCGTCCGCGCCACCGAGTCGATCAGCGAGAAGTAGCGTTCGAGATGCGCGTCCACCGAGAAGCGCTCGGCGAACGCGCGCGATCCGCGCCGGCCGAGCTCCGCCCGCAGGCTGGGATCGCCCGCCAGGCGGTCGAGCGCGGCGTCGAGCTCGGAGGGGGAGCCGTAGCTCAAGCCAGCCCCCGTCTCGTCCACCAGTTCCTCGAGCGCGCCGAAGCGGCGGACCACCGCCGGGGTTCCGGTTGTGAATGCCTCCAGCGGCACCAGCGGCAGCACCTCGTGCCCGAGCGTCGGCATCACCACCGCGATCGCGTCGCGGTACAGGGGGGTCAGCTCGGCCGCCGACAGCTGGCCAACGAAGTGCACGTTCGGCATTCCCTCGGCTCCCTTGTGCAGCCGGCGCCTCAGCCCGCCGTCGCCGGCGATCACCAGGTCCTCCGCGCGCCCCCTCCGCCAGGCCTCGATGAGGGTCTCCACGCCCTTGATCGGCTCCAGCCGCCCGGAGTAGAGGAAGTAGGGCCGCCGGCGAGCCTGCGCCGGTGCGCCTGCGGGCAGCTCGGGCACGAAGTGCTCGATCACCTCGAGGCGCACGACCGGTGCGAAGCGCTCGTGCAGCCGAGCGCTCGTCGCGCTGGGCAGGATGAGTGCGTCGAGGTGCGCCAGCGAGCGCTGGAGCAGCGAGCCCCGCCGCCACAGCTGAGGCGGTCGCCGGTGGGCTATCTCGCAGGTGGCGCAGGGCGGGTCCTGGCAGACGCTGCCGCGCTTGAGCAGCACGTGGCTGGGGCACAGCAGCCACTGCTCGTGCGCCGTGTACAGCTTCACGCCGCCGCCCATCGCGAGCAGCGCCGGCGCGCCGAGCAGCGACGGGTTGTGGAAGTGGAGCACGTCGAAGCCACCTCCGAGCAACCGCTCGAGCCGCCGGCGCGAGCGCAGCGGCCGTCCGGTGAGGTAGGTCGCCGTGAGCGATGCCGGCCCGTCCGGCAGCTTCACCACCTCGACGTTGGGGTGCGGCTCGGGGTCCGGGACGCGTCCGCCGCCGAGCAGGCGGTGAACGGCGGGCACGCAGACCACCGTGATGCGGTGTCCGCGATCCGCCAAGGCATGCGCGAGTCGCTGGACCTGGATCCCGTCCCCGCCGAAGTTCCACGGCGGATAGAAGGTGGTGAGGAGACAGAACCTCACCCGGTGCGCTGGATGTGGAGGGGAACGATCTTGCCCGCCGCCGTCAGCTCGGGCTCGCAGCGCACGACGCGCAGCGCCTCGCCCTGCGCCCAGAAGTCGGCCATCAGGCGGTTGCGGGGCTGCTCGCGGAGAAAGCTGAAGACCGTCGACAGCACCTCCTCCTCGGCGACCTGTCCGATGCGCGGGCCCACCACGACGCTGACCTTGGAGAGCCCGTCTACCTCCTCCTCCACCAGTTGGTAATCGGTGGGGGCACCGCCGAAGCGGCGCGGCAGCACCTCTTCCAGCAAACTGTGCAGGTCGCTGCCGAGGAAGTGGTTGCCCTCCGTCGTGAGCTTCTCGTAGCTGCGGACGCGCTGCAGGTGGCGCGTCAGGCCCAGCTCTCCCAGCGGGCAACCGCACTCGCGCTCGCCCATCACCGCGTAGTCGCCGCTCTCGACGTTGATCATGATCTTCGGGCTCGCCGAGCCGAGCGTGGTGTGCCACAGCCCCCCGCGCTCGCGCTGGATCGTCGCGAGCTTGTCGCTCATGAAGTGCATGTCGTCGGTCGCCTGCGGGCGGGAGCAGGCGCAGGCCACGCGCCCGATCTCGGACATCGAGTAGTGGCATGCCGCCGTGCTGCCGGTCGCCGCCACGACCTCGGCCTTGGCCTCGGTGTACGGCTCACCGCCGAAGCGGAAGAAGGTGCCGGAGATGTCGAGCCCTTCGTCGAGCGCCGCGAGGCACACGCGTATGCCGAGGCCGGCCTGGGCGTCGAGCACCGCAGGGCGCCCCTGGCGCCGGCAGTCTGCTAGCCAGCGGGCAATGCGGCCGGCGTCGTCCGGTGGGCAGAGCTCCGGCCTTCGGGCGCCGCCGACGCGACGCCGGCCCACCCGCAGCGTGTAGGCCGTGAAGATGGCGAACCTGAGGTTCGCGAGGTCGCGCGGCGCTCGGTAGGGGTTGAACCAGCGGTCGACCGGGGCTCCGCACTTCGCCTGGTAGACGTAGTTGTTCAGGCCTGCGCGCGCGGGCGGGATCACGCGCCAGATCCCGAACGGCCGCCCGGCGAGGGCGAACCCCTCCCGGAACAGCGCCTGGTAGGCGGCCTCCTGCTCGAGCCTCGTCAGGTCCACGGCCACCCGCCGGGAGGTGCCGCGGGACCCGCCGCTCGCGGCCCAGTAATGGCCGGCTATCAGGGGGTTGTCGAATGCGCCGTCACCGACGGTGCCCCTGCCCTTGAACTCGTCGAGCGTCGCGCAGACGCCGTTGTTGCGCAGCTCCTCGAGCGCGCCCTCGAGGCCGCGCTCTTCCACGAGCCGCCTCACGTCGCCGAGCTCCATTCCCGCCGCACTCAGCAGTGGCAGGTAGGGACTGCCCGGATGGGCGTAGACCGCGCGCTCGAGCAGCGACAGGAACGACGACTCGCGGCTGGCCAGCCATCCCCGCACACGCTCGCGAGCCTCCGCCGCGGAGACCGTCGATCGCAGGAAGCCCGGGAGCTCTCGGAGGTAGCGCCCGAACGCTGCCAGCTCGTCGCGCGCACTGGGCGGGTGGTCAGCCAGGCTGGCAATGCTACCCCCGTATCTGAATAGACTCGCCCCTCCGAATGGGGAAGGGATCCATGTCGACCAACGGACGGCCGCTCAACCTCGAGGCACTTGGAACCGGCGACGTGCGCAAGCGCGTCGAGGGCGGGGCCGACACGGTGCTGGTCCCCATCGGCAGCCTCGAGCGCCACGGCAATCCGTTCACGCCGCTCGGCCTCGACGGGATCATCGTGCGCGAGCTCGTGGCGCGCGCCGCGCACAAGGCCGACGTCCTCCACACCCCGCTGATGCCCTTTGGCTGGGCGCCCATGCACATGGGCGGCGTGGGCGAAGGAAGCGGCGCGGTGACTATCCGCTCGGAGACCTACCGCCGGCTGCTCGAGGACGTGGCCCGCAGCCTGATCTTCCAGGGGTTCGACAAGGTGCTGTTCTGCACGCTGCACGGGCCGAACGTCGATGTGTGCGAAGACGTACTGTTTTCGCTGCGGATCAACACCGGCGCATTCGTGTCCATGTATGGGGGGCGCGAGAGCGTCGCGATCAGCGAGATCTTCGAGTCGCCGCCCGCGCGCCTGACCAGCGACGTGGAGTGCTCGATGGCCATGGCTCTCGTCGGCGGCTTCCAGAGCGACGAGTACCTGGCGCGCTCCTACGACATCACCGCTCCGGAGTTCCTGGGCACCGGCTTCGCCAAGACGTCGGGGATGGGATCGACGCTGAACTTCGACGGGGCCACGAACGTGCACGTCGGCCTCGACGACAGCGAGTTCACAAAGCGCGCTGTCGAGGACCCCCCGCCGTCGATGGCGAACGCCGAGCGCGGCGAGAAGCTGCTCGACTCGCTCTCGGACCACCTGGCCGAGTACGTGCGCGAGGTGGCGAAGATGAGCGTCGAAGTGCACAACCGCGACTGGCCCGAGCGGGCGCGCTAGCCGACCGCCGCCTTGCGCCTCGGCTTCTACGTAACGGGCTCGGGCACCTGCGACCACCGGGAACTGCTGCGCCAGGTCGAGCGTGCGGACGAGGCCGGCTTCGACTCGGTCTGGCTGCGCGAGCGCCACTTCCACCGCGATCACCAGGGCCGTAACTTCTTCTCGGCGCCGATGGTGGTGGCCGCCTGGATCGCGGCCCGCACGCGCAAGGTGCGCATCGGCCTGGGCGCACGGATCCTGCCGCTCGACCACCCCGTGCACCTCGCCGAGGACGCCGCGACGGTCGACCTGATCTCCGGCGGAAGGCTCGACGTCGGCATCGCGAGGGTCGGCGAAAACCAGCTCTACGAGGGTGCCTTCGGGCGCGATCCGGCCGAGGCCCGCTCCCGCTTCTACGAGGCCCTCGAGGTGATGGAGCTGGCTTGGACGGGCGAGCCCTTCAGCCATTCGGGCAAGCACTACCGCGTACCCGAGGTGGCGGTGGCGCCGAGGCCCGTCCAGCGGCCCGGGCCGCCGGTCTACCTGGTCGGCATCAGCGAGCGGACGCTGGGCTTCGGCGCCGAGCGGGGCCTGCCGCTCCTGTTGGCCGGCGCCCAGCCGGAGGCCGAGGTCGAGCGCACCATGGACGAATACCGGGGCCGGCTCGACGCGGCCGGCCACGACCAGGACACGGTGCCGATGCCCCTCAACCGCTTCGTCTACGTGGGCGAGACGACCGAGCAGGCGCGCGCCGAGCTGGGCCCCGCGATCGCGGACTTCCTCGACCGCCCCGCCTCGGTGATTCGCGACTTCCTCGGTTCGCGCGCCACCGACGTGGGCGAGGAGATGCTGCTCGACGAGGTGTTCATCTGCGGCGACGCCGACCACTGCGCCGAGCGGCTCGATCACCTGCGCGGCTCGGCCGGGGTGCGCGAGGTGCTGTGCACCTTCAACTACTTCACGCTGCCGCACGACCGCTGCCTCGCGTCGATGGAGCGCTTCGTCGAAGGCGTGCAGCCAAGGCTGCAGAGCGCTGTGCCGGTCGCCGAGTGATGCGGGTCGGCAGCTTCATCATGGGCACGCGCGGGGGCGACTACGAGGCGATCCTCGACCAGGTCGTGCGCTCCGAGGAGCTCGGCTTCGACACGGTCGTGCTGGCGGAGCGCCATTTCCGCCACGCTCCGCTGCTGTACCCGTCGCCGCTCGCGGTGGCCGGGGCGATAACCGCGCGCACCGAGCGGATGCGGATCGGCACGGCAGGCCGCATCCTCTCGCTCGACCACCCGATCCACGTCGCCGAGGCCGCCGCGACCCTCGACGTGCTCAGTGACGGCCGGGTCGACTTCGGCGTGACGCGCGCGAGCCTGGACGAGGAGGCTCACGTGGCCTTCTCATCGCCGCACGAGGAGTCTCGCGGCCGCTTCGTGGAGGCGCTCGAGATCATCTTGCGCGCCTGGACAGAGGACTCGTTCAGCTTCGAGGGCGAGCACTTCAGCGTGCCCGAGGTGTCCGTCTTCCCCAAGCCGGTGCAGCGGCCGCATCCGCCGCTCTACGTCGTGGCCGTTTCGCCCGAGCGGCTGGCGTTCGCGTCGCGCGAGGGGATCAACGCCTACATCGGGGCCATCAGGACGCCCGACGAGCTCGGCGAGGCAGCCCGCTCGTACCGCCACGGCCTGTCCGCCGCGGGCCACGACCCGGACGAGAAGACGCTGTCGGTGAACCGCTTCATCTACGTCTCCGACGACGACCGGCGAGCCCGGGAGGAGTTCGAGCAGCCGTTCCTGGAGCTCATGCACGAGCGCGCGCCGGACCTGAAGGGAGCGCTGGTGGCGAAGTACGGCGGCGTCGAGGAGCTCACGTTCGAGCGCTTCCTCGCGGACTTCTGCATCTGCGGCGGACCCGATACGGTCGTCCGCCGGCTCCACGAGGTGAGCGGCGCGACGGCCTGCGACTACCTGCTGGCGACCCTCAACTTCGCCACGCTCGACCACGATCTCTGCCTGCGCTCGATGGAGCTGTTCGGCGCGGAGGTGATGCCCGCGCTCGCCCCGGCCGCCGCGCCTGCCTGATGGCGGTCGCCGTCCAGCCGCGCGCGGAGACGCGGAGCGCAATCGACGCGGCAGCGGCTGCGCTGCCCTCCTGGTCGGCACTCCCTACGGCCGAGCGCGGAGCCATCCTCGTGCGGGCCGGAGACCTGCTCGAGGACCGCGGCGAGGAGCTCGCGCGCCTGATCGCCCGCGAGGGCGGCAAGCCGCTGAGGGAGGCGCGCGGCGAGGTCGGCTACGCGGCCGGCTTCCTGCGCTTCTACGCCTCCGAGGCCGAGTCGGCGCTTGCGCCGCAGTCCTATTCGCATCCCGGCGGGAAGCGGGTCCGCACGCTGCGCCGCCCAGCCGGCGTGTGCGGGCTCATCACGATCTGGAACTTCCCGGCCGCCGGAGTGACCCGGCCGCTGGGGGCGGCACTCGCCGCCGGGTGCACGGCTGTCGTCAAGCCGGCCGAGCAGACGCCGCTCTCCGCCGCCGCGGTGCTCGAAGCCCTGTCCGACGCCGGGCTGCCCCCTGGCGTTGCCAACCTCGTGGTCGCACAGGACCCGGAGCCGGTCGGCCGCGAGCTGGTCGAGAACGAGGTCGTGCGCAAGCTCAGCTTTACCGGCTCGGCGGAGGTCGGCACGGCGCTGCTGCGGGACTCGGCCGCTCAGGCCAAGCACGTGACGCTCGAGCTCGGCGGGCACGCGCCGTTCATCGTGCTCGCCGACGCGGACCTCGAGGCAGCGGTGGAGGGGGCGGTCGCGTCCAAGTTCCGCAACTCCGGGCAGACCTGCGTCTGTCTCAACCGGGTCTACGTCGAGCGCCCCGCGTACGACGAGTTGTTGCGACCGCTTCGCGCAGCGGGTGTCCGGACTGCGGGCCGGGGACCCGCTCGACGAGTCCACCGACGTGGGACCACTGATCGACGAGAGGGCGCTGGAGCGGGTGGAGCGCCATGTGGCCGATGCCGTACAGCGGGGCGCCGAGCTGCTGTGCGGTGGCCGCCGGATCGACGGCCTGTTGTACGCCCCGACCGTCCTGGCCGACGTGCCCGCCGACGCGCTCGTCATGCGCGAGGAGACCTTCGGTCCGGTTGCGCCGCTCGCGCCGGTGGACTCCGAACAGGAGGGGGTGGAGCTGGCCAACGCCACCTTTGGGGCTGGCGGCCTACGTCTACGGCGATCCGGAACGCGCGGCCCGGCTCGCCCCCGCGTTGGACTACGGCGTCGTCGGAGTGAACGACCCGCTGCCCGCCGCTCCGCACCTCCCCTCGGCGGCATCAAGCGCAGCGGCCTCGGCAAGGAAGGCGGCCGGGCCGGCATCGAGGAGTTCCTCGAAGTGCAGCTCGTCTCGGAGGCGCCCGGTGACGGCGTCGCGGCTCAACCCCGTGGCCGCGCCCGTGCGAGCCTTGCGCCGCGACGACATGAGCCTGCTGGGAGTCGAGCGGACGGCGAAG
>CAWHLA010000007.1:0-357381 GCA_963830065.1 uncultured Thermoleophilaceae bacterium
TGCCTGCAAAGCGCTGCTGTTCCCGCGGGGCGCACCAACAGCCGGTCGCGCAAAGGTCACATCGGGGTCACAACCCCCGGTCCGGAGGCTGGTTCCTGGCGGCGTGGTAAGCGGGATCCTGAACCCGGTCCCGGCTACGGCCACCTCATGTCCGACGGACGCGTCTAATGGCTCCGCGCCTTGGTCGGAAGCTGCGTTACTACAGGCCACGCCTTGCTTTCCAACCCGGTTGGACGCCGACGAGCTCTACGTGCAGCTGGCGGCACAGAGGTCGCAGGCCATTCGGGAGATCGCTGCTCTTCGGGACCGTGGTTCGCATCGGATGGCGGAGGCCGCCGAGAACCGGCTTGAGCGGCGGGGGCTCTTCGACGACAGCCGGTTCGACTGCCAGGACGAGTTACCGTCACTCTTGATCCCTGACGGCGACGGTGAGCTCGAGCTCCGCGCGCCCGCTGCCGACGAACTCCGCACCTGGCTACCACACGCCACGCCAACGGCCCTCCAAGGGCTCAGGCGGGCGCTCACGGCCCGCTACTACCGCTCGCCACTGGGAGGCGACGCAGCGAGGAGGGCGCTCGCCGCTGGTATGCGTCCGCGACTCGGCCGCTGGCTATTACCGCGTGAGGAACGGCCCTTCGCGTATCTGGTCGCGCGGGGTGGGCCGCCGCGGGGGATTCGCGCGTGCGAGTTCTGCCGCATCGTCTTCGAGGCACGGCGGGCGCGCTTCTGTCCGGCTTGCCGTCATAAGCGCCCGCGCGTTAAAGCTCGGCGCCATCACGACGCCTTCGCGGTTGATCGGCTGCAATACGACTAGGTCGTTCTCCGTCGCGACGATCGTTCCAACGAGTTTCTTGCTTTGTGGCGCTTTGTGGGTTAGAGGTATTGCCAGAGCAGGGCAGAGCAGATCGCGCCGGCGAATGTCCCGGTCGCGGCGAACGACCCGTCAATCACCGGAGGAATCTGTGACTCACGCTTCTACGTGATCAGTTAGGCCGCGGCGCACGCACGTCGTGTTTCCAGCTGTTCTCGCCGCCTGCGTCATGTTCCTATTGCTGGCGGCGCCGGCCCAGGCCACACTTCAACTTGTGAAGCCGAACCCGAGCGTGCCGGCAACGTTCCGCGGCAAGGGCGCCGCGAGTACGGACGGTCTCGGGCAGAACGCGGCCGGGGGGACAGTGCAGGCCAACGTGCCGGCGGGGTCGACCGTCGTGCGGGCCTACCTCTATGGCACCTATTTCTTCGCGAACCCGCCAGACCAGACGCAGCGGACGATCCAGCTCGACAGCACGAACGTCCAACTCGCCTTTCTCCCGAACTCGGAGCCTGGCCCCTGCTGTCAGCTTGCCACCGCGCGCGCCGAGGTGACCAACCAGGTCAAGGCCAAGGTCGGAGCCGGCGGTGGCATCACCAACTTCGCGATCAACAGCGACCCATCGAACCTGGACGGCGTCGCGCTCGTCGTGATCTACGCGAACAATTCGCTGCCGGAAACGACCATCGCGGTGCTCGACGGGGGGTCGAAGCAGACGGGTGACACGACCACCTTCAATTACGCCTCGCCGATCAATCCGAGCGCGTCCGGCTTCTTCACCACGCTTGCGCTTGGGAGCGGCTTCTCGTTCCAGGGTGGGGGCCCGCCGTCGCACACGTGCGGCGGAGGCCAGTTCTCAACCGTCGACGTGAACAGCCAGCGACTCACGAGCTGTGCCGGTAACTTCGACGACGGCCTCGGCGGCAACGGGGGTCTCATCACCGTCGGCGGCGTCGGCGACAGCCTCACCAACCCTGCCGACCCGAACTCGTCGAACACCGGCGAGGACGACGAGCTCTACAACCTGAAGCCCTTCCTGAAGTCAGGCGACACCCAGCTCTCGATCAAGACGACGAATCCCTCGGGGGATGACAACCTCTTCCTGGCGGTCGTTCAGACAAGCGCCCGGGCCGCGGTCACGACCGAGATCTGCACCGATGGGACGGACAACGATGGCGACAGTCTCGCCGACGGGGACGACCCGGACTGCCACCCGGAGCAGCAGCCGCCGGAGCAGCAGCCAGGGCCGGCGGGTTCCACAGGCGGACCTCCCCCGCCCTGTGACGGGCGCCCGGCGACCATCGTCGACGTCACGGGTGACGCCAACATCGTCGGCACCTCAGGCGACGACGTGATCGTCACCGGGCCGGGCAACGACGTGGTCAACGGCGGCGGCGGGAACGACCGCATCTGCACCGGCGCAGGGAAAGACCTCGCGAAGGGCGGCGGCGGGAACGACCGCATCTTCCTGGGCTCCGACGCCGATCGGGCCTTGGGCGACTCCGGCAGGGACCGCATCAGGGGATCGACGGGCAACGACGTCATCGGCGGCGGGAGCGGTAACGACCGCCTCCGCTCGGACGGCGGCAACGACCGTACGAACGGCAACGCCGGTAACGACCGCGTGATCGGAGACAGCGGCAACGACCGCGTCTCTGGGGACAGCGGCAAGGACATCGTTGGCGGCACCCGGGGCAACGACAAGGTCAAGGGCGGCTCGGGCAACGACCGAGTCGGCGGCAATTCCGGAAACGATCGCGTGGACGGCGGCAGCGGTCGCGACCGCGTCAACGGCGGTAGCGGCAACGACATCATCAACCTCAGCGATCGAAGCCGCGATTTCGTCAACTGCAGCTCGGGCAAGGACCGCGTGACGAGGGACGGCAACGACAAGGTCTCCCTCTTCTGCGAGAGGGAGATCAACAAGGGATAGCGAATGCCCGGCGCACTCGGCGGCCCCAGGGCTGACGCGCGCGCTGGCGGGCTACAGGTAGGCCACCGGGGAAGGCGGCGGGCGGACCTCTTTGTTCGCTGCTGCCCGCGGGCCCCTTTGCTAAGCCGTTTCCGCTTGGCTTCGAGGTGTTCTTAGCGCACTAAGGTGGGCAGGCCGCCGCAGCGAACACTCCCACCGGAGCGCCCGTGGCGACGTGGGCCCGGTGCGACGGGAACGCGAAGTTCCCGGAATCCTTGGTCGGCGCGATTCTCCGGATGGGTGGCCCGACGCGGCCGGTGTGAAAGCGAGCACCCATCGTCGGTCTGGCTGCCGTGTCGGTGGCGGCTTCGGATCGTCAGCCCTGGGGCGGGGGCGCTCCTTCTTCCTGCGCGGCGCCGCCCCCTGCGCCTCCCCTCTACTCCGACAGCCCCACGGCTTCGAGGGCGTCACTCGGCTCCCGTACCCGATTACGCTGGCAACCCGACCGTCGCGCAGGGTCCACACCGTGCCCTGACGCCACTCGGTATCAACACCGGAAGCCTTCCCCCGTCCCTGCCACGCGGCGATCACGACGACCTGGTCTCCGGCGTCAACGACTCGCTCGGCAACCATCGACATGTTGTCGAAAGTCTCGAGCCAGTTCAGCATGAAGTTGCCCATGTCCCGAAGTCCCACGGTTTCCGACGGCGCCCCTACGGCGTCGAGCCACCTGATGCGAACGTCCGGCTCGAAGAACTCGGGCACCCAGAAGTTGCCCCGCTGGAACTCGGCCAACGCCCGCTGCACTACCTCCACATTCTCCTGCGACATCGCCCGCCCAGTATCTCGCCATCTACCGTGCGGCTTCCACCGGAGGGGAGGGTTATTGACACGGGGCGATTTCCGGATCGGCACGGTTGCCACGGCAGCAATGGTCAGACCGATCATCCCGGTACGGATGCTGGGGTAGCACTGTGATCGCGCCGGAGCTTGCGTACACGGTTGAGATCGAACGCATCCGGACGCGCGTCGGCGAATCCGACGAGTTGACTCCAGCTCCGGTCGTCGGGTGCGTCGGTGCCGAGGCCGTACGGCAGGGGGGCGGCCCGCCCGCGCTGCGCCAGCATCTAACCGCGCTGCTTGGACGTGGTCGTGGCTGGTACTCGCACGACTTGAGCTGCGCGCGTAGGCTGGCCGAAACCCGAGAGAGGAAGGATTCGGATGCCGGTTGCACGTGTCGTGGGCTTCGAAGGCGTCAGCAAGGACCGGATGGACGAGATGAGTCGCGAGATGCGCGAAAGCGACCCGCCGGAGGGAGTGCCGGCCAAAGAGATCGTCGTCCTCCACGATGCCGAGGCCGAGAAGTCGCTCGTTGTCCTGTTCTTCGACTCGGAGGACGACTACCAGCGTGGCGATGAGGCGCTGAACGCAATGCCGGCCGATGACACGCCTGGGCGGCGCACCTCGGTCGCGAAATACGACGTCGCGGCCCGTCTGACGGCCTAGCCGGCTCGGCCGGACCCGGGGGGGCTGATGGTGCGACGCCCCCAAACCCGGGGACCCAAAAGCGCCCCGGCCGGTTTGGAGCTGCCTGCGCCGTTGGCCCAACAACGGAAGGCCGGTGTGCGAGGGCCGGTCGCTTCTACAGGCTACGAAAGGCATTCGTCATGGCTGATCTCCCTCGGATTGTCCTCGAACCGATCGAGGGTCGTGACCTGTACGGAGTCACGGTTGAAGCGCCCGGTGGCGAGCTGCGGTCAATCGCGCCCGACGAGATCCGGAGCCAGCTCGGAGAGGTGCTGGAGTTTTTTGGGGGGGTCGCTCCGGAGGGGCTCTCAGTTTGACGGCGCTTCGCTAGTCAGCCACCGTGGCAGGGGCCAACCCAGCCCCGCGTGCTCGACAGGCTCAAAGCGTCAACGGCTGGGGTTCATGCTATTTCGTCCCAAGCGAACCTTTCGGTTGCTTCATGCGTTGGAGGGGAGGGGAGAGCGAACCCGTCACCCACAGCCAAGGGAGTTTTGTTCTTGAGATTGCGTTTGATCCTTACGACCGCGCTGGCGCTTGCCTTGGCGGTCCCAGTCGTCGCCGAGGCCGCTAAGGCCCCCAAGCCCCCGCCACAGGGGAACCCGAGCTTGAGCGCGACACCGAATCCGGTGGTCTTTGGTAGCCAGAGCGTCCTGTCAGGCCACCTCAAGGGAAAGAACAACAGCGGGCGGGTCGTGACCCTGCAGGGCGCACCCCATCCCTTCACGAGCTTCAACAGCAACGTCGCCACGGCCACCACCGACTCGGCGGGCAAGTTCTCGTTCGCGAGGCGCCCCCGGCTGCACACGCAGTACCGCGTGAGCATCGGCGGGATCCTGAGCCCGGCGGTTACGGTGCTGGTCCGCCAGCGGACCAGTCTCCACGTGAGCGACCGCACCCCGCGCCGCGGACAGCGCGTCCGCTTCTCCGGGCGCTCGTGCCCGACGCACGACGGAGCGGTCGTGTCGATCCAGAAGCGCACCAGCACCGGCTCGTTTCGCACCGTGCGCCGCACCCGCTTGCGTGATGCGACGCGTTGCTCGGTGTACTCCCGCCGCCTACGGATCTTCCGAGACGGGACCTTCCGCAGCGTGGTGGCGGCCGACGCGAGCCACGCCCGCGGATTCAGCCGGCTGAGGTCGCTCGACGCTCACCGCTAGACCGTTGAGACGGGCGCCTGCGGCTCGGGCCGCGGGCGCCGATCTAGGCCGCCGCGACAGCGGGCACGGCGCCGGTTGAGCCCACCTGGCGTTTCACCGCTCGTGCATAGCGCTCGAAGGCTTCGCGATCCCCCGCCGAAGGCCTAAGGGCATTCAGGCCGCGCGTAAATCTCGCCAGTACCGTTGAGGCACGTCAAGTGACGGCGCGCCTGCTGACCGCCCGCGAAGTCGGGAGCGACGACGCCGCTAGCCCCGACTACGCCACGTGCTTGGGGCAAAGCTTGGAGCCCCACCGCCCGAAAGGTTCCCTGCCACAGCATCCGGCGCGGGTTCGGAAAACTCCTGACCAACTGCGCCGGGAAGCCTCAAAACGAGAGTCGTCTGGTGGCAAGTCGCCTGCCAAGCAGCAGGGCCATAGAAACGGTAACAGCATGCGTGCGTCGAGCGCCCCGCGCGCGTGAGCTCCCCTTGGGGGATGACAGATGAGGACTCCCGTGGTACTACGCGTTGGGAATGCTCAACGGAGAAGCCCGCGCTCAGATCGCCTCAGGCTTCGTCAGCCTGCGCAGCAAGTACTACGGTCGCGGCCCCACCAAGTCGAAGGTCTACGCCGAGGCCGACCTGGTCGTCGTCGTTCTGGAGGAAACCTTCACCCCAGCCGAGCGAACGCTCGTCGCCCAGGGCCAATCTCCGGGGATCCAGGAGATCCGCCGCAACTTCCACGTGATCATGGCCGACCAGTTCAAGGCCCTGGTCGAGCAGGCCACGGGACGGAGAGTGCGCTCGTTTACGAGCGACACCGATCTCGAGAACGACATCTCCATTGAGGTGTTCCTGTTGGCCGAGGACCGGACCGACATGGAGTCCTTCGAGCGGGCGAGCGAAAATCTCCCCGTCAACGAGTAGCACCAAGGAAAGCAGCGCGCGGCGGCAGTCGGCAACACGCTGCCGGTGGTTGTGGTCCAGGCGGTCCGCGGGTTCAAGTCCCGTCGCTCACCCCTAGTAGAAGCCTGGCATCTACCGCGCAGGTTGCCCCGCAACGACATCTGATCTACGCGGACCATGCGCCCGACTCAGGCGAGGCCTGCCCCACCCCGGTGCCTAACTCTGGCGCTTAGCCGCCCTCCTCCTCGATGATGCCGCGCTGGCTGAGCGTGTAGAGCAGGCCCAGGGACGGCAGCACCAGGACCACGGCGAACCCGAACACGATCAGCACCGCGGTCAGGGTCGCCCCGGCGGCAGCGCCTTCGTCGATCGTCAGCGTCTGCGGGAGCAGGTACGGGTACTGCGCCACGGCCCAACCCCAGATCATCGCGGTCAGTGCGCCGACCGCCAGCGGGCGGAGCCCCCGGTGGACGCCCCGGAGGAGGAGCGCCAGCACGGCCGCCCCAAAGACCAGTGAGGCGATCACGAGGGGCAGGGCATCGCCGATCAGGCCGTCGTAGATGTACCGCGCGTCGGCGCGAAAGACGAAGATCCCCACGATCGCGCACACACCGGCGACTGCCGCCGCCCCCAACGCCCGCTTGGCGAAGTAGCGCTCGAGGTCGGGCTCGCCGGCCCGGCGGGCGTCGCTGACCAGGAACACCGCGGCGAGGTAGGCGCCAGTCACCACGAACAGCGCTCCGGTGAGCAGCGAGACCCCGTTCAGCCAGCTGGTGACGAGGTCCCCCTTGGCGTTCCCGACCGGCACGCGACCCGAGGCGATCGCCCCGACCGCTGTCCCGAGGAAGAACGGGGTGAGCACCGAGGAAACCGCGAAGATGTCCTCGGTCAGTCGCCTGAAGCGCGTCCGCTGGGCGACGTGGTGAAACGCGAACCCCGAGCCTCGCAGGACGATGCCGAGGGCGGCGAGGCTGAGCGGGATGAACAGCGTCGACATCAGAGACGCGAAAGCCACAGAGAACGCGGTCCAGAGCACGACCAAGACGAAGATCAGCCACACGTGGTTCGCCTCCCACACGGGTCCGATCGCCCAAGCGATAAGCGCGCGCGGGCGCTCGCCGCGCTCGCCCCGCGCTGAGAACAGCGACCAGAACCCCGCGCCGAAGTCGGCGCCGCCGAACACGGCGTACAGCGTCACCCCGATCCACAACACCGCGGCGACGGCGTCGGCGGTGCTCACGGCTCGTCCTCCGGAGCGGGTTCGGGCCTGCTCGGGCGCGGACCGTACGGAGTCTCGATCTCACCGACCCCGGCCGCCCGCCAGCGGCGCGCCATGGCTCGGAGGACCATCACGCTGATGACGCCGAGGGCCACGTAGAGCACAAACACCAGCGAGAGCGTGACCCAGACCCCACTTGCGTCGGTCACGGCGTCCTCGGTACGCATCACCTCGTAGACGATCCACGGCTGGCGCCCGACCTCGGTCACGATCCACCCGGATTCGAGGGCGAGGCCGACCCCGACCCCCGAGACGGCGACCGCGCGCAGGAACCACTTCGTCCGGGGGATGTCCCGGCGGCGCCACCACACGACCGCGAACCAGAGCGCGAGACCGATCAGGGCCGACCCGACTCCGACCATGAGGTCGAAAGCCAGATGCAGCATCGTGTTGGCCGGGGGCCGGTCGTTGGGGGGCACCGTGTCCAAGCCGATCACCTCGGTGTCGGTGCTGAACCCGACCAGCCACGAGTCGAGCCCGGGGATCCCGATCCCCCCCTTGACGCCCTCCGACGTGCAACGGCCGCCGATGTACTCGGTCACATGGGTGTGCGTCTGCTGCACGCACTCCATCGCCGCGAACTTGATCGGCTGGTCCTTGGCGATCTCACGCGCCGCCGTGTCCCCGACCGCGAACTGCACCGGCGCCAGCAAGCAGCCGACCGTCAGCGGAATCAGCAGGCCCAGGCGATGGTGTCGGTCGCGCCGGCCCCGGAGCATTCCGACCGCGTAGACCGAAGCGACCACGAATGCGGTCAGCAGGTAGGCGGCCAGGATCATGTGGGGGATCTCGTAGGGGGCCGCGGGGGTGAACATCACCTTGATCGGGTCGACGTCGGTGACCACACCGGCGGAATTGAGGGTGAACCCCTGCGGCTGGTTCATCCAGGAGTTGACCGCCACGACGGAGAAGGCGCCACCGATCCCGCAGATCACCACCGGGACACCTGTCCAGAAGTGCTTCCAGCCCGAGAGCCGCTTCCAGCCGAAGATGTAGATCGACAGGAAGATCGCCTCGAGGAAGAAGAAGATCCCCTCGATCGTGAACAGCACCCCGAAGACCTCCCCGAACCGATCCGTGAACTCGGGCCACAGGAGGCCGAACTCGAACGAGAGCACGGTGCCGGTGACGGCTCCCACGGCGAAGGTGACGGCGGCCACCTTCGACCACCGCTGGGCGAGCTCCAGCGCAACCGGGTCGTTCCGGCGCAGCCCGATGTAGTTGGCGATCAGCATCAACGCCGGGAAGCCGACCCCGAACGAGGCGAGAATGATGTGGAACCCGAGCGTGAAGGCCATCTGGCTTCGCGCCGGCGCGAGCTGGGAGGCAGCCGCCAGCAGGTCTGGGAACTCAGCCATCAGCGACTGGTAGCTCGTCATCGCTGACCCAGCTGGACCGTCGCCCGGACCGGGCCGTGGTCCAGGCATCGAGCACGCGGAGCCGCGTGCCGGCCGCTCCGCTCAGGTAGTAGAGGTGGACGCTGAGGTACATCGCGAAGGCGGGCGGCCCCCAGAGCTCGAGCGCTCCTGACCTGGCAGATCGCCTTTCCCCGGCCCACCACCGCCAGCGCTCCCTTGTCGAGGTAGCGGAATGGGGTCGACGCCCCTGGCTGACCACGCCGAATCGCCTTGGCGACGTGATGCGCCTGCTGAATCGCAACCGTCGCCAGGCCCGGAAGCGGTTTTCCATCGCCCCCTTTGTGGCTCGCCATGTCTCCGATGACGGAGACCTCGGGGTGGCCGGGAACGGTGCAGTCGGGATTGACTTCGATCCGTCCCCCCCGGTCCGTCTCGGCGTCGGTCGCCTTGGCGACGACCTCAGTCAGCCCCGCCGCGTGCACTCCGGCCGCCCAGATCACGGTTCTGGCGGCGATCCGCTCCTCCTTCTCACCCGCCTTGACGGTGAGGCCCCGCTCGTCGATCGCGGTGGCCATCAGGCCCTCGCGGACCTTCACTCCGAGCCCAGCGAGGGCATCGGAGGCCTTGGCCGACAGCTTCTCGGTGAAGGCGGGCACGACCCGCTCGCCCGCATCGATGAGGATCACATTGGCCTGGCTCGGATCGATGCGGGAGAACTCGCGCTTCATCGTCTCAGCGATGATCGCCAGCTGCCCCGCGACCTCGACCCCCGTCGGCCCGCCGCCGACCACGGCGAACGTGAGCCACTCCTCTCGGGCTTGGGGATCGGATTCGCGTTCCGCCTGCTCGAAGGCGGAGACGATCTGGTCGCGCAACTCGACGGCGTCCCGCAGGGTCTTCAGCCCGAAGCTGACGTCCTTCCACTCGTCGTGGCCGAAGTAGGACGTCTCGGCACCGCAAGCCACGATCAGGCTGTCGTATCCGAGGCGCTCACCAGTGCTCAGAGCCACCTCCTTGGCGGCCGGATCCACATCGGTCACCTCCGCCATCAGCACCGCGGCGTTGGGCTGGCGCTTCAGCTGACCTCGAATCGCAGAGGCGCAATCACCGGCGGACAGCAGCCCGGCGGCCACTTGGTAGAGCAGCGGCTGGAACAGATGGTGGTTCATGCGATCCACCACCGTCACCTCTACATCCGCTTGTCGCAGCCCCTGCGCGGCTGCAAGGCCGGCGAAGCCGCCTCCGACGATTACGACCCGACGACGCCCGCCATCAAGCGGCATGCGTGGGCTCTTGCCAGGATTGCCCGCCCATCCGCTCGAGCAGGTGATCGCCGACCCGCAGCGCGTTGGCCATCGCAGTCAGCGCCGGGTTCACCGCGCCGATGCTCGGGAAGAAGCTGGTGTCGACCACGTAGAGGTTGTCCAACTCGTGTGTCTTGCAGTTGGTGTCGAGGACCGAGGACGCAGGGTCGGAGCCGAAGCGGCAGGTGCCGGCCTGATGGGCGACGCCGGCGACCGGGATGTCTGTCTTGAGGTAGGCGTGCCGCGGGATCAGGTGGTCCGGATGCATCCCGGCGTGTGCCAGCAGCCCCTTGAGCTTGTGGTAGAGGCGTTTCGCCGCCTCGTGGTTCGTCTGCTGGTAGCTCAGCCTGATGTTCCCGTCGTCGTCCAGGCTGACGCGGTTCTCGGGCCTGGGCAGGTCCTCGGTCGAGAGCCAGAAATCGACCGCGTGGCGGGCCATCTCCTCGAGCGTGCGCGTGGGCGCCGCCTTGGTCTCCAGCGGCTTCTCACCTCGGTACATGTCCGGCTGAGACTTGCCGATCATCTGGATGTTCCCCAGCGGGAACTCCGAGTCGTCGGCGCCGAAGTAGAAGTCGTTGAGGCCGAGCGTCTTCTGGAAGGTCGTCGGGTTCGGCTCCTTGGACAACGCCAGCACCGCCTGGCTGTTGTGGAAGGTGTAGTTGCGCCCGACCTGGTCGGAGCCATTGGCAAGGCCGTTCGGATGTTGTTCGCTGGCCGACCGAAGCAGGAGCTTGGCGCTGTTCGCCGCCCCGCAGGAGACCACGACCACGTCCGCGGTGTGCGTCTCCAGATTCCCGTCGCGCTCGACCTCGACCTCGGTGACGGCGCTCCCGGCGGAGTTCGTGCGCAGCGCAACCACCTCCGCGTTGGTGAGCAGGGTGACGTTCGGGTGCTCGAGCGCCGGCCGCACCGCGAGCACCTCGGCGTCGGACTTGGCGTGCACCAGGCACGGGAAGCCGTCGCAGGTCGGGCAGCGCACGCAGGCGCTGTAGGGCATGTTCGACTCGTCGAGCATCACCCCGCAAGGGGCGTGGAAGGGGTGGTGCCCGGCGGCGGCGAAGTCGTCGGCCAGCTGCTGCATTCGCGGCTCGTGGGACACCGCCGGGAACGGGTACGGCGCGCTCGCCGGAGGATCGGTCGGGTCCTCGCCGCGGGCGCCGTGCACCTGATAGAGCTGCTCGGCCGCGGTGTAGTAGGGCTCCAACTCCTCGTATCCGATCGGCCACGCTGGGGAGATCCCGTCGTAGTGGTGGAGCTCGCCGAAGTCCTTCTCGCGCAGGCGGTAGAGAGCCGCCCCGTAGAGCTTGGTGGCGCCGCCGACGTAGTAGTGCACCTGAGGCTGGAAGGACTTCGCCGTCTCGCCGTCGTACCAGGTGTCCGGCGTGATGTAGCGGTTGTCGATGAAGACGGGTCCCGCGTCCCAGTTCTCGGGCTCACGCGGAAGCCAGTCGCCGCGCTCGAGCAGGAGGATCCGCTTTCCCGACGGGGCGAGCCGGTGGACGAGAGTGCCGCCGCCGGCGCCGCTGCCGATGACGATCACGTCGTAGTCACTCATCAGCTGAACTCCCCGAGGCGCTCGGCGACGATGATCCGCGCCGCTGCCTCGATCAGCGCGAGATGCGAGAAGGCCTGAGGGAAGTTGCCCAGGTGCCTGCCGGTGTCGGTATCGAACTCCTCGGCGAACAGGCCGAGTGGGGAGGCGACGCTGAGCAGCTTCTCCATCATGTCGCGGGCCCGCTGCTGCTCTCCGACGATCGCCAGCGCGGACACCAGCCAGAAGGAGCAGATCAGGAAGCTGCCCTCCTTGCCCGAGAGGCCGTCGTCGGTCTCGCCGGTCCGGTAGCGGAGCACGAACCCGTCTTCGGTCAGATCGTCGGCGATCGCGAGGACGCTCTTGCGCAGGCGCTCGTCGTCGTGGGGCAGGAAGCCGAATACGGCCGCCAGCAGGGTCGAGGCGTCGAGCGCCTCGGTCTCGTAGTGCTGCCGCAGCACCCCCTCTTTGAGCCCGTGCTCGAGGATGTCGGCGTGGATCTCCTCGGCGGTCTCCCGCCAGCTCTCGGTGAGGTCCTTAGCCCCGCGGATCTCGGCCAGCTTCGAGGCGCGATCCATGGCGACCCAGCACATGAGCTTCGACGAGACGTATTGCTGCGGCTCCCCGCGCGCCTCCCAGATCCCCTGATCGGGTTCGCGCCAGGCCGCGGTGGCGCACTTCGCCTGCGCCTCGACTATCGGCCACAGCCGACTCGGCAGGCGCTCGCTACGGCGGGTGTGGAGGAGCACCGAGTCGAGCGCGGCACCGTAGACGTCGTTCTGCCGTTGATCGAAGGCGCCGTTTCCGATCCGTACAGGACTGGCGCCCGCGTAGCCGGAGAGCTGGTCCCGTGTGGACTCGGTCAGGTCGCGGCGCCCGTCGATCCCGTACATGATCTGGAGCGCTCCGTCCTCGTTGAGCTCGAGGTCGGCGACGAACTGCATGAACTCGTCGGCCTCCCAATCGAGGTTGAGGAAATGGAGCGCCTGCAGCGTGAAGGTCGAGTCCCGGATCCAGGTGTAGCGGTAGTCCCAGTTGCGCTCGCCGCCCGGTGTCTCCGGCAGCGACGTGGTGAGCGCGGCGACGGTCGCCCCGGTCGGCATGTAGGTGAGGCCCTTGATCGCCAGCGCCGAGCGCTGGATCGGCTCCCGCCAGCGGTGGTCGACCATCCTCGCGTCGGCCAGCCACTCCCGCCAGAACCTCGTCGTCGCGGCGATCCGGCCGTTGGCGTCATCGAGGCCGCTTGGCGAGGCGAGGCCGTCGGCCCACGAAAGCGAGCAGTAGGTCTGGTCGCCCTGGTGCAAGGTGTGCCGCGCGCGCACCGAGTTCCCCTCGATCCCGAGGTTCATGTCGCTCTGCAACCTGATGGTCTGGTCGGCGCCGCCGGCGTCCGCGGCGTGGCGGTCCTCCCCGACCGAAGACCAGGTGGCCTGGGTGCTGCCGTAGTCGAAGGAGGGCTCGCAGGTCAGCTCCATCTCGACCCTCCCCTCCAGGCACAGAGCGGTCCGCACCAGGAGGTGGTCGGCATCATCGTCGGGGGGCGGGCGGGTGTGCGGGGTGACGGTGTCCTCGCCCTGCCGCGGGCCGATCGTCAGCGCGTCGCGCACGAGGACCCAGCCCGTCGGCGTGTGCCAGGTCGTCGCCAGGGTGTTCGTCCCGGGCTCGTAGATGCGCGCCGTCGGCACGTTGATCCCAAACGGGCCGAACCTGAAGGCACCGGCCTCGCGGTCGAGCAGGCTGCCGAACACGCTGGGGGAGTCGAAGCGCGGCACGCAGAGCCAGTCGATCGCCCCGTCGGGAGCCACCAGGGCGCCCGTGTGGCAGTTGGAGAGGAACCCGTACTCGGCGATCGGCGGGAAGGGCGACGGCGCCGCCGCACTCTGGGGCGCGGCGGGCTCGGCGCTCACGGCGTGATCCAGGGGCCGTGCCAGCCGCCGTAGTCCTTGACCAGCTTGTCGGCCGCGTCCGGGCCCCACGAGCCGGGCTTGTACGGATGCACTTTCGGTGGCTTCTGGATGAGCGGGTGCATGACCCGCCAGTTCTCCTCGACGCTGTCCTGGCGCTTGAAGCGGGTGCTGTCGCCCATCATCGCGGCGTGGAGAAGCACCTCGTATGGCGTCGGGCCCTCGCCACCCTCCTCGGCGAACTCCATGTCGAGATTGATCGCCTCAGGCTCGGTGCCCCCGGCCCGCTGAGCATCGAGTTGGAGCCGGATGCCGGTGCTCGGGTCGAGCTTCACCACCAGTTGGTCGGGCTCGGGTCTCCGAGACTTGCGGGCGCTGAAGCCGAGCCTGGGCGGCTCCTCGAAGATCAGCCGCACCTCCGTCTGGGTCACCGGCAGAAGCTTCCCGGTGCGGATGAAGAAGGGCACGCCGCTCCAGCGCGGGTTCTCGATCTCGAGCCGCATCGCGGCGTAGGTCTCGGTGGTCGAGTCCTTCGCGACGCCCTTCACCTTCCTGTAGCCCTCGTGCTGGCCGCGGACGTAGTGCTTGGGGTCCGCGGCGGGCATCGACTCGAAGAGGGCGAACATCGCGTCCTTGATGGGTCTGGCAGCGCGCCCGGCCGGCGGCTCCATGGCACATGCGGCGACCACCTGCATCAGGTGGTTGACGACCACGTCGCGAAGCGCCCCGACCGGGTCGTAGAAGTGGCCGCGGTCGGAGACCCCGAACTTCTCCGCCATCGTGATCTGGACGCAGGCGACGTGGTGGCGGTTCCAGATCGGCTCGATCATCGTGTTGCCGAACCGGAGGAACACGATCTCCGCCAGGCCCATCTTGCCGAGGAAGTGGTCGATCCGGTAGAGCTGGTCCTCGTCGATGTACGTGTGGATCTCTTCCGCCAGTGCCCGAGCCGACTCGACGTCGTGACCGAAGGGCTTCTCCACGACCACCCGCGCGTTTTTCGTCAGGCCGGCACCGGCGAGTCCTCCGATGGTCATCCCGAACAGCGCAGGCGGGATCTCCAGGTAGAAGACCGGGTTCTTGGCGCCCTTGATCTCGTCGGCGAGGCGTGCGTAGGTCGCGTCGTCGGCGAAGTCGCCCTGGACGTAGGAGAAGCGCTTGGCCAGGCGGTTGAAGACCTTCGGATCGGGCTTCGCCCCCGAGGAGGTCTGGATCGCCTTCCGAGCATGCTCGCGGAGGTCCTTGTCGGACCAGTCGTCAACAGCGACGCCAACGATCGGACAATCGAGCAGGCCCCGCTGTTCGAGGCGGTAGAGCGAGTGGAAGGTCATCACCTTCGCCAGAGTCGCCGGTGATCCCGAAGATGACGAAGTGATCGCACTTGGGATCAACCTTCCTTGGCATTCACTCCCATTCCACTCACTCCTCGTTAGCGGGCGTGTCGGCGAACCTACCCGAGCGGGGCGAGCATGTGAACCCAGCTTGGCGCAAGATGCATCACGGGTGACAACGTGATCGGCAGACGAGAGGTCGATGGAATTCCAGCGCTGACCCTGGCGAGCGCCGGTGATGGCGGGGTGAAGGCGACATTCGTCCCCAGCGCCGGGCTGGTCGGATGCTCGCTCCGCCATCGGGATGAGGAGCTGCTGGGCCAGCGCGGGGGCCTGCGCTCCTACATCGAGCAGCGCTCGACGATGGGGATCCCGCTTCTGCACCCCTGGGCGAATCGCATCGCCCGGGCGCGGTTCTCGGTCGCCGGGGGCACGGTCGACCTGGACGGCGCGACGACGATGAAGCGGGACCCCAACGGGCTCCCGATGCACGGCCTCCTCGCCGCCGCGGCGGGATGGCAGGTGGACCGGCACGAGGAGACCGAGGACGGCGGCGTCCTGGCGGCAAGCTTCGACTTTGCCCGCCACCCAGAGCTGATGACGCCCTTCCCCTTCCCGCACGAGGTGCTGTTCGAGGCGAGCCTGGCAGGTCAGACGCTGACGATCACGACCGCCGTCACGGCCACGGGCGACACCTCGGTGCCGATCTCATTCGGCTACCACCCCTACCTGCGCCTCCCCGGCGTCGACCGCTCCGATTGGAAGGTGGAGGTGCCCGTGCGGGAGCGCCTCGAGCTCGACGACCAGATGCTCCCGACCGGGGAGCGAGCGCCGGTGCAGGTCGAGGCCGGCCCGCTCGGCTCACGGACCTTCGACGACGCCTACGTCGCTCCCGACGACGAAGCGCCATTCGTGCTTGAGGGCGGCGGCCGTCGGATCGAGCTCACCGTCGGATCCGGTTATCCGTTCGCGCAGGTGTACGCGCCCTCGGATGACGACGTGGTCGCATACGAGCCGATGACCGCCCCGGCCAACGCCCTCGTCGCCGGTGGCGCGGACCTGCCGATCCTGGAGCCCGGCGAGCGGTACGAGGCCACCTTCTCGGTCGCGATCAGCGCGAATCGCGCGGTGATCAACCTCGAGGTCTTCGGCGAGTCGGGCACCATGCGGCAGGTCGCGGACCTCCTCGACGAGTTCGACGGGGTGAGCCGCGTCCGCGTGGTGGACGCCGCCCGGGCGAACCATTCGCTCGTCGTGGCGGCGGTCCGGCCTCGGGTGACGGACCCGCTGCTGGACCGTCTTCGCCGGCACGGGGTCCCCGATACCGACATCACCCTCTCGCGGATCGAGGTAGTGCCGCGCGCCGCTCAGGTCAGCACCGAAGTCAGCTTCGTCTGGGAGGACGTGTTGGGAATGGCCTGGCTCAACGCCCGGCCGATCGCCCGCTACGTCGCATTCATGTTCGTCGCCGGCCTGATCGCCGGGTACGGCGTGATCGAGCGCAGCGAGATCCTGATCGTCGGGGCGATGGCGGTGAGCCCCGACCTCTTGCCGATCACCGCCATCGCGGTAGGGGTGATGGCCCCGCGCCCTCGACTCGCAACTCGAGCGCTGCTCACACTGCTCCTAGGCCTCGGCACGGCCGTCTTCGCGGCGGTCCTCATCACCCGCGCACAGAGCTGGCTCGACCTCGTGCCGGCCGGCTTCGACATCGACGCAACGGTTCTCGGCAGCCTCACCACCGTCAACGACGAGACGGTCGTGGTCGCCCTGGCGGCTGGGGTTGCCGGCATGCTGGCGCTCGAAACCCGCGCGAGCTCGGGGGTGGGGGTGGCGATCTCCGTCACGACGATTCCCGCCGCCGCCTACCTCGGCATAGCGCTCGGGTTCAGAGAGCGCGAGAACGTAGGCGGTGCGCTCGCGGTCCTCGGGACGAACGTGGTCATGCTGGTGGTGGGCGCCTCAGCCACCCTTCTCGTTCAACGCGCCCTGGCCCGTCGCAGGGTCGAGCGGCACCGAGCGGCATCGGGATGAACGCAGCCGAGTTCAGGGATCTCTTCGAAGCCGTCTCGAACTGGGGGCGCTGGGGAGATGACGACCAGCGCGGGGCGCTCAACTACCTGACCGCCGACCGCGTCCAGGCGGCAGCGGCACTCGTTCGCAGCGGCGAAACGATCTCGCTGAGCCACCCTCTGAACACGATCCCTGGAGTCGACAATCCCGTCCCGGTCGATCACCACATGACCATGCTCGAAGATGAGGACGGCCTCAGCTTCGCGAAGGACTACGTCGGTGCCGACTACCACAACCCGTCGCACAGCCACATCGACGCCTTCTGTCACGTGTCGCTGGATGGTGTCCTCTACAACGGCAAGCCGAGTGCCTCGGTGACATCCGAGGGCGCCGCCGCCGACGCCATCGAGGTCCTGAAGGACGGGCTCGTCGGGCGCGGTGTTCTACTCGACGTCCCGAGGTTGCGCGGGCTGCCCTGGCTGGAGCCCGGTGAGCATGTCCACACCGAGGACCTCGAGGGCGCAGAGGTCGACCAGGGGGTGGAGGTCGGCGAGGGCGACATCCTGCTGATCCGGACCGGTCACGCGAAGCGGGGCCTCGAGCTGGGTCCATGGGACTCGGACAGCGCCAGGGCGGGCCTCCACCCCACCGTCGCGCGCTTCCTGGCCCAGCGACGGGTCGCTGCGCTGGGCTCGGACGGGAACAACGACACCGCGCCGAGCACGACCGAGGGCATCGACTTCCCGATCCACGCGCTCGCGCTGAACGCGATGGGGGTCCACCTGCTCGACTACCTCCAGTTCGAGGAGCTCGCGGTGGCGTGCGAGCGAGAACGTCGCTGGGAGTTCATGTTCGCCGCCTCGCCCCTGCGCCTGCCCGGCGGGACCGGCTCACCGTTGAACCCGATCGCGATCCTGTGACCGCCCCCAAGCGCCAGGGGCTCGTCCTCGCCGCGCTGATCGGCGTCGCGGCGGTCGCAAACCTGAACCTGGCGGTCGCCAATGTGGCGCTCCCGTCGATCGGCAAGGCGTTCGACGCGGGCCAGACGGAGCTCGACCTGGTCGCGGTCGGTTATTCGCTCGGCCTCGCCGCTTCCGTGCTTTACCTCGGCGCGCTCGGCGACCGTTACGGGCGAAAGAGGATGTTGGTCGGTGGGATGGCCCTATCCATCCCGGCCTCGCTGCTCGCGGCGCTGGCGCCCTCGATCGCGGTCCTGTTCGGTGCCCGGGTGCTCGGCGGACTCGCAGCAGGCATGGCCTACCCGACCACGCTGGCGCTGATCACAGCGCTGTGGTCCGGTCCCGCGCGGACGAGGTCGATCGCGCTCTGGTCGGGGATCGGCGGGGCGATCGCAGCGCTCGGCCCGGTGATCTCGGGCGCGCTGCTGACGCAGTTCGACTGGGAGTCGGTCTTCGTGGTCACCCTGCCGCTCGCCGCCCTCGCCCTGCTGGTGGCGCTGCGCTACGTCCCGGCGCACGTCAACGAGACGAGCGACCCGGTCGACAACCTCGGCGGGATCCTCTCGGTCCTGATGGTGGCCGCACTCGTACTGGCCATCAACTTCGCGCCCGTCCCCAACAAGGGGGCTCTCGCGATCGGGCTGGCTGCGATCGCGATCGCGACCGGGGTCGCCTTCGTGCTTCGGCAGCGGCGAGCGAGGGCGCCGCTATATGACCTGCACATCGCCGGGCGCAGGACATTCTGGGTTGCGGCCTTGGCGGGGATCATCGTCTTCGGAACGCTGATGGGGGCGATGTTCGTCGGCCAGCAGTTCCTGCAGAACGTGCTCGGCTACTCGACACTGGATGCCGGGCTCGCGATCCTGCCCGCGGCGGCTCTGATGGTCCTGATCGCACCGCGGTCGGCGAAGCTCGTGGAGGCGCGTGGCTCCCGCGTCACCTTGCTGGTCGGCTACATCTTCTGCCTACTCGGTTTCGTGGCCATGCTGCTGCTCTGGAAGGAGGACATCTCCTACTGGAAGGTGGCCCTCGGCTACTCCCTGGTCGGGATCGGCGTCGGATTTGCCGGGACGCCGGCCTCGCATTCGCTCACCGGCTCGGTGCCGGTCCACCGCGCCGGGATGGCCTCCGGGACCGCCGATCTCCAGCGGGATCTCGGCGGGGCGATCATGCAGTCGATTCTGGGCGCGCTCCTCACCGCTGGCTACGCAGCGGCCGCGGGCGCGGCGATCGCCGCGGCGCCGAACGGCGACCAGATCAACGACAGCGTCCAGAACGAGTTGACCAAGTCGTTCGCCACCGCGGCCGATACCGCTCAGAAGTACCCGCAGTACGCGGACAACATCATCGCCGGCGCGAAGTCGTCCTTCCTCCAGGGCGATCAGTGGGCCTACATCGCCGGGATCGTCGCGATCCTGCTCGGCGCCGCGATCGTCTTCTTCCTCTTCCCCAAGCACGACATGGAGGAGGCCCTGCTGACCGAGTTCCACGCTGAGGACGCGGCCCCCGACCCGTCTCGCTAGCCGAGCACGATGATGATGAAGAACACGAGGACGATCTCGCTGACGACCCAGGAGTTGTCGTTCATCCAGTCCCGGATCTTGGGCAGCAACGTCTCGGCTCGGTGGCCCAGGATCAAGACCAGCAGGGCAGGCAGGCCGAGCAGGAGGAGCGTGAGGGCGACGAACGGAAGCGCATGCCACCAGGGATCACCGTGATTGGCGAGGTGGGCGCCGATGGCGATCGAGCAGAGCAGGTCGCTGGGAAAGAAGCCCAGCAGGAGGAAGCCCAAGGTGAAGCCGAACCTCGGGGTCGCCGTCTCCAGCTTGCCCATCCACTTCGGAGGTTCCGACTGTTTCCTTTTGAGGAAGACATAGACGATCGCGACGACCAGCAGGCCAACGATCACGTAGTCGATCGTCTTGGACTTCGAGCCCCCGCTGCTTCCGCCGCTCTTTAGCCCTTTGGCGATGAAGTAGGAGGCCGTGACGATCGCGAGGATCGAGCAGCCCGCCCCGAGGACGTAGGCCGCCGAGACCGTCGCCCACTTCTCGCTGGTCGCGAAGAAGAACGAGCTGATGATCTGCGCCCCCGCGATCATCACGAAGGCGAGCGGCAGTGTGCTGGCGATGGTCATGACAGAGGCACCTCCGGCATAGCGGCGTGAGTATCCCGCCTCACGCGGCCGAGGACGCGGCCCGCAACTGCGGGGGCCGCGTCCCGTCCGAGCCGGCTACCTGGCCGGCGGTCCCGGGGTCAGGTCACGCTCGTCCTCGCCGAACACGATGATGCCGTGGACGACGTAGACGCAGAGCGCGAAGACGGCGAGCGACCACCAGGGGTAGCCGCCTCCGATGGACAGCAGTGCGCCGATCGCGCCCAGACTGCCGCCGATGATCCCGAGCACCCGGCCGAAGGTGTTGCCGGCCAGCAGCGAGAAGCCCCCGGCGAGCTGGATCACGCCCAGGATGAGCAGCACCCAACCGAGCGTGTCGAGGTTGCTGAAGATGTAGTGCTTGTCGTTGACGAATACGTGCGCGTTGTCCAGCGCGCCGAAGCCGTAAATGATGTTGATGGTTCCCGCGAGCAGCAGTAGGAAGCCTGCAAACGCGACACGACCGGTACCTCTCACCGTGAGCTCCTTTTTTTGGTGGGTGCTCCCCGCTCGGAATTCGAGATCGAGGCAGCTTGTCCTTGCTGTCGACCTCGCCGCGAGGTGATCGAGTCCTTCCACGACGTGCAGTTCGTTCCCCGAGGGATTGCTGACGCCGGGGACCAGGTCGTCGCCACCGTCGAGTTCCGCGGCACGGGTAGGGAGAGCGGCGTAGAGGTGCGGGAGACAGTCGCGCACGTTTACGCACTCCGGGCGGATCGGATCGTCGCCTGGCACGTCTACTTCGACCCAGCGACAGCCCTCGAAGCCGTGGGGCTGGCGGAGTAGGCGATTTTGGAAAGCGCTCAGCGCATCATCTGCATCCCAGGCTCGTGGTCGTTGCCGGTAGACCCCCCGCCTTCCGGCGCGTTGAACCCCGGTACCTGCGCCGGGAACAACGCCACCCCGAGGCCGAGCGCCAGCAGCAGAACAGCCACCGCCCTGCGGGCGAAGGCCGGATAGGGCAGCAGCTTCTCGGCAGCGATGAAGGCGGCGATCACAGCCATCCAGCCCAGGCTCATCACTCCGACGGCAAACAGCGCCGCCATCAGTGCCCAACAGCAGCCCAGGCACCAGGCGCCGTGCCTGATGCCCAGCTCCAGGCCACCGGCGCGGCCGTGGCGCCAACGCTCGGCCAGGAACATCATCGGGCTGCGGCACTTGATCAAGCAGGCTTGCTTCAGCGGCGTCACTTGGTAGATGGCCGCGGCGACGATGACCCCGCCGGTCACGTAGCGGCCGGCCTCGTCCCAGGCCAGCCACTGGGGGTCGATGGCCCGCACCAGCGAGAACAGGCCGTAGGCGGCCAGGCCAGCTGCCGTCCACACCAGGAGGTAGCCGGCGACGAACAGCGCCGTCCCGTCCCGGGGCGCACCCTTGCCGCGTGCGTAGTGCCCGGCCCGCAAACGGTCGTACATCAGCACGGTCGGCGCGACGGAGGGGAACATCATCGCCGCCATCATCACCACCCAGACCGTGACGTAGAAGCCGAGCCCTCCTAGGTCGGCGCCCGGCATCGAGTCCATGCCGCCCATGCGGTCGCCGGTGACCAGCCAGGCCACCGCGGCCAGGGCGAGCAGCGTGGCGAGGAGGGCAATCTGGGCGCGGTCGAGCCGCGCCGCCGTCGAGCGGGCGCCTAGCCGCGCTGCCTCCACGCTATGCCGCCCAGGAGAATTTGCTGGCGAAGGCGGAGCGACCCTCGAAGGCGAAGTCGATGCCAAGCGCGCTGACCTGGGACTTGGTGGATTTGGCGACCGTCAGGTCTTCGCCGGCAGGGTGGAAGATGTTGGTCAACCTGGCCGGCTGGCCGTCTTCGCGGCCAAACGACACGATCTCCTGCACCTCGACTTCGTCGCCGTCGCCGAGCTCGATGCGGTGGGTGCCGTTGTCGTGCGAGACGTTCATGGCCACGCGCTCCACGCCGAGCTGTTCACCGACGAGTGGCCCCAGCGCCTCCATCGGTCCACCGAGCTGGCCCCCGAACACCGCGCCGAGCTTCTCCGCCTGCTCGTCAGACGCTTTCTCGTCGATCAACACCCCGAGGCGCCAGTTCCCCTCGCTCATCACCTTCGGGGTGTCGGCGATCGCGGCAACGGTCAGGCCGCTCACATCCACGCCGTCGACGTCGCCAGACTCGACCTGGAACACGAGGAAGGCGTTGCAGCGGTCGAGGTCCGCGCCGAGGTCGAGCGACACCGTGCAAGGGCAGGGCACGTCACACGAGCAGTTCTCGAAGTAGTTGCCCTCGATCTTCCAGGCCATGGTGCCCCCTCGGTTGCCTGAGACGAGTCTCTTCGCGCCGCGGCCCCGGAGTCAAGCCTCGTACTCGTCGTGGCGGCGGACCCAGTGCTCGGTCCCCGGGCCACCCTCGTCGCGTCCCTTCGGCAGCCGGTCCAGGATCGGGTAGTAGCCCATCAGGAACTCGAGCCCGCGGGCCTGCGTCGCGTAGGTCTGGTGGACGGAGCCGTCGGCGAGGGTGAAGACGCTCACGGCCGGTCCTTCCGAGACGTAGCCGGCCACGTCAGTGCCGGTCGCCTTCGCCATCGCGCGCAGTACCGGCGGTGGGTCGTCGAGCATCGGCCCCATGAACTCGCGCACCTGCTCGTCGGTGTGTGAGCCGCCGAACTCGAAGTTGAAGTCGCTGTCGGCCGACGAGACCCACGGCACGCTCCAGCCCATCCGCCTCTTGTAGGCCTGAAGCTTTTCGAGCGGCGCCCGCGAGACGAACACCAGCGTCAGGTCGCGCGCGTGGAGATGGGGAAGCGTGCCTACGAGACCGTCGGCCATCGACGAGCAGGTCGGGCAGCCGGCCTCGTACTGGGGCCCGAACATGAAGTGGTAGACGAGCAGCTGAGAGCGCCCGTCGAAAAGCTCTCCCAGCGTCCTCGCCCCCTCGTCGGTCTCGAGGCGGTACTCCTTGTCGAGCTTCACCCACGGCAGCTCGCGCCGCAGCCGGGCCAGCTCGTCAGCCTCGCGCGTGTGCGCCTTTTCGCGCTTCAGCAGCTCCTCACGGGCGGCCAGCCATTCCTCGCGGGTTGCTGTCTCGTGCTCAGCCATCCGGGTACTCGTCCTTGCGCCAAGCGCGCGGCTCCTCCGGCTGCGGCTTCGGCGTCCGGTCGAGCAGGAACGAGCTGTACGGGGCGACGAACCGGTCCGGTGCCTGCACCGTGTACGTGTGGTAGATGGTGCCGTTCTCGCGCGCGAAGGCGATGAAGCTCGGCGCCTCGCGCAGGCCGTCCTTGAGGTCCGCACCCACCTGCTGCGACCACTCCTGCAGCCACTCGGGCGGGTTCGCGACCATCTCCTGGACCTCCGGGATCTGCTCGGCTTGCTCCGGTGTCAGGGCCAGCCCGAAGTCCCATGGGAAGTCGGTCTCATAGGTCGAGACGTACGGGAAGGTCCAGCCCATCCGCTCCCTGTAGGCGGTCAGCCGGTCGATCGGCGCGCGCGAGAAGCAGATCAGCGTCACGTCGCGGTGGTTCAGGTGCACGCGCGTCGGGTCGAGCTCGTCCCCGAGGTTGGTGCAGCCCGGGCAGGCGCCGGCCTCGTAGTCGGGCCCGAACATGATGTTGTAGGCCAGAAGCTGCGAGCGGCCGTCGAAGAGCTCGGCGAGCGTCTTCTTCCCGTCCTGGGTGTCGAACTCGTACTCCTTCTCCACCGGCACCCAAGGAAGCCGGCGTCGCTTCTCGGCGGCCTTGCGCCCCAGCTCGGCGTGATCGTCCTCGAGCTTCGCCAGCTCGTCACGGGCTGCTTGCCACTCCTCGCGGGTACCGACGTTGTGCTCGGTCATTGCACTCCCTTCTTGCAGCAGTGTGTGCAATGTAGACCGACTGAGCGGTGTGGCTAGGGCCGGAAGTCGACGCGGTAGAGCCCCGAGTCGTTCTGGCCGTCGGCGCGGAGGCCCCACTCGAGCACGTAGAGCGACCCGTCGGCCCCGAGCTCCATGTCGATCGGGCGGCGGAAATCGAGCTTCTTTCCGAATGCTCCTGCTCCGAGGCGGCGGCCTGCTCCTTTCCCTGCGCGGTGAAGCGTGGGCTCGCGGCCGCTGCCTGCGCAACTCCTGCCGGCGCGATCACGCCGACGGCCAGCAGAAGGGCGAGCACCGCCCACCCGGTGCCCGTCCCTGCCAAACGGGGTCTAGCCGTGACTACCAAGGGCTACCGTAGGCCAGTGCCGCGCCGGGTGCAATCGCCCACCACCAGCGGCCTTGGAATGGCGAGCACTCACGACCAGGAGGTCCAGGCGGTCTCCGCTCAAGTGAGCGACCTCGCCTCGCTGGCTGAGCCCGTCCACATCCACAAGGGCGGCGTTCACCACTTCGTCCCGCTGCCGGGCGACGGGCGCTTCACCGGCCGCGCCGTCGACGTCTCGTCGCTGAACGCCGTCCTCGACGTCGACGTCGAGGCTCGGATCTGTACCGCCGAGCCCGGAGCGACCTTCGCCCAGGTCGTCCGGCGCACGCTCGCCGACGGGCTGGTGCCCAAGGTGGTGCCGGAGCTCGAGGGCATCACCCTGGGCGGGGCGGTGGCCGGCTGCTCGGTCGAGTCGATGTCGTTCCGGTACGGCGGCTTCCACGACACCTGCCGCGAGTACGAGGTCGTGACCGGCACCGGCGAGCTGCGCACGCTCGGACCCGAGGACGACCTGTTCCACATGCTCCACGGCTCCTACGGCACGCTGGCGATCCTGACCCGAATCGTTTTCGAGCTGGTGCCGGCTACGCACGAGGTCGAGCTGACCTACCACCACCACCGCGACTTCGCCGCCTTCCAGGAAGACATGCGCGACCGCTGCGAGGCAGGCGACTTCGACTTCGTCGACGGCATCGTCCACGCGCCGGACCACCTCGTCCTCTGCCTCGGCCGCTTCGTCGACCGCGCGCCCATCCTGTCCAGCTACCGGGGCGCCGAGATCTACTACCGGAGCACCGCCGAGCTCGAGCGGGACCACCTCACCACCTTCGACTACCTGTTCCGCTACGACACCGAGTGCCACTGGCTCTCGCGCGCCGCGCCGCCGCTCGAATGGAGGCCGGTGCGCCGGCTGGCCGGGCGCTGGTTCCTCGGCTCGGAGAACCTCATCCGCTGGAGCGAGCGCCTCGGCCCGGTGGTCGGGCGGCTCACGCGCCGCCCCGACGTCGTGGTCGACGTCTTCATCCCCCTTTGCCGCTTCGCCGAGTTCTGGCGCTGGTACGTGGATGAGCTCGACTTCTGGCCGCTGTGGATCGTCCCCTACAAGGTCGACGAGCCCTACCCCTGGATCGCGCCCGGGCACGCCGCGGGCCTGGCCGGCGACCTGATGATCGACTGCGCCGTGTACGGCAAGCGCAACAACGCCCGGCACGTGGACTGGTCCGAGGAGATCGAGGAGAAGACCTACGAGCTCGGCGGGATCAAGACGCTGATCTCGCGCAACCACCACACCCGCGAGCGCTTCTGGCAGGTCTACGACCGCGAGCGGTGGGAGGCGGCGAAGCGGGAGCTGGACCCCAACCACCTGTTCAGCGACCTGTACGACAAGTTTCACCCGCAGCGCTGATCGGCGACCATGTGCGCGTGGCTCAGGACGAAGGTTGGCGCGCGATGTTCGGCCTGGCGTTCCGGCAGTCGCGGAACGCGATGGCGCTGCTGGACGATCGCCGCCGCGTGCTGGAGGTCAACGGCGCCTTCCTGAAGCTCCTCGGATACCGCAGCCAGGACGTGGTCGGCCACCCCATCTACGAGTTCGTGATCGGCGGGCCGCTGCTCTCGCCGGAGGAGTGGGCGGCCGCGCTGGCCCAGACCGAGCTGAGCGGCGACGCCGAGCTCCGCTGTGCCGACGGCACCACCGTCGTCGTGCACTGGGGCGCTCACTTCGAGACCGTCACCGGGCGCCGCCTGGTGCTGCTGGTGGCGCTGGGCACCGAGCGCTGGGGCGGGCGCTTTCGCCGTGAGCCCTCGCCGTCCGATGAGGCGCAGGCGCTCTCTGACCGCGAGCACGAGATCGTCAGGCTGGTAGCGCTCGGAAGCAGCGGGCCCGAGATCGCCGACGAGCTGAACATCGCCCACGACACGGTGCGCACCCACGTGCGCAACGCGATGGAGAAGGTGGGAGCCAGGTCCCGCGCCCACCTGGTGGCCAGGGCGTTGGGCGACGGCCACGTCGCCGGCTGATCGGCCGAATAGCGCAACTGCGGTATCGACGGGAGGCCGCGGGCAGCGGACCATGTGGTCGTGCCCGATCACAACCCGTGGCCCATCGACTCACCCGCCGCCGCCGCGCGCCTCGCCGCAGTGGTGGACTCCATCGACCTGCGCAACAGCGAGGAGTGGGAGAACTTGCTGGTCGACCTGCTGCGCGCGTGCTGGCCGACGGTCTGGACTCAGGACCAGTGAGCCCGGACCACTACGCCACCACCGACGAGCTGCTCAGGGCGCTGGCCGCCCTTGGCTTCGAGTCGGCCGACCGGGTGCGCCTGCGTTTCGGCTTCGACGCCGCCAGCTCGGGCGAGGCGGTGGACCTCGCTCGCGAGCTGCGCGCCCACCGGGGCAACCCCGTCTACGTCGGCCCCAATCCGCTGGGGGCAGCCGCAAGCCCCCGCCGATGGGGAGTCGCCCTCAAGACGCCGCCCACCCTCCTTGACGAGGAAGAGATCCGCGGGCTGGAGGACGAGATGCTGGCCATCGCGCGCCGCCACCCGGGCCGGCGCTACCTCGGCTGGAGGCCGATGCTCGAGCCGCTCGAGGTCAAGCGGCGGGCCGGCTAGTCCTACATTGGCCCCGTGGGGACTATCCGGCGGTGCCGCGATGACGAGCGTGCAGCGACCCTCGCCATAGTCAACGCCGCCGCGCAGGCCTACCGCGGCGTGATTCCGGCCGACCAGTGGCACGAGCCCTACATGCCGGCAGACGAGCTCGACCGGGAGATCGCCAGTGGCGTCGCGTTCTGGGGCTACGAGGCGGAAGGCGAGCTGCTCGGCGTGATGGGCATCCAGCAGGTCGGAGATGTCGACCTGATCCGGCACGCCTACGTGTGGCCCGAGAGCCAGGGGCTCGGAGTGGGCAGCGCCCTGCTCGAGCACCTACGGCGCTCGACCCGGCGACCGGTGCTCGTCGGCACGTGGGCCGCCGCCGAGTGGGCAATCCGCTTCTACGAGCGCCACGGCTTCGAACTGGTCTCCCCCGAGCGCAAGGACGACCTGCTGCGGAGGTACTGGTCGATCCCCGAGCGCCAGACCCTGACATCGGTTGTCCTTGCTGGTTAGATCGCGGCATGCGCAAGCTCCAGAGCCAAGGCGTCCACCACATCACCCTCGTCGGTGCCGACCGTCAGACCTCGATCGACTTCTGGGAGGGCGTGCTCGGGATGCCGTTCATCTTCGACCAGCCCAACCTCGACAACCCTTCGGAGGGCCACCTCTACTTCGACCCGGGTGACGGACGGCTCATCACCGTCTTCACCAACGAGGACCGCAAGGGCGACCCGGACCGGACGCCGACCGACCCCGGCTGCGTGCACCACCTGGCCTTCGCCGTGTCGCAGGCCACGTTCAACCAGGCGGTGGAGCGGCTCGACGAGCGCGGGATCCGCCACTCGGGCCCCAAGGACCGCGGCTTCATGGACTCGATCTACTTCGAGGACCCCCTCGGCCTGCTGATCGAGCTCGCCTCGTACCGGTTCGAGCCGCCTGCGGGCTCCACCCACGCCGAGGTGCTGCTGGAAGCGCACAAGATCCGCGTGCAGCGCGAGGACTACAACATCGCCCAAGTGCACCTGGCAGACGCAATCGAGAAGCTGACCGAGCGGTCGCGCGAGACGCTGTCGGACGACCGGTCGCCAAAGGACCCCTACTCATAGGGAGGATCAGATGGCCGAGAACACGCTGAGCATCCTGTCGCCAAGCGTGAACAACCTGACCGCGCGCATCTTCGTGCGGACAGCCGGGCTCGACTTCGAAGAGCTCGACGTGTGGGGCAAGAAGGACGAGCCGGACTTCGTCCAGAAGGACCCTGCGCAGCTCACTCCGATGCTCGAGGAGGAGGGACTGCCGAAGGGTTCGCTGTGGGAGAGCTGCGCGATCATGCAGTACCTCTGCAACAAGCACGGCCTGGACCACCTCTACCCCACCGACCCGGGCGAGCGGGCCATGACCGACAGCGCGATGTTCTACCTGGTGGGCACGCTCTACCCCTACCTCGCGCGGGCCACCTACCCGACGCTCGGCTTTCCGCAGTACGCCGGCGAGGTCGCCACTTCAGGCGCCGACGACGAGATGAAGGCCAAGGCGGCGAAGGAAGCCGAGGCCGAGATCGCCAAGCCGCTGGAGGCGTTCCACGACTTCTTCATGGACGGCAAGCGGTTCATCGGCGGCGACGATCCCTCGATCGCCGACATCCGCCTCGCCGCGACGCTCGAGTTCCTCCGTGCGATCGACTACGACTTCCCGGCCTGGGCCGAGGAGTACATGGCCGCGGTCGAAGAGGCCCTCGGCGAGGCCTACTCCGAGCCGGCTGCGGACGTGCGGGGCTTCGTCGAAGGCGCGAAGGCCCCCGCCTAGCGCTCCGGCTCGGGCGGGTCGTACACCGCGCGCTCGTCCACCTCGCGGTAGAGCTCCATCCCGAGCGGCTGGTCCATCTCTTCGGCGAGATGGCCTAGGAGCCCGGCGGTCCGGGCCAGCAGAGCGAACCCCCGCAGCAGCGGCGCCGGGAACCCCAGGTCCGCGAGCGCGGCGCCGGCGACGCCCGCGCCGTTGATCGGCAGGTTCCTTCCTGTCTGCTCGCGGTTGACCTCGGCCACCACACGCAGCAGCCGCAGCCGGTCGCCGAGCAGGCCGGTCTCGTCGGCGATCGCGTAGATGCGCGGCGTGCGCGGGTCCTCCACCTTGTGGACCGGGTGACCCAGGCCGGGGATCCTCTTCCGCTCGCCGAGCGCGCGCTCCACAACCTCCCGCTCGGGCCCCTCCCGGTCCAGCAGCTCGCCGAGGAAGCGGGCGGTGTCCTCGACCACCCCGAGGAACACCGAGCCGCTGCCGAGCAGCCCGGCCGCGATGGCGCCCTGGAGCGACTCGGGCGCCCCGGTGTGGGTGAGGCGGGCGGCGAGCACGGTCGGGGTCAGCCCGTGGTCGGCCAGCGAGACCAGGATGGCGTCGAGCAGGCGGGTCTCCCCCTCCGAGGGCAGGCGCTTCTGCACCAGCAGGAAGGTCAGCTGGGTCAGCGTGACCTGCCCCATGAGCTCGCCCGCCACGTCGCGCCCCATCAGCGTGATGGAGTCGGCGTCGGAGTCGCCGATGCCGGTGCGCAGCCAATCCGCGTCGCTCATGACCCGGGCAGTGTGTCGAAGTCGGTCTCGGCCTCGGTGCGCTCCCGCGAGAGCTCGGGTTTCGCCACCCGGCCCGTCGGTGTGTGCGGCAGCTCGGCGACGGCCTCCAGGTAGCGCGGCACCTTGAATCGGGTGAGCCGCTCGGCGGCCCATTCCCGGACCGCCGCCAGCTCCACGCCCGCGGGAACGACGAAGGCCTTGATCTCCTCCTCGGAGAGGTCCGAGGGGACACCGACCACTGCGGCCTCGGCCACGTCGGGGTGGGACATGAGCGCCTCCTCGATCTCCACCGGGGCCACGTTCTCGCCGCGGCGGCGGATGACCTCCTTCTGGCGAGCGACGAAGGTGTAGGTGCCGTCCCGGTTGTCCTCCACCATGTCGCCGGTGCGCAGCCACCCGTCGGGGGCCAGCACGCGATCGGTCTCCTCGGGCATGCCCCAGTAGCCCTTCATCACCGCGGGGTTGCGCAGCTGGAGCTCGCCGTCCACCACACGGCCCTCGTTGACCTCGCCCAGGGTCGGGTGCTGGCGGATCGAGCCGAGCGTTCCGTAGGGGCGCGTGCCGCGGGCCCAGATCAGGCCGTAGGGGGTCTCGGACAGCGCGTAGCCGCAGACGATCCGCAGCCCGAAGCGCCGCTCGATCTCCAGCTGGCGCTCCTCGGTCGGCGACGGGCCGGTGTAACACAGCCGCAGCGGGTTGTCGGCGTCGTCGGGCCGCTCGGGTTGGCGCATCAGGATCTCGAGCATCGCGCCGATCGCGTTGAACTCGGTGGCCCCGTAACGGCGGGCCGACTCGATGAAGGTGCTGCCCGAGAACCTGGGCAGGAGCACCAGGCTGGCCCTGGCGGCCACGGAGCCGAGCACCGAGTAGGCCGGGGCGTTGATGTGGAACAGGGGCAGCGAGGTCATCAGGCGGTCGTCGCCCGTCAGCTCCATCCACCAGGGAAAGCCCTCGCCCGCCATCGCGTAGGCGCGGTGCGTCTGGGTCACGAGCTTCGAGCGACCGGTGGTGCCCGAGGTCGGGATGAGCACCGCCGGGTCGTCCGGGCGGGCAGGGCTCTCACCGAGGTCGCCCGGTGAGCCGGAGCCGAACAGCTGCTCCACGTCGTCGCGGATGGCGAGGGCGGGACCGACCTGTTCGATCAAGCCCGTGAGCTCGCTCTCGCTCGCTTTGGGGTCGACCGGTACGAAGATCGCCCCGATCCACACCGCCGCCAGCCACGCGAACAGGTACTCCGGGCGGTTGTGCGCGGTGGCCAGGACGAGGTCTCCGTGGCCCACTCCGCGCTCTCGCAGAGCGGCCGCCGCCGCGCCGATCCGCGCGTGTGACTCCTCGTAGGTGAACTCGGCGTCCCCGTGGAGCAGCCACGTCTTGTCCGGCACCTCGGCGACGGCGGCGTCGAAGAGCTCGGGGATGGTCAGCGCCACAAAGGGTGCCGTAGTCGGAGTGGCTAGCGCCGCAGCAGGCGGGCTATGAGGCTCCCGATGATGAAGTAGACGGCAGCGGCCAAGCCGTAATTGACCGCCACCTCGGTCTTGTGGTTGCTCAGGTTGAAGATGCTGTCGAAGGGGCCGACGAGGAAGTTGGCGGCGTCCTGGATTGCGCCGACGATCGCGTTGGACTCGTTGGCCCCGAGCACCACCAGCAGGATGGCCACGACGATCAAGCCGACCACGATCGAGGTGATCAGCATCACCAGGCTGGCGAGCATGTGGCCGCCGCGACGGGCCACGTGAGCTCCGCGGGCGCCCGCTCCCGGACCGCGTCCGGTGGCACCCCGCCTTCTCCGAAGGGCCGACATGGAGACGTCCTTACCCCGGTTCGGGCGCCCTCACTCCCGCGTCGGCCAGCGCCGTGTCGGAAGGCAGGTCGAGCGGTTCACCGAAGCTGACCCGCACCAAGGCTCCGCCGTCGGGGGCGTTCGCGGCTTGGACCCTCCCGCCGTGGGTCTCGGCGGCCTGCTTGACGATGGCCAGACCGAGGCCTGACCCATGCATGCCGCGTGCGTCGTCGGCGCGGTAGAAGCGCTCGAACACGCGCGGCAGGTCCGCCGCGGCGAAGCCTGGCCCGTGGTCGCGCACCGTCAGCGTGCCATCGCGCAGCGAGACCTCCACCAGCCCGTTGGGCCGGCTCCACTTGCGCGCGTTGTCCAGCAGGTTCGACACCGCCCGGGTGATGCGGTCGGGCGCGCCGCGCACCAGCGCCGGCTCCAGCTCGGTCTCATAGACAAGCGAGCGGTCGCCGCGGCGGCGGGCTCGCTCCACGAGGTCACCCACGAGCGTGTCCAGCCGCACGTCGTCCAGCGACTCCTCCGGGCGGGCGCCGCGGGCCAGCTCGACCACGTCGCTGACCAGAGCGGTCAGCTCGTCCAGCTCCTCCACGATGTCCGCGCGCAGGGACTCGCGCTCCTCCGGCGGCAGGCGCTCGCTCTCGCGCAGGGTCTCGAAGTTCGCCCGCAGGCTGGCGATCGGCGTGCGCAGCTCGTGGCTGGCGTCGGCCACCAGCCGGCGCTGGGAGTCGACCGCGCCCTCCAGGGAGTCGAGCGTGGCGTTGAAGCTGGTGGCCAGCCGGGCGAGCTCGTCGGTGCCCTCGACCTCGATCCGCTCGGAGAGGTCGGGCCGGGCGGCGATGGCCTCGGTGCGGCGCGTGAAGCGGCCGATCGGCGCGAGCGCCGCGCGGGCGACCACGGCGCCCAGCAATACGGCGAGTGCCACGCCCAGTGCTCCGATCACGACCACCGCCAGCAGTACGCCGCTGAGGGAGTCGTCCACCTCGGTCAGCGGCCGCGCCACCTGGACGGCGCCGCGGCGGCCGAGTCCCTGCGTGAGGACGAGCAGGTGCACACCGTCCACGTCGGTCCCGAACGTCTCGCTGCCCTGCCCGCTCGCCGCGATCGCCCGGGTGCGGGAGTCGACCGGCAGGCCCTGTCTCCCGCCGTCGCGGTCGCGGACCTGGCCGGTCGGGGAGATGACCTGGGCGACGCCCTCTGCGCCGCCGAAGCGGCCGGGTTGCAGCCGCGGGGGCGGCCCGCCGGGCCCGAACCCGAGCGGGTCGCCGGGGCCGCCGCCGTAGGGCGGTGGGCCGCCCTGCCTCGCTCCTGGCGGGCCACCGCTCCTCGCTCCCGGCTGCCTCAGGGGGGCCGGGGCCGGGCCGGCGCCCGGGCCACCCGGCTGCCCGGCCTGCGCCCGCGAGTAGGCCTCCGCGCGCTCGACCAGGGCATCTTCGATCTCCCCGCGCAGGTTGGCCCGCACGGCCACGTACACGCCGGCTGCCACGCCGACCACGGTGAGTGCCACCGCCAGCCCGGCGATGGCCGCGATGCGCAGCCGCAGGCTCACGGCTCGCGCAGCACGTAGCCGACGCCCCGCACCGTGTGCAGCAGCGGCCGCGCGCCGGCCTCGGTCAGCTTTCGCCGCAGGTAGCCGATGTAGACGCGCAGCGCGTTGGAGCCCGGGCCGAAGTCGTAGCCCCACACGCGGTCGTACATCACGGCGTGGGGCAGCACGCGACGCGGGTTGCGCATCAGCAGCTCGAGCAGCTGGTACTCGGTCCGGGTCAGCTCGGCGAAGTTTCCGTTCACGTCCACCCCGTGCCGGTTGCTGTCCAGGCGCAGCTCCTCGAAGCTCAGCTCGTCCGCGGCGGCGCCGTCGGCCGCGCGGCGCAGCAGCGCGCGCAGGCGGGCCTTCAGCTCGCCGACGTCGAAGGGCTTGGCCAGGTAGTCGTCGGCCCCGGCGTCCAGGCCGTCGATCCTGTCCTCGACCGACTCCCGCGCGGTCAGCATCAGAACCGGCACGCGGTTGCCGGCCGACCGCAGTCGCCGGCAGACGTCCAGGCCGTCGATGCCGGGCATGCCCACGTCGAGCACCACCGCGTCGGGCTCGGCGGCCGCGATGCGGGTCAGGCCCTCCTGACCTGACTCAGCGAGGTCGATGTCGTATCCGGCCAGCGTCAGCGCGCGCCGCAGGGCGTCGCGCAACGAGCGATCGTCGTCCACCACCAGGATCTGCACCCCCCTGATTGTGACCGCGCCGGGGCCGGACCGTCCGCGTCTCATACACCCGGCTTATGCGTTGGCCTGACGCGGCGCGGCATCTTCGGCGACTCGGCGCGACGCCGCGCACCTCTGCGCAGGAATCCTCAGCCGGCTGAGGACTTTTCGGCCCCGGTGCCGTAGTCCCCGTGCTCCGGTCCACGCCTTCGGCCGGCCCGCGGCGGCCGGCGCGGTTCCGACCAGGGGCGGCCGTACTCTGGCGCGCCCCTATGGAGGCCTCAGCACAGCTCTCCCGGCCACCCTGGCCGACCTCGCGCCCGCTGCGCGCCTGGCAGCAACGAGCCGTGGCGCAGGTCCACGAGCGGCCCGCCGGGGCGTTTCTGGCCTCCGCCACCCCTGCGGCGGGCAAGACCACCTTCGGCCTGAGGGTGGCCCACGACCTCCTCTCCCGGGGAACGGTCCGGCGTGTCTGCGTCGTCGCCCCGACCGTTCACATCTGCCGCCAGTGGGCGGCCGCCGCCGCGTCGCTGGGCATCGACCTCGAGCCCGCCCGGCCGAACGCCGAGGGACCCGAGCCCGCCGACTCCGACGGCGTGGCCGTGACCTACGGCTCGATCGCGGCCGACCCGGCGTTGCACCACCGCACCGCAAGGTCGCGCGGCACGCTGCTGATCGCCGACGAGCCCCATCACATGGGCGAGCTGGCCGCGTGGGGCCTGGCCGCCGAGCGGGCCTTCACGCCCGCGCGCTTTCGCCTGCTGTTGTCGGGCACGCCGTTTCGCTCCGACAACACGGCGATCCCCTGGGTCACCTACGACGACGAGGGCGTCAGCTCGTGCGACTTCGCCTACTCCTACACCGACGCGCTGGTGGACGAGGTCTGCCGCCCGATCACCTTCCTCGCCTACGACGGCGAGATGGAATGGGTCTCCGACGGCCGCCGGCGCCGGTTCGGCTTCGACACCGCGCTGCCGCGCTCCGAGTCGGCCCGTCGTCTGCGCACCGCGCTCGACCCGTCGGGCGACTGGATCGCCCGTGTCCTGCGCGACGCCGACGCCCGCCTGGGTGAGATCCGGGCCGCCGGCCAACCCGACGCGGGCGGCCTGGTGGTGGCTGCCGACAAGGAGCACGCCGCCGCGCTGGCCGGTCGGCTGGCCGCGATCACCGGGAAGCGGCCGCCCGTGGTCACCTCCGACGACCCCGGCGCCTCGGCCGCGATCGACCGCTTCGCCGCCGGCGACGAGCCCTGGCTGGTATCCGTGCTGATGGTCAGCGAGGGCGTCGACGTGCCACGCCTGCGCGTGGGGGTGTACGCCACCGCGGCGCGCACCGAGCTCTTCTTCCGCCAGGTCGTGGGCCGCTTCGTGCGCCGCACCCCCACGCCGCGGCGCCAGATGAGCTACCTGTTCCTGCCCGCCGACCCCGAGCTGAAGGCGCTGGCCGCCCGGGTGGAGGAAGAGCGCCGGCACGCGCTGGAGCTCAACCCGGCGCTGGAGGAGCGCGACGAGCGCACCGACCGCTCCGAGGACTCCGGCGGCTTCGTGGCCCTGTCGTCCAGCGCCCGGCTGGACGACGTGATCCGCTCGACCACCAGCGAGGGCGACGCGCTGCACCTGTTCGCCGACGACAGCAGCCCCGACTTCGCCACCGCGGGCGCGCTCGGGCCGCCAGAGCCGCAGGTGGTCGAGGCGCCAGAACCCACGCACGTGCGCCGGCGAAAGCTGCGCGAGCGCCGCTCGGACCTCGTCCGCGAGGTGGCCCGTAAGCGCCGCCAGGGCCACCGCGAGGTCAACGGCTGGATCAACCGAGCGGTGGGACTGCGCTCGGTGGCGGACGCCACCGTGGAGCAGCTGGAGCGGTCGGTGGCGCGGCTCGAGCGCGAGCTGCGCCGCTAGGCGGCGCTAGCGCTCGACCGGAACCAGGTCGGGCGCCTCCTGCTCGGAGACCGCCTCGACGACTTCCTCTTCCTCGAGCCCCGAGCCGTCCTCGTCGCCGCTGCAGATGACGCGGAAGGCACCCGTGCCGAGGTTTGGGTCCGGCCGGATCGGCAGCCCCTTGATGGTGTCCCAGCCCAGGCGCTCGACCTCGAAGGGGTTCATCGCCACCGCCAGCGCCGGGTACTCGCAGTTGCGGTCGTGCTGCTCGATCGCCTTGACGATCGCCTCGAGGTTCTTGGCCTCGGCGCTCATCGCTTGGAGGGGTCACCGAGGATGCTCGAGTAGTGCTCGACCGTGCGCGCCAGGCCGTCGCGCAGCTCGATCTCGGGCTCCCAGCCCAGCAGGTCGCGAGCGCGGGCGATGTCGGGCTGGCGCACCTTGGGATCGTCGATCGGCAGCGCCTCGAACACGATCTCCGAGCGCGACTCGGTCACCTCCACGATCGCCTCGGCCATCTCCAGCAACGTCATCTCGGAGGGGTTGCCGATGTTCACCGGCTCGTGCACGCCGGACTCCTGCAGGCTGACCAGACCACGCACCAGGTCGTCCACGAAGCAGAACGAGCGGGTCTGGGAGCCGTCGCCGAAGACGGTGACCGGGCGGTCGGCCAGGGCCTGGCTCATGAAGGCGGGAATGGCACGCCCGTCGTTGGCGCGCATCCGCGGGCCGTAGGTGTTGAAGATGCGCACGATGCCGGTGTCCACGCCCTGCTGACGGTTGTAGGCCATGGTCAGCGCCTCGGCGTAGCGCTTCGCTTCGTCGTAGACCCCGCGCGGGCCGATCGGGTTCACGTTGCCCCAGTAGGTCTCGGGCTGGGGGTGCACCAGAGGGTCGCCGTAGACCTCCGAGGTGGAGGCCAGCAGGAAGCGCGCCCGGTGCCTCTTGGCCAGGCCCAGCGTGTTGTGGGTGCCGTACGCGCCGACCTTCAGCGTGTGCAGCGGCAGGCGCGCGTAGTCGATGGGCGACGCCGGGGAAGCCATGTGGTAGACGAAGTCGATCGGCTCGTCGATCTCGTAGTGCGACGTGATGTCCAACATCTCGAAGCGGAAGTCCGCCCCGCGCACGTGGCTGATGTTCTGCAGCGAGCCCGTCTCGAGGTTGTCCACGCAGATCACCCGGTGGCCCTTGGCCAGCAGGTGGTCGCAGAGGTGTGAGCCGAGGAAGCCGGCACCGCCGGTGACCAGTGAAGTGGGCATGAGGCGGGGAGGTTAACCGCGCGCGGTTACGAGCTAAAGGTCGGCAGAACGTTGCCGATATCTGAACCATGCGGAAGAAGATCGACGAAAGTCCTAAGCCCCCTCGCTCCGATCGTCTGCGCGGCTGGTGGTTCCGCGGTGTGGACACCGAGATCCCGCCCCAGCGCGAGGAGCTCTCCAACGCGATGAGAACCCACCTCGACGGCATGGCCAGCCACGCCCGCGACATCGAACGCGCGGCGTACGGCGACGGAGCCCGCATCCGCCGCGAGGCGCTCTCGTCGGCCAACACCATCGTGAGCCACGTCGAGCACCTGGAGTCCCAGCTCGCGCTGATCGAGAACCAGTACGGCCGCGTGATCGACCGATGCGCACCGAGCTCGCCGATCTGCGCACCAAGCTCGCCGAGGAGGCCGAGGCCGCCGAGACCGCCGCGGCCGAGCCGCACCCGGTGCTGGGACCGGTGTCCGCGCCCGCCGCGCTGCCGATGAACGGCAACGGGCACGCGAACGGCCACTCCCAGGCACCGCAGGCCCTGCCGGTCGCTTAGCGGCGCTCCAGCAGCAGCCCGGCTCCCAGCCCGACCAGCACCAGGCCGGTCACCCGGTCCAGCGCCGTTCGCACGCGCGGCCGGCGCAGCACGTCCCCCATCGCGGTCACCGCCCACGCGTAGCCGCTCAGCCACACGATGCCGAGCGCGCCGTGGACGGCCGCCATGACCAGCGACGTGGCGAGCACCGGGTCGCCGGGGCCTATGAACTGCGGCAGCAGGGTCGAATAGAACACCGCGATCTTGGGATTCAGCAGGTTGGTGACCAGGCCGACGACGAAGCCGCTGCGACCGCTCGCCTGCTCGGCCTCGGGCTCCGGCGTGCGTCCCGCGGTCACGAGCGCGAGGACCCCGAGCCCGACGAGGTAGGCCGCGCCGGCCACCTTCAGCACCGTGAAGGCGGTAGCCGAGGCGGCGAGCAGTGCGGCGACTCCCAGCGCCGAGGCCGCCGCCCAGGCCATCAGGCCGCAGACGATCCCCAGCGTGACCATGAAGGCCTCTCCCCTTCCGCCCGCGAGCGCAGCGCGGGTGACCAGCGCCATGTCGGCGCCGGGCGTGACGGTGAGCAGCATGGCCACTCCCGCGAAGGCCGCGATCGCAGACAGGTCCATGACCGTGGTTCACCATACGCTCGGATGTACACACGCCCCCGTAGCTCAGCTGGAAAGAGCGGCTGCCTTCTAAGCAGCGGGTCGGAGGTTCGAGTCCTCCCGGGGGCACTTAGCGTTTGTCCTGCAAATCGGCCGTTTCCTGGTCGAGAGGGGTGTCGCGCACCCCCGTGACCGTGGCCCGCTAGTGGCCCAAACGTCTATCCCGCCTCATCTGGGGCGCCGTCTAGGGCGTCGCGGGACTGCTCCTCGAAGGCGGTCAAGCGCCGTGCGATGTCCGCGCCCGCTCGCTCGATCAGGGTCCCGTAGTGCCGCTCGATCATCGCCACGCTCGTGCCCATGACGCGGGCCAACTCGAAGACGGACACCCCCGCGGCCAGCGCGTTCGAGGCGAAGGTGGAGCGCAGGTCGTAGATCCTGGCCGGCGTGGCAATGGCAGCCGCCTCAATCGCGGGTCCCCAGATCCGGCGCCGGAAGTTGGCGAGGTCGAAGGGACCACCGCGCTGGGCGGCGAACAGGTACGGCGTATCGAGTCGGGGCGGTAGCTCATCGAGGGCGCCCAGCGCACGGGCTAGCGGCTGCCGACGAGAGCGGAACCTGCCGACGAGAGCGTCGGGTCTTCCCCAGCTCCACCACCTCTCCCGACGAAATGGTCTGGCGGACGGTCAGCACGCACCCGTGACGGTCCACGTCTCGACGTTCGAGCGCACCCCACTCCTCGGGTCGGAGACCAGTCGCACCGGCGAACGCCGGGAGCGGCGCATACATCGGCGGCAGCTCGGCGGCGATCGCCTTGATCTCCTCCGCGGTGAAGGCCCGAACGGTCCGCGGTGATGGTTGGGGGTTCGACGCGGCCAGCTTCGCCGGGTTCTCGCTCATGTACTTCCTAACTCGGGACGTCCGCGTATTGACGGACAAGGCGGCCCGATCCGGGTCCACTTCGAGTCCTCCCCCGACCGCCCGAAGAAGGTCCAGCTGGTCATCGGGCAAGAGGAACTGCTCAAGCGGGAAACTGACCCGCAGACCATCGACCCGTCTTAACCGCGCCAACGGCTCCGCGCCGGGAGTGGCGAATTAGCCACTCCCGGGGGGCCGTTTCCTACTTCTGCCGTGGGAAATCTCCCGGTAGCTCGGCTGAGTGGAGAGACTGCGAGTTGGGCTAGAACGAACGAGGGCCCCGCGCGCTGAAAAGCGGGGCCCTCGTCGTCCCGGATCTTGGCCTTCCTAGATCGGGAGGCCCGTATCCGTGCCGGTGTCGTTGTCGAGCAACCGCAGCCCGATGTCGGGCACGATCTGAATGGGGTCAAACGCCTCCGCGTTGGCGCTGGATCCGCCGTTTCCGCCACCGCCCCCGTTCGGGGTCGCGGCGATCGACTCACCGGTGGCCGAACATGCGGCAGCGTCATCTGCCACCTCGGCTAGGACGGCCACGTTCACGTCGCAAATGTTCGCCGCGAGCGCGACTGGCACCTGGACGACCACGTCGTCGAGCAGCACGTTCACCAGACCCTCTTGGCGGGTCGACCCCCCCTGGGACGGGCCTGCCGTGGCCGCGGAGTCCGCGGTCGCTTCACACGCCTGGGTTGAGTGAGCTAATTAAAAAAATTCGGCCGCGTCCTGCAGTCGAGCGAGGACGGCGACGTTGACGTCACAGACATTGGCCGCGACCGAGATCGGCAGCTGCACCGTGAGGTCTTCGATCGCCACGTTGACAAGACCCTCTTGTCGGTTCTGGGCGGATGCCGGGACGGCACTCGCTGCGAAAGCCGCCGTGGCGACGAGGCCCACGATCAGCACTTTGCTCTTCCTGAGCATTTTTTGATTCTCCTTTATGGGGGTGTCCGTTTCCCCCCTGCCTCCTCCTCTTTCCCCAGGGATCGGGCGGGGTATGCATCCCGTGCATACACAACGGCGCCGGCCTCGCCTCGGGCATCGGGGCTGTCAGAGGCCGCTCGGTGCCTGCCTGGCTTTGCCGCCGAGCTGTCCGATCCTGACCTCTCCCGGGCCCTGGATTGCGTAGGGCGTGGTCGAGAGCACGACGTCTCCGCCACGAAACCCGGGGGTGTCGTTTGATGCTCGGCCTCCGAGCTCCTCTGTACGTCGCGTTCGTGGACGGCCGCGGCAGCCAACAGGGACGTGACCCGTCGTGATGCGTCGCCGGGCGACGTTTTCGTCGGCGCTGCCTTCTAAGCAGCGGGTCGGAGGTTCGAGTCCTCCCGGGGGCATGGCGGATAATCGGACGGTGTCCGAACAGGGGCTCGCTCATATCCGGCGAGGCCACGAGGCCTTCAACAGCGGCGACCTGTCGGCGATAGTGGAACTCGCCACGCCCGACGTCGAATGGGGGTCCACCGGCGCCTTCCCGGGCCTCGACGACGAGTACCTGACCCCCGAGGCGATCGAGCGTTGGTCTGAGATCGTGCGCAACGAGTGGGAGGAGTTCGAGGTGTCGATCGGGGAAGTGCTGCACGACGGCGACGACCTGGTCGTGGTGGAGGAGCGGCTGCGGGGCCGCGGCCGCGCAAGCGGAGCGGAGGTCGCGATGTCCGTCTTCGCCGCCTACTGGCTCACCGAGGACGGCCTGATCCGCAAGCGCGCTGCGTTCACCGAGCCCGGTCCCGCCCTGGAGGCCGCCGGGCTCGCCGCCCAGTGAAGAGCGCGGCGCGATCCTTCGACCCGCGCGCGGTGGGCCGGCTCGAGGCTCGCGCGTGGGAGACCTACTACCGCCGGCGGTGGCGATCGTTCCTGTTCGCGTCGGTGGGCCTGGTGCGGGCGGCCTTCCGCATGAGCTGGCCCAAGACGCTGTTCGGCGCCTGGCTGGTGCTGCGCGCCAACCAGGTGTGGGCGCCGTTTCCGGACAACGACCCCGACAACGCGCGCCGGCTGATGCGCCGCTTCTACGCGATGCTCGGCACCACCGACCCGGCCCGGGCCTCGGAGCTGGAGGTCGAGTGGTGGCGGGTGCACCGGGAGCACCAGCACGAGCCCGGCTCGACAAGCCAGCCGCTGACCGATGCGCTCGCCGAGCTCTACGCGCACGTGTACGACGCCGACTCCGCCGCGGTGCGCGCCGCCGGGGCGCTGCGGGCCGACGCGATGGACGTCTCCGACCGCTGGGTCGAAGCGGGCTGCGACCCCGACAGCCCGATGCTCGACGAGGAGCGCGCCCTGCTGGTGCGCTCCTACGCCTCGCTACTGGCCGCGGTGCACCGCTGACCTAGCTGATGCCGAGCAGACCCGCGGTCTGGTGGGAGTCGGTGAGGATCTGCAGGCGCTTGATCTCGTCGCCCTCCCAGCGCCACACGTGCACCACCGGCACCTGCGCCGACTGGTCGCCCTTCTTGACGTCGGTGTGCCCGAGCACGACCACGGTGTCGCCGTTCTCGAGGAACTCGTCCGCGGTGAGGGAGAACTCGTCCCACGCGCCCACCGCGTCCCCCAAGGCCTGGAGCGCCTGGTCCTTTCCCCGGTGCTCACCGCCCCCGGGGAGGTCGGTCGAGTTCCCGCCCTGCCACACGAAGTCCTCCGCCCACAACTCGGTTGCGGTCTCGACGTCGCCCTGGTTGAAAGCGTCGTAACGCTTGCGCATCTCGTCTATGTGGCCGGCCATGGAAGCCTCCCTCGTCGGTTGAACCAACTGGCCCACGCTAACTCCGCTGGAGGACCGGCGCAAGGCCACGGCGTAGGGCATCTGCAGCGCGCAGAGCACCGGCCCGGCCGCTCCTCAGCGCCGTGGTGTTCAGGTAGCCGTGCAGCAGCGGCTCGCGGTACATCTCGACGGTCGCGCCGGCCTCCTCGAGGCGGCGCGCGTAGGCCTCGCCCTCGGCCCGCAGAGGGTCGGCGACTGAGGTGGCCACGAACGCCGGCGGCAGCCCGTTCAGCTCGACCGCGCGGAGGGGTGCGACCCGCGGGTCGCCCCGCTCGGCCGGGTCGGGCACGTAACGGGCGAAGAGGTAGCGCATGCGCTCGGCGCTGAGGTAGAAGCCCTCCGCGTAGGTCACGTAGGTCTCGTGGCGGTCCGGGGCGTCGGTCACGGGGTACAGCAGCCACTGAAAGGCCGGGAGGCGCAATCCGGCGTCGCGGGCGTGCAGGCACAGCGCGGCGGCGAGGTTGCCGCCGACGCTGTCGCCCCCGACCGCGATGACCGAAGCGCCGAAGCGCTCGGGCGCGCCGGCCACGGCCGCGTAAGCCGACACCGCGTCGTCGAACGCGGCGGGAAAGGGGTGCTCCGGGGCCAAGCGGTAGTCGACCGACAGCACCCGCACCCCGGCGCGGTCGGCCACCGTGCGGCAGCCGGCGTCATGGCTCTGGACCGAGCCCTGCACCCAGCCGCCGCCGTGAAAGAAGACCAGCAGCGGCCCGGCTGTCGCCGCGGCCTGGGGGACGTAGAGCCGCGCGGGCACGCCGCCGGCGTCGAGGTCGATGGTGGCGACGGGAGTCTCGGGTGGGCGGCCGAAGACGGCGCACCGGATCTCGTTCTTCCTGCGCGTCTCGGCGTCGGGGGGCGGCTCGGCCGGAGTCCCGATCTCGCTCAGCCGGGCCAGCGCCCAGGCCTGCGGGTCGAGTCCCTCCGCCGCGGGAGGCGGCAGGCCGAACAGTGTGCGCAGCGCCGCGTCGGGTAGCTCGAGCACCCGTCGCCCGAGCTCGAGCATCGCCCGCTCGGGCAGGCTCACCAGAGGTGGCCGACGAACACGGGCTCGGGGTGTAGCGCCACCCCGAGCCGGTCCTCGACGGCGGTGGCGATCTCACGGGCCAGGGCCACCAGCTCGGTGGTGCTGGCGCCGCCGCGGTTCACCAAGGCGAGTACGTGCTTCGAGGACAGGCCCACCCGGCCGTTGCCGTACCCCTTCGAGAAGCCCGCGCGCTCGATCAGCCAGGCGGCGGAGGTCTTCACGCGGCCGTCGGCCTCGGGGAACGCGGGCGGCGGCGCCCCGGCGCGCCGGGCCACCTCGTCCAGCTCGTCCGGCTGAAGGATCGGGTTGGTGAAGAAGGATCCCGCGCTGACCGAGTCGGGGTCCTCGTGGGTCGAGCACCATGCCCTTGCCGCGCCGCAGGCCGAGCACGGCGTCGCGGACCTCGGCCAGCGGGGCGCGGCCGCCGAGCTCCAGCCCCGAGCGTGCGGGCCAGCTCCGGGTAGCGGATCGGCTCCGCCAGCTCCGTGCGCTCGAGCTCGAAGGAGACCGACAGGACCAGGCGGCGGTCGCTGTACTTGAACACGCTCGACCGATAGGCGAACCCGCACTCCTCGGGCCGGAGGTCCTGGACCTCCCCGCTGCGCCGATCCAGCACCCGCACCCCGGTGACGGCGGAGCTCACCTCCTGCCCGTAGGCGCCGACGTTCTGAATCGGGGTCGCGCCCGTGGAGCCGGGGATCCCGGACAGGCACTCGAAGCCGGCGTAGCCATCCTCGACCGTGGTGGAGACGAGGTCGTCCCACGGTTCGCCGGCCTCCACCACCATTTGCCCGCCGTCGCGCGAGACGCCCCTGGTCTGAACCTGTGCGACCACTCCGGCAAAGCCCTCGTCGGCCACCACGACGTTGCTTCCCCCCGCGAGCACCAGCACGGGCTCGCCGGCCCCGTCGGCCTCGCGGACGACGTCGATCAGCTCCTCCTGCGTCGAGCACGCGACGAGCCGCTCGGCGGGCCCGCCGAGCCGGAGGGTGGTGAGCTGCGAGAGCTGAGGAGAGGCGGACCGAGTCAGGCGGCCAGATCGTATGCGGCCCGTCGCGTCCCTGATCGGGGAGATAGGTTGCGCCCGTGCCAACCGTGCTGGTCACAGGCGCGGGCCGGGGAATCGGCCGCGCTACCGCGCTGCGCCTGGCGGCCGGCGGCTGGGACGTCGTCGCGGGGGTCCGCCGCGCTCAGGACGGCGAGGCGCTGGCCGGCGAGGGCGGGGAGCGGATCGTGCCCGTTCAGCTCGACGTGACCGACTCGGACCAGGTCGCGGCGCTCGGCTCCGCCCTGCCCGCGCGCCTGGAGGGAGTGGTCAACAACGCCGGGGTGGTCGTCCCGGGGCCGGTGGAATCGGTGCCGGTGGACGAGCTGCGCCGCCAGATCGAGATCAACCTGATCGGGCAGGCGGCGGTGACCCAGGCCGTGATGAAGCAAGTGCGGGCCGCCCGAGGGCGGGTGGTGTTCGTCTCCTCGCTCAGCGGCCGCGTGGCCACGCCGATGATGGGCGCCTACAACGCCTCGAAGTTCGCCCTCGAGGGGCTGGCCGACTCGCTGCGCATGGAGGTGCGCCCGTGGGGCGTGCGCGTGGTGCTGGTCGAGCCCGGGCAGGTGAACACCGACATCTGGCAGGGAGCCGAGCGCGCGTTCGACGAGGCGGTGGCCGGCCTGGCGCCGCTCCAGCGCGAGCTGTACCGCAAGCACATCGAGGGCTGGCGGAAGGTCATCCCCCTGTCGCAGCGCATGGCCGCCCCGGTCGACGACGTCGCGGCGACGATCGAGCGGGCGCTGACCGCGCGGCGCCCGCGGGCCCGTTACGTGGTGGGCGCGGGCCCCCGCGTCCAGGGCGTGCTGAGCGCCCTCACGCCGACGTCGGTGCGCGACACGCTGCTTCGCGCCGCGACCGGGGTGCCGCGCCGCCCGTAAGTCCAGTCGGGGCGACTGGATTTGAACCAGCAATCTCCCCGACCCAAACGGGGTGCGATACCAGGTTTCGCCACGCCCCGGAGGAGTCTCAGTCTAGGTCCAGCTCGCGCGAACGCAGTCCATCCATGCACCAAGCCGGGCTCTGAGGAGCGTGTCGCAGCAACGCACGGTGGCATTCCGTGCTCGGAACCCCAGAAACTCCTCAGCGGCCTGAGGTCCGACGGCGCGGAGTCTAGGGCGGGACGCCCGCGGTTCCGGTTGAAAACTCGTCAGCCGCCTGACGAGTTTTTCGAGGGGGTATCCGGGTCCGCGCTCCTGGGCCGTACGCGCTCGCGCACCCGGCCGCCTAGCCCCCTCGGTCCACTCCGGCGGCTCGTAGGGCTTCCCCGGGGTTCCGCCCACGCACAGCACGCGCATGCCGTCGGAGCCGCTGGTCAGCGTGCGGGCGGTGCCCGCCGAGACCCTGACCACGTGGTCGGGGTCGAGGGTCAGGTGGCGGTCCTCGTCGTCGATCAGGACCGATCCCGCTCCGCGCAGCGCGAAGTAGACCTCCTCCTGGCCCGAGTCGGACTCGTCGTGGGACCTCGTCGAGTAATCGGGCGGGAGATCCATCACCTGGCACCCGAACGAGCTCACGTCCAGGCCGGCCCGCACCAGACGCGCGAAGCCGTCCCACAGGTCAGGCAGGTCGTCGATCTTGGATGCCGCGTAGCCGTCGCTCATCAGGCTTTCTGTACCTCCACCCGGTTGTCGTTGAAAGTCGGCGCCGAACCCATCTCGGTCAGGCGCTGGGACGTCGTCGCCTGGGCGCCGAGCCCTCCCTCCTGGTCCTGCTTCCACCAGCCCATCGGTGCCACCGCCACGCCGGTCCGCGCGTCGTCGGACACGGTCAGCCCGCACGTGAACGAGCCGCGGTCGTTGAACACCCGAACCCGGTCGCCGTCCTCCAGGCCGCGGCCTGCCGCGTCCTCTGGGTGCAGCACGAGATACGGCTCGGGCTGGCGGTGGCGCTGGCGCGACGAGGCGTTGGCGAACGTCGAGTTCAGGAACAGGTGGGTCTTCGGGGTGATGAGCGCCAGCGGAAGGCGCTCGGCGAGCTCGGAGTCGGCCACCTCGGCCGAGGGCTCGAACCGCGCCGCGCCCAGCGACAGCCGCCCGCTCTCGGTGAAGAAGTTCCCGTCGGCGTGCGGGGTCTCCCCCTGACCCAGGTCGACCTTCGCGAATCCGCGCGAGCGCAGCTCGTCCAGCGTCACGCCGGCCGGCGCGGGATCGAACAGCCCCTCCAGGATCTGCTCGTCGGTCTCCGAGAAGCAGGGGTCGTCGAGGCCCATGCGGGCTGCAATCGCTCGGAAGGTGTCGGAGTTCGAGCGCGCCTCGCCCAGCGGCTCTATCGCCGCCTCGTTGTAGGTCAGGTAGTGATGGCCCCAGGAGAAGACGGCGTCGGTGTGCTCGAGCTGGGTGGTGGCGGGCAGGATCACGTCCGCGTGCGCCGCGGTATCGGTCATGAACTGCTCGACCACCACGCAGAACAGGTCCTCGCGGCGCAGCCCCTCCAGCACCAGCTGCTGCTGTGGAGCCACCTGTGCGGGGTTGGAGGACCACACCACCAGAGCGGCCACGGGCGGCGTGAGGGAGGGATCGGTCAGCGCCGTGCCCAGCTGCGACATGTTGATCGTGCGGACCTCGCCCGGGCGAAGGTCGTCGCGGCGGGCCCCCTGCGCCTGGACGGCGTCCGCGGTGGCCGTCGGCACGTAGGAACAGCCCCCGCCCGCGTGGCGCCAAGCGCCGGTCAGGGCCGGGAGGCAGGCAGCAGTCGAGTAAGCCGCCGGCGCACCCAGGTGGCGTTGGGCGCCTACCCCCAGCCGCAGGAGGGCGGGGTCCGTGGAGGCGAACTCGCGCCCCACTCGGTCCACGTCCTCGGCCGGGACGCCGCACAGCGCAGCCCACTCCGAGACGCTCCGTTCGCCCACCCGCTCGACCAGCTCGTCGAAGCCGTCGGCGTGCTCGCGACACCAGGCCTCGTCGGCCAGCCCGGCGTCGAGCACCGCCCGCATCATCCCCATCGCCAGGGCGCCGTCGCTGCCGGGCAGCGGGCGCAGGTGATCGTCGGCCACGCGCGCCGTACGCGAGCGCGCCGGGTCCACGACCACCAGCTTCGCCCCCGCGCGGCGCGCCTCCAGCAGCAGCCGCCACAGGTGCGGCGCGGTGGACATCGGGTTCCAGCCCCACACCAGCAGGTAGCGGGCGCGCGGCCACAGCTCGGGGTCGACCTCCGGGGAGAGCCCATGGGTCGAGACCGTCCCGACCATGCCCGCCGTGGCGCAGATGGTGCGCTCGAGGTTGCTCGCGCCCAACGCGTTCATCACCCGCGCGCTCATCATGTTGGCCTGCAGCAGGCCCTGGGTGCCGTAGTAGCTGTAGGGCAGGATCGACTCGGCGCCGTGGCGGTCGATGGCGCCCTGTAGGCCAGAGGCCACCCGGTCGAGCGCCTCGTCCCACGAGACCTGCTCGAACGAATTCGACCCCTTGGCGCCGGTGCGCACCAGCGGATGGAGCAGGCGATCCTCGGAGTAGACCCGCGCCGGGTAGTCCGAGACCTTGCCGCACAGGAAGCCGGCCGTGACCGGCTGGTCGGGGTCACCCTCGACCTTGACGGCCCGCCCGTCGGCGTCGACGTGGACGAGCATGGCGCACGTATCGGGACAGTCGTGGGGGCAAGCCCCGTGCACCACGCGCCCAGCGGCCATCGGCCCAAGAGTAATCTGGCGCGCCGTGGCACGCATAGAACCACTCCACACCGTCCGGTACGAGCCCACCACAGTGGGCTCGCTGGAGGCGGTGCTCGCCCCGCCCTACGACGTCATCGACCCGCCCTTCCGCAAGGAGCTGGCTGCGCGGAGCCCGTTCAACGTGGTGGAGATCGACCTCCCCGAGGCGGACGGCCGCGACCCCTACCAGCACGCCGAGGAGACCTTCGAGAACTGGCGCCAGCAGGGCGTGCTGGTGCAGGAGCGCGAGCCGGCGATCTGGGCGCTGGAGCAGTCCTTCACCACGCCCGACGGAGAGCAGCGCACCCGCCGCGGGATCTTCGCGCGCGTGCGGGTCGAGGACTACGGCCCGGGCCGCATCAGGCCCCACGAGCGCACCCACCCCGGCCCCAAGGAGGACCGGCTGCGCCTCACTCGCGCCACGCGGGCCAACCTCTCCCCCGTCTTCAGCCTGTTCACCGACCCCGACGGCGCCACCCAGGCGATCGTCGAGGGGCTGGCCAGCGGAGAGCCGTGGGCCCAGGCCCGCGACGACGAGGGCACCGACAACACGCTGTGGCGGATCGCCGACCCCACCGCGATCTCGGCGCTGACCGACGCCCTGGGGACCTCGGAGCTCCTGATCGCCGACGGCCACCACCGCTACGAGACGGCGCGCGTCTACGCCGAGGAGGTCGGCGGAGAGGGGCCGCACCGCTACGTGCTGATGCTGCTCTGCTCGCTCGCCGACCCCGGCCTGGCCGTGTTCCCCACCCACCGGCTCCTCACCGGCCTCAAGGACGACAGCGAGAAGCAGCTGGCCATCCGCGAGGTGCTGACCACCCACTTCGAGGTCGAGCAGGTCGACGACCTGGCCCCGCCTACCACCGGCCCCGTGTCCTTCGGCTACATGGACTCCTTCCACCGCCAGCCCTACCGCGCCACGCTGAAGGACCCCGAGGCCGTGGCGCGCGCACTTCCCGACAAGCCGCAGGCCTACCGCGACCTCGACACCGCGGTGCTCGAGGCGCTCGTTCTGGAGGGGGCGCTGGGGATGACCGAGGACGACATCTCCCACTTCCGCGGCCTGGGCTACTCCAAGAGCCTGGACGAGGCACGGGCCAAGGTGGAGTCGGGCGAGGTGGACGCCGCCTTCTTCATGCGCGCCACGCCGGTGCAGCAAGTCCAGGAGGTGGCGGCGGAGGGCGAGTCGATGCCGCCCAAGTCCACCTTCTTCTTCCCGAAGGTCCCGACCGGCCTCGTCTTCAACCTCCTCGAAGAGTGAAGATCTACACGCGCAAGGGCGACGACGGGACCACCGGCCTCTGGTACGGCGGTCGCGTGGGCAAGGCCGACCCGCGGCCGGAGGCCTACGGCTCGGTGGACGAGGCGGGCTCCGCGCTGGGGCTGGCCCGCGCGGCGGCGGAGCCGAGCTCCGAGCTGTACGCGGACATCCTGCGACTGCAGGAGGAGCTGTTCGTGGCCGGGGCCGAGCTGGCCACCGACCCCAGCGCCGCCGACCGGCTCGAGGACGGCATCTCCCGGATCACGGGCGAGATGGTCGACCACCTCGAAGAGGTGATCGACCGCTACATGGACCGCGTCGACCTGCCGCCCAAGTTCGTGATCCCGGGCGGCACCGAGCTGTCCGCCCGGCTGGACGTGGCGCGCAGCGCGCTGCGCCGCGCCGAGCGGCGGGTGTCGACCCTCGACCTCGCCGACGACGCCGTGCTCCGGTTCCTCAACCGGGCGTCGGACGCCCTGTTCGCGATGGCGCGCTTCGCCGACGAGCCCGAGCCGGAGCTGTTCGGGGGAAGGGAAGGATCCCGATGATGAAGGCAATCGCCCGCCGGCGGCACGGCAAGCTCGAGCACGATCTCCAAGTGCGCGATCACCGGCTGAAGTCCGACGAGGCCCACGCCACCGGAGGCGAAGACAGCGGCCCCAACCCGCAGGAGCTGCTGGCCGCGAGCCTGGCCTCGTGCAGCGCCATCACCATGGAGATGTACGCCGAGCGCAAGGGATGGGACATCGGCGACGTGGTGGTCGAGGTCGGCTACGAGCCCGCTCAGCGCGGTTCGCCGACCCGCTTCGAGCTCACCGTGAAGCTGCCCAAGGAGCTGCCCGAGGAGCAGCGCGAGCGCCTGCTGACCATCGTCAACAAGTGCCCCGTGCACCGCACGCTCGAGGGCGAGGTCATGTTCGAGGAGAAGGTCGAGCTGGCCTAGCCGCCTCAGGCGGCCTCGCGGCGCTCCCACATCTCGCAGACCCCGAACTCGCGGTAGCCGAGCGCCCTGTAGACCCCCCGGCCCATCTTGGTCGCCTGGAGCGTCGAGATGTCGTTGCCCCGCTCGCGGCCGTCGGCCAGGGCGTGGCGCATCAGCCCGGAGGCAAGCCCGCGGCCGCGGGCTTCAGGCGCGGTGGCCACCCACCACACGCTGGTGTCGCCCTCATGGTCGGAGGTGATCAGCCCGGCTATGGCTTCCCCGGACTCGCGCGCGATGTACACGTGCTCGGGGTCGCCCTCCCCCTTTCCGATCACCTTCCCGAGCTGGTCTCCGGTCCCGTAGGCGATGTCGTTGAGCGCGCCGAGCTCGTCCAGGCGCGGCGAGTCTGCCGGCGGGAGATCGGTGTCGCGCGGCGGCTCCACGTCGGCGAGGTCGGCCGCCATCGCCGCGGGGGCGGCGTCCAGCACGTGGCCCGCCCCCTCGAGCAGGGTCCGCGCGACTTCGTCCTGGCGGGGGACCCAGACCGTCCACGCCCGCACCCCCGCCTCGCGGTAGGCACCGGCCACGGCGTCGAGCACGTTGGCCAAGCCCTCGGGGTGCTCGTAGAGCACCGAGTTGGGGAGCGAGCGATCGGGCACCTCGGGCAGGATCGTGGCGATCACGCCGTCGCTCTCGAACAGGCTGCCTCCGGTCTCCTCGGGCATCAGCCGGAACTCCTCGCGCATGCTGAGGCCCATCCGCTCCCACAGCCTGGCGCTGTCGGTCACCTGACCTCGGCCCCGCGCGAGCGCAGCTCCTCGAGCGCGCGCTCGGAGTCGCCCTCCTCCAGCTCGACCCCGCGGCTGCCCTCCCTGTCGACCTCGACAGCGAAACCCAGGTCCAGGGCGTCACGGCCGGTGTGAAACACGCACACGTCGGTGGCCAGGCCGGCCACCGTGAGCCGGTCCACCCCGCGCTCGCGCAGCAGGTCCTCCAGCCCGGTCCCCTCGAAGGCCGAGTATCCCTCGGTCGTGGGGTCCTGGCCCGTGTCGAGCACGAGGTCGAGGCGCGAGCGATCGAGATCGGGGTGCAGTTCGGCCCCCTCGGTGCCCTGCACGCAGTGCACCGGCCAGGGCCCCCCGTGCTCGTGGAAGGAGCCGTGGTGGGGCGGGTGCCAGTCGCGCGTGGCGATCACCAGCTCGAAGCGGGGGTCCGCCGCGAGCTCGTTCAGTCGGCCGGCGATGGCGTGGCCGTCGGGCACCTCCAGCGCCCCACCCGGCGTGAAGTCGTTCTGGAAGTCGACGATGAGCAGGGCCTCACTCACTTTCCGTGAGAATACGCTCGGTGGCCAGGCCGTCCGAACTCCGCCCGTTGCTGCTCACCCCCGAGGAAGCCGCCGCGATGGACGCGCCCGGGAGCAAGGAGGCGGCGGTGCTGGTGCCCCTCTACACCTTCGACGGTGAGCTGCACGCGGTGTTCACCGAGCGCCGGGACGACATGCGCAAGCACGCGGGCGAGATCTCGTTCCCGGGCGGCCGTCAAGACGAGCCGGATGAGGACCTGCGGCAGACCGCCCTGCGCGAGGCCGAGGAGGAGATCGGCCTGGACCCCGGCGCGGTGGAGCTCGTGGGAGCGCTGCCGCCGGTGGGCACCTTCGTGACCGGCTACCGCGTCTACCCGTTCGTGGGCACCATCCCCGCCGGGCGCACCTGGCGTCCCCAGGAGAGCGAGGTGGCCCAGGTGATCGAGCTGTCGCTGCGCGACCTGGTGCGCGGCTACGAGAGCAAGCGGCTGCTGCGCCGGGGCGTCCCGATCAAGACCCCCACCTACACGGTGGACGGCCACTTCGTCTGGGGCGCCACGGCGCGCATGGTCCAGTCGCTGCTGGAGCGGCTCGAGCCGCTCCTCCTGTCCGCCTAGACGTCCTTCTCGATCGGTACGTCCACGAGGTTGCCCCACTCGGTCCAGGAGCCGTCGTAGTTCCTGACGTCCCCGTGGCCCAGCAGCTCGTGCAGCACGAACCAGGTGTGGGCCGAGCGCTCGCCGATGCGGCAGTAGGCGATCACGTCGGTGTCGCCCTTCAGCACGCCCTTGCCCTCGTAGAGCTCGCGCAGGTCGTCGGCGGACTTGAACGTCCCGTCCTCCGTCACGGCCTGGGCCCACGGGCACCGACGCGGCGCCGGGGATGTGGCCCGAGCGCTGAGCGCCCTCCTGCTCGTAGCCGGCCATGGCGATCAGCTCACCGGAGAACTCCTGCGGGGAGCGGACGTCGACCAGGCGGGTGTCGGCGTCCAGCGCCTCACCGACCTCGTCGCGCTTGGCGCGGATCGTGTCGTCACCCTCCTGGGCGGTGAACGTCTGCGCCGAGAAGCTCGGCGCGTCGGTGCTGGTGGGGCGCCCCTCGCTGATCCACTTCTCGCGCGGGCCGTTGACCAGCTTCACGTTGTCGTGCCCGTAGTACTTGAGGTACCAGTAGGTGTAGGCGGCGAACCAGTTGTTGCGGTCGCCGTAGAGCACGATCGTGTGGTCGTTGGAGATGCCCCGCGACCCGAACAGCTCGCCGAACTCCTTCGGGCCGAGGAAGTCGCGCTTGACCTGGTCCTGGAGGTCCTTCTTCCAGTCGAAGCCGATGGCTCCGGGGATGTGGGCCTCGTCGTAGAGGCCGGGATTCTCGTCGACCTCGACGATCCGAATCGAGTCGTCGTCTAGATGGTCCTCGACCCACTGGGTGTCGACGAGAACGTCCTTCGCATAGTCGGCCACGACTGTGCACCTCCGGGCGGCGGGGTCAAATGGTTGAAAGTCCTACGGGTTATCAGGGATAAGTATTAGCACTCGATCGCGGCGGTGCCATCCGGCTGCCCCGGGTATGTTCGGACCTTGGAGCACGCCCCCCTCCGCCCGCTGCCTTCGCGCCCGTCCCGGGCGGCCGATCCGAAGCTCGCCCGGACGTACGTCGGCGCTCGGCTGCCGCACCTGGACGCCGAGGCGGTAGCTGCCCTGGCGCTCGTCGAGCTGAGCCAGGTTGAGCGCGGGCAGGCGGCGCGCGAGCTGGGCCTGAGCGATCAGCAGATGGGCGCCGCGCTGGCCCGCGGGCGCAAGGCCCTGCGGCGCTCGGGGCACGCGCTCGCCGGCAGCGGCTGGTGCGAGCGCGCCGAGCGGATGATCAGCGACCGCCTCGACGGCGAGCTGGCCTCGCCCGCCCGCGAGCGGCTGAGCGCCCACCTGCGCAACTGCCCTCGCTGCGTCGAGCACGAGCTGCGGCTGACCCAGGCGCTCGATGCGCTCGTCGACGGGATGCCGGCGCCCGCCAAGCGTGCGGCGGCGGTGCGGCTGGTGGTTCCGACAGTGCGGGCCCTACCGCCGGGGAATGCGCCCGAAGAGCTGGAAGAGGCGCCCGAGGCGCCGCCGATCGAGCCCCCGGCAGCCGAGCCCCCGATCGAGCGGCCGCCCGAGACGCCCCCACTCGAGCCCGTGCATGAGGAGCCCGCACTCGATCCGCCGCCCGAGGCGCCCCCGCTCGAGCCGGTGCGTGAGGAGCCCGCGATCGTGCCGCCGCCCGAGGCGCCCCCGCTCGAGCCGGTGCCTGAGGAGCCAGCGATCGTGCCTCCGCCCGAGGTGCCCCCGCTGGAGCCGGCGGCCGCAGGGCCCGCGCCCCCGCCGGCGCCACCACCCGCACCCCCGCACAGGCCTCCGCCGGCACCCGCCCGCGGGCCGGAGCTCGCGCCCCGGCCACCGGCTGCGTCACCTTCGCCTCCGGTCGCGCCCCGGCCACTTGCCGATCCGCGCCCGGTGTCGGCGCTGATCGTCGCCTTCACCTGGCACATCGCCTTTGCAGTCGCGGTGTTGCTGGCCGTCGCGACGGCCGCGGTCGCCGCGCTCGGCATCGGCGGCGGCTCGCTCTAGCCACCGCGGCTCGATCTAGGCCGCGAGCACCTCGGCCACACCGCGCAGCACGGCCCCGCGCCAGGCGTGGAGATCGGCTGGGTCCTGGTCGACCACCGCCACCGGCATCCGGAAGGTCTCCCCCACCTCGCGGACGATCGCGGCGCCCCCGGCCAGCACGCCAGGGTCGACGCTGCCCGCCGCCTCGTAGACCAGGCCCCGCGCCCCCGAGTCCACCAGCTTCTCCTGCAGCGACCGCAAGCGGGGCCCGTGCAGAGCGGCCACCTCGTCAGGCTCGCCGGCGGCGCTTCCCATCAGCCAGCACACCACGCTCACGCCCTCCAGCAGGGGCAGGATGGTTCCCAGCCGGTCGGGGTCCGCCACGGCTGCCTCGGCGCCGGTGGCCTCGACGTCGGACGAGCCCTCGGGTGACCGGGTCGTCCCCCGAACCGAGTGGCCCTCCTCGATCAGCGCGGCCGCCAGGGATCGCCCGCGACAGCCGCAGCCCACGATCAGTACGCGGGCCAAGCCTCAGGTCTGGTCGCGGCGGCGGGCTCGATCGAGCTGCTCGGACCGCCACTGCTCGTCCTCTCGGACCCGGGCCTCCATGTCCTCCTCGGTCAGCTCGGGCCGCCCGCTGCGCCGGCGCCGCTCGTTCTGGGCCTCGAGCATCTGGTCGACGTCCTCGAGCTCCAGCTCGGCCTCGAGCTCCGGCGATCGCGTCGGCTTCCAGTCGACCTGCTCGGCCCCGGAGCCCGGATAGAACTTGCCGAGCGCGAGGAAGATCAGGACCACCACGAGCAGGGCGAAGAACATGAACACCCCGAATTCGTCCATCGGCGGAGTCTAAGCCCGCTCCCCTTGCCCGCCAAACACCGGGCGCGCATGCGCAAGCGGCCGCGACCCTGAGGGCCGCGGCCGCCTGGAACGCCCTTCGCGTGGGACTAGCGGCGCTCGGTCTTGCCGGTGCCGTCGCGCCCGTCGGTCTCGCCGCGGGTGGACACGCCGGTGTGGAGGTTGCCGCGATCCGTGTTCTTGGCGCGGGTCTCGTGGCCGGTGCCCTGCGTGCGCTCGGTCTTGCCGGTGTGGTCGCCCGGGTCGGTCTCGCCCCGGGTGGACGCGCCGGTGTTGATCCCGCCACGGTCCGTGTTCTTCATGTGGGTCTCACGGCCCGTGCCGCGGTTGGACTGCGTGTTGGTCGCGGTGTTGTCCCGCCCCGTCCGGGTGTTGGTCTGGCCGTTCGTACCCGTGTTCGTGTCGGTGTTGGCGTTCGTGTCGGCGTCGGTGTCGTCGTCACCGTCGCCGCTCCCCGGGCCGCTGTTGTCGTCGTCGCCGCTGCCGCTGCCCGGTCCGCTGTTGGAGCTCGCGGGGATGACCGCTGCGGGCGCATCGCCCGAGCCCGACCCCGAGTCCGCCAGGGCGGTGGCCGACCACAGGAGCGGCACCGACAGCACGTAGACCAGCGCCACGGCGATCATGAAGCCCTTTCGCGGGAGCGAGCGCTGGTTCTCGAGCTCGGACCCCTCGCCCGACAGGCCCATGTACATGGCGGGAGCGCCCGCCCGGTGATGACTGCTCTGCATTGGAAGTCCTCCTCGATTGCGCTTGTCCTACGGGCTCAACCCGCGGGGGCGCCAAAGCTCACGCGTCAGCGCAGACGGGTCCCCATGCGGCCGAAGGAGAGCTTGCGCGGGAGGGCCGCCACCAGCGGCTGGAGGGCCAGCGCGGCAGCCGCGGCCGTGGGCCGCTGCGAGGGCTCGCGAGCCATCATCGACTCGATCAGCTCGCGCAGGGCGTCCGGGGCCGCCGCCAGGTACTCGGCCTCGTGGACGAGCTGCGGGAAGCGCACCTCGCGGTCCTCCGACTCGCCCGCGCCCTTTTCGCGCGGGAACGGCCGGTTGCCGGAGACAGCGTGGTAGAGCGTCGCGCCCAGCCCGAACACGTCCGCGGCCGGGCCGATCTGGCCCGGAAACCGCTCGGGAGCGCACTGCTCGGGCGGCATGTAGGCGTCGGTGCCGATCGCACCGGTGATCTGGGCCGCGCGCTCGAAGGTGCAGGCGATGCTCAGGTCGATCAGGCGCGGCGGCACCCCCATCACGATGTTGTCGGGCTTGGTGTCGAGGTGGACCCAACCCTCCTCGTGCATGTAGTGCAGGGCGGCCGCGACGTGCGCAGCCAGCGGCAGGAGCTGCTCGAGGCCGAGCGGCCCTCCCTTGCGGATCAGGCGCCGCAGGGTCGGGCCCTCGAGGTGCTCGATCAGCACATGCGGATGCGGGCCCTCCAGAACGGCGTCGAACCCGCGGACGAGCACCGGATGCGCCAGCCGGCGCAGAGCGGCGGCTTCCTCCTCCAGCTCTCGCAGGGCCTTCGACGAGTCCACCTGGTCGGGGCGGATGACCTTGGCCACCATGATCGCGAACAGCCTGTCGTCCCAGACCAGCATCACCTCGAAGCGGCTGCCGCCGCCGAGCACCCGCAGCACGGAGCGCCCGGGGGCGATCTCGTCGCCCTCCTCGAAGCCCCAGCTGGCCGCCTCTTCTGCCATCGCCGTCCGCATCATGCAGAATCACCAACCCGTGATCAGCTTCGAGCTCACGGACGAGCAGCGGTTGGTGAGAGAGACCGCGCGCGAGTTCGCCGACCGCGAGATCGTTCCCCGCGTCCGCGAGAACGACCGCAACGAGCGCTTCGACCTCGAGCTCGTCCAGATGCTGGCCGAGATGGGCTACCTCGGATCGATCGTCTCCGAGGAGTACGGGGGGCGCGGCGTCGACTACCGCACCTACGCCCTGATCGTCGAGGAAGTGGGCCGGGCCGACTCGGCGATGCGCACCGCGGTCTCGGTGCAGACCTCGCTCGTCTGCTCCTCGATCGAGCGCTGGGGAAGCGAGGAGCAGAAGGCCGAGTGGCTGCCTCGCCTGTGCTCGGGCGAGGCCCTGGGCTGCTTCGGGCTCACCGAGCCCGGCACCGGCTCCGACGCGGCCAACCTGGCCACTCGGGCGGAGCGCACCGACGACGGCTGGCGGATCAACGGCCAGAAGCAGTGGATCTCGATGGGCAACTACGCCAAGGTCGCACTGGTATTCGCCCAGACCGACCCCGCCCAGAAGCACCGTGGCCTGGCCGCATTCCTGGTGCCCACCGACTCGGACGGCTTCTCCTCGACCGCGATCCACGGGAAGCTCGGCCTGCGTGGGTCGGACACGGCGGAGCTGTTCCTCGACGGGGTCGAGGTGCCCGAGTCCGCCCTGCTCGGCGAGGTGGGCGACGGCTTCAAGGTGGCCATGTCCGCGCTCGACTCGGGCCGCTTCAGCGTGGCGGCGGGCTGCGTGGGCATCTGCCAGGCGTGCGTGGAGGCCTCGGTCTCCTACGCGGGCGAGCGCGAGCAGTTCGGCCGTCCGCTCGCGTCCTTCCAGCTCGTACAGGAGCTGATCGCCGACATGGTGGTCGAGACCGACGCCGCCCGGGCGCTGCTGTGGCGCGCGGCGTGGCTGAAGGATTCGGGGGCCCCCAGCACCACCGAGACGTCAGTGGCCAAGCTGTACGCCACCGAGGCCTCGGTGCGGGCCGCCAACAACGCGATCCAGGTGCACGGCGGCTCGGGCTACGTGGACGAGTACCCAGTCGAGCGCTACCTGCGTGACGCCCGGGTGACCACGCTGTACGAGGGGACATCCCAGATCCAGAAGCTGATAATCGGTCGCGCCGTGACCGGCGTGAACGCGATGACCTGATGGCCGACGAGCACCCCGTACTGAGCGAGCGGCGCGGCGCGGTGGGCGTTGCCTACCTGAACCGCCCCGATGCGCGAAACGCGCTCTCGGCCGACCTGATGGACGAGCTGGCCGGCCTGGTCGAGGCCTGGGACGGCGACGACGAGGTCCGCTGCATCGTCATCGCCGGCAACGACGACTACTTCGCCGCGGGCGGCGACATCAAGATGATGGCCGAGCGGGGCTTCCAGGACTTCTTCACCGAGCCCGGGGCGAGCTTCTGGCACCGCCTCGCCGCCTGCAAGACGCCTCTGGTGGCCGCGGTCTCCGGCTACGCGCTGGGCGGGGGCTGCGAGTTGGCGCTGCTGTGCGACATGGTGGTGGCCTCCGAGACCGCGGAGTTCGGCCAGCCCGAGATCATGCTCGGGGTGATCCCGGGCGGCGGGGGCACGCAGCGGCTCACCAGGGTGATGGGCAAGCAGCAGGCGATGGAGCTGGTGCTGACGGGGAGGCGGATCGACGCCGAGGAGGCGCACCGGCTGGGAATCGTCAATCGGGTGGCGCGAAAGCGCGAGTGGCTCGACAAGGCCGTGGAGCTGGCCACCGTGGTCGCCCACCGTGCCCCGCTCGCCGCGCAGATGGCCAAGAGGGCCGTGCTGGCGGCAGACGAGGTCGGCCTGCCCGCGGGCCTGGACGCCGAACGCCGGCTGTTCGAGCTGGCCCTGGCCACCGAGGACCGAGTCGAGGGCATGAACGCCTTCATCGAGAAGCGCAAGCCCGACTTCCGCGCCCGTTGAGTGGCTACCGAGTCACGTCTTCCCGCGTGGCCTACGAGAACCAGTGGATGCGCGTGCGCGAGGACGAGTTCCTGTTGCCCGACGGCTCCCCCGGGCTCTACGGCGTGGTCGAGAAGGCCGACTTCGCGCTGGTGATCCCGCTACAGGACGACACCGTGCGCCTTGTCGAGCAGTACCGCTACCCGGTCGGCGAGCGCCAGTGGGAGTTCCCGCAGGGCAGCTGGCCGGCGGGGGAACACGGCGAGCCCGTGGACCTCGCGCGCGCCGAGCTGGAGGAGGAGACCGGCCTCCGGGCGGGGACGCTGAGGCACATCGGCCACCTCTACTCCGCCTACGGCCACAGCGCCCAGGGCTTCGACGTCTTCCTGGCGGGCGACCTCGAGCCGGGGCGGCCCCGCCGCGAGGCCACCGAGCAGGACATGCGCACCGGCTCGTTCTCGGTCGCCGAGCTCGAGGACATGATCCGCTCGGGCACGCTGAAGGACGGACCGAGCGTCGCCGCCTGGGGACTGCTGAGCCTGTCGTGAAGCGCCGCTACCCCCGAGGCCAGGAGGAGTTCGCGCGCGTCCTGGCCTTCAGCGACGGCGTCTACGCGATCGCCATCACACTGCTGGTGCTGAGCATCGACCTGCCCCACCTGACGTCAGCCGGAAACCCCGACGAGCTGCTCGACTCTCTCGCGGACAAGCACCCCCAGATCATCAGCTACGCGATCAGCTTCGCGGTGATCGGCCGGTACTGGCTTGCCCATCACCAGTTCTTCTCCCGGCTGAGCGCGCTGGACGGCGGCCTGATTGCGATCAACCTGGTCTGTCTCGGCGTGATCGCGTTCCTCCCCTTCCCCACCGACGTGCTGGGCAACTACTTCGAGAACCCGGTCGCGGTCGCGCTGTACGCGGTCACCGTCGCGGCCATCAGCGCGCTCGAGGTGGCGATGTTCAACCGCGCCCACAACCGGGACCTGCTCGACCCGCGGTTGACCGAGTCCGTCTTCCGCTGGTCGCGCGCCGCGGCCGTGGCCCCGGTCGTCATCTTCCTGATCTCGGTGCCGGTGGCCTTTGTCAGCTCGGGGCTCGCGGCGCTGTGCTGGGTCGGCGGGATTCCCTACCAGGTCTTCTACATCAACCGCCGCAAGCCGGTGGACGCGGACAAGCTGCTGAATTGAGGCTCGGCGTCGTAGGCGCGGGGACGATGGGCGCGGGGATCGCCCAGCTCGGCGCCGCCGCGGGCATGGAGACCCGGCTGCACGACCCCGACTCCGACGCGCTGGAGCGCGGCCTCGGGGACAGGGTCTCGCCGGCGCGGGATCTCGCCGAGCTGGCCGACTCGGAGCTGATCATCGAAGCCGCCCCCGAGCGGCGGGAGCTCAAGCGCGAGCTGTTCTCGGAGCTCTCCGGGATCGCGCCCGGCGCTGTGCTGGCCACCAACACCTCGTCGATCCCGGTCACGGCACTCGCAGGCGCGGCGGCGCGATCCGAGCTCGTGGTGGGGATGCACTTCTTCAACCCGCCGGCCAAGATGCGGCTGGTCGAGGTGATCGCCGCCGACCAGACCGGCGACGACGCGCTGCGAGCCGCCGAGAGCTGCGCCGAGGCGATGGGCAAGCACGTGATCCGCGCCGCCGACGGGCCCGGCTTCCTGGTCAACCGCTGCGGACGGCCCTTCGGCGCCGAGGCGCTGCGACTGCTCACCGAGCGGGTGGCCACCGTCGAGCAGATCGACCGCATCTGCCGGCTGGGCGGGGGCTTTCGCATGGGTCCCTTCGAGCTGATGGACCTGGTGGGGATAGACGTCGGGCTCGAGGTGGCGAAGTCGTTCACCGAGCTGTCGTTCGGCGAGCCGCGCTGGCGGCCCAGCCTCCTCCAGCAGAAGATGGTCGACGCCGGGCGCCTGGGCCGCAAGAGCGGCCACGGCTGGTACAGGTACGGCGACGGCCGGCACCGGCCCAAGGACCCCGAGTCGGCCGGCGAGCCGCCGGACTGGGCTGAGGTGCGCGAAGCGGCCGACGCGCGAGGGCTCCGCTGGTCGGGGCAGCGCTCGCCCTCCATGCGCCGCGACCCCTCGTTCACCGGGTACTACCTCCTGCCCGGCGCGCGGCTGGCGGAGCTCAGCGGCGCCGGCAGCGAGGAGGCCGAGGAGCTGTTCACCTCGATGGGGCTGGAGGTCGAGTGGCTGGAGCGAGACGCGCCGGGCGGGGTGGCGGGTCGGATCGTCTGCCAGCTGGTCAACGAGGCCGCGTTCGCGATCGGCGAGGGCGTCGGCTCGGCGGCGGACGTCGACGCGGGCACGACGCTCGGCCTCAACCACCCCCGCGGACCGGTGGCCTGGGGCGAGGCGATCGGCCTCGAGGAGGTGCTCGCAACGATCGAGGCCCTGTGGGCCGAGCGGCGTGAGGAGCGCTACCGCTCCGCGCCGCTGCTGCGCCGCGCGGTGGCGCTCGGGGTCTCACTGGAGGAAGCTGCGGGCTGATGGCCACCGCCGACCTCACCGTCATCGCCCTGGGTCGCGACGACCCCTCGGCGAGCCAGTACATCGCCGAGATCCACCGCCGCCTCGCCGCCCAGGACCGCGTGCGCTACCAGCTGCACGCGATGGGCACGTCGCTGGAGGGCAGCGCCGAGGACATCCTGGCCATCGTCGGCGAGCTCCACGCGGTGCCGTTCGAGTCCGGTATCCCCCGGGTCTACACCGTGCTCAAGCTCGACGAGCGCCGCGACCGCCCCGGCCAGACCCTCGACGACAAGGTCCGGTCGGTGGAGGACCGCCTCTAGCGCTCCAACTCCCAGCGGTTGACCGCCTGGTGGAAGTTCAGGCGGCCGGGCACGGTCATGTGGGTCTTCACGTACCTGAATCCTGCTGCCTGCAGCGTGCGGTTGGGGGCGGCGTTGAAGGCGTTGGGCTCTGAGAAGAGCCGAACGAGATCCCAGCTCTGGAAGTAGATGGCAGCCGAGCCGGCGCACGGCCTCCGAGCCGATGCCCGACCGGCGGCGTCGCTCCACCGGAATGTGGAGGTGCATGCGCGCCTCCTCGGCGGAGACCCGGTCGGCGGTGGAGAAGCCGACGGGCTCGCCGTCGAGTCTCCAGGCCACCAGCAGCACCGACCGCTCGGCGACCGGCTTCTCGTACTCGCGGACGTAGCGATCGCGCCAGCGGTCGCGGGACGGCAGGCGGGTGGGGTCGACCCCCAGCTGCTCGTGGAACTCCGGCGTGGCGCCGAGGAAGTAGTCGATGATGAGATCGACCTCGTCGATCGCCATCTCGCCGACCTCGAGCGCCATCGGCTCACCGTACCCCGCCCAGCAGCTCGGCCACCGCGTCCTCGTGGGCCTGGGTGGTGAAGCTGTGCGGCTCGGCCAGCTCCTCCATCGCGATCGCCTGCTCCCACGTCATGTCGGCCGCGTGGCGCAGTAGGGGCTTCATCATCCGGCCCACGTTGGCGGGCATGGCCTCCACCCGCTCGCACCAGGCGAGGGCCTCGTCCAGGAGGGAGTCGTGGTCCACCAGCGCATTGGCCAGTCCCAGCCCGGCCGCCTCTTCGCCCGACAGGTGGCGGCCGGCGGCGAACAGCTCGTAGGTGCGCTGGTAGCCCAGCCGGCGGGTGAGCAGCCAGCTGGTGCCCACCTCCGGCAGCAGGCCGATCTTGGAGAAGGCGGGCACCAGCCTGGCGCGCTCGGACACCAGGATCAGGTCGCAGGCCAGCGCGAAGGCCAGCCCCACGCCCGCAGCGGCCCCGTTCACCGCCGCGACGAACGTCTTGTCGGTGCGGGTGATCAGCCGGGCGATGCCGCCGAACTCCATCCGGATCCAGCGCCACAGCTCGGGCGTGCCGTGCGGGCCGCGCAGCATCGGCTGGGCGGTGTCACGCATGAGGCTGAGGTCTCCTCCGGCGCAGAACGCCGGGTCGCGGCCGGTCAGCACGATCGCCTTGAGCTCCTCGTCGGCGGCCAGCTCGGTGAGCCGGTCGCGCAGCTGCACCGTCAGCGGAGCGCTCAGCGGGTTCAGCCGCTCGGGGTCGTCCATCGTGACCACGGCGTGGGCGCCGGAGCGCTCCACCTGCACGAGCGTCCGCTCGTCGGCGCGGCACTCGGCGATCAGGGTGGCGTACTGGTCGGGCACGGTCAGGCTCCTTCCCCACGCAGCGCCGCCCAGGCCGCCTCGGCCAGGGAGCGCCGCGCGGACGCGATCGAGGTCTTGGTCCGTCCCCTCAGCCAGGCCCGGGCGAACTCCTGCCCCGGTCCGATGAGGAGTGAGTTGAAGACGTCCAGCGGCAGCCGGCGCAGGGAGCCGTCGGCGAACCACGGCTCGAGCAGGTCGGAGGCCTCGGCGAACAGCTCGCGGTTGAGCTCGCGCATGGGCTCCTCGGTCGCCGCGACCACCTCGGTCTCCCGCCTGCCGAAGATGAACCGGGCCAGCTCGGCGTTCCGCTCGATCCAGGTCAGGTGGTGGCGTACGAGCCCATTCACTGCCCCTTCGGCGTCGGGCGCGCGGCGCAGGCGAGCCAGGAAGCCCTCCTGGTAGTCGCGCAGCCCGCCTACGTACAGGTGCGCCGCGAGGCCCTCCTTGTCACCGAAGTGGTGGTAGATGCTGCCGGTGCTGGCGCCCGAGCGCTCCCGCACGTCGTCGATGGTGGCCGCCGCGAAGCCCTTCTCGGCGAAGGCGCCGAGCGCGGCGGTGAGGATCTCATCGCGGCGGTCCATCCTTCTAGAACAAGATTCTAGAAGATGCTTCTAGAACGACTGAGGGGCTTGCCACGAAAGTTACGATTGACGCCCGAGCCAAGGACGGTCATCGATGCGCCGGCTACGCCCTCGCCTGACCTACGCAAACGTCGTCTCGACGCTCTGCCTGTTCATGCTCCTGGGAGGCACCTCCTACGCGGTGGCCACGGGCTCCATCGACACGCGCGAGATCCGCAACAACACCGTGCGCAGCGGGGATGTGCGCAACAACTCCCTCCGGAGCCGGGACGTGCGCAACGGTGCGCTGATCGCCGAGGACTTCAAGTCCGGGCAGCTCCCGGCCGGTCCCCGGGGAGCCCAGGGCGCGCGGCGCGTCGGGCGCGTCGGGCGCAACCAAGGTGGTCGTGCGCTTGGCGTCCTCGACCCCGGGTGTGTCAGATGGCGTACCCGAGGTGGCATTCGTGAACTGCGTGGGCTCCGAGCGCGCCACCGGCGGAGGCTCGGCGATCCTCGACTACAGCTTCAGCGACGGCAGGCCGGTGTCCTCGATCCCCAGCCCGGCCGGGGCAGGGTCGACCCCCACCGGCTGGGGCGGGTCGTTCCTCCCCGAGAGCGACGACGGCAACGCCCTCGTCAGGACCTGGGTGGTCTGCGCGGCTCCCTGAGCGGTTGCGCCACCTAGCGCCGCCGGGTTAGGGTCGCCCTACCCGTCGGAAGAGGAGGCCCCATGGCAGCGGGCACCGCGGCAGAGGCATTCGCCACCGAGTTCCGAGGGGAGGTGCTGCGCCCTGAAGACCCCGGCTACGACGCCGCGCGGCTGGTCTTCAACGGCATGTATCAGCGCCGCCCCGCCCAGATCGCGCGCTGCGGAGGGCCGGCCGACGTGATCGCGGCGGTCAACTACGCGCGTGCGGAGGGCCTCGAGGTGGCCGTGCGCGGTGGCGGCCACAGCGTCCAGGGCTACTCCAGCCTCGACGACGGGCTGGTCATCGACCTCAACCCCATGAAGGGCGCGCGGGTGGACCCCGGAGCCCGGACCGTGGCGGCCGCGCGCGGGCATGACGTGGGGCGAGCTCGACCGCGAGACGCAGGTGCACGGCCTGGCGGTCACCGGCGGGCGGATCTCGAACACCGGCATCGCCGGGCTCACGCTCGGAAGCGGCAGCGGCTGGCTGGAGCGCAGCCTCGGGCTGAGCTGCGACCACCTGCTGTCCGCCGACCTGGTGACCGCCGACGGGCGGCTCGTCCGGGTCAGCGAGACCGAGGAGCCCGAGCTGTTCTGGGGGCTCAAGGGCGCGGGGGCGAACTTCGGCATCGTCACCGCGCTGGAGTTCCAGCTCCACCCCGTGGGCCCGATCGTGCTCGGCGGGATGCTGCTGTTCCCGCGCGACCAAGCCGCGGAGCTCCTGACCCAGTACCGCGGACCTGATGCGGGGGGCACCGGACGAGTTCGGCGGCGCGATCGCCTGGCTGACGGCGCCGCCCGAGGAGTTCGTGCCCGAGGAGGTACGCCTGCAGCCCGTGATAGGCGTGATCGTCTGCCACACCGGCGACATGGCCGAGGGCGAGGCCCTCGTCGGGGAGCTGCGCGAGGCCGGGCCCGTGCTCGACCTGGTCATGCCGATGCCCTACGTCGTGGTCCAGCAGCTGCTCGACGCCAGCGCGCCCTTCGGCCAACAGGGCTACTGGAAGGTGGACACCGTCGACGAGATGAGCGACGACGCGATGGCCACGATCGTCGAGCACGCCGGCAGCACGCCGGCTGCCCTTCTCGATCACGATCCTCGAGCCCGGCGGGCGGGCGATCGCCCGGACGCCGGACGCCGACACGCCGATCGGCAACCGCGAGGCCGAGTTCCGCTACTACGCCGTTGGCGGCGTGGGAGGACCCGGAGGAGACCGAGGCCAACATCGCCTGGGCGCGGGACTTCTACTCCGCGATGGAGGGGTTCTCGAGCTCGGGCCCGCAGGTGAACTTCGTCAACGCCGACGAGAACCGCCTGCGGCGGGTGTACGGGGACGAGAAGTACGACCGCCTGGTCGCGCTCAAGGACCGCTGGGACCCGGACAACCTGTTCCGGCTCAACGCCAACATCGCGCCGAGCACCGGCTAGCTAGGCGGCGGCCTGCTCGCCGCGCTCCTTGAGGTAGTGGAGCAGTCCCCCCTCGACGAGGATCTCGCGCTCGGCCGGGGCGAAGTCGTGGCCGACCGTGAACTCGTCGCCGTCCTCGGTCTTGACGGTGATCTCGTCAGAGCCTTCTTCGAGCTCCTCCTTGATCTTCGGCAACGTCCAGCACTTGCCGACCTCGGCGCGGTCGTAGTCGGCCTCGTCGTTGAACGTCAGGGCCAGGATGCCCTGGGCCACCAGGTTGCGTCGGTGGATGCGGGCAAACGACTTGGCGAACACGGCCTTCACGCCCAGCTGCAGCGGCGCCAGCGCGGCGTGCTCGCGGGATGAGCCCTGGCCGTAGTTCTCGCCTCCGACGATGAAGCCTGCCCCCCACTCCTGCATCCGCTTGCGGAACTCGGGATCGCGATGCTGGAAGGTGAACTCGGCGATGGCCGGGATGTTCGAGCGGTAGGACATGACCACCACGCCGTCGGGCGCCAGGTCGCCCGTGGTGATGTCGTCGGGCTGCACCGTCGCGATCTTCGCCTCGATGCAGTCGTCGAGCGGCACGTGCTCGGGAGGCGTCTTGATGTTCGGCCCGCGCGGGATCTCGATCGACTCCGCCTCGTCCTCGTCGGCCGGCGCGAAAATGTGCACGTCGTCCACGTAGGGCTTGAGCTCGGGCATCTCCAGCAGCTCGGGCGCTTCGCCGTACTCGCGCGGGTCGGTGATCTCGCCGTGCAGCATCGACACCGCGGCTACCGCCGGCGAGCACAGGAACACCGAGTCCTCGGGCGTTCCGCTGCGGCCCGGGAAGTTGCGGTTGAACGTGCGCAGCGAGTTGGAGTCCGACGGCGGCGCCTGGCCCATGCCCACGCACGGCCCGCACACCGGCTCGAGCATCCGCACGCCGCCCTCCACCAACTGGCGGTACACGCCGGACTCGGCGATGGCCACCAGGATCTGACGCGAGCCGGGCGTGGCGGTGACAGTGCAGTTCTCGTTCACCAGCTGGCCGTCCTTGTCGGCCAGCACCGCGCCGGGCAGAGCGAGGTCGTTGTAGGAGGAGTTGACCGACGAGCCGATGCAGACCTGCTCGACCTTGGTGCCGGCGACCTCCTCGACCGGCACGACGTTGTCCGGGTTCGAGGGCTTGGCCACCAGCGGCCCGAGCTCGCCGAGGTCGATCTCGGCGCGGTCGTCGTACTCGCAGCCCTCGTCGGGGCCGATCTCCTCGAAGTCGTCCTCGCGCTGCTGGCGCTCGAGCCACTCGCGCGTGTTGTCGTCGGGCGGGAAGACCGCGGAGGTGGCGCCCAGCTCGGCGATCATGTTGGCGATCGTGCCGCGCTCTGGCACCGACAGGTCGGTGGTGCCCTCGCCGGTGAACTCGAAGATCTTGTTCTTGCCGCCGCTCGCGCTGAGCTGGCGCAGGAGCTCGAGGATGATGTCCTTGGCCTGCACCCACGGGCGGGCGAGCGTGCCGGTCAGGTGGACCTCGACCACCTCGGGACAGGCGATCTCGTAGGGGTATCCGCCCATGGCCACCGCGACGTCGAGGCCGCCGGCGCCGATCGAGATCTGGCCCAGCGCGCCACTCGTGGTGGTGTGGGAGTCCGCGCCCACCATGATCGCCCCCGGCTTGGCGAAGCGCTCGATGTGCACGTAGTGGCAGATGCCGTTGCCCGGCCGGGAGAAGTGGATGCCGTACTTGCGGGCCAGCGCCTGCAGCATGCGGTGGTCGTCGGGGTTCTTGTAGTCGAGCTGGATCACGTTGTGGTCCACGTACTGGACCGCGCGATCGACCTTCACCCGCGGGACGTCCAGCTGCTCGAACTGCATGAGGGACATCGTCCCGGTGGCGTCCTGCAGCAGCGTCTGGTCGATCTTCAGCGAGATCGGCTCACCCGGCGTCAAGTCCCCGTCGACCAGGTGCTCGCTGAGTATCTGCCGCGTGAGGTTCTCTCCCATGGGCGGAAGCTACCCGCGGCGCACGAAAACCGCACTTCCACTGGCCAGCGGCCCGTCGTCGCCGCTCGCGCGGGCCGCGACAACGATCTTGCGTTCACCCACCTCCTGGACGTCCGCCTCGATCGACACGTACGTACCCACGGGCGCCGGCGCATGGAGGTCGACCTCGAGGCGCCCGGTCAGCGCCAGCTCCTCCTGGCCGTGCAGCAGGAGCGCCATCGCCTCGTCGAGCGCGGTGGCGATCACGCCGCCGTGGGCGTACCCCGGCGGGCCCTGGTGGTCCTGCTTGACGAAGAAGCGACCGGCCACGCCGCCCTCGGGCCGTCGCACCAGCTCGAGCTGCAGGCCGAACAGGTTCGCCTGCCCGCAGCCGAAGCAGAGGTCGTGGTGGGTCAGTCGCTCTTCGATAGCCCGCGCAGCACGTAGTGCAGGATCCCGCCGTTACGCAGGTACTGCCACTCGTTGGGAGTGTCGACCCGCACGCGGGCCTCGAACTCGACGTCGCCGGCGCGCACCTTCAGCGTCTCGGCCCCGTCCTCGAGCTGGTCGAGGTCGAACTCCTCCTCGCCCGTGAGCCCCAGCGACTCCGCCGACTCGCCCTCAGGGAACTGCAGCGGCAGGATGCCCATCCCCACCAGGTTCGACCGGTGGATGCGCTCGTAGGACTCGGCGATCACGAACCGCACTCCGAGCAGCCGCGGCCCTTTGGCGGCCCAGTCGCGCGAGGAGCCCGAGCCGTACTCCTTGCCGGCCAGCACGCACAGCGGGGTTTCCTCGTCGGCGTACTCCATGGCGGCCTCGTAGATGGTGGTCTCCTCGCCGTCCTTCTTGGTGAAGCCGCCCTCGGTGCCGGGGGCGAGCTGGTTGCGCAGGCGCACGTTGGCGAAGGTGCCGCGCATCATCACCTCGTGGTTGCCGCGGCGTGACCCGTAGGAGTTGAAGTCCTTGCGCTCCACTCCGTGCTCGGTGAGGTACTCGCCCGCCGGCGAGTCCTTCTTGATCGCCCCCGCCGGCGAGATGTGGTCGGTGGTCACGCTGTCGCCCAGCAGGGCCAGCACCTTGGCTCCCTGGATCTGCTCGAAACCCTCGGCGGGCTCCTCGGACATGCCCTCGAAGTAGGGCGGGCGCTTGACGTAGGTGGACTCGTCGTCCCAGGCGTAGCGGTCGCCCTCGGGCACCTCCAGCTCGTTCCAGTCCTCGTCGCCCTCGAAGACCTCGTCGTACGAGCGGCGGAACATGTCGGACTCCACCGAGTCCTCGATCGCCTTTCGCACCTCCTCGCCCGAAGGCCAGATGTCGCTGAGCGTCACGTCGCCCTGCAGGGGCTCGTTGAGCAGGTCGAGGTCCATCCGGCCCGCCAGCGCGTAGGCCACGCACAGCGGCGGCGAGGCGAGGTAGTTCAGCTTGACCTCGGGGTGGATCCGCCCCTCGAAGTTGCGGTTGCCCGACAGCACCGAGCACACCGCCAGGTCACGGTCGGTGATCTCCTGCGAGACCTCCTCCGGCAGCGGACCGGAGTTGCCGATGCAGGTGGTGCAGCCGTAGCCCACCAGGCTGAAGCCGAGCTGCTCCAGCGGCTCGATCAGGCCGGCTCGCTCCAGGTACTCCGTCACGACCTTCGAGCCCGGCGCAAGCGAGGTCTTGACCCAGGGCTTGGACTTCAGGCCGGCCTCCACCGCCTTCTTGGCGAGCAGGCCGGCTCCCAGCATGACCGAGGGATTGGAGGTGTTGGTGCAGCTGGTGATCGCCGCGATGACCACCGCGCCGTGGTCGAGGCCCTCGCCGCGCTCGGCCGGGGCGGACCCGTTGCCGTCCCCAGCCGGACTTCGGCGCATCGTCGGACTCGCCGCCGCTCGACGGCGGGTCGCTGGCCTCCATCGTCTCGGCCACCGCCTGGTCCTGGCCCGCCCGCGCCGAGCCGCTGCCGTCGAGGTCCATGTCGGCGAGTTCCTTCAGCACGCCTTCGGCGGCGTCGGACAGGGCCACGCGGTCCTGCGGGCGGCGCGGGCCGGCCAGCGAGGGCACCACCTCGCCGAGGTCGAGCTCGAGCGTGTCCGAGTAGTCGATCTCGTCGTCGCCGGCCTCGTGGAACATGCCCTGCTCGCGCATGTACTCCTCCACCAGCTCCACCTGCTCCTTCGGGCGGCCGGAGAACTCGAGGTAGCGCAGCGTCTCGTCGTCCACGGGGAAGATCCCGCAGGTCGCGCCGTACTCCGGCGACATGTTGCCGATCGTCGCGCGGTCGGCCAGCGGCAGGTTGGGCAGGCCCTCGCCGAAGAATTCGACGAACTTGCCCACCACCCCGCGCTCGCGGAGCATCTGGGTCACGGTGAGGACGAGGTCGGTGGCGGTGGCGCCCTCGGGGAGCGCGCCCGTCAGCCGGAAGCCGACCACCTGCGGGATGAGCATGGAGACCGGCTGGCCGAGCATCGCGGCCTCGGCCTCGATGCCGCCCACACCCCAGCCCAGCACGCCCAGGCCGTTGATCATCGTGGTGTGCGAGTCGGTGCCGACCAGCGTGTCGGGGAACGCCTGGCCGTCGCGCGAGGTCACCACGCGCGCGAGGTACTCCAGATTCACCTGGTGGCAGATGCCGGTGTTGGGCGGCACCACGCCGAAGTTCTCGAAGGCGCCCTGGCCCCAGCGCAGGAAGGCGTACCGCTCGCGGTTTCGCTCGAACTCGAGCTCAGCGTTGCGCATGAACGCCATCCGCTCGGCGAACACGTCGACTTGGATCGAGTGGTCGATCACCAGCTCGACCGGCACCAGCGGGTTGATCTTGGTCGGGTCGCCCCCGAGGTCCTCCATGGCGTCGCGCATGGCGGCCAGGTCGACGATGGCCGGCACACCGGTGAAGTCCTGCATCAGCACCCGGCTGGGGGTGTAGGCGATCTCGTACGACGGATCGGCCTTGGGGTCCCAGTTGGCCAGCGCCTCGGCGGATTCGTCCTCGCCGTGGCGCAACAGGTTCTCCAGCAGGACCTTCAGCGAGTAGGGAAGGCGCTCGGACCCGGAGACCGAGTCGAGGCGAAAGATCTCCTCGTTCACGCCGACGAAGCTAGCGAGCGGGAGCCTCGATGCGCCCGTAGTCGATGCCGCCGTAGGTGAAGCTGGGGACCACCGGCCACTGGCGCCGGAGCCGCGGCATCTCGGAGGACGGGAACACGTTGATCCAACGCGGGTCCTCGCGGTTGGGGTCGGCCAGCGCCTTCTCCTTGACCATCGAGTCGTACTGGTCGATCGAGTCCTCGAGGGTGTTCGAGTTCAGGATCACCTCGAGCCCCATGAAGTCGGCCTCGCGCCTGACTCCGGGGATCTTCGACAGGTGCGGATGCCAGTTGTCGGCGGCCACGCCGTTCTCGGAGGAGACCCACACGCCGTCGGGGGTGTTCAGGACCAGCGACTGGTTGCCGTCGGTGTGCCCGGGCGTGGCGGCCAGTGCCACGCCCGGGCCGAGCTCGACGTCTCCGTCGAGCAAGACAAGATGCTCTTCGATCACGTGGTCCATGCCGCCCGGCACGTACCAGGGCCACTGCATCGGGTGCGGCGACCGGAAGGTGTCCACCTCGCGCCGCTGGCACAGGAAGCGGGCTTTCGGGAAGAAGGCCGGGCGCGGCTCGAGCTCGCCGTCCACCGGCACCGTGGTCCCCATCAGCAGACGCATGTCCTGGACGTGCAGGTGGTCGAAGGTCACGTAGTCGACGTCGGCCGGCTGCAGTCCGCACAGGTCGAGCGCGCCGGCCACGGAGTTGTGCTCGGTGGCCAGGACGTTCTCCGACAGCCACTCGCCGTAGCGGCCGATGAGCTGCTCGTAGAACGGCGCCCGAGCCGAGCCCTCGGGCACCGTCGGCTCCCACACCAGCGTCTTGAGCTCGCCCTCGAAGTCGTGGAACTGGACGATGATCAGCCGGTTGGTGATGCCGATGTAGGGGTTGAAGCCGCGGGCGGCGCCGCCGAAGGCGAACCGCGTCGGGTACCCGGCGGTGACGAGGTCGATGGTGCGTGTCGCCACCACCTGCCCCTGGCCCTTGAAGCGCTTGCGGAACTCGCCGGCGGCGCTTCGTATGGCCTCGAGCTTCGCGCCACGCGGCCAGGTCGCGTTGGCCTCGTCGAACTCGTGGAAGGGGCGGACCCCGAGCTGCTCAGGGCTTTCGGTTACCGCCACGGCACAGAGGCTACCCGTCTCGGGGCACCGTCTCGGCCGTTCTCGTGGCCCCCGCGCTGGCGGCCACGACCAGGCCGATGGCCACCAGCTCCCGGGCGTCGAGCACCTCGCCGAGCACCACGAAACCGGCGGTGGCGGCCACGGCGGGCTCCAGGCTCATGAGCACGCCGAACACCCGCTTCGGCAGGCGCCGCAGCGCCTCGAGCTCCAGGGAGTAGGGAATCGCCGACGACAGCACCGCCACCGCGGCGCCCAGGGCCAGCAGGCGGGGGTCGAGCAGCTCCGCGCCGGCGTCGGCGACGCCGGGCGCCACGAGCACCGCGCTCGCCACCAGCATCGCCAGCGCCAGACCGGTGCCGCCCTCGAAGTCCTGGCCCACCCGCGCGCTCAGCAGGATGTAGGCCGCCCAGAACGCCCCGGCCAGCACGGCGAAGAAGGCGCCGAGCGCGTCGATCCCGCCGCCCGCTGGCCCGGCCAGCAGCAGGATGCCTGCGGCGGCGAGCACGACCCACAGCGCGTCCAGCGCCCTGCGCGAGCCGGCCACCGCCACGCCCAGCGGGCCGACGAACTCCAGCGTGACCGCCACCCCCAGCGGCAGGCGGTCAAGGGCCAGGTAGAAGGAGCCGTTCATCCCGGCCAGGCTGACCCCGAACAGCGCCACCAGGCCGAGGTCGCGACGGCTCAGGCCCGTGACCCGCGGGCGCCACACCGCGGCCAGCACCGCCGCGGCGAACACCACGCGCAGGAACACGGTGCCGCCGGGCCCGAGGTCGTCGAACAGCGTCTTGGCCAGCGCGCCGCCCACCTGGACGGAGCTGACCGCGAGCAGGACGAGTCCGACCGGGGGCATCGTGGGATCATCGCGGCGATGGCGAGCCACGAGGCCTACGCCGCGCTCTTCGAGGGCCGCGACGCTCCGTTCGCCTTCGTCGACCTCGACGCGCTGTGGTCCAACGCCGCCGAGATGAGGGCGCGTGCGGCGGGCAAGCCGATCCGGGTCGCGTCCAAGTCCGTTCGCTGCCGGCGGCTGCTGCGCTCGATCCTCGACGGCGACCCTGCCTTCCGCGGTCTGATGACCTTCACGCTGGCCGAGTCGCTCTGGTTGCACCAGCACGGCTTCGAGGACCTGCTGCTGGCCTACCCCACCGCCGACCGCGAGGGGCTGAGGCGCCTGGGAGCACTGGAGAGCGAGCGGCCGCCCGTGGTGATGGTCGACTCGGTCGAGCAGCTCGACTTCATGGCGGCAGCGGGCGGCCAGTTTCGGGTCTGCCTGGAGCTCGACGTGAGCTGGTGGACCGCCGGCGGGCGGTTGAAGGTGGGCGCCAAGCGCTCTCCGCTGCGCACCCCGGAGCAGGCCGCCGCGCTGGCCCGCGAGGTGGTGGCGCGGTCCGGGTTCGAGCTGGCGGGCGTGATGGGCTACGAGGCCCACATCGCGGGAGTCGGGGACCGTCCGCTGGGCAAGCGGGTCCAGGGGCGGGTGATCGAGTTGATGCAGCGCCGCTCGGCGGCCGAGATCGCCGAACGGCGGGCCGCGGTCGTGGCCGCCGTGTCCGAGGTGGCGCCGCTGGCGCTGGTCAACGGCGGCGGCACCGGCAGCCTGCACCTGACCTCGCGCGAGGTGGCGGTGACCGAAGTGACCGCCGGCTCGGGCTTCTACGCCCCCACGCTGTTCGACCGCTACTCGGGCTTCCGGCTGACGCCTGCCGCGGCGTTCGCGCTGCCGGTGGTGCGCCGGCCGAGCCGAAGCGTGGCCACGCTGTTGGGGGGCGGTTACATCGCGTCCGGCGCCCCGGGCCGCGACCGCGAGCCCTCCCCGTGGCTGCCCGAGGGCCTGAAGCTCGACTCCCAGGAGGGCGCGGGCGAGGTGCAGACCCCCGTGAGCGGCCCGGCGGCGGCCGGCCTGCGCGTGGGCGACCTGGTCTTCATGCGCCACGCCAAGGCCGGCGAGCTGTGCGAGCGGTTCAACTCGCTGCTGCTGGTCCGCGGCGGAGAGATCGTGGACGAGGTGCCGACCTACCGCGGCGAAGGATGCTGCTTCCTGTAGCCCGGGAGCCGCTGTACGACGCGTCCACCCCGGTCCGCCTATGCGGCGACGTGTGGGTGAAGGACGAGGGGGTGCTCGGCGAAGGCGGCAACAAGACCCGCAAGCTCGAGTTCATCCTGCCCGAGCTGGAGCGCCGCGGCGTGCGCACCGTGGTGAGCGCCGGCGGGCTGGGGACGAACTGGGGCCTCGCGCTGGCGCGCCGCGCGGCCGACCGGGGCATCGCGACCGAGCTCGCGCTGGTGGAGCAGCCCCGCACGCCCGAGGTGCTGGAGCGCCTGGAGCAGCTCCAGGCCGTGGCCCGCGTGCACCTGACCCACGACAACCGCCGCACCGCCCTGGCCCTGCCGCGGATCATGGGCCGGGCCGCCGTGCGCGACCGCGCCGCGCCGGCCTGGCTGCCGCCGGGCGGGTCGTCGGCCGTCGGCACCCTGGGCTACGTCCAAGCCGGCCTGGAGCTCGGCGCGCAGGTGGAGGCCGGCGAGCTGCCCGAGCCCAGCCGGGTGGTCACGGCGGTGGGATCCGGAGGCACCGCGGCCGGCCTGGCCCTCGGGCTCAGGCTGGCGGGCCTGCGCACCCGGGTGACCGGCGTGGTGGTGGCCGACCAGCTCCGACTGGACGCCCGCGCGCTCTCCCGCAAGGCGCGCGCCGCGGCGGCGTTGCTGCGGAAGCAGGGTGTCGTCCGCCCCGTCCCCGACGTCGCGGAGGATGACCTCGACGTCACGTTCGCCCAGCTAGGTCCGGGCTACGGACACGCGACGGACGCCTCGGAGCGTGCGCTGCGCGAGGCGCCGGTGGCGCTCGACCCGGTCTACAGCGCCAAGGCGTGGGCGGCGCTGGACGACCTGGCCGGCGACGGGCCGCTGCTGTTCCTGCGCACGAACGGGATCGGGTGAGAACGCACCCGTTGCAGCGTTGGCCGCGCCGCTCCCGAAGGGCGCGACCATCGTGGACTTCGAGCTGGCTGGCTCGGAAGGCTGAGCCCACCGACCGGCCCGGTAACCGCGCACTCCCCTCGAAAAAGTCCTCAGGCGGCTGAGCGTCTTTTCAGGCGGGTGCGCACCTCGCTCCGAGGAGCCCGGGGGCAGCCAAAAGTTGTTCAGCCCAGCACGCGGCGCGTGTAGTCGTTCTCGAACCGCCGCTCGGGATCCAGCGAGTCGCGTACCGCGGCGAACCGGTCCCACTCCGGATAGCGCTGGCGCAGCGTGGCAGCCGACTGGTAGTGGCGCTTGCCCCAGTGTGGCCGGCCACCGAAGCCGTCCATCACCCGCTCCACGGCGCGGAAGTAGGTCTCGTACTCCATGCCCAGGTACTGGTGGATCGCGATGTAGCACGTGTCCCGACCGTGGGCGGTCGACAGAAACGCGTCGTCGCCGGCGGTGAAGCGCACCTCGATGGGGAACGTCACCGGCAGCCTCCGGTTCTCGACCAGGCCCATCACCGCCTCCACCGCCTCGCGCGCGTGCTCGCGCGGGATGGCGTACTCCATCTCGGTGAAGCGGACCGCGCGCCGCGTCGCGAACACCTTCCACGACCGGCCCACCTTCGTGGTGGGCGACGCGAGCTTGGGCAGCGTGGCATTGAGGAACGGGATCAGGCGCGGGAACGCCCGGCCCGTACGGGCGAAGGCGCCCACCACGGCGTTCTCGAACACGTACTCCTGGAGCCAGAGCTTGCGCTCGTCGACCGCCTCGGGCGGCTCGTCGGAGCGCGTGCTCGAGCGGACGAGCGCGACGTCGGAGTAGGGGAAGACCCAGAACTCCCAGTGGTCGGTGCCGTCGATCAGCCCGTCCATCGCGTCCAGGGTCTCCCCCAGCGGCCGCGGCTCGTCGCGGCGGCGCAGGGTGAACAGCGGCACGGCTCGCAGGGTCAGCTCGGTGACGATTCCCAACGCCCCCAGCCCCACGCGGGCGGCCAGCAGCTCGTCACCTGACGAGATCTCGCGGACCTCGCCTCGCCCGTCCACCAGCCGCAGCGACTCCACCCGCGAGGACAGGTTCCCGAACGCCAGCCCGGTGCCGTGGGTGGCCGTGGCCAAGGCGCCTGCCAGCGCCTGGGTGTCGACGTCGCCCTGGTTCTCCAGCGCGAGGCCGCGGCCCTCCAGCGCCTCGCCCAGCGCGTTGATCGACGCCCCCGCCTGCGCCCGAACCAAGCCGGTCGACGGGTCGGCGTCGAGCACCGCGCCCATCCCGGACAGGTCCACCATGACGCCGTCGGTGCAGGCGATGTCCGTGAACGAGTGGCCCGAGCCGACTGCCCGGGCCGGCACGCCGCGCTCGGCGGCGCCGCGAACCGCGCGGGCGACCTCGTCTTCGCTGCGCGGGCGCTCGATCGCCACCGGGGCGCAGACCTGCTGGCCGGCCCAGTTCGTCCAGCGCTCGGGCACGACCCGAAGGTCTAGCGCAAGCCCGCGAGGCGCAGGTAGTTGCGGATGGTGCGGCGGTTCTTGGAGACGCCACGCGAGGCCAGGGCGACGAACCGCACCTTGCCGCGGCGCACCTTGTAGACGAACAGCCGGCGCCCTGCGACCCGGCGCACGTAGAGGCCGCGGCCGATCGACCGCGCCTTGCCGCGCAGGCGGCGCGAGCGCATGCCCGGGGCGATCCGCGAGGCACGGTGACCGCGGCCGGTGGTGGCCACCAGGCCGACCTTCGCCGAGCGGGTGAAGGCGGCCAGCGTCTTGGCGCGGCGGTTCTTGCGCCCGCCCACGCACCAGCGCCACACGCGGCCGTTGCGCCGCGCGGGCTGGCCCGCGCGGCGCAGCTGTGAGTTCGGCGACAGGCCGATGCCGACGTTGTTCAGGCCGCGGCGGCTGAAGTTCACGTGCGGCGAGCGGCAACGGCGGGCGGGGATGCCCTCGGCGCGCTCCCACATCTGGAGGTAGGCCTCGGCGCCGCGGCCCATCTCGGTGTGGATCGCCTGGCCGCCGACCTTGCGCAGGTCCTCGACCCAGTCGGGGTAGAGGCCGTAGTGCGAGACGCCGTCGTTGTTGACGTCGTAGGTCCGCGTGCCGCTGCGCTGGCGGTCGACGATGGTGCCGCCGATTGCCCGGAACGGGTAGCGCACGGGGTTGGACCCGTTGTTGGGCCGCTTGCCCGCCGCCGAGCTGAAGCCGTTGAGGTCGGAGCCGAAGCCAAAGCCGAAGAAGTGCTTGGGGCTGCGGTACTTGCGGATCGTCTGCCAGTCCTTGACGAACTCCGCGGAGTTGTTGTCCGACGGCGTCACAACCCCGCCCAGGTTGTAGATCCGCGGGTAGCTCTCCTCGTCCGCCCAGGAGTGGCTGGAGATCACCCCGGAGTAGCGCTGGGACTCCAGCAGCGACAGCGCGTGCTTGCGCGCCGCGACGCTGAGGTGGTCGACGTCGACGATCATGTCCTTCTGAACCATCCGGCGGATCAGGTGCTCGCCGAGGTCGCTCAACCCGCGCACGTTGCAGTGCGGCTGGGCCGGGTAGATCGGCGTCACCCCGGGCGGCAGGTAGAGCGCCAGGGCCTTGCCGAGCAGGGCGTCACGACCGGTGCCGGGACCCACCTCCTGCGGCTGGTCGTGCGACTTGCCGTCGCAGGTCTCGATCTGCCAGAAGCGGCCCGTCTGCCGACGGTTGGCGGCGTTGATCGCGATGCCGAGGGTCCCGGCGTCCATGGCCACCCCGGCGAGACCGTTGTCGAACTTGTTCACCAACTCGAGGTCGCGGACGCCGGCCCGGTGCATCTCGTCCAGCCGCTGGTCGATCTGCTGCTTGTTGCAGGCCGGGGTGTCGTTGGAGAGGAAGCAGTCGAACAGCGAGGACACCTCGATGCCCAGCACCACCGCGAGCTTGCCCTGGTTGATCACCTTGCGGGCCTCGAAGGGGTCCTTGACGATCTTCAGCCAGCCCTTGCCCGGGCCGCCGGACTTGCGATCGATGTAGCTCTGCAGCTCGCGGATGCGCCGCAGCTGCAGGCGCACGCTGTTCATCTCGTTGCAGCTGTTCTTCTTGAGCGGGTAGACCTCGCACAGCTGCTGGTTGTCCACCAGCAGGTTGACCATCAGCCGCAGCCCGCCGCGCCAGGAGCGCTCCAGCCAGCGGTAGTAGACCTGCTCGTGGGTGAGCGACTCAGGGCGCGGCCAGCCCCTGAAGTTCGGCCAGCCGCTGTTGTCGTGCGTGCCGAGAGGGCTGCCGGTGGAGAGGATGTTCTCCAGCACCGCTCCCGCGCCGTTGCCGGCGTGGTCGGGGCAGTCGCGCAGCGCGACCGCGATGCCGCGTTCGTCCCAGGGCTTGCCGCACCGCACGCGTCCCCCCAGGAACTCGAAGGCCATCGCGTGCAGGTGGCCCTCCAACAGGCCGGTGACCTCGGTGTAGGAGGTGCTCCCCTTGCCCGGTGTGCCCCTGACGTTGAGCTCGGCCTCGGGACCGGCCGCGGCGATGGCCTCGGCCTCGCGGTTGGCCGGCTTCGTGCCGGGGTGGCCCGCGTATGCCGCGGGGGCCAAGACCAGCATCATCAGGAAGAGGACCCCTGCCGGGCCCAGGCACCGTCTCCTCACACGACGATGGTAAGCGCGATTCGCGCCGGCGGCTAGCGGAACCGCTGAGCCGGCGCTACTTCGAGGCCGCTGCTTCGGCGGCGGCCTCCATCTTTGCCGGGTCGCCCTCCCAGTGGGCCTCGGCGTCGATCGGCCGGTCGCGCAGGTAGGCCTCAGCGTCCAGCGCGGCGGCGCAGCCGGTCCCGGCCGCGGTCACGGCCTGGCGGTAGGTGTGGTCGGTGAGGTCGCCCGCGGCGAACACGCCGGTCAGGTTGGTCTTCGTCGAGCGGCCCTCGACCAGCACGTAGCCGTTCTCGTCGGTGTCGATCTGATCGGAGACCAGGTGCGAGTTGGGCTTGTGGCCGATGGCCACGAAGGCGCCGTCGATCTCCAGCGTGCGGTCCTGGCCGCCGTCGGTGTGCGACAGCACCGCGGTGCTCAGGCTGCCGTCCTCGCCCGGCTCGAAGCGGTCGACCACGTACGGCGTGACCAGCTCGATGTTGTCCGCCTCGCGGGCGCGGTCGAGCATGATCGCCGAGGCGCGGAAATCGTCACGGCGATGCACGACCTTCACGTCCTTGGCGAACTTGGCCAGAAAGGTGGCGTCCTCCATCGCGGTGTCCCCGCCGCCGACCACGATCGTCGGCTTGTCGCGGAAGAAGGCGGCGTCGCAGGTGGCGCAGTAGGAGACGCCCTTTGCCGCGAGCTCCTCCTCCCCCGGCACGCCCAGCTTGCTCGGCTCGGCGCCCATGGCCAGGATCACCGCGCGGGCGCGGATCTCCTCGCCGCCCACGTGGATCACGTGGGTGCCACCGTCCTGGGAAAGCTCGATCTTGCTGGCCTCGTCGGTGATGAAGCGGGTCCCGAAGCGCTCGGCCTGGTCGCGGAACTCCTGCATCATCTCCGGCCCCATCACGCCGTCGCGGTAGCCGGGATAGTTCTCGACGTCGGTGGTGTTCTGAAGCAGACCACCCCACAGGAAGCCCTCGATCACCAGCGGCTCGAGGTCCGCGCGCGCGGTGTACAGCGCGGCTGTGTAGCCGGCCGGTCCGCTTCCCACGATTACGACGTTCTCTGTCTTCAAGTGGCCTCCGCCTTTACTTTACTTTCTGAAGTATAGCCCTCCGCCTCCCATTCGTGCACGGTGCGCCGGAGCGCGAAGAACGCCGCGATCCCCGGCGGGATCGGCAGCCAGAAGGCGATGATCCGGTAGGTCAGCACGGCGGGGAAGACGACGGCGTTGTCGACCCCGAACAGCGCGAAGGCGGCGATCATCCCGGCGTCCACCGGCCCCGCCCCGCCCGCGGGCGAGGGGATCAGGTTCGCCGCCATCCCGACGAAGAAGCCCTGGATGAGCACCGCGATGGGCACGTCGCCGCCGAACGCCTCGAAGCTCGCCCACAGCGTGGTGATCTGCGCCGCCCAGAAGCCGATCGCGCCGCCGATCGCCACCGCGCCGCGCTGCGGATGGCGGACGTAGGCGATGGCCGTCCGGAGGCCGCGGGCCACCGTGGCGGGCCCCGCCGCCAGCTTCGCCCCGATCCGCGCCGCGTGCGGGTGGTCGCTCACCTTGCGGATGCGCCGCTCCACGTCTCCGGGGATGAGCGCCACCAGGGCGAGGACGAAGATGACCGCGCCGGCCACCGCGGCGGGCACGATCGTGCCGCCGGCGGGGTTGTCGCCCGGCAGCACGCCGGTGCGCAGCAGCACGCCGAACAGCACGAGCGAGCCGAGGTAGACCGAGTACATCAGCGCGAGGAAGGCGACCATCCGGCTCGCCGACCGCCTGCGCTCCATGCCCGCCTTGCGCAGCGCCCAGTAGGTCAGGGCGATGCCGCCGGCACCGCCCGCCGAGAAGATGCGGGTGGCGGCCAGGCCGGCGAGGTTGATCTGCAGAGAGGCCTTGATGTTCAGCCGTCGGGTGACCTGCGGGTCTCCCCCGGCGATGACCCCGTGGAAGAGCATCACGTAGGCGAAGAAGCCGGCGACGGTCGCCGCGATCGCGACGACCACCCAGTACCACTTCGCGCTGTCGATCCGGTCCAGGCTTCCCTCGAGGCCCACCACCTGGGGGAACAGCACGTAGATGGCCACCACCGCGAGGACGATGGTTAGGGCGCCCGAGGCGAGCTTGCGGCGGTCGTGGAGGAGGGTCTGGACCCGCGAGACCTCCGCTTCCTCCGCGAGGGCCTCGTCGCGCTCGCTGGCGGTGTCCACCGAGCTCACGGGGACAGCCTCGCCAGGCCGTCGGACACCGCGACGCCGGCCGACTGGAAGTGCGGGGCCGCGCGCACGATGCCCTCGGCGAGGGCAAAGCCGGCGATCAGGTCGACCACGTAGTGCTCGCCCAGATAGATCAGCCCGAACCCCAGCGTGAGCGCATAGGCCCACGCCGCCGCGCCCTGACGGGGTCCCACCCGCTGAAGAAGGCGGGCGGCCATCACCGAAGTACCGAAATGAAGCGACGGCATCGCAGCAAAAGGATTCCCCTCAAGCGAACTGTAAAGCGGCTTCCAGGCCCGTCCCCAGACGCGTTCTCCGGTCTCGGCCATGATGCGCCGGACCGGCGCCATGTTGCCGTTCTTCCCCGCCCACCAGGGCGGCGCGGTGGGCACCGTCCAGTAGACGACGCAGCCCAGGTCGAAGCACGCGCTCATCAGCGCGGCGGAGCTCGGGTAGAGCTTGCGGTGGCGCAGGAGCAGGTAGGCCATCGCCCCGTGGGGCACGGCGAACCAGCTCCAGTGCACCGCCGACAGGAACAGGTCGTGGGGCTGGATCTCGCCCGGGCGCCCGAGCGCCCGCTGGAGGCGCAGGGTGGGCTCCTCCCCCGCCCCGATCACGCGATCGGCCTGGATCGGATAGTCGACGTGGACGCGCTCGGCGAACGCGACCGGGTCGTCGTCGGGCATGTCGAAGTGCGCGAAGTAGGCCCACATCTGAAGCGCGTAGATCCCCGCGTCGCGCAGGCGCGTGCGGGGAGCTGCGATCGCGAGCGCCGCGGGCGCCTGGTAAGAGAGGACGGTTACGGCGGGGGCTGGAAGCCTCAGTCGGCGACGCAGCAGCGGGGTGGCCACTCCGATCGCCACGGCGCCCCAGGCGAGCGTCCGTAGCGCACGCGAGCTCCGCACAACGCTGGCGAGGCTACGCGACGGTCGCGACGGTCGCGACGTTGAGCGGCGCCGTTTCTGCGATGCGCCCGGGCATCATCTCCTCGGGCGGGGGCAGGGTGATGCCCAGCATCGACATGCGGCGCTTGAGCGTGGTGTACGCGTAGCCGTAGATCTCCGACGAGTGGTAGCCGTAGCTGAGGAAGTCCGAGGCGTCGTCGGCGTAGGGCGGCACGAACACGTAGGCCGCCTTGGGAACCAGGTCGAGCACCACGTCCTCGATCGTCTGGCGGTGGCGGGAGTCCTCGGCCACCGCGTCGCTGAGGAAGCGCATGCCGAAGGCGATGTGGCGGTGCTCGTCGCGTTCCACCAGCCCGAAGCCCTCGACGAAGCCGGGGTACATCCCGTGGTCGTCGAACCACTCGCGGATGAACTTCTGGCCGGTGACGGCCAGGAACCCCTCCACGACCATGTGGTACGTCGCGATCCCCTCGACGAACAGGTCCAGGTCGTCGGGGCGCGCCTTGAGCTGCTCGGCCGTCTCGCGCAGGCCCTCGTCGAACACCTGGCGCCAGGGCGTCATCAGACCCGCCTCCATCTCCTGCATGCGCGCGCGGAAGGTCTCGCCGTCGAGCGCCATCACCTCGGCGCCGAACCGGTCGAAGAAGGCGGCGTGGCGGGCCTCGTCCACCAGCTGGGTGGCCAGGAACATCTCGATCTCGCCCGACGGCGCCGCCATCAGGAAGGGCGCCAGGTCCGCCGTCACCCGCTCCTCGCCGACGTAGAACGCGCCGATGCTCCACAGAGTGCTCTCCTGCGCGTGCGTCGTGGTGGTCAGCCATTGCTCGCGGTCGCGGGAGAAGTCGAGCTCGGTGGCCTTCCAGTTCTGGCGCTCCCACAGCGCGTAGAGCTGGCGGTGGTCCATCAGCTGGCCGCTCGTCGGCGCGTATCCGCCCGCGCGCCTCTCCTGCACAGCCCGCTGGCGCTCCTCGCGGTCGAGCTCGGGCCCGTCGCGGCCCTGCCCGCGGTCGATCCAGCGGCCGAGCAGGGAGATGGGCCAGATGTCGCCCTCGACCTCGATGATCCGGTCCTGCATCGCCTCGGTCGGGGTGAGCTCGCCCGCCGCCAGGCGCTGGTAGCCCTCGCCGGACACACGCGCGGTGCCGGCCACGCCCCAGGGTGGGGCCTCGCGGGAGACCTCCAGGCGCTCGCCGTCGTTCACGGTCACGTACCAGTCGCCCTCGCCGGTCACCGAGTAGTGCACGGCGAAGCGGTGCCCTCGGGTCCAATCGGGGCTCACGACCCACGGCAGCGAGCGGTACAGCAGGTCGGGCTCGAGCCGGCCCCCCGCGCGGGCGACCTCGCCCATGTCCAGCGGCCCGTTGCTCATCTGACGCAGCTTCAGTGCCTTCAGCCGGCTGCCGCTCACCCGGACCTTGCCCGTGACGGCCAGCTTCAGCGGGCTGGCGTTGCCGGCGGCCAGCTCCACCAGCTCGCGCGGGCCGCACCTCAGCCGGAAGTCGACCGCGCCGTCCTCGCCCGGCTCCACGCGCGCGCGCCCGTCAGACACCGACACCCGCCAGGTGCCCGTGCCATCCACGTCCAGCTGGTAGGCCAGCGTGTCGTCGATTCGCGCGGCGGCGGCCGGCAGCCCCATGACCACCAGCTGCGCTCCCAGCTCCGGGTCGTCGGCGGCCAGCCGCTCGAGCAACTGCGTCGTGGGGTCGGCCATCTAGGCCGCGCGCTCCAGGATCTGGACCTCGACCGGGGCCTTCTCGGCGAACTCGCGGGCGTCGTGCTCGCTGCCGATGTGCTCGCCCCAGTGCATCGGGACCGCGACGCGCGGCTGGATCCGGCGGGCGGCCTCGGCCGCCTCGGGAGCTGTCATGACGTAGGTGCCACTCACGGGGAGAAGGGCGATGTCGACCCCCGCGACGTCGTCCATCTCGGGGATCACGTCGGTGTCGCCGGAATGGTAAAGCCGTTGCCCGCGGACATTCACCTCGAAGCCGATCCAGCCCGCCTCGCGCGGGTGGAAGAGCCGTCCCTCGGCGTCGCGCTTGGAGGTGTTGTAGGCAGCCACCGCGGCCACGCCCACGCCGGGCACCAGCTCGTGTTCGAGGTCGTCGCCCGGCCCCAGCGACAGCACCCGACCACCGGCCCGCTCGGCCACCGCCGCCGGGGCGAGCATCCAGGTGTCGCGATGCGAGAGCAGCTCGATGTCGCGCGGGGAGAAGTGGTCGTAGTGCCCGTGGGTGATCAGGATCAGGTCGGCCGGCGGCGAGTCCGCGGGAACCCGGTAGGGGTCGATGTACACGTACGAGCGCCCGACCCTGATCCGGAAGCCCGAGTGGCCGAGCCACTCGACCAGCTCGAGCAGCATTGACGTAGCGTACGGCTCCTCGTGAGCTACGAGACACTCATCTGGGAGGTGTCCGACGGCCTCGGCCGGCTGACCCTCAACCGCCCCGAGAGCCTCAACGCCTGGACAATCCCGTTCGGCGAGGAGATGAAGTCGGTGATCGAGGGCGAGGCGGCCGACCCGTCGGTCCGCGCGGTGCTGATCACCGGCTCGGGGCGCGGCTTCTCCTCCGGCGCCGACCTCAAGGAGGGCTTCATCCCGGCCGACGACGGCGGCCCGGACATCCTCAAGGCCCTCCACGAGTACTACCACCCGATTCTCGTCGGGGTGCGCAAGCTCGAGAAGCCGGTGGTGGCCGCCCTGAACGGGCCGACCGTGGGCATCGGCTGCTCCCTGGCCCTGGCCTGCGACCTCGTGCTCGCGGCCGAATCCGCCTTCCTCGGGCTGGCCTTCGTGAACATCGGGCTGATGCCCGACGGCGGCTCCACGCTGTTCGTGCCCGCGGCGGTGGGCAAGACCCGCGCCTTCCAGATGGCGTTGCTGGGAGAGCGGATCCCGGCCGACAAGGCGCTGGACTGGGGCCTGGTGAACGCCGTCCACCCCGACGACCAGCTGATGGTCGAGGCCGACGCTCTGGCGACCAAGCTCGCCTCCGGGCCCACGCGCTCCTACGCCGCCGCCAAGCGGGCGCTCAACCAGTCCATCTACCCCGACCTGGACGCCCAGCTGGAGCTCGAGGCAGAGCTCCAGCACGGGCTCGCGCGCACCCAGGACTTCGCCGAAGGCGCCACGGCGTTCCTGAGCAAGCGCGACCCGGCCTTCACAGGCGCCTGAACACCGGCCCGCTGGGTAGACTGGCCGCCGCCTTGACCTCCCGACGGTTCGTCCTGGTTGTGGGCTTCGCCCTCGCCGCCCTGCTGGTCCTCGCGGGCCCCGCGGCGGCCGACGTTTTCACGCCCGAGAGCGGCGGCTCGCCCAACGCGGACAAGATCGACACGCTGTACAAGATCACGCTGTTCGTCTCGATCCCGATCCTGCTGATCGTCGAGGGGACGCTGATCTGGTCGCTGATCAAGTACCGGGCCAAGCGGGGCGGGCAGGCCGAGCAGATCCGCGGCAACACGCCGCTCGAGATGGGCTGGACGATCGGAGCGGCCGTCATCCTCGTGATCCTCACCGGCGTGACCTTCGCCTTTCTCAAGGGCATCACCGACCCCGAAGAGTCCGGCCCGCAGATCTCCGGCGGCGTCCAGGTGGCCTCGATCGACCAACCCGATCCCCCCGGCGGCGGTGGCCTGAAGATCGAGGTGAACGGCCAGCAGTACCTGTGGCGCTACGACTACGGCAGCAAGAACGACCTGTTCAGCTACCACGAGATGGTCGTGCCCACCGACACCACCGTGTTGCTCGACATCACCTCGTCCGACGTCCAGCACTCGTGGTGGATCCCCAAGCTCGGAGGCAAGGCCGACGCGGTCCCCGGCCACGTGAACGAGACCTGGTTCAAGATCGCCAAGCCCGGCCTGTACAAGGGCCAGTGCGCCGAGCTGTGCGGCGCCGGCCACGCGGACATGCGGGCCGTGGTCCGGGCCGTGCCGCCGGACGAGTTCGCGCGCTGGGCCAAGCGCCAGCGGGCCGAGATCAAGGCCGCCCGCGCAGGGCTGGCGGCCACGCGACGCGCCCGCGAGGCCGAGGTGGGGAGATAGGCATGGAAGCCGGCAGCGCACGACTGGCGAGGGCCCCCGAGATCGCCATGCACGGGCTCGAGGAGCAGCCCAAGGGATGGCTGTCCTGGCTGACCACGACCGACCACAAGCGGATCGGCGTGATGTACCTCTACGCCACCTTCATCTGGTTCATCCTGGGCGGCGTGATGGCGCTGGTCATGCGCCTTCAGCTGTCCCAGCCGGACAACACGATCCTCAACGGCGAGACGTACAACAGCCTCGCCTCGATGCACGGCGTGACGATGGTCTTCCTCTGGATCGTCCCCGTGCTCGCGGGCTTCGGCAACTACTTCGTGCCGCTGTTGATCGGCGCACGCGACATGGCCTTCCCACGGCTGAACGCGCTGTCGTTCTGGCTGCTGGTGGGCGGCGGCGTGGCCTTCTTCGCCAGCCTCTTCTTCGAGCCGCCTCAGGCCGGGTGGACCTCGTACGCCCCCCTGTCGGACGACGCCTACTCGCCCGGAGGCGGCATCGACGCCTGGATCTTCCTGGTTCACCTCACCGGCCTGTCCTCACTGGTGGGCGCGATCAACTTCGTGGCCACGATCCACAACATGCGCGCGCCCGGCATGAGCTGGGGCCGCATGCCGCTGTTCGTGTGGTCGATCCTCGTCTACTCGTACCTGCTGATCGCGGCGCTGCCCGCAATCGCCGCGGCCGCCACGATGCTCCTCACCGACCGGCACTTCGGGACCGGGTTCTTCAACGTGGCCGACGGCGGTGATCCGCTGCTGTGGCAGCACCTGTTCTGGTTCTTCGGCCACCCCGAGGTCTACATCATGATCCTGCCCGCCTTCGGGATCATCTCGGAGGTCCTGCCGGTGTTCTCGCGCAAGCCGATCTTCGGCTACAAGGCCATCGCCGCGTCCACCGTGGCCATCGCCTTCCTGGGCCTGCTCGTGTGGGCGCACCACATGTTCACCACCCCGACGGCGACGGTGGTGCTGGCCTTCTTCATGCTCTCCTCCTTCGCCATCGCGGTGCCGACGGGGGTGAAGATCTTCAACTGGATCGCCACGCTCTGGCGCGGGCAGATCATGATGAAGACGCCGCTCTACTTCGCGGCCGCGCTGCCCGCGCTGTTCGTGATCGGCGGCATCTCTGGGATCATGCTGGCCGTCTTCCCCGTCGACTGGCAGCTTCACGACACCTACTTCGTCGTGGCCCACCTGCACTACGTGCTGTTCGGCGGATCGGTGTTCGGCATCTTCGCCGGGCTCTACTACTGGTTCCCGAAGATGTCCGGCCGCCTGCTCTCGGAGGCGCTGGGCAAGCTGTCGTTCTGGACCATGTTCGTCGGGTTCAACCTGACCTTCCTGATCCAGCACTCGGCCGGGCTGTCGGGTATGCCTCGTCGCGTCTACGACTACCCGGCCGACGCGGGCCTGACGGCCTTCAACCTCATCTCCACCATCGGGTCGTTCATCCTCGGCATCGGCGTGCTGATCACCGTGGTCAACGTGCTCCGCAGCGTCAAGCACGGCCGCCGCGCGGGCAACGACCCGTGGAAGGGCAACACGCTGGAGTGGTTCGTCTCCTCACCGCCGCCGGCCAACAACTTCGACGTGATCCCGCGCGTACGCAGCGTCGAGCCCATGAAGGACATCCGGCGTGAGGTGCAGAAGGCCGGGAAGGCCTCCGAGACCGCCGCGCAGCCGGTCACCTCGGGCACGTCGTGAACCGGCCGTCGGTCGGGTTTCGCCGCCTGGCGCTGGCCACGGCCATCGCCACCTTTGCGCTGATCGTCGTCGGCGGCGTGGTGCGGGTGTCGGATTCGGGCCTCGGCTGCGGCCCGGCCGGCAGCGGCTTCAACGGCTGGCCGTTCTGCAACGGCGACGTGGTGCCGGGCCTCGACCTCAACTCCGTCATCGAGTACACCCACCGCGCGCTGGCCAGCGCCGTCGGGATCATGATCATCGCGCTGGCTGTGCTGGCGATCAGGCAGAAGGCCCTGGTGCGGCTGACGATCGTCGCGGTAGTGCTGGTGATCGCGCAGGGGATCCTCGGGCGCTTCACGGTCGAGGAGAATCTCCAGGAGGGGCTGGTGGCGGCGCACCTCGGGCTGGCCATGGCGCTGCTTGCGCTGCTCATGTACCTGTGGCGCGCGAGCCGCGAGGCCCCCGCCGCGCCGCGCGCCCCGGACGAGCCTCGGCTGCGCCTGATCGCGATGGTGGCGTCGGGACTGGTGCTGGTCACGATCATCGCCGGCGGCTACATGGCCGGGACCCAGAAGTACGGCCGGCCCGACTACCAGCTCGGTGACGGCGCCCACCACGCCTGCGGCAAGGAGTTCCCCACCTGCAACGGCGGCTTCATGCCCTACGGCGACGCGCGGCTGGTGGACATCCACCTCACCCACCGGTTCTTCATGTACCTCGCGGTCATCGCGGTGGTCGTACTCGCCGTGATGCTGTTCCGCCGCGGGATGAAGCGCCACGCCCTCGAGCTCACCGGTCTGCTGGTGGTCCAAGTCCTGCTCGGCGCCCTGAACGTGTGGCTCGACGAATACGAGCTGCTGATCCTGGCCCACCTGACCGTCGGCACGCTGCTGTGGGCGGCGTCGATCAACACCGTCTTCGAGCTCAGCCGCGCTCCAGCGGGGTCGCCCGCGGGCGCTCGCGGACAACCGGTGGCCGCCTGATGGACGCCGTCGCACTCAGACGCCGCGCCGGCTGGCGCACGGTCGTCTCGGACTACTTCGAGATGACCAAGCCGAAGGTCCAGTCGCTGCTGCTGTTCACGACGGTGACCACGATGTACGTCGCGGGTGACCCGTCGCTGGGGCTCGTGGCGCTCACCTGCCTGGGCGGAGCGCTGTCGGCCGGCGGCGCCGGCGCCATCAACCACGCGATCGACCGCGACCTGGACCGGATCATGAAGCGCACGGCCGACCGGCCCGTCGCCTCCGGCCGGGTGTCCCCCACCGCAGCGCTCGCGTACGGGGCCCTGCTGGGCTGCGCCTCCTTCGCCCTGCTGGCCCTGGCCGTCAACCCGCTGGCCGCGGTGCTGTCGATGTCGGGGCTGCTCGGATACGTCTTCGTCTACACGCTGTGGCTCAAGCGCTCCACGCCCCAGAACATCGTCATCGGAGGCGCCGCGGGCGCCGTGCCGCCGCTGGTGGCGTGGGCAGCCGTGACCGGCGGGCTGAGCGGCACGCCGATCTACCTGTTTGCGATCGTGTTCTTCTGGACCCCACCCCACTTCTGGTCGCTCTCGCTGCTGATGAAGGACGAGTACGAGAAGGCCGGCGTGCCCATGCTGCCGGTCGTCCGCGGCGAGCGGGAGACCCGGCGCCAGATCCTCCTGTACGCCGTGCTCCTGTACGCGGTCTCGCAGCTGCCCTTCTGCGCCGGCGCCTTCGGGGTCACCTACCTGGTCTGCTCGGTGGCACTGGGCGCGGTGTTCATCTACGGCGCGTGGCGCCTGCTGCGCAACCCGGACCGCCGCACGGCCCTGCGGCTCTACCTGTACTCGCTGGCCTACCTCGCGCTGCTGTTCGCGTCGATGGTGGCCGACGCCCGCCTGTAGTCAGGTTTTCAGTCCGTCCGCCGACCGGTCCACAATGGCCGGTCCGATGCTTGCGGTGACCCTCGTATGCAGTGACAACGACTGCGAACACGAGGTCGTGGAGCTCGTCTGGGCCCTCGACCAGGTCGAGCTCATGGTCTGCGACGGCTGCGGCTGCTGCCTGCAGGCCGTCGGCTACGCCGACGCGGTCGAGGTGCGGCCGGTTATCCAGCCGGGGCTCAGCCTGGCTGCCTGACCGCGCCGGCTGACCGCGCCGCCGGCCCCGGGCGCGGCGCACACGTTCGCTCCGAAAAAGTCCTCAGCGGCCTGAGGACTTTTCGAGCGGGAAGCCGTGTCCCGGGGTGGCTCGATCACCCGCCCGAAGCCCCGGCTACGCGGCCGCCCAGCCTACGCGGCCGCCCCGGCCAACCCCCGCGGCCGCTAACCGGCGGCCAGCCGCTCGCGGGCCTGCCTCCGCGCCGCATCGGAGGCGTCCCGGCGCGCCGCGGCCTCGAGCTTGGGCTGCTCCTCGCGGGCCTGGTCGTCTGCCCGCGACTGCGCCTGCGAGCTCGCCCGGCCCCGCGCCAGCCGGCGGGCACGGCGGCCCGCGGCGCCCCGGGCCCGCCCGGCGCCGCGGCGGTCGGCGTCCAGGCGTGCCCCGGCGCGAGCCCGGCGGATTGCCCGGCGCCGCGGCGGTCGCCGCGTCGGGCCCGCGGCCGCAGGCTCGCGCTCGCCCGCGCTGGCGGATGGTGGCCGGCGCGCTGGCCTCGGCGGTCACGCCTGCCCGGGCCACGGCCCGGCGGGTGGCCGTGGCGGTGACCGTCACGCGGCCCGCGTCACCCGTCTCGGTCGCGGTCTCCGACACCGTTGCCGACACCGGCTTGCGGGCCGTCACCGTCACGCTGGCCCGAGCGTCGCCGGGTGACCCGGAACGTGCCACTGCGGCGCACGCAGCGCACCACGGCGCCGCTCGTCGCCGGCTCCGATCTCCGACTCCCCTCCGCCGTCACCGCCCCCGCCCAGGCGCCCGCCGACGGCGATCGCGATCAGGATCAGGAAGCCGATCGCCGTCAGCCCGATGGCCAGCGACGGCCGTGCGCCCGAGCGCAGGCGGTCGAGCGGCCCGGGCAACGCTCAGGTGCTCTGCGCGCGCGCCCGGGCCAGCTCCTGCCCGAGCCCGAACGTGCCCACCTCGAGCCCCTGGTCGGCCCGGATGACGTGCATGACCGCGTTGATCAGCGCCAGGTGCGTGAAGGCCTGCGGGAAGTTGCCCAGGTGGCGGCCCGAGCGGGCGTCGATCTCCTCCGCGTAGAGCTGCAGCGAGTTGGCGTAGGACAGCATCCGCTCGCACATGTCGCGGCCGCGCTCCAGCTCGCCGATCTCCACCAGCGCCGACACCATCCAGAACGAGCAGATGGCGAAGGTGCCCTCGTCGCCGGAGAGGCCGTCGTCGGTCTCGTGCACGCGGTAGCGCAGGATCATCCCGTCCTCGCTGAGCTCGTCGGCGATGGCCAGGACGGTCTTCTTGATCCGCTCGTCCTTGGGGTCCAGGAAGCGCACCAGCGGCATCAGCAGCACCGAGGCGTCGAGCGCGTCGGTGCCGTAGTGCTGGCAGAACACGCCCCGGTCGTCGAGCGCGTTCTCGCAGATGTCGTCCTTGATCTCGTCCGCCGCGCTCTGCCAGCGCTCGGCCAGCTCGGGCTCCCCCCGCACCTCCGCCAGGCGGGCACCGCGGTCGGCGGCGACCCAGCACATGAGCTTCGAGGAGGTGAAGTGCTTGGGCTCGCCGCGCACCTCCCAGATGCCGCGGTCGGGGTCGCGCCAGTTGTCCAGCGCCGCCTCCACCTGCTTGGTCAGGATCGGCCAGATCCGCTCCGGCAGGTGGTCGCGCGACTTGGTGTGGAGGTAGAACGAGTCGAGGATCGCGCCCCACACGTCGTGCTGGTCCTGGTCGTGGGCGCCGTTGCCGACGCGAACCGGCGTGGCGCCCTCGTAGCCGGACAGGTGGTCGAGCGTCTTCTCGGGCAGGTCGTGCTCGCCGCCGATGCCGTACATGATCTGGAGCTGCGACTCCTCGCTCTCGGCCACGTCGGCCATGAAGTAGAAGAAGTCGTTGGCCTCCCAGTCGAACCCCAGCGTGTAGAGGCCCCAGAGCATGAACGTGGCGTCGCGGATCCAGGTGTAGCGGTAATCCCAGTTGCGCTCGCCCCCGGGGCTCTCGGGCAGCGACGTGGTGGCTGCCGCCACCAGCGCGCCGGTGGGCGCGTAGGAGAGGCCCTTGAGCGTCAGCGCGCTGCGCTGGAGGTAGGTCCGCCACGGATGGTCGGGGAACTCGCCGTGGTCCAGCCAGTGCTGCCAGTGGTGCGCGGTCCACACCAGGCGGTCGTAGGCATCCTCGTAAGTGGTCGGCGCCGGGTGCTCGGACCAGGACAGCGCCACGAACAGCGTGTCGCCCTCCTTCATCATCGTCCGCGCGGTGGCCCGCGGTCCCTCGATGCCCATGTTGAGGTCGGTGGTCAGCCGCAGCTGGACGTCCACGCCCTCGGCCTTGCACACCGCCTCGTGGTAGCCGGGGCCGTCGTAGCGCCACTCGCCGGGCACGCTGCCGTATTCGAACTGCGGCTCGCAGTCCATGTTGATCTGTACCTCGCCGTTCACGCAGCGCACGGTGCGCAGCAGCACGTGGTCGGCGTCGTAGTCGGTCGGCGAGCGGCGGTGGGTGGTGGAGCGGTCGTTCTCGTGGTGCCACGGGCCGATCAGCAGCACGTCGCGCACGATGATCCAGCCGCCCTTGGTGCCCCAGCTGGTCTCGATCACCATGGTGCCCGGCAGGTAGCGCCGGGCGGCGGGGACGTCCACGCCGTCGGGCCCGAGGCGGAAGCCGCCGGCGTCGCGGTCGAGCAGCGAGCCGAACACGCTGGGCGAGTCGAAGCGCGGCAGGCACAGCCACTCGACGTTGCCGTTGGGCGCCGTCAGCGCGCACGTCTCGCAGTCGGAGAGGAAGCCGTAGTCGGCGATCGGCGGAAAGGCGTCGCCCTTCACCGGCTGTGCCCCGCTGGCCTGCTTCACAGGAGGCTCGCCGCCGCGGCGTCGCAGACGACCTTCGCGCCGCTGTTCGTCACGAGGCTGGAGGGAGCGGAGGGGTCGGGCGCGCCGAGTGCCCGCCGCAGGGCCTCGGCCTTGCCCTCGCCGGTGACGAGGAAGATCAGCTCGCGCGCGGAGTCCACCACGGGAAGTGTGAGCGTCACGCGGGACACATAGGGCTCCATCCCCGCCTGCTCCACCCCGACGACGGTCTCGTCGCGCTCGTCGAGCGCGGGGCTGTCCGGAAACAGGGAGCACAGGTGGGCGTCGGGGCCGATACCCAGCAGCACCAGGTCGAAGGCCGGCAGCTCGTAGCCGAACACCGCGCCCAGCTCGCCGGTGTAGTGCCGGGCCGCGCCGTCGGGGCCGCGCTCCCCCTCCATGCGGTGCACCTCGGCGCCCGTGGTGTTGCGGAGCAGCGCGTTCTGCACCATGCGGAAGTTCGACTCGTCGTCCTCGGGCGGCACGCAGCGCTCGTCGGAGAACCAGATGCTGACCCCAGACCAGTCGTGGCGCAGCTCGGCGGCGCGCTCGTAGGCCTTGCGGGGCGTGGACCCGCCGGTGAGGACGATGTGGCCGCTGGCGGCCACCAGCCGCTCGGCCACAGCCTCGGCCGGGTCGTCCACCACCTCCACCTCAGCGTGCACCGCGGGCATCCTAGACAGCTGACCCCCGGAGCGAGAACATCCCCCCATGAGCCAACCTCACGCGGCCACCACCAACGACGAGGCCATCGAGGCCTGGGACGGCGTCCTGTTCGACCGGTTCGTGCAGTTTCGCGACGTCCTGCTCGAAGGGCTCGGGGGCCACAGCGAGGTGGCGCTGCGCGAGAGCCCTCCCCGGCCCGGCGACCGCGTAGTGGACATCGGTTGCGGCTTCGGGGACACCGCGCAGCGGCTCGCCGGGATCGTCGGCCCGGAAGGCGAGGTACTCGGCATCGACGCCGCGCCCCGGTTCGTGGAGACCGCCCGGGAGGAGGCCGAGGAGGCCGGGATGGACAACATCACCTTCGCGGTCTGCGACCCCGAGGACGGGCTCGACGGCGAGTTCGACATGGCGTTCTCGCGCTTCGGCACGATGTTCTTCGCCAACCCGGTGGCGGCGCTGCGAAACGTGCGTGGCGCGCTCGTCCCCGGCGGCCGCCTGTGCATGGTGGTCTGGCGCAGCAAGGTCGAGAACCCGTGGCTGCACCAGGCCGAGCAGACGGTGGAGCGGTTCGTCACCGAGCCCGAGGAGTACGACGAGCCCACCTGCGGCCCGGGCCCGTTCGCGATGGCGAACGCCGACACCACCAGCGGGATGCTGGTGAGCGCCGGCTTCCAGGACATCTCGCTGCGCCGGTGCGACCTGCCCTATCGGATGGGCGCCGACATGGACGAGGCGGTGGCGGTGGTCACTGGGATCGGGCCCGCCGGCGAGGTGATCCGGCTCGCGGGCGACGCAGCCGACGAGCTGCGGCCTCAGATCGAGGCGGCGCTGCGCGAGGACCTGGCCCGGTTCGAGACGCCGCAGGGCGTGATCGCCCCGGCCTCGACCTGGATCGTGACCGCCTCGGCCTAGCCGAGCATCGACGCAGCGGCTTCGAGCGCCGGCGCGTAGGTGGGGTCGCGCAACAGCGCCTGGCGGATGCCCTCGCCGAGGATCCCCGCCTCGCCGCGCGAGGCACCCATCACCGTGAAGTTGGTCTCGTGGCCGTCGGCCAGCGTGCGGGTGGCGGCCAGGCCGCCCGGCCCGCGGTCCAGTGACAGCGACATGCCGGAGGCCGTCTCCACCGTCACGCCCGCCAGCCCCGGTGCGCTCATGCTTGCGTCGGGCTTCATCTCCAGCGTCACCTCGCCCCGCTTGGCCCGGGCCTTGCCCCAGCGCGACCCGTCCTGGCCGACCAGGCTTTCGCAGTGCCAGTCCAGACGGGTGGCCAGCCAGCCGAAGAACAGCACGGCGGCGGTGCCGGAGTCGGGGCGGTGGCGCACGGTCACCGAGCTGATGCGGCGCAGCTCCTCCCGCCAGACCGGCGGGTCGAAGCTCGCCGCCACCCGCTCGCGCCAGGGCGTGGACCGAAGCCAGGCGAGGTCTACGACGTACGCCTCCTTGGCGAGCTCCTGCGCCCGCTGCACCGCGCTGGCCGAGTCCGGCTCGTTCACGGAGTCGATCAGCACGATCTGGGCCAGGGTGATCAACGAGTCCAGCCCCTCGCGGTGCCCGTGCGGGGCCCAGACCACCGTGGCCAGATCCGTCACCACCAGCGGATCGACGATGCTGTCCAGTCCCGCCAGATGGCGCTCGCCGCACGCGATCGTGATCTGCTCGGTGCCGGCCACCATCTCGCCGCTGCGGTCGACGTCCTCCACGTTCAGCTCGGCGTGGGCGCTCAGCGTGGTGCGACCGGGCTCCACCGCCAGGAGGATGGTCCGCGACGCGTGGTTGCGACCGACGTTGTCCAGGCGGTTCTGGATCTCGCCCTTCCACTCGTCGTCTGCCACCACGACCAGATTGAGGACTCGCGCCGGGGCGAACGTTTCGTGCTCGGCGAAGCGCTCCTTGAGCAGCTCGCGCAGCGCAGCCTCGATCTCCCCCGGCGAGGTGTCTTCGGCCGCCCAGCGGCCAGGGCCTAGATCGCCCGCCATGTCTTGCCCTCGGGCATCAGGTCGTTGGCCTCCTCGGGGCCGTCGCTGCCGGCGGGGTACTGCGGCAGTGGGCCCTGCTCGTCGGCCCACGACTCCAGCACCGGGTCGCAGATCCGCCACTGGGCCTCGACCTCGTCGTTGCGGGTGAACAGCGTGGCGTCGCCGCGCATCGCGTCCATGATCAGCCGCTCGTAGGCCTCGGGCGACTCGGACATGAACGACGTGCCGTACAGGAACTCCATGTTCACCGGCCGGATGCGCATGCGGCTGCCGGGGATCTTCGCCCCCAGCGACAGCGACACGCCCTCGTTGGGCTGCACGGTGAGCACCAGCGTGTTGGGCTGCACGCCCACCGACCCATCCTGGGCGAATGCCAGGTGGGGCACCGGCTTGAGCGTGATCGCTATCTCGGTGACCTTGCGCGCCAGCCGCTTGCCCGTGCGCAGGTAGAAGGGCACGCCGGCCCAGCGCCAGTTGTCCACCTCCAGGCGCAGGGCGACGAAGGTCTCGGTGGTCGAGTCCTTGGGCACGTCCTTCTCGGACAGGTAGCCCGGCACCTCCTCGCCGGCGAAGACCCCCTCGGAGTACTGCCCGCGCACCGAGTCCTCGGGCTTGGGCGTGGGCACGGCCTGAAGCACCTTGACCTTCTCGCCGCGGACGTCGTCGGGCGTGAACTGGACGGGGGGCTCCATGCAGGTGTTCGCCAGCAGCTGGAGCATGTGGTTCTGCACCAGGTCGCGCAGCGCGCCGGAGGTGTCGTAGTAACCGGCGCGCGTGCCCACGCCGATGTCCTCGGCGGCGGTGATCTGCACGTTGTCGATGTAGTTGCGGTTCCAGATCGGCTCGAACAGGCCGTTCGCGAAGCGAAGGGCCATGATGTTCTGGACCGTCTCCTTGCCCAGGTAGTGGTCGATGCGGAAGACCTGGGACTCGTCGAGCACCGCCAGGACGTCGCGGTTGAGCTGCTCGGCCTCCTTCAGGTTGGTGCCGATCGGCTTCTCGATCACCACCCGCACCTCGGCCTCCTCGTGCTTGTCGAGGCCGTGCTCGCCCAGCTTGCCCACGATCACCGGGAAGAATGTGGGCGCCGTCGAGAGGTAGAAGACGCGGTTGAACGGCTGCGAGCCCTCCTCGTCGAACTGCTTCGCGGCCTGGTCCAGCTGCTCGTAGACCGAGTCGTCGTCGAATGAGCCACTCACGTAGCGCATGGGCTTGATGAGCGCGTCCAGCACGGTCTCGTCGGGCTCGCGGCGCGAGTACTTGCGGATCGAGTCGCGGGCCATCTCCTGGAACTCCGCGTCGGAGTACTCGGTGCGCGAGTTGCCGATGAGGTGGAAGCGCTCGGGCAGCGCGCCCTCGTGGGCGAGGTTGTAGATCGCCGGCAGGAGCTTGCGGTGGGCGAGGTCGCCGGAGGCCCCGAAGATCACCAGCGTGGTCGGGTGGACCGGCAGGCGCTCCAGGCCCTTGGAGAGCGGGTTCTCCTCGACGGTGGCCACTACTGGGCGTCCCGCTTGGTCACCGCGTGGCCACCGAACTGGTTGCGCAGCGCCGACAGCACCCGACCGGTGAAGTCGCCGTTCCCGCGCGTGTAGAAGCGGGCGTACAGCGAGGTGGTGATCACCGGCGTGGGAACGTCCAGGTTGGTCGCGTCCTCGATCGTCCAGCGCCCCTCACCGGAGTCGTTGGTGTGGGCGGTGAGGTCGGCGAGGTCGTTGCCCTCCTGCTCGAAGGCCAGCGCGGCGAGCTCGCACAGCCACGACCGCACGACCGACCCCTGCATCCACAGGTGGGCGATCTGCGCCTTGTCCAGGTCGTACTCGCACTTGTCGAAGATGTCGAAGCCCTCGGCGTAGGCCTGCATCAGCCCGTACTCGACGCCGTTGTGGACCATCTTCACGTAGTGGCCCGCGCCGGTCGGCCCGAAGTGGCCCCAGCCCGGGCCGTGCTCCTCGGTCTCCGGCGGCGCCAGGACGTCGAGGATCGGCGACAGCCGCTCGACGGCCTCGTCGGGGCCCCCGACCATCATGCAGTAGCCCACGCTGATCCCCCACACGCCGCCGCTGGTACCCACGTCGACGTAGTTGATGCCGTTCGGCTTGAGCTGCTCGGCGCGGGCCTTGTCGTCGGTCCACTTCGAGTTGCCGCCGTCGACGATCGTGTCGCCGTCGTCGAGCAGCTCGCCCAGCTTGTCCACTGTCTCCTGGGTGGGGCCGCCCGCCGGGACCATGATCCACACTGTCCGCGGGGCCTCGAGCTTCTGGACGACCTCCTCCAGCGATCCCGCCCCGGTTGCGCCGTGGCCCTCCGCCTCCTTCACCGCGTCCTCGGAGAAGTCGAAGGCGACCACCGTGTGGTCCGAATCGCGGTGGATCCGGTGGACCATGTTGCCGCCCATCTTCCCCAGGCCGATGAATCCGAGCTGCATCCGATTCCTTTCTCGGGCGCCTCGGCCCCCGCGCTTTGCCAATTGGGCTGATTTCTCTCAGGTCGGGCGCTACGGTGCAAGCTCGGGGTGCCATTCGACAGGGCGGACACGCTGAAGCTCCGCGACGGAGGTCGCGTGAATGTGCGGGCGATCGAGCCCGGCGACAAGGACCTGCTGGTCGGCGCCTTCGAGCGGATGAGCGAGGACTCGCGTTACCGGCGCTTCTTCCAGCCCATCCACGAGCTCAGCGACACCAACCTGCGCTTCCTCACCGAGGTCGACCACCACGACCACGAGGCGCTGGTGGCCCTGGACGACGACGAAGCGGTCGGCGTGGCGCGCTACGTGCGCTCGGTGGAGAAGCCATCACGGGCCGAAGTGGCGGTGTCGGTGGTCGACGACTACCAGGGCAAGGGCGTCGGCGGTGGGCTGCTGGAGCGGCTCGTGGACCGGGCGCGCGAGGAGGACGTGACCCATTTCACCGCCCTGGTGCAGGCCGCCAACCCCGGCGCGGTCCGGATGCTGTCGACCCTCGGCGACACCCAGACCCATCGCGAGGGGGACGAGGTCGAGCTCGACATCGAGCTGCCGGAGGACGAGGGGCATGGGCCTCGGCCTGTCCGAGGCGCTACGCGGCGCCGCCGGCTCGGCGCTGCACCCGCGGGGCACGGCCACGCGGCTGCTGAGCCAGGCGCGCCGGCTGTACGAGCGCGCTACGCCGGGCTAGGCCACCACCGCTCCTGGAGGCTCACGACGCGAAGCGCTCCTGCATCCAGGCCTCCCAGGCCGGCTGCTCGCGCTGGGCCACGGCGGCCCCCTCGTCGCCGTACAGGCAGGCCTGCACGGCCACGAAGCGGCGCTCGCTGAACACCCCGATCTGGGCCAACCCAGGGCCGGGGTCCTCGAGGCGGATGAGCAGGTCGCGCAGATGCGGGCCGCTGGCCTCGCGCTCCACGACGCCCGAGAGCGAGGGGCCGTCCCCAACCGTTACCGGCTCGCCGGCCGCGGCGCCGTCGACGCCGAGGGCCGCCGGTGAGCTCTGACCAGACCTCGTCCAGGGAGCCCTCTCCCTGCCCGAAGGCCCGCATCCAGCTGCCGTGCCGGCGGGGGAAGTGGGTGAGGTAGGCCCGCAGGACGTCGAGCGCGGCGCGCATCGCCCCGGTGAAGCCCTCGATCTCCTCGTCCCAGGCCGCGCCGGTGCCGAAGCCGGTGGTGACCATGCGGACCACACACGTGCCGCCGCTGCGCGCTTCGACCATCCACTCGGTGGCCAGCGGAGCGGGCGGCTCGTCCTGGGCGGCCTTCCACTCCGTCTCCTCGACGAAGCGGCGGGGCGGGTCCCATCCGGCCACCCGGCCGGTGAACTGCATGTCGCCACCCATGTCGAAGGACAGCTCGCCGCCCTCGCGCTCCTCGACCTCGGTCGGGTGAAGCCACGAGGTGATTCCCGGGCCGGTGGCGATGGCCTCCCACACCTCCTCGGGGGTGCCCGGCACCTCGATCTCGAGCTCCATGCGTCGGTCGTCGTTCATCTGCCTTGCTCCTCTGGCTCGGGTTCGGCGGGAAGGGGGTGCGCGGCCACCACCAGGCGGTGTGGACGGCTCTCCTCGGCGGAGGGGTCGTGGTAGCGGCCGACGAGCGCGGTGACCGCACCGGACAGCTCGTCGGTGAAGGCGGCGCGCTCCTCGGCGGAGCGAAAGCTGATCTCGGTGTCGAGTGCGAGCGTGGCCAGGCGCTTGTCCTGGCGCTCGGCGCGACGGGCCAAGTCGCCCACCTCGCGCACGATGCGGGCGGCGAGTGCGATCAGGTAACGAGCCGACAGCCGGTCCGAGGCGCGCTCGGGATCGTTGGCCGCCTCGCCCAAGGCGCCGGGGGACACGACGTAGGAGGCTGCGGTGGCGACCAGCATCCGCTCCCTGATGCCGCCCCACTGGCGCTCGTCGACCTGGCGGACCAGCCCGTGGGCCTCCAGCGCGCGCAGGTGGTAGTTGACCTTCTGGCGCGTCAGGCCGGTCCTCAGGGCCAGCGTGGCCGCCGATCCCGGCTCGGCCAGCGCGGCCAGTAGCCGGGCCCGGACGGGGTCCAGCGCCACCACCGCGGCGCCCGGGTCGTCGATCACCTCAACGTCGATCACACCCCCTAGCCAAGCATTGACAAGAAAGTTTGTCAAGGCTGGCGTGCCGTTCTCCGCACCGGTAGGTTCGACCGGTGAGCGTGGCCTGGCCCGACGACGTCGACGAGGTGCTGGGCGGCGACATGACCGCCGCGCTGGCGTACGTCACACCCGCCGGCGGCACCGTCGTGACCGGGGTCGCCCCGGTGGGCCTGCGCGACCGGGACGCCGGGACGGTGACCTTCACCACCTCCTTCGGCCTGCCCAAGAAGCTCGAGCGGATCGCGCGGGACCCGCACGTGGCGCTCGCTTATCACGCCCGCGACCACGGCTTCGCCCACGGCGAGAAGTACGTGCTCGTCCAGGGCAGCGCCCGCCCGATCCCGGCGACAGACCTGGAGTGGAACGAGAAGGTGCTCGGGCCTGCCGCCACCCCCTTCATGGGCCCTCCGCGCACGGGGGTCTTCTGGGATCGCTGGCTGCGCGAGTACTACGCCGATCGCGTGCCGGTGACGGTCGACGTCGAGCGGATCGTGGTGTGGCCGGCTCTCGACTCCTCAGGCGAGCCCGAGGTGCACGGCTCGCCCCGTCCCGCCGAGCCCGAGCCGCAGGCTGCGCCCAAGAAGGGCACCGGGCCCCGCCTCGACGCCGTCAAGGCTGCCCGCAAGCTGGGCCGCCTCCCCCACGTCCTGCTCTCCTGGCGCGAGTCCGACGGCCACCCGGCGGTGGTGCCGGTACGCGTCGAGGACGCGGACGCCGGCGGCATCCGCCTGGCCGGGGAGGTTCCGCTGCCGGAGGGCGGGCGTCGCGCGGGCGTGCTCGCTCACTCCTACGAGGCCAACCTCACCGGCCTGAGGTCGCGCCAGCACACCGGCTGGCTGGACGACGGGCTGTACGCGCCGCACACCGAGCAGGGCTTCGTCGCGCCCAAGAACAAGACGCTCCTCCTGCTCGGCAACGGCCTCCTGGCCAAGCAGGGCCTGCGCAAGGCCCGCAAGGAGGGACGGGTGCCCGCCGGGACCTAGGCCGGGGGATTCGGCTTGGTGAACAGGTCGACGACGCTCTCCCCCCGCGCGCCGGCCTCGGTCTCCCACTGATCCCAGGGCAGCTCGACCGCGTCGCGGTCGCTGCGGTAGCCGTCCACGGGCTCGTAGGCGAACATCCGCGTGTCCTTGCGGAACAGGCGGCACAGGTTCCAGCAGGGGCCGCACAGCGAGTCGTTCCAGATGGGCCGGGAGCAACCCCGGCGGGCGCAGGTGGGACCTAGCTTCGTGACCGGCACGGGAGGACGAGAGTACCCGGGACGCCCCCTTCAGCCGCCCGGCTTCACCACCATCAGGAAGATCGCGATCACGATCAGCACGCCCGCGATGCCGCCCGCGATCCCCTCCCCCCGGGCGCTGCGCTGGTACTCCGCCGACATCTCGCCCGCGCCTGTCGCCAGCTCGCGCTCCGCCATCGGCCCCAGCCGCCGGTCGGTGGGGATGAAGTAGCCGCCGATCAGGCCTCCGAGCGCGATGACGATCACCAAGGTGGCGCTGATCCACAGGTCCCCGAGGCTGTAACCGCCCTCGCTCGTCTGGTAGAGCCCGGTGATCAACACGAGCACCAGCGCCGGCGTGGCGAAGCGCTGGTTGATGGCCAGCTGCAGCTTGTGCACGTAAGGCAGGTGGCGGTTGTCGAGCTTGAGCGCCACCGGAAACATCAGTGCCTCGGCAAAGGTCGATCCGAACCCCACCACCACAGCGGTGATGTGGACGAAGAGCGACAGCTCGAGCAGGCTCATGGCAACCCCCTGGTGCGAGACGGCCGGGCCGGCGCCAGCCTACACCCGAGCCCGCCGTAGGCTGCCCCCCGATGATTGCGGTCACCGAAGCCGCGCGGGAGGCTCTCGGGCTGCTCCGCGACGGGCGCACCTTCGAATGGTCGACCGTCGCGCTTCTCGGGCTGGTCTTCTACGTCTACGCGGTCGAGGTCGAGCGGCGGCGGTGGGACATCGTGCTGGCGGGCCTCGCGTTCTGGCTGATGGACTGGTTCAACGAGCTGGTCAACTCGGCGATCCTGCACGCCACCGACCGCGCCCCGCTGTGGGCGGTGACCGGCGACACCAGCTACCTGATCCTGGTCGGGCTCGGTGTGGAGATCTCTCTGCTGTTCCTGATCTCCGGGGTGGTCTTCGTCAAGACGCTCCCACCGGATCCGAAGCTGCGCATCCTCGGGATACCGAACCGAGTGGTGCTGGTGCTCGCCTTCTCGTGCCTGTGCGTGCTGGTCGAGCTCTTCCTGGAGTCGACGGGCTACTTCACCTGGGAGTACTGGTGGTGGAACACCCCGTTCGTCCCGCTGATCGTGATCTTCGGCTACGCGACCTTCTTCGCGGTCGCCGCGTGGGTCTACGACATGGGCGACGACCGGCGGCGGCAGCTTCGCGTGGTTGGGACGCTCGCCGCGATCGACGTAGCGTTGGGCGTGGCCCTCGGTTTGGCCGGCTGGCTCTAGCCCTGGGCCTCAGCCCAGCAGCCCGCGGATCCTCTCGGTCAGCTCGCGCAGCGCCTTCACGGGATCGCCCTCCAGACGCACGCGCTCGGCCGGGAGGCCGTGGTCGCGCAGGGTCTGCAGGTCTCCGGTGGCCTGGGCGTTCTTGAGCTCGCCGAAGGTGAAGTCCGCGTCGGGGATCTCCACGTCCTCGTCCCCGTCGTGGATCAGCTGCAGGAACAGCCCGTTCGCCGGGCCGCCCTTGTGGAGCTGGCCGGTCGAGTGCAGGAAGCGCGGCCCGTAGCCGTACGTGGTCGTCGCCTTCGTCGCGTCGCGGATGGCCGAGCGCAGCTCGAGCACCGCCTCGTCGAACTCCGGCGAGGGCTTGACGTAGCCCATGATCGCCACGTAGTGCGGCGGCGCCGCCTGCCCGAGCAGGGCCTTCAGCTCCTCGTCGCCCGCGTCGGTGACCTCCGGCGGCTCGCTGGCCCCCAGCACCTCGTTGGTCTTGTCCTTGGCCTCCTGGACGTTGGGCTGGTCGAAGGCGTTGATCCCCAGCACCCAGCCCGCCACCGCGGTGGCGAACTCAGCGAAGAAGAAGATCCGGCCCAGGTCCTCGGGGGTGCCCCGGGAGGACAGCCTCACCACGGCCTGGCCCGCCTTCGCGAGCGCGTCGACCTTCGCCGCGTTGTCCTCGTCGGGGTCCTTCTCGTTGGCCAGGTGCACGAACACCCGGTCGTCGCCGTAGACGTCGGGGTCGCCGAGGGGCTCGTCGGCCACCGGGAGGATGCCCTTGCCCTCCTTGCCGGTGGACTCCGCGATCAGCTGCTCGACCCACAGGCCGAAGCTGGAGATCGGCTCGTCGACCACGAAGGTGACCTTGTCGCGGCCCTGCAGGGACAGCTCGCCCATCGTCATCCCCAGCCACAGCCCCGAGTTGGACCGCGTGGAGTCGTAGGCGTTGCAGTTCTCCTCGGCCTCGCGGGAGGCCTCGAGCACCGCCGCGATGTCGACGCCGGCAAACGCCGCCGGCACCATGCCGAAGTACGACAGCACCGAGTAGCGGCCGCCGATGTTGGGGTCGTTCTGGAACACCCGCACGAAGCCGCGCTTCTGGGCCTCGTCCACCAGCCCGCTGCCGGGGTCGGTGACCGCCACGAACTGCTTCCCGCTTCCGCCGGTGCGCTCGTAGAAGTGCTTCATGTGCGACAGCGTCTCCACTGTGCCGCCCGACTTCGAGGACACGATGAACACGGTCTTGTCGAGCGGCAGCTTGCTCTCCAGCTCGAGGATCGCGCCGGGGTCGGTCGAGTCCAGCACGTGGAGCTCGAGGCCGCCGGCGTCGCCGAAGGAGCGGCGGATGACCTCCGGGCCCAGCGACGAGCCGCCCATGCCCAGCAGCGCCGCGTGCGTGTAGCCCTCGGACTTCGCCGTCTCGGCGAACTCCTTGAGGTCGGGCGCGTTCTCCAGCATCGGCTCGGAGATCGTCAGCCAGCCCAACCGGTTTCCGATCTCGGGCCCGGGGCCGCCCCACAGCGTCTCGTCCTTGCGCCAGACGCGCCGGGCGACGCCGTCCGCCACCGCCGTCTCCGCCCGCTTGGCGATCGGCGGCTCCAGCTCGTCGGGCAGAACCGAGTCGATGGTCGACGGGCGCCCGGTGACGATCGCCTCCTTGACCGACTCGACCCCCGCGAGGAGCTTGTCGAACGGGACCACGAAGGCCTCGACGCCGTCCTTGAGCAGCTTGTCGGTGACGTCGGCCATGTCGATGCCCGCGTCGGCGAGCGCCTTCAGGTCTTCGGTGGGGTCCTGGTCTGCCGTCGCGCCGGTGATCTCGCCCTTCTCGGCCACCGCGGTCAGCGTGGCCATCGGCATGGTGTTCACCGTGTGCGGGGCCACCAGCCCGTCGACGTACATCGTCTCGGAGTACTCGGGGTTCTTGACCCCGGTCGAGGCCCACAGGGGACGCTGCACCGGTGCGCCCGCCTCGCGCAGCGTGGCGAACCGGTCGCCCTCGAAGATGCGCTTGAAGGACATGTAGGCGTCGCGCGCGTTGGCCAGCGCGGCCCTGCCCTTCAGGTCCTCGCGGCCGAGCTTCTCCAGCCGCTTGTCGACCTCGGAGTCCACGCGCGAGACGAAGAAGCTCGCGACCGAGTGGACGTCGAGCGACTCGCCGGCCTCGTGGCGGCGCTCGAGCCCGCGCGATGAAGCGCTCGGTCACCTTCTCGTAGGCCTCGACCTTGAACAGCAGCGTCACGTTCACGTTGATGCCGGCGGCGATGGCGTCCTCGATCGCCGGCATGCCCTCGTCGGTGGCCGGGATCTTGATCAGCACGTTGGGGCGGTCCACCCGCTCCCACAGCTCGTGGGCCTGGCGCAGCGTGGCGTCGGTGTCGAAGGCCACGCCGGGCTCCACCTCGAGCGAGACGAAGCCGTCGGCTCCGCCCGCCTCATCCCAGACCGGGCGCATGACGTCGCAGGCAAGCTGAACGTCCTTGACGGCCAGCGTCAGGTAGATGTCGTTGGCGTCGAGGCCCTCGCCGGCCAGGCGCTCGATGTCCTCGTCGTAATCGTCGGAGCCGAGGATCGCCTTCTCGAAGATGGCCGGGTTGGAGGTGACGCCCCGCAGGGAGTCCTCGCGCACCAGGCGCTCGAGCTCTCCCTGCTCGATCAGGGAGCGGCGGATCTGGTCCAGCCACGGGGAGGTCCCCGCCTCGAGCAGCGCCGCGAGGCGCTCGTTGGTCTGTGCCGCGGTTGCCATGTCTACTGGCTCCCTTCGCTGAGTCGATTCACAAGGGCCCTGCCGGTGGAGGCCACGTTCTCCGCCGTGAAGCCGAAGTGCTCCAGCAGCGCGGAGGCCGGTCCCGAGGCCCCGAAGCCGGTCATGCCGATCATCTCGCCGTCCGATCCCACCACGCGCTCCCAGCCCAGCGTGGCGGCGGCCTCCACCGACACCCGCGCGCGCACGGAGGGCGGCAGGACCGAGTCGCGGTAGCGCTCGTCCTGCTCCACGAAGCGGTCGAAGCAGGGCATGCTCACCACCCGGGTGGCCACGCCCTGGCCCTCGAGCACCTCTTGGGCCTCGAGGCACACGGCCACCTCCGAGCCCGTCCCGACCAGGATCAGCTCCGGCTCGGCCTTGGCGCTCTCCCGCAGCACGTAGCCGCCCCGTTCGATGGCGTCGGACGGGATGTCGTCGGGATTCAGGATCGGCAGGCCTTGGCGCGAGAGCACCAGCGCACAGGGCCCGTCGCCCTGACGTAACGCGAACTGCCAGCCCAGCGCCGTCTCGTTGGCGTCGGCCGGGCGCACGGTGTTCACGTTGGGGGTCGCCCGCAGCGTCGCGAGCTGCTCCACCGGCTGGTGGGTCGGGCCGTCCTCGCCCAGGCCGATCGAGTCGTGTGTGTAGACGATCGGCACCGGCAGGTGCATCAGCGCGGCCAGGCGCACCGAGGCCTTCTGGTAGTCGAGGAAGTTGAAGAACGTCGAGCCGAAGGCCTTCAGCCCGTGCAGGTTCAGGCCGTTGACGATGGCCTGCATGGCGTGCTCGCGCACCCCGTAGTGCACGTTGCGCCCGCCGTACTCGTTCTTCTCCACGGAGCCGCCGTCTTCGATCTCGGTGTTGGTCGAGGGCTCGAGGTCGGCCGAGCCGCTGACCAGCGTGGGCACCTGCTTCGCCGCCCACTGGATCACCTGCTCGGAGGCCTTGCGGGTGGCGATCGGCTTGTCGTCGGGCGAGAAGCGCGGCAGGTCGGTGTCCCAACCCGCCGGCAGCCGGCCCTCGATCACCTGCTGCAGGGCCTCGGCCTCCTCGGGGAACTCGTTGCGGTAGCTCTCGAGCTTGCCCTTCCAGTCGTCCTCGGCCTCCTGTCCGCGCTCGGCGACCGGCGCGAAGTGCTCGCGCACCTCGTCCGGCACCAGGAAGTGCGCGTCGGGATCCCAACCGTAGCCCTCCTTGGTCAGGCGCACCTCGTCCTCGCCCAGCGGCGAGCCGTGGGCCTTCTGGGTGTCCTGCTTGTTGGGCGACCCGTAGCCGATGTGGGTGCGCAGGATGACCAGCGAGGGCCGGTCGTCGGCCGCGTGGGCCTTGCCGATCGCCTCGTCGAGCTTGCCCGTTGAGAAGTCCTCGCCCAGGTTCTGGACGTGCCAGCCGTAGGCCTCGTAGCGGGCCCCGACGTCCTCGGAGAAGCCCATCGAGGTCGGCCCGGCGAGCTGGATGTGGTTGTCGTCGTAGAAGACCGTCAGCCGGGCCAGGCCGAGGTGGCCGGCCAGCGAGCTCGCCTCGGAGGAGATGCCCTCCTGCATGTCGCCGTCGGAGGCGATGGCGTAGGTGTGGTGGTCCACGATCTCGTGGCCGTCCTTGTTGAAGCGCGCGGCCAGCATGCGCTCGGCCAGCGCGAAGCCCACCGCGTTGCCCACTCCCTGGCCCAGCGGCCCGGTGGTCACCTCGACGCCCGGCGTGCCCTCGGCCTCGTGCTCGGGGTGGCCCGCGGTCGGGCTGAGCAGCTGGCGGAAGTTCATGAGGTCGTCCATCGAGACCCCGTAGCCGCTCAGGTGGAGGATCGAGTAGAGGAGCATCGACGCGTGGCCCGCGCTGAGCACGAAGCGGTCCCGGTCGAACCAGTGCGGGTCCGCTGGGTTGTGCTTCATGGTGTGCGCGTAGAGCTGGTAGGCCACCGGAGCCAGCGCCATGGGCGCGCCCGGGTGCCCGGAGTTGGCCTTCTGGACGCCGTCCATCGACAGCGTCCGAATCGTGTTGATCGCCAGCTCCTGTACGTCAGTGCGCTGCTCAGCGGTGGCTGCCACTCGTCTCCTCTTTAGCTCTCGAATCAGTATCTCCAAACATCTGGCGGGCCAGCACTCCGGCGCCGATCAGGCCCGCCGCGGCGCCTCCCTGGGCCAGCCTGACCTCCGTCCGCTCCCACAGTCGCGGGAGCGAGCGCGCGCCCGCCTCCTCGATGGCGCGCTCCAGGAACAGCTCGTGCGCGCGCGACAGCCCGCCCCCGATCGCGACCCGCCTGGGCTGGAAGATGTTCACGAAGCCCGCGATCCCCACCCCGAGGTAGCAACCCAAGTGGTCGAACAGCTCGAGCGCCGTCGCATCGCCCCGCTGGGCGGCCTCCACCGCCTCGAGGCCCGACACCATCCCGTCGTCGGCGTAGCGCGTGCCCAGCTCGGAGTCGGGAGCGTTCTTTCCGGCCTCCGTCGCGTCGCGCTCCAGGGCGGTGCCGCTGCACAGCGCCTCCAGGCACCCATAGCCGGGGCAGTTGCCGGGACAGGGCGGTCCGTCGGCCTGGACCGGGAAGTGGCCCAGCTCGCCGCCCATCCCGTCGACGCCGCGGAAGATCTTCCCGTCGAGCACCACTCCCCCGCCGACGCCGGTGCCCAGCGTGAGCATGACCAGGTGGTCGACGCCCTCCACCTCCGCCTCGGCCAGCGCCGCGCAGTTCGCGTCGTTGTCCACCACCACCGGCACGCCGAAGCGGTGCTCGAGCCGCTCGCGGACGGGCACGCCGTCGAGCGGGATGTTCACGCTCGACACCACCACGCCGGCGTCGAAGTCGATCTGCGAAGGCAGGCCCACGCCGATGCCGGAGGGCTGGCCGTGGCGCTCGATGAGGCCATCGACCGCCGCGCCGATCTCGTCGAGCAGCGCCTCCGAACTGGACAGGTCGGTGGGCTGCTCGGACTCGTCGGTCACCCGGGCGCCGTCGATCAGCCCGGCGGCAACCTTGGTGCCGCCGACGTCCACGCCGTAGAACGGGCCGTCAGCCAACCTCGCCCACCTTGCCCACGGCGCTCTCCAGGCCCACGCAGCCGACGCAGCCGACGCAGTTCACACAGCCGACGCACCCAACGCACCCGGCGCACGCCGCGCAGCCGACACACGCCAGGCAGCCCGCCGTTCCCGCCAGGCCCGCGCTGAAGGCGGTGAGGGCACTGCCGCCGACCCCGGCGCTGGCCACGGTCGCGGCGCTGCCCGCCACGCCGGCGCTCCACTTGGTCAGCGCGCTCCCGGCCACGGCCGCGCTGTCCGAGGTCATCGTGCTGGCGATCACAGCCACGCTTCCGGAGGTCCGCGTGCTGTCGCTCACCGATTCGCTGGGCACCGGGCGCACGCTATAGCGTGCACGAACGTGAAGGGCGGAATCGACCTCGGTGGCACCAAGGTCCAAGCCGTGATCGTCGACGACCGCCACCAGGTGGTGGCCGAGGCCAAGCAGCCGACCCCGACCGAGGGCGGGCCGCCCGCGGTGGTCGAGAGGATGGCCGAGACCCTGACCGAAGCGGCCGACGCTGCGGGCGTGAAGACCGCCAAGCTGAAGGGCCTGGGTGTGGGCTCACCCGGCGCTGTGGACGGCGAGACCGGCGTGGTCGGCGAAGCGCGCAACCTGCCCGGCTGGGACGAGCCCTTCGCCATGGGCCCGTCGCTGGAGGAAGCGGTCGGCACGAAGACCTACCTGAGCAACGACGTCCAGGTGGCCGTCGACGGAGAGTTCGCCCTCGGCGCGGGCCAGGGCAGCTCGTCGCTGCTGGGCGTCTGGTGGGGCACCGGCGTGGGCGGCGGGATCATCCTCGACGGCAAGCCCTGGCTGGGCCTGGGCGCGGCAGGCGAGATCGGCCACATCGTGGTCAAGCAGGGTGGGGCGCGCTGTCCCTGCGGGCGCCGCGGCTGCATGGAGGCCTATGCGGGCCGCGCCGCGATGGAGATCCGCGCCCGCAAGCTCAAGAAGAAGGGCCACCACACCAAGCTGTTCAAGATCATGGAGAAGCGAGGGCGCACCCGGCTGCAAAGCGGGATCTGGGCCCGCGCGCTGCAGGCCAAGGACGGGATGGCGCTGGCGCTGCTCGACCGGGCGGTCGAGGCGCTGGGCAGCGGCGTGGCCTCCGCGGTCAACGTGCTCGACGTGGAGACCGTGGTGATCGGCGGCGGCCTGGGCACGCGCCTGGGCGAGCCCTACGCGCGCCGCATCGAGGCGGCGATGATGCCCCACCTGTTCGTGTCCGACCGCCCGCCGGCGGTGGTGCCCGCGGCCCTGGGCGACCTCGGCGGAGCGGTGGGCGCGACGCTGCTGGTCAAGTAGCCGCGCGCGCCGGACGGGCGCGCTGCAGCAGCGACAGGCCTGTCACCGGGAAGACCAGCACCGACACCAGGCCGGCTGCGATCAGGGCCGCCGCCTCCGCCCCGCCCATCAGGTCGAGCTCCATCCCGATGGCGGTCGCGGTGACGATGAACGGCAGCGAGGTGGCCTGCAACAGGCCGCCGACCACCGCGCGGCGGGCTCCGACGAAATTGCGGTAGAGCACGGCGGGGAGCCCGCGCACCACCAACAAGGCGGCCAGGAACCCCGGCACCATCGCGAGGTTCCCGGGGTCGTCCAGCAGCGCGTCGAGGTCGAAGCGGACGCCGCTGGTGACGAAGAAGATCGGGATGAACACCCCGTAGCCGACCGCCTCGAGCTTCCGGCGCAGGTCGGGGTGGGTCATGAACTCGTCCTTGTCCACCAGCGCCAGCAGGGCACCCGCCGCGAAGGCGCCGAGGATCGCCTCCAGCCCGAACGCCTCGGCCAGGGCCACGAAGCCGATCATCAGCACCACCGCTCCGCGCACGCGGATCTGGGCGGTGGTGTCCTGGAGGCGGACCAGGTCGCTGGTGATCGCCTTCGACCGCGCCGCGCCGCGCAGGGTGAAGTAGACCGCGACGGCCAGCGCCAGGATCAGGGTCAGCAGGAGCAGGGTCGAGCCCACCCCGCCCTTCCCCGTGAAGAAGACCGAGAGCAGGATGATCGCCCCGAAGTCGGCGATCGACCCGGCGGCGACGATCAGCTGGCCGAAGGACGAGCCGATCTCGCCCGCGTCGGTGAGCACGGGCACGATCACGCCGAGGGAGGTGGCGCTCAGGATGATCGCCACCAGCAGCGGGGTGTCGACGAGGTCGAGGGCGCCGAGGGCAAAGCCCACCACCGCGGCGATGGCGAACGACAGGACGAACCCGCCGCCGGCCAACCGGAGCAGGCGGCCGTGCAGGTTGTTGAAGTCGATCTCCAGGCCGGCGAGGAAGAGCAGGAACGCCAGCCCGAGGACGGCCAGCACCTCGATCACCACGTCCACCTCGACCAGCCCGAGCACCGCCGGGCCGATCACGATCCCGGCCACGATCTCGAGCACCACCGACGGCAGCCGAACGCTGGGAAACAGCCCGAGCAGGAACGGCGCGGCGAAGGCGACGGCGACGATGACCAGCGCACCATCGAACGAGGGCATCAGGGCCGGTAGGTTGCCAGCCCATGAGCGACTTCGACTTCGACGTGATCGTCATAGGCGCCGGCCCCGGCGGCGAGCACTGCGCAGACCGGCTCAATGAGGGCGGCAAGAAAGTCGCCATCGTCGAGCGCGAGCTTGTGGGCGGGGAGTGCGACTTCTGGGCCTGCATTCCGTCCAAGACCCTGCTGCGCCCCGGCGAGGCGCTGGCCGCTGCCCAGGACGCGCCCGGCGCGGCGCAGGCGGTGACCGGAGACCTGGACCCGCAGGCCGCGTTCGGCTGGCGCGACTACATGGTCAAGGGGTACGACGACTCCGCCCCCGCCGACTGGTTGGGGTCGCAGGGCATCGAGCTGCTGCGGGGCACCGGCCGGGTGGTAGGCCCGGGCCGGGTAGAGGTCGACGGCACGGAGCACTCCGCCGAGCACGTGGTCCTGGCCACCGGCTCGGACCCGGTGATCCCGCCGATCGAGGGCCTCGGTGAGCTCGATGGGATCTGGACCAACCGCGAGGTCACCGGCCTGAAGGAGGTCCCGCGCCGGATGCTGGTGCTGGGCGCCGGGCCGGTCGGGGTCGAGATGGCCCAGGCGGTGCATCGCCTGGGCGCCGAGGTGGCGATCGTCGAGGGCGAGGCCCGGGTGCTCGCCCACGAACCGCCGCCGCTCGGGGACGGCCTCGGCCAGGCCCTCCGCGACGACGGCATCGAGCTCTACTTCGGCCAGCACGCGGCCTCGGCGAGTCGAGACGGCGAGGACTATCTGCTCACGCTCCAGGACGGGACCGAGCTGCGCGGCGACCGGCTGCTGGTGGCCACCGGGCGCAAGCCCCGCACCGCCTCCCTGGGTGCGGACACGGGAGAGCGCGGGGAGATTCCGGTGGACAGCCGCATGAACGCGGGGGAGCGGCTGTGGGCCATCGGCGACTGCTGCGGCATCTGGCCCCTCACCTACGTGGCCAAGTACCAGGGCCGCGTCGTCGCGGCCAACATCCTCGGCGAGGAGCGCCACGCCGACTACTCGGCGGTTCCCCGGGTGGTGTTCACCGATCCCCAGGCCGCCTCGGTCGGCGAAGCCGAGGCCAAGCTCAGCGCGACCGTCGAGCTGGCCTCGGTGCCCCGCACCTCCACCTACCTGCGCGAGTACACCGCGAAGCCCGGGTACCTCACCCTGCTCTCCGACGGCGAGCGCATCACCGGCGCCCACGCTCTGGGCCCCGACGCCGGCGAGTGGCTCCAGCAGGCGACCCTCGCCATCCGCGCACGGGTGCCGCTGGAGACCGTGGCCGACGTCATCCAGCCGTTCCCGACGTTCTCCGAGGCCTTCCTCAACACGCTCATGGAGCTGAGCGCGAAGGCCCGCGCCTAGTCTCGCCCCCCGTGCCCGGCCCCCAACAGGTCGCCAAAGGCGTCCACCGCCTCGGCTCGCCGCTCGTGAGCTGGTACCTCGTTGAGGAGGACGACCGGCTCACCGCCGTCGATGCGGGCCTGCCCGGGTTCGCCTCCGACCTCGAGGATCAGCTCGCCCGGATCGACCGCAAGCCGGCGGACGTGGAGGCGGTGATCCTCACCCACTCCGACGCCGACCACACCGGCGTGGCCACCAAGCTGCGCGAGGCCGGCGCGCGGGTGCTCATCCACGCGGACGACGACGGCACCCTGCGCAAACCGGGGCCCAAGACCGGCGACGCGAGCCCCAAGCACTTCGTGACCCAGCTGCACAAGCCGGCGTTCTGGCGCTTCTTCTACGGGATGGCGAGGGCGGGCGGCGCCAAGCCCACCGCCATCGAGGGCGCCGAGCACTTCGCCGCCGGCGACGAGCTCGACGTGCCCGGCAAGCCGCGGGTGATCGCCACGCCGGGGCACACCCCCGGCCACTGCTCGTTCCTGTTCGCCGGGCCCGGCGTGCTGTTCGTGGGCGACTCGATGTGCACCTCGAACCCGCTGCGCCGCAGCGAGGGCCCGGAGGTGATGCCGAAGGTGACCAACGTCGACGACGAGCGAGCGGTGATCTCGCTCGACGCCATGGAGGACCTCGAGGCCGACGTGATCCTGCCCGGCCACGGCGAGCCGTGGCACGGCAGCCCGGCCACCGCGGTCAAGCGGGCCCGCGCCGCCCGCGCGGACTAGCTCGCGGTCACCCAGACCGCACGCGACCGCACGACCTCGCGGTCGTCGACGGTCAGCGAGCAGTCGGCGAAGGCCAGCGTTCCGCCCACGCGATCGACACGGGTGCGCGACTCGATCCAGTCCCCCACCGCGGCCGGCTTGAGGAAATCCACCGTCAGGCTGACCGTCGCGCGGTCCTTGTCGTCGTCCGCGTCGGCCTCGATGGCCCGGCCGAGCGCGAAGTCGGCGAACGTCGAGAGCAGGCCGCCCTGGATCGTTCCTCGGTGGTTGGCGTGGCGCACCTCCGCGCGCAGCCCCAGCACGAGCTCGTCGCCGTCCTCGCGGACCTGGACCGGGCCGATGTGCTCGAGGAAGGGGCCCTGGTTGGGATAAGGCTTGAAGCCCGGGGGGACGTCCATCAGGCGATCGAGAGGATCCGGGTGGCCACCGGGTGGCAGCGTAGGCCCAAGCGGAGACCGGTGCCGCGACTGAGGGTGATTTGCTGTGTTGGAGCACTCGTGCTCCGCCCAGTCGCAGCCCTCTTCCTGCTCGTCCTGGTCCTCGCCTGCGCCGGCCCCGCGGCCGCTCAGACCCCTGCCCCGGGCCCGCCCCCCTTCGACCCGGGCCAGGCGATCCCCACCGATCCCGCCGCGCTGGCAGCGACGATCACCTCGAACACGACGATCCTGCACTCGGAGATCGACCGGTGGCGGGCCACCGCCGACACCTCGGTCGGGTCCTCTCCGCTCGAGGTGACCAACCGGGGCACGTTCCACCAGCGCCTGAACGTCCTGCTCGGCAGCCGCCCGCGCCTGTTCCGCCGGGTGGTGAAGCTGCTGCCGCCGAAGCTCGCCGCCGATGCCCGCGACATCTACGTCGCCCGCCGCTCGCTCACTCGGCTCGCCGGCGGGAGCGCGCGGCGACGGACTCGCTACGGCGCCTCCCTCCCGGCCGGGCAGCTGCTGACCCTGTACGGCGAGGCCCAGGCCCGGTTCGGGATCCGCAGGCGCATCCTCGCCGCGATCAACCTGGTCGAGACGCGCTTCAACCGCCTGCGTAACACCTCGTCGGCCGGGGCGAAGGGGCCGATGCAGTTCATGCCCGCCACTTGGCGCACCTACGGGCTGGGCGGGAACATCCGCGACCCCGGCGACGCCATCCTCGGCGCGGCCAACTACCTCAGAGCCTCGGGAGCGCCGCGCAACTACCGCCGGGCGCTCTACGCCTACAACCACTCGCGGCTCTACGTCGAGGCGGTCGCGCGCTACTCGCGCTTCATGGCGCGGGATCCGCACTCGTTCTACGTGCTGCACTCGTGGCACTTCTACTCGGGCAGCGGCCCGAGCTTCCGCCGCCTGACCGGGCCGCTCCCGCGCAGCCTCTTTGCCGGCTGAGGCTCGGCGGGCGTTCGCGCCCGGCCGGGTGAACCTGGTCGGCGAGCACACCGACTACAACGGCGGGCTCTGCCTGCCGTTCGCCATCGAACAGGGCATCACCGTCACCGCGGCGCCGGCCGACGAGCCCGCCGTCGAGGCCGCCGGCGGCGGCTGGGAGCCCTACGTGGAGGGCGTGCGAGCCGAGCTGCGGCCGGAGCCGGCCGTGCTGGGGATCGACGGGGACCTCCCTGTCGGCGCGGGCCTGGGCTCGTCGGCCGCGCTGTGCGTCTCCGTTGCGCTGGCGCTCGGCGCCGACCCCGGCGACCCGATCGATCTGGCCCGTCTGTGCTCGCGGGTGGAGGCCGACTGGGCCGGCGCGCACACCGGACTGCTCGACCAGCTGGCGTGCCTGTGGGGCCGGACGGGGCACGCCGCGCGGATCGACATGCGCTCCCTGGAGGCAGAGCCCGTGGCGCTCGAGCTCGGCCGGTGGACCCTGGCCGTGATCGACTCGGGCCCCTCGCGACAGAACGCCGCCTCGGGCTACAACGAGCGGCGCCGGGAGTGTGCCGAGGCGTGCCGCCTGCTGGGGGTCGACAGCCTGCGTGAGGCCGGCGGCGACCTCGGAGGCCTGCCCGAGCCGCTGCGCTCCCGCGCGCGCCACGTGGCCCAGGAGAACGACCGCGTCGACGAGGCGGTCGCCGCCCTCGGTGCGGGCGACCTGGGCGGGCTGGCGGAGCTGCTGAACGCCTCCCACGAGAGCCTCCGCGACCTGTACGAGGTATCGACGCCCGCCGTCGAGCGCACGGTGGAGGCCGCACGAGCAGCCGGAGCCGCGGGAGCCCGGGTGCACGGTGGCGGCTTTGGAGGCGGGGTGCTGGCGCTGTTTGCGCCCGGCGCTGCCCCGCCCGAGGAGGCGCTGGCGGTCACGCCCGGGGACGGCGCGCGCCTGCTCAGCCGCTAATCTGCGACGGCGATGGACCGGCGCCTGGCCAACAAGAACATCCGCACGGGGCTGATCGCGGGGGCGATCTCCCTCATCGTGTTCGGGGCCTCGTTCTTCGTCGGCTTCATCTACTGATGGCCGAAGAGCAGGCGAACGGGAGCCTGGCCCCTCCGTCGGAGACCGTCCACCTCCCCGGGCCGACCTACCTGCCCGTGTTGGTGGCCGCGTTCACCACCATCGCGCTGGTGGGCATCGTCCTGAACTGGGTCGTGTTCGGCATCGCCCTGGCGGTGGTGCTGTTCTGCATCATCCGCTGGGTCCGCGACGTCCGCCGGGACATCGCCGACCTGCCGCTGGAGCACTAAGGCCGGCGCGGCGGGCTAGCCGCCCGGCCGCTCGTCCGCTTCTTCGAGCTTCTCCTTCTCGGCCTCGGCCCGCTCCTCCAGCTTCTCGCGCAGGTAGTCGGCCTTCTCCGCCCGGCGGCCGTGGGTCTCGGCCTCGTCCTCCTCGATCGCCTCGCCCTCCCGCTTGCGCTCATCGCGGACACGCTCGACCTGCGAGCGCTTCAGCTCGCCCGTCTCGGGGTCCTCCTCGGCCACCGCTAGGAGGCCGTCGCCGTGTCCCTGGGCATCGACGAAGTGGCGCCGTCGGTCACCCAGCAACGGACGATGTCGCGCATCGACAGCACGCCCTTGAGATCACCGCCGTCGACCACGATGAGGTGGCGGAAGCCGCCCCGGACCATCGCCTCGGCCGCGTACTCGAGCGACCAGGACGGCTCGGCGAAGGTCAGGTTCCTCGAGAGATGGTCGGCCACCTTCTCCTGATCGGGGCTCTCGCCGGCGCCGACCGAGTCCAGCAGGTCGCGCTCGGTCAGGATGCCCGGGCCCGGCTGCTCGGGGTCGATCACCACGGCGGCGCCCACGCCCTTCTCGGCCATGGACCTGGCCGCGTCCCTGAGAGAGTGGCTCGGCCCCACCGTCAGGACCGTCGGGCTCATCCCCTGACTTACCTCCATTCGACCTCCTGGTAGCTCGTGCCGATTAGCGCAAACATACGCCATGACCCAAATTTTGTGGATCGGGTAATCCAAACTGCGCCTTCGGCGCGTATACCCCAGAGCACATGCCGTTCGCAGCGAAGCGTCAATCCACCATCGACCGCCGGCGGGCCCTGTACGAGGAGGCCGCCGAGATCCTGGAGCGCGAGTACGAGTCCGACCTCTCGCTCGACCAAGTCGCGCTGCAGGTGGCCGCCTCACGCCGCCAGCTCCAGCGCGCATTCGCCGAGGCCGGCGAGACCAGCTTCCGCACCTATCTGCAGAAGGTGCGCATGGCCAAGGCGGCCGAGCTGCTGCGCGACGGCGCGCTGCCGGTCAACCAGGTGGCGAGCTCGGTGGGCTACCGCCAGCCGGCTCAATTCGCCAAGGCCTTCCGGCGCCACCACGGCGCCCCGCCGTCCACCTTCCGGGCGGCCGGCGAAGCCCGAGTAGCGGCCTAGACCCCGCCGCGCCAAGTTCCGCCGGCCGGTCTGACCGACCGCCTGAGGAATAAGATGCCGCGCGTGAAGGGCCACCCCCTCGCGCGCATGATCCTGTATTCGGTGATCGCCGCCATCGTCGGCACGATCGCCGTCCTCCTGCTGGATTGGTTCCCCACCGAGGCCTCCACGGCCGCGGGGGACATCGACACGCTCTACGACATCCTGCTGATCGCCTCGGTGCCGATCTTCGTGCTGGTGATGGCCGTGGCCATCTACTCCGTGATCAAGTTCAGGGCCAAGCCGGGCGACCTCGGCGACGGCGCGCCGATCCACGGCAACACCCGCCTGGAGATCCTGTGGGTGACCGTCCCGTTCATCATGGTGACCGCGCTCGCGGTCTACGGCTGGATCGTCCTCGACGACATCGAGGCCAAGGAGCCGAACACGCTGGTGGTGGAGGTCCGCGCCCAGCAGTTCGCCTGGCGCTTCACCTATCCCGACGAGGGCGGGCTGAAGACCAACAACCTCGTTCTGCCCAAGGACCGGCCGGTCGAGTTCCGCGTGACCACCAACGACGTCATACACGACTTCTGGGTCCCGCAGTTCCGCTTGAAGACCGACACGGTGCCCGGTTTGACCACCAAGATGCGGGTCACGCCCAACCGCCTGGGCCGCTACGACGTGGTCTGTGCCGAGCTGTGCGGGCTCGGCCACTCGACCATGCGGCAGGCCGTGCGGGTGGTCCCGCCGGGTGAGTACACGAATTGGGCCACCCAGGCCAAGAAGAACCAGAAGACCGTCGGCGGCGAGACCCCGACCGAGCCCGAGAACCCCGAGAAGCAGCCCAAGCAATGAGGTACCTTCCGGGCGTGGGAACGGAGGTCCAGCGGTGACCCTGACCGCTCGCCTGATGGCGCCCGGTTGGTGGCGCGCCTTGATTTCGCAGCCGATCGGCTTCGCCGTCGCTCTGGGCCTCACCGTGGGCGTCCGCGCCCTGTACGGCTACGAGCCGCTGTTCGACTGGAAGGCGATCGTCACGGTCACGATGATCGCCCTCCCGCTGGCCTTCCTGGTCGGCATCGGGTGCTTCGACTACTGGTTCCGCTGGGCCTCGGGAGCGCCCACGGTCCCCGAGGACCACTCCGGCCACGGCGCCCACACGTGGAAGGACTACTTCAAGGTCAACACCGACCACAAGGTCATCGGGATCCAGTACATCGTCACGACCTTCTTCTTCTTCATCGCCGGCGGGCTGATGGCGATGGTGATGAGGGCGGAGCTGGCCCAGCCGGGCACGCAGTTCGTCGAGCCCAACACCTACAACGGGCTCTTCAGCGTCCACGCGTCGATCATGATCTTCCTGTTCATCATCCCGGTGTTCGCCGGGATCGCGAACTACGTGATCCCGCTGATGATCGGGGCGCCGGACATGGCCTTCCCGCGCCTGAACGCGCTCTCGTTCTGGATGCTGCCCACGGCCGGCATCTTGATGCTGGCCTCGTTCTTCGCCGACGGCGGCGCCTTCGCCACCGGCTGGACCGCCTACGCGCCGCTGTCCACCGAGACACCGCTGGGGCAGACCTTCTTCAACGTCGCGGTGCAGTTCGCGGGCGCGTCGTCGATCGCGACCGCGCTGAACTTCCTGGTGACCATCATCACCATGCGCGCGCCGGGGATGACGTTCTGGCGCATGCCGCTGCTGGTGTGGGCGAACTTCACCACCTCGCTGCTGGTGGTCATCGCCACGCCCTTCATCGCCGGCTCCCAGTTCTTCGTCCTGTTCGACAGGGCGTTAGGCACGCACTTCTTCGACCCTCAGGGCAGCGGCGACGTGCTCATGTACCAGCACGTCTTCTGGTTCTACTCCCACCCAGCCGTCTACATCATGATGCTGCCCGGCTTCGGGATCGTCTCGGAGGTGATCTCGGCCAACGCCAGGAAGCCTGTCTTCGGCTACAGGATGATGGCCTTCTCGCTGATGGCCATCGTGGTGCTCGGCTTCACCGTCTGGGCGCACCACATGTTCGTGTCCGGGATGTTCAGCTGGCTACGAGTGCCGATGATGATCACGACGATGCTCATCGCGGTCCCGACGGGCATCAAGATCTTCTCCTGGCTGGCAACGCTGTGGAGAGGCGTGATCCACCTCACGACGCCCATGCTGTTCGCGCTGGGGTTCATCACGATGTTCACCCTCGGCGGGATCAGCGGGATCATGCTCGCGGTCATCCCGGTGGTCATCCACGTGTCGGACACCTACTTCGTGGTGGCCCACATCCACTACGTGCTGTTCGGCGGGTCGGTGTTCACGATCTTCGCCGGCATCTACCACTGGTTCCCGAAGATGACGGGCCGGATGTACGACGAGAGCCTGGGCAAGATCCACTTCTGGCTCTCGTTCGTCTTCTTCAACCTCACCTTCGGCCCGATGCACTTCGTGGGCATCGACGGGATGCCGCGACGGGTGGCCGACTACGCCGAGCAGTTCGGCACGCTCAACGTGATCATCTCGGTGTCGAGCTTCCTGTTCGGCCTCTCGTTCCTGGTCTTCCTCTACAACATCATCACCTCGTGGCGCAACGGCCCGAAGGCCGCCGCCAACCCCTGGCGGGCGCACACGCTCGAGTGGCAGGTCTCCTCTCCCCCGCCGATCTTCAACTTCGACGAGGTGCCGACCGTGGTCGGCGGTCCCTACGAGTACGGGGTGCCGGGGGCGGTCCACGGCGTGTTCAAGGAGAAGAAGGGCGCGGCCGTGCCGGCCGGCGCCGGTGGCGGGGCGCCACCACCGTCTGAATGAGCGCGCAGCGAATACTGGTCGTGGCCAACGAGACGGTGGGCGGCACCACGCTGATCGACGCCGTCAAGCGGCACGCCGACGCCGGAGACGTCTCGGTGCACGTGATCTGCCCGCAGAACGCGCCCAAGCACGGCTACGTGATCTACGACGGCACGGTGCGCGAGGCGGCCGAGAACCGGCTGAACCTCACCATCGCCCAGCTCAAGGAGATCGGCGTCGAGGCCACCGGCGAGGTCATGGACCCCGACCCCTACTCGGCGATCATGGACGCCGTCGGCGAGAACGAGTACGACGAGATCGTCGTCTCCACCCACCCCGAGACCCGGTCGGGCTGGCTGCGCCAGGACCTGATCACCCGGGTGGAGAGGGACACCGACCTCCCGGTGGAGCACGTGGTGGTGGACCTGGACGCCGACCGCGAGCACGGCAAGCGGGCGCTTGTGGTGGCCAACCAAACGGTGGGCGGCGAAGCTCTGATCAAGCAGCTGGAGGAGATCTCCGAGGAGGAGGGTGAGCACAACTTCGTGGTCATCGTGCCCGCCAGCGAGAACGACGACGAGGGGGCCTCGCAGCGCCTCGCCCACACCCTGAAGCGGCTGGAGGACGAGGGCCTGCAGGTGGTGGGCCAGGTGGCCCACGCCGATCCCTTCACCGCGATCCAGAACGCGCTGCAGTTCTACCCCGCCGACGAGATCGTGATCTCGACCTTCCCCGAGACCCGCTCGGGCTGGCTGCGCTCTGACCTGATCCAGCGCGTCCAGGCCACCACCTCCAAGCCGGTGCACCACGTCGTCGCGGAGGACTCCGAGTAATGGAGTCCGCCAGCGTCGCGGTGGGCGGCTCCCAGACCGCCGAGCACGACGAGCACCACGGGCCGCCCGCGGCCAACCAGTCCTCGCGGCTGGAGTCCCAGTTCCTCGGGATGCTGCTTTTCATCATCTCCGAGGTCATGCTCTTCGGAGCGTTCTTCACGGCCTACTTCTTCATCCGGGTCGTGGGAGAGGCCGAATGGCCGGCCCAGGGCGAGGAGCTGCCCGTCGCGATCGCGGGCGTCAACACGGCGATCCTGATCTCGTCGAGCTTCACGATGCACTGGGCACTCGAGGGCGCGCGTAACGGGAACCGCCGCGCGCTGCGGGCCGGCCTGGTCACCACCGTCGGCCTGGGCCTCACGTTCCTCACCATCCAGATCAACGAGTACGTGCACATCGGCTTCTCGCCGGCCGACAACGCCCAGGGCTCGATCTTCTACGGCCTCACCGGGCTGCACGGCGCGCACGTGTTCATCGGCCTGACGTTGCTGACCTTCGCCACGATCCGGGCCTTCCGCGGGCACTTCACGATCAAGGAGCACCGCGGTGTCGAGGTCCCGGGCATCTACTGGCACTTCGTTGACGTCATGTGGATCGTCGTCTACACGACGATCTACATCCTCTAGATCGTGATCAACCCGCTTCGCTCAGAGCAGGAGGCCTTCCGGTTCCTGATCTACGTGGCGGTGGTCATGGGGCTGATCGTCGCCGTCGTGCTGCTCGTCCGGGCGCTCTGAGCTCCTCGGACCTAGAGCTGGCCGAGCGCGCGGCGCGGGCGGCCGGTGAGCTGCTGCTGGAGCGCTTCGGAGGGCCGGCCAGCGGGGTCGAGCAGAAGTCGTCGAGCACCGACATGGTCTCCGACGCCGACCGCGACGCCGAGGCGCTCGTGGTGGGGCTGCTGCGCTCCGAGCGGCCCGACGACGGCCTGCTGGGAGAGGAGGACGCGAGCCGCGAGGGGACCAGCGGGCGCCGCTGGGTGGTGGACCCGCTCGACGGGACGACCAACTACCTCTACGGCTTCCCCGCCTGGGCGGTCAGCGTGGCCGTGGAGGACGCCGAGGGCGGGATCGCCGGAGTCGTCTACGACCCGGTGCGCGACGAGCTGTTCGCGGCCGAGCGCAGCCGCGGCCTGCGGGTGAACGGAGAGCCGGGGCGGGTGCGCGAGCCGGTCGCGCTCGACCAAGCGCTGGTGGCCACCGGCTTCTCCTACGAGCGCGAGCGCCGGGCCGAGCAGGCCGAGGTCCTCACCGGCGTGCTGCCGCGCGTGCGCGACGTGCGACGGGCGGGTGCCGCGGCGCTGGACCTCGCCATGGTGGCCGCGGGCCACGTGGACGGCTACTACGAGCGCGGCCTGAGGCCGTGGGACTGGGCGGCGGGGCGCCTGGCGGTAGTGGAGGCCGGGGGGACCGTGGTCGAGCTCGAAGGCGAGCCCATCGGGCTGGTGGCCGCCTCGAACCCGGAGTTGGCCGACGATCTCGTCGGGCTCGTCGGCTAGCCTGGCGCCGTGATGAATCCTCGTCTGAGTCTCACCATCGTCGCCGTCCTCTGCGCCGCCGTCGTGGCCGGCTGCGGGGGTCCCTCGAAGGAGGAGTACGCCTCCGAGGCCAACGGGATCTGCGCCCAGATCCAGAAGGACCTGCAGCAGGTGAGCCAGGGTGGTCAGACCAACGACCCCAAGGAGATCAACGAGCGCACCGATCAGGCCGTGAAGGCCTTCTCTACGGGCGTGAACAAGATCAACGACCTCGAGAAGCCCAGCGGCGACGCCGGCAAGCAGGCCGAGGAGTTCTCGGCCGCCTTCGAGAAGTTCCTCAAGGAGGACTACGAGCCTGGGGTCGAGAAGCTCCAGGAGGCCGTCTCCAGTCGCGACCGTCAGAAGATCCGCACCGCCGCTCTGGAGCTGCGCAACATCAACACGCAGGACGTGAATCGCCTGGCCGGCGAGCTGGGCGTCACCGAGTGCGCCTCGGGCGCCTGAGCGTCCCGCGCGGCCTCCCGATCTACCGCTAGCCAACGGCAGCAACGAGGGCGTCGGCGTGCGTGTCGCGCACCCGTTGCCGGAAAGTCCTCAGCGCGCTGAGGACTTTTTGAAGTAGGTGCAGGCGTTCGCCCGCGCGCAGCGAGGGCCCGCGCAGCCGCCGGCCTCGCGCGGGCCCGCCCGCCTCCCTCGTCGCTGCCTTTTCAGTCGTCGCGCAGAGCGGCCAGCCGCTCGTCAGCGGCCTCGGCCTCTGAGGTCGCCACGTCGAGCTTCTCGGTGGCGCGCTCGAGGGCGTGCTGCGCGCGCTCTGCCTCCTTGCGGGCCGCTTCCACCTCGCGCTCGGCGTCCTCGCGGCGTGAGCTCAGCTTCTTCGCCTCGGCCTCGGCGGACTTGAGCTGCTCGCGGCGCTGCTTGGCCTGCTCGCGCTCGGCGCTCTGCTTCTTCTTGCGGGCCTTGCCCTTGCCGCTTGGCTTGACGTCGCCCAGCACCAGCTCGCCGAGGCCGGGCGCGTCGTGGTCGGTGGTCAGCCGCCCGCGCTCGAACTCGCCGCGCACCTCCTCGTCGCGCGCGACGGCGTGGAGGGTCTGCCGCGCCCGCTCGGTGGCCTGCTCGCTGAGGGCGGTTCCTTCCTTGTCGGCCAGCGCCGTGGCGGCCCCGAGCGCCTCGCTGACGGCCGTGCGCTCGGCGTCGCCGGCCTTTCGCAGGGCGTCGGCGTCGGCGTCGCCCGCCACCACCTGCTCCTGGGCCTCGCGCAGCGCCTGGCCCGCCTTCAGCAGGCGATCGCGCTGCTTGGCGCCCAGCTGATTGAGCGCCCAGGCCGGCTGGTTGGGCTTCTTGAGCGCCTTAACCGCGTCGGCGTCCTCGCGGTCGCCGTCGGCCCGCAGCTGTTTGGCCAGGGCGTCGCGACGGGCGACGAAGCCGTCGAAGTCGCCTGCGTAGAGGTCGTCGAGGGCGTCGTCGTCCACGCCCCGCAACCTATTTGACGGTGAGCTCGCCCTTCATTCCGCCGTCGGCGTGGCCCGGCACCGTGCACAGGAAGGTGTACTTGCCGGGCTTGATCGTGTCCGAGAACTGCGAGGTCCCGCCCTGGCCGACGACCGGGCCCGTCCCGTCGCCCGCGATGGCGATGTTGTGCTGGATGGAGGCAGGGTTCTTCATGATGAAGGTGAGCTTGCCGGCCTGCGCGTTTGCCTTGCCGGCGGTGAAGGCGAGCGCGCCCGACGGGTCGGCGTCGATCATCAGCTTGCCGTCCTTCTCGTTGATGACCTTGTTGGAGACGTCGGGTGCGCCGGCGCTGGCCAGCTCGCCGGAGTCCTTGCCGGGCTGGCCGGCCACCGCGGCCACGTAGGCAGCCACGTCCTCCTTGTCGGCGCCGGTGACCAGGTTCGGGGGCATCGTGCTGGTGCGACGGACCAGCGCGATCTGCTCCTGGACCACGCCGTCCACGGTCTGCTCCCCGAAGCCCTTCCGGCGCGCGGGCCCGAAGGCCTGGTCGAGGTTGGGGCCCACAACGCCGGAGGCGTTGGCCCGGGCCAGGACGTGGCACGACGCGCACTTCTGAATGAACATTGTCTTGCCGTTGATCAGGTCGGGGGCCTCCTCACGGCCGCAGCCGATCGCGCCGAGCGCGAGCACGGGAACGGCGATCAGGGGGGCCAGGAACCTCTGACTGGGCAGCCTCACGAGGCGGGAACACTATCCGAGCGGGGCGTCAGAAAGCGCTGGTGTCAGACGGCACTTCGGGAAGGTCGTCCAGCCGCCCCTGCGCGGCAGCGATGACCCCCTCGGCCACCGTCTCCCAGCTGAAGCGCGAGCGCGCCAGGCCGGCCAGCGCGGCGCTGGCGCGCGACCGCTCCGCAGGGTCCAGCGACAGCCACCGGACCAGCCTGTCCGCCAGCTCGGGAACCGCCTCGGGGCCCCGCGGGAACGCCAGCAGCTCCCGCAGCGGCCCGGCCAGGGCGGGAGCCAGAATCGCGGATACCTCTGCCAGCCCGGAGTGCGCGGCGGACACCGGCAGCGCCCCGCAGGACGCCGCCTCGGCGGCCACCATGCCGAACGCCTCGGGAAACGTGCTGGGGACCACCTGGGCCTCGAATGCCGGCAGGAGGTCGGGCAGGGCCTCGTGCTCCAGGCGGCCGGTGAAGTGGACGCGGTCCGCGGCCGCCGGAGCCGCGGCCAGGTAGGCCTCGCGCCTCTCGCCGTCCAGGCTGCCGAGAAAGGCCTTCAGGTAGCTCAGCTCGTCGCGCGGGCCGCCCTCGAGCTCTCGCCCGCGGGCGGCCACCTCCCCCAGCGCGTCCAGGTCGGCGGCACGGAGCGCCGCCACGATCCGCGCCAGCCCCTCGCGGTAGGTACCGAAGCCGACCACGCACAGCCGCGCGTCGCGCACCTCGGCCACCACCAGAGGCCAGGCAGCCAGCAGCAGGTCCACGCCCTTGGAGACGATCAGCTTGCCCACGTAGCCCACGACGCGGTCGCGGGCGGGGTCGATCGCGCACAAGGCCTCGGCGGCACCGGGCTCCCCACCCCAGCTGGCCGTCTCGGAGCCCTCCAGCGAGTCCGCCAGCCGGGTGAGGCCCTCGGCGGCCTCCTCCGGTGGACGGGGCCGGAACCGGTGCACGTCCACCCCGGGCGGGCCCAGCCGGGTGCGCCCGGGCAGGTCGGAATCGTCCATCACCTCCCACAGGCTCTCGGCGGTGTGCCGGGATCCCACCAACACCGCTGAGGCCCCGGCCAGCCCCTCCTGCGCCCAGCCGATGAAGCGCTCCCGGTGGGGCCGCACCACGTACTCGAGCGCGCTGCCGTGCACCTTCACGGCGTAGGGCACTAGGCCCTCGAGCGCCCGCGCCAGGATCGCCGGCCCCATCACCAGGTGGTTGGCCAGCGCCACGTCGGGCTGGACCTGCTGCGCTACCGCGGCCACCGCGCGCACGTTGAGCTCGACGTATCGCTCGATCTGTTCGTCGCCGAGATCCGGAAAGGGGACGGCCTCGAACCCCTCGTACTCGTCGGCCACGTACAGCGGGAGCAGGCCCTCGATGTCCGGCACATGAACGGTGCAGCGCTCGCCGTCGACGAAGTCCAGCCCGGCGGTCTGGCGCTCCTGGCAGACCAGGTGCACCTCGTGGCCGAGGTCCACCAGCGCCTTGGCCAGGCTGGCGTTGTAGATGTTGCTGCCCGTGCCGCGCAGCAGGTAGCCGTGGAAGATGAGCACCCGCATCCCGTAATAGACTGCCGCGCCGATGGGACGACGCCAGCTCTACCGCATGCGGACCCGTGCCGATCGCGAGGTCATCCGGGAAGCCGAGCCGGGCAAGACCTACGTGGACCGCGAGAGCGGCGACGAGTTCGAGGTGGTCGGGGCCGTGCTCCCCCTGGCGCCCTCGCCGAGCGACCTGCCGTGGGCCGTGGAGAACCTGCGCCTGTGCGGCTGCTCGCTCGAGCAGCTCGTGCCCAAGGACCTGAACGACTGCACGCACTGCGGGCGCCGGCTACCCGCCATCGAGCCCTAGGGCGCCGTGCGCATAGTCGTCCCCCTCCTTTGCGTGCTCGCGCTCGCGGCGCCCGGCTGCGGCGGCGACGACGAGCCCCCGCCCAAGCCGGCCCCCGAGCTCACCCTGCCTGAGTCACAGCCCAAGACCGACGGACACCACCGGCACCGAGACGGGCACCACCACCACCGACACCACGCCGCCCCAAACCGGGACCGGCACCACCCCCGACACCTCAGGGGGCGAGTCGGGCGGCACTCCGTCCCAGGGCTCGCCGCAGCAGGACTCGCCGAACAACGACACGCCACCGCCTCGCGGCTCGCCCGAGGAGCGGTTCGAGAACTTCTGTGAGGAGAACCCGGGGGCCTGCGGCTAGAAAGCCAGCAGGGCCTCGTCGCGGGTCTTGACGATCGGAAGGTGGTTGTGCAGGCCGGTGATCTCGAACGGGCGCATGATCCGCTCGGTCGGACAGACCACGACGAGCTTGCCCTGCTTGCGCCCGGTCTGGCGCAGGCCGTTCACCAGCACCCCGAGGCCGGTCGAGTCCATGAAGGTGGTCTCCGAGAGGTCGACCACGAGCCGGCTCATCCCCTCGTCGATCAGCTCGAGCATGCGCCGGCCGAGGGTCGGCGCCGTCAGAGCGTCTATCTCCCCGTGGGGAACCAGCACGTGGACGTCATCCACCCGCAAGTCGTCGAGCTCAAACACTGGAAGCTTTCGCATTCTCTGGGCCAGCCCCTCCCCTTAGAAGGGCACCGCGAAAGGCGGCGTGAAGGACGGTATCAGCGCCGCGTGTGGGCCGGGAGGGGCGAGCCGGGGTGCCGGATCCGAGACGGGACCGGGCCGGGCACCGGAGGAGCCGGGCCACGACGCCTGGGGCGCGGGCGGCGCCCGCCGTGCTCTCGAAGCCGGCGCCCGCCGCGCCAGCGGCCGAGCGGCAGCCGCAGGCCGCCGCCGTCGCGGGGACCGCTCCGATTGGGCCCCTGGCCAGGGCCTCCTCCGCCTCCACCGCCGTCGTCGGGCGGGTCCTCACCGTCGTCGCGCAGGCGGAAGAACCAGACGAGCCAGAGCACGAGCAGACCAAGGTCGAAGACTCGGAAGCCGACCATGAAGATCCACCCCTCCAGGCTCACTGGAACCGATGCTACCCCTGCCCGCAAGCGCGTGCGCGCCCAGGCAGGTGCCCTGCCGTTACCTCACTTGTAGCGGTAGGTGATCCGCCCCCGATCGAGGTCGTACGGCGACAGCTCGATCTTCACGCGGTCCCCGGGCAGGATGCGGATGTAGTGCCTCCGCATCTTTCCGGAGATGTGCCCGAGCACCTCGTGGTCGTTGTCCAGCTTGACCTTGAACATGGTGTTCGGGAGGGCCTCGAGAATCTCGCCCTCCATCTCGATCTTGTCTTCTTTGGCCATAGAGGCCGCCGCAAGCGCGGCGCGGGCGCTAGAGCGCCCGAACGTTCACCGCCTTGGGACCCTTGTCCCCGACCTCTTCCTCGTACTCCACCTTGGCGTTCTCGGTCAGGCTCTTGAAGCCATGGCCGTCGATGCCCGAGTAATGCACGAACAGGTCACGGTCCCCGTCGTCCGGGGTGATGAAGCCGTAGCCCTTCTCGTCGTTGAACCACTTGACGGTTCCAGTCGGCATTTCTTTGGTGCCCTCTTTCTGCAAAGCCGGGCTACGAAATGCGATCCGAACCACGGCACTTGCTGCTGTTACTGATGACGCCGGCCAGCGGCGCCTCTGACAGAGCGAAACGCTAGCAAGAGATACGGCAGACGGGGTACTCAGCGGCCCTCGAACGTGGCCTTGCCCGGGCCTTGTTCGAGGAAACTGCGAATGGCTGCTTTCGTGTCATCTGTCTCGAACAGCGGGCCGGCGATCCCCGGCGTGCGCTCGTCGGCACCGCGGGTGCCCTCGTCGACCTGTGCTCGGACGATCTGCTTGGTTGCGGCCATGGCCAAAGTGGGCCCCGCCGCCAGGCCCCCGGCCAGCTGACGGGCCTGCTCCTCCAGCTCCACCAGGGGGGCGACGCGGTTGATGACGCCCCATTGGCGCAGGGTCTCCGCCGAGTACAGGTCGCCGGTCATCACCAGCTCGCGGGCGCGGGCGGCCCCGGCCCGCTCGGTCAGCCGCTGCACACCGCCCATGAAGGGCGTGATCCCCACCACTCGCTCCACCAGGCCGAAGCGGGCGGCGTCGGCGGCGATGATCAGGTCGCACGCCAGCGACAGCTCGAAGCCCCAGGTCAGGCACAGGCCGCCCACCGAGGAGATGGTCGGGAACGGCATGTCCTCCACCCTCTGCGTGATGGCCAGCAGGTCATGGGCCAGCGACTCCGCCTCGGGACCGTTGAGCCCCTCGAAGATCTGCACGTCGACCCCGCCGGTGAACACCTTGCCCTCGGCCCGGAACACGAGCGCTCGCAGGCCGGCGCCCTCGGCGTCGGCCAACGCGGCCTGAAGCTCCTCCCCCATGCCATCGGCGAACAGGTTCAGCGGCGGGGAGTCGACGACGATCGAGCCGACGTCGCCGTCCTGCTCGAACCGGATCCGCTCAGCCACGGAGCTCGGCGGCCACCTCGGCCAGCTCGCCCTCCCCGGGCTCCATCGGCTTGCCCGGCAGGCGCAGGGGATCGTCCTCGTAGCGCGGGATCACGTGCACGTGGAAGTGGAAGACCGTCTGCCAAGCGGCGGGCTCGGCCGAGTTCAGGAGGTTGATCCCGTCGGCGCCCAGGTTGTCGCGGACCTTGGCGGCCAGCCGCTTCGCGGCGCTCATCACCCGGGCCAGGCTCTCGTCGGAGATCTCGTGGATGTTGCGGGCGTGCTCCTTGGGGATCACCAGCGCGTGCCCGCGGGTCCACGGGTTGATGTCCATGAACGCGAGCGTGTGCTCGTCCTCGTCGAGCTTCTCGGCCGGAATCTCGCCCGCGATGATCTTGCAGAAGATGCAGTCGTCGTCGGCCACGACGGGAAACCTACAGCCAACCGACGCGGCGGAAGTACCGGTACAGCGCGAAGCAGATCAGCGCCATCAAGGTCAGCACCGCCGGGTAGCCGAGCTCGGTCTTCAGCTCGGGCATGTGCTCGAAGTTCATGCCGTAGATGCCGGCGATGGCGGTGGGGACGGCGATGATCGCGACGATCGCCGAGATCCGCCGCACGTCGTCGTTCTGCTGGACGGTGACCTGGGCCAAGTTGGCCTGGAGGATGCTGGTGAGGCCGTCGCCCATCACGTCGAGGCGGTCGTTGACCCGGGCCAGGTGGTCGTTGACGTCCTGGAAGTAGGTCTCCACCTCTGGGTGGATCTGTTCCACGCGGCCGCCGGTCAGGCGGTCCATCGGCTCCATCAGCGGAGAGGCCGCCCGGTGGAACTGCTGCACCTCTCGCTTCAGCCGGTAGATGCGCTCGGCCGGGTTGGTCCGCTCGGCCGAGAACACCGAGTTCTCGACCTCCTCGATGTCCTCCTCCAGGCCCGCCACGGCCGGGAAGTAGTCGTCCACCACGCGGTCGACGATCGAGTGCAGAACCGCGCCCGGCCCGTGGGCGAGGAGGTCGGGCCGGGACTCGAGGTTCTCGCGCACCCCGGTCAACGAGCTTGCCTCCCCGTGGCGCACGGTGACGATGAAGTCGTGGCCGAGGAACACCAGGATCTCGCCGAACTGGATGATCTCGTCCGGGTCGATGTAGCGCGCGGTCTTGAGCACCAGGAACGTCGTGTCGCCGTAGGTCTCGATCTTGGGGCGCTGATGGGCGTGGATGGCGTCCTCGACCGCCAGCTCGTGGAGCTCGAACTCGCGCTGGATGGAGTCGAACTCGTCCTCTGAGGGCTCGTGCAGGCCGATCCAGACGAACGAGCCCTTCTCGCGGGCCGCGTCGTAGGCCTCGCGCGGCTCGACGTCGCCGTCGCGGCGCTTGCCCTCGTCGTAGATGGCGCAATCGACGATCACTCCGACCGCCCATCTTGCCTTAGCTTCCGCGCGAGCCGCACCGCGCCCTCGCGGTCGGCCACCTCGCCGGCGTAGGTGGCCTCCTCCAGCTCCCGGACCAGCCGGCCCAGCTCGGGGCCGGGTTCGATGCCGACCTCGCGCGCCAGCTCGTCGCCGGGCAGCGGCGGGCGGGGCGGGCCGTGCGCGCGCCACTCCAGCGCGGGGCCCATCAGCTCGCGGGCGACCTCGAGGTGCGCCGCGATCGCCGGCTCGGCGTTGCGTCCGCGGGTGGCCAGGCGGTCGGCGCAGGTGAACAGGGTCACCTCCACCTCGACCGGGTCCACCGTACGCAGGTAGCGGTAGAAGTCGCGGCGCGACAGCGGCCGCTGGTGGACGAGGAAGCCGAGCACCAGGTGGTGGCGGGTCACGGCGCCGAGGAACGAGGCCAGCCGCGAGCTCGCCCGCAGGCGGCGGCAGGCGGCGTGCACCATCTCGTCGCCGGCCTGGTCGTGGCCGATGAACGTGACCCGCCCGTCCGGGCGCTCGCCGCGGGTGGCGGGCTTCGCCACGTCGTGGAGCAGCGCGGCGAAGCGCAGCCCCTGGCCGCGCGTGAGCTCGTCGGCCAGGGGCTCGGCGAGCACCGCCTCCAGCCGCGGGGCCAGGCCGCCGAACACGGCCGACAGATCGCGCTCCAGCTCCAGCAGCCGGCCCAGCACGTCGACGGTGTGGTCGTAGACGTCGAGGTGGTGGTAGTGACTCTGCTCGACGCTGTGCAGCGCGGAGAGCTCGGGCAACACCTCGGCCAGCACGCCGGTCCGCTCAGCCAGGGCCAGCCCTTCCAGCACGGCGTCCCCACAGACGAGGTGGCGCAGCTCCGCCCAGATCCGCTCGGGAGCAACCTCGGTCAGGCGGCCGGCGTGGCGGCTGACCTGAGCCTCGGCCGCGGGGTCGGCGGCGAAGGACAGCTCCGAGGCGAAGCGGGCCAGCCGCAGGGTGCGCAGGGGGTCGGCGCGCAATGCCTCCTCGCTGACGAGCCGCAGGATCCTCGCCTCGATGTCGGCGCGGCCGCCGAACGGATCCAACAGCTCGCCGCCGCCCAGCGGGAGTCCCATCGCGTTCAGCGTCAGCTCGCGCTGGCCCAGGTCGGCGCGGATGTCGTCGCCCTGGAGCGGGGTGAGGTCGTAGGTCACACCGCGGCGACGGTCCAGCACGCGCCAGGCGCCGAAGGTCTCCGAGAGCGCAAAAGCCGGCCCACCGACGGCGTCGGCCAGGGCGCGGGCCGGGGCCTTGGCGTCGGTGTCGAGGGCCAAGTCGAGGTCGTGGATCGGGCGGCCCAGCAGCGCGTCGCGAATCGTGCCGCCGACCAGCCAGGCCTCCACCCCGTCGCGCTCGAGCACCTCGCGCGCCATACGCGTGGGCTCGTGGCCGGTCAGATCCTCGAGGTCGCTCACCGCTCGTGGTGCCGTGGCACGCGGGCGCTCAGGCCACAGGTCACCTCGTAGTTGATCGTGCCCAGCCGCCGCGCCACCTCCTCGCACAGGATGCGCTCGTCGCCCTGGGCCCCGATCAGCACAGCCGGCTCGCCGACGGCGCTCTCGTCGGGCCCCAGGTCGATCGTCACGTTGTCCATGCTCACCGTGCCCACCAGCGGCCGGCGCCGGCCACCGACCAGCACCTCGGCGTTGTTGGACAGGCCCCGCCGCCAGCCGTCGCCGTAGCCGATGGGCAGCGTGGCCACCCAGGTGGGCGACTCCGCGTGCCAGGTCTGACCGTAGCCCGCGCCCGCGCCCTCCTCGAAGTGATCGACGCGGCCCAGGTACGAGCTCAGCGACAGGGCCGGCTCCAGTCCCTGTTCGGCGGGGTCGGAGTTGAAGGGGTCGAGCCCGTAGACGGCGATCCCGCAACGCACCATGTCGAAGTGGGACGCGGGCTCGCGCAGCGTGGCGGCGCTGTTCGCGGCGTGGACGATCGCCCCCGGGTGGTCCTGCTTCAGCCGTTCGGCGAACGCGGTGAAGCGCTCGAGCTGGCGCGGGAAGTGGTCGTCGCCGACCTCGTCCGCGGTGGCGAAGTGGGTCATGAGCCCCGCCAGCTCCAAGACGTCGTCGGCTGCCACGGCGTCGGCCACCCGCAGGGCCTCCTCGGGATCTCGCGTGCCCAGCCGCCCCATGCCGGTGTCGAGCTTCACGTGCACGCGCGAGTGCCTGCCCTCCGCCCATTCGCCCAGGCGGCGTGCGAAGCCCTCGCGCCACGCCACGACGTCGGCCTCGGCCTGGAAGGCGAGCTGGGCGTCCTCGGGCGTGAGCGCTCCCATCACCAGCACGCGGGTGTCGAACCCCTCTTCCCGGAGCTCCATGGCCTCGTGCGCCGTCGCCACCGCCAGCGAGGTGGCCCCGCCCTTCATGGCGGCCTCGGCACAGGGGCCCGCGCCGTGGCCGTAGCCGTCGGCTTTCACCACCGCGCAGAGGCTCGCGCCGCCGGTCAGCGCGGCCTCGAGGCGCTCGCAGTTCCGCGTTACGGCACCAAGGTCTACCCGCGCCAGAGCGCGTTGATTGGCCATCCAAGCGACGTTACGGGATAGAGCGGAAGCCCCGGGGCAGGGCCTCGATCACGTCGCCGGCGATCACGTGATCCGCCCCGTGGACACGGGCCGCCGCTTGGCCGGCGCGGACGTGGGCCAGGCAGCCGAGCGACGCCGCCTCGAACGCCTCCAGCCCCTTCGCCAGCAGGGCTCCGATCACGCCGGAGAGCACGTCGCCGGTGCCCGCGGTGGCCAGCGCCGGGCTGTCCCCTGGGCTCACCGCAACCGGGCCGCCGGGCACAGCGACCAGGGTGTCATCACCCTTGAGCAGGACCACGGCACCGCTCGCCTCGGCCGCCTCGCGCACGCTGGAGAGCCGGTCGGCGGCGATCTCCTCGCGGTCGCGCTCGAGCAGCCGTCCCAGCTCGCCTTCGTGGGGCGTGAGCACGGTCGGCGCCTCTCGCTCGCGCAGCGAGTCCAGGACGCCGGCGTGGGCGTTGAGGCCGTCGGCGTCGATCAGCAGCGGCGTCTTGACGCGCCGGGCGACCTCCCGGGCGAACTCAGCGGCGCCATCCGCGCGTCCCAGGCCCGGGCCCAGCACCACCGCGCCCGCACGCTGGGCCATCTCCTCCACGGTCTCGACCCCCTCCGGCGTGTGGCCCCCGTCGCGGTCCGGGAGCCCGCGGCTCATGGCCTCCAGCAGGCGCAGGTCGATCGCCTGCCGCGCCGGCGCCGGCACCGCCACCTGCACGTAGCCGCCGCCGGCGCGCTGGGCGCTCAGGGCGGCCATGGTGGGAGCTCCGGTGAGGCCCTCCGAGCCGCCCACCACTACCACCACGCCCGACACGAACTTGCTGCCCTCCCGCCCCCGCCGGGGGTAGAGGTCGAGCACCCGGTCGGTGATCAGCCCGGCGTGCTCGCCGCTCGGCCCACCCCGGGGGATGCCGATCTCGATCACCTGGACGTCGCCGGCCTGGGTCGCTCCGGGATTGACCCGCAGCCCCAGCTTCTCCCCGTGGAAGGTCCCGGTGGCCGTCGCCCGTACCGCGTCGCCGTCGATCTCCCCCGTGGAGGCGTTGACGCCCGACGGCGCGTCGCAGGCGATCACCGGCGCGTGCTGGGCGTTGATCGCCTCGATGGCGCCCGCGATCGGCTCACGCGGAGTGCCCTCGAAACCCGTTCCGAGCATGGCGTCCACCACGGCGCCCGAGCCCTCCAGTGCCTCGGCCGAGAACTCGCGCGGCCCTTCGCCGGGCAGGCGCTCGAGGTTCGCGGCGGCGTCGCCCTGAGCCTCGCCCAGGTCGGCCACGGCTAGGACGTCCACCTCGCGGCCCTCCTCGCGCAGCAGCCGCGCCACCACCAGGCCGTCGCCGCCGTTGTTGCCCTTGCCGACCACCACCCGCACCGGCCCCTCGGCGGCCCTGGCGGCCACCAGCCGGGCCAGCCCGGCCCCGGCGCGCTCCATCAGGTCCAGCGAGGGCACGTCGCGCTCCTCGATCGCGTAGGCGTCGGCCGCGCGCATCTCGTCGGCCTCGAACAGGGGATCGAGCCAGCCCGGCAGGCTCACAGGGCCACCGCCACCGCGCCGGCGGTGCTCTCCGTGTGGGTGAGGGAGATCTCCGGGTGCACCCCGAGCTCGTGTGCCCGCTCGGCGGCGCGCCCACTCAGTCGGGCGCTCGGAGCGCCCTCCCCGGCCACCACCTCGACGTCGCGGAAGCTCCATGTCCGCAAGCCCAGCGCCTTGGCCACCGCCTCCTTGGCGCAGAAGCGAGCGGCGAGGTGCTGCCCGGGCCGCGCCCGCTCGGCGGCGTACTCCCGCTCGGCCTCCGTGAACAGCCGCTCGGCCAGGCGCGGCCGGCGCTCCAGGGCGCGCTCGAGTCGGGCGATGTCGAGGAGGTCGAGGCCGACGCCGCTCAAGGCGCGGCTACTCGACCGTCACGGTCTTCGCGAGGTTGCGGGGCTGGTCGATGTTCAGCCCGCGCGCCCGCGCCACGAAGTAGGAGAGCAGCTGCAGCGGCACCACCGCCAGCAGCGGCTGGAGCAGCCAGTCGGTCTTCGGCACGTACAGCACCTCCTCCGAGTTCTCCGCCACCTGGTGTGAGCCCTCGGTGGCCACCGCGATCACGTGCGCGCCGCGCGCCTGCACCTCGGCCATGTTGGACAGCATCTTGTCCAGCATCGGCAACTCGGTGGCCACGCACACCACCGGGGTGCGGTCGTCGAGCAGCGCGATCGGGCCGTGCTTCATCTCCCCCGCCGCGTAGGCGTCGCTCGGCACGTAGGAGATCTCCTTCATCTTCAGCGCGCCCTCGAGCGCAATGGGCAGGCCGATGTGGCGCCCGAGGTAGAAGAAGAAGCCCGCGTCGCGGAAGCGCTCGCCGATGTCGGCGATGTGCTCGGTCTGCGTGTCGAGGATGTGCTGGACGTGGTGCGGCATCGCGCGCAGGTCGGAGCCCAGGCCCGCCATGACGTCGTCCGGGAGGGCGCCGCGCACCTCGGCCAGCTTGAGCCCCAGGAGGTACATCGCGGCCGTCTGGGCCACGAAGGTCTTGGTGGCCGCCACACCGATCTCCAGGCCCGCTCGGGTGAACAGCACGCCGTCGGCGTCGCGCGTGGCCTGGCTGCCCATCACGTTGGTGATCGCGATCACGCGGGCGCCGCTGTCGCGGGCCAGGCGCATGGCGGCCAGCGTGTCGGCGGTCTCGCCCGACTGGGTGATGCCCACCACCAGGTCGTGCTCGTTGAACAGCGGCTTGCGGTAGCGGAACTCCGAGGCGATGTCGACGCCCACCGGAACCCCCGACCACTCCTCGATCGCGTACCGGGACACCACGCCGGCGTGATACGAGGTGCCGCAGGCCACCACCAGCACGCGCCGGAAGGTGCGCAGCTCATCGTCGGAGATGCCGAGGTCGGTCAGATCCAGGGCGCCGTCGACGCGGAGGCGGTCACCCACCGTCTCGGCGATCGCCTCGGGCTGCTCGTAGATCTCCTTGAGCATGAAGGTCTCGAAGCCGCCCTTCTCGGCGGCGGCCTGATCCCAGTCGATCTCCTGGATGTCGCGCTCGACCTCCTCGCCTTCGAGGTTGTAGATCCGCACCTCGTCGGGGGTCATGGCCACGATCTCGTCGTCCTCGAGGAACTGCACCCGGCGCGTCTCGTCCAAGAAGGCAGGCACCGCGGAGCCGAAGAAGTTCTCGCCGTCGCCGCGGCCCACCACCAGCGGGGTCTCCTTTCGGGCGCCCACCAGCAGGTCGGGCTCGTCGGCGCTGATCGCGACGAAGGAGTAGTGCCCGCGCAGCTCGGCGTAGGCCCTCTTGACGGCCTCCAAGAGGCCGGAGTCCAGATAGGAAGCGATCAGGTGGGCGACCACCTCGGTGTCGGTCTCGGAGCTGAACTCCGCCCCCTCGCTCTCCAGGCGGCGCTTGAGCTCGCTCCAGTTCTCCACGATCCCGTTCATCACGATCTGGACCCGCCCGGAGGGGTCGGAGTGCGGGTGGGCGTTCTCCTGGGTCACACGGCCGTGCGTGGCCCAGCGCGTGTGGGCCACGCCCGCAGTGGCCGGCAAGCCGCCGTTCCCGCCGTTCCGCTCGTCGTAGGCGGCTACCGCCTCCTCGAGGGCGGACAGCTTGCCCACGGAATGCACCGACTCGACGCCGGCGTCGTTCACCAGCGACAGGCCGGCCGAGTCATAGCCGCGGTACTCGAGGTGCCGCAGGCCTTCGAGAAGGAGGCCGCGGCAGGACCGTGATCCGGTGTATCCGACGATTCCGCACATGAGGGGGAGTCAGGCTAGCTCTTGCTCGACCAGCTCCACCAGGCGGTTCGACACCGCCTGGCACTCGTCCTCGCCCGGCGCCTCGACCATTACCCGCACCAGCGGCTCGGTGCCCGAGGGGCGCACCAGCACCCGTCCGCGGCCCTCGAGCGCCTCGTTCTCGCGCTCGACCGCGTCCCACACCTCCGAGGCACCGTCGATCGCGTCTCGGTCCGCCACGGTCACGTTGACCAGGCTCTGGGGCAGCTTGGCCATCGCGTCGCGGTCGGCCAGGTCACCGCCGTTCAGTGCCTCCAGGCACAGCAGCGCGGAGGCCACGCCGTCGCCCGACGGGACGAAGCCCGTGTCGATGATGTGGCCCGACTGCTCGCCGCCCAGAGCCCATCCGCGCTCGAGTAGCTCGGACAGGACGTGGCGGTCGCCGACGGGGGTCGTCGCGACCTGGATACCCGCCTTCTCCATGGCCTGGCGGAACCCGTAGTTGGTCATCACCGTCACCGCCACCCCGTCACCCGGCAGCCGGCCGGCGTCACGGAGGTGAAGCGCGGCGAGGGCCAGCAGCTCGTCCCCGTCGACCACGGTCCCGTTCCGGTCCACGGCCAGCACACGGTCGCCGTCGCCGTCGAAGGCGAAGCCCAGGTCGAAGCCTCCCCCGGCCACGCGGGGCGCCAGCTGGTCGATGTGGGTCGAGCCGCAGCCGTCGTTGATGTTGCGTCCGTCGGGCTCTGCGCCGATCGCGTCGGTGGTGGCGCCCAGGCGGCGGAAGATCTCGGGGGCCACCCGGTAGGTGGCGCCGTGGGCGCAGTCCAGCAGCACCTTGACGCCGCTGAGGTCGAGGCCGTTGAACCGCAGCTCGAGCTCGCGCAGGTAGTCGCCGGTGGCCCCGTGCAACTCGCGCACGCGCCCGATCGCCTTGGGTGAGACGTCGCCCGCGGCCACGTGCTCCTCGATTGTGCGCTCGTCCTCGTCGGACAGCTTCGTTCCCCCCGGGCCGAAGAACTTGATGCCGTTGTCCTGGTAGGGGTTGTGCGAGGCCGAGACCACGGCGGCCAGGTCGAACTCGTACCGGCGCAGCAGCAGCGCGGCGCCGGGGGTGGGCAGCACTCCGCCCAGGAGCGCGTGACCTCCGCCCGCCGCCACTCCGGCCGCCAGCGAGGCCTCCAGCATCTCGCCCGACTCGCGCGTGTCGCGGACGATCAGCACCTGCGGGGCGTCGCCGGCGGAGACGGCTGTGGCGGCCCTTCCCAGCGCGACGGCCAGTTCCGCCGTCAGAAGCTCGCCGGCCACTCCGCGCACCCCGTCGGTGCCGAAGAGCCGCTTGGGGCCCGCCTCCATTCGCGCGATCGCTAGCGCTTGGAGAACTGCGGGCGCTTGCGCGCCTTCTTGAGGCCGGCCTTCTTGCGCTCCTTGACCCGTGGGTCACGGGTGAGGAAGCCGCGCTTCTTGAGCTCGGTGCGGAGGTTGGGGTCGGCCTCGACCAGCGCGCGAGCGATCCCGTGCCTCAGGGCGCCGGCCTGGGCGGACACGCCGCCGCCGTGGATGCGGGCGGCCACGTCCATGCGCGACCCGTAGCCGGCCGTCTCGAGCGGCTGGCGGGCCATGCGCTGGAGCTTGACCCGGGGGAAGACGTCGTCCAGCGGGCGGCCGTTGACGCGGTAGGTGCCGTCGCCGGGCCTGAGGATGACCCGGGCGATCGCGTGCTTGCGCTTGCCGGTGGCCTGGTAGCGGGCGTCCTTGGCCAGGTCGAGCGGCTCGCGGGCGAGCGGCTGATCGTCCTCGCCGTCCTCGGAGTCGTCGCGCTGTGCCAGCACGCCCTCCTCGGCGTCGAACCCCTCGCCGGCCAGTGCCTGCTCGGCCTCGCTGCCGGCTCGCTCTTCCTCCAGAACCAGGTCGGGCTCAAGGTGGGCGCCGGGGATGACGTCGCCGGCCGCCTCGGCCTTGGCGGCGGGCTCGGGCGCTTCCTCGGTCTCCTCGGGAGCGGCGGCCTCGGCGGCGGGCTCTTCGGCCGCCTCGGGGGCCTCAGCCTCGGCGGCGGCCTCAGCTTCCGCGGCGGGCTCCTCAGCTTCTGCCGGGGCCTCGGCCTCGGCGGCGGGCTCGGCTCGGCCTCGCCCTCGGCCGGCTCGTCGGTGCCGCTCTCGGCGGACTCGCCGGCGGTCTCGGAGGCCTCGTCGTGCTGGTCGTCCTGCTCAGGGTCGGGAGCAGGGGTGTCGTCTCCCGTCGCCTCGGCCTCGGGCTCGGTGGGGGCCACGCCGTCGGCGGTGGGCTCGCCCTCCTCGGGCGTCTGCTCGTCCTCGCGCGGGTCTTCGATCATGATCCGGCCTCCCGGCGCTCGGGGGTGTGTATCTCCAGGGTCTGTGGCTGCTGGGCCTCGTGCGGGTGGTCGGGACCCGCGTAGACCTTCAGCTTGCGCAGCTGGGCCCGCCCCAGGCGGGTGCGCGGCAGCATCCCCTTCACGGCTTTGCGGATGACCTCCTCGGGCTGGCGATCCAGCATCTCCTCCAGCGTCCGGCTGCGCAGGCCGCCGGGGTAGCCCGAGTGGCGGTGGTACCGCTTCTCCTCGCGCTTGTTGCCGGTCACGCCGACCTTCTCGGCGTTGACGACGATCACGAAATCGCCCACGTCGCAGTGGGGCGTGAACTCCGGCTTGCGCTTGCCCCGCAGGACGTCGGCGATCTGGGTGGCCAACCGGCCGAGCGTGTGGTCGCTCGCGTCGACCACGAGCCATTCGCGCTCGCGGTTTGCCGGGGTTGCAACGAAAGTCTTCATTCCAGAGAGGCGGGCAGGGGATCCGCGCCCGCGCGGGAACTGCAGACCCTAGAGGTAGCAGATGGTTGCTCCGCCACACCCGGTGCTACGCTGCCCCGTCAGTCGAAAAGTCTGCCGAATCTCCACTGGTGACCAAGGCGCCGGAGGGGAACGGGGGAACCGTACGGGGGCCGCATGAGCGGCATCCGTGGGGGCGAATCGGCCGGGTCCACTGGACCTTCCGGTCGTAGCGGCGTCACAGGCGTCGCGAGCCCGTCAGCTAACCCCGTAGGCCGGGACAAGGACAGGTATCGCAGTGGCCGGTAGGGCTCGCACCTCATCGCGCATAGTCGTATTCCTTGCGCTGATCGTGTTCAGCGCGCTGGGCTCGAACGCCTTCGCGCAGACCTCCACCACGCCCCAGAGCGGGACGATGGCCCCGGACGGCAGCACCTACACCTCCTCGCCGATGATCAAGAAGGTCCGCTGCGTCACCGCCTGTGCCTCCCGCAGGCGCCTGCGCGGCGGATCCACCGCCCGGATCGAGGGCCGCTACCTGAGCGGCGTCACCAAGGTCACCTTCCACGGCTCGGTCGGCCGGCGCGACGATCGCCGCGTGGCGGTCAAGCCCGGCACCTCGACGCGCCGCCTGCGCGTCCCGGTCCCCCTCTCGGCGGTCTCCGGCCCCGTTTCGGTGAGCGTGTCCAAGACGGTCAAGTCGCGCCGCTCACGCTCGGTGAAGATCCTGCCGGCGCCCGAGATCGAGCCCAACCCGGTCCTCTCCGTGGTCCCGGGCACGGGGCAGGGTGGCGCCCCGAAGCTGGAGACCGCGACCAGCCGCACCAAGTTCTACTTCGCCGGCAGCAGCGTGCGCTTCAGCTGGCGGGTCACCCACCCGAGCCCGGTGAACGTGACCGTCGACCTGGTGCGCACCGACGGCACCGTGGCCTTCACCTGGAACCCCGGGCCGGCCCAGCCCAGCCAGACCCAGAGCCTGATCTGGCGCGGCACGCTCGGCAGCGCGCCCGCCCCTCCCGGGCGTTACTCCTTCCGCCTCAACGCAGCCGCCCCCTCCGGGGCGCGCGTCCGCAGCTCCTCCACCGCACCGGCCACCGCCCGCGACGCCTTCGACCTGCTCCCCCACATCTTCCCCGTGCGCGGGCGCCACAACTTCGGCCAGCGCGGGGCGCGCTTCGGCGCCGGGCGCAGCGGCCACAGCCATCAAGGCCAGGACATCATGGCCAGGTGCGGCACCCGGATGGTCGCCGCCCGCGGCGGCAAGGTGAGGGCCAAGGGCTACCAGAGCTCCGCCGGCAACTACCTGGTGATCACCGGCTCGCGCTCCGGCCAGGACTACGCCTACATGCACATGACCGAGCCCAGCGCCTTCGACCGCGGCGACAAGGTGCTGACGGGTCAGCGGATCGGCACCGTCGGCGAGACCGGCAACGCCCGCGGCTGCCACCTGCACTTCGAGCTGTGGCGCCAGCCCGGCTGGTACAGGGGCGGGCGGCCGTTCGACCCCCTTCCCGCGCTGCGGGACTGGGACTCCTACTCCTAGGCGCCTAGGCGCTCAGGCGGCCCAAGCCGGGGAAGAACCGGCCCACGCGCGCCGAGTAGGCCGCGTAGCTCTCGCCGTGCGTGGCGAGCAGGTAGGGCTCCTCCACCAGCCGGATCTGGATCTCCAGCGCCGCGAGCAGGGAGATCACAGCCACCACCGCCACGGCGTTGGGCACCATCAGGGCAAGGCCGATCGAGGTGGGGATCATCCCGCTGAAGATCGGGTTGCGCACGATGGCGAACGGGCCCTCGGTCACCAGGTCCGTCCGTTCCTCGGGGTCCACCCCGATGCGCCACGACTGCCCCATTGCGATCTGCGCGACGAGGGTGGCCGCCAAGCCCAGCCCGAAGAGCACGACCCCGGCGACGTGACCGACGGCACCGTCGAGCGCGTCGATCGGGTTCATCAGCTCCAGCAGGTCGCAGACGGGGGCAGCGACACCCAGTGCGATGGCGACGACGAACAGCACGCCTCCGATCCACTCCATCGACCCAAGGCGCCCGCTGATGCCCTTGAAGCCCGAGGAGCCGGTGCGGCGCAGCTGGATCGCCGTGCGCAGCCCGAAGGCCAGCGTGCCGTACAGACCGAAGCAGACGAGGGCCAGGACCGCCACAGGCCGATTCTCGCCCTCTGTGGCTTGCCATGCTGCGCGCCCATGAGCGACCCCGATGCCTTCAAGGCCTTCGAGGCCGAGGGCTGGTCGGCCCAGGCCGCCAGCTACGACCGGCTCATGGGCCGCGTCACCGAGCGAGTGGCCGAGGAGCTACTCGACCTGGCGCAGGTGGGCGCGGGCGACCGGGTCCTCGACGTGGCCACCGGGACCGGCGCGGTCGCCGCGGGGGCGGTGGCCCGGGGCGCGACCGTGACCGGGGTGGACATCTCGGAGGAGATGCTGGCCCTGGCCCGTGAACGGGTGCCCCAGGGCCGGTTCCTCGTGGCGGACGCCGAGGAGCTCTCGCTCGGCGACGAGTTCGACGCCGTGATCGCCGGATTCCTGCTCAACCACCTCCCCCACCCCGAGCGGGCAACGGGCGCGTGGGCGAGCGCGCTCGCTCCACGAGGACGGCTGGCGCTGTCGCTGTGGGATCGCCCCGAGCGCAACCGCTTCTTCGGCCTGATCGGCGACGCGATCGGCGAGCTCGAAGGCGACGACGCTGTGCCCGACGGACCCGACCCCTACCGGTTCGCCGGCCGCGCTGAGCTTGAGCAGTTGCTCAGCGGCGCGGGCCTGACCGCAGCCCGAGCCGGGGCGCTGTGCTTCGAGCAGGAGGTGGACAGTCCCGCTCACCTGTGGGAGGGCCTACGGGGTGGAAGCGTGCGCTCGGCCGCCCGGATCGAGGCCCAGCCCCAGAGCAAGCAGCGACGCATGCGGGCCGACCTGGAGCGCCTATGTGAGGAGCACCGCCGGGGAGACACCCTGTCGGTGCCGGTGGCGGTGACCCTGGGCGCGGCTAGGCGATCTCCCGCGTGAAGCCGCGGGAGTTCTCCAGCGGGCGGTAGATCTCCTTGAAGTCGATCGCATAGTTGAACTCGTCGTGCTCGTCGTCCCGGGCGCCGTGGATGTCGATGTTGTGCACGATCAGCAGCTCCTCGTTGAAGTGTGAGGCCTGGATCAGCTTCATGCCCGAAGGGGCCCACACGCCCGAGCCGCCCCAGAACGCGACCCCGCTCACGCCGTGCGTGCCCACCGCGTTGCAGGCGAAGGTCCAGACCTGGTTGATCGCGGAGTTGGACGCCATCACCTTGTCCCAGAGGTCGCCGTAGTAGCTGTCGGAGCGCACGTTCATGCCGGCGTAGTCACGCGTGGCGGCCGCGCGCCACGAGGCCAGCTGCACCACCGCGTCCACCTCGTCGCCGAGCGCGTACTCGCGCAGGAGGTCGCTGAACAGGTAGTCGTAGCAAGTGGTGAAGCCGAAGCGGCCGTACCCGCGCTTGCTGTCGATCATCAGCCGGTCGTCCCGGCCGCTCTCGGTGTACTTCTTCTCGATCCCCGGCAGGAAGACCTTGTTGTAGATGTTGTCGTCGTGGGTGTAGTCGACGCCCTCGACGATCGGGAAGGTGGAGTTGAAGTACCGGCCGCCCTCGGCGCGCGTGATGTTGTTCAGGATGATCGCGAAGAAGCGGTCGTCGAGCAGCGGCCGGAGCTCGGCCTCGATCCAGTCGTGGTGGTTCTCGGTGACCGCCTCGTCCATGTACTCACGGCAGGCGGCCTCGTCCTCCCAGAAGTAACCCGATAGGCAGAACTCGGGGAACAGCGCCACGTTGACCCCGCGCTCCTTGAAGATCTTGGCCACGCGCAGGACCTTGTCCTTGTTGGCCTCGATGCCTGGGACCTCGGCGTGGATGTTCGCCAGCCCGACCGACAGCTTGTTGTCGTCGTCGGAGTACGTCCGCTCGACGACGAAGAACTCGTCGGCGGTGTCTACTCCCACTCGATGGTCCCGGGCGGCTTGGACGTGATGTCCAGCGTCACCCGGTTGACCTCGCGGATCTCGTTGACCATTCGCGAAGCCACGCGGTCCAGCAGGTCGTAGGGCAGCCGGGCCCAGTCGGCGGTCATGGCGTCGTCGCTGGTCACCGCCCGGATGGCCACCACGTACCCGTACGAGCGCCCGTCACCCTGCACGCCCACCGCCCGCACGCCGGCGGGCAGGACGCAGAACGATTGCCACAGGTCGCGGTACAGCCCGGCCTGCCGGATCTCGTCCTGGAGCACGAAGTCGGCCGCGCGCAGCACATCGAGGCGCTCGCGGTTGACCTCGTCGCCAACGATCCGGATGGCCAGCCCGGGGCCCGGGAAGGGCTGGCGCCACACCAGCCGCTCCGACATCCCCAGCTCGGCACCGACCTTGCGGACCTCGTCCTTGAACAGCCAGCGCAGCGGCTCCACCAGCTCGAACTCGAGGTCATCGGGCAGGCCGCCCACGTTGTGGTGCGACTTGATCGTGTCGGCCCCGGCGCTGCCGCCGGACTCGATCACGTCCGAGTAGAGGGTGCCCTGCACCAGGTACTTCGGGTTGCCGAGCTTGGCCGCCTCCTCCTCGAAGCAGCGGATGAACTCCGAGCCGATCGCCTTGCGCTTGGCCTCGGGGTCGGTGACGCCGGCCAGCCGGGCCAGAAAGCGCTCCTCGGCGTCGACGGCCACCAGCGGCACCTCGAACTGGTCACGGAAGGCCTTGACCACCTGCTCGCCCTCGTTGAGGCGCATCAGGCCGTGGTCGATGAACACGCAGGTCAGCTGGTCGCCCACCGCGCGGTGGGTCAGCAGCGCGGCCACCGAGGAGTCCACCCCTCCGGACAGGCCGCAGATCACCTGACCGTCGCCCACCTGCTCGCGGATACGGCGGATCTGCTCCTCCACCACCGAAGCCGCGCTCCAGTCCATGGGCAGGCCGCAGACGTCGCGCAGGAAGCGCTCGAGGATCGCGGTGCCGTGCGGCGTGTGCACCACCTCGGGGTGGAACTGGATGCCGTACAGCCCACGCTCGACGTCCTCCAGCGCGGCCACCGGCGACTGGTCCGAGGAGCCCAGGGCGGTGAAGCCGGGCGGCGGCTCGTACACGGTGTCGCCGTGGCTCATCCAGCAGCTCTGCTCGGCGGGCAGTCCGGCCAGCAGCCGTCCCGGCTCGTGAACGGTCAGGGTGGAGCGGCCGTACTCGCCGACGTCGGCGGCGCGGACGTCGCCCCCGAGGTTGAGCACCATCGCCTGCATGCCGTAACAGATGCCGAGCACCGGGATGCCGAGCTCGAGCACCTCCCTGCGCATCGAGGGCGCGCCGTCTTCGTAGACCGAGGCGGGCCCACCGGAGAGGATCAGGCCGCGTGGGGAGCGGGCCTTGAGGTCCTGGATCGGCGTGTCGTGGGGCAGCAGCTCGGCGAACACTCCGCACTCCCGCACGCGGCGAGCGATCAGCTGCGAGTACTGGCCCCCGAAGTCGAGGACGAGGACCTCGTCGCGGGCGGTCTCCTGCGTGGGCGGCTCGGGGACCCCCTCCGCCGCAGCGGTGGGTACGGGGGTCGAGAGCTCGCTCAACCTTCGACTAGGGCCGCTTCGGGATCTGCGGGAGCGCCGTTGCTGATGCCGTCGGCCGCCGGCGCCGCCTTGGCCGCCGAGGTGGCGCCCATGCCGATTGCCTGGTCACGCTGGAGCTGCTTGCCCTCGGTCTGCAGCGACGGGGCCACCATGACCTCGGCCCGCTGGAAGGTGCGGATGTCCTCGTAGCCGCAGGTGGCCATCGAGGTGCGCAGGCTGCCCATGAGGTTGAACGTGCCGTCGTTCTCGTGGGCGGGCCCGAGCAGGATCTGCTCCAGCGACCCGTTCTGGGTGGTCTTCACGCGCGCGCCGCGGGGGAGCGAGCTGTGGAAGGTGGCCATGCCCCAGTGGAAGCCGTGCCCGGGGGCCTCGTAGGCGCGGGCCAGCGGGGAGCCGATCATGACCGCGTCGGAGCCACAGGCGAAGGCCTTGGCGATGTCGCCGCCGTTGCGCATGCCGCCGTCGGCGATCACCTCGACGTATTCGCCCGTCTCCATCATGTGCTGCGAGCGGGCGCCGGCGACATCGGCGATGGCAGTGGCCTGCGGAACGCCGATGCCCAAGACGCCACGGGTGGTACAGGCGGCGCCGGGGCCCACGCCCACGAGCACGCCCACCGCGCCGGTGCGCATGAGGTGCAGGCCGGTGGCGTAGGACGCGCAGCCGCCCACCACGACAGGGACCGGCACGTCGCGGATGAACTCCTTGAGGTTGAGCGGCGGGCGCGACTCGTCGGCCGAGACGTGCTCAGCCGAGATGACCGTGCCCTGGATCACCAGGATGTCGAGCCCGGCCTCCAGCGCGGCCTCGTAGTGCCCGCGTACCCGCTGGGGGGTAAGCGACGCGGCGCAGACCACGCCCATGTCCTTGATCTGGCGAATCCGCTCGGCGATCAGCTCGTCCTTGATCGGCTCCTGGTAGATGCGCTGCATCTCGGCGGTCGCCTCGTCCTTGGGCAGCTGGGCGATGCGCTGCAGCTGCTCCTCGGCGTCCTCGTAGCGGGCGAAGACGCCCTCGAGGTTCAGCACCGCCAGTCCACCCAGGCGGCCGACGATCCCGGCCGTCTCGGGGGAGACCACGCCGTCCATCGCCGACGCCAGGAGTGGCAGCTCGAAGCGGTAGGGCCCGAGCTTCCAGGTGATGTCCACCTCGTCGGGATCCCTCGTGCGGCGAGAAGGAACGATGGCGATGTCGTCGAAGCCGTAGGCGCGGCGGCCCTTCTTGCCTCGACCGATCTCTACTTCCATGGCGGCATCCTAGGTTCGAGCGCGGACGAAATTCGAGCCTAGCGACCAGCCGCCGGGCGTTATCCCGCTACTTGCGGGCTTCCGGCGCTGACCTGCTCGATATCGACCTCGCCCTGGAGGCGATCGACCTCCCGGGGGTCCAGCACCCCGGCCCCGAAGTGCTGGGTGGACTCCGCGCCGCAGGCGACCGCGAAGCGCAGGCAGTCCTCCGCCGAACGCCCTCCGTAGCGGGCGGTCACGAACCCGGCCAGGAAGGCGTCTCCCGACCCGACCGCCGACACCGGCTCCAGCGGGTCGAGCGTGGCCCGGATCAGCCGGCGGGGGTTGGTCGCATCGCCCTCGGCGCCCAACAGGCCCAGGCAGCCGTCGGGCAGCGTCATGACCGCGTCCCGGGCGCCCAGCCCGATGATCTCCTGGGTCGCGGTCCGGCGGTCCTCGTCGTCGGCGAACTCGTGGCCCACCAGCTCCTCGGCCTCGACCTCGTTGGGCGTGACCACGTCGGGCTGGACCCGGGTGGCCTGCCGCAGCGGCTCGCCCTCGCAGTCGAGCACGGTGGTCACCTCGAGGCGCCGCATGCCCTCCACCAGGCGGGCGTAGAGGCTGTTGTCGACCCCGCCGGGGAGGCTGCCGCAGATCACGCACACCCCGGCGCCCTTGGCCAGGTAGAGCAGCTTGTCGACGAACAGCTCGAGCTCCACCTCGGTCACCGAGGGGCCGCGCTCGTTGATCTCGGTCTGCTCGCCGGAGGTGGGGTCGACCACCGCGGTCGAGGTGCGCGACTCCTCGTGGATGCGGACGAAGTCGTTCAGGATGGCTTCATCGGTGAGCTGCTCGATGATGCGGGTGCCGGTGGACCCACCGGCCACGCCGGTGGCGATCACGGGCTGCCCCAGCGCCTTCAGGGCGCGGGCCACGTTGACTCCCTTGCCTCCGGCCATGGCGGTCTGCTCGGTGGCGCGATGGCGGCGGCCGAGCCGGAAGTTGGGGACGGCCAGGGTCTTGTCGATCGCAGCGTTGAGGGTGACCGTGATGATCATCCGCGAGCCCTGCGCATCACGAGTGCGACCACGCAGAGCAATATCGCTAGCCCGGCGAGCAAGGTCAAGGGTCCGCCCATGAAATGCAACATCCGCCTAGGGAGCGAGGCCGCCTTCACCTCGGCCGCGGTGACCAGCGGCACGCGGCGGATCACGCGATCGCCCTGGAGAATCTCGATTGCCCCCACCCTGCTGCCGGCCTCGAGCGGGCCCTCGACCTCTTCGGGCGCATGCACGCGATCGCGCACCCGCTGCCCGCGGCGCAGTGTCAGGTTCAGGTCGGTCTTGGGCACGAGCGCCACCTTCTCGCTGCGCAGCTCGACCGCCGCCCGGGCCACCGGTTTGTCGGCGTCGAGCACCCCCACCCGCCTGTACTGGGCCACGCCCCAGCGCAGCGCGGCCAGCGACTCCGAATCGCGGGCGGCCTCACCAGGCTCGCCCAGCACCACGCTGACCACCTTCGCCCCGTTGGGAGCCTGGGCGGAGCCGACGAGCACGTAGCCCGCCGACCCGGTGTGGCCGGTCTTGACTCCGGTGGCCGGCCTCATGCCCTCGCGGACGAGGTCGTTGCGGTTGTTGACCACGCGCGGGCGGCTGCCGGACTCCAGCTGCGCGCTGGGCATGCGGACGATCTGGGCGAAGCGGCGGTTGCGCAGGAGCCGCCGGGTGAGCCGGGCCAGGTCGGTGGCGGTGGAGTAGTTGGAGGGGTCGTCCAGGCCGATCGGGTTGGCGTAGCTGGTGCCGCGGAGCCCGAGCTCCCGGGCGCGGGCGTTCATGTCCTTCACGAACTGCTCGCGCGAGCCCGACACGCCCTGCGCGAGGGCGACCGCCGCGTCGTTGGCGCTCTCCAGCAGCAGCGCCTCGAGCAGGTCGCCCACCCGCATCCGCTCGCCCTTGGCCAGGTTGATCTTCGACTCGGCCGCGCCGGCCTGGTAGTCGGTGCCGGTGAACACCTGGCTGGACCGGGAGCGCTCCAGCGTGAGCAGCGCGGTCATGAGCTTGGTGGTGCTGGCGATCGACCGCCGCGCGCGGGGGTTCTTGGCCAGCAGCACCGTGCCGTCGCGGGCGTCGACCACGATGGCGGCCGCCGCGCCGTCCAGGCCCGGGCGCGCCTGTGCCGAGGCGGCCACCGGCGCCGCCAGCAGGGCGAGCGCCGCCAAGGCCGCCGGCAGCAGCCGCAGGATCGTCCTGGCCGGCATCGCCTAGCGGATCTTGAGCTTCTGCCCGGAGACCAGGGCCTGCGGATCCAGCTGGGGGTTGAGCTCCTGGAGCTGCTCCACGCCCACGCCCGTCGACTCGGAGATGCTCCCGAGGGTGTCGCCCGTCTTCACCGTGTAGGTGCTGCCCTTCGTCTTCTTGGCCTTCTTCTTGGGCTTGCTCGAGCCGCTCGACTGGGTCTGCGTGTTGGCGGAGTCGGACTTCTCGCCGTCGTCTCCGCCCCCACCGGACGTGGCCACGACGAACAGGAACAGCAGCGCGCACACCACGAGCGCCACGGGTGCGAGGACGCGCGCAGAGGTACGGCTGCGGGGGGGCATCGCCCCCGTGAGGATAGTTACGCGCTCAGGTGGCTTGCGCCGTGCGCCAGCCCACGTCGCGCAGCTCGGAGGCGGCCGCAGCGGCCGCCGCGGCGGGGTCGCCGCCCCGCTCGCGGTGGGCGCCGACGATCGAGCGCGACGCCGTGATCAGACCCGCCGCGGGACCGGGCGCGAACGCGGGCCCCAGGGCCTCGGCGCTGCCGCCCTGCGCGCCCACTCCTGGGAGCAGGAACGGTGCGCGCGGCATGAGCTCGCGCAGGCGGGCCAGGTGCTGGGGGCGCGTGGCGCCGCAGACCGCGCCCACGTCGGCAAGCTCGCCCTGTCCGAGCTCGTCCGCCAGCGCCGCCAGGCGCTCGTGCACCGGCGGGTCGCCGGTGTCCTGCAGGTCAGCGGCGCCGGGATTCGAGGTCCGCACCAGCACGAACACCCCGGCGCCGTTCTCCCGGGCCGCCTCCACCAGCGGCTCGAGGCTGTCGGCGCCCAGCAGCGGGTTGGCGGTGAAGGCGTCCGCACCCAGGCCCGGCACTGCGCCGAACGGGCTCGGGGTCTCCCCCACCAGCGCCTGTCCATAGGCCTTCGCGGTCACGGGAACGTCGCCGCGCTTGCCGTCGGCGATCACGAGCAGCCCGTGCTCGCGCGCCGCGGCCACCGTCTTGGCCAGCGCGGTCCATCCGGGCGCGCCGAGGCGCTCGAAGCACGCCAGCTGGGCCTTGACGGCCACGCAGGCCGGTCCGGCGGCCTCGATGGCCAGCCGGCAGTGGCGCGCCACCGCCGCTGCTGCCCGGACGGCAGGGTCGCCGCCCGGGTCCTCATCTCCCTCGAGTGCCCCCGGCCACAGCGCGGCCGGGTCGGGATCGAGGCCCAGGACGACCTGGCTGCGCCGCTCCTCTACTAGAGCGGCGAGCCGGTCTGGGAAGGGAGCAGTCAGCTACGTCCTAGGCGAGCGAAAACCGGTGGATGGCCGCGCCAGGCACCGGTTTGCAGCCGCCTAGCCCTTGACGGACTTCTTCAGCGCGCTGCCGGCGCTGAACTTCGGGACCTTGCTGGCCGCGATCTGGATCTTCTCCCCGCTCTGCGGGTTGACTCCCTGGCGCGCTCCGCGATGGGACACCGAGAACTTCCCGAAGCCGGTGAAGTTGACCTCACCATCGCGCTTCAGGGTCTCCTCGACGACCTTCAGGAACGCGTCAACCGCATCGGCGGCGTCGGTCTTCGAGAGGTCCGACTCGGCGGCCACCTGATCGACGAATTCTTGCTTGGTCACTTCTCCTCCTAAATGGCGGGGGCAATACGGCCGCGAAGGTAACAGCGCCTGCGGACGCGCTCCGCATGTTTATGCGGATTCGGGGCGTCGAAAGCCGCAGTTTCCGGCTTAGGAGCCGGACACCGACATCTCGCCCACCAGCAGCGGTGGCGCCTTCACGCTGCCTCCGAAGGGGACCCAGCGGGCCTCCGACCCCACCGCTCGGACCGACCGCAGCATTCCCACCAGGTCGCTGGCGATGGTGATCTCGCGCACCGGCGAGCCGAGCTCGCCGTTCTCGATCAGCCGTCCTTCGGCGCCCACCGAGAAGGTCCCCGACACCGGGTTGACGCCCGAGTGCAGGCCGGCCACGTCGGTCACCAGCAGCCCCTCGCCGGCCTCGGCGACCAGCTCGGCGAGCGAGAGGCTGCCCGGCTCGAGCAGCAGGTTCGACGTGCCCACCGAGGGCTGAGCGCGGTAGGAGCCCCGGCGGGCGTTCCCGGTGGTGGCCCGCCCGGCCTTGCGGGCGGTGCGAGCGTCGAACAGGTAGGTCCGCAGCCGCCCCTCCTCGATCAACGCCGTGCGGCGAGTGGGCGAGCCCTCGCCGTCGAAGGGGGCGCTGGCCAGCCCATCCGGGTGAGCGCCGTCGTCGCTGAGGACGAACGCGGGGTCCGCCACATCCTCGCCCTCCCGGCCGGCGAACAGCGAGCGGCCGCGCTGGACCGCGTCGGCGGAGACCATCGCGCCGATGAAGCCGATGAACGAGGCGGCCACGAAGGAGTCGAGCACCACCGGGCACCGCCTGCTGGATGGCTGCCGGGCGCCGGTGAGGGCCAGCGCCCGCTCGGCGGCCTCGTCGCCGATGGCCGCGGGATCCAGGCCCGCCGGGTCCCGGGCCATGCCCACGCCGAGACCGGTCATGAGGTCGGCGCCCTCGCCGGCGAAGGCCGAGGCGTAGGCGTGCGCCGAGCTGACGGTGTAGCCGGCCGCGAAGCCCTCGGAGTTAGCCAGCGCCACCGTGCCCTCGCCGTCGGCGTACACGGTGTCCTCCACCTGCGAGATCCCCGCGTGCGCCCGCGCGGCGCGCTCCACCTCCAGCGCCAGCTCCACCTTCGCCTCGGTGGTCCAGCCCGCCAGCTCGGGCGAGTGCAGACCCTCCACGTCGGTCGCGCCCGTCTCCTCGGCGAGGCCATCGTGCTCGTCCGGGTCGGAGATCCGGGCCGCCTCCACCGCGGCGGCCGCCAGTTGCCGCAGGCCCTCGTCGCCGAGATCGGTGCCGTAGGCGTGGCCCGCGCGGCCGTCGATGAACGCCCGCACCCCCACCCCGCGCCCGCCCGCGTCGCTGAGGCTCTCCACCGCGCCCTCGTACACGCGGATCTCGCGGCTGCGGTCCTCTTCGGCGTAGGCCTCGGCCTGGCCCGCGCCCGCCGCCTGCGCCGCCTCGACCGCGCGGCGCGCCACAGCCTCCAGCTCGCTCACGCGGTGCCGCCCACGGTCAGCTCGCGGATGCGCACGTGGGGCTGGCCCACTCCGGCGGCCACCGACTGGCCCGCCTTGCCGCAGAAGCCGGTGGCGATCTTCAGGTCGTCGGCGATCCCGTCCAGCGCCGCCAGGGCCTCGAGGCCGTTGCCCACCAGCGTGGCGCCGCGCACCGGCGCAGTCACCTTGCCGTTCTCGATCAGGTAGCCCTCCGAGACGCCGAAGACGAAATCGCCGGTGGCGGGCTCCACCTGGCCACCGCCGAAGGAGATCGCGTACAGCCCGCGCTCCACGCCCTCGATGAGCTCCTCCACCCGCGCCCCGCCCGGAGCGAAGTAGGTGTTGGTCATGCGGGGCACCGGCAGGTGGCGGAAGGACTGGCGGCGGCCGTTGCCGGTCGAAGCGACTTCGTCCTTCCGGGCCCGCAAAAGGTCGTACAGGTACGAGGTCAGCTCGCCGCCCTCGATCACTGTGGTGCGGCGGGTGGGCGTGCCCTCGTCGTCGATCCCGTCGCTGCCCCACTCGTTGGCCTTCAGGCCGTCGTCGTAGGCGGTGACGAAGTCCGGCGCAAGGCTCTCCCCGAGCTTGCCTTCGTAGACGCTGGCCCGCTTCTGAACCGCGTCGGCCTCCAAGCCGTGGCCGACGGCCTCGTGGAGCAGGACGCCGCCGAAGCCATTCCCGACCACCACCGGCATGCGGCCAGTCGGCGCGTCCACCGCGTCCAGCAGCGCCAGGGCCCTCTGGGCTGCCTTCGCGCCGATCTCCTCGGCCCCGTCGAGCAGCTCGAAACCGGCGTGGCCGCCGCGGGTGTCGGTGCCCGTCTCCACCTTGTCTCCGTCGCGCGCCACCACCTGGGCCGCGAGGCGCACGCGCGTGCGGTCGTCGGAGGCCGCCACGCCCTCGGAGTTGAAGACCTCCACCAACCGGCGGCCCTCCGAGTAGCCGATCCGCGCTTGGCTGACCGCCGCCCCGGCCCCGCGGGCCTCCTGCTCGGCGGCGCGCAAGAGGTCGGCCTTCCGCACCGCCTCGACCTCCTCCGGGCGGACGCCGATGGCGTGCTCGGCGGCGGGCCGAGGCGCGCTCAGCGCGGCCGGGTCGCGGGCTTGCGAGCGCACCGCGCCCGCGACGGAGCCCGCCACCTCCAGCAGGTCGCCCTCGGCGAGGCCGTCGACGTGTCCGAAGTACGTGGCGTCACCCACCACCACCCGCACGCCCGCTCCGCGCTCGCTACCCGCCTGCGGGTGCTCGACGCGGCCGTCGTCGAGCGAGAGCGAGAAGCCGGTGCGGTCCTCCGCGTAGACCTCGGCCAGGTCGCCGCCGTGAGCCAGCGCGCGAGCGAGCACCCGCTCGGCCAGCTCCGGCTCGACCAGGCTCACTTCGGCGCCCGGGCGCCGCGCCGGCCCTCGGCCGGCCGGGGCATGGCCAGCTCGGCCATGTGCTCCGCGGCCTCGAGGACGGCGTCGTAGCCGCGCGCCGAGGGCTTGAGAAGAAAGGTCATGCCCTCCTCGTCGCCCAGCACGATCCGCGGCTCGCGATCCTGCGCGCGGCGTCGGGCGGCCGCCGCGAAGCCCTCCGCCACCGCGGTGGCGCGGGCGACGGGCCCTTTGGGACGCTCCTTCATGCCTCCACCCGCCGCAGGACGTGGCGCAGATCCATCACCGCCAGCGAGGGCAGGGCGGTGCGATTGGCCACCGCCGCGAGGGTGAAACGGGCGTCGCGGACGGCGTAGATCCCCGCTCCCTCCACCTGGGCCTCGATCTGCGCGGCCGCGCGCTCGGGCGAGGCGCGGTCGACGGCGGTGAACAGGTCCGCCGCAGCGGCCCCGAACTCCCGCACGCGGTCGTCCTCCACACCCTCGGCGCCCAGCGGCTCACCGACCCCATCGACGATCACGGCGGCCCTGACCTCGCGCGAGAGCTCGAGCAGGGCAGCCGGCGCATCGGCCGGCGAAAGGGGCGCCGTCGCCATCCCGGCGAGATTAGCCCGTGAGGGCATCCTGCCCTTACTCGCATGGCACTGGCGCCGTCCCGGCGCCGATAATGCGCAGATGCCCCTGTCTCGGCTCTCCTGGTGGGTCACTGTCGGCGTCTGCCTGGTGGCCGCCGTCCTGCTGCTGATCAACGGCTACTCCGGGTACTCGGGCGTGCTGCTCGCGGTCGGCGCCGCGGCCGCCGTGAACCTCGTCTAGCTACTCGGGTTCGAGGTGCACCAGCACGTCGGCGCCCCGAAGCCGGCCGGCGATCGCCGCGGTGATCTCGTGGCTCACCTCGTGTGCGCGCGCGAGCGTGGTGCCATCGCGGAACTGCACGTGCAGGTCCACGTAGCGCCTGCTGCCCGCGCGCCGGGCGCGGAGCTTGTGGTAGCCGACGACCTCCTCCGCGCCGAGCTCCTCGATCGCCAGGCGCACGGACTCGAGCTCCTCGGCGGGGAGCGCCTCGTCCACCAGCACCCGCGAGGTGCGGGTGATGATGCGCAGGCCGGCCACCACGATCGCCGCCGCCACCACGAGCGCGGTGATCGGGTCGAAGATCTCCAGGCCGGTCACCTCCACCAGCAGCAGGCCGAGCAGCACCCCGAAGGAGGTCAAGGCGTCGGTGCGCAGGTGGGCGGCGTCGCCCTCGAGGGCCGGCGACTCGGTCCGCGCGGCCTGGCGGTAGAGGTAGGTCGACACCCCCACGTTGGCCACCGCCGAGAAGCCGATCACAGCGATGCCCACGCCCAGCGACTCGACCTCGGGCACGTCCACCAGCCGCCGCACCGACTCGATGACGATGACCGCCGCCCCAGCGAGGATCAGCATCCCCTCGATCCCCGCGGCCAGATTCTCCACCTTCTGGTGGCCGTAGGGGTGCGACGCGTCGGCCGGCTCGTCGGCCTTGCGCACCGAGAAGTAGGCGACCACCGACGCGACCAGGTCGATGCTCGAGTGGATCGCCTCGGTGACGATCGCGATCGAGCCGGTGACCACACCGGCACCGAGCTTGAGCACGATCAGCAAGGAGTTGGAGAGGATCGAGACCGCCGCCGCGCGCGTCTTGGGCGGCGGCGACTGGGCCTCGGGCCCGATGGCGCCGGCGGGCGCCCTGGCCACCCGGCCGAGCGGCCCGCTCACGGGCGCTCCTTGGCCAGGCGCTCGGCCAGGGCCCGCGCCGCGCGGCCGCGGTGGCTGATGGCGTCCTTCTCGTCGGGCGCGAGCTCGGCCATGGTGCGGCCGTCGGCCAGATCGGCAGGGACGAAGGCCGGGTCGTAGCCGAACCCGCCGTCGCCGCGGGGCTCGTGGGTCAGCTCGCCCTCGCAACTGCCCTCCGCCGTCAGCTCGCCTTCGGTGTCCACGTAGGCCAGCACGCACTCGTAGGCCACCCGGGTGTCGCCGGTGGGCGGGACCTCCTCCAGCAGCTTGGCCAGGTTCTCCTCGTCGGTGGCGTCCTCGCCCGCGTAGCGCGCCGACCGCACGCCGGGGCGGCCGTCCAGCGCGGCGGCGGCGATGCCGGAGTCGTCGGCCACCGCGGGCCTGCCGGTCGCCCGCGCCGCCGCGCGCGCCTTGATCAGCGCGTTGTCGGCGAACGTCTCGCCGGTCTCGCGCGGAAGCTCGACCTCCTCGGGCAGGAGGGTCAGCTCGTGCGGCGCCAGCAGCGGTTCGAGCTCGCGCACCTTGTGCGCGTTACGGGTGGCGAGCACGAGCCGCAAATCGGCGGCCGGCTCAACCCGCGACTGCGGCCTGCTGGGCCTCGCGCAGGCGCTCGATACCCCCGGCGGCGACCTCGAGCAGATCGTCGAGCGAGGCCCGCGACAGCGGCGTGCGCTCTCCGGTGGCCTGCACCTCGACCAGCCCGCCGTCGCCGGTCATGACCACGTTCATGTCCACCTCAGCGCGCGAGTCCTCGGAGTAGTCGAGGTCGAGCAGCGCCTCGCCGTCGACCATGCCGCACGACACCGCGGCCATCGTGGCGGACAGCGGCAGCGCATCGAGCTTGCCTTCGTCCACCAGCCGCTTGAGCGCCAGCTCGAGCGCGACAAACCCGCCGGTGATCGAGGCGCACCGGGTGCCGCCGTCGGCCTCCAGCACGTCGCAGTCGATCCAGACCGTCCGTTCGCCGAGGGCCTCGAAGTCGATCACGCCCCGCAGGGAGCGTCCGATCAGGCGCTGGATCTCGACCGTGCGGCCGTCGGGGCGGCCCTTGGAGACGTCGCGCCGCTTCCGCTCGCCGGTGGACGCCGGGAGCATCCCGTACTCCGAGGTGGCCCAGCCACGACCCTTGCCGGCCATCCAGCGCGGGACCTCCTCATCCACCGAGGCGGTGCAGATCACACGAGTGCCGCCCTGCTCGATCAGAGCCGAGCCGGTGGCGCTCTTCACGAAGCCGGGCGTGATGTTGACCGGGCGAAGGTCGGCGGCCCCACGGCCGTCGTTGCGGGCCCCACTCACGTTGCCCTCCGAAATCCGCTCACGCCGCCGCCTTGCGCGGGCTCGCCGGGCTGACGTCCACGTGGCGCACCTCGCCGATCGGGAGCTGCAGGAACCGAAGGCCCAGCCGGCGGAACTCGTCGGGGTCGCCGGAGGCCAGGAAGCGATAGTCGCCGCGGCGGTGCTCGTCCTCGCGCGCCAGACCCCTCTCGCGCAGGCGGCCCTCGACCTCCCGGGCGATCGCCTCGCCCGAGGACACCAGCGTCACCCCGCGGCCCAGCCGCCGCTGCAGCGCGGGGCGAACCAGCGGGTAGTGGGTGCAACCGAGGATGACGGTGTCCACATCGGCCTCGATGAGCGGCCCGCATGCCTCCTCCACGGCGGCGATCACTCGCTCGTCGACCTCGCCGCCCTCCTGGATCAGCGGCGCCAAATCGGGTGCCGCCACCGCATGCAGCTCGGCGTCGGGCGCCGCCTCGGCCAGGGCCCGCGCGTACGCGCCGCTGTTGACGGTCGCCGTGGTGGCCAGCAGGCCCACGCGGCCGTTCTTGGTGGCAGTTGCCGCCAGCCGCGACTCCGGCGTGACCACGCTCACCACGTCCACCCGGCCCGCGAGCTCGCTCCGCAGCGCCGCCGCCGCGGCCGCCGTCGCGCTGTTGCAGGCGATCACGATCAGCTTCGCGCCGTCCTCGAGCAAGCGGCCCGAGAGCTCGCGCGAGAACTCCAGCAGCTGCTCGGGGTCGCGGTCGCCGTACGGAAAGCGGGCGGTGTCCCCGAGGTAGACGAAGTCCTCGTGCGGCAGCGACACGAGGCACTCGTGCAGGACCGTCAGGCCTCCCACGCCGGAATCGAACACGGCAACGGGCAGCGATGAGTTCGCAGGCGCCACGCGCCCGATGTTCGCAGGCGACGCGGCGCGCGCCCACGCCCGCCGGGGGCCCGCGCTCCCACCGGGCCTGCGCTCCCAGCGGGGGGCCGCGCTCGTTGCTTCGCGCGGCGCTCAGAACTGCACCTTCTTCACCGCGGACTTGATCTTGGCCAGGATCGCGTCGCCGAGCTCCTTGCCCTCGTCGGTGCGGAACCCCTGCATTGCGGCCACCACGCCGGCCATCACCAGCGCGACCAGCAGGATCAGCGCGACGTACTCGACGGTGCCCTGACCGCCCTGGCGTCGCAACGCGGCGGTGAGTCGCAGGCCGCCGGCGTGGGCGGCTCCAAACAGGCGGTACATGACCTTCCTCCCTCTTCGATTGATCGGAGGGAGATCGTCCGCTGGGGCCGGTTACGGGACCAGACCGGCGTGTTACGAGATGGGCACGGGCGTGTGCCGGTTCGGCCCGGGGACCGCCCGCGGCCCGGGGAGCGACACGCGCACACGTTGAAAAAAGTCGTCAGGCGGCTGAGCATTTTTTCGAAGGGTGTGCGCGGTGCGCCCGGGTGCCGGTGCGCCCGGGTGCCGGCGCGGCCGCAGCCGGCCGCAGCGCAAGGGCGGCGGGCGCTACTGCGAAGATGTCGCCGCGTGTGCGGCATCGCAGCGCTGCTGGACCCGGCCGGGGCCTCGGCCACCGACGCCGGTGAGCGGATGGCCGCCGCGCTGCGCCACCGCGGGCCCGACGGGCAGGCGGTCCAGAGGTTCGGCCCCGCCACGCTGGTCAGCACCCGCCTGGCGATCATCGACGTGGCGGGCGGCGACCAGCCGCTGTTCTCCGAGGACGGCGAGATCGCGCTGGTGGCCAACGGCGAGATCTACAACCACCTGGACCTAAGACAGGGCCTGGAGGACCGAGGCCACCGCTTCGCGACCGGCTCGGACTGCGAGGCGCTCGTGCACCGCTATGAGCAGGGCGGGCTCGGCTTCCTCGACCACGTGAACGGGATGTACGGCTTGGCGCTGTGGGACGCGCGTGAGAACCGCCTCATCGCCGCGCGCGACCCGTTCGGCGTCAAGCCGGTGTACTGGTGGAGCGACGGCAGCAGGACCGCGGTCGCCTCCGAGGTCGGCGCGCTGATCGCGGCCGGGCTGGTGAAGCCGGAGATCGACCCAATAGCGCTCGACCACTACCTGGCGTGCCGGTTCGTGCCCGGAGCCCGGACCATCTTCAGAGGGGTCCAGAAGCTCGCGCCCGGCGAGCTGCTCGTCGCCACCCCGAACGCCGACCCGAAGATCGAGAGCTTCCGCCGGCCGCCGGACCCGGAGATCGAGGAGAACGACCTCGCCGACGAGCTGGCCGCGAGCTTCACCGCCGCGGTGGAGCGCCAGATGATGTCCGACGTCCCGTACGGCGCCCTGCTCAGCGGCGGCGTGGACTCGGCGGCGATCGTCGCCGCGATGGAGAGCGCCGTAGAGCAGCCGCCGAAGACCTTCACCGTCGGCTTCCCCGGCGCGGGCGACGTGCTCGATGAGCGCGAAGCGGCCGCCCAGAGCGCGCAAATCCTCGGTTCCGATCACCGCGACACGGCGATGGTCCAGGGCGACTACCTGACCGAGTTGGGCGGGGCGGTACGCCGGCTCGAGGAGCCGTGCGGGATCCCCTCGGCGCCCGCGCTGCTCCAGCTCTCCCGCTTCGCCGCCCAGGACGTGAAGGTCGTGCTCTCGGGCCAGGGGGCAGACGAGCCGCACGGCGGCTACGGGCGCCACCAGGCGGCGGCGCTGCTGGGTCCGCTGTCCCGCCTGCCGGGGCCGCTGGCAGGCTTGGCCGCGAAGCTGCCCAACGAGCGTGCGCGGCGCCTCGGCCACCTGCTGGGCCCGATGGAGGACGCCCAGCGGCTGGTACGGCTGGTGGAGATCAGCGACCAGGGCCTGCGGAAGCGGCTCACGGGGAGTCCCGGCGAGGAGGCCGAAGCGGAGAGGACGAAGCAGGCAACCGACCTGCTGACCGACATTCCCGACCGCGACCTCCTCGGCCAGGCCCTCTACCTCGACACGCGCATGTTCCTGCCGGCGAGCCTGCTGATCTGCGGCGACAAGATGTCCATGGCCGCCAGCCTCGAGCAGCGCGTCCCCTTCCTCGACGTCGAGCTCATGCGCTTCGTAGAGCGCATTCCATCGCGCGCTCGCGTGCGCCCGCGCGCAGGCAAGCGACTGCACCGCCAAGCGATGGAGCGTCTGCTGCCTCCGGAGATCGCCCACCGCCCCAAGCACGGGTTCTCGAGCCCGTGGGACGACTGGCTGAAGGAGTCACTGGGTCGCGAGATCGAGAAGCGCTACGCGTCCGGCACGGCATTGTCCGAGCTCGTCGATCCCCAGGCCGCGCAGCAACTGGTCGGGGCCCACCGCGAGAGCCGCGCCGACCACCGCTGGGTCCTGTTCTGCCTGCTCGAGCTGTCCGAGTGGCACGAGGCGTTCATAGGCGAATGAAGAGGCTGCTCTACGTCCACAGCCGCAAGGCGAGCTTCGTGGCCATCGACCGCGAGGCGCTGGCCGAGGAGTACGAGATCGAGGACCTCTACCAGCCCGGCCGCTGGCCCAACCCGCTGAAGGTGATCGGCGGGGTGCTGCGCGCCGACGTGGTGGTGGGTTGGTTCGCCTCCTGGCACACCTTCTTCCCGATCACGCTCGCTTGGCTGACCCGCACCCCGTCGGTGATGATCATCGGCGGCTTCGACACGGCGAACATGCCCGACATCGGCTACGGCCACCAGCAGGGTGGCCTGCGCAGGCACGCGGCGCTGTGGATCATGCGCCGCGCCAAGCGGCTGGTGACCAACTCGAATTACTCCCTGGAGGAGATCGGCCGTAACACGCCGCTGGACACCTCGACGATCACCGTGATCCACCACGGCGTTCCCGACCCCTTCGGCGAGGCCACCGAGGGGGAGCGCGTGGCCCTCAACGTCGGGGCGATCGACGAGGGCACGCTCGTCCAGAAGGGCCAGATCCCGTTCGTCGAGGCGGCGGAGCAACTGCCCGACGTCAGCTTCGTTCTGGTCGGGAAGTGGCTGGACGATGCCGTGGTCCGGCTACGCGAACGGGCCGGGCCCAACGTCGAGCTGACCGGCTATGCCTCCGACGAGGACCTGCTCGCGTGGTACCGGCGCGCCGGCGTCTACGTGCAGGCCTCGCGCCACGAGGGCTTCGGGCTGGCGGTGGCCGAAGGCATGCTCGCTGGCTGCGTGCCGGTGGTGCTGGACGTGACCGCCATGCCGGAGGTGGTCGGCGATGCGGGCGTCCTGATCTCCTCGCAGTCCCCGGAGGAGGTAGCCGAGGGCGTGCGGCGAGCCCTGGAGCTGGGGCCCGAGGGAGGACGACGCGCCCGGGAACGGATCCTCACCGCATTCCCCCTGCACAGGCGGGGAGAACAGCTCCGGCGGGTGGTCCGCGAGGCCTCCGAACGCGCCTAAATCCCTCTGATGCCGCCGCTATAGTCGCGCCGTCGTGGGCCTGCGTCGCAGAGACCCCGACCGGCCAGGGGCACTTGAGCGCGGTCGCATGCGGCGCCGCCTGCGCCGCCAGACCCAGGTCCGCGAAGCGCTGCTGCTCGACCTCGGCGCGCTCGTCTTCGAGCTGCACCGCCAGGGTCGCCGCGAGCCGGAGCTGCTCCAGGCCAAGGCGGCCGAGCTGCTCGCCGTCGACGACGAGGTGCGCGCGCTCAGCGACAGCCTCGGCACCGGCGGCAACGTCCTTCAGCTGACCGCGGCCGGCATCGCCGGCAGCTGCTCCCAGTGCGCGGCGATCATGGCCATGGACGCCCGCTACTGCTCGAGCTGCGGCGCATCGGTGCAGGTGGCGTTGGGACCGGGTGTCGAGCAGACACCGCCGCTCGAGGCCTACGACCCGAGCGTCGCCGTCCCTCCGCTGCCTCCCGAACACGACGAGCCGCCCTCCGAGATCCCCACCGAGGAGCGCGCGGCGCTGGAGGCGGGCGACTTCGAGCAGGCCGACCCGGGCCCACCGGTGGGCGAGCCCCCCTGGGCGGATCCGGAGACCGCGGTCCACGAGCCGGCGACGTCGGTCCCCGAGCCCGAGCCCGAGCCCGAGCCCGAGACCTACGAGCCCGATGCCGAGACCTACGAGCCCGAGCCCGAGACCTACGAGCCCGAGACCGAGACCTACGAGCCCCTACCCGAGCAGGCTGAGAACGGCACCGAGGAGTCCTCCTCGGGAGCCCGCGGCTGGCTGAAGCGCAGGCGCGGCGCCTAGTGGGCCAGCCCCCCGCACCGCCCGAGGGCGGCACCTGCCCCACCTGCGGCGCCCCGGTCGAGCGCGGACAGCTCGTCTGCCTGACCTGCGGCGGGCGCGTCGCCCTTCAGTACCGTCGGCCTCCCCGCTGGCAGGTGCCCGTGCTGCTGGCCGCCGCCGTGGTGGTTCTGGCGGTGGTCGGGGTGTTCGTGGCCCTGCAGACGGCCAGCGGCGACGCGAAGGACGAGGTGGCCGGCGGCCCAGCCAGCCGCCAGGAGGCAAAGGCGCCCCCGAACCCGGCCCGAACCGAGACCACCACCGAAGCCACCACGCCCATCACGACAGAGACCGAGCCGAATAAGCCTGCGGCCGGCGCGGGGCTGACGGAGGCCAAGCGCGGGCCCGTGACGGTGCTCAGCGGCGTGCCCGAGGCGGGCGCCGCAAACAAGTACGCCCGCCGCCTCAAGCGCAAGGGCTACACGATCGGCAAGGTGACCAACGCGCCCGGCGGGGTGGGCAGCTTCTCGGTCCAGTACGTGAAGGGCTCGGCAGGCGCTGCCAAAGCGCTGGCCAAGGCCGAGAGGATCGGCGAAGTGAAGGCGATCGAGCCCGAAGTCACCGACCGCGCGGGCGAGGCAAAGCTCGTCGTGGTGGTCGGCGCCCGGAAGTAGCTAGAGCGACCAGAAGCGGCCGACCTGCGCGGCGGCGTGTTCCACCAGCGGACCGGCGGCCACCGAGCGCGGCTCAGCGGCATCGGTGAGCGCCTCCATCGTGGCGACGACCGAGGAGGACAGCGCGTCGAGGTCGTAGCCGCCCTCCAGCAGGCAGCCCACCGGGGCGCCCGCGCGCTCACCCAGGAGCCGTGACCACCGGCCGAGCTCGCCGTAGGAGGACGTCTCGAGCAGGCAGCCGCCGAGCGGGTCGTCTCGATGGGCGTCGTAGCCGGCCGACACGAGCACCAGCTCGGGCCGGAACTGCGCCGCCACCGGCGCCACCACGTGCTCCATCAGCGACAGCCATTCCTCCTCGCCCGAGCCGCCGGGAAGGGGGAGGTTCAGCGAGTACCCGGTCCCCTCGCCTGAGCCGGCGTCCGAGAGCGGCCCCGTGCCGGGGTAGAACGGATACCGGTGCAGGCTCACGAAGAGGGCCTGGGCCGAGTCGTGCAGCGCAGCGTTGGTCCCGTTGCCGTGGTGCACGTCCCAGTCGACCACCATCACCCGCTCCACACCGGAGGCCAGCGCGTGGCGGGCGGCCACAGCGACGTTGGAGAACATGCAGAAGCCCATGGCGCGCGCGGGCTCGGCGTGGTGGCCCGGGGGGCGCAGCGCGCAGAACGCCGTCGGGGTCTCCCCCCCGAGCAGCGCGTCGACCATCGCGCAACCCGCGCCGGCTGACCGCAACGCGGCCTCCCACGTGCCCGGGCTGGTTGGGGTGTCCAGGTCGAACGCCGCACCACGAGCGCAGGTCTCGCGCACCAGCTCCACGTGCTCGCGCGGGTGTACGCGCAGGAGCTGCTCGATCTCGACCTGCGGCGCCTCGCGCCGCTCCCAGCCCAGCCACTCGCGCGTGCCGAGCTCGGCCTCGATGGCCTGGATGCGGCGCGCGTTCTCGGGGTGCGCGCCCGTGTCGTGCTCCAGCGACGACGGATGAGAGAACAGGAACGGCGCCGCGATGGCGTTACCGTACCCGCGGTGCAAGCCGACCTGGCAGTGGTCGGCGCCGGCGCCGCCGGGCTCTACGCCGCCCTCACCGCCGCGAGCGAGGGCGCCCGGGTGGTGCTCGTGTCGCGCTCGCCGCTGGCCGAGACCGCGAGCTACTGGGCCCAGGGCGGCATCGCCGCCGCGCTGGCCGACGACGACTCGCCCGAGCTGCACCAGGCCGACACGCTGGCGGCGGGACGCGACAGCGGCCGGCCCGATGCCGCCCGCGTGCTGTGCGATGAGTCGCCCGCCCGGGTGGCCCACCTGGAGACCCTGGGCGTGCGCTTCGACTCCGACCGCTCCGGCGCTCTCGCACTGGGCCTGGAGGGAGGCCACTCACGGCGGCGGGTGGTGCACGCCGGCGGCAGCTCCACCGGCCGGCGCGTGACTCGCGAGCTGTCCGCCCTGGCCGCCACCGACGACCAGATCGAAGTGCTCGAGCCCTTCGCGGCCGGCGCGCTGTGGTGCCACGACGGGCGCTGCGTCGGGCTCGCAGCGGCGGGACGAGACGGGGAGCCGCGGAAGGTGTCGGCGCGCGGGGTGCTGTTGGCCACCGGCGGCGCCGCGGCCCTGTGGTCGCGCACCACCAACCCGCCGGGAGCGGCCGGCACCGGGCTCAGCCTGGCGCTGGCCGCCGGGGCCGCGCTGGCCGACCTCGAGTTCACCCAGTTCCACCCCACCGCGCTGGTCACCGGCGGCAAGCGCGAGGGCTTCCTGGTCACCGAGGCGATCCGAGGCGAGGGCGCGCTGCTGCTCGACGCCGGCGGAGATCGCTTCGTGGACGAGCTGGCCCCGCGCGACCAGGTCGCACTCGCAGTCCAGCAGCGCATGCGCGAGCAGGGCACCGAGTCCGTCGGCCTCGACGTCAGCTCGGTCGACCTGGCCCGGTTTCCCAACGTGGCGGCGGCGCTCGCCGACGTGGGCCTCGATCCCGCTCGCCCGCTACCCGTCGCGCCCGCGGCGCACTACACGATGGGAGGAGTGGCCGCCGACCTCGACGGGCGCTCCTCCCTCCCTGGCCTGTTCGCGGTCGGCGAGAGCGCCTGCACCGGCCTGCACGGCGCCAACCGGCTCGCCTCCAACTCGCTGGCCGAGTGCTTCGTGTTCGGGCGCCGCGCCGCGCTCGCCGCCCTGGACGAGCCCGCCCCGCCGGCCTCGGTGAGCGGGCCACCGGACGCGCAGGCCCCGCCGCTGCCCTCGCGCGAGACGCGCGAGGCCCTGTGGCGCCTGGCCGGCTTGCAGCGCGACGCCGAGGGCCTGAGCGAGCTGCTGGGGGACCCGTACCCGCTGGCTCGCTCGGTGGCCGCGGCCTGCCTCGCTCGCGAGGAGAGCCGGGGCGCCCACCAGCGCCGCGACCACCCGCAGACCCGCCCGGAGCTGGACGGCCGCCACGCGGTCGTTCGCGCCGGCGAGGCCGCGACCTTCGAGCTCTGGACGTAAGGTCGTCAGCGGTGAGCCCCAAGGACCTGTTCGCCGAGGCGATGGCCTCACTGGCCTCGGGCGTGACCGTCATAACCGGCCGCCGGGCCGACCGGGAGCCGTGCGGCCTGGCCGCCACCTCGACGGCGGCGTTCTCGGCCGACCCGCAGTCGGTGATGGTCTCGATCGCGCACGCCTCGCGCTGCCACGACACCCTCGCCGGGTGCGAGCAGTTCGGCGTTCACATCCTCGGCGCCCACCAGGAGCCCGACGCGCGCGTGTTCGCCAGCCGCGCCGACGACAAGTTCGCCCAGCTCGACTGGAGGTGGGACGGCGACGTGCCCGAGCTGCTCGGCACCCTCGCCTACCTGCGCTGCCGCCGCGCGGACACCTTCTCCCGCTACGACCATTCGATCCTCATCGGCGACCTCGAGGACGGCCGCCACGACCAGGGCCAACCCCTGCTCTACGCACAGCGGCGCATGAACTGGACGCTGAGGTGACGAATTTAGGCGGTTAACCGCCGCTTAACGCGGCCTTCCAAGTCCCTCAAACCGAGATTGTTCTAATCGCCTCGTAGTTCAAGAGGGACAGGAGCCTAGGCAAAGGATGTACCAGTTCAGTCGCTCGATCTACCGCGAGCTTTCGACAGAAGTCGTCAGCGTCAAGCGGGATGGAGGGTGCGCGGCACGCCACGGATTGCTCATCGCGTGCGAGCGAACGATGGAGCGTCTGGCCACCGATCGCCATTACTTCGCCCGCCCCGTCAGGAGCCTGTTCACCGAGGTGCGGGACTTCTTCCCGATCGAATCGCAACTTCGCGTCTTTCAGGTGATTGAACGTCATGTGGCGCTCGCATCCGAATACGTGGACACACAGGCGCGGTCGGGCGTGACCTTCGACGGAAGCCCGTTGTGCTGCCACGCGACCACCCGCAAGGGCACCTCGTGCCAGCGGGTGCCGCTGCCGGCCAGCAAGTACTGCCCCTCGCACAAGCACCTCGAGGAGGAGTTGACGACGACGGCGGCGTAAAGAGCTTGCATCTTGGTTCCGCGAGCCCGGGCAGGAGGCCGTGGGTGCAGGGACAGGATGTTGAGGGAGAGAGAGACCGAAGGCGGCCCACGGGCCGCCTTCGGACGTTCTTGAGGTAAGAAGCAGCCGTGGTCCTGGGCGTAGACGTGGGCGGCACCTTCACCGACGCCGCCCTGCTCGCCGGCGAGCGGCTGATCACGGCGAAGGCGCCGAGCACGCCGGAGGACCAGTCCGAGGGTGTTCTGTCCGCCGTCCGCGAGGCCCTGAAGGAGGCCGAAGCCGAGGCGAGTGACGTTGAGCGCTTCGTGCACGGCATGACCGTCGGCACCAACGCGCTGCTGGAGGGCAAGACCGCCCGTTGCGCGCTGCTCGCCACGGAGGGCTTCACCGATCTGGAGGAGCTGGGCCGCCAGGCCCGGCCCGAGCTGTACCGGCTATGCGTCGGCCATCCGCCGCCGCTGGTCCCCGCGGAGCTGCGGGTCGCGGTGCCGGAGCGCACCGGCCCCGAGGGCGTCATCCGTGAGCTCGAGGCGGACCTGCTTGCCGAGCGGCTGGAGGGGCTGGACGACGACGTCGAGGCCGCGGCGGTCTGCCTGCTGTGGGGCTTTCGCCACCCCGAGCACGAGCGAGCGGTGGCCGAGGCGGTGGGCGATGAGGTGCACGTCTCCACCTCGCACGAGACGGCGGGTGTCTTTCGCGAGTACGAGCGCTGCGCCACCACGGTGGTGGACGCCGCCCTGTCACCCCTGCTGCGCCGATACCTGGAGCGGCTGAGCGAGCGCACCCGCGACGAGGGCCTGCCCGACCCGCAGGTGATGCTGTCCAGCGGCGGGGTGGCCGGCGCCGCCCTGGCCGCCCGGCATGCCTCGTGGACGGTGCTGTCCGGTCCGGCGGGCGGCACGGTGGGAGCGGCGCGCGCGGCCGGCGAGGCCGACGTCGGGGACGCGGTCGCCCTGGACATGGGCGGCACCTCGTGCGACGTGTCGGTGGTCCTCGACGGCCAGGTGGCGGCGGGCGGTGGGCGCGAGGTGGGCGGCCGCGCGCTTGCCCTGCCGATGGTCGACGTGCACACCGTGGGCGCCGGCGGGGGCAGCATCGCCTGGCGTGACGCGGGCGGCGCTCTGCGCGTGGGCCCGCAGTCGGCGGGCGCGGAGCCCGGCCCGGCCTGTTACGGGCGGGGCGGCGAGGAGCCCACCGTGACCGACGCCGCCCTCCTGCTGGGGCACCTGGACCCGGGCTCGCCCCTGTCGGGCGACGTCGAGCTCAACGCCGAGGCCGCGCGAGCGGCCGTGGGCGAGCTGGGTCAGAGCCTGGGACTGGACGAGGCCCAGGCCGCCGCGGGCATCGCTCGGGTAGCCGCCGTGGAGATGGCGGGGGCGGTCCGGGTGGTGACCGTCAAGCGCGGCATCGACCCGCGCGACCTGGCCCTGGTGGCCTTCGGCGGCGCCGGGCCCATGCACGCCGCCGCCGTGGCCGACGAGCTGGGCATGAGCCGAGTGATCGCCCCGGTGTCCTCCGGCGTGCTCTCCGCGCTCGGCCTGATCGTCTCCGAGCGCCGCCGCGATGTCGCCCAGAGCGTGTTGCTGGGCGGCGACGGGCTGACCGCAGACGCCGTGGCGAAGGTGGTCGCCGAGCTGGGCGCGCGCGGGCGCGAGGAATTGGGCGCCCCCGAGGCAGAGCTGCGCGCCGGCTACGACCTGCGCTACTCCGGCCAGGCCTTCGAGCTGACCGTGCCCGGCGAGCTCGAGCCCGACCCCGGCGAACTGCGCAGGGCCTTCGACCGCGCACACGAGGAGCACTACGGCTACGTCGACCATGACGCCGAGCTCGAGCTGGTCACCGTGCGCGTCGCGGCCGCGTTGGAGGGAGCCGAGGCGCCGGCGGGCGAGGGCGGGCTGGAGCGGCGCGGCTCGCGACGGGCGCGCTTCGGCGACGACGAGGTCGAGGCGACGGTGCTGGTCTTTGCCGGGCGGGGCGACCCCGAGGTCGATGGGCCTGCGGTGATCGAGCTGCCCGGCTCGACGCTGGTCGTGCCTCCGGGCTGGACCGCCCGCACGGTGGGCGACGCCATCAGCATGGAGCGCGCGTGAGCCTCGACCCCGTCGCGCTCCAAGTCATGCTCGGCGCCCTGCACGCAGCGTGCGAGGAGATGGGCGAGGTGCTCGTGCGCTCGGCGCACTCGGCCAACATCAAGGAGCGTCGCGATTCCTCCACCGCGCTGTTCGACCCACAGGGCCTGATGGTCATGCAGGCCGAGCACATCCCCGTCCACCTGGGGGCCATGCCCTTCGCGGTGGCCGAGGTCGTCGGGGAGGAGCACTCGCCGGGCGACGCCTGGATCCTCAACGACCCGTTCAAGGGCGGCACCCACCTGCCCGATGTGACAGTGGTCTCGCCCGTGTTCGCCTCCGGGGAGCTGGTCGGCTTCGCGGCCAGCCGCGCCCACCACGCCGACATCGGGGCCAAGGAGCCCGGCTCGATGCCGGCCGACTCACGCTCCCTGGAGGAGGAGGGTGTGGTGATCGAGCCGACGCGGCTCGCCACGGAGGGCGAGCTGGACCGCGACCTGCTCGACGACCTCACCTCGAGGATGCGCAATCCGCGCCAGCGCGTGGCAGACCTGCGTGCCCAGCTGGCCGCCAACCGAGCAGGCGCCGAGCGGCTGTGCGAGCTGGCGGACTCGATGGGCGCCGACTCGCTGAGCGAAGCGCTCGCGGAGACCCAGGACTACGCCGAGCGCCGCACCCGGGCGGGCATCGAGGCACTGGGGGAGGGCGAGCGCGAGGCGGTCGACGTGCTCGAGGCGGCCGAGGGTGACCTGGAGCTGCGGCTGACCGCCACGGTGAACGGCGGCGACCTCACGCTCGACTTCACCGGCTCGGCCGGGCAGAGCGAGGGCAACCTCAACTGTCCCCTGGCGGTGACCCTGTCGGCGTCGCTGTTCGCGCTGCGCGTGCTGGCGGACCCCGACGTGCCGCCCTGCGCGGGCGTGCAGCGCCCGCTCCAGGTGATCGCCGAGGAGGGCTCGATCCTCAACGCCCGCTACCCCGCCGCCGTGGTCGGCGGGAACGTGGAAACCTCCTCACGCGTGGCCGACCTGGTGCTCGCCGCGTTCGGAAGGGCCCTGGGTCAGGGAACGATGAACAACATGACGCTCGGCAACGACGACTTCACCTACTACGAGACACTCGGCGGCGGACAGGGCGCCTGCCCGGACGCCGACGGGCCCAGCGCGGTGCACGTGGCGATGAGCAACACGCTGAACACCCCGGTCGAGGCGTTGGAGCTCGAGTTCCCGATCCGTGCCGTGGAGTACTCGGTCCGACGCGGGTCGGGCGGCTCCGGGGAGTATTCGGGCGGCGACGGCGTGGTCCGCGAGCTCGAAGCGCGCGAGGAGATGCGGGCCTCGCTGATCACCGAGCGCCGCCGCCACGGCACACCTGGGGCCGATGGCGGCGAGGACGGCTCGCCGGGCCGCAACTCGCTCGACGGCGAGGAGCTGCCGCCGAAGTGGTCGGGGACCCTCGAGGAGGGCGCTCGGCTGCGAATCGAGACGCCGGGAGGAGGCGGCCACGGTGGCCGCTGAGCGCACCGCCTTCCTGGGCCTGGGGATCATGGGCTGGCCCCAGGCCGCCAACCTACGGGCCGCCGACCACGAGCTGACGGTCTGGACCCGTGACGCCGACAAGGCAGAGCGCTTCGCGCGAGAGCACGGCGCCCAGGCGGCCGCCTCGCCCAAGGAGGCCGTGGCCGAGGCCGGCGTGGTGATCACCATGCTGCCCGACTCGCCCGAGGTGGAGTCGGTGCTCCAAGCGGCCGAGCCCCCCGAGGGCTCGCTGGTGGTCGACATGTCCACCGTCCGCCCGACCGCCAGCCGCGCGATCGCCGAGCGGCTGAGCCAGCGCGGGGTGGCCTTCGTCGACGCGCCGGTCACCGGCTCGCGGCCCAAAGCCGAGGACGGCACCCTGACCATCATGGTCGGCGGCGAGGAGGCGGATCTCGGACGCGCCCGGCCGCTGCTGGAGGCGATGGGCCAGCTGGTCGTCCACGCCGGCCCGCACGGGCACGGCTCGATGGTGAAGCTGATCAACAACACCCTCGCGGCGGTGAACGCGGCGGCGCTCGCCGAGGGGATCACCCTGGCCCAGGCCGCCGGCGTGAACCTCGACGCGCTCGAGCAGGTGGTCGGCTCGGGATCGGGCAACTCGGCCATGCTCGAGCTCAAGGCGGGGCCCATGCGCGAAGGGGACTTCGAGCCGTTGTTCAAGCTCGAGCACATGCTCAAGGACGTGCGGCACTGCATCTCCGAGGCCCGCGAGCTGGGCCTCGACCTGACCGTCGCGGGCGCGGCCGAGAAGCTCTACGCAGCAGCCGACGAGGCGGGCCACGGCGGCGAGGACTTCGCCGCCGTGATCACCTCGATCAACGACTGACGGTCGACATCTGCGCCTCGGGGTAGCGCGTCCCCTCGGCGACGCCAGGGGGCGCGGCCTCGTCGAGGCGCCGCAGGTCGTCGTCGGAGAGGTCGATCTCGACGGCGCCCACGTTCTCCTCCAGGTACCTGACCCGCTTGGTGCCAGGGATCGGCACGACGTCGTCGCCCTGGGCCATCACCCAGGCGATGGCCAGCTGGCCGGCGGTCGCGTCCTTCTCGTCGGCGATCTCCTGGACCCGGTCGACCAGCTCGAGGTTGCGGTCGAAGTTCTCGCCCTGGAAGCGCGGGTTGTTGCGGCGGAAGTCGCCCTCCTCGAAGTCGTCGGGGCTCTGGAACCGGCCCGAGAGGAAACCGCGCCCGAGCGGGCTGTAGGCCACGAAGCCGATGCCCAGCTCGCTCACCGTCGGGAGGATCTCCTCCTCCACGTCGCGGGTCCACAGCGAGTACTCGGTCTGGAGCGCGGTGATCGGGTGGGTGTCGTGTGCGCGGCGGACGGTCTCGGGCGCGGCCTCGGACAGCCCGAGGTGGCGCACCTTGCCCGCCTCGACCAGCTCGCCCATGGCACCCACGGTCTCCTCGATGGGGACCTCCGGGTCCACGCGGTGCTGGTAGAAGAGGTCGATGTAGTCGACGCCCAACCGGCGCAGCGACTCCTCGCACGACTGCTTGACGTGCTCGGGCCGACCGTCGATGCCCCGGGCGTTGGGGTCCTCGGGATTGCGCACGATGCCGAACTTGGTGGCCAGCACCACCGCGTCGCGGTGTCCGTCGATGGCCCTCCCCACCAGGCCCTCGTTGGCCCCGCGGCCGTACATCGCGGCGGTGTCGAGGAAGTTCAGGCCCTCGTCGAGGGCGCGCTGGATCGTGGCGATCGACTCGTCCTCGTCCCCCTCGCCGTAGAACTCGGACATTCCCATGCAGCCGAGGCCGATGGCGGAAACCTCGAGGCTGCCAAGCATTCTCTTATCCATAGTTAGTGCCCTACCCGGTGGGCGGGACAATGAACTCATGCCGGCCGCCGAAGGGGCACGCACACCGACGTGAGCACCGAGCGGGCGATCTGGACCAGGACGTGGGGGAAGAAGGAGCCGCTCGCCGGCTCTCGGCGCCCGTCGGGGTACAGGCGGCAGACGTTCTCCCACGACTCCGGCGAGAGACTCAGGTCCAGCGGCTGCATCAGCTCCAGCCCCGAGGCGGCGATCACGTGGTGCCGCAGCTCCCGCGGCGTGAAGGCCTCCGCGACCACCGCGCGGTGACGCAACCCCGCGCTGCGGCGCTTGCGCCCGAGCGACACCGCTCGCGCCGCCAGGTCGACCGGCGCCGCGTTCAGCGGATGGCGGCGCACCAGCACGTCGGCACACAGCAGCGCTACCCCTCCCGGCCGCAGCACGCGGCCGATCTCACGCGCCGCGCGGTCCACCTGACCCGGGCCGCCGAAGTGCTCCAGCGAGGACAGCGAGTAGACGACGTCGAAGCTCTCGTCCTCGAAGGCGAGCTCCCGCGCGTCCATCCACCGCACCGAGAGCCGGTCCTCGCGGAACGGGAACGGCGCGTGCGCGGTGGGATCGGCGAGCATCGACCCGCCCGCCTCCCGCTCGGAGAAGTCCCCCTCGCCGTAGATGTCGGTGGCCACCACCTCGCCAACGTGGTTGGCCAGCCAGAACAGGATGCGCTCATCGCCCGCGCCCACCCCCAGCACCCGCGAGCGGTCGTTAAGCAGTCCCAGGTCGGCGAGGAACATCGCCAGCTGGGCGAACTCCCACACCTTGCGCTCCGCGTGGGTGGCAGGATCGCGCTCGGGGAGGATGTCGCTGACCGTGTTCAGGAGCCGGGGGTCACCGAAATCGGGCAGGTCGCAGGCTTTGGCGTAGTGGCGTGTGAGGTCTGACACGAGTGGCAAAAATCGCTTGAAAAGAGAGGTGTCCCTGAGTAAGAATGGCCGCTCCGCGCTGGCAGGCCTCAACAGCCCGGGCGCGGAGCTGAGGTTCTCTCCCTCTGATGCCAACTGCACTCAAAGAGTGGGCGGTCACCGTGCGCGCCCTAGCCGAAGGTGAGCAACTGCTCACCCTGCGCAAGGGCGGCATCCGCGAGGGGAACAAGCACTTCGAGATCGAGCACGACCGCTTCTTCCTCTACCCCACGTTCGACCACCAGCGCAACGACCTGGTGCGCGAGTCCCACATGCCCGAGCTGGGGCGGGCGCTGGAGGAGGGCGTGTGGCCCGACACCGAGCCGCCCGTCAAGGCGCTCACCCAGGACGGCGGGATCACGCAGCCGGACCGAGTGCGGATCCGCGCGTGGGCCGAGGTGGCGGCCAGCTACCTGATCACCGACCCTCGCTGCATCGACGCGCTGTCGCCGTACTACATCTGGACCACCGACTACGCGGAGAAGCGCCTGGCCTGGAAGCGGCGGCACCCGATGCACGTGATCGTGCTCCGCACCTACCGGATCCCGCGTCCGGTCACCGTGCGCGTGCTGCCCGAGTACCAGGGCTGTCGGTCGTGGATCGAGCTGCACCGCGACCTCCCGTTCGAGGGCACCCCGGTGCTCTCCGACGAGGAGTTCGACCGGGCCACCGGCGAGATCGAGGCCATCGCCTCGGACGCCGTGCCGGCGCTCGCGTAGCGACGAAAGGGTAGGGTCGCGTCCCGGTGAGGGCGAGGCTGACCGGGGTGGCGCTGGTGGTTGCGTTCTGCGCGGCGTCGGCGCCCGCACAGGCGCGCGTCCTCCAGGCCGAGTCGGTCCTGCCTCCCGGCCAGAGCGGCCACGTCTCCATCCCCGGCGTCGCCAGCGGTACGGGCTCTCCACACCTCACCGACCAGACCGAGCTGTTCAAGGGCTTCCGCTTCAAGGACGCCCAGTTCGACCGACCCGGCACCCGCAGCTCGCCCCGCCCGGGCGTCTCCATCACCCGCGACGCCAAGGGCGTCCCGAACGTGCGGGGCGCCAGCGACTACGACGCCTGGTGGGGCGTCGGGTACGCGGTGGCCGAGGACCGGCTGTTCCAGCTCGAGCTCTTCCGCCGCGCCACCAGCGGCCGGCTGGCCGAGATCCTGGGGCAGGAGTACCTCGACGACGACCTGATCGCCCGCCGGGACTACTACACCGATCGCGAGGCCCAGAACCAGTTCAACCGGCTGCCACACAAGCTGTTCCGCCGCGGCGAGGCCTACCGCGACGGGATCAACGCCTACATCCGCCGCGTGCGCAGCCGCCCGCTCGAGCTGCCCGGCGAGTTCCCCGCGTTGGGGATCGTGCCGCGGGACTGGACGCTGACCGACAGCGCGCGGATCGGCATCTTCCTGGCGCGCACGGTGCCCTCCTCCGACGGCGCCGAGCTGGACAACGCGCGCGTGTTCCAGGCGATCGGCTCGCGGGCCTTCGCCCGGCTCCTGCCGCTGCGCACCCCCGGGCGGATCTACACGATCCCTCGGCGCAACGGCCTGTTTCCCTCCCAGCCGCGGCGCACCCGCCGCCAGGAGCGGCGCAGCTACTCCAACTCCCGCCGCTTCCTGATCGACCTGAGGCTGCCGGCCGCGCCGCCGGAGAGCAGCGCGAGCTCGGCGGCGCGCTCGGCGCGGACAGTGTTCGGGCGCCGGGGCTCCTACATGTGGGCGGTCTCGCGCCGGCGCCGCCGCACGCCGGGCCAGGCCTACCTGTTCAACGGTCCCCAGCTCGGGTTCTCGATCCCGGAGCTGTTCGTGGAGTACGAGCTGCACTCCCCGGCCCAGAACGTGCGCGGGGTCAGCGCGGCGGGCGTCCCCGTGGTGGGGATCGGCCACAACGGGCGCGTGGGCTGGGGGTTCACCTCGGGCCTGTCCGACGAGGACGACCTGTACGCCGAGCAGCTGTCGGGCTCGGAGTCCTACCGCTTCAGGGGGCGCACCGAGCGCATGAGCTGCCGCAACGAGCGGTTCACCTTCCGGGCCTCCCCCACCGACCTCCCCGACCTGGTGCTCCAGCCCAGCAAGATCAGCGGCGAGCGCACCGAGCGCATCTGCCGCACCCGCCACGGGCCGGTGCAGGCGCGCGGCGGCGGGCGAGCCTACGCACGCCGGTACGCGATTTGGGACCGTGAGATCGAAACGCTCAACGGACTGAGCAGCCTCAACGACGCGAACAACATCCAGGACGTCAACCGGGCCATGGAGAACGTGACCTGGAACGAGAACGTCATCGCCGCCGACAGCCGGGGCAACATCGGCTACTGGCACCCGGGGCTGCACCCGCTGCGCCCCCGCAACTACGACGAGCGCCTGCCCTACCCGGGCACCGGCGAGGCCGAGTGGCGCGGCCTGCTCGACCGCCGCACGCGGACCCCGCGCGTCATCAACCCGCGGCGGGCGTTCCTGATCAACTGGAACAACGTCCCGTCGGCGGGCTGGACCAACGGCGACTCCGAGGCCCGCGAGCGCGCCACCGGACCGTTCCACCGCGCGCGCTGGCTGGAGCTGCTGGTGGGCCGGGTCAAGCGCCGCGGCCCCACCTACGAGCGCTCGCGCGCGATCGACCAGTCCTCGGGCACTGTGGCCCAGCAGCGCCCGTTCTTCACCAGGCAGCTTCGCGGCGCGCGGCGGGGCGGCAGCGCGAAGGCGCGCAGCGTGCTCACGCCCCTGAGCCGCTGGGGAGGCAGCTACAACCGCACCGACTCCGCTGGGACGGTCGACCCGGGGGTCGCCGCCTGGGAGGAGTTCAAGGACCAGGCCGAGGCCATCGCGCTGTTCCGGTTCCGTGCGGGCGCCAAGCCGCTGGCCGGCGAGACCGGGCTGTCGCACGTGTTCGACATCACGCTGGGAGAGGCCTACGCGCTGCGCACCCTGAGCAAGCGCGGGCTGCGGCTGGCCGCCGAGCGCACCTCGGACGTGCTCACCCGGCGCTTCGGCACCTCGGACCCCGCCCGCTGGCGCGAACCGCGGCGCATGTACGAGGTGACCGCCCAGGGCGCGGCGGCCCCGCCCGAGCTTCCGTTCTTCGACCGCGGCACCTGGCAGCAGTCGTTGGCGGTCGGCCCGTGAGAAGGGCGTTGGCGGTGGCGGTGGCCTAGCGTCCCGCCGGATGCCCTGGGTCGAGAGCTTCTCGCCGTCGTTCTCGGCGCGCCACGAGTCGACCCAGGCCAACGACGCCGCGCGGGTGCTCGACGACCTCGAGGTCTTCCGGTCCAAGCTCGGCCGGGTGTACGCGTCCACCCCGGGCGAGGTCACGGTCGTCATCCACCCGCGGCCGTTCGCGCTTGCCCTCGCGCATCCGTGGCTGCCGGTGGCCCGCCGCCTGTCGGCCCCGGCCGCGCGGCGCTACTACGCGGGCTGGTTCTCCGAGGGAGAGATCCACGTGCTGGCGCCCGACGCGCTGCGGGCGCGGGCGTCGGGCGGCGAGGGATCGGCGGAGGCGCTGTTGCTCTCCCCGCGCCACGAGTACGCCCACCTGGTGATCGGCGCCCACAACCCGGGCCTGCCTCCCCCCTTCCGGCCGCGGAGCTTCACGCGCTACCTGCGGTTGGCGTGGCTGGCCGAGGGCGGCGCCGCGTGGTTGTCGGGCCAAGTGCCCCACCTGCGCCCGGCGATCGCCCGCCGCCTGCGGGAGGGCGCCCGCCCCTCCTTCCCGCCGGCGCCGCGCGACGCGCTGATCCTGGGCGGCACCGTCTTCTCCCTGCTGGACGAGGAGGCAGGCCCGCGCGCGGCCGTCGCGCTGGCCCGGGCGATCCCGGCCGAGCGGCCGGAGACCGCCCTCGCCCACGCCTTCGGACGGCCCCTCGGAGAGGTGTCCCGCGACTGGCGGGACTACCTCGACGACCTGCGCTCCGGAAGCTGAGGCCCGTACCCCTTGACAGCGCCTGCGGCGCCCTGTTCCCTGCGTGGGGCCATAGGCCCGGTAGAGCAACGAATCCAGGATGGACTCGATGCAGCTTCGCTGAGGTCGGACGCCGTGCTCGAGGCACTACCGCAGGGGCTGCTCGTGCGCGACTCCGCCGGCCGGACGCAGTACTGCAACCAGGCGGCGGCCGACATGCTCGGCCTCCAGTCGCGCTACGAGCTGCTCGACGTTTCACTCGAGAACCTCCCCGAGCTGATGGTCGAGCGCGACGGCTGGGTGCGCCTGATCTCCGGGGAGGGCCGGCAGGAGGCCCTGGTCGAGGGCGATCGCTGGGTCCGAGCCGAGCGCCGCGCGCTGCGCGGTCGCGGAGGCGAGCAGTTCGAGCTGCTGGTGCTGGAGGACGTCTCCGACCGCCGCCTGCAGAGCGACCGCGAGCGCTTCGTGGCCCGGGCCGCGGAGGAGCTCTCACGGTCGCTGGATCTGGACACCAGCCTGCGCAGCATGGCCCGGCTGGCGGTGCCGCTCCTGGCCGACTGGTGCTCGGTCGAGGTCCGCCGCGGGTCGGGCCGGCTGGAACGCGGAGCCATCGCCCACACCGACCCCGACCGCGAGCGATGGGCGGTCGAGGACCCGCGGCGCTTCCCGAGCGCAGCCACAGCTCCCGGGCTGGGCGGCCTGGAGTCCGCTGGGCTGGTGAGCTCGCTGTCGGCATGGATCGCCGAGGATGCGCGCGGTGACGAACGCCGGCTGGCGGCCCTGGCGATGCTGGAGCTCAGCTCGGCCGTCGTCGTCCCGCTGCGGGCGCGGGGGCGGCTGCTGGGAGCGATGACCCTCGCGACCGCGGAGTCGTCGCGGTCCTACGCCCCCGGCGACCTCGACCTGCTCGGGCGCCTGGCCGACCGCTACGCGCTCGCCCTCGACAACGCGCGTCTGTTTCGCGAGCAGCAGCGCACCGCGGCCCGGCTCCAGCGCAGCCTGCGGCCGCGCCGGCTGCCCGAGGTCCCCCGGCTCGACGTCGCCGCCCACTACCAGCCCGTCGGCGACGGGGCGCAGGCCGGCGGCGACTTCTACGACCTCTTCCAGGCGGGCCACGGAGGGTGGGTGGCCGTGCTGGGCGATGTCTCGGGCAAGGGGATCGACGCCGCCGCGTCGAGCGCGCTGATGCGGCACACGCTGCGTGCCGCGGCGAGCAGCCAGGGTCGCCTGCCGCGCGCCCTCGCCCTGGCCGACGAGATCCTGCACGCGGAGGACGAGGACCGCCTGTGCAGCGCCGTGCTCGTGCGCGCGAGCGTGCTGCACGGCCGCGCGCGCCTCAGGCTGGCAAACGCCGGGCACCCCCCACCGCTGGTGCTGCGCCAGGACGGGACGGTCGTCCCCGTGGAGACCTCCGGCGCCATCCTCGGCGTGTCCACCAGCCGGCTCCCGGAGGAGGTCGGCCTCGAGCTCGAGCCCGGCGACGCCCTGGTGCTCTACACCGACGGAGTCACCGAGGCGCGCCTGGACGGCTCGCTGTTCGGCCAGCCGCGGCTGATCGACGCCCTGCCGGCGTACGCGGGCCGGTCTGCGGAGACGATCATCACGGCGGTGCGGCGGGCGCTGGTGTCGCCGGTGGAGCTCCGCGACGACGTGGCGCTGATGGTGATTGCCGCGCCCGAGGCGAGCTGATGCGGGCCGCCGCGACGGCGTTCGCCGCGCTCGCGGTGGCGGGCGTGGCCGTGCACCTGGGCTTCGCACTCGCCGACCACGCCGGCGGTGCGCCGGTGGAGGACTGGCTGTATGGCGCGCTGTTCGCGGCGACCAGCGCCAGCTGTGCCTGGCGCGCGGTCCGCAGCCCCGGAGAGCGGCTGCCGTGGGCGCTGGCCAGCGCCGGGGTGGCCACGTGGCTCGCGGCCGAGGTGGTCTACCGCGCGACCGAGAGCGACCCCACCGCCGCCTACCCGCCGGCCACACGCGCGCTGCTGCTGCTGAGCTTCACCCTCGCCGCCACCACCATCGCGCTGCTGTCCCGGCGGCGGGTGCGGGAGGTCGAGCCGCGGCTGCTGCTCGACGGCCTGATCGGCGGCCTGGCCGTGGCCGCGGTCGCCGCGATTCCGCTGTTCAGCGGGGAGACCACCGCGGCCTCGCAGGCCACCCCGCCCGCGCTGTTCCTCACGGCCGACCTGGCCATCCTGGCCTTCGTCGTCGTGGTGACGGGCCTCACCGGCTGGCGCCCGGGCACCGGCTGGTCGCTGATCGCCGGCGGCATCGTCCTCAACACGGCGGGCAACTGCGCGCTGGTGATCGAGAGCGCGAGCGGCAACTTCCAGCGGGGCGGCCCGGTCGACTCCCTGTTCGTGGCCAGCGCGCTCACGCTCGGGGTGGCGGCGTTCTTCTCGGTGGAGCCCTCGGCGGTCGTCCAGACCGACCGCCGGCGGCTGTTCTGGCCCGCGGCCTTCGCGCTGGTGGCGGTGGGCGTGCTGGTCGCCGCCGGCACCACCGATACAAGCCCGGTGGCTGTGGCGCTGGGCGGCGCCACGCTGGTGGTGCTGGTGGCCCGGACGCTCCTGGCCTTCCGAGACAACGGGCGCCTGCTCGCTCGCGCCCAGCACGAGGCGGTCACCGACGCGCTCACCGGACTGGGCAACCGCCGGCAGCTCGCACGGGACTTCCAGGTGCTGGAGCAAACCGGCGACGACGACTGGCCCGACCGGACGCTGGTGCTGTTCGACCTCGACGGCTTCAAGGCCTACAACGACGCCTTCGGCCACCCCGCCGGCGACGCGCTGCTGACCCGGCTGGCGACGCAGCTGGGGCAGGCCACGGCGCCCCATCCCGCCTACCGCGTGGGCGGCGACGAGTTCTGCGTGCTGATCGCCGCCGACCGGTTGCGGTCAGAGGCGGTGGTGGAGGCGGGTGCCGCTGCCCTGGTGGAGCGAGGCGAGGCGTTCTCGATCACGGCCTCGTACGGGGCGGTGAGCATGCCCGGGGAGGCCCGGTCGTCCGAGCTGGCGCTCCAACTCGCCGACCGGCGCATGTACGCGCATAAGGATCGCCGACGCAGCTCGCCCTCCGAGCAAACCCGCGCCGCCCTCCGCGCGCTGCTGGACGAGCGCTCGCCCGCGGCCTCGGCCCGCCACCAGGAGCTGGCCGACCTCGCTTACCTCGTCGCCGAGCGCCAGGGCCTGGGACAACCCGACCTCGACCATCTGACCCGCGCCGCCGAGCTGCACGACGTGGGCCGCGCGGCGCTGCCCTCAGGGCTGGCGGTGAGCAGCCCGGAGGACCCGCTGGTGGCCCAGCAGACCCTGATCGCCGAGCGCATCCTCACCGCTGCGCCTGCGCTTATCCCAGTGGCGCGGATCGTTCGCTCGTTGCACGAGCGCTACGACGGGACCGGCCACCCCGACGGCCTGGCCGCGCAGGAGATCCCGTCGGCGGCCCGCATCCTCACCGCGGCACAGGCGTTCTCGGACCGGCTGGGCTCCGAGCGAAAGCCGCAACCCGGAGCGCTCGAGTGGCTGACCGCCGAGAGCGGCACCCGCCTCGACCCCTTCGTGGCGGACACCCTGCGCGAGCTGGCGCGCGACCTGCGACTCACCGAGGTCGAGCTGGAGGCCCGCCGGGCCGCGCTCCGCCAAGCGGCCGAACAGCGGCGCGACGGGTCGCAGCCGGAGGGGCCCGCGCTCGGCATCGGCAGGGCCTCGGCCCAGCCCTAGCGCCGCTGGTCGTCGAGCGCCCCCAGCAGCGCGCCCACCACGCGCGGGTCGAACTGCGTGCCCGCGTGCTTCGAGAGCTGGTCGCGCGCCTCGGACGCCGGCATCGCGTCCCGGTAGGGCCGCTTGGTCGTCATCGCGTCGTAGGCGTCGCAGACGAAGATGATCCGCGAGCCGAGCGGGATGTCCTCCCCCGCCACGCCGTCGGGATAGCCGGTCCCATCGAAGCGCTCGTGCTCGTGACGGACCAGCGGCAGAACGTCGCTCAGGAACTCGATCGACGACAGGATGCGCTCGCCCACCACCGTGTGACGCTCGATCAGCTCCTGCTCCTCTTCGGTGAGGGGGCCGTGCTTGTGGAGGATCCGCTCTGGGATGGCGATCTTGCCGATGTCGTGGAAGATCGCGCCGTAGCGCAGCGTCCGCAGCTCGGTCTCATCGAGCCCCAGGCGACGGCCGACCGCCTCGGTGTTGGCCACGATCTGCCGTGAGTGGTCGGCGGTATAGGAGTCCTTGGCCTCCAGCGCCGCCGCCAGGGCCTCGGCCGTCCCGAGGTAGGCCCGCTCGAGCTGCTCGTAGAGGGTGGCCGACCGCGTTGGGCGCAGGGGCGAGCGGAGCGCCACTGGCGCCCTGAGCGGCCGCCGGGGGGACGGAGGCACCCACCACTCCCCCTTGCGGCTCCATGAACCGCAGGCTTTAGAGGCCCAGCGTCTTGGCGATGATGTTCTTCTGGATCTCCGAGGTCCCGCCGTAGATGGTGGTCACCAGCGCGCTGCGCAGGTGACCCTCCATCGGGTACTCGGAGGCGTAGCCGTAGCCGCCCGCGGCCTGCACGCCGTCCAGCGCACAGCGCTTGGCCAACTCGGTGGCGGCCAGCTTGGCCATCGACGCTTCCTGGGGAAGCATGCGGCCTGGGTCCTCGTCGGTCATCCGGGCCACCCAGCGCACCAGCAGGCGCACCTGGGCCAGCTCGGTCGCCCGGTCGGCGAACCGGTGCTGCAGAGCCTGGAAGGAGCCGACCGGCCGGCCGAACTGCTTGCGCTCCTTGACGTACTCCAGCGAGTCGTCGAACGCGCGCTGGGCGATCCCGAGCGCGCTCGCGGCGAGGATGATGCGCTCCACGTTCAGCCCGGCCATGAGCTGGATCCAGCCGTTCCCCTCGGTGCCCAGCAGAGCGTCCTCGGGGACGCGCACACCGTCGAGGTGAAGCTCGTTGGTCTCCTGGCCCCCCATCGTGGGGATGGGGGTCATGGTGAAGCCCTCGGCCTCGCGCGGGACGAGGATCATCGACAGGCCCTCGTGGCGCTCGGAGCCCTCGCCCGTGCGGCACACGATCAGCACGTGGCTGGCCCGGTGGGCGTACGAGCACCACATCTTCGCCCCGTCGAGCACCCACTCGCCGTCCTCCAGCCGGGCGCGCGTCTTGAGCGAGGCGACGTCGGAGCCGGAATCGGGCTCGGACATTGCGATGGCCAGCGTGCCCCCTTGGGTGACGTGCGCCAGGTGCTCCCGCTTCTGGTCCTCGGTCCCGAACCGGTTCAGAGCGCCCACCACGATCAGCGTCACGCCGTAGGCGGCCACCGGGATCTGGCCCCTCGCGGTCTCCTCCAGGAACAACGTCGCGTCGAGGAAGGAGCCGCCGGAGCCGCCGAACTCCTCGTCGATGGTCAGCCCGTACCAGCCCAGCTCGCCCATCTTGGCCGCGGCCTCGTCGGAGTGGTGGTCGTCGCCGTCGAGCTCGAACTTCTCGCGCTCGGCGAAGTCGCGCAGGGCGTCGACGAAATCGGTCTGCTCGGGTGTGAGGCCGGTCTCCGCGGTGGCGGTGGTCATCCGGCGCGCGACCTTAGCCGATGCAACCAGTCGGCCGGCAGGGCGGCAAGCCGCCTGATGGCGCGGCCGCTGAGACCCGGGGTCAGGGGGTCAGCTCTTGGCTGCGAGCTCTGGAGGGGCCGGCTGCTGCGCCGGCTCCTCGGGCTTGAAGCGGTTCAGCTCGCGCCGGGCGATGCTGGCCTTGTGTACCTCGTCCGGCCCGTCGGCGATGCGCAGCCAGCGGCCCTGGCGCCAGGCGAGCGACAGGGGGACGTCGTCGGACATGCCCAGCGCGCCGTGCACCTGCATGGCGCGGTCGAGCACCTCCTGGTGCATCTGGGCGGCGATCACTTTGACCATCGAAATCTCCTGGCGCGCCTCGCGCTTGCCCTCGGTGTCCATCTTCCAGGCGGCGTGGAGGACCATCAGCCGCGCCGAGTCGATCTCCATGCGCGACTTGGCCACGAAGTCCTGGACGAACTGCTTGTCGGCGAGCTTGCTTCCGAAGGACTCGCGCCGCTGCGCCCGCTCGCACATGAGCTCGAAGGCCCGCTCGGCCGAGCCGATCGCGCGCATGCAGTGGTGGATGCGGCCGGGGCCGAGACGGTCCTGGGCGATGGGGAAGCCGGCGCCACGCGGGCCCAGGAGGTGGTTCTCTGGGACGCGCACCCCCTCGTAGCGGACCTCCCAGTGGCCCGGTCCGCCGTCGTGGCCCATCACCGATACCGGCCGGATGCCGTGGAAGCCCGGCGTGTCGATCGGGACGCAGATCATGCTCGCCCGCTTGTGCGGGGCGGCGTCCGGGTCGGTGACCACCATTGCGATCGCCACCTCGGCGCCGTTGTAGCCCGAGGTGAACCACTTGTGGCCGTCGATTACCCATTCGCCGTCGTGCAGCTCGGCGCGAGCGGCGAGGCCGGTTGGGTCGGAGCCAGAGGTGTCGGGCTCGGTCATCGAGAAGCAGGAGCGGATCGTGCCGTCCAGCAGCGGGTCCAGCCAGCGGGTGCGCTGCTCGGCGGTGCCGTGCTCGGCCAGTATCTCCGCGTTGCCGGTGTCAGGCGCCGAGCAGTTGAACACCATGGGCGTCACCTGCGAGCGACCCATCTCCTCGCAGAGCATCCCGTACTCCCAGTTGGTCAGCCCGGGGCCGTACTCCTCGTCGGGCAGGAAGAGGTTCCACAGCCCCTCCGCCTTGGCCCGCTCGCGGATCTCCACCAGCTGGGCCGGGTAGGCGACCCCGGGCTGGACCTCCTCGTCGAGCGCGGTGAGCAGCTCGCGCTCGTGGGGCATCACGTGCTCCACGGAGAAGGCGCGCACGCGTTCCAGCAGCGACGCCACGCGATCCGAGGGACGGAAGTCCATCGTTTGGCAGCCTACCCCGCGGACTCGATCAGCAGCCACGCCAGCAGCGCGCAGAAGGCCACGCCCCCACCGACCGCCGCGGTGAGCAGCACCGGCCGCCGCGCCGGCCCCGGCCCCGCCGTGGGCTCGAGCGCGGTCCCCGACAGCAGCTCGCGCGCGAAGCTCGCACCGCTCTCGGGCACGAGCACGTCGCGTGGTCCCGCGGCCAGGAAGTCGGGCACGTCGAAGCCGGCCGTTCGCTTGAGCACACTGGGCACGCCCTCCTCCAGGAGGAGCCCCTGGATCAGCTCGGCCTCCGCCTGGTGGCGGGCGCCGGCCACGGTCACCAGCGGGCCTTCGGCGTACTCCGGGCGGATCTTTCGCAGGCGGGCGTGGCGCTCGTCGCGTGGCTCCTCGATCGCCTCGCCCCCCGGAAGCACCAGGGGCATCGCGCAGCGCTCGCAGAAGCGCTCGTCGGGCTGGTGCGGCCGCGCGCACGAGGGGCACACCAGCTGCTGGTCAGGCGACGTCGAGCTGCTCCTCGGTGACCTTGCCGTCCGCTATCCACCACGCGCGGATGTCCGGCTCGTCCTTCAGCGAGACGATGAGCCACAGCCAGTGCGGATACTGCGCCAGGTTGATGTCGGTCTGCGAGGGCTCGGGCTCGCTGCGCGGGTGAGAGTGGTAGACGGCCACCCCGTGCCCGTCGTCGTCCCAGTCGTTCGCTTGCATCAGGGCCTTGGCGTCGAGCTGGAACCCGTAGGGCGAGTGGCGCTCGTTCTCCACCCGCAGGAGCTCCTGGACCTCGCTGCCGTCGGTGCGCAGCAGGCCGCAGCACTCGTTGGGGGCATCCTCGCGTGCGTGCGCGACCATCTCGTCCCAGTGCCGCCGAGCGATCCGCATAGGCATTCTGAGGCTAGATGAACGGTCCACACTGGAACCGACGTGACTTCCTGCGCTTCGCGGGCCTCGCGGTCACGGCCGCCGGCACGGTCGGGTTCGCCGGCTGCGGTGCCGAGGGCAACCCGGCCGCCGTCGGCGTCCCCGACTCCCGCGCTACCCCCGAGCGCGACCGGGCAGTCGTCAACGGGGCCCTGACGCTGGAGCACACCGCGGTGGCCGCCTACGCGATGGGGCTGCCGCTGCTCCGCGGCGACGCGCGCCGCTACGCCGAGCGCTTCCTGGACCAGGAGCGCGAACACGCGGCCGCCCTCGCGACGCTGGTGCGTGACATGGGCGGCGAGCCGAACAGGCCCAAGCCGGCGGCCGAGTACCGGGCGGCCTTCCCGCGGCTGCCCGGCCAGGCCGCCTTCCTGCGCTTCGCCACCGACCTGGAGAGCGTGACGATCACCGCGTACGCCGACGGCATCCCCAAGCTCCGCAGCGGCCGGCTGCGGCAGACGACGGCGTCGATCCTGTGCGACGAGGCCCAGCACGCGGCCGTGCTGCGCGGCGAGCGAAGCGGCGGGGACCCCGCCGCGATGGTGCCCGAGCCGTTCGTGACCGGGCGGGTGAGGGCGTGAGGGACCGCGACGTCGTCGAGCGGCTGCTGCGGATCGAGCAGCGTTCCGTGCAGATCTACGAGGGGATCACCCGCTCGGGCGGGCTGCGGGGTCGGGCCGCCGAGGCGGCCGACGTGTTCCTGGCCCACGAGCGCCGCCATGTCGACGCCCTCGAACAGGCGCTGGCGGCGATGAAGGCGCCGGTTCCCCGCCCGCCCTCGGAGACCGCGGACGTGGGCGGCACGCCGCGCCAGATGATCCGCACGGCCCTCGGCCACGAAGTCATGTGCATCCGTGCCTACCAGTCAGCCCAGGTCAACCTGAAAGCGCCCGCCCTGCTGGGCACCGCCGCTGGTGTGATGGCCAACGAGGCCCAGCACCTGGCGGTGCTGCGCCAGCTGCTCGGCGAGCAGCCGGTCCCCGTCGCCTTCGTGACGGGCAGGTAGCCTTATGAGCGTGATGGCCTTCTTCTCGGTAGGTCCGCTGGAGATCGCGGTGCTCGCGGTCATCGCCCTGCTGGTACTCGGTCCTCAGAAGCTCCCCGAGGCCGCCCGCTCGGTCGGCAAGGGCATGCGCGAGATGCGCGCGGCCATGTCGGGCGCGCGCTTCGACGACGAGGACGAAGCGGACGACGAGGACGAGTCGGACGACAAGGACGACGGAGACGGCGGCCCCGAGGGCGAGAACGGCACAGGCCCCGGCGGCGAGGACGAGACCGAGGTGCTCGAAGAAGAGCCGGCCCGCTCCTCCTCCGAGCCGGCTACCAGAAGCTAGCCGTCTCGATCGTTTCCTCGAGCTCCTCGATGGGCTTGGTGTAGACGCCGGAGCTGAGGTACTTCCAGCCGTCGTCGCAGACGACGAAGACCACGTTGCCCTCGTCTAGGCCCTCGGCCACGCGGACGGCGATCGAGGCGATGGCGCCGCTGGAGACGCCCACGAACAGGCCCTCCTCGGCGAGCAGCTTCTTGGTCCAGACGACCGAGTCGCGGTTGGAGACGAAGATCTTCCGGTCGAGCACCTCGAGGTCGATGATCGGCGGGATGAAGCCGTCCTCGAGCGACCGCAGGCCCTGGACCAGCTCGCCCTGAAGGGGCTCGGCGGCCACGATGAGCGTGTCGGGGTCCTCCTCCTTCAGACGCCTGGCGTTGCCCATCAGCGTGCCGCCGGTGCCCAGGCCGGCGACGAACGCGGTCACCTCGTCGAGCTCCTCGAGGATCTCCACCGCGGTGCCGTTGTAGTGCGCATCGGGGTTGGCCTGGTTCCCGTACTGGTACGGCATGTAGTACGAGGAGTCGGCCGCGGCCATCTCCAGCGCCTTGGCCACCGCCCCGTTGCTGCCCTGCTCGCCGGGTGAGTAGACGATCTCGGCGCCGTACATCTCCAGCAGCTGCGTGCGCTCGGCGGTCACGTTGTCGGGCATGACCACCTTCAGCGGGTAGCCCTTGCGCGAGCAGATCATGCCCAGCGAGATGCCGGTGTTCCCCGAGGTCGGCTCGAGGATGGTCTGGCCCGGGCGGATGGCCCCCTGGGCCTCCGCGTCCTCGATCATCGCCCGCGCGACACGGTCCTTGACCGAGCCGGTCGGGTTGTGGCTCTCGAGCTTGGCCCAGATGCGGACGCTCGGCTTGGGCGAGATCCGCTTCAGCTCGACCAGCGGCGTGTTGCCGATGGCCTGGACGATGTCGCCGTACTTGCCCCCGCAGGGACGCGTGTCGAGGTCCGGCGCACCCATCGCTTCAGAAAGTGTAGTACCCGGATGAAGGCGGCTCAGTCACCCGTCGGGCCGCGGCCGGGTTCACTTCGTGGGCTGGGCGCAGAACTCGTGCCCGTCGACCTTGACTTCCCTCTGCGGCGGGTCGTCGATGACGATGCAGGCCGTCGCGTCCTTGGCCTCCTGGTCGCTGACGAGCTTTGCCACGATGCGCCGCCATCTCCGCAGGCCGCCAGCGTCAATGCCGCGAGCGCCACGGGGACGCCCGCCCGGGTCAAGCCGGCGAGCCCCCGGCCATGGCCGGCAGGATGACCAGGGTGTCGTTCGCCGAAACGCCGGTCTCCAGACCGCCCAGCACCCGGACGTCCTCGTCGTTGAGGTAGACGTTGACGTAGCGGTTCAGCTCGCCCTCCTCGCTGAACAGCTGACCCTCGGTGGCCGGGTGCTGGTTGGCGAGCGCCTTGAGCAGCTCGCCGACGTTCTCGCCCTCGGCGTGTACTTCCTTCTCGCCCGCGGTGGACGAGCGGAGGACCGGCGGGATCTTGATGGTCGGCACGGCGGGCAGACTAGCCAGCCGCTGCGCAGAAGGCCTCGTAGTCGGGGAAGACGCCCATCTCGTCGTCGGAGATGTCGCTCGGGTCGCGCGAGCAGATCGGGCAGTCGGGGTCGCGCCGGACCTTGAGGTCGGTGAACGTGGTGCCCAGCGCCTCGTAGAGCAGCAGGTGGCCGATCAGCGGGTCGCCGGAGCCGGTAACCAGCTTCACGACCTCGATCGCCTGCAGCACGCCCATCACGCCCGGCAGCGCGCCCAGGACGCCGTTGGCGCCACAGGAGGGAGCCAGCTCGGCCGGGGGCGGCGTCGGGTACAGGCAGCGGTAGCACGGCCCCTCGTAGGGGGCGAAGACAGAGATCTGCCCGTCGAAGCCGAGGATGGACGCCGACACCACGGGGATCTGCAGCCGCACGCTCGCGTCGTTGAGCAGGTAGCGCGTCGGGAAGTTGTCGAGGCCGTCGACGATGACGTCGTAGCCCTCGATGATCTCCATGATGTTGTCCGCGCCGATGCGGACGGGGTACTTGACCACGTTCACGTCGGAGTTGATCTCCGCGATCGCCTGCTCGGCGGAGTCCACCTTGGGGGTGCCGACACGGTCCTGGCTGTGGATGACCTGGCGCTGGAGGTTGGAGAGGTCGACCTCGTCGTCGTCGACGATCCCGATCGTGCCCACCCCGGCCGCGGCAAGGTAGAGCGCGGTCGGCGACCCCAGGCCGCCGGCGCCCAGCAGCAGCACCTTGGCATCGAGCAGCTTCAGCTGGCCCTCGAGGCCGATCTCGGGCACCAGCAGGTGGCGCGAGTAGCGTTCGCGCTGCTCGGCGGTGAGCGCGCGGGGCACCTCGACGTCGAAGCCGCGGTCCTTCCACAGCGTGATGCCGCCGGTCATCGACTCGACCGAGTCGTAGCCGAGCTTCTCCTGCATGTCGTCGGCGGCGAGCGCCGAGCGCTGGCCGGACGCGCAGTAGAGGATCACGCGGGCGTCCTTCTCGGGGACGGCCATCTCGATCCGTGACTCGAGGTGGCCGCGGGGCACGTGGATCGCGCCAGGCAGATGGGCCTCCTCGAACTCGGTCTGCTCGCGCACGTCGACGATGTACTCGCCGTTGCGGCGCTCAACGACGTCGTGCACCTCGCGCGGATCTACCTCGCGAATGCGCTCCTTCGCCTGCTTGATGAGGTCGGTTCCTGAGGGCATTGCTTCAAAAAGTATAGCGGCCTCGGGGGTGCCGCTCAGCCCAAAAAATAGCGGCCGGCGCGCCCCCTCCTGAAGAAGCGCGCCGGCCGCCAACAGTCACCGGTCAAGCCCTCAAGCTCTACGGAGATTGTCGCCAGAAGGGCTTCTGCCGATATGGGGTCAGGACCCCATTGGCCATGCACCGTCCTCGGATGACAAGAAGCGCCGATTCCCTGCTGGGACAGGTGCTGGCGGCCAACGTCGTGCTGGTGGTGCTGACCATCCTCGCCTCCCTGGCCGCGGGACTGGACCTCACGTTCAGGGCCAGCGCTGGGAGTTCCTGGTGCTGGCCATGGCGATGATCCTCACCTGTGCGTGAACATGGTGATGCTCAAGCGCCGCTTCCGGCCGCTGGAGCGCCTGATCGACCGCATCGAGCGGGTCGACCCCGCCGAGCCGGCGACCTTCGAGCCCGGCCACGAGCCCTTCGAGGAGATCGACCGCCTGGCCCAGAGCTTTCGCGGCCTGCTGGGCCGGATCGAAGACGAGCGCCGGCGCTCTGGCCGCCTGGTCCTGCGCGCCCAGGAGGAGGAGCGCCGCCGGGTGGCCCGCGACCTCCACGACGAGGTCAACCAGGCGCTGACCGCGATCCTGCTTCGGCTCGAGGCGCTCGCCTACGACTCACCTCCCGAGCGGGCCCACGAGGTGGCCGAGCTCAAACGCCTGGCCAACCAGGCGATGGAGGAGCTGATCGGCCTGGCCCGCCAGCTGCGGCCCGCCGCGCTGGACGATCACGGCCTGACGTCGGCGATCGAGGCCCAGCTGAAGCTGTTCGGCGAGCGGACCGGGGTGCGAACGAGCATGATCGCCCGCGGCGACGCCACCTCGCTCGACAACGACCGCCAGACCGCGGTGTACCGGATCGCCCAGGAGGCGATGAACAACGCCGGCCGGCACTCGGGCGCCAGCGAAGTGGACATCGAGCTGGTGGTCGCCGAGGACTGCGCCACCGAGCTGCACATCTGGGACGACGGCCGCGGCTTTGACCCTTCCCGGCAGCGGGGCGACGGCGGGCTGGGCCTGACCGGCATGGCCGAGCGGGCCCGCCTGGTGGGCGGCGAGCTGGACGTCCGCTCCGCGCCCGGGGCCGGTACCTCGATAACGCTGCGGCTGCCGGCGTGATCCGCGTCCTGAACAAGCTGGGCATGCGATCGCGTGGAACTGGTCCGCTACGCGATCCGGCGGGGCCTGATCGAGCCCTAGCCGCGTCGCCGTGGCGAGTTTTCCCCCGTATAGGTGGAAAAGTCGCCACGGCTAGCGTCAGACGAGGTGAACCCGCGCCTCGTGCTCGCCCTGACGCTGGTTGCGACCGCCTCCCTGGTCGCCGTCGTTCTGGCCGCTTCTGCGGCACGGGAGGCGCCCGAGGCCGGTCCCAAGCGCTTCGAGGGCTCCACCCTCCCCAAGGGCCTGAAGGCCCCCGACTTCGCGCTGACCGACGAAGAAGGGCGGCGGGTGCGCATGGCCGACTTCCGCGGCCGCCCGACCGTGGTGACCTTCCTCTACACCACCTGCGAGGAGACCTGCCCCGGGCAGGCGCAGGTGATCAAGGGTGCCTTCGCCGAACTGGGCCGGGACCTTCCCGCGGTAGCGGTGGCGGTCGATCCCCCGCGCGACACGCCCGCGCGCGCGCAGAAGTTCCTCGCCGAGCAGCGCATGCGCAAGCGGCTGCGCTTCGCGCTGGGCAGCCGCGACCAGCTGCGCCCGGTCTGGGACGGATTTTCCGTGCAGCCCCAGGGCAACGACCTCGAGCACACGGGCCGGCTCGTGCTGGTGGACTCGGAGGGGATGCAGCGGGTGGCCTTCCCCATCGACCAGGCCACGCCCGAGCGCGTCGCCCACGACCTGCGACTGCTGGACCAGGGGGCCTAGCGGTGGAGATCGGCGTCTACACCTTCGCCGAGCTCTCCCCCGCGATCACGCCCGAGCAGCGCCTGCGCAACCTCGTCGAGGAGGCCCGGGTGGCCGACGAGGTCGGGCTCGACGTCTTCGGCGTCGGCGAGCACCACCGGCCGGACTTCGCCGTCTCGGCACCGTCGGTGGCGCTGGCGGCGTGTGCCGAGGCGACCGAGCGCATCCGGCTCACCAGCGCCGTCAGCGTGCTGAGCTCCGACGACCCGATCCGGGTCTTCCAGCAGTTCGCCACGCTCGACCAGCTCTCGGGCGGACGGGCGGAGATCATGGCCGGCCGCGGCTCGTTCATCGAGTCGTTCCCGCTGTTCGGCCTCGACCTCGACGACTACGACGACCTGTTCGCCACCAAGCTCGCGCGCCTGCTCGAGCTGCGCGAGGACCCGGCGGCCCACGACGTGTACCCGCCGTCGCTGCAGCAGCCGCTGCCGGTGTGGCTGGCGGTGGGCGGCAACCCGCCGTCGGTGGTGCGCGCCGCGGCCCACGGGTTGCCGCTGGCGATCGCGATCATCGGCGGGCTGCCCGAGCGCTTCGCGCCGCTGGTGGACCTCTACCGCCAGACGCTCGCCGAAGCCGGCCAGGACACCGGGCTCCCGGTGAGCATCAACTCGCACACCTACGTGGCCCACGACAGCAAGGCCGCGGGCGACGAGTACTTCCCCGGCTACGCGCGCGTCATGACCCGCATCGGGCGCGAGCGCGGCTGGCCGCCGATGGAGCGCCCGCAGTTCGAGGCGCTGCGCGAGCCGCGCGGCTCGCTGTTGGTCGGCAACCCGGAGGAGGTGGCCGAGAAGATCCTGTTCGAGCACGGGCTGTTCGGCCACTCCCGCTTCCTCGCGCAGATCGCCTTCGGGGACCTCCCCCACGACCGCGCGCTGCGAGCCATCGAGCTGCTGGGCACCGAAGTCGCGCCGCTGGTCCGCAGCGAGCTCAGCCGGCGGTCGCCATCCGATACACATGCGGTATGACCGTTAGCCGGGCGGTGCCCAACATCAAGTCCGATCGGCCCGATGAGACGCGGGACTTCTTCCTCGACCTGATGGGCTTCGAGGTGGCGATGGACCTCGGCTGGGTCGTGACCCTGGCCTCGCCGGCCAACCGCTCGGCCCAGGTGACGATCATCGGGAACGACGACATGTCGGCGCCCGGCATCTCGGTGGGGGTGGATGACGTCGATGCCGTCCACGCCCAGGCCGTGGAGCGAGGCTTGGAGATCGCCTATCCGCTCCGTGACGAGGAGTGGGGGGTTCGGCGCTTCATGCTTCGCGAGCCAAGCGGCACGCTCGTCAACGTCGTCGCTCACCGGCGGGCCGCTTAGGGACCCAGCGGCCGGTCTCGCGGTACACGCGGCCGCGCTCCGCGTTGGCGCTGCCGGGCTCGTGCTCGGCGTGCCAGCGGTCCGAGGCGTCCAGCGCGGCCAGGACCTCCTCGCGCGGGATCTCCCCGATCAGCTCCGACGGCGGCGGACCGAGCAGCGCGCGGCCGTGCTCGCGGGCTACGGCCAGGTCGATCACGTACCAGTGGTCGCCTGAGCCGGGGTTGGGGTCGAGCACCACGTTCAGCGCCTCGTCGTAGAAGACGATCTCCAGCTTGGTGGCGGGCACCGGGATGTCGCGGACCTCCACGTCCACCGGCGGGCCGCTGACCACCGCCGCCACGTCGAGGTCGCTCTCGCCGGGGCGGAAGGCGCCCATGGCCGCCGAGCCGATCAGCCACACCGCGACGAGCCGGTCGCCGAGCGCGGAGCGAAGCCGCTCGACGAGCGCATCCAGATAGCGCTCGACCTCGTCCGGGAGAGTCGCCATCTCGCCGTTATCCTAGTTCGGCGGTAGGTATTCGCAGACGATGATGTTCTCAACCAAAGCCGAGTACGGCGTGCGCGTGATGGCGCACCTCGCAAAGCGCGACGACAACGCGCCGGTGTCCCTCGGCTCGATCGCAGAGGCCGAGGGCTTGCCCCTCGCCTATCTCGAGCATCTGATCCAGCGGCTGCGCCGCGAGGGCCTGGTGGAGTCGCGCCGGGGCGCCCGGGGTGGCTACTCGCTGGCCCGCGCGCCCGAGGCGATCACGATGGCCGAGATCGTCCGCGCCCTGGAGGGCGAGATCGCCCCCATCGAGTGCATCACCGCGGACGCCGACGGCGAGCTGGTCTGCGCCCGCGACGGCGAGCTCGGCCACGAGCCGTGTCCCACCAAGCTGCTGTGGACGCGCGTGCAGGGCTCGATCGTCCGCACCCTGTCCGACATGACCCTTCAAGACTTGATCCCGAACCAGAAAGCCTCAACTCCAGCATGAGCTTGGAAATCCAGAACCTTCACGTGCGCACCGAGGAGCGCGAGATCCTCCAGGGCGTCGACCTCAAGGTCGCACGCGGCGAGACCCACGCCCTGATGGGCCCCAACGGCTCGGGCAAGTCCACGCTGGCCAACACCCTGATGGGCAACCCCACGTACGAGGTGACCGAGGGCAAGATCATCCTCGACGGCGAGGACCTGACCGAGGCCGATCCCGACGAGCGGGCCCGCGCCGGCCTGTTCCTGGCGTTCCAGTACCCGGCCACGATCCCGGGTGTCTCGGTGGCCAACTTCCTGCGCATGGCGGTCAACGCCCGGCGCGAGGAGAACATCAAGGTCAAGGAGTTCGGCCAGGTCCTCGGCAAGAACATGGAGCTGCTGAAGATCGACCGCGCCTTCACCAGCCGCTACCTCAACGAGGGCTTCTCCGGCGGCGAGAAGAAGCGCGCCGAGATCCTCCAGCTGGCGATGCTCGCCCCCGACTTCGCCGTCCTCGACGAGACCGACTCCGGGCTCGACATCGACGCACTGAGGATCGTCTCTGACGGCGTCAACGCCATGCGCGGCGACGAGCGCGGCTTTCTGATCATCACCCACTACACGCGGATCCTCGGCTACGTGAAGCCGGACTTCGTGCACATCATGCTCGACGGCCAGATCGTGCGCGAGGGCGGGTCGGAGCTGGCCGGCGAGCTCGAGGACAAGGGCTACGAGTTCGTGCGCGAAGAGGTCGCGTCACGTGCCTGAGCCCGCCTTCCTGGAAGAGCGCCGCAAGAACGCGCTCGAGGCCTACGAGGCCGAGCCCGTCCCCACGTGGCGGCGCTCGGGGTTCTGGACCACGAGCCTGCGCAAGCTGGAGCTCGACGCGCTGGAGACCAAGCGCTACGACGCGGTCGACGAGCTGCCCGCCATCGTGCGCGAGCACCTGGGCGACGAGGAGCACGCCGGGCTGATCGTCCAGCGCGGCGCCTCGGTGGTCTTCGCCCACTGCGACGACCCGAGCGTGACCGTCACCTCGCTCGAACAGGCGGTCGAGGAAACCCCCGAGCTGGTCGAGCCGTGGCTGGGCAAGCGCCTGCCCGTGGACGAGGGCAAGTTCGCCGCCGCCAACGCCGCCTTCTGGACCGGCGGGGCGTTCATCAACGTCCCCAAGAACACTCAGCTCGAGAAGCCGATCCAGGTCGTCTACCTGATCGACGAGCCCGGCACCGCGCAGTACGCCCACACCCTCGCGGTGATCGGCGAGCACGCCGAGTGCCGCATCCGCGAGTACTGCCTGGGGGCCGACTTCGAGGGCCAGGCACTGCACGCCGGCGCCTTCGAGCTGTACGCCCGCCCGGGCGCCCAGGTGGACCTTGCCCACTACCAGGACTGGGGCCGCGGCCAGGTGCATGACGTCTCGACTAAGCGCGTCGAGGTCGCGCGCGACGCCCGCGTGAAGTGGGTCCCCGTCCACCTCGGCGGCCACCTGACCAAGCAGACCTTGGACATCATCACCGCCGAGGAGGGCTCGGACATGCGCCACTCGGGGCTGTACTTCACCGAGCGCGATGAGCACCTCGACCTGTTCACCTCGGACAAGCACGAGGCCGGCCACACCACCGGCGACACGGTGTGGAAGGGCGCTCTCACCGGCGAGTCGCGCGCGTCCTACGAGGGCCTGATTCACATCGTGCCGAAGGCCGCCGAGACCCACACCTACCTGCAGACGCACTCCATGCTGCTCTCGCAGAAGGCCAAGGGCGACGCCATCCCCTCGCTGATCGTGGAGGTGGACAACGTGTCGGCCTCGCACGGCGGGACCGTGGGCGAGCTCGACGAGGACCAGATCTTCTACATGGAGACGCGCGGCATCCGGCGCGCCGAGGCGGTGCGGGTGCTGGTCGAGGGCTACTTCGAGGAGGTCGTGACGCGGCTGGACGACCCCGGTCTCGAGGACCTGGTGCGGCGGCGCATCGCCGAGAAGCTGGCCAACGCCGAGGACCAGGTGCGCGAGTTCATCGGAGAGCGCGCGTGACCACCGCCACCCGGCCGCTGGTCGACGTCCGCGCCGACTTCCCGATCCTCGGGCGCGAGATGGACGGCAAGCGGCTGGTCTACCTCGACTCCGCGGCCACCTCCCAGAAGCCGGCCCAGGTGATCGAGGCGATCGACTCCCACTACCGCCACACCAACGCCAACATCCACCGCGGCGTCTACAAGCTCGCCCAGGAGGCCACCGACCTGTTCGAGGGGGCCCGCGAGCGGATCGCGCGGTTCGTGGGCGACTCCTACGAGACCACGCTGTTCACCAAGAACGCCACCGAGGCGATCAACCTGGTGGCTTACTCGTGGGGCCGGGCCAACGTCGGCCCCGGCGACGAGGTGCTCATCACGCAGATGGAGCACCACTCGAACATCGTCCCCTGGCAGCTGCTCTGCCAGCAGACCGGCGCCACCCTGCGCTACCTGAGCGTCAGCGAGACCGGTGAGCTGTCGCTCGACGAGCTCGACGCCGTGCTGGGCGAGGGCCGCGTGAAGCTCGTCGGAGTCGCGCACGTGTCCAACGTGCTGGGCACGATCAACCCGGTGGCCGAGATCGCCGCGCGGGCGCGCGCCGCCGGCGCGGTGACGCTGGTCGACGGCTCGCAGGCGGTGCCGCAGATGCCGGTGGATCTGCGCGAGCTCGACGTGGACTTCTACGCCTGGACCGGCCACAAGGCGCTCGGCCCCACCGGCGTTGGCGTGCTCCACGGCCGCCGCGACCTGCTGGAGGAGATGCCGCCCTTCCTCGGCGGCGGCGACATGATCGCCACCGTCGGCTTCGAGGGCTCCACCTGGAACGAGCTGCCGTTCAAGTTCGAGGCCGGCACATCGCCGGTGGCCGAGGGCATCGGCCTCGGGGTCGCGATCGACTACCTCGCCGCCACCGGAATGGAGCGCATCCGCGAGCACGAGAAGGACCTCACCGCCTACGCCCTGGAGCGCCTGGCTGAGGTCGAGAGCCTGCGCGTCTTCGGGCCCATGGACCCCGACCGCCGCGGCGGCGTCGTCTCGTTCGCCATGGACGGCATCCACCCGCACGACGTGGCCGAGCTGTGCGACCGCGAGGCGGTCTGCATCCGCGCCGGGCACCACTGCGCCCAGCCCCTGATGCGCCGCATGGACGTGCCGGCCACCGCGCGAGCGAGCTTCCACGTCTACAACGCGCGCGAGGACATCGACCGGCTGATCGACGCGCTGAGGGGCGCCCGGGAGGTGTTCGCTCTCTAGTGGACGCGCTGTATCGGGACTACATCCTCGATCACTACAAGAACCCGCGGAACTTCGGGACGCTGGATCCGCACGACCTCGACTGGCACGACCACAACCCGCTGTGCGGCGACGAGCTCGGGGTCCACGTCCGGGTGGAGGACGGCAAGGTGGCCGACCTGCGCTTCCACGGCCAGGGCTGTGCGATCTCCCAGGCCGCGGCCTCGATCGTTTCCGACGAGCTGATCGGCAAGCCGGTGGACGAGCTGCCCGAGCTGAGCGCGGACTGGATGATCGACCTGCTGGGGATCGACATCTCCCCCACGCGGCGCAAGTGCGCGCTGCTCTCGCTCAAGGTCATGCGCGGCGCCTCCACGGGCGACGCCTCCTGGCCGGAGTAGCGCTCTTGCGGGCCTCCTGCCCGCGCCCTGATGCAGAGGCGGCGCCATCCTGGCGGCTTGATTAGCGCTGGCGGCCGCGGCCGTTGCGGCGCACGGTCACGCGGAAGGCCTTGGTGCGTGCTCCGGCACGCGCCACCCGGATCCGGATCACTGTGCCAGTGCGCAGCCGCTTGCGGCGGAACGGCCGCAGCAGGCTCATGCGCGAACGGGCCAGCGGCACCCGGTAGCGCTTCCCGCGGAACACGCACCGGCGCACGTGCCGGCGTGGGGTGCGGCACGCGGTCAGGCTCACTCGCGCGCCCGCGGGCACCCGCGAGAGCATCAGCCGGCGGACGCGGTGCCGGCGTAGGCGGCTGCTCAGGCCGACCCCGCGCGGCCGCCACGACGCACTGGCCTGGCGACCGGTCCACGGCGGCAGCCGGTTGCAGTCGATGCGCCGCGCGTCGGGCGGGTCGAGGGCGTTGAACGTGAGCTGCGCGGCCACCGGGTCCACGGCAACGGCCAGGTGCTCGGACCGGTCCTGGGGGCAGATCTGCTGGAGCACGTGGTTGGTCGCGCCGCGCGCGGCCATGAAGCCGCTCGTGTAAGGGATGACCAGCTCGTCGTACTTGGTCATCACCGTCGTGTAGGTCACGCCGGAGGCGGCGTCGCCCCCGGCCGCGAGCTTGCGCTGCTCGGGTGAGCCCTTGACGAACTGGGGGCACGAGCCGCACAGGCTGGCCACCGCGTTGACCACCGGGGCGTCGAAGCCGAAGCGGGCGGCCAGGTCGCGCACGCGGTCGACGCCGTACACCGTGGTGCCGTCGTACAGCGGCGTCCAAGCGACGTAGCGCGCCACCTTCCCGGCCCCACCGCCGAACTTCAGCCACCACTGCGGCATGTAGGTGCCCTCCGAGTGCCCGACGAGGTCGATCTTGCTCGCACCGGTGGCCGACCGCACCCGCTCGACGAACGCGTTCAGCTCCGCCGCGCTCTGCTCGATCGGGATCACCCCGCCGGGGCCGTTGAAGCCTGCCGGAACGCGGGGGTCGAGCCCGTAGGTCAGGGCGAAGACGCAGTACCCGCGCTCCTTGAGCTTCGGCGCTAGGTAGCTCCAGTTCAGCTGCATGTTCGCGCTGAGGCCGTGCACGAGGACGATCGGACGAGGATGGACCGCCGACGGCTTGCACGCGAAGTCGTTGGCGCCCGGTGGCGGGTTCGCCTCACTCGATACGGCAGCGACAGGTGAGGCGGTGATCAGCGCGACCAGGCACCCCATGACCGCGACCCCTCCCCCGACTCGGCGCACGGCTTCAGAATACGGCTATGGCGGAAGAGAACGTCGAGCTCGTGCAACGAATGCTCGACCACTTTTACAACGGCGAGGCCGAGCAGGCATTGGAGTGCTTCTCCCCCGACGTGGAGATCGACCTCCGGAGGCGCGTCGACGCCGGCTGGGGCCGTGGCCGGGAGGAGCTCGCCCGGCTTATCGGAGAATGGGTGTCGAGCTTTGCCGATTGGCGCGAGGAGATCAACGAGGTCCGCGACCTCGGCGACCAGGTCTTGGTCGAGGCGACCCAGCGCGGCCGCGGCAGGGAGAGCGGCGTGGAGTTGCAATCCCGGTACTCCACGGTGTACGACGTGCGGGATGGCGCCATCTGGCGCATCACGCTCTACCCGGACGCCGCGGAGGCACGCGACTGACGGGGTGGCGCTAGAAGTCCCTCCGGCCGGCCAGGCTGTCTCCGCGGTCGCCCCAGGACCGCTCGTAGATCGCCACGCGCTGAGGGCCGGGCAACTCCACCTGCACGCCGTGCCCGTACGGCATCCCGAACTCGGACCCCAGCTCGACGCCGCGCTCCCGAAGCTCGGCGCTCGCCGCGTCGAGGTCCTCGACGCGGAAGATCAGGATCGGCTGCTCGCCCTCCAGGTGCTCGGCGAGCAGCAGCGCCGGGCCGTCGGGATCCGCGCGCACCATCGCCACCCGCGTGCCGAAGCGCTCGATGGCGAAGACCAGCTCGGCGCCCAGCCCGTCGGTGTAGCGCTCGATGTCAGCCGCGACGTCGTCGCTGGGGAGGTAGACGAAGTCGAGCCGGTCGAACACCTATCCGGCGGTCGCCGTCGCGGGGTGCGCCTCGGCCCATTTCTTGATCTCGCGCGACTCCTGGATGACCTCGCCGTCGTCGGTGACCAGCACGGGAACGGTGTTCGAGCCGGTCAGCTTTCGCACCTTCCGCCGTCCGCTTGACGGGTTGAGAAAATCGGGAAGAATCCCCCATCCGTAGGACTTGATGACCTCCGGCTCGTAGCCGGCGTCCGTCAGAGCCTCGTGGGCCACTCCGCAGGGGTGCCCGCCGGGCCGAGGGGCGGTCATGAATGTGCCATAACAGACGTAGAGCTTCATGGCAGGCCATCTAACCACGGCGCTAGACTCGGAGACCGATATCCGACTCACCCGAACAGGATTCACGGGGTACCTGAATGGCAGCCACTGACAAGACCAGAATCGCCAAGCCCAGCGCAATCGCGGAGGACGAGCAGGGACAGCTCGTCGCCAAGAAGGGCATCTCCCGCGAGGTCATCGACGAGCTGTCGCGGATCAAGGACGAGCCGCAGTGGATGCGCGAGCGCCGGCTGAAGTCCTACGAGATCTTCGAGCGCAAGCCGATCCCCACGTGGGGCGTCGACCTCAGCGACCTCGACCTCAGCGACCTGGTCCTGTACTCCCCGCCCACGGCGGGCAAGTACGACTCCTGGGACGACGTCCCGGACGAGCAGAAGGACACCTTCGAGAAGCTCGGCATCCCCCAGGCCGAGCGCGAGCACCTGGCCGGCGTGGTCGGGGTGTGGCGCCAGGAGCCCTTCTACGAGGGCCTCAAGAAGGAGTACGCGGACCTCGGGATCATCTTCTGCGCGATGGACACGGCCGTGGTCGAGTACCCCGAGCTGGTCGAGCCCTACTTCATGACCAAGTGCGTGCCGCCGCAGGACAACAAGTTCTCGGCGCTGCACGGCGCGGTGTGGTCGGGCGGATCGTTCCTCTACGTGCCCAAGGGCGTGAAGGTCGACCTGCCGCTGCAGGCCTACTTCCGCATGGAGGGCTCAGGCGAGGGCACCTTCGAGCACACGCTGATCATCGCCGACGAGGGCTCCGAGGTGAACTACATCGAGGGCTGCACGGCGCAGACCTACTCGGCCAACTCGATGCACTCGGCCGTGGTGGAGATCTTCGTGAAGGAGGGCGCCAAGGCCCGCTACACGACGGTCCAGAACTGGTCCAAGGACGTGTTCAACCTGAACACCAAGCGGGCCATCGTCGAGGCCGAGGGCACCGTCGAGTGGGTCGGCGGCTCCATGGGCGCCAAGAAGGTGATGCTCTACCCGGGCTCGTTCCTGATGGGCGAGCACGCGCGGGCCGACCACCTCAACGTGGGCGTGGCCTCCGGCGACGTGTGGAAGGACACCGGCGCCAAGGTGCTCCACCTCGCGCCGAACACCACCTCGAACATCCTCGCCAAGTCGATCTCCAAGGACGGCGGCGTGATGGGCTACCGCGGGCTGGTCCGGATGGGCCACAACTCGCAGGGCTCGAAGTCCCACGTGCAGTGCGACGGCCTGATGATGGACGACCGCTCGCGCTCGGACACCTGGCCCGACATCCAGATCCAGAACCCGCACGTCACCGTGGCCCACGAGGCCGTGGTCGGCAAGATCTCCGACGAGCAGCTCTTCTACCTGCAGTCACGCGGCCTCTCCGAGGAGGAGGCGGCCTCGATGATCGTCAACGGCTTCATCGAGCCGGTGACCAAGGAGCTGCCGATGGAGTACGCCGTCGAGCTGAACCGCCTGATTCAGCTCGAGATGACCGGCAGCATCGGTTAGGTCGGCTGCAAAGCGTCGCTCGGCGGCGTCCTCGGTCGCTCGCCTGCCAAGCAGGCATCGCTCCCTGCGTCCTTGCCTAGCTCGCTTTTCGCAACCTGACCTCGCTGCAAGAGCTCGATCGGCTAGACGCGGCCCGTAGCCAGCCAGGCGCGGGCTGACAGCGAGAACGGCTCGTCGCCGACGGCCAGCCGCTGCCGGACCTCGTCCTTCAGCGCCGTGCGCTGGTCGGCCGGCAGCGCGGCCACGTAGGCGCCCGCGGGGCCCACGCCGCTCTCCAGCGGCTCCCACAGGTCCTCGAAGCCGTCGTAGCCGGCGCTCACCGTCGCGGGCTTGATCTCCACCTCAGCCAAACCGGCCGCCGACCACAGCTCGCTCAGCTCGTCCGGGGTGGCGAAGGGCATCGAGCGGCCCTCGTCCTTCTCGGCCGCGGCCGGGTCGAGCGCGGTCGCGGCGTCCCAGAAGCGGCGCAACAGGACCATCTCGCCGGCGTAGTCCCACACCGCCGCGGCCACCGTGCCGCCGGGGCGGGTCACGCGGCGCATCTCCCCCACCCCCGCCGCCGGGTCGGCCATGAAGTTCACGACGAGCTGGGCGAAGGCGAAGTCGAAGGCGTCGTCGGGGAACGGCAGCTCCTCCGCGCCCGCCACCTCCACGCGCACGCCGGGCAGCCGCTCCGCGCACGCCTGCGCGAACGACGAGGAAGGGTCGGCCGCCGCCACCTGCTCGGCGCCGAGCAGCTCGGCGAGCTCGCGCGTGAGGGCGCCCGGGCCGCAGCCGACGTCTACGGCGCTGTCGCCGGGCCGCGCGCCGGCGGCCCCGATCAGCGCTCGCGCGAGCTCGGGGCCGTAGCGCCCGATGTACCGGTCGTAGGCCTCGGCCGGGGTCTCGAACACTCGTCAAGCGTCCCACGGTTACGGTGCCAGCGTGGCCTCCTGGGCCGACTTCGAAGCCGCGGCTCCCGAGCTCGCCGCCCGAGTGCGCGAGCGCCTCGACGCCCACGTCCACAAGACGCTCGCGACGCTGCGGAGCGACGGCTCGCCCCGCATATCGGGCACCGAGACCCAGTGGCGCGACGGCGACCTCTGGATCGGCTCGATGTGGAACGCGGTCAAGGCCCGCGATCTGCAGCGCGATCCGCGCTTCGCGTTGCACAGCGGCTCGGACGACCCGGCGGAGTGGAGCGGCGACGCCAAGCTGGCGGGGATCGCCGAGGAGACGACCCAGCCGGGCGAGGATTCGCACACGTTCCGGCTCGACCTGCGCGAGGTATCGACCGTCGCCCTCGACGAAGAGCGCAAGAACCTGGTGATCGAGGTCTGGACGCCGGAAGAGGGAGTGCGGTCCTTCAAGCGCAAGTGAGCGATGTCGAGCGCTAGCGCGGCAACCAGGCGCCGGTTAGGGTCGGCCGGTCAACCAAGGGAGGCAGCCGTGGCGGTAGTGCTGGTGCATCAGGGTCCGACGGTGACCCAGGAGAACTACGAGGAGACCGTTCGCAAGCTCACCGGCGGCAAGGAGCCGCTGGACTCGCTGTCGGACTGGCCGGTCGAGGGGATCATCAGCCACGTGGCGGGCGAGGGCGACAGCGGCTTCAGGGTCGTCGACGTGTGGGAGTCCGAGGAGGCGGCCCGGAGCTTCGGCGAGAAGCTCGGCCCGATCCTCGAGGAGGTCGGCATCACCGACCAGCCCGAGCTCTACCCGGCGCACACCTTCGTGTCGAGCTAGACAACGGGCTACCCTCCCGGGAGTGGACGGTGACTTCAACGCGCTGGCCGCAGCGGCGATGGTGGTGGTCGCGATCATCGCTCTCATCGCCGCCGATCCGGGTGACGCAGATCGTGGTCCACGCCCTCCAGCGCGGCCGGTCGGCCCGCGCCATCCTCGAGCGCCGCCTGGCCAAGGGCCAGATCGACGCCGAGGAGTTCTTCGAGCTCGAGTCCGCCCTGCGGAGCAGCGAGCCCAAGGCACGGCCGCCGCGGCGCCTCCTGCGCCTCTAAACCGCAGGTCACGTTTTCGCTAGCCGTTAGCTGGGTATGTTGCTAAACTGCAAGCAGTAAACGCAGTCGACCAACGAGGGAGTTCCCCCTATGGCCACCCAGACCAAGAGCAAGCCCAACACCGCATCCGACAACGCCGAGGCCGCTGCCGACCGCGTCCGCGAGGTCAACGAGCGGATCATCGAGTCGAGCAAGAAGGCCGGCAACGTCTACCTCGATCTCTACGAGAAGACGCTGAACTCGATCGCCGACTACCAGGACAAGGTCGGCGAGCAGAGCCAGGTCGAGTGGGTCACCACGATCGCCAACGCGCAGGCCAACTTCACGCGCGAGCTCGCGACGGCCTACACCTCGGCAGCTCGGAGCGTCCTGAAGTAACCCAGGTAGCCCTGCGGAGGGTCAGCGGGCGGTCCAGCCGAGGTCCATCGTCACAGGGACCCCGGTGAAGGGCCGCCCGCCCGGACCCATCAGGAACGAGACCACGTTGGCCACCTCGGACGGCTCTATGAGGCGCTTGACGGCGTGGGGCGCGAGGATCACGTCCTCCAGGACGCGCTCCTCCTCCATCCCGTGCGCCCTAGCCTGCGATTCGATCTGGCTCTCGACCAGGGGCGTCCGAACGAAACCCGGGCAGACCGCGGTGGCGCAGATGCCCTGGTCGGCCCCCTCGAGCGCCAGCGTCTTCACCAACCCCAGCAGACCATGCTTAGCGCTCACGTACCCGGCCTTGTAGGGCGACGCCGCCAAGGCGTGCGCCGAGGCGATGCCTATGAAGCGGCCCTCGCCGGAGTCCGACAGCGCCGGCCATGCGTACTTGGCCAGCAGGAAGGGGCTGGTGAGCAGAAGCGAGACCAGCCCATCCCACTTGTCCTCGGGGAAGTCGGCGACCGGCGCCACGTGCTGGAAGCCGGCGTTGGCCACTACCGCGTCCAGGCGCCCGAAGCGCTCCACCGCCGCGTCGACCGCGGCCTGGTTGCCTTCCCGGGTGGTCAGGTCGGCGGCCAGCGGCTCTCCCGGGCCGTCGTCGGCCGGATTGAGGTCCACGGCCACCACCGAGACGCCGTCGTCCACCAGCCGCTCGGCGATCGCGCGCCCGATGCCGCTGGCGGCGCCTGTGACCACCGCCACACGCTCAGACATGCTTTCCGGCGTTCCGGGCACCTAACCTGACTACCCCACATGAGCTGCCCACCCACATATCCGTCGAACCTTGGCCCCCAGCTGCTGTCCAGCAGCCTGGAAACGATGCTCGCCCTCGCCGACGGCACCACCGCCTACTGGAGCGGCGTCGTGGAGCGCGGCGGCAGCCCGTACGACCTCCTGCAGTGGTGGGGCGCCATGAGCGACCGTCGCGAGCCCGAGTGGGCCTCGCCCAACGAGATCGTGCTCGAGTGCCCCGTCGCCGCCCTGCGCGACTTCTCGCAGGGCTCGCGGAAGCAGGTCGTGCCCACATTGGTGCTGCCGCCCCAGGCGGGCCACTCGTCTTCGATCGTCGACTTCAGCGCCGAGCAGAGCCAGATGCAGGTCATCCGCGCCGCGGGCCTCAACCGGGCGTACTCGATGGAGTGGGTAGGCGCGACGCAGGACACCAAGCACTACGGCATCGGCGACTACCTCTCGTTCGTCGAGCGCTCCGTGGAGCACATCGGCGGCCCCGTCAACCTGATCGGCGACTGCCAGGGCGGCTGGCTGGCCGCCATCTACGCCGCGCTGCACCCCGAGCACGTGAACACCCTCACGCTGGCCGGCGCGCCGATCGACTTCCACGCCGGCGAGGGCCCGATCACCGACTGGGTCCGCACCCTCTGTTCGACCGGCGACATGAGCTTCTACGAGGGGCTCGTGGCCTCCGGCAACGGCGTCATGCCGGGTGCCTACATCCTCGGCGGCTTCGTGGCCATCAAGCCCGAGAACGAGCTCGCCAAGCAGCTGCAGCTGCTGGCCAACCTCGACGACCCCGTGCACCTGCGCCGCTACGCGGAGTTCGAGGACTGGTTCAAGCACACCCAGGACCTGCCGGGCGACTTCTACCTGTGGATCGTGGAGGAGCTGTTCCGCGACAACAAGCTGATCTCCGGCGAGCTCGAGGTGGGCGGCCAGAAGGCCGACCTGTCGCGGCTGAAGATGCCGCTCAAGCTGCTGGCCGGCGCCACCGACCACATCACGCCGCCGGCGCAGGTCTTCGCCGCCGCGGACGTCATGCGGACGCCCAAGCGCGACGTGTCCATGCGCACCACCACCGGCGGCCACCTGGGCCTGTTCATGGGCCGCGAGGCGCTGCGCGACCACTGGCCGCCGATCCTGGCCGAGGTGCTCGAGCACTCCAAGCCCAAGGCGCGCAAGAAGACGGCCGAGCGCAGGGCGCGCGAGCGCACGCCGGCCAAGCGCCGGACCATCCCCGCGCCCTAGGCGCCGAGCGCCTAGTCCGACACGGGACGGCGGCGGCGCTTCGGCGCCGGCTTGCCGTTGTGCGCGGAGAACGCCTCGTAGATCTCCACCAGCGCCTGGCGCTGGCGGCCGGTGAGCGAGGTGTCGGCGCGGACCGCCTCGATCACGGCGGGCTCGGTGGGCTCCGCGTCAGCGGACTCCCAGCCCGCCTGCTCGTAGAGAGCGTCCGCGGACATCTCCAGCGAGCGGGCGATCGACTCCACCACACCCTCCGAGGGCTCGCGCAGGCCGCGCTCGATCTGGGACAGGTAGGGGTTCGAGATCCCCACCATCTGAGCGAACTGGCGCATCGACAACGCGTTCAGCTCGCGCTGGCGGCGGATGATCTCGCCGAGTGAAGCCTCGTCGGCCACGGGTTGAGAATAGGCCCGTCTCGGGTACCGACCATGTATGGGGGAAAGTGGAGAGGTAGTCACACCGGACGAACAGGTCCGCAAGCTCTTCGGCCAAGCCGAGAAGCAGACCGCGGACGCCGCCGAGCAGCTGGTCCACAGCAACGCCTTCGGCGAGCTGCTGGCCCGGTCGACGGAGAACATCATGGGCCTCACGAAGATCGGCTTCGGAATGGCCGACCTCGTGGTGCGCAACCTGCGCCTGGCCGGTAAGCCCGACCTGGTGCGCCTGGGCGAGCAGCTGGCGCGCAACGAGGACAAGCTCGAGCGCGTGCTGCAGGAGGTCGAGCGCCTCCAGGACCAGGTCGAGCAGCTCGAGCAGAAGCGCGGCGGCACGAAGGCCAAGAGCTCGTCGAACGGCTCCTCCGCCCGTAAGTCGCGCGCCAAGTCGTCGTCCAAGTGAACCCGGTCGAACAGCTGGTGCGCGCCCCGCGGGCAGCCACCGAGTTCTTCAACATCCTGCTCACGCAGGACGACGCCGAGATCGGCGTCACCCCCAAGGACGTCGTGTGGACCCACCGCGGCACGACCCTGTACCGCTACCGCAGCTCGCAGCGCACCCAGCCGGTCCCGATCCTGCTCGTGTTCGCGCTGATCAACCGGCCCGACATCTTCGACCTCAAGCCGGGCAACTCGTTCGTGGAGTACCTGCTCGAGCAGGGCTACGACGTGTTCCTGCTCGACTGGGGCGTGCCCGGCGATGAGGACGGCGACCTCGGGCTCGAGTACTACGTCTGCGACGCCCTGCCCTGGGCCATCCGCGAGACGCTGCGCGAGTCCGGCGAGGACGAGCTGTCCCTGCTCGGGTGGTGCATCGGCGGAACGCTGTCCGCGATGCACGCGGCGCTGGAGCCCGACAGCCCGGTGCGCAACCTCGCGCTGCTCACCACCCCCATCGACACCGACGGCGGCCTCTACACGAGCTGGATCCGCCGCGACTCCTTCGACCCCGAGGTCGTGGCCGGGGCCTATCCCTCGATACCGGGGCCGGCGATCGACTTCGCCAACAAGATGATGAAGCCGGTCACCAACTACTGGACGACCTATCGCCAGCTGTGGGAGGGCGTGCTCGAGGGCAAGGACCCGCGCAGCTCCTACCAGCCGATGGCCAAGTGGGTGGCGAACAACCCGCCCTTCCCCGGCCGGGCGTTCAAGGAGTGGACGACCTGGATGTACAAGGAGAACCGGCTCGTGGACGGCCGCCTGCACCTTCGCGACCAGCGCGTCGACCTCGGAGAGATCGAGCAGAACCTGCTCGTCGTGACCGCGGGGGCCGACCACATCGCTCCCCCGCCGGGCACCCGCCCGTTGCTGGACCTGGTGTCCAGCGAAGACGTGACCCACTTCGACCGCCCCGGCGGGCACATCGGCCTCATGGCCGGCTCGAAGGCGCGGGAGGAGATATGGCCCGACATCGTCGAGTGGCTCGACGCACGGTCGGACCGATAGCCAGACCCCAGAGGAGAGGAAAACCATGGCAAGCAGCACAGAGACCGCCCCCCGGGCGGCAGGAACCGGACCCCGCAAGCTCGAGGGCCGAGTAGCACTGGTGACCGGCGGCACGCGCGGCATAGGCGCCGCCGTAGCCCACAGCCTGGCCAGCCAGGGCGCGATCGTCGCCTCCGGCTACACCTCGAACACCGAAGCGGCCGAGGAGTACCTCGAGGGCTTCAAGTCAGACGGCCACGAGGGCTCCATCCACCGCGGCAACGTCGGTAGCTGGGAGGACTGCGAGCGCGTGGTCAGCGAGGTGATCGAAGAGCACGACCGCCTCGACATCCTGGTCAACAACGCGGGCATCACGAACGACATGCCGTTCATGAAGATGACCGCCGACGACTGGGACAAGGTCATCCGCGTGAACCTGTCCGGCGCCTTCTACATGAGCAGGCCGGCGCTGGAGCACATGGTCGAGCGCGGCAGCGGGCGCGTGGTGAACATCTCGTCCGTGGTCGGCCAGCAGGGCAACATCGGGCAGGCCAACTACGCGGCGTCGAAGTCCGGCATGTTCGGCCTGACCACCACGCTCGCCCGTGAGGTGGCGCAGGCGCTGGCCAAGGCCGACAAGCTGCACGAGATCGGCCCGGGCCTTACGGTTAACTGCGTGGCCCCGGGGTTCATCGAGACCGACATGACCTCCGACCTGCCCGAGAAGGTGGTCGAGAGCGTCAAGAAGCAGATCCCGGCGGGCCGGCTGGGGCGTCCCGACGAGATCGCGCGCGTGGTGCACTTCATCTGCGCCGATGCGTCGTCCTACATCACCGGCCAGGTGTTCGGCGTCAACGGCGGAATGGACATGTGAACGCACTGCGGCGACTGTTCCGACTGGTCGCCGCCAAGCGGCTCTTCAACCAGGTGCGCGGCCCGCGCGGGACGGGTCGCCGCCGGGGCCGTTGAGCGCCACCGCGGAGCGCATCACGCGGATTCCGCGGCCGGAGGAGCCGGTGCCCGCCGTGTCCTGGCCCACCGTCGCCCTGTTCGTGCTGGCGCTCGCGATGTTCGCCGGGTCGGCCGTTGCGTACCTCGCCGGCGTCTGGCCGTGGCCGGTGTCCACGGTCATCACCTGGATCTCCCTGTACGTCTTCTTCACGGTGGGCCACGAGGCCAGCCACCGCACGCTGTCCACGCACGACGGGCTGAACCTGTGGCTGGGGCGCATCTCGATGTACCTGCTCATCCCGTGGGCGGGCTTCGGGCTGTGGCGCTTCGTGCACATGCAGCACCACCGCTTCACCAACCACGACGACGACTCGGACCCCGACCTCTACGCCAGCCACGGGAGCGGCTGGACCATGCCGCTGCGCTGGGCGACGATCGACGTCAAGTACACGTTGTTCTACCTGCGGCACATCGGCAGCCGCCCGCGCTCCGAGAAAGTCGAGCTGGCGGCGACGCTGGGGTTGACCGTTGCCGTGTTCGCCGCGCTCATCGCGACCGGGTACGGCTTCGATCTGCTGGTGCTGTGGATCCTGCCCTCGCGCCTGGCGCTGTTCGGACTGGCCTGGGGGTTCGACTGGCTGCCCCACCACGGCCTGAGCCCTTCGGGGGAGCGCAACGACCACTTCCCCAGCACCCGCAACCGCGTCGGGCTGGAGCGCCTCCTGACGCCGCTGATGCTGTACCAGAACTACCACCTGGTCCACCACCTACACCCGGTGATCCCGTTCCACCGCTACCTCGCCGTGTGGCGGCGCAACGAGCGCGAGTACCTGGAGCGCGACCCGGTGTTGGCCAGCCCTCTGGGGCGCGACGTCACCCCGGAGGAGTACCGCCGGCTGCGCGAGCTGGACCACTAGCGCCGCCGCGCCTACAGCTAGCCCAGCGGCACCACCAGGCACGTCGACGTGCCGTGGGCCAGCAGCTTGCCGCTGTCGGCCGCGGTCAGGCGGCCCTCGGCCGTCCCCACCCGGCGGCCGAGGTTGACCACGCGGCCCTCGGCCTCGATCCGGCCCGTCTCCGCCGTGATCGCTCGGACCAGGTTGAACTTGGTCTCCAGCGTCGTGTAGCCGCTTCCCTCCGGCAGGGCGGAGTGGACAGCGCAGGCCATCGAGCTGTCGAGCATCGTCGCCGCCAGGCCGGCGTGGACCACGCCGATCGGGTTGTAGTGCTGCTCGCCGGGCTCGGCGGCGAACACGGCGCGACCCTCCTCCACCTCGACCAGGTCGAAGCCCAGCAACCGGCTGATCGGCGCGGTGCCGACCTCGCCGTCGCGGATGGCCTGCAGGAACTCGAGCGGTGGGCGCTTCATGCCCTCGGCGGCGAGGGCGGCCGGGTCGTCCCAGGTGACCTCCAGCCGGCGGGAGCTCACGGCCGGAGGATCAGCTTGCCGGTGGTCTTGCGGGCGCGGATGTCCTCGTGGGCCAGGCGCGCGTCTTCGAGCGGGTACTCGCCGCCCACGATCACCTCGAGGTCGCCCCGCTCGACGGCGGCGAACATGTCCTCCATCGCCTCGCTCATCAGCTCGGGCTTGCGCGCCACGTGCACCAGCCAGAAGCCCAGCACGCCCTGGGAGCGGCCCATCAGCTCGCCGGGGTTGATGTCCGGGGTCCCGCCCCGGGCCGCCTGGCCGAAGTGCACCAAGCGGCCGAAGGCGGCGAGCGCCTTCAGCGACTGCGTGAACACCTCTCCCCCGGTCATCTCCAGGATCACGTCCGCCCGGTCGCCGCCGTTGGCCTCCCGCAGCGCGGCGGTCAGGTCGCCGGTGCCGGAGTCGACCACCGCGTCGGCGCCCAGGCGCTCCGCCAGCGACCGCTTCTCCTCCGACGAGGCCACGCCGATCACCCGGCCGGCGCCGAAGCGCTTGGCCAGCTGGATCGCCAGGGTGCCTACGCCGCCTCCGGCCGCGTGGACCACGACGCTCTCGCCCTCTCGCAGTTGAGCGCTGGTGCGCAGCAGGTGCCACGCGGTGGTGCCCTGCAGCACCAGCGCGAGCGCCTGCGCATCGTCCACGCCGTCCGGCACCGGCCAGTAGGCCCCTGGGAAAACCACGGCGCGCTCGGCGTAGCCGCCGCCCGGCACCAGCGCCACCACGCGGCGCCCGTCGGGCAGCGTGCCCACCACCTCGCCGCCCGGGACCATCGGCAGCGACGCCGCGGCCAGGTAGCTGTTCTCGGCCTGGTGGGTGTCGGCGTAGTTGATGCCCGATGCGCTCACCTCCATCAGCTCGGCGCCCTGGGGCGGCTCGGGCTCCTCGACCTCGCGCAGCTCGAGGACGTCGGGCCCGCCGAACTCCTGGACCTGGATGGCTCTCATTGCTCGACGAAGAGGTCGACCTGGAGCTCGGACTCGTCGCCCTCGGAGTACTGGCTGAGGTCGGTTACCCCCTCCTCGGCCAGCACGTCCTCGCACAGGAAGAAGTTGCCGGTGCACTCGCGCGACGGGCGGGTGAGGATCGCGTACGCGGAGTCGGACACCACCTCGGGCTTGCGCGACTTGGCCATGGCCTCGTCGCCGCCCAGCAGGTTCTGCACGGCAGCTGTGGCCACGATGGTCCGCGGCCACAGCGAGTTGAAGGCGATGCCGTCGTCGCGGAACTCCTCGGCCATGCCCAGGGTGCAGAGCGACATCCCGTACTTGGCCAGCGTGTAGCCCACGTGCTGCTTGGCCCACTTGGGGTCGAGCGATAGCGGCGGGGAGAGCGTGAGGACGTGCGGGTTGTCGGCCTGGCGCAGATGCGGCACGCAGTGCTTGGAGACAACGAAGGTCCCGCGGGTGTTGATGTCCTGCATCAGGTCGTAGCGCTTCATCTCCAGCGCCTCGGTGCCGGCGAGGTTGATCGCGCTCGCGTTGTTGATGGCGATGTCGATGCCGCCGAAGCGGTCGACGGTCTGCTCCACCGCGGCCTCGACCTGCTCCTCCTCGCGGATGTCTCCGACGATCGGCAGCGCGTGCCCGCCGGCCTCCTCGATGGCCTCGGCGGCGGTGTACACGGTGCCCTCGAGCTTGGGGTGGGGTTCGGCGGTCTTGGCGATAAGCGCCACGTTTGCGCCGTCCTGCGCAGCCCGCAGCGCAATGGCCAATCCGATGCCTCTGCTGGCTCCGGACACGAATATCGTCTTACCGCTGAGGGTAGGCACCTAAGACAGTCTCCTAAGGAATGGATCTGAGTACATGGCGAGCCAGGTAAGCGAGAAGGAAGCACGCGACGTCGCAGAGAGCGCGCGCGAGCAGGAGTGGAAGCTACCGAGCTTCGGCAAGGAGCTCTTCATGGGCAACTTCGAGCTCGACCTGATCCACCCGCAGCCGAAGCTCGACCCGGCCGCCACCGAGAAGGGCGAGAAGTTCCTCGCCGACGTCAAGCAGTTCCTGGTCGACAAGGTCGACACGCGCCGGATCGAGCGCGAGTCCAGGGTGCCCGACGAGGTGCTGCAGGGCTTCAAGGACCTCGGCGCGCTGGGCATGAAGGTGCCCGAGAAGTACGGCGGCCTGGGCCTCTCGCAGGTCTACTACAACCGCGCGCTGATGCTGGTCGGCTCCTGGCACTCGTCCCTCTCCACCCTCCTTTCGGCCCATCAGTCCATTGGCGTTGCCGAGCCGCTGATGCTGTTCGGCTCCGAGGAGCAGAAGCAGCAGTGGCTGCCCAAGGTGGCGCGGGACCACGTCTCCGCCTTCCTGCTCACCGAGCCCGACGTGGGCTCGGACCCCGCCCGCCTCGGCGCCACCGCCACCCCCACCGAGGACGGCTCGGGCTACCTGCTCAACGGCCGCAAGCTGTGGGCCACCAACGGCGCCATCGCCGACATCGTGGTCGTGATGGCCAAGGTGCCGAAGAGCGAGAACAGCAAGGGCGGGATCAGCGCCTTCGTGCTCGACTACAACTCGGACGGGATCACGATCGAGGCGCGCAACCAGTTCATGGGCCTGCGCGGGATCGAGAACTCCCAGACGCTGCTCAGGGACGTCTTCGTGCCGAAGGAGAACCTGATCGGCAAGGAGGGTCAGGGCCTGAAGATCGCCCTGACCACGCTGAACACCGGCCGCCTCGCGCTGCCGGCGATCTGCGTCGGGGTGTCCAAGTGGGCTACCAAGGTCGCGCGCGAGTACGCCTCTGAGCGCGTCCAGTGGGGCCAGCCGGTGGGCAAGCACGAGGCCGTCGCCGAGAAGCTCGCCTTCATGGCCGGCACGGCCTTCGGCCTCGAGGCCCTGCTCGACGTCTCCAGCCGCCTGGCCGACGACAAGAGCGCCGACATCCGGATCGAGGCCGCGCTGGGCAAGCTGCTGGCCTCCGAGCTGGGCTGGCAGGTCACCGACGAGCTGATGCAGATCCGCGGCGGCCGCGGCTACGAGACCGCGGAGTCGCTCGAGGCCCGCGGCGAGCAGGGCGTGCCGACGGAGCAGGTGATGCGCGACATGCGCATCAACCGCATCTTCGAGGGCTCCACGGAGATCATGCACCTGCTGATCGCCCGCGAGGCGGTCGACACCCACCTCGCGGTGGCCGGCGACATCCTCGAGCCCGACGTCGAGTTCAAGGACAAGGCCAAGGCCGCGAAGGAGGCCGCGGCCTTCTACCCCAAGTGGCTGGCCGGCCTGGCCGCGGGGAAGGGCCAGTCGCCCAGCGCCTACTCGGACTTCGGCGACCTGGCCAAGCACCTCCGGTTCGCCGAGCGCAGCTCGCGCAAGCTGGCGCGGTCGACCTTCTACGGGATGACGCGCTGGCAGGCCAAGCTGGAGAAGAAGCAGGGCTACCTCGGCCGCTTGGTGGACATCGGCGCCGAGTTGTTCGCGATCGCCTCGGCGGTCGTCTACGCCAACACGATCAAGCAGGAGCAGCCCGAGCGCGGGGAGCAGGCCGAGGAGCTGGCCGACCTGTTCTGCCGGCAGTCGCGCCGCCGCGTCGACGCGCTGTTCAACGCCCTGTGGGCCAACGACGACGCCGACAACTACCAGTCGGCGCTGAAGCTCCTAGACGGCCGCTACTCGTGGCTGGAGGAGGGCATCGTCGATCCTTCGGGCGAGGGCCCGATGATCGCCGACCAGCCCGACGAGGCCGAGGAGCGCGCGGTGCAGGCCTCCGGCAACGGAGCGTCGGCCAACGGCGCCGGTGAGCCGGCGGCTGAAGAGGCACCCGCCTAAGGCTCAGGCGGGTGGGCCCTCCTGCCGATGGCAGGGGGGATGAGCGTGAAGGTCAACGTGAACGACCTCGTCCTCGTCCAGGGGCCTCGGCGGCACCTCCGCCAGCCTCGCCGAGCAGCTGAACACCACACCCGGGATCATGCTGGTCGGCCTGCTCCCCCACGCGATCCCCGAGCTGACCGCGCTGTTCCTGCCCCTCGCCGCCTGGACGCTCGCCAGCCGCAAGGGCCGCTGGAACGAGTTGCTGGCCGCGACCTTCGTCACCACCGCGATCGCGATCCCGGTGCTGATCCTGACCAGCGTGGTCGAGCTGTTCGTCTCGCCCGTGGTGACCCGGGCGCTGATCTTCTAGCGGGCGGCCTCCACGCCGTCGAGCAGCGCCCAGTTGCCCTTCAGGGCCGTCTCGGCGATCTCCAGCAGCCGGTCGGCGTCCGCGCCGTCCAGACGCTCGGCGATCAGCTCCTTCGAGTGCTCGGCGTGCTCGACGTCCTTCTCGCAGTGCAGCGAGAAGTACTCGGTGGCCGGGCCCTCCTCGAGCTCGTAGTGCTCAACGAGACCCTCGAGCTTGGTCTGCGAGATCGCCGGCTGCGCGGCCTCGATCGCGTAGGTGGCCACCAGGTGGTCCAGCACGGTCTCACCGGCGGTCCAGCTCTCGGCGCACTCGCGGGTCTCGGGGCGCGGCTCGGCGTCCGTGGTGGCCCCGACCGCGTCGCCGAAGGCGTCCCACAGCTCGATGTGCGCGGCCTCCTCGGCGGCGTGCTGCTCCAGCGTGGCCTGCACGGCCGGCTCGGCGGCGCGGGCGGCGGCGTTCATGGCTTCGGCCAGGGCGACGACGGCGTGGCGGTACTCGCCCGCGTAGAAGCCCAGCTCCCCCGGCTCGAGCTCACCCCGGCTCCAGCGCTGGTAGAAGGGGTGCTGCAGCACGTCCCAGCGGTCGCGCACGGCGTCGAGGCGGGTGAAGAAGTCCACGATTCTCCTTGGTAGCGGGCCCGAGTCGCCATCCTATGCGGTCCGTGAGACCGCCCCGCGAAGAGGAGCTGCACGCTCCCGAGTTCCCGCCGAAGATGGACTGGCTCAACGTGGCCTTCCTGCGCATGGACCGGCTGATGGGCCGAAATGCCGCCCTGGTGGAGTTCTGGGACTTCGCGCGGATCAACTCGCTGCGGACGCTGCCCTACCTCAAGGCATGGCACGAGCGCTACTACGACGCGGGGCTGCGCGTGATCGGCGTGCACTCCCCCGGCTACTCCTTCGGGCGCGACGAGGACACGGTCGCCGCCGCGGTGGAGCGATTGGGGATCGAGTACGCCGTGTTGCTGGACCCGGCGTTCTCGGTGTGGCGCCTGTACGGCAACCGCGGCTGGCCCGGCCGCTACCTGTTCGACCGCCGGGGCAAGCTGCGCTACGTGCACTACGGCGAGGGCGACTACCTCGACTGCGAGGCAGCCATCGGCGAGGTGCTGTCGGAGCTGGACGAGGACTTCTCACCACCGCCGCCGCTGGACCCGGTTCGGCCCGAGGACGCGCCCGGCGTCCGGCTCGAGCCCCAGACGGCGGACATCGCGCTCCCCGCCGACGCCGAGCGGCTGGAGCTCGTCCGCGACTGGATCCCGGGCGAGGACTACCTGGAGGCCGAGCACGCGGGCTCTGGCGCCGAGTTCACGTACTCGGGCGGCTCGGCCTGGGCGGTGCTGTCAGGCGCCGACCGGGAGCCGGGGCTCTACGAGGTGAACGACGGCCGCGTCGTGGCCGACGACCCCGGCCTGCGTCTCCACGGGGTGCAGTTCACGCCGGCCCCGCCCTAGGCGGAGGCGGCGGCCATCGCTTTGCGGATCTCCTTGGGGAGCATGAAGCGCACGTCCTCCTGGACCACCTCGTACTCCGAGACATCCGTGGTGCCGCGCTCGCGGAAGAAGTCGACGAGCGACTGGACCAGCTCCTCGGGGGCGCTGGCGCCGGAGGAGATCCCCACCACGCGCTTGCCCTCCAGCCACTCCTCCTGCACCTGGGACTGGTTGTCGATCAGGTAGGAGTCGGCGCCGTGGTCGCGGGCCACCTCCACCAGGCGGTTGGAATTCGAGGAGTTGCGTGAGCCGATCACCAGCACCAGGTCGCACTCGCGGGCCATCTGGCGCACGGCGGCCTGGCGGTTGGTGGTGGCGTAACAGATGTCGTCGGACTTCGGGCCCGTGACGTTCGGGAACCGCTCGCGCAGGCGCCGGATGACCCGGTCGGTCTCGTCTACCGACAGGGTGGTCTGGGTGAGGAAGGCCACGCGGTCGGGATCGTCGACCTCGAGGTTGTCCACGTCCTCCTCGGTCTCGACCAGGACCATGCTGCCCGGGGCCTCGCCCATCGTGCCCTCGACCTCCTCGTGACCCTGGTGGCCGATGAAGACGATCGTGTAGCCGTCGGAGGCGAACTTCTTGGCCTCCACGTGCACCTTGGTCACGAGCGGGCAGGTCGCGTCGATGGTGTTCAGGCCGCGAGCGGCGGAGTTGGCGTGCACGCTGGGGGCGACGCCGTGGGCGGAGAAGACGACCATCTCGCCCTCGGGGACCTCGGTCTCCTGGTCGACGAAGATCGCGCCCCGTTCCCGCAGTTGCTCGACCACGTGCTTGTTGTGCACGATCTCCTTGCGGACGTACACGGGAGGGCCGTGCAGCTCGAGGGCGCGCTCGACGGTCTGGACCGCCCGGTCCACGCCGGCGCAGTAGCCGCGCGGGGCGGCCAGAAGCAGCTTTTCTGGTGCGGAAGGCATCCCCTCTGAGGGTAGTGAGCGAGGGCCGCCGCGTCAGCGGGCGGGGCGGGAAATCGAGCGGCGGCCCTGCCTGTTCGCTACAGGCCCTGGAGCAGTGCCAGCAGCGTTTCCCCGGTCACGTCGAGGCTGCGCTCGGACACCGCGCTGAGGTCGTCACAGCGCTGGTGGAAGCAGGGGAAGTCGAAGTCGATCAAGTCGATCGAGGGGACTCCCTGCTCGATGAAGGGCACGTGGTCGTCGCTGACGGCGCCGAACGTCGATGCCGGGAAGTAGGCCCCGTTGCCCGTGCGCCGGGCCGCGGCGCGCAGCTTGGCCCACAGCGCCTCGTCGGAGTTCGCCTCACGCGGGATTCTCAGCTCGCGGTCGCCCACGAAGTCGAGCAGGATCATCGCCTCCGCGTCCTTGAAGCCGGGCGCGATCGCCTTCGAGCCCCGCAGCCCGCGCTGGTCGAACTCGCTGTCGGGAGTGCCGCGCGGGCTCTCCTCTCCGTCGAACAGCAGGAAGACCACCGTGGGCCCGATCTGGCGCGGCTTCAACGTCCTCGCGAGCTCGACCGCCACCGCCGTGCCCGCCGCGCCGTCGTTGGCCCCCACGAACCCGGGCAGGTCCTTGGTGTCGTAGTGCGCACCCACGATCACCTTCCGGCTCGGGTCGCGGCCCGGCACTCCGCCGACGATGTTGCGCAGGCCATCGCCGAAGCGAGCGAAGACGCCCCTGGGGCAGCTGCCGGCGCAACCGGTCGCCCAGCTCGCGCGACGCGCGGGAGCCGGCGGGCCGCGGTCCGAGCTCCACCTGCTCGCGCAGGAGCTCGTAGGCGGCCCGTCCGTCGAAGCGATCGGTCCGGGCCATGCGCTCCTCGGGCTCGTCGGACGTGAAGGGGATGTTCCCGGTGGCGACGAGCACGGCGAAGGTCGCTCCCACGACCAGCTGCACCGCCAGCACCACGTAGAGGGGACGCACGCGGGGTAGTCTGCCCATCGGGGTGAGTAACCAGGGTCACAAGGATCGCCTGAGTGCCGTCGACGCTTCGTTCCTCGCCCAGGAGCGCCAGTCGTCCCACATGCACGTGGGCGCCCTGGTGATCTTCGAGGGCCCGCCGCCCTCGCGCGAGGACTTCGTTGACCACATCGAGTCGCGGCTGGGGCTGGTGCCGCGCTACCGCCAGAAGCTCGCCTTCCCGCGCTTCGAGATGGGCCGCCCGTTCTGGGTCGACGACCCGCAATTCAACATCGACTACCACGTGCGCCACACCGCGCTGCCCGCGCCGGGCACGATCGAGCAGCTCCGAGGCCTGGTCGGGCGCATCTTCTCCCAGCGGCTCGACCGCTCCAAGCCGCTGTGGGAGCTGTGGCTGGTGCAGGGCCTGGAGTCCGGGAAGTTCGCGCTGATCTCCAAGACCCACCACGCGCTGGTCGACGGCGTGAGCGGCGTCGACCTGTCCGCCGTGCTGTTCGACCTCGGCCCGGTACCTCGGGAGATCGAGGGTGCCGGCGACGAGTGGACGCCCGAGGCCGAGCCGTCCGACGCCGAGCTGGTGGCCGAGGGGGTCAAGGGGCTGCTCAAGCGCCCGGCCGAGTTGGCCGGACAGGCGGTCGGCGCGCTCTCCCACCCCGGCCGGACGGTGGACGAGGTCCGCGAGGCGGCCGAGGGTGTGGGCGAGATCGTGTGGGCGGGCCTCAACCCGGCCCCGGAGGTGCCGCTGAACCAGACCATCGGGCCCCATCGGCGGCTGTGGTGGGTGCAGTCCGAGCTCGCGCAGCTCAAGGCGATCAAGGACTCCCTGGGCGGCACGGTCAACGACGCGGTGCTGACCGTGGTGGCCGGCGCCGTCGGGCGCTGGCTGCGCGAGCGCGGCGTGCGCACCGAGGGCCTGGAGCTGCGGGCGCTGGTGCCCGTCTCGATCCGCACCGACGACGAGCACGGCCAGCTCGGCAACCGCATCGCCGCGATGCGCGGGCCGCTGCCCGTCTACGCCGAGGACCCGATCGAGCGTCTGCAGATCGTGATGGCGGAGATGGCGGGGCTAAAGGAGTCCAAGCAGGCGCTGGGCGCCGAGGTGATCGCCGGGCTCCAGGACTTCGCCCCGCCGACGGTCCTCGCCCAGGCCTCCCGGGTGAACTTCTCGACCCGCCTGTTCAACCTGATCGTGACCAACGTGCCCGGGCCGCAGTTCCCGCTGTACCTGCTCGGCCGCGAGATGGAGGAGATCGTGCCGATCGCCTTCCTGCCCGACAACCATGCGCTGGCCATCGCGATCATGAGCTACAACGGCAAGCTCGACTTCGGCCTACTGGCCGACTACGACGCCATGCCCGACGTGGAGTCGATGGCCCACCACCTCGAGGACTCGCTCGCCGAGCTGCTGGAGGCGGCCGGCGCGGCCTCCAAGAAGCCCAAGCCACGCGCGAAGGCGCGCTAGCTAGCGCCGGACCACGATGCGCGCGTCGGCGCGCCGGGGCGTCGCCTCCACGTTGCCCGAGCGGTCGCGGACCCGGGTGTAGAGCCGGTAGCGGCCGCGGCGCAGCTTGACCACGAGGGTGGTCCGCCGGGTCCGGCGCTTGATGCGCCGGTAGCGACCGCCGCGGCGCTTGAGGTAGACGTCGTAGGAGCTCACGCCCGACGGGATCAGCCCGGCGTGGCGGGCCAGGTCCTTGCCCCGCCAGCGCAGCCGCACCCGGACCCGGCGCTTGCCCCGCAGGCGCGCCCTGCGGCGCGCGCGAAGGCGCGACTCGGGCGCCGAGTGATCTACCCGCCGCGCGGCGTCCACGGCCCGCCCGGCGTCGATGATCCCGAAGCCCAGGAGCGGCTCCCACCGGCCCCGGCCGCGAGCCGTGCCCTTGATGATCCGCAGCTTCTCCACCAGCCGCAGCGAGGGGTTGAGCTGGCCGATCATCGCCGCCAGCGCGGTCACCTGCGGCGCCGCCATGGAGGTGCCCTCCAGGCGCGCGTAGCGCGAGTCGCCGCCGAGGCTGGCGCGACAGCCGCACGGCGGGCTCGCGAGCGGGATCCCCGACTCGCGCGGGGTCGAGTTGCCGGGGTAGGTCGAGAGCAGGCCGATCGGCCCCTCCAGCGGCGGCGTGCCGTCGTAGAAGCCGTAGGCGGCCAGCGACACCTCGCCGCCGCGGCCGGTGGCCGCGTTGCGGTCGCTGAACTCGGCCCCGGTGACCACCAGCCCGCGGCCTTGGTTGAGGTCGTAGCCGTTGCCGGGCTGCAGCTCGGAGGCTGGGGCGCCGTTCTCGGTGACGGCGTCGTTGGAGGCGGCGGCGACCAGCACCACGTTGCGCGAGACCGCGTAGTCGATCGCCTGGCTGAGGACGGCGGTGCCGGGCCCTCCGCCGAAGCTCATGTTGATCGCCTTGGCCCCGCGGTCGGTGGCGATGCGGATGCCGTCGGCGACGTCCTCGTCGCGCAGCAGCGCAGCCTTGACCATCACGATCCGGCAGCCCCAGCCGGCGCCGGCCACGCCCCTCCCGTCGTCGGTGCCCGCGCAGGCGAGGCCGCTCACGTGGGTGCCGTGACCGTCCTCATCGCGCCCGGCGCCGGACGAGGTGCCCAGCTCGGTGGCCGAGGCGATCCTGCCCCCCAGCTCCGGGTGCCCCGCGTCGATGCCCGAGTCGATCACTCCCACCAGGGCGCCCGAGCCCGCGGTCACGTCCCAGGCCGAGGGAAACGCCTCCCGGCCCAGCCACCACTGCAGCGGCGTGCCGCCCGGCGCACCCGGCTCCTGACCACGGAGGCCGGGGTCGTTGGGCACACGGCGGAACTCGCGCTTGTACTCGACCGACACGCTCTTCACCGCCGGGTCCCGGCGCAGCTCGGCGATGGCCTGCGGAGAGCCCTTCACCGTCGCCACGCCCAGCTCGGGAACGCCGGCGCCAGCGCGTCGCACCCCGGCATCGGCCAGCACGTCGCCGAGCAGCGCCTTCGACTGCGCGGTGCGCTTGTTGTCGAAGCTCACCAGGTAGCGCCCGGTGCGCTCTACGCGCGCCTGGGCGGCCGGGACGGCCACCAGGCACAGGGCGAGAGCAAGTAGGACGACGCGCCGGCGCATGCAGCCCATTGAACACGGTGGGTACCCCCGGGGTCGCGGTACCGTTCGCGCCCACATGATCCACCTCGAGTACGACACCTTCGGCAACCCCGACGATCCTCCGCTCCTGCTGATCATGGGGCTCGGCTTCCAGCTCATCCACTGGGACCCCGAGTTCTGCCGGCGCCTGGCCGACCAGGGCTTCTACGTGATCCGGTTCGACAACCGGGACGTGGGGCTGTCGACGAAGATCCGCGGCGGCCCCAAGCCGAACGCGCTCGCGGCGTTCGCGGGCATCACCAGCTCGGCGTCCTACACGCTGTGGGACATGGCCGACGACACCGCCGCGCTGCTCGACCGCCTCGAGCTGCCCGCCGCCCATGTGGTCGGCATCTCGATGGGCGGCATGATCGCCCAGTCGCTCGCGATCAAGCATCCCGACCGCGTGCTCTCACTCGCCTCGATGCTCTCGACCACCGGCAACCGGCGCGTCGGCCTGCCGCGCATGCGCGCCCTCGCGCTGCTGCTCAAGCGGGCGCCCAAGGAGCGCGAGCCCTACCTGGACTTCGCCGTCGAGGTCGGCAAGGTGATCGGCTCGCGCAAGTACATGGACGAGTCCCGCGTGCGAGAGATCGCGGCCGCCGCCTACGACCGCTGCTACTACCCGGTGGGGATGCTGCGTCAGCTGGTGGGCATCCAGGCCTCCGGCGACCGCACCGAGCAGCTCAAGCGGCTCGACGTCCCGGCCGTGGTGATCCACGGGTCCGACGACCCGCTGGTCCCCACCCGCGCGGGCCACGCCACCGCGAAGGCGATCCCGGGCGCCCGCATGGTCGAGATCGCCGACATGGCGCACGACCTGCCGCCGCCGGTCTGGGACCAGGTGGTCGAGGCGATCGTGGAGAACACCCAGCGCGCCCCGTCGACGGCGGCGCGCCAGGCCGCCTAGCCGACGCTACTTCTCGAGCTTGCTGACGTCGCGCGGCTCGAGGAACGGCTGGTCCAGCGGAGCCGCGTGGCCGCCCTCGATCTGCTGGCTGCGCTGCAGCTCGGCGTTGAACTGGGCGCCGAGCACGATCGCGATGTTCGTGATCCACAGCCAGATCAGGAAGACGATGAGGCCACCGAGCGGGCCGTAGGTCTTGTTGTAGTTGGCCGCGGTCGCGACGTAGAGCGCGAACAGCGCCGAGGCGAGCAGCCACACGACCAGCGCGAACAGCCCGCCGGGGCTGAAGAACTTGAAGCCGGGCTGTTTGACGTTCGGCGCGGCCCAGTAGAGGAACGCGATCATGAACGCCACCACCAGGAGCAGCACGGGTATCTTCGCGATGTCGAAGATCGTGCTGAAGCTGCTGCCGGCGCCGATCAGGTTCCCCACCTGCTCGGCGATCGGCCCTGTCACGGCGACGCCCACGATCACGATCACCAGCAGCAGGACCAGGACCACCGTGGTCCCGACCTGGGCGGGCTTGAGCTTCCAGAACGGCCGGCCCTCCTCGACCTCGTAGATCGCGTTCGAAGCGCGCGAGAAGGCCGAGATGTAGCTCGAGGCCGAGTTCAGCGCCAGCAGGAGGCCGAGGACGAAGGTCACGCCGGCCGCTCCCTGGCTCTTGCCCAGGTTGGTGAGAGTCCCGGTAAGGATGTCCTGGGCCGGTCCCGGGATGGGAGCCGTCTTGAGGTTGTCGATCAGCGGCTGGGTCGCTGACGGCCCGATGACGCCGAGGACCGAGACCAGCGCGATCAGCGCCGGGAACAGGGCCTGGATCCCGTAGTAGGTCAGCGCCGCTGCCTTGTCGGTGCCGTCGTTGGAAATGAACTCCTTGAAGGTGCGCTTGAACGTCTCCTTCTTGGAGGTGCCCGAGAGCTCGGTGGGGCTGTCGGGAGTCCGCTCAGCCGGGGCGCCTCCGCGCTCCTTGGCCTCGATCGTCTCCCGCTCGCTGCGGCGCAGGTCCTGCTTGTTGTTGTTGCTGTTGTCAGCCATGGTCCTAGTCCCCTGGCCAGTGGCCGGTTAGCCGTTCGAAGCCCTTGGCGCCGCCGCGATCCACGGCGGCCTTGACCAGCGCGAAAATGGCTCCCTGAAGGGCGGCGGCGGGCAGCACCTCGCCCCAGCCGTATTCGGACTCGCGCGCGTCGGGAGCATCCTCCTCGCCGGCCACCTTCTTCCAGACGAGCTTGAAGATCTGACCTCCGAGCAGTCCTCCGAGCACGCCGAAGAGGATGCCGAAGGGCGCGTAGAGGAACTTCACGACTTCCTTCTGCGCAGGATGAAGACCAGCACCAGCAGCGCTGCCACCGCTCCCGCGCCGGCGGTGATCGGCGCCTGGTTCTGCTTGGCCTGCGCTCCGAGGTCGCTCGCCTTGGCCTGGGCCTGCGCCTTGACCTCGTCGGCCTTCTGCTGGGCCTGCTTCTTCACGTCGGCCTTCTCGGACAACGCCTCGACGGTGTTGCCGAGGTCCGCGCGCGTCTCCTCGATGTCGGCCCGGATCTCCTCGGGGCTCTGCGGTTCCTGAGGCTGCTGCTGGGTCTGCGGTTGCTGTTGATCCTCGGCGCTCATGCGCGGCCGGCCCTCTCCTTGAGTTCGTCGACGTCCTGCTTCGTGCTCTCGATCGCCTGCTCGGGTTGAGGCGGCGTCGCTTGATCGATCTGCTTCTTGCCTACGAGCGCCGCCACGCCGGCGATTGCGAACAGCGCCACGGTCACGATCAGCCCGGCCAGCCACGGTTCGATGGCGGTGGCCAGGAGCATGATCGCGGTGGCGATGAGCGCGCCCAGCCCGTAGGCCGCGAATAGCCCCGCGCCCCCGAAGAGGCCCGCGCCCGTCCCGGCGCGCTTGCCCTTCTCCTTCATCTCGACCTGGGCGAGCGCGAGCTCCTTGCGCACCAGGTCGGCGGTCTGCTGTGACATGCGCTGGACCAGGTCGGAGACCGGCAGCTCGTTGACGTCTTGCTGTGCCATGCGCCACTCTCTTCCCCCGTTCGAGTCCTCTAAACCCGAATGGGTCGCTGGCGCACCGCCGCTAGCTGTAGCTCCTACAACGACGAGCACGGCCATCAGGCCGGCGACGACATGCTGCGCCAGACCGCCTCGGAGTGGTCATCGCGACTCCGGGCCACGGACATCCTCGCCCGCTACGGCGGCGAGGAGTTCGCGCTCGTCTTCCCGACCCATCCGCCCGAGACGGCGGTCATGGTGGTGGAGCGGCTGCGGGCCGCCATGGCGCCCGGGATCACCTGCTCGGCGGGGCTCGCCTGTTGGAACCGGGTGGAGAGCGCCGAGGAGCTGGTCGGGCGCGCTGACAGCGCGCTCTACGAGGCAAAGCGCGCCGGGCGCGACTGCCTCGTGCAAGCCGAGGGCTAGTGCCCTCCTCCGGCCTGGTCGAGGTTCTCGCGGCCCTTGTCCAGCGCTTCCTGGTCGACTTCGGCGTTGCCTGGAGGCGTGGTGGCCTCGTGCGTGGGGTCGGGGGGGCTGGTCGTGGTGGGGCGCTCGTCGCCCGTGCTGTTCTCTCGTTCGTTCATCTATTCGCCGTACCCGCCCGCGCCGCGGGCTAGTCGCGGGGCGACAGGTGGTCCGGCACCAGCCGCCGCGCGAGCTCCAGTGTCTCCTCGTCGAGCCGCGCAGCCTCCAGCGAGTACTCGCCCGCAAATGAGTCGCGCAGCGCCCCGATGACGTCGTCAACGGTCACACCAGGGGACTCGTCGGCCACCGCTCCGGTGACCTCCGGGCGCCAGTCCAGGCCCATCGCCTCGTAGACGGGCAACAGGATGTCGCGCACGCGGTCGGCGCCCTCGACGACGATCACCCCGCCCACGTGGGCGCCCCCGGAGATCAGGCGCTGGCCCACGCCCATCAGCTTTGTGCGCCCCCCGGCGTTGACGCTGTGCGACCCGGGGCAGTACTCGCCGGCCACCTCGCCCACCCGCGCGTCGACGCCCAGCGACATCAGCGCCCGGGCCACACGGTCGGCGATCGCGTCGAAGCGCGGCCGCACCCCCGGGCGCGGGTCCGGGTCGGGGATCGCGTGCGAGAAGGCCACCGTCCCCTCGTGGAACACCGCTGCGCGACCGCCGGCCAGGCGCTCGATCGCCTCGAAGCCGCCGGCGCGGGCGGCCCGCACCGCGTCGCGGTAGCCGGGCCCGACCAGGTCGAGCTTGCCGAAGGCGACCATGGGGCCCGGGCGAGCCAGGCGCAGGGTCTCCGGCAACTCCCCGCCCGCCACCCGCTCCAGCAGGGCCCGCGAGACAGCGGTGTCGAGCGCGGGGTCGTCAGGCAGCGAGTCGAGTGTGACCCTCAGGTGACCTCGCGCAGCTTGCCGGTCTCGACGTCGTAGACGAATCCCCGCACGTTGTCCTTGTTCGGGACGAACGGGCTCGCCTTGATGCGCTCGATCGACTGACGGACGTCGTCGTCCAGATCCTCGAACGACTCGGCGGCCCACTGCGGCTTGACCCCGGTGTCCTCCTGGATGGACGCCTTGAAGTCGTCGTCCGAGAAGGTGAGCATGCCGCAGTCGGTGTGGTGGATCAGCATGATCTCCTCGGTTCCGAGCAGACGCTGCGAGATGGCCAGCGACCGGATCTCGTCGTCGGTCACTACCCCGCCCGCGTTGCGGATCACGTGGGCGTCGCCCAGGTCGAGGCCGAGGATCGGGTACGGATTGACGCGAGCATCCATGCACGCCACCACGGCGACCTTACGGGCGGGGGGCAGCGGGAGGTCCCCCTTGTCGAAGTCGTTGGCGTACTCCTCGTTGTTCTTGACGAACTCGTCGATAGCGCTCATGCCAAAAACATACATACCCCTGCCGGTTTGACAGGTATTTAGGCGCCTAGGCGGTGCCGAGCAGGTCCAGCGCGGGCGCGGGGCGGCCGATGTGGTCGCACTGCGCGTAGTCCACCCCCAGTTCGGTCAACAGCCGGAGGGTGCCCTCGGCTCCACGAACTCGGCGATCGTCCGTAGGCCCAGCCCGCTGGCGATCTGGACCATCGCCTTGACCACCAGCGCGTCGGCGGGCGCCGACGCAAGGTTGCGCACGAACTCACCGTCGATCTTCACGTGCGCCTGGTCCATGTCGGCGATCGCGGCCGTCTCGGTGATCTCGAGCACCAGCCGCGAAGCGTCGATCCCGGTCGCCTCCAGCTCGGCCTCCACCACGCGCGGTAGCTCGGGGTCGCCGATCGAGCGGCCCGAGAGGTTTACCTCGAGGGACAGGCGCTGGAGCTCGGCCCGTGAGCGCACCACCTCGATCTCGCGCGCCAGCATCCGCGCGAGGATCGACAGCAGGTCGAGATGGTCCTGATCGAACAGCCCGGTCTCGGCGCCGGCCGCGCACAGGCTGCCGACGCGATGGCTCTCGCTGGTCTCCAGCGGGAACGCGATGAAGCTCTGCACCCCCAGCTCCTCAAGGGGCTCGGGGTCGGGAACCGCTCCCTCGGCGCCGGGCCACAGCTCGTCGCCTCGTCTCAGCTCGGGGACCGCGGTCCCCCGCGCGTCCAGGATCCGCAGCGAGCCCTCCCCATCCTCGAGCAGGCCGAGGAAGACGGTGGCCGGGGGCAGTGCGCCCTCGAGCTCGTCGAGGATTGTCTCCACCGTGTCGGCGAAGCTGCTGTGGCGCCGCTGGGCAACGCGAGCCGCGGCACCGCGGAGGGCGGCGTCCATGCTCCGGCTATCGCCCCGCCAGCCGGGGGGCTTTAGGCGCGTTCGCTGAGCCTGGACCTAAAGACCGGCCGCGCTAGAAACCGAGCGCGAACTTGGCTTCTTCGCTCATGCGCTCGGGCGTCCAGGGCGGGGTGAAAACCATCTTCGGGTACACCCGCTCCACCCCGTCGAGCTCGCCGACGAACTCCTCCATCTGCTCCGAGACCTGGGGCCCGATGGGGCAGCCCGGCGACGTGAGCGTGAAGGTGACGAACACCTCGGGACCCTCGACCTCGACGTCGTAGACGAGGCCGAGCTCCACGAAGTCCAGACCCAGCTCGGGGTCGATCACGTTGGTGAGCGCGTCGGTGACTTCGTCCTTGGAAGGCATCAACATCAGCTTAGTAGGGTCGAACCATGCGCCTGGTGGCACTGGTGTTGCTGTTCATCGTGTTGCCGATCGCCGAAATTGCCCTGCTCGTGCGGGTCGAGGGCGCGATCGGACTTGGCTGGACGGTCGCGCTCCTCATCGCCGACTCGATCATCGGCTCGCTGTTGCTCCGCAACCAGGGCCGGGTGGTGTGGCGCCGCTTCCAGCGCACGATGCAAGCCGGGCGCATGCCCCACCGCGAGGTGCAGGACGGCGTGCTGGTCATCTTCGGCGGCGCCCTGCTGATCACCCCCGGCTTCCTGACCGACATTCTCGGCCTGCTGCTGCTCATCCCGCCCACCCGGGCGGTGGTCCGCCGCTTCGTCATGCGGGCGCTGACCAAGCGGGCGGCCAACCGAGTGGCAGAGCGCGGCGCCGAGCGCGGGGTCTGGGACGTCGAGGGCACCGCGACCGAGGTCGAGCTGCCTCCGCAGCGCCTCGAGCGGTGAGCCAGCCCGCGCTCTCCGTCGCCTTCTTCGACCCGGCCCGCCAGGTGCACGGCCTGGCGCGCTCGGGGGCGACCCTCCTGTTCGAGGGCAACCGCTCGCTGGTGCTGGACGAGCCCGCCCGCCTGGAGCCCTCCGGGGAAGGCTGGGAGGCCGCGGTCGAGAACCGCTTCGAGGTGAGGCTGGAGCCGGCCTCCGAGCCGGTGGAGCTGGCCGGCAACCGCGTGCGCGTGTGCACGGTCACCGGCACCGTGGCCGGGACACCGGTCGACGCCCTCGGCACGGTCAGCGAGACCCTCCGCCCGCCGGCCTGGGAGGAGCTGGAGGCCCTTCGCGCCATCTCGGTCCTCGCCGACCCGGGTCACGCGCTGCTGGCGGTGTCCCGCCGCCCGCGCGGGGCCCCCGGCCACAGCGAGGAGCTGGTAAGCGCCGCGCTGCTCGCGGAGGGCGAGGTCAAGGCCGTCGAGGAAGCCCGGCTCTCGACCGTCTACGACGGCGAGGGCCGCCAGCGCACCGCCGGCCTGGAGCTGTGGCTGCCGGGCGAGGACTTCCCGCGCCGCGCCTCGGGCGCCGTCACCGCCGGATCGTCCCTGGAGCTGGAGGGCCTCGACGTGCACGCAGCCGTGTTCCGCTGGCATCTGGAGGGCGAGGAGGCCTTCGGGCAGTACGAGCTGGCGGTGCGGGCACCGGCGCCGGACGCCGCGTGACGCCCTCCGCGGTCGTGAGTGACTTCGGCGGGGTGCTCACCAGCCCGCTGTTCGCGGCGCTGGAGCAGTTCGCCGCCAGCTGCGGCACCACCCTGTCGGACCTGGGAGTCGCGATGGCCGCCTCCACCCAGCGGACCGGAGTGCACCCGCTGTACGCCCTGGAGCGGGGCGAGATCACCGAGACCGAGTTCATGCAGCGCACCTCCGACGAGCTGCCGGAGGGGGTCGCCCTGTCCGAGCTGGGACAGGGCTACTTCACGCGACTGGAACGCAACGAGCCCATGCTCGAGTTCCTGGCCGAGCTGCGCGGCCGCGGCCTGCGGCTGGCGCTGTGCACCAACAACGTGCGCGAGTGGGAGTCGCTGTGGCGCCCGATGATCCACGAGATCGACGAGCTGTTCGAGTTGGTGGTGGACTCGGGCTTCGTCGGCACTCGAAAGCCCGAGCCGGAGATCTACGCGATCGTGCTGGAGCGCCTCGGACTGCCGGGCACCGAGTGCGTGTTCATCGACGACGTGGAGGACAACTGCATCGCCGCGGCCGAGGCCGGCATGCACCCCGTCCACTTTCGCGACGCGCAACAGGCCATACCCGAGGTCCGCGCGCTGCTCAGCAGGTAGCCCACAGCCCGCGCCGGGCGGCACGGGCGTTGCGGGCAGCCTCGTCGAGCTCCGGCGCGAGGTCGTCGTTCGGGCGAATGGTGAGCGGGCGGGCGTAACCGCCGGCCACCAGGGCCTCGTTGAACGTCCGCTTCCCGTCCAGGAAGACGTACGCGAGCGTGCGCCCGTAGCGATCGCGGGGCTCCACCCCTACGGTCACCCTCACCCGGCGGCCGGGGCGGAGCACCCGGTGGGCGAAGCGCGAAGCCTCGCGCCCGTAGCACTCGGCGCCGCCGTAGACCTCGGGAGTGTCGACGCCGATCAGCCGCGTCTTGCCCAGACCGGTGAGCACCACGGTGTCACCGTCGACGACCCGGACCACCCGAGCGGACCCCTCGGGCTCGAAGGACGCCGAGCAGCCCGCGAGCAGGGCGACGAGAGCTAGTTGTCCGAGCCGAGTCGGTCCCAGCAATAAAGCTCTACGGCCTCCGCCGCCAGCTCGACCGTGCGCTCGTTGGAGAGCCACGGAAGCACCGCGTCAAGCGCCTGCTCCTCGCTGGCGCCGGAGTCGAAGACGTCGTCGCCGCGGAAGCCGGCGGCGATCCGCAGTGCCTCTCGGCGGTGCTCGCCCAGCTGGTTGAACGCCCGCATCAGGAACTCCTTGTTGGCGATCGGCTTAGCGATCTCCAGCGAGGCGTGCCAGGCGGCAAGCATCGACAGGTCCTCGTCGTCCAGGTCCTCGACGGCCTTGGCGTAGTGCACCTCGAGCTCGTCGTCGGGGATCTCGTCGACCCAGGCGCGCACCAGCTCGCCGAGCAGCTGCCGCCGGGCCTCACGCCCGACTGACTCTGCTACGACGCGTATGGCTTCCTGAGGTTCGATGAAGCAGAGAGGCACCTGGTTCAGCTCCCTGATCGCATGGCGGGACGCGACCAAGGTACGGGCGCCTATGGACGGAAAGAGACTATTCGCCAGCGCCCCGCGCGGCGCTCCAGCTTCACTGTCTGCCCACCTCCCAATTTGGCGGTTGCGCGTGACCCCCGGACCTCCACCGTGCTGACCGAGAGCTCGTCGGAGGTGGGCAGGCCGAAGGGGTCGATGCCCGCCTTGCGCCCGCACGCGCGCAGGGCCTCGACGCCCTGGGCGCCGCCGGGATCGGCGGCCACCACGGTGCAGAACGACTTGCCGTCGCCCAGCTCGACAGCCTGGATCAGCACGCCGATGGTGCGGGCCACCTCGCGGCGGGGGCCGTTGGTGAGCACCTCCGGAGGCGTCGTCTTCTGCCGGGTGGTCTCCCTCGGCGCCGTGTTGGTCGACTCGGGCGGAGGCTGCTCGGCGGTGGTGGTGCCCACCGTCTTCGGGTCCTCGCGGACCGCGCTGTCGTCGTCACCTCCGCAGCCGGCCACGGCCAGCACCAGGGCGATCAGGATCCACCGCCTGCCCATCGGGCTCAGGCTAGCCGTACGATCCGGCGCGTGGGCAGTGTCCGCACGCAGGTGGCCATCGTGGGCGCAGGCCCGGCGGGCCTGGTCCTCGGGCACCTGCTTCACGGCCTGGGCATCGAGGCGGTGGTGCTCGAGGCCCGCGAGCGCGGCTACGTGGAGTCGCGCGTGCGTGCGGGCGTGCTCGAACAGGGCACGGTGGACCTCCTGCGCCAGATGGGCGTCGGGGAGCGCCTCGACCGCGAGGGCATGGTCCACGAGGGCGTCGAGCTGCGGTTCGCGGGTGTCCCCCACCGGATCGACTTCACCGAGCTGACCGGCGGCAAGAGCATCACGATCTACGGCCAGCAGGAGGTGGTCAAGGACCTGATCGGGGCGCGGCTGGACGCGGGCGCGCCGCTGCAGTTCGAGGTAGACGACGTCCGGCTCGAGGACCTCGACACCGACCGGCCCACCGTGCGCTACCTGCTCGACGGCGAGGAGCACGAGCTGGTCAGTGACTACGTCGCAGGCTGTGACGGCTTCCACGGCGTATGCCGCGACGCCGTGCCCGAGGGGGCCCTGCGCTTCCACGAGCGCGAGTACCCGTACGCCTGGTTCGGCGTGCTGGCCGAGGCCGCGCCCTCCACCGAGGAGCTCGTCTATTGCCACAGCGACCGCGGCTTCGCGCTCTACAGCATGCGCTCACCCACCCTGTCCCGGCTCTACTTCCAGTGCGACGCGGACGAGGACCCCCACGACTGGGGCGACGAGCAGATCTGGGAGGAGCTCCGCACGCGTCTGGCGCGCGCCGACGACTGGGAGCTGGGCGAGGGCCCAATCGTGGACAGGGGCGTGACCCCCATGCGCAGCTTCGTGGCCGAGCCGATGCAGCACGGGCGGCTGTTCCTGGCCGGCGACGCCGTGCACATCGTTCCGCCGACCGGCGCCAAGGGCATGAACCTGGCCATTGCCGACGTTCGGGTGCTGGCCGAGGCGCTGCGCCGCCACTACCAGGACGGCGACGACTCCGCGCTCGAGGGCTACTCGCAGGAGTGCCTGCGACGCGTGTGGCGCACCCAGTACTTCTCGTACTGGATGACCGCGTTGCTGCACCGCGCGCCGGACGACGTCGACGGCTTCGCCACCCGCCTCCAGCTGGCCCAGCTCGAATACGTCTGCTCCTCGCGCGCGGCATCGACGATGCTGGCCGAGAACTACGTCGGCGCCGTGACCTGATGGACGACCTGTTCGAGGCGATGTACGTGCCCCCGGAGCTGCGCGAGGCCGTGTCGGGCCGCGCCTGGGTACAGGCCATGCTGGACTTCGAGGCCGCCCTCGCGGCGGAGCTCGCTCCGGCGCAGGAGGCGTCTGAGATAGCCGCCGCTTGCCGGGCCGAGCACTTCGACGTGTCCGCGCTGGCCGAGGCCGCGCGCTCGACGGGCAACCCGGCGGCGCCGCTGGTGGCGCGGCTCACCGGCGCAGTCGGCGACCAGGCCGCGGGCTGGGTCCACCTTGGGGCCACCAGCCAGGACGCGCTCGACAGCGCCTCGATGCTGGTCAGCCGGAGAACGCTGGAGGTCGTCGATGCGGAGCTGGCGGCGGTCGCCGCTGCGTGCGCGGGCCTGGCCGAGGAGCACCGCGACACCCCGATGGCCGGCCGCACGCTGCTCCAGCAGGCGCTGCCCACCACCTTCGGCCTCAAGGCCGCGGGCTGGCTGAGCGGCGTGCTGGCCGCCCGCCGGCGCCTGAAGGCGGCCCCGCTGGCCGTGCAGCTCGGCGGCGGCGTGGGCACGCTGGCCTCGCTGGGGGCCGACGGGCCCCGCGTGGTAGCCGGCCTGGCCGCCCGCCTCGGGCTGACCGAGCCCGAGCTGCCCTGGCACGCCGATCGCGGGCGCGTGGGGGAACTGGGCGCAGCTCTCGCGCTGGCCGCCGGCGCGGTGGAGAAGGTGGCGCTCGACCTGAAGCTGTTGGCCCAGACCGAGGTGGGAGAGGTGGCCGAGGCGGCGGGGCGCGGGGAGTCCTCGACGCTGCCCCAGAAGCGCAACCCCGTGGGCTCCGCGATGGCGATCGCCTGTGCGCGGCGCGTGCGAGGCGAGGCCGCGGTTCTGCTCGCCGCGCTGCCGGAGGAGCACGAGCGCGGGGCGGGCGGCTGGCACTCGGAGTGGCAGGCGCTGAGCGGGGCGCTGGCCTACACCGGAGGAGCCGCAAGGGCGGTGCGCGAGACGCTCGACGGCCTGGAGGTCCACCCCGAGCGCATGCGGGACAACCTCGAAGCCCACGGCGAGCTGATCATGTCCGAGGCGGTGACCACCGCGCTCGCACCGCGCCTGGGTCGCCACCGCGCGCACGAGCTGGTGAGCCGGGCGGCCCGGTCGGAGTCGGGGCTGCGCGACGCCGTCTTGGCCGAGGACACCGGGCTGTCAGCCGACGAGCTCGACGCCGCGCTCGACCCGCTGAACTACCTCGGCTCGGCCGGGACCTTCGTGGACCGGGCACTGACACGATGGAGGGAGGAGCGGTGAGCGACGGCGAGCGAAACCGGCGTGAGGTGTTGGGCGACGAGTACGTGGACCGGGCGACGGAGCGCATCACCCCGTTGACCGAGGCCTTCCAGGACCTGATCACCCGCTACGCGTGGGGCGAGGTCTGGGAGCGTCCGGGCCTCGACCGCCGCACGCGCAGCGCCATCACCATCACCGCCCTGGTGGCGGGCGGGCACCACGAGGAGCTCGGGCTCCACCTTCGCGCCGCGTTGCGCAACGGGCTGACCGAGGAGGAGGTGGCCGAGGTGCTGCTGCACAGCGCGATCTACTGCGGGGTGCCGGCGGCAAACGCGGCGTTCGCTGTCCTGCGCCGCGTGATGGAGGAGGGCTAGCGGGCCTCGGCCCGCCGAGTCCCGAGCAGGACGAGGCCGGCGAGCAGCGCGAGGGCGGCACAGAGTGACCACGCCGCGGCGAACGAGCCGTGCTCGGCCAGCAGGCCCACCACCAAGGGTCCCGCCACGGCACCGGCAAACAGCCCGGACATCATCACCCCCACCGCCCAGGCGGGTGAGTCGGGGCTCCGCCGCACCACCGCGAGCGTGAGCCCGCCCGGCCACGACCAGCCCAGGCCGCCGGCCATCAGCGCGCCCACGACGATCGCCGCCGGCTCGCCCTTGATCAGCAGCAGGTAGGCGCCCGCCGCCGCCGCGAGCGTGGCCCCCACGAGGGCCAGCGGCTCGCGACCGGTGCGGTCGAACAGCGCGCCGAGCCCGATCCGGCTCAGTGTGGCCACCAGGCTCACCCCGCCCAGGAGCAGGCCGGCCTCCGCCTCCCCGATGTCGCTCCGCACGGCGTAGGTGACCAGGAAGGAGATGAAGCCCACCCCGGCCGCGCTGGCCAGGGCGGCGGCAACGGCGATGGCGTGGACCGAGCTCAGGCCGCGGCGCGCGACGGTGACCGCCGCCGCAGGCAGGGGCCCGCCGCGAGGCACGGGGACAACGGCGACCACGGCCAGCACCGCCGCCGCCACGAAGCCCCAGCGCCATCCGAATGGGATTGCCACCAGCGGCAGCGCCAGGCCGGCGAGCAGCGACCCGATGGACGCCCCCGACTGCTGCACACCGAAGGCGAGCCCTTGGCTCCGCTCGGAGACCTCGCGCTTAAGCAGAGCGCTCACCGCCGGACCTCCCATGCCGTTGGCCACCCCGCCCAGCACCAGGAGGCCGACCAGTCCCGCCGCCGAGTGGGCGAACAGCGCCACCGTGGTCGCGCAGGCCACCACCAGAGCCGCGGCCACCTGCATCCCGCGCACGCCGCCGATCCGGTCCACCAGGCGTCCACAGGGGATCGAGCTGAGCGCGGAGACGACGTAGAAGATCGCGATCGTCACGCCGAGCGTGGAGTCGCCGAAGTCGAAGTCGCCCCGGATCCGGGGCGCAAGCGCGGCGGTCAGGAAGCCCGGCAGCACGGTGGCCACGATCAGAGCCACCCCGGTGACCTGCGAGCGAACGCTGCGATCCGAAGCCACGTCCGTCACCTCCCCTCAGAGGACGGGTTTGAACGCGCCAATACCCGGATAGAACAAATTGTCTGACTTATCCGAGGAGGGATGCAGTGAGAAAGATGCGTTGGAGCTGGGCCGCTGTGATGGCGGCGACGCTGGCGTGCGCCGTGGCGGTCGCGTCCTGCGGCGATGACGGAGGCTCGGGAGGAGGCGGGGGCAGCGGGCCCCAGACGCTGAAGGTCGGCGTGATCCCGATCGCCGACGTGGCTCCCCTCTACCTCGGTCGCAAGAAGGGCTTCTTCAAGGAGGAGCAGCTGACCATCGACCCACAGGTGGCCGAGGGCGGCGCGGCGATCACGCCCGCCGTGGTGAGCGGCAACTTCCAGATCGGCTTCTCCAACACCATCTCGCTGCTGATCGCCGCCTCCAAGAACCTGCCTGTGACGATCATCAGCCAGGGCGTCCTGGGCGGCAAGGGCGAGAAGGAGGCGTGGGCCGACCTGCTGGTGCTGAAGGACGGGCCGGTCAAGGAGCCCAAGGACCTCGAGGGCAAGACCATCGCGGTCAACACGCTGAACAACGTCTGCGAGGTCACGATCAAGGCCTCGCTGGAGAAGAAGGGCGTGGACGTGTCCAAGCTCAAGTTCTCCGAGGTCCCGTTCCCGGACATGAACGCGGCGCTGGAGGCCAAGCGCGTCGACGGTGCATGCGCGGTCGAGCCGTTCGTCAGCCAGGGCAAGGCCGGCAAGGCGACGGGGATCGATCCGTTCTACGTCAACACGGCGCCTGACCTGACCGTGGCCACGTACTTCACCTCGAAGCAGTACGCCCAGCAGAACCCCGACGTGATCAAGCGGTTCGTGAAGGCGATGAACAAGTCGCTCGAGTACGCGCAGTCGCATCCCGACGAGGTCCGCCAGGTGCTTACCGAGTACACCGAGATCCCGCCTGACGCGGCGAAGAAGATCAAGCTGCCGATCTGGCGGTCCGACCTCAACCGGCCCACGATCGAGGAGGCGGCCAAGCTCAGCCAGAAGTACGGCCTGATCGACCAGCAGCCGGACCTGAACGAGCTCATCCGCACCAACTAGTGGCCGCTGCTTCCACCGCACCACTCGCGGCCGCCGCCCGGCGGCCGCGAGTTCCGGACTGGGCGCTGCCCTGGGCGGCGGTGGCCGCGGTGCTGTTGCTGTTCGAGGTCCTTCCCCGGATCGGGGTGCTCCCGCGCGACCACTTCCCGCCCGCGTCGGAGACGGTGGGCGAGCTCGGCAGCCAGCTCACCACGGGGAGCTATTGGACCTCGGTGCTCGACACCCTTCAGGGCTGGGCGCTGGGCCTGGTGATCGCGGCGGCGCTGGCGATCCCGCTGGGGATCCTGATCGGCTCGGCGCCGCTGCTGTACCGGGCCACGCGGGCGCTGATCGAGTTCCTGCGCCCCATCCCCTCGGTGGCGCTGATCCCGCTGGCGATCCTGATCTACGGCACCGGGCTGACCAGCAAGGTCTTCCTGGCCGCGTTCGCCAGCTTCTGGCAGGTGCTGATGGCCACGCTGTACGGGGTCAAGGACGTCGACCCGGTGGCCACCGACACGGCCCGCTCGTTCGGGATGTCGCGCTTCCAGCGGCTGTCGCGGGTGACGCTGCCGAGCGCGGTCCCTTACCTGGCCACAGGCCTGCGGATCGCGTCGGCGGTGAGCCTGATCCTCACCGTGACCGCCGAGCTGGTGATCGGCGCGCCGGGGCTCGGCCGCTCGATCAACCTCGCACGCACGGGCGGCAACGAGGAGCTGATGTACGCGCTGATCCTCACCACGGGCGTGCTCGGCCTGCTGCTGAACGCGATCTTCGTGCGCGCCGAGCGCCGGGTGCTGCACTGGCATCCCTCGCAGCGAGGTGCCACGTGACCGCCGCCGGCCGCCGGTGGCTGGGCGGAGGGTTGGAGATCGCTGTGCCGATCCTCGCGCTGGCCGCCTGGGGGGTGCTGTCTGCGGGCAGCCAGACCTACTACTTCCCGCCGCTCACCGACATCCTGTCCACCTTCGCCGACACCTGGCTGTTCGAGCGGGTGGGCAGCGACGCCCTGCCCAGTTTGGCGCGCATGGGCGCGGGCTTCGCCATCGCCGTGGTTCTTGCGGTCTCGCTCGGGCTGCTGCTCGGGCTCTCGCCCCGCGCCAAGCGCGCCGCTTCTCCGATCGTGGAGTTCGCCCGCGCGATCCCGCCGCCCGCGCTGCTGCCGTTCGCGATCCTGGTGATCGGCGTCGGCAACTCGATGAAGGTCGCGATCATCGCCTTCGTCTGCCTCTGGCCGATCCTGCTGAACACCGTCGACGGGGTGCTCGGGGTGGATCCGCTGCTGCGCGATACCAGCCGCGTCTACGGGATCTCGCCGCGCGACCGGGTGCTGAAGGTGATGCTCCCGGCGGCGGCCCCCCAGATCTTCGCCGGCATGCGGACGAGCCTGTCGCTGGCGCTGATCCTGATGGTGATCAGCGAGATGGTGGCCTCCACGAACGGCATCGGCTACTTCGTCCTGCAGAGCCAGCGCTCCTTCGACATCCCCGAGATGTGGTCGGGGATCCTGCTGCTGGGCATCCTCGGCTACGCGCTGAACGGAATCTTCCTGTTGATCGAGCGAAGGGCGCTGCGGTGGCACCGCGGGGCCCGGGCAAGTGAGGTGAGCTGAATGCTGAAGGTCGATCACCTCGGCAAGAGCTACGGAGAGGGCGAAGACGCGGTGCAGGCCGTAGGCGACCTCGACTTCGAGGTCGCCGAGAAGGAGTTCGTCTGCATCGTCGGCCCCTCGGGCTGCGGCAAGACCACGCTCCTGAAATGCATGTCGGGGCTGCTTGCCCCCTCGCAGGGCGAGGTGGTGCTCGACGGGGAAAGGGTGGACGGGCCGCCCGAGAAGATGGCGCTGGTCTTCCAGGAGTACAGCCGCTCGCTGTTCCCCTGGATGAGCGTTGAGGAGAACGTGGCCTTCCCGCTGCGCAACCGCGACATCTCCGGTGACGAGGCCGACCGCCTGGTGGAGGACGCGATCGAGTCCGTTGGCCTCGCGGACGCGGACGAGCGCTATCCGTGGGAGCTCTCGGGTGGGATGCAGCAGCGCGTGGCCATCGCCCGCGCGCTGGCCTACCAGCCCGAGATCCTGCTCATGGACGAGCCGTTCGCCTCGGTTGACGCGCAGACCCGCGCCGACCTGGAGGACCTGATCCTCGAGGTGCGGAACAAGTACGGCGTGACCGTCGTCTTCGTGACCCACGACATCGACGAGTCCGTCTACCTGGGCGATCGCATCGTGGTACTCACCCCCTCGCCCACCGAGGTGCAGGAGGTGCTCGACGTGGACCTGCCCCGCCCGCGCGACCAAGTGGAGACCAAGGAGCTCCCCGAGTTCGCGCACCTGCGCGCCCACGTGTACCGCTCGATCAAGCGCAAGCAGCCCGCAGAGGCCGGCTGACCGGTGGCCCTATCCGAGCTGATCGAGCTCGTTCGCGAGAGCAACCCATTCCAGCGCGCGCGCCTCGAGGGCCTCGGGTCCGCGCCGCTGTTGAAGGAGATCTCGCCGCTGACCAAGGACGAGCTGGTGGCCGACCAGCGCGCCCATCCGCCCTTCGGCACCAACCTCACCTACCCGCCCGAGGACTACGTCCAGATCCACCAGACCAGCGGCTCCACCGGTCCGCCGCTGCGGGTGCTCGACACCGCCGCCGACTCTCTGTGGTGGCAGCGCATGTTCGCCCACACCCTGTCGGTGGCCGGAGTCCGCCCCGGCGACCGCGTCGCGCTCGCGTTCTCCTTCGGCCCGCACGTGCAGTTCTGGGCCGCCCGTGACGGCCTGCGAGAGCTCGGCGCCACCGCCCTCCCGCTGGGTGGTATGGCCTCGGTGCAGCGCCTGACCACCATGGCCGAGGTCGAGGCCACGGCGGTCATGTGCACCCCCACCTACGCGCTGCGGCTGCTGGAGGTGGCACTCGACCAGCGGCTCGACCACGCGCTGGAGCCCATCCGACAGGTGATCTGCACCGGCGAGCCCGGGGCCTCGCTGCCCGCGGTCCGGTCGCGCATCGAGGAGGGCTTCGGGGCCGCTTGCATCGACCACGCGGGCCTGACCGAGGTCGGACCGTGGGGCTATCCCTGTCCCGAGGGTGGCGGCCTGCACGTCTACGACGACGAGTTCATCTGCGAGATCCTCGACTCCGACCTGAACCCGACCCCGCCGGGCGAGTGCGGCGAGCTGGTGCTGACACCGCTGGGTCGGACCGGCTTCCCGGTGCTGCGCTACCGCACCGGCGACGTCGTGGCCAACAGCGACGAACGCTGCCCGGGCGGCCACGGGCACCGCTGGCTGCCCGGCGGGATCGTGGGCCGCACCGACGACATGGTCGTCATCCGCGGGATGAACGTGTTCCCGTCGGTGATCGAGGAGGCGGTGCGCGGGGTAAACGGGTCCGGCGAGTTCCGGATCACCTTCTACTCCGAGCAGGGCGGCATGGACGAGATCAAGCTGGAGGTCGAGCTGGAGGACGGCGGCGAGGCCCGCCGGCTGCAGGAGGTCATGCGCCAGCGTCTGGGTCTGCGCGTGCGCGTGGTGCCCGTCAACTCCGGGCTCCTCCCCCGCCCCGAGGGCAAGGCGCGCAGGGTCGTCGACGAGCGGGTGCCGCGGTGGTCGGCGGCGTGAGCACCAGCGCCGGGCGCCGGAGCGGGGCGCCACTTCGCCCCCGGGACCACCGAGGCGCGAGCGCAGGACGTGGCCGCCCGCATCCAGCACCACATCGAGGCCGAGGGCCTGCGAGCCGGGCGACTTCCTGGGCCGCGAGGGTGACCTGTCCGAGGAGCTCGGGGTCAGCCGGCCGACGCTGCGCGAGGGGCTCAAGCTGCTCACCAGCGGCAACCTGATCCGGGCCACCAAGGGCCCGGGCGGCGGGATCTTCGTCGCGCACACCGCCGAACAGGGCATGAGCCGGAGCCTCAGCGACGCCATCGCGATGATGCTCGAGACCGGCTCGGCCTCACTGGACGAGCTGCTCGACGCGCGCATGGTGCTGGAGGTCCCGCTGGCCGGGCGCGCCGCCCACCGCGCCGATGCCGCGACGGTGGCCGCACTGAGGGCGGCGGTGCGACGCGAGGAGGAGTCGGACGGCGACCCCGCGGCTCTGGCCGCGGCCGACGCCGAGGTCCACCGCACGCGTCGCAGCGGCCGCAGGCAACCGGATGCTGGAGGCGCTGACCGAGTGGATATTCGAGGTCCTGCAGCCTTCGCTGTCGGAAAAGCTGGCCGGCGCGATCGTGCACTCGGCGGTGGTGGAGCAGCACGACGCGCTGCTGGCCGCGGTCGAGAAGGGCGATCCGCCGCGGGCCGAGCGCGCGATGAAGGACCATCTGCTCTACCTGCGCGACGTCCTGCGAATGGTGGACGGCGCCCGATGAGCGGCGAGGTCTACGTGGTCGACGCCGTGCGCACCAAGACCGGACGCTTCGGCGGCGCGCTGTCGGGAGTGCGCCCCGACGACCTGGCCGCGCGCACGCGTCGGCGCTCTGATGGAGCGCAGCCCGGGTCTGGACCCGGCCGCGCAGGTCGACGACGTCTGTTCGGCAACTCCAACGGCGCCGGCGAGGAGAACCGCGACGTCGCGCGCATGGCCGTCCTGCTGGCGGGGCTGCCGGTCGAGGTGCCGGGCGCCACCGTGAACCGGCTGTGCGGCTCGGGCATGGAGGCGGCGGTGGCCGCCAACCGCGCTATCGCAGTGGGCGACGCGTCGATCTGCATCGCGGGCGGCGTGGAGTCGATGAGCCGCGCGCCCTGGGTGGTGCAGAAGCCCGAGAAGGGCTTCCAGCGCACCGATCAGCCGATGGTCTCCACCACGCTGGGTGGCGGCTGATCAATCCCGAGATGCCTTCGGAGTGGACCGCCTCGCTGGGCGAGGGCGCGGAGCTGCTCGCGCGCGAGCACGACATCAGCCGCGAGGCCCAGGACGAGTTCGCCGTCGAGAGCCACCGCCGCGCGGCGGCGGCGTGGGAGCGCGGGACCTACGACGACGAGACGATCGACATCGCCGGTGTGGAGCTCGAGCGCGACGAGCCGATCCGCCCCGACACGTCGGTGGAGAAGCTGGCGAAGCTGAAGCCCGCCTTCCGCGAGGACGGCAGCGTCACGGCCGGGCAACTCCTCCCCGCTGAACGACGGGGCCGCTGCGCTGCTGCTGGCCGACGAAGCCGGCGTGGAGGCGATCGGGCGCGAACCGCTGGCGCGCATCGTCTCCCGCGGGCTGCACGCGGTGGACCCGCCGCACTACGGCATCGCGCCCGTGGAGGCAGCCAACCAGGCGCTGGCGCGCGCCGGCATCGGCTGGGGCGACGTCGAGGTGGCCGAGCTCAACGAGGCCTTCGCCGCTCAGGCGCTGGCCTGCGTGTCGGCGTGGGGCGACGTCGACACCGAGCGCCTGAACGTGAACGGCGGCGCCGTCGCGCTGGGCCACCCGATCGGGTGCTCGGGCGCGCGCATCCTGGCCACGCTGAGCTGGGAGCTGTCGCGCCGCGGGTGCGGTATGGGCCTGGGCGCGCTGTGCATCGGCGTGGGCCAGGGCATCGCGATGGTGCTGGAGGCCGCGTAGTGGCGGGCTACCGGCGCGAGAACGCGGACCCGCCGCTGCTGTTCGAGGACTACCTGGCCACGCGCACGCGGGCGCCGAAGGAGCCGCTGGTGATCATCCCCGCAGACGCTGTCCGAGCTGTCGGGGCCGGTGTACGGCGACACCCGGGTCGGGGAGCTCGACCACGACCTCACCAAACAGCACGAGGACGAGCCGCAGGGCGAGCGGATCATCCTGCACGGCCGGGTGCTGGACGGCGACGGCCGGCCCGTGCCGCACTCGCTGATCGAGCTGTGGCAGGCCAACGCGGCCGGGCGCTACCGGCACGTGGTGGACCGCCACCCCGCTCCGCTGGATCCGAACTTCACCGGCGCCGGGCGCTGCATGACCGACTCCGAGGGCCGCTATCGGTTCATCACGATCAAGCCGGGCGCCTACCCGTGGCGCAACCACGACAACGCCTGGCGCGCCGCCCACATCCACCTGTCGCTGTTCGGGCCCGCCTTCGCCACCCGGCTGGTGACCCAGATGTACTTCCCGGGCGACCCGCTGTTCAGCCAGGACCCGATCTTCAACTCGGTCCGCGAGCCGCGCGACCGCGAGCGGATGGTGTCCGCCTTCGACCTGACCGAGACCGTGCCCGAGTGGGCGCTGGCCTACCACTTCGACATCGTGCTGCGCGGCCCCGAGGCCACCCCGCCCGATGGCTGAGCTGCCCACGCCCTCGCAAACGGTCGGGCCGTTCTTCAACATCGGGCTGCCCGGCGAGCCGGCCGGCGACGGCCCTTTGCGGGTCTCAGGCACGGTCTACGACGGTGAGGGCCAGCCGGTGGCCGACGCGTTGATCGAGACCTGGCAGGCCGACTCGTCGACGTTCCACCGCCTGGAGACAGACGCCGAGGGGCGCTACGAGCTGGCGACCGCCGAATCGACGGACTTCATCCTGGTCTCGATATTCGCTCGTGGGCTGCTGAAGCAGCTGGTCACGCGGATCTACTTCTCGGATTCCGGCATCCCGGCCGAGGTTGCACCCGAGCGCCGCGAGACCTTGATCGCAAGAAGCGGCGACGAAGGAGGCTGGACCTTCGACATCCGCCTGCAGGGCGACGGCGAGACCGTCTTCTTCGACGTCTGAGGCTCGACCGGGCGCGCGAAGCGCGCACACCTTCCGAAAAAGTCCTCAGCCGCGCTGAGGAGTTTGCGGAGAACGTGTGCGTTCACCGCGGGTTCCGCTGACAGGACCCGCGGCCTGGGGGTGGGGGTGCGGCTGTTAGGGGCGGCCGGGGGGCGGCTGTCGGGCGCACCCCGCTAGATCGGATAGTGGCGCGAGCCGCTCTGGACGGTGATCCAGCGCAGCTCGGTGAACTCCTCGATCGCCGCCTTGCCGCCGAAGCGGCCAAAGCCGCTGGCCTTGACTCCGCCGAACGGCATCTGCGGCTCGTCGTGCACCGTGGAGCCGTTGACGTGGCAGATGCCGCTCTCGATGCGGCGGGCCACGTCGAGCGCGGAGGGCACGTCGGCGCCGAACACCGAAGCGGCCAGGCCGTAGTCGGTGTCGTTGGCCAGGCGGACGGCGTCGTCGGCGCCGTCGGCGCCCAGCACGCCGACCACCGGGCCGAAGGACTCCTCGCCGTAGAGGCGCATCTCAGACGTCACGCCCTTGAGAACCGTGGGCGGGAACAGCTCGCCGTCGGGCTCGCCGCCGGTCACCACCTCGGCGCCGTGGGACACCGCGTCCTCGACCATCTCCCCCACGCGCTGCGCGGACTCGGCGCTGACCATCGGGCCGATCTGGGTGTCGGGGTCTCCCGGGTCGCCCACCTTCAGCGCAGCCGCTCGCTCGCCCAGCTTCTCGGTGAAGGGGTCGAGCACCGAGCGATCGACCACCACCCGCTCGGTGGACATGCAGATCTGGCCCTGGTGCATGAAGGCGCCGAACTTGGCGGCAGCCACGGCCTCGTCGAGGTCGGCGTCGGGCAGCACCACCATCGGCGCCTTGCCGCCCAGCTCGAGCAGCACCCGCTTGAGGTGGCGCGCGGCCTGCTCGGCGATCAGCCGCCCGACGCGGGTGGAGCCGGTGAAGTTGACGCGTCGGACCGCAGGGTGGGCGATCAGCTCGTTGACCACCTCGGCCGCGTCCCCGGGCTCATTGGTGACGAGGTTGATCACGCCCTCGGGCGCGCCGGCGTCCTGGATCGCGCGGACGATCTCGCCGTGCGTGCGGGGGCAGACCTCCGACGCCTTGAGGATCACCGTGTTCCCGCAGGCGAGCGGCGCCGCCACCGCCCGCGCCCCGAGGATCACGGGCGCATTCCACGGCGCGATGCCCAGCACCACCCCGGCCGGCTGGCGCACGCCCATCGCGGTGAGGCCCGGCACGTTGGACGGAATCACGTCGCCCGTGATCGAGGTGGTCAGCGCCGCGGCCTCCTCCAGCATCCCGGCGGCCAGGTCCACGTTGAACATCCCCCAGCCAAAGGTGCCGTTGGTCTCATCGGTGACGATGCCGGCGATGTCCTCGCTGCGCTCGCGCAGGATTCCCGCCGCCTTGTTCAGCAGCTCACGCCGCGCGGCCGGCGGCGTGTTCGACCACTCCTCGAACGCGCCCGCGGCGGCTTCGACGGCCTCGATGCTCATCCCCACACCTCCTCGGCTGTCTCGACGATCAATCGCAGCTTGGCGACCTCCTGCTCGTAGGTCACGTCGTTGCCCTCCAGGGTCGAGGAAAAGCCGCACTGCGGCGAGAGGCACAGCTGGTCGATGTCCACGTGCTGGGAAGCCTCCTCGATCCGCCGCTTCAGCGTGTCCTTGCTCTCCAGCTCTCCGCGCTTGGTGGTCACCAGGCCCAGCACGACCAGCTTGTCGTCAGGGACGAAGCGCAGGGGCTCGAAGCCCCCCGAGCGATCGTCGTCGTACTCGAGGAAGAAGCCGTCCACGTCGAGGCCGGTGAACAGCGCCTCGGCCACGAAGTCGTAGCCGCCCTCGGCGGCCCACGACGAGCGGAAGTTGCCGCGGCACATGTGCGTGGTCACGGCCATTCCCTCGGGACGGCCATCGAGCGCCTCGTTGAGGTGCTTGATGTAGCTCTCGTGCAGGTGCTCGGCGTCCTCGCCGCGGGAGGCCATCTGCTCGCGCTGCTTGGGGTCGTTGAGGTAGGCGAGGCTGGTGTCGTCGAGCTGCAGGTAGCTGCAGCCCAGGTCTGCCATTCGCCGCACCTCCTCGGCGTACGCGGAGGTGAGGTCGGCCCAGAAGGCGTCTTGGTCGGCGTACACGTCGGGGTCGATCGCCGCCGCCCCGCCGCGGTAGTGGACCATGCTCGGCGAGGGGATCGTCTGCTTGGGCACGGCGGTTTGCACCGTGTCGGAGAGGAAGCTGAAGTCCTCTCCGAAGATCGTCTCCGAGACGCCGAGCTTGCCGTCGACCTGCAGCGCCGCGGAGGTGAACTCGATGCCCCCCTCCTCGTTTCGCATCTTCACGGTCAGCTCTTCGTCGGCCTTGGTGATGCCGTCGATCTCGTAGATGAAGTCCATGTGCCACGAGGCGCGGCGGAACTCGCCGTCGGTGGCGGACTGGAGGCCCACCTCCTCCTGCATCCGCACCACGTCGCGGATGGCTTCGTCCTCGATGGCGCGGAGCTCGTCGGCAGGCAGGCCTTCCTGGCGTGACTGGAGCAGGTTCGCGGGGCGCAACAGGCTGCCGACGTGGTCGGCTCTGAACGGTGGCGTGTCTCGCTGGGGCATGCCTTTGCTGTACCCCTCAGGCGGCGGGCTGACTCGCCGGCGCCAGCGTGCGCTCTGGCGGCCACGAGCACAGCGCCGGCTGTCCGGGGCAGCCGGCGCACAGCTCCAGGTGGGGGTCGTCGCTGGGCAGGAAGCGGCTGTCGACCACGCCGCCCGCCAGCTCGAGCAGCCGGAGCTCGAGATCGGCGGCGTCGGCGGCGTCCCACACCACCGACGCGGGCTCGCCGGGCAGCTCGAGGAACTGGTGCACGACCTCGACTCTCGCCGCGCCCTCGCGCAGCGCGGCCAGGGCGTACACCAGCCGCTGGGTGGCGTAGTCGCGCTCGGCCATCTCCGCCGGGCGGGCGTCGGGCTCGAGCCGGTCGCTCTTGTAGTCGACGATCAGCGTGCGGTCGTCCTCCAGCGCGTACACGTCCACGAACCCGTTCACGAGCAGGCTGCGGCCGCCCGCGTGCGACGGCTCGAGCGTGAAGCAGAACGGCAGCTCGGCCCGCACCCGCCGCGCCGCCGCCAGGCGGGCGCGCAGCTCGGAGTCCCAGAAGCGCCCGACCATGTCGCGCAGGTCGGCCACGTCGGCGTCGCGCACGGGCTGGCCGTGCTGCTCGATCAGGGCCTCCACATCGCGCTGGGTGGGCAACGGGCCGCGGCGCATGTCGAGCCGCTCCAGCAACTGGTGGACCAGGCTTCCGCGCAGCAGGGGAGCCAGCGCGTCCACCGGCTCGGCGGCCTCGGGGACCACTGTTTCCGTGGAAGGCAGCCGCAGCGCCCGCTCGAGGTAGAAGCGGTAGCCGCAGCGGCGGTAGCTCTCCAGGCTCGAGTAGCTCAGCCGGGCGACCGGCAGGGCCCGCGGGGCCGCCATCATGCCCAGCTCCAGCGACGGCGTCTCGCCCGCCGGCTCCGGCGCGGGCTCGGGCCGCGTGGGGATGCGGTCGGCGGGCGGCAGCAGCTCGTCGAGCGTGCCGGGATCCAGGCGCTCCCAGCGCACCGCGACGTCGCGGCCCTCGTAGCTCTCCACCCCGACTCCGCTCGCATCGTCGGCGGGCAGGTCGGGCACCAGGTGGCGCCACATCCAGCGCAGCGGCTCGGTGAGAGCCTCGGGCTCTTTGCGCCTCTCCAGGTCGGTGGCGCCGCTCAGCACCAAGTGCTCGCGCGCCCGGGTGAGGGCGACGTACATGATGCGCCGCTCCTCCTGCTCGTCGTCCTCGTTCTGCTGGGCCTTGACGGCGTCGAGGGTCTCGCTGCGGACCGCGTCGGCCCCCAGCGAGGCCAGTCGCAGCCCGACGCGCCCGTCGCGCGAGATCTGCAGCGGCCCGTTCTCCTCGCGGCCCTCCTTGCCGAGATCGGCCACGAACACCACCGGGAACTCCAGGCCCTTGGCGCGGTGGATGGTCATCAGCCGCACCCGCTGGAGCTCCTCGGCCTCCAGCGGCGCCTCGCCCTCCCGCGACTGGATCAGATCGCGCTCGGCGACGAAGTCGATGAAGCGGCGGAGGTCGCGGCCCTCCTCGGCCTCGAACTCGCGCGCCATCCGCATCAGCTTGCGCACGTTGGCCATGCGTCGGTCGCCGGCGGGTCGCGCCAGGACGTGCTTGTCGTAGCCCGTGCGCGTGACCGCCCGGTCGATCAGCCGCTCCAGCGACACGCGCGGAGCGGCGGCGCGCTCCTCGCCGAACATGCGGGCGAACGCACGCAACCGCCGCTCGTCGCCGTCCGGCATGCCGTCGAACAGCCCGTCGGCCGGGTCCTGCAGCGCCGACCACGGGTCCCGGCCGGCCTTGTCGGCGCGCAGGGCGAGCAGCGCGACGCCGTCCAACGAGACGCCCCCCAGCGGCGAGGCCAGCACCGACAGGAGCGACAGCTCGTCGCGCGGGTTGGCCAGCGCGGCCAGCCAGTTGCGCAGGTCGCCCACCTGCTGCTGGCTCCAGTAGCCGCGGCCGCCCACCACGTGGGTGGGGATGCCGCGCTCCTCCAGCGCCCGCTCGTAGAGCGTCATGTGGGTGGTGGCGCGCAGCAGCACGACGATGTCGCCCCAGCCGTGGCCGCCCTCGTTCGCGACCTCTTCCAGCCGCCGCGCGAGCAAACGCGCCTCGGCCGCGCGCCACGGCGTCGCGGAGCGCAATGAGGGGCCGAAGGGCGCCTCGTCGTCCTGGCCGAAGCGCTCGTCCCAGCGGCGCTTCTCGCGGTCGGTGACCAGCAGCTCGATGCGCGGCTCAGGCGCCGCAGCGCCGTTGCGGCCGGCGCGCAGCGGCTCGAACTCCTCCCCCCACAGGCGCGAGAAGGCCAGGTCGATCCCGTCCAGCACCTCCCGTCGGCTGCGGAAGTTGACGGTCACGCTCTGGGCACGGCCCTCGGCGTCGGCGGAAGCGTGGTGACCGGTGAATACGTCGACGTCGGCGTTGCGGAAGCCGTAGATCGACTGGCGCTCGTCGCCGACTCGGAACAGGTTGCCGCGGTCGAGCTGAGCGAGCAGCTCGTTCTGCAGCGGGTTGACGTCCTGGAACTCGTCCACCAGCACGTGGTCGAAGCGCTCGGCGTAGGAGAGCCGGATCCCCTCGTTGTCCTTCAGCAGGTCGCGCGTGATCAGCTCGAGGTCCTCGAAGTCCAGGCCGGAGCGCTCGCGCTTGAGCCGCTCGAGGTGGCCGCCGTAGCCCTCCACCAGCGCCGCCAGCAGCTCTTGGGTGCGGCGCTCGTCGCGGGCCATCACGATGCTGCGGTAGGCGCCGAGCGCCTCGAGGTACTCGTCGCAGGCCGCGGATTGCAGCGCCTTCGTGTTCCCGGGCTTGAAGTCGAATCCGTTCAGCACGCCCAGCTCGGGCAGCGCGCCGTCCACGGTCGCCTCCCGGCAGCGCTCCAGCTTCTCGATCGTTCTGGCGACGGTCTTCCCGCCCGCCTGAGCCTCCAGGTCGGAGGCCGCGGCCAGCGCGGCCGCGGCGAGCCGCGCCGCCTCGGCTGACCCGTCGGGCGGCTCAGGCGGCAGCTCCATGCGCGGGTAACGGAACCCGCGGCTGCGCTGCCACGAGAAGGCGGTGCGCACCATGTCGCGCAGGCGGTCGGGCGTGTAGGAGGCCACCTGCTCCAGGTGGTCGCCGGCGGCCTCGCGCAGGAGGTCGTCGATCGCACGGTCGAAGGCGTCGAGGCCGAGGCGCTCGGACTCGAGCTCGTCCAGCACCCGGTACTCGGGGTCGATGCCGGCGCTGAGCGCGTGGGTGCGCAGCACGCGAGCGCAGAAGCGGTGGATGGTGGAGATCCAAGCTCCCTCGGCGGCGCGGGCGTCGTTGCGCATACCGAGCTCGACCAGCCGCTCGCGCACCCGCTCCTTCATCTCGGCCGCGGCCTTCTCGGTGAAGGTGATCGCGAGGATCCGCTCGACCTCGACGTCGTCCTCGCGCACGGCCTGCACGAAGCGCTCCACGAGCACCGAGGTCTTGCCGGTGCCCGCCCCGGCGCGAACCAGAAGCGAGCCGTCGCGGCGGTCGATCGCCGCCCGCTGCTCGGGGGTGAACTCCGGGGCCATCAGTCCTCAGACCGGCAGATCGAGGGGTAGGAACAGGTGCCGTCGTAGGCGCAGTGGTCGGGGTCGCATCCGAGCTCACCGGCCCGCAGGCGCCGCGCCGTCTCCAGGATCCGCTCGCGCGCCCCGGCCAGCGCCGCCTCGAACTCCTCCGGTGGCAGGCGGTCGCGATCCTTGTACTCCGAGCCCACCTCCGCGACGTCGGCCGACAGCAGCCCGCGCGGCGCGCGCTGGTTGGAACCGAGCGGCTCGTACACGCCGCCCACCGGCTCCAGCCCCAGGGTCTGGCGCGCGGCCAGCATGTAGAGGGCGGCCTGGAACCGGTTCTCTCGCTCCCAGCTGGCCACCTTGTACGAGTCGGCCCGCTTGGAGGTCTTGTAGTCGCGCACCAGCGCGAAGCCGTTCCACACGTCTACGCGGTCGATCGTGCCGCGCACCTCGACGCCCTCCCCCACCTCGACCGGGTCGTCGAAGCCGAAGCGGTGCTCCAGGTACTCGGGCACGAACCGGCTGTCGGACTCCGCCTCCCAGCGCAGGAAACGCAGCAGGTCGAACTCCAGCTTGCGCACCGCCGCCCGGACGCGCGTCTGGTTGGGCGACAGGCGGAACTCGCCGCGGTGCTCGTCGAGCTTGGCCAGCAGGATCCGCTCGGCGGCCGGCAGCGTCGCCGGCGTGACGCGCCTGGTTCCCGTCTCGTCGGCCAGGGCGACGAAGGTCTGCTCCAGCACGCGGTGCGCGTAGGCCCCGCGGACCATCTGCTCGGGGTCGGGCTCCAGCGCCTCGGGGTTCAGCAGGCTGTCGACCAGCCACTTGACCGGGCAGTCCGCGTAGCGCTCCAGCGCGCTGGCCGACAGCGGCCCGCGCGAGGACAGCAGCTCCAGCAGGGCGTCGGCGGTCAGCGCCGGGGCCTCGGCGTCCTCGACCCGCGGCCCGCGGGCGGCGAGCGAGCGCTCGAGCTCGACGGCCGTCGGCGCCTCGTCGGGGGTCCACGTGACCTCCGACAGCGAGCGCCGGCGCTCGGGGAGGTCGGTGAACAGCTCCGCGACGTCGGCGACGAAAAACGAGCGCGCCTGCGGGTCGCCCTCCTCGTCGCAGTAGCGCGAGCTCAGCACCAGCCGCCGCTCGGCGCGCGAGGCACAGACGTAGAACAGGTACCGCTCGCGCTGTAGCTGATCCTCCCGCAGCGGCAGCAGCAGGCCACTCGCCTTGGCCAGCGCCCGACGGTCCTCGTCGGGCAGGAACGGCTCCGGCGCGCCTGCCTTGGGGAACTCGCCCTCCTGCAGGCCGCAGACGAACATCGCCTCGAACCGCCGCGCCCGCGCGTCCTCGGGCTTGGTGACCTGGACCCGGTCGGGCGCCGGCTCCTCTCCCGTGCCGACCGCCAGCTCGGAGAGCCGGTCGTGTATGCGGCGGGCGCCCAGCGACACCTTCGGGTCGGCATTCACCACCGCGCGCAGCTCACGCAGCGCCTTGTGGCCGGCCCGGTACGCCCGCGCGTCGTCCAGTTCGGGGCCGGTCAGAAGCGGCGCATGGCGCTTGTGGGGCGCCGCGAACAGGCGCGCCAGCTCCTGATCGAGTGCGTCGAGCAGCGCGCCGGACTCCTGGGCCCCGGCGACGCGGTCGATCTCGTCCAGCGCCCAGCGCTTGTCCTCCCACACCGCGCGCGCAGCCGCGGCGCTGTCGTCGCCGCTCTGGCGCACGACGGCCTCGAGATCGTCGGCCAGGCGGGGTTCACGCAGCTTGCCCGGCGTGCGCAGCCACGTCAGCAGGTCCTCGGCCGACCCCTCCAGCAGCGCGCAGCGCAGCAGGGCCAGGAGGCCGCGACCCACGGCCGTCTGGCGCAGCGGCACCGCGCGGTCGATCGAGAAGGGGATGTCGTAGGCCTCGAAGACCTGCTCGACCAGCGACGCGTAGTGGCCGGGGTCGCGGAACACCACCGCCACGTCGCCCGGGCGCGTGCCCTCGCGTAGAAGTCCCAGCACCTCCGCTCCCACCAGCTCGACCTCGGCTCGCTCGCCGCCGGCCGAGTGCGAGCGCACCGCTACGCCGGGATCGACTCGCTCGGGCTGGTCGGTGGCGAACAGCCCGCGCTCGAGGTGATGCAGGGCCGCGCGCGAGCCGGGGTTGTAGTGGTCGTCCAGCGGCTCGAGCTCGACCTCCCCGTCGGCCAGCTCGACCAGCCGCCCGTGGCTCTCGGCCACCGCCTTGAAGGCCTCCCGCCCTGCCTCGAAGGGCAGGGAGACCACGACGTCGGCGCCGCAGCGTCCCGACAGGGTCTCGAGCGCATCGAGCTGGAGCGGGTCGAAGTCGTCGAAGCCGTAGACGAACACCGGCGTCCCGCGCCACCGCAGCGGGTTCTCGCGCAGCTCGTTGAGCGCGCGCCACGCCAGTAGGTCCTCGTCCACCAGTCCCGCAGCGTCCAGGCCCTCGCGGTAGCGCCGGTAGACCGTGGCCACCTCCTCCGCGTAGGGGCGGCGCGAGCCGTCGCCGGCCCAGCGCCGCATGGCCTCGGTGAAGCGCGCCGGCTCGACCATGGACCGTTCCAGCTCGGTGGCGAACCGCAGCGCCGCCCTGGCGAACCCCGGCTGGGCGGCGCTGGCCGCCAGCACCTTCAGGTCCGAGCGCCGCACGGCCTCCTCGGCGATCAGCTCGCACTGCACGTCCGACGCCGCCCGGCCCGACAGGCCGACCCGGTGGGCGATCAGCTGGAGCAGCCAGTCGAACGCCACGACCTCGGCCCCGAAGATCGCCCCGCGCTCGGCCAGCTCGCGTTGCGCGTGCTCGACGTCCTTGGACGTCGGCACCACCAGCACCGGCTCCTCGGCCAGGCGCTCGCGCAGCCCGCCCAGGACCTCGCCCGCCTTCGCGGCGTTGGCCGGGCCGGTGACGAGCTTCAGGGGCATCAGCCCAAGGTGTACTGCCGGGTCACGATGTCAAGGTCGTGCGGGTGCCGAAGCACCTGACGCCGCACCCTGGAAGGCCTCGGCGAAGCGCTCCACCGGGAGCATCACCGGCGTGTCCTGCCGCTCCCAGCCGCTGCCGGGACGCTCGATCCAGCGGGCCACCCGCGCCCGCCCGGCGTCCAGCGGCTCGACCCGCAGCTCCTCCCAGAAGTCGCCGGAGCGACCGCGGCTGACGCCGCTGCCCTGCTCGGCGGCCAGGGCGGCGGTGAGCTTCTCCGCGCCGGCGTCGTCCACCACGCCCTTCTCGATCGCCCGCTGCACCAGGCCGGGCAGGTCGGCCGCCTCCAGCACGGGGGCGCGGCGACGCAGCTCGCCGGTGGCCAGCACCCACTCAGCCAGTCGCAGCCCCCCGGGCACGCGCTCCAGGCGCACCTCGTAGCGACTGACCTCGGGGTCCTCGTAGGGCCCGGCCGCGCCGAAGAGGCCGCTGACGGTGCGGGCCCCGACCGCGGACTTCTTCTTGCCCGTGGACGCCGTGGACCTGCGGGCCGGCGCGCGTCGCGCGGGCTGGTCGGGCACCGCCTCCTTCGAGCAGATGGGGCAGTCCGTCGTATAGCGGTTGTGACGACAGAAGAGGGACACCCGGCAGGCGAGAATAGCCCTCCTGCCAAGATCCGCCGCCGTGCTCACCGCAGTGGTGTCCGACCTCCACCTCGGCGCGGTCTCCGGTCGCGACGTTCTTCGCATGCCCGAGCCGCGCGAGCGGTTGATCGAGGCGCTCGCGAAGGCCGACCGGGTGGTGGTGCTGGGCGACCTCCTGGAGCTGCGCGAGCAGCCCGTCGCGCGGGTGCTCGACGCCGCCGCGCCCGCGCTGGCGGCCCTGGCCGAGGCGTGCCACGACACCGAGCTGATCGTGGTGCCCGGCAACCACGACCACCACCTGGCCGACGCCTTCCTCGACCAGCTCCGCCTGGAGGACCAAAACCTCGGCCTCGAGCAGCGCACCGACGCCGCCGGCCACCCCGGCCTGCTCGGTCGCCTGAATGAGCTGCTGCCGGGGCCCTCGCTGAGCCTGGCCTACCCGGGCGTCTGGCTGCGCGACGACGTCTTCGCCACCCACGGACACCAGGTCGACGTGCACATGACCGTCCCGCGCCCCGAGGCGATCATGTGCTCGGTCATGCGCCGCGTCACCTTGCGCCGCGCGCCCGCCTCGCCGGCCGACTACGAGGCGATCGTCGACCCGCTGTACTCACTCTTCCACGGCATCGCGCAGGCCTCGTCGCAGACCACGATGGAGAAGACCGGCGGAACCTCGCGCAGCGTGTGGCAGACGCTGCAGGGCGGCGGCCTGGGCGGGCTCGCGATCGGCAGGGTGGCCGTGCCCGCCGGCGTGCTCGCCCTCAACCGGGCGGGCTTCGGCCCCTTCCGCCCGGAGATCACCGGCGCCGAGCTGCGCGACTCGGGGCTGCGGGCCATGAGCGAAGCGGTGGCGGCGATGGACATCCGCGCCGAGCACGTGGTCTTCGGGCACACCCATCGGCCCTGGCCGATCGAGGGGCGCGACCACGACTGGCGCGCCCCGACCGGCGCGCTGCTGCACAACACGGGCTCCTGGTACCACGAAGGCTCGCTGATCGCCGATGCCGGGTCGTCCAGCCCGTACTGGCCGGGCTCGGTCACGTGGCTCGACGAGTCAGGGCCTCCCCGCCTGGAGAACGTCCTGCTGGGCGTCCCGCTCTAGTCGTCTGGCGAGTTTTCCACCGTATAGGTGGAGAAGTCGCCAATCAGCTGCGAGAGGAGGCCGGCTCGGCCTCGGGCTGACCGTCGTTGCTGCCGTTCGTGGGCGTCGCCTCGGCGCTGTCGGGGGAGGACGCGGCGGCTGCGTCGCCGTCGGAGCCCTCCGCCGGCGGCCGCGCCCGCGGCGAGGTGGCCCACTCCTCGTCGAAGTCCACCCGCCACTTGCCCTCTTCGTCCTGCTCCAGCTTCAGCTTGGCCCGGAACTGGCGCCCGGAGCGGCCCTTGAACCCGGTCACGGGCTTGGCCGTCCGCCCAACGCCGGGATCCTCGCCTGCCTCGCGTGACGCGCGCAATGACTCGATCAGCTCCTTGGCCACCGACACCGGCAGCGACTTGCCCGCCTTGCGCTTCCAGATCACGAAGCCGCAGCCCGGGTCTTCGCGCGACCAGCACGAGTAGCCCTTGCGGTTCTCCACGATCTCGCGCCCGCACACCGCGCACGGCCCGAGCTTCGCGCGCTCGATCTGCACGCCCTTGAGCTTGTCCAGCTCCTGCACGGTCTCGGTGGTGAACTTGGCGATGTCCTGCATGAAGGCGGGCCGCGAGTCCTCGCCCCGCTCGATCAGCCCCAGCCTCCGCTCCCAGTCACCGGTCAGCTCCGCCGAGGTGAGCGGGTGCTGGCCCAGCAGGCGGATCACCTGGATCCCCTTCTCGGTGGCGTGCAGGGCGCGGCCCTCGCGCTCGATGTACTCGCGGTACAGCAGCAGCTCGATGGTCGCTGCGCGCGTGGCGGGGGTGCCGATGCCGGACTCCTTCATCGCCTCGCGCAGCTCGTCGTCCTCGATGTCCTTGCCCGCGCCCTCCATCGCCGCGAGCAGCGACGCCTCGGTGTAGCGCCGCGGCGGCTGGGTCTCCTTGCGCAGCGACTCGACGCTGCGCGTCTCCACCGTCTCGCCCTGCTCGAGCTTGGGCAGCGACTGGTCGCCACCGGAGTCGTCCTCGCCGCCCTCGACCGAGGGCTCGTCGCCGTAGACGGCCTTCCAGCCGGCCACCACCAGCCGGCGGCCGCTGGTGCGGAACTCGTGGTCGGCCACCGTGGTCTCCACGCGCGTGCGCTCGAACACCGCGTCGGGGTGGAAGATCGCCAGGAAGCGCTTGGTCACCAGGTCGTAGACCTTCAGCTCGTCGGCCCCCATGCGCCCGAGGTCGTGCTCGGACTTGGTGGGGATGATCGCGTGGTGGTCCTCGACCTTCTTGTCGTTGACCACGCGGCCCAGCGGCAGCTTCTCCAGCGAGGTGACGTACTCGGCGCCCTTGCGGTAGGCGGGGTTGTGGCCCACCAGCTCGGCGGTGGGCCGAATGTCGGCCACCAGGTCGCCGGTCAGGAAGCGCGCGTTGGTACGCGGGTAAGTGAGTGCCTTGTGCTCCTCGTACAGCTTCTGAGCGGCGCCCAGGGTGCGGCGGGCAGAGAAGCCGTAGAGCGTGTTGGCGTGACGCTGCAGCGAGGTGAGGTCGTAGAGCAGCTGCGAGCGCTCGGTCTCCTCCTTCTTCTCCAGCTTGGTGATCTCGCCCGGCTGGCCGGTGCAGGCCTCGACAACCGCCGCGGCCTCCTTCTCGTCCTTCAGCCGGCGCCCGCCGAGGTAGCGGCCCGAGTACAGCCGCTCACCCGTTGCCGCGAAGTTCGCCTCGACCAGCCAGTACGGCTCGGGGACGAAGGCGCGAATCTCCTCCTCGCGGCGGGCAACCAAAGCCAGCGTGGGCGTCTGCACACGGCCCAGCGACACGGCGCCGTCGAAGGCGGCGCGCAGCCGGATCGAAGCCGCGCGCGTGGCGTTCATGCCCACCACCCAGTCGGCCTCGGAACGCGATCGGGCGGCGGCCTCCAGCGGCTCCATCTCCTCGCCGGGACGCAGGTGCTCGAAGGCGTCCTCGATCGCCCTGCGCGTCATCGAGGACAGCCACAGGCGCTGGACCGGCTTGTCCGATCCGGCGGTCTCGAACACGTAGGCGAAGATCAGCTCGCCCTCGCGGCCGGCGTCGCAGGCGTTGACGATGCGGTCGATCTCGTCGTCCTTGATCAGCCGGTGGATCGCGTTCAGCTGCTTCTTGGACTTGTCGTCGTTGGGCACGAGCTTGAAGTGCTCGGGCAGAATCGGCAGGTCGGCGAAGCGCCACTTCTTGAGCTTGTCGTCGTAGGCGTCCGGCTCGGCCAGGCCCACGAGGTGGCCGACCGCCCAGGTGATCACGTAGTCGTCACCGATCAGGTGCGACTTGTCCTTCGACTGCTTGAAGGAGCCGGGCAGCGCGTTCGAGAGGTCGCGCGCGACGGACGGCTTCTCGGCGATCACGAGGGTCTTGGCCATTGGGGTCAGGGTAGACGCAGGCTCAACCGCAGCCGATCGCCCCCGCAGAAATGTGCACTTTGCGGGGAAGTGGTGCCTAGCGCCAACTCGGCCGAAGCCGCGCCGCGCGTCACGGGCGTGTCGCCTGGACCGCGGCGCGGTCACCGGGAGAGAGGTGAAGCTCCGCGTTCGGGCGGTCGACCCGAAAGCGCCGGTCAGCGGGCTGGTCGTCAGCTTCGGGAGGCCGGCCGACTCCTTCGGGAGCAGCGCGTGCCGACCACCGGACTCGCGCGGCCGGACCCCCGGGCGTCCGTTCAGGGCAGGGACCCCGGTCACGCTGCAGGCGAGGCGGACCTTCCGCGGGACGAGCCCGGTGCGAGTGCTGGCCCGCGTCAACAGCGGCGGCTGCTCCAGCGGGGGCAGCATCTTCCAGCCGGTGGTCGTGTCGCCGACGAGCCCTGGGAAGCCGACCAAGCCGCTGGTAGTAGGCGCGCCGGTGGACAAGCCGCGCCTGCTTCCGGAGGAGTTCGTCCCCGGTGGGGTGACACCGCCGGGGACGACCCCGCCGGAGCTGCCGCCGCTGGTCGTGGCTTCGCGGGCGGTCGCGTTCGCCGCCGCCGCGACGAAATGCAGGAACGCGCGGAAGCGGGTGGGCCGCTCGCGGCGCTCGCGGCGCGCCGCACGCAAGGCGCTGGTCTGTCTGCACAACGAGTACCGGCGCCGGAGGGGTCTGGCCCGCCTACGGGAGAACCGTCGTCTGATCAACGCCGCGGGCGCCCATTCGCGCTCGATGGTCAGGCGTCGCTTCTTCTCCCACCTCGCACCCGGAAGCGTCGACCTCAAGGCGCGCCTGACCCGCGCGCACTACCTGCCCGCCCGGAGCTGGGTGATCGGGGAGAACATCGCCTACCGCAGAGGGTCGGTGCTCGCCGTGTTCCGAGCCTGGCTGGACAGCCCGCCTCACCTGGCCAACATCGTCGAGGGCAGGTTCCGCGAGATCGGCATCGGAATCGCTGCCGGCACTCCAGGCGTGCTGCGCCGGAGCGGGGCGACCTACACGGCGAACTTCGCCCGCAAAGGGTGACCTCCCGACCTAGGTGCGGTCTGCGCGGAGCGCCAGCCCCGTCACCACCTCCCTGACGACCCGATCGGCCACCAGGCAGGTCGTGTCGGCCGAGCCCACCCCGGTCGGGATCACCTCGACCAGGTCGGCCCCCACCAGCTGCGTGTGCTCGGCGACGTGGCGGCAGGCCCACAGCAGGTCGGCGGCGCTCATTCCCCCGGGCTCGGGCGTGCCGGTGCCGGGGGCGAACGCCGGGTCCAGCACGTCGATGTCCACGCTGAGGAACGCCGGCCCCTCGCCGACCACGTCCAGCGCGCGCTGCAGCACCCACTCGATCCCCTGGTCGCGCACCTGGTGCATGAAGAGCGAGGTGATGCCGCGCTCGCGCTGCCAGCCGAACTCCTTCTCCCCCGGCCAGTAGCCCCGGAGCCCGATCTGCACGTAGCGGGCGGGGTCCACCAGGCCGGCCTCCACCAGGCGGTACATGGGCGTCCCGTGCGAGAACTCGACTCCGTAGACCTCCTCGCCGGTGTCGGTGTGGGTGTCGAAGTGGACCAGCCCGACCGGTCCGTGGCGGGTCGCGCAGGCGCGGATGTCGGGCTCGGCGATCCCGTGATCGCCGCCGAGCACGATCGGTAGCGCGCCCGCATCGAGCACCTGCCCCACCGTCGACTCGATCGCCTCGTGGGTGCGCGCGGCGTCGGCGGGCAGAACGGGGGCGTCGCCGAAGTCGACCACCCGTAGCTCGGCGAAGCCGTCCACGCCCGCTTCGAGGTGCGGTCCCGGCGGGCAGGAGGCGGCGCGGATGCCCCTCGGCCCGAAGCGGGCACCGGGACGGTCTGAAACGAGATCGTCGGTGGGGGCGCCCACGATGGCGACGTCGACGCCCGCCAGCTCGGCCGGCTCCTGCGTGTACGGCATCCCGCTGAAGGTGAGGAGCCCCGCGTAGTCGGGCTTCTCGCCGTGCTCACGCCACCGATCGAACGGGTCGATCACACGGCGGATCGTATGACGCGCGCCGAGCGCCTAGTAAGCGTCGGCCGGATTGGGCACCGGCGGGCCGGTGGACAGGCCAGGGCAGCGCTGGTCTCCCCGCCGGTAGGGCAGGCGCACGATCACCGTCGCCTGGTTGTTGGTCTCGTCGGACTCGTGGATCCAGTTGCGGGGGTCGGCCGTGTGCTGGTAGGCGAAGCAGCCGCGCAGGCGGGTCACGTCGATCCACTGCTCGGGGTAGGAGGCCGGGTACACGTCCGACCACCCGCGGGAGGTGCCGACCACCACGCGGCGCTGGCGCGGGTTGGTGTTGCAGGCCGGGTACCTCCGCCGGCGGGGGCCGATGTTGCGTGTGCGCCTGAGGTCGCGCAGGCAGTAGGCGACCTTGGGCCCTGTGCGCACGCGCTCGGTGCGGACGCCCGCGGCGTCAACCCGCCACAGCGAGAACGAGGCCGCGCGGTAGAACTTCCAGTAGCTGCGCTTGGCGTGGGCGTACTTGAACTGCAGCCGCGCGCCGGTGCGGTATGTGAGCCGTCGGCCCGCGCTCGTGTAGATGCTCTGGACCGCGTCCATGAACCGGCGGCTGGTCCGCCGACCGCGCAGCTCGACGGGCCCGTCCCCGATGCTGTCGATCGAGTTCCCGGCGCGCAGCAGAGTTCGCCGCCGCTTCGTGCGCCGGTCGATGCGCAGGTCGAAGGGACGGCGCATCACCAGGTCGGGGCAGCGCAGGTTCGCGCCGATCGGCTCCAGGCAGGGGTTGGCGTCGGTTGTCGTCTGGGCGCCGGCGCCGCCCGAGGCGAGAACGAGCGCCACGAGGGCAAGCAGGAGCAGAATCAGCCAGAGGGCGGGGCGCACGCCGCGACTAACCCAGGACGCGATCACGAGTTGCGCCTGGCCGGCTACTCGGCGCAAGGGCCCGTGCCGACCGGCCCACCGGCGCGGTCCAGGCCCTGCTGGACGATGGAGTCGGGCACCCCGTAGCCGCTCTCGCCGCGGTTCGACCCCACCGATGAGGCGAACGTGGTGGTCAGCACCCGGCCCGCGCCGTCGACCACCGGGCCGCCCGAGTCGCCCGAGCGCACGCGACCGCGAATCAGCGTGATCCGGCGGCTGATCGGCCCGCGGCCGTAGGCGTCCTGAGTGCGGAAGCTCTGCGTCTCGCCCAGTCGGCCGGCGGCCACCGTGTAGTCCCCGTTGCCGGGGAAGCCGAGGATGGCGGCGCCGACTCCCGGGCGGGCGCCGGCGTTGACCCGTAGCGCCGGCACTCGCTCGCTGGCGGGAACGCGCAGGATCGCCAGGTCGTTGCGGGGGTCGAAGTGCACCGGCTGGGCGTCCAGAGGCTCGCCCGCGCCCCCGAGCTGCACCGTCGTGTCGTCCTGGCCGGCCACCACGTGCGCATTCGTGACCACCAACCCGTTTCCCGCCACCCAGCCGCTGCCCTGCACGCCCAGGCCGCATGCCGTGCCGAGCACGCGGACCACGCTCGCGCGGGCAGCGCGCACCTGGGGATCGTTGGCGATCGCCGGGTCGGGCGGACGCACCTCGGGCTGCGGGCCGCGGATGCCGGGGAACGGGTCGAAGCGGGCCAGCGTCCTGAGCAACGGCCCGCTCGGAGGCAGCGCGGCGTTGAGCTTCTGGAGGATCGCCGAGCGCTGGATGGGCTCGCGCAGTTCTCGCGCGCCCGGGGTGTGCAGCGCCACCGCACCCGCCAGCCAGACCAGCCCCAGGCCGATCGCGGCCACCAGCACCGCGCCGCCGAGGCCGTCCAGCGCCCCCAGCCCCTGGCCCAGCCGTCCGCGCAGGCGGAAGCCGAGCACCTCCAGCGCAGCGGCCAGGATGCCCCCGACCAGCAGCGCCCCCATCAGGGCGAAGAGCGGCGCGTAGGGAGAGCGCGAGCCCTCGGAGAGGAGCATCGGGCCGATTCGCGAGCCGAGGAAGCCCCCGGCGACGAAACCGGCGAGCGAAAGTGCGCCCACGATGAGCCCTTGCGCGTACCCCCATACGGCCATGAGCACCGCGAAGGCAACGATGATCCAGTCGACCCAGGTCACCCGACGGGGAACCTAGCGGTGCAACCGGGTTACCCTGGGACACCGAGCGCGCGCCCTTGAGTCCACTCATCCCGACCGATCGAGCCGGCGAGCGCTACCGCCGCCTGACCCACCGGACCATCCCCATCGTGGGGCTGGCGCTGGTTTCGCTCGTCATCGGCCTGATTGTGGGCGCGACGGCCGGCTCCTCGACCAAGCGCATAGGGCGCGAATACGCCGACGCCTGGCAGCGCGGCGACGTGCAGGCGATGCGCGCGCTGTTCACCCCCGAGGCGAAGCAGCGCTACAGCGCGGCTGAAGTCAGGCAGGCGCTCGCGGCCGCTTCCGACACAGCGACCGCCACCGGCTTCACGATCGGCGAGCCGGAGTCCGAGAGCGACGGTGCTGCGCTGATTCCGGTCCGCGTCAGCACCCGGGCATTCGGGAGGGTTCGCGGTGACGTGGCGGTCCCCGTGACCGACGACCTCGTGGAGTGGACCCCCGCGCTCGCCTTCCCGGGTCTGCGCGGAAACGAGGAGCTCGAGCGCCGAACCCGGCTCCCCCGCCGGGCGGCGATCCTCTCCCGCGACGGCAAGGTGCTCGCCCGCGGCCCCGCGCGCGCCCGCAGCTCGCCGGAGGGGGCCGGGGGCTCGATCGCCGGCACGCTGGGCCGACCCGACACCCCGCAGGGCCGCCGAACCGCGCGCGAGCGCGGGCTGCCGCCGCGCGCCGCGGTGGGCAAGACCGGCTTGGAGCGGGCCTTCGAGCCCGAGCTGGCCGGGCAGCCCGGCGGCGAGCTGCTGGCCGGCAAGCGCGTGCTGGCCCGCTCGGAGCCGAAGCCGGGCAAAGCGGTGCGGACCACGATCGACAGCCGCCTGCAGCTCGCGGCGGTGGCGGCGCTGGGTGATCGCTTCGGCGGCGTCGCGGCGCTGGACGCCCGCAACGGAGAGATCCGCGCCCTGGCCGGGGTCGCGTTCTCCGCGCCCCAGCCGCCGGGCTCCACGTTCAAGATCATCACCACCACCGCTGCGCTCGAGGCCGACAAGACGCGCAAGCGCTACCCCGTCCAGACGGCCGCCACGATCGACGGCACGCGCCTGGAGAACGCCAACGGCGAGTCCTGCGGCGGCACGTTCCGCGAGACCTTCGCCCACTCGTGCAACTCGGTGTTCGCGCCGCTGGGGGTCCGCGTCGGCGCCGAGAAGCTCGTGGCCGCCGCCGAGCGCTACGGCTGGAACGGCAAGCCGTCCGTGGACGGAGAGCTGCCCTCGACCATCCCGCCCGCGAGCCAGATCAAGACGCCGATCGAGCTCGGCTCGAGCGCGATCGGCCAGGGCAAGGTGCTGGCCACGCCGTTCCGGATGGCCTCGGTGGCTCAGACCATCGCCGCCGGCGGGGTGATGACCGAGCCGTCGTTGAAGGCCGGCGCGGCGTCGCGGCGCCGGCGCGTGACCTCGGAGAAGGTCGCCAACACCATCCGCGGCTACATGCTCGACGTGGTGCGCTACGGCACCGGCACGGCCGCCGCCATCCCGGGGACCGCGGTGGCGGGCAAGACCGGCACCGCCGAGCTGGGCGACACGCGCGGGCCCAATGCCCAGGGCGGCGACCCGTCCAACACCGACGCCTGGTTCACGGCCTTCGCCCCGGCCCGCCGGCCGCGGCTGGCGGTGGGCGTCCTGCTGGTCAAGGCCGGCGCGGGCGGGCAGAGCGCAGCGCCCGTGGCCAAGCAGGTGCTGCAGGCCGGCCTGAAGTAGCCGGCGAGCTAGAAGTCGAGCTCGAAGCGGAGCTTGTCGCGCTCGCCCCGCCGGACGTCGAAGCCGCCCTCGATCTCCAGCTCCAGCGGGCGGTTCTCCAGGTCCTCGACCGGGATCCTGTAGACCAGCAGAGCGCCGGCAGCCGAGTTCTGCTGGGCGACCGACCCGGCCTGCGGGATGCACTCCTTGGGGTTCACCTCGCGGGCCTTGTAGGCGAACGCGTTGGTGTCGGGCAGCGGTATGGGCCGGAACTCGTTTTCCTGGCTGTCCTTGATGATGAACCTCTCGGCGTCCACCGCCTTGGCCGGTTCCTTCTCCTCGTTGCAGACCTGAACGAACATCCCGTACAGGGTCTCGCCCTTGCCCGGGTCCGGGCCGCGGTAGAACGCCGAGTCCGGAGTGATCCTGGTGTTGAGCTGGCGAGTGATGAAAACGTTGTAGGTGAGGCCGTTCATCTCCTCGGCCAGGCCCTCGCGGAAAGCCTCACCGGGCGTGCCGGTGCCCTGGATCGACTCGTCGTTCTCCTTGCCGCAGGCGCTCACGCCGAGGGCCAGCGCGAGGAGACACAGGAGCAGGAGCGGGCGGTGAGGGAGGGCCATGCGGGGCGAAATCCTATTAGCCGGCGCGGGACGGGTCGCTTCCCGCGGGAGACCCGAAGCGGGGCGACTTGTAGGCGTCGTACCCGGCCACGGTCACCCTGGCCAGCTCGCCGCTCGGCGGCTCCTCGAAGATGGCACGCAGGCGCTTGAGCGAGGTCAACGTCTTGCGGCGGATCCAGCGGTGCACGCCGGCCTGCCTGACGCGATCGAACCCCGCCGGGTCGCTGAGGGTGCTCAGCTCCACCCGGGTCCCACCCGACTCCGGGGTGAACTCGTAGACCGCCACGAAGCGGGAGCGCCCGAGCCGGCCCAGCCGGCCCTCCTCGACGATGCGCCGAGGGCGGTCCGCTTCGACGATGGCCAGCTCGCCTCTCTCCTCGCGGAGCGGCGGCTTGAGGACGAAGCGGGCCGCGGCGCCCTTGCCGGACGACTTGGCCCGGGCCAGCCGAAGATCGCGCAGGTAGTGATCGGTGAACGCAGGCCGAGCCGCGAGGTCGACCACGAAGTCGTAGATCTGCTCCCGCGGAGCGGAGATGAAGACGCTGACTGAGACCTGCCGCACTCGGCGGCTGACTCTACGTGGTCAGGCGGCCTTCGGGGCTGTGCGGAGACGGCGCTCGCTGGCGCCCACCCGGCGGCTCTCGACTGCGTGGCGACTCTCGTCGGGCAGCGAGCCGAAGCAGAGGTCGCACAGTTGGCGCCCATCCTCGAGCTCGTGCACCCGCTCGCCCGGCAGGGGAGTGCGCCGGCAGCCGCCACAGTGGGTGGTCACAGGCTTCAGCGCGCCGATGCTCCGGTGCAGCATCTGTGTGGCGAGATCGGGCACAAAACTGATCTTCGCGCTAACAGCGGACGATCCTTCCCGTTCACCCCCTTGCGTCGAACTGTCTAAATCCGTTACAACAGGTGTGCCACTTCGTCTGAGGAGAGGAGCTCATGGAAGCATTCCCAACCGGAACCCTCGCCGGGGCCGGTTCGTTTCGCTGCGACCGCTGCGGCTTCGGAGTCGCCTTGCACGAGCGCGACGCAGTCCCTGAGTGCCCCAGCTGCGGGCACGCCCGTTTCTCCCGCGCCTCCCTGTTCGGGCCGGCACAGGCCCCAGGCGAGGATGACCTCATGCCCGAGAGCCCCGAGTGGCTCGACGAGGCCCGCGAAGCACTCACCGCCGCGGGCGCCTACGTAGCCTTCGACGATGACGAGCGGGTCCACGTCGTGCCGCTGCAGGACGGCTGGACTCGCGTCGGGCGCAGCCTGTCGGCGCACGTCCGCTTCGACGACCCCACGGTCTCGCGGCGTCACGCGCTGATCTACTGCGATCCCAGCCAGGCGCGCGTGCTCGACGACCGCAGCCTCAACGGGGTGTTCTGCAACGGGGAGAAGGTCGACCTCGCGACGCTCAACGACGGCGATGAGATCGCCGTCGGGCGCTTCCGGCTGTATTTCCTGACCGTGGTCTCGGAGCGCTCAGCAGCCACCGTCGGCTGATCTCGCCGGGCGACTGAGGTCGCCCTCCGCCACAATCCAGCGCCGTGCGCCCCCTGACCGCCCGATGGGCGGGCGGCCTGCTGCTGGCCTGCCTGGCCCTTGCGCTGTTCTCCCTCCTCACGCCGTCGGCTCCCACGACCGACCCCTGGGGCTGGATCGTCTGGGGCCGCGAGGTAGCCCACCTCGACCTGGACACCTCCCAGGGGGGGTCGCCCTCATGGAAGCCGCTGCCCGTGCTGATCACCACGCCGTTGTCGGTCTTCGGCGATGCGCTGCCGTCAGCGTGGCTCGTGGTGGCGCGGGCGGGCGGGCTGTTCGGACTGGTCCTGGCCGTGGTCCTGGCGGTGCGGCTGGCCGACGATCGCCGGCGGGCGGTGACGATCACGGCCGGCGCGGTCACCACGCTGGCGATCGTGGTCAGCCCCGGGTGGCTGCGGTCGGTGCTGCACGGCTACACCGAGCCGCTGCTGCTGGGGCTGCTCGTCGGCGCGGTCATGGCCCATCTGGCCGGCCGCCGCACCCTGCCCCTCTTCCTGCTGATGCTCACCGGCCTCGGGCGCCCGGAGCTGTGGGCGGTGATCGGCGTCTACGCGCTGTGGGCGTGGCGCACGGAGGCGCTCAGCCTGCGGCGGATCGCACTCGTCCTGCTGCCGATCCCCATCCTCTGGTTCGGCGGAGACTTCTGGGGCTCGGGCGATCCCGTCCACGGGAGCGGCGAAGCGGCGTCGAACGCCGACATCCGGAAGGTCAACGTCGGCGACATGCTGGCGGAGATCTGGGCGGGCGCGACCCCGGTCGTCCCGGCGCTGGCCCTGCTGGGCCTCGCCCTGCGGCCACGCGACCGCACGCTCCAGGTGCTCGTGGGTGGCTGTGCGGGGTTCATCGGCTACCTGTGCCTGCTCGAGCTCATCGGGTATCCCGTCTCCGCCCGCTTCTTCGAGCCGCCCGCCGGGATGCTGTGCGTGCTGGCCGGGGTCGGGGCCGCCGCCACAGTCCAAGCCGTCCTGGAGAGCACCCGCCGCGCCGCCGCCGTTGCGGCGGCGGCCGCGGTGCTGGCGCTGGTGATCTTCGAGGTGCCCGGTGTCCCGGACACGTTCGCGGCCGCCCACGACCGCGCCGTGCTCCAGAACGACCTGCGCGACGCCGTGGAGGCCTTCGGCACCGAGGGCCTCCACCGCTGTGGCGATCCCATCCTCCGCGGCGACCTGCACTGGAACGAGGGCGCCGTGTCTTTCACGATGGGCGAGCACCTCAAGGACGTGCGTCGGGTGCTTCCCTGGAAGGCGATCGACGGCCAGCACGACGGTCCGGTGGTGATGCTCTCGCCGCTGGGCGAGGAGCCCTTCCCGAAGCCCTGGCGAGCGCGAATCGGGCTGATCGGCCGCCGCGGCGACTGGGGGCTCTACCGCATCACGCCGGCCACCGAGGCGCGGCCCGGGCCCTGCCGGGTGTAGCCCGGCCTAGTTCGCGAGCAGCTTGCGGGCGCCCAGCCCGCCGCCGACGAGGACCAGGCCGAGCAGCACCAGCTGCCAGATGTCCAGGCCCGTGAATGCGAGTGGCCCGGAGTTGGGCTCGTCGTCCTTCTTCGCGTCTTCGTTGTCTGCGTTGGTGGCCTGCTCGTTGTTGGCCGCGGCCTGCTCGGCCTTGGCCTCCTTGGGGTACTTCTTCTCGTAGTCCTCGCAGAACTTCTTGTCGTTGTGGGAGGGCTCGGCGTCCTTCTGGGTGCAGTAGCGCTCGTAGCGGTCCTTCTCCTCCTGGGTGGGGCCACCGGTGCTGCTGGCGCCCGCGCCCGTGTCCTTGCCGCCGAACTTCTTCTTGAACTCCTCGCAGAACTGGGCGTCGCTGTGCGAAGGCGAGGCGTTCGGCTGGTTGCAGTAACGGTCGAACCGGGCCTGCTCCTCCTGGGTGGGCTGGGCCGATCCGCCGGAGCTGTCGGTCCCCGAGCCCGAGTCGTCGGGCGTGGCCTGATTCTGGGTGCCATCGTCGGCCGGGGGCTGCTCGGTCTGGCCGTCGGGCTCCGCGGGCGCCGCCTGTCCACCCTCCTCGGTCCCCTCGACGGCGATGCCGGGGGCGGCGAAGACGAGTCCCAGCAGAGCGACGGCCAGGACGGTGACGAAGAGCTTGGCGACGGCGGTGGGCTTGATCACCCGACCACCCTAGGTGCGGTCGCGGGTCTTCGCCAGCGCCGAAGCGGTCCAGCGGGCGCGAACCGCGCACACACTCCGCCCGCGGGTGGCAGCGGAAGCAACTTGCCCGTGCCCGAAGGGCACGAGTGCAAGGACCATTCCGCTGACAGGACCCGCGGCCTGGGGGTTGGGGGTGCGGCTGTTCAGGGGTGGCGAGGGGGCGGCCGGCTACTCGGTCGAGACCGAGGGGTCGGTCTGCTCCCCGTCGGGCACGCTCATGAGGAAATGCGACCGGGGCTCCGCCGCCAACCCGTTGATCCGCTCGGCCTCCTCGGCCTGCCCCGTCGCCGACAGCTCGCCGGCGTAGCGGCCCAGCAGCTCCTGGACGTCGAGCATGCCCTGCGAGTCGAGCTCGGAGATAGACACCTTCGCGCCGTCCCCGACGCGGCGCTCCAGCGCCTCACGGTCGAGGTTCCACCCGTGGTTGACCCGCAGGTACACGCGCCCCCCGGTCTGACCCGCGCACATCCACGGGCCGGGGTCTCCCAGCACCACCGCACGGCCGCTGGTCATGTACTCGAAGGCGAAGCCCTTCAGGTTGGCGCGATCGGCCAGGCACCCGCGTGAGTCGTCCAGCGGCTCGGTGGGCTCGCCGCCCGACACCACGTCGGCGCCGCTGAGGCGGACCCCGAAGCGGGAGTCGCCGTCGCCCTGCACATACAGGCGCCCGCGCTGTGCGCCGTAGGCGAAGGACTTGCCCACCGACCCGTTGACCCGCTGCCCAAGGCGGTTGGTGCCCTTCAACACCGCCACCTTGCCGCCCAGCATCGCCTTGGCCACTCCGTCCTGGGCGCCGCCCTCGACGGTGATGTCGATCCCGTGGACGTTGAAGGCCCCGAGGCCCTGGCCTCCGACCGTGCCCTCCTCGAGCTCCAGCTCGGTCAGCGTGTCCTCGGTGGCCTCGGGCCCCGTCCCGGCGATGCGCTGCCGCGCGAGCTCGCCCGCCGCCTCGGCGCCGTGGACGCGGTCGCCCTCGGGCTCCTTGGGGCGCATGCCCAGCGGGCGGCTGAGGACGAGGCCGGGGGCCTCGCGCTCGTCCGGAGGCATGGGGAGCTCCAGCGGCTCGAGGTCCAGCATCTCCTCGACCGGCTTGACCAGCTCGGCCACGTCCACGCGGTCGGTGCCGCGGGCCTGGACCAGCAGGTCGGTCCGCCCGACCAGGTCCTGAGTGCGCTCGTAGCCGAGCGAGGCGGTGAGCTCGCGCACCTCCTCGCCCATGGCGGTGAAGAAGCGTGCGCAGTTGGCCGAGGCCGTCTCGAGCTCCTGCGGAGTGAACCTCTTCAGCCCCTTGAGCTCGGCCTCCCCGCGGTTGGCGATCTGGGTCGCGATGCCCACGTGGCAGGTGTCCAGCTGGCAGCCGCGGCAGATCGTGCAGCCCAGCGCGACCATGGCAAGCGTGCCGAAGCCCACCCGGTTGGCGCCGAGGCAGTGCAGCTTCACGATGTCGTGGGCGTGGCGCAGGCCGCCGTCGGCCCAGATCTCCACCCGGTTGCGGATGCCGGCCTCCATCAGCGCCACGTGCACGGCGCGCGTGCCGATGTCGGCCGGGAGCCCCACGTGGCGCAGGGCGTGCGCCCGGGCGGCGCCGGTACCGCCGTCGTACCCGCTGAGCGTGATCATGTCCGCCCCGGCCTTGGCGATTCCCACCGCGATCGTGCCGATATCCGGCACCACCGGCACCCTCACCGACACCCGGGCGTCGGGGTTGGCGGTCTTGAGCTCGTCGATCAGCTGGGCGAGGTCCTCGATCGAGTACAGGTCGTGATTGTTGGAGGGCGAGATGAGGTCGGCCGGCCCGGAGGCGTTGCGCGCCCGCGCCACCGCCTCGGTCACCTTCTTGGCCGGCAGGTGGCCGCCCTCGCCGGGCTTGGCCCCCTGACCGACCTTGATCTCGACGAGGTACGACGAGTTGAGCATCTCGCCCGTGACGCCGAAGCGCCCGCCGGCGACCTGCTGGCCGCGCCACTGCGGGTAGCGGCCGTACATGTCGGGCAGCTCGCCGCCCTCGCCGTTCATGGCGATGATGTCGGCTCGCTTGGCGCCCTCGGCGTACGCGCGGTAGGCGATCTCGCCCTGTGAGCCGAAGCTCATCGGCGCGATGAAGATCGGATAGGAGTGCAGCCCGACGCCGGGGTCGGCGGCCTCGACCGGCAGCGGCTCGCGGTCGGACTGGATGTCGAGCAGGTGCCGCAGCGCGATCGGCTGCTCGAGCTCCAGCCCGCGCACCCGCTCGGAGAACTCCGAGTAGTCGCCGTTGCCCGCCGCCGCAGCCACCGCCGCCTTGTAGACCTTCGGGTAGAACCGGAACGTCTTCGCCGGCTTGGAGTCCTCCTCGCCGGCCAGCACGCGCTGGCGCTGGTCGCCGTCGAGGTCGAGCTGGGCGAAGCCGGTGCCGCCGTGGCGGGTGCCTGCGTAGCCGGTGGTGTCGAACACCTTGGTGATCTCGGGCTTGAGCCCGATCGAGGAGAACAGCCGGGCGTAGCCACGGACCTCGTGGATCCCGATGGTGGAGATCACCTTCTCGATCCCCTTGCGCAGCGCGGTGGCGAGGTTGCCGATGGCCGTGGAGTAGTCGTCGAGCAGGGCGACCTCGATCATCGTGTACGGGCACACGCCGTCGGCGCCCAGGCCGAGCGCAAGCACCACGTCGTGCACGTTGCGAACGGCGGCCGAGCGCAGCACCAGCCCACAGCGCCGTCGCAGGTTGGGCTCGTTGCTGGCGGTCCAGTGCTCGCGGAGGGCGAGGTCCACGGCCGCGAGAGCGAGATGTGGATCGAGGTAGCGCCGGCCGCCGTCGAACGCGGTGCGGTCGTCGATGACCAGCAGGCGGGCGCCGTCGCGCACCGCGCCGGTGGCCTCGTGCTTCAGGCGCTCCACCACGCCGCTGGTGGACTCCGAGTCCAGGCAGGCGCAGTCGAGCACCTTGGCCCGGCCGCGGAACTCCTCCCACAGGTCCTCGAGCAGGTAGGTCTTGTGCTCGCGGGCGATCTTGCGGTAGCTCTCGTCGCTCAGCGGCGCCAGCTCGTGGTGGCCGCCGAGGATCACCGGGAACGCGGTCTCCACCGTGTAGACGTCGTCCGGCACCTTGTGCAGGCCCGGCCGCGGGCCCATCACCGCGCGGCACGAGAAGTGCTCGACCTCCCGCTCGCGGTCGATGGCCGGATTGGTCACCACCGCCACCGACTCCTTGAAGAAGTCGGCCAGGTTCTGGCGCTCGGGCGACAGCGCGGCCAGCGGCCCGTCGTAGCCCAGCGAGCTGATCGGCTCGGAGCCGGTGTTGGCCATCTGCTGGACCAGGCGCATGTCTTCGCGCTGCCAGCCGAAGCCGCCCAGCACGCGCGACTCCACCCGCACCGGCTCGGCCGGGCCCGCGCTCGAGTAGCCGGGGATCTCCGCCCCCTCCAGCGGCCCGCCCACCGGCAGCGCGCGCTGGAAGCCCGCGTCGTGCGCGCCACCGCCGGTGCGCTCGCGCCAGCGCTCGCAGCACAGTTGCTGAAGCCTGTGGTGGTCGAAGAGGCGCGACTCGCCCTTGGGCCGGTCGATCTGCACCAGCAGCTTCTCTCCGGGCGCAATCGGCTTGGGCTCGCCGATCGTGTCCCTCACCGCCACGACGCCGGGCTCGGAAGAGAACACGTGGGCCTCGGAGGTCTCGAGGTGCCACAGCGGCCGTAGGCCGAGCGCGTCGACGCAGAACACGCACTCGTCGCCGTGGCGGGCCACCATCGCGACCGGGCCCTGGGCGAACGGCCCGAACGCCTGGCGCAGGTACATGTAGAAGCCGCGCAGCTCCTCCGGCATGCCCTTGATCTCGTTCACGATCGGAGGCAGCGTCAGCTCGAGCGCCTCGACCAGCGTGAGGCCGCCGCGGCTGATCAGCGACTCGACCGTACGGTTGAGGTCCTCTGAGTCCGAGGTCCCCTCGCCGAGCGGGACGCCGATCATCTTGGCCTCCTGGCGCAGCCGGGCGATGGTGTTGATCTCGCCGTTGTGGCCGAGCACGCCGAAGGGCTGGACGCGCCTCAGCGCGGGCCAGGTCTTGGTCGAGTAGCGGTTGTGGCCGAACACCGCGGTGGTCGTCGCGCGCGGGTCGAGCAGGTCGGGGAAGTAGCCGCCCAGCGCGAGGGGACCGCCGAGCGCCTTGTAGACGACGGTGTCGGTGGAGCAGCTGGCCACGTGCAGGTCCAGCTCGGACTCGAGCCGGATCTTCAGCTCGAAGGTCAGGCGCGGATCGTCGATCACGCCGCCGATCTGCCAGAAGCGCGGCTCCTCCTCGCGGGCGGTGGGCCCGAGCGCGCTGGACTCGACCACGTCGTGGCGCTCGGCCAGGACGCGCAGCCCGCTCTTGCTCAGCAGCTCACGGGCACGGACCTTGACGTCCTCGGGGTCCGCGGCGCGCGGGATGAACAGGTGCAGGACGGTGAAGTGCGGGTCGAGCGCCAGCTTCGAGATGTGGCCGCCTCGGCGGACCTCCTCGCCCCACAGCTCGCGCGGGATGTCCAGCAGGACACCGCAGCCGTCGCCCTCGCCGTCGACCGATCCCGCTCGGTGGAGCATCTGCTCCAGCGCCTCGATGGCGGCCGGGATCGGCTCGTGCACGGGTTGCGCGTCCTTGGCGATCCAGGCGTACAGCGCGCACGCGTCGTGCTCGTCGGTCTTCAAGCTCTCTCCTCGGAAGTCGGCCCCGGGCTGGGGGCAGCGCGCCAGCGAAGTGGGCCGAGAACTATACGCCGAGGCGAAGTCGCCAGTCCTCGCCGACGACCTCCGGGCCGAAGCGCGAATGGGGCTCCTCGGCAACGAGCTCGAACCCCGCCGCCTCGTAGATCGGGCGGGCCGAGGCGAGCACGTCGTTCGTCCACAGGACGACCTGCTCGTACCCCGCCCGCCGCGCGAAGCGGACGGCCTCCTCCACTAGCCGGCGACCCAGGCCCATTCCCCGGGCGGCCGGCTCGACGAGCAGCAGCCGCAAGCGCGCTGTGCCCGGCTCGTCCTCGACCAGGAAGATCGAACCCACCCGCTGCCCGTCGACCTCCGTGATCCGGTTCAGGCCACCACTCGCATGTCGCCCGGCTCGCGCGAGCGCAGGTCGCGCACCACGGCGTCGACGACCGACTCGTCGGTGGTGACCTTGCCGTCGGTGACCGCGTTGATCACCGCGCGCTTGCGGTCGAGCACTTCACCCATGGTCGCGTCGATCGTGTCGGAGGCCAGCAGGTACCAGGCGGTCACCGCGCTCTCCTGCCCGATGCGGTGCAGGCGGTCCTCGGCCTGGTCGTGGCGGGCCGGGGTCCAGTCGAGCTCGAGGAAGGCCACGTTGGAGGCGCGCGTGAGCGTGATGCCCTGCGAAGCGGCCTTGAGCGAGCAGACGATCAGCTGCGGGCCGTCCTCATCCTGGAAGGCGTCGACGGCGGCCTGCCGGCGTGTGCTCGAGTCGGCCCCGAGGATGTGGGCCGAGCCGGGGAAGTGCTCGAGCACCGCCCGCTGGGTGGCCACGTGCTCGGCGAACACCACCAGCGGCTCGCCGGACTCGAGGAAGTCGGCGATCCAGCTCAGCGCGGTGGGCAGCTTGCCGCTCGCCGCCAGCTGGCGCAGGTTGTTCAGCCGCACGAGCTGCTCCGAGCGCAGCGCCGCGGCCACCTTGGCGTCGAGCGTCTTGAGGTCGAGCGGCAGGGTCTGCAGCCAGGCGATCACGTCCTGCTCGGCCAGGCGGTACTCGTCCTCGTTGGACAAGGGCACCGGGACGGTGTCGTGGCGCTTGGAGGGCAGCTGGGGCAGCACCTGGTCCTTGGTACGCCGCACGTAGCAGTTGGCGCGCAGGTTCCAGTGCAGGCGGTCGTCGCTTCCGGCGTCGCGGAAACGGCGCGACAGGCGGGCGCCGCTGCCGAAGTCGCCCAGGCGGCCGATGGCCCGCAGCTGGGAGACGAGCTCCTCGGGCCTGTTGAGCACCGGCGTGCCGGTGAGCGCCAGGCGCAGCGCCTCGTCGGGCAGCTTCGCGGCCAGCTCGATCGTGGCCTTGGTCCGCTGCGCGCGGGCGTTCTTGACGTAGTGGGACTCGTCGAGCACCAGGGATTGCAGCCCGCGGGCGAGCAGCTTGTCCAGGTGGGCCTCGAGGATGTCGTAGTTGAGGACCACCAGGTCGGCGTCGTTGGCCTCGGAGGGCCAGCCGGTCTCGGTGCGGCCGTCGATCACCGCCACCCGGCGGTCGGGCAGCCAGGTGTTGGTCTCGCGCTCCCAGTTGAGCTTCACGCTGGCGGGGCAGATCACGGCGGCCGGCCAGGCGTCGGCGACCTCCATGGCGGCCAGCGCCTGGATGGTCTTGCCCAGGCCCTGCTCGTCGGCGATGAAGGTCCGCCGGCGCTGGAGGGCGTACTGCACGCCGGCGCGCTGGAACGGGTGCAGCTCGCCGCCGAGGGCGACCTCGGGCAGCTCGGCGTCATCGGCGTAGGAGAGCCTCACCGTCGACGACGCGCGGTCGTGCTCGCCAACCAGCTCGTCGAGCACGCCCCTCAGCGACTCGTCGATCTCGACCTCGGGGTGCTCGTCGAGGAACCGCGAGAGGTCGCGGGCCAAGGCGGCGTCGGCGGGCACGGCTACGCCGGTGGAGGCCGAGCGGTTGTAGAAGCGCCCGCTGCGGTCGATCAGGTGGGCCTCGGGCAGGCGGCGGAAGTCCCGCGCCAGAGCCGGGTCCCACACCGTGTAGAGGACGACCTCGGGCTCACCTTCCTCGCCTATCTCCAGCGCCAGCTCTGCCGGCGCCGGCGAGCCGCCCCTGCGCAAGGTGCGCACGCACGCGGAGGCCACGTCGTCCAGCTGGACGCCCTCGAGCTGGACCAGGCGGGACGCGACGGCCGGGCTGAAGGGCCACACCAGCCGGCCCTCGGTGATCTCGATCACTCCGTCGAGGTCCGACGGCGCCTCGCCGGAGAGCGTGCGCAGCGCGAACGCGCCCCGGCCCTCGTAGGTCACGACCGAGACCAGCGCGCGCCAGCGGTCGGAGTCGCTCAGCCAGGCGAGAACGTCCGGCGAGGGCTGGAGCTCGGGAAAGCGGGCGAGGATCTCCTCGACCTGCTTGGCGATGCGCGGATCGGCGGGAACGCGCCAGTGCTTGCGGCGCCAGTCGAACCAGCGCCGAGGCAGCTGCTTGATGGTCGCGTTGAGCTCCTCGTCGAAGCCGTAGGAGAAGACCAGCTCGCGGTCGTGGGGGTCCTCGGCGAGCAGCCACACGCGGCCCGTGGCGGGCGGCTGCTGCTGCTCTCGATCCCCCTCCGGCATGACCGATGAAGGCTAGCTGCACTCCCCGACCCACGTCCGGCTCGCAGGAGATTCATCATGCGCAAGATGCGCGTCGCTCGTGAGCAGGTGATCGGGTTCCGACTGGCCCGCCATCACCTCGCCGAGCGCCTCGGCGCCGGAAAGGCCGACGACGCGGCCGTGGTCGGACTCCAGGACACGCCGCCGGGCGCGGCCGCGCTCGCGCTCGCGGCGCGAGCCGACGTCGAGCCCGGCCCGCTGGACGAGCTCGTGCTCGTGCCGAGCATCCGGGGCGCGCCGCTCGCGGTGGCCGAGCGCGACCTGGCCGTGTTCACGCTTGGGCTCGCGCCTCCCGATGAGGAGGCGGCGAAAGCGCTGATCGGGAACGCCTGGAAGGCGCTGGACGAGATCCCGGCGATGGACGCCCTGGACCGGGTGAGCGAGGCAGTGGCCGACTCGCTGCGCGACGGGCCGCTGCCCCGCGACAACTTCCACCAGGCGCTGCGCGAACGCCTCCCGAAGGAGCTGCTGTGGTGGTGCCGCGGCTGCGGCAGCCATCACGTGCACCCCTCCCTGTGGCGCGCGACCGGGGTGCGCGGCGTGCTGGCGATCGTGGGGCGCGAGGGCCGCGCCGCAGTCTTCGGGGCGCCCCCCGCGGCCCCGGCGGTGGCCGACCCGGGCGCCGAGCTGGCGTGGCGCTTCCTGGGCGGCTACGGCCCGGCGCGGCCACGCCTGCTGGCCGAGTGGGCGGGGCTGGCGCCCTCCCACGCCCAAGCGCTCTGGGAGCGAGCCGGCGAGCTGGCCGAGGTGGACGTGGAGGGGACGCGAGCATGGGCCCTGGCGGACGACCTGGACGCTCTGGCCGCGCCCCCCGCCGCGAAGGGCGTCCGCCTCCTCCCCAATCTCGACCCGGTCAACGCGGGCCGCGGCCGCGAGCTCCTGATCCCCGACGCCGAGCTGCGCAAGCGCGTGTGGACGTCCCTCGGCGGCCCGGGCACCGTGCTCGCCGGCGGAGAGGTGGCCGGCCTGTGGCGCCCGGCCAAGAAGGGGAAGCGGCTCGTGGTCACGGTCGAGACGCTTGCCGCGGTCCCCGAGGACGAGCTTGCGGCCGAGGCCGAGCGCCTCGCCCCGTTCCGCGGAGCCGGCACTGCAGAAGTAACCCTTGACGCTGTTTGACATATATGCCTATGCTGTCAAGCAACTGGATGGCAGGGCAGTACGTGTCAACGAATCACCTGGGGGTGCCGCACGCATGACTTCCGCTACCGCTCCGGCGGCCGAAGAGCCGCTATCGGCGAGCTGGACCGACCCCAAGCGCTACCTGTGGCTGCTCGGGCTGGTCGTCCCGCTCATCCCCTTCATCGGCTGGGGTCTCGCCGAGGCCACCGGGCTGGGGGTCATGTGGTGGTTCGGGCCGGCGTTCGTGTTCGGCGTGATCCCGTTCCTCGACGTGATCATCGGCAAGGACTCCGCCAACCCGCCCGACAGCGCGATCAAGTGGCTCGAGCAGGATCGCTACTACCGCTGGTGCACCTACGTGTTCATCCCGCTGCAGTTCGCCGCGCTGGTGTTCGCCTGCTGGATGTGGGCCTACGGCGACCTCTCGACCCTCGAGAGCCTGGGCCTGGCGCTGTCGGTGGCCATGGTTGGCGGCATCGCGATCAACACCGCGCACGAGCTTGGACACAAGCGCCAGCAGCACGAGAAGTGGCTGTCGAAGGTCGCGCTGGCCCAGACCGGCTACGGGCACTTCTTCATCGAGCACAACCGCGGCCACCACGTCCGCGTGGCCACACCGGAGGACCCGGCCAGCTCGCGGTTGGGCGAGAGCTTCTACGAGTTCCTGCCCCGCACCGTGTGGGGCAGCCTGAAGTCGGCTCTGCACCTGGAGAAGGTCCGCTTGGAGCGGATGGACAAGTCGCTGTTCTCGATCGACAACGATGTGTTCAACGCCTGGGCGATGACGGTCGTCCTGTTCGGCGCGCTCACCGCGATCTTCGGCCTCGAGGTGCTGCCCTGGCTCTTGCTCCAGGCCGTGGTGGGCTTCTCGCTGCTCGAGGCCGTGAACTACCTCGAGCACTACGGGCTCCTCCGCCAGAAGCGCGACGACGGGAGCGGGCGCTACGAGCTCTGCCGCCCCGAGCACTCCTGGAACAGCGACAACGTGGCGAGCAACGTCTTCCTCTACCACCTGCAGCGCCACTCCGATCATCACGCCAACCCGGTGCGCCGCTACCAGGCGCTGCGTCACTACGAGGACCTGCCGGAGCTGCCCTCGGGGTACGCCACGATGATCCTGTACGCCTACGCCTCCCCGGTGTGGCGACGGGTGATGGACCCCAAGGTGCTCGCCCACTACGACGGCGACGTGACCCGGGCCAACATCCTCCCGCGCAAGCGCAAGCGGCTACTGGCCAAGTACGGGGAGGCCGCCTGATGGCCACCTATCGTTGCCCGGGGTGCGGATACGAGTACGACGAACAGGCCGGCGAGCCCCGCGAGGGCTTCCCGGCCGGCACGGCGATGACCGACGTCCCGGCCGACTGGACATGCCCAGACTGCGGCGTGCGGGAGGCTCAGGACTTCGAGAAGGTGGGCTGACTTGGCCGCCCCTGCGGTGAAGCCGCGCTTCGCCGAGGCGTCGAAGACGCTGCTCCGCGACACGGTGCTCGACGCCGTGCATGAGCTGCTCGCCGACCGCTCTTGGGGCGACGTGACGATGGGCGAGGTGGCCGAGCGCGCCGGGGTGAGCCGCCAGACGGTCTACAACACGTTCGGCGGCCGCGACGAGCTGTCGCAGGCGTACGTGATCCGCGAGGCCGACCGCTTCCTCGAGGTGGTCGAGGAAGCCGTGGCGGCGAATGAGCACGACCCGCGAACGGCGCTCTCGGCGGCGCTCACCATCTTCTTCTCGGCAGCAGCCACCCATCCCCTGGTGCGCACGATCGCCGCCTCCCAGGACGGCGACGAGCTGCTGGCGCTGGTCACCGTCCGCGGCGGGCCCGTGCTCGGCGGCGTCACCGCCGGCCTGGCGCGGGTGATGACCGAGCGCTGGCCCGGTGTCCCCGCTGACGGGACCCATCTGCTGGCCGACTTCCTGGTCCGGCTGGCGATCAGCTACGCCGCGCTGCCCGCGGGGTCGCCCCAGCAGACCGCCGACGGGATCGTCGAGATCGCCGGCCCCTACATGGACCAGCTGCTGGCAGAGCGGACGCCGGGCTGACGGCGGCGTGGACCTCGGCGTCCACCTCCCGCAGATGCCGTTCGGCGACGAGCCGCTGTCGCTGGGCCGCTTGGAGAGAACGGTCGATGCCGCTGTCGAGCACGGGTTTGCCGCGGTCTCGGCCAACGACCACTTCGTCTTCCAGAGCCCCTGGCTGGACGGCCCGACGGCCCTGGCCGCCGTGGTCACCCGCTCCGGCCACCTGACGCTGGCGACCACGATCTCGCTCGCCGTCCTCCGCGGCCCGGTGGCGCTAGCCAAGGCGCTGGCCGCTATCGACCTCCTCTCCGAAGGCCGGGTGGTGGCCGGCGTCGGGCCGGGTTCCTCCGAGCGCGACTACGCGGCGCTCGGAATCCCCTTCGAGGAACGCTGGAAGCGCTTCGACGCGGCGGTCGTCGAGCTGAGAGCGCTTCTGCGGGGCGAGTCCGAGGTGGAGCTGACTCCCCGGCCCCATCGGCCCGGAGGGCCTCCCCTGTGGATCGGGAGCTGGGGATCGAAGGCGGGCCTGGCCCGGGTCGCGAGGCTCGGGGACGGCTGGCTGGCGTCGGCCTACAACACCACGCCCGAAGGCTTCGCCGCGGCCCGTTCCCGGCTGCCGGCCGGCCTCCCCAACGCGCTCGCGACGATGTGGACCTGGGTCTCGAAGGATCGAGTCGAGGGCGATCGTGTCCTCACCGAGGTCCTCGCCCCGCTGCTCCGGCGGGATCCGGAGACGCTTCGCGATCAGGTCTGCGTGGGACCCCCGGAGCACTGCGCGGAGCTGCTCGCGCGGTACGCCGAGGCCGGGTGCGAGCGGGTCTACGTGTGGCCGCTCGGCGACGAGCCGCGTCAGCTCGAGGCGATCGCGGGCGCCGCCCCGGGCTAGAGCAACTCGGCGAGCCGGCGGGCCGCGCGGGCGGCGCCGTCGGACTCGACGTCGCGATACTCGACCTCGCGACCGACCTCACCCGCGATCGCCTCGGCGATCGTCTCCGGCGGGGAGTCGTCGAAGTCCATGCGGCGGCCGGCACCGTAGCGCTCGAGCCGGTGCCGCACGTGGAAGTTCTGCTCGAAGTGGTGGCGAAGCGGGAAGTACAGGAAGGGCCGCTTCTGGGCGGCCAGCTCCATCGAAGTGGTCAGGCCGCCCTGGACCACCGCGAGGTCGCACGCGGCCAGGTGCCGGTAGAGGTTGTGCACGTAGGGCACGACCTCCAGGCCCTGGTGCGACGGCAACGAATCGGGATCGATTCGCGGCCCGGCGACCACGATCATCCGCAGGTCGGGCACGCGCTCCTTCGCCTCCGGAAAGGCCGCGATCACGCGCCGCAACAGGTCGCCGCCGACGCCCGACCCGCCCACGGTTACGATGCACACCCGCTCGTCGTCGGCGTAGCCGAGCTCATCGCGCAGCTTGCCGCGGTCGCCCAGCTCAGCCGGGTCGAAGCCTGTCACGTAGCCGGTGAAGTCGAAGTGCTTCTCAGTCCAGTCCCGGATCATCGGCAGCTGCGGGCCGAGCGGCTCGTGCACGATGTCGTCGGGGTTGCCCACGAACAGGGCGGTGTCGCGCACCTCGGGGTGGTCGGCGATGTGGTCGACCATGTCCGCGTTGTAGTCGGCGGTGAGATCGCTCTCGCGCTCGCCCCCGTCCTGCATCGGCAGGAAGCCGACGAAGTCTGTGAGCCACGCGAACGGCACGCGCTTCTCCCGCGGGTTCTCGTGCAAGTAGTAGTCGAGCTCCCACGCCTCGTCGCCGATCCAGAGGTCGTAGCGCTCGTCGCGCACGACGTCGTGGAAAAGCATGAAGTTGGCGGCCAGGATCTCGTCCATCCGCCGGAGCGCCTGGAAGCAGTGCAGATCGTGCTCGGCCGACTCCGACTCGATGTGCCGCGACTCGTTGGCCAGGTGCGCGCTGGCCGGGTGAATGTGCTCGCCCTCCCCCTCCAGCACGCGCGTGACGGGATCCTGGGCGAGCCAGTCGACTTGGAGGTCGGGCACCTGCCGCCGCAGCTCGCGCGCGATCGCCACGTCGCGCTGCGCGTGGCCCAGGCCGATCGGCGAGGAGATGTACAGCGCGCGCGGCCGGCCGTCGGGCCGGTACACGGTGGCGTCGCGCGGCGTGCGCTCGCGGCCGAGGGCGTCCTCGGAGAAGTCCCGCAGGGCCAAGTTCACCTGGACCGGCTTGCGCGCGTGCGGGAAATGGCCGGCGCCGGGCACGACCTCGAGGTCGGCGTCGGCGAACCGGGCCAGCGCGCGGGCGTCGCGGTGCGGGGTGATCTTGTCCTTGTCGCCGGAGACCACCAGCACGGGGCAGTCGAGGCCCTCGGCCAGATCTCGCATGGCGTTGCGATCTGTGCGGAGCGGGCCGGCAACCGTCGCGGCAAGCGTCTCGTGGTCGGTCTCGAGCGCCCACCCGACCCCGTCCTCTATCCCCTTGGTGGAGTGGGGCTCGGAGAAGCAGCGCGAGATGAACCACTCGGCGAACTCGGGGTAGCGCTCCGGCCACTGCAGCGGGTTGACGTGCCCCCACCAGCGGAAGGGGAGCACGCGCCGTGACGCCCGGGCCAGCTTGTCGTCGCGGTACAGGAACGTGTACTGCGAGAGCGTGTACGGGAACAGGGGTCCGATGAACGTGGCGCCCGCCACCCGCTCCGGCGCCATCCGCGCCAGCGCCAGGAGACACTCGGTGCCCCGCGAGAGGGCCACCATTACGGCGTGGTCGGTGTCGGTGTCGTCCATCACCGCCAGGCAGTCGCGGGCGAACTCCTCGCCCGAATAGCGGCGGGGGTCGCGGCAGCGGTCCGACCGCCCGTTGCCGAGCCCGTCCATCGCGATCACCCGAAAGTGGCGCGCGAAGTAGGGAATCTGCATCTTCCAGTGGCGGGAGTGGACCAGCGACCAGGTCGGCAGCAGGAAGACCGTCTCCTCCCCCTCGCCGTAGACCTCGTAGAACAGCCGCTGCCCGTCGCGCTCGGCGAAGCCCTCCGCGTCCGGATAGAGCGCTCGGCTCTGCTCTCCGGTCGGAGCGTCAGCGGTGATCGTGGCGGTCATGTCCGTCCTTCCTCCATTGTCCCCAGCCAGCCGTCGATCGCTGCCAGCAGTTCCGCGTGGCCGCGATCAAAGCCGAGCAGGCGCTCGTACAGCAGGCCCTTGTTGAACTGCATGACCAGAGCGGCCATCACCTCGGCCGAGAAGCGGGACTCGTCCAGCCCGTACTCGTCGATGGCCTGGCCCAGCGCGTCGCACAGCAGCGAGCGCCAGCTCTCGTTGAGCGCTTTCAGCCGCTCCTGAAGCTCAGGCTTGTTCCAAGCCAGTGCGTCGAGCTCCGCCCAGACCTTGGGAAAGCCGCTGGCGAGGTCCTCCTCGATGTAGCCCATCGCCGTGCGCCACTTCTCCCTGAAGGGCGCGTCGGTCGCATACATGGCCCGCTGGCGCTCAAGCACGCGGGCGGTGAAGCGCTCCAGCGTCTGGATCAGCAGCTCATCGACCGAGCCGAAGTAGTAGTGGACCAAGCCGTGGTTCTGGCCCGACTCGGCCGCCAGCTGGCGAGTGGAGATCCCCCTCGCGCCCTCCCGAACCAGCAGGCGCTCGGCGGCGTCGAGGAACGCTTCCGTGTTGGCTTCACGAGGCGTCGATGCGAGTGCCTTAGTCATCTGACTTAGTCAGGAGACTAAGGCAGGCCGACACGGCCTGTCAAGCGTGGCGAGGGGCTAGTCCCCGCCGCCTCCGTTGCCGCCTCCGTCGCCCCCGCCGTCACCGCCGCCGGAGTCCACGCCGGAGTCAACTCCCGAGTCGATCGAGTCGGCCACCGAGTCGAGCGCGCTGTCGACGGCGTCCACCCCGGCGTCAAGGCCGTCCAGGCCCCCGTCGAGCGCCGAGTCGAACATGTCGCCGACGCCGTCGAACAGATCGAAGCCGACGTAGCCGAAGTCGAGGTCGAGGTCGCCGCCGAAGCGTCGGCCGCGGCGGCGCAGCCGGAAGATCGCCGACAACGCCGCGGGCACCATCAGCACCAGCACCCCGGCCACGGCGGCGGCCTGCGCGGCGGTCTGTGGCTGTGACTCGGCCTCGTGGGGCAGCGCCTGCAGCCGGGCCACGTGCTGGCTGGCCGACGCCGCCCAGGCATCGCCCGACGCAGTTCGGCGGTACCGGGTGCGGGAGAACAGCCCGAGCACCTTGTCGCGCATCGCCTCCACCAGGCCCCAGGCCACGAGCTCCTGGAGGAACAGGTCGCCGACCTCCTTGATCAGCTTGGGGTGGCCGCGCCGAGCGCCGGCCACCACCTTCGCCAGCTCATCCGGGGTGTGCGGGCGAAGCGCGAAGTCGAACTGCGCGAGCGTGTCGGGCAGCGGGGCCGAAGCCTGGCCGGGAAAGAGAGTCACCTTGTCCTTGCGGAGGCGCCGCTTCTCGATCTGGATGCGAAACGCGCCCCGGAGGATCAGCTCCTTCAGTGCCAGCTTGACCGCGTCCTTGGGGTCGGGCGCCGACCCTCCCTTCGGAGCGGACGACAGCGGCAGCGCCAAGAGGATCTCGGTGGCGGCCGCGGTCAGCGGCCACTGCGTGTTCTGCTCGGAGGCCACCTATTCGCCTCCCCCGCCACCCCCGCCGTCGCCACCTCCACCGCCGTCGCCGCCACCGCCGGAATCGCCGCCTCCGGAATCGCCGCCGCCACCGCCTGAGTCGCCGCCGCCCCCGGCGTCCACTCCGGAGTCCACCGCGGAGTCGACCGAGCTGGCCACGGAGTCCAGCGCTGCGTCGACCGCGCCCCCGCCGGAATCGAGCGAGTCCAGACCGCCGCCGACGGCCGAGTCGAACATGTCGCCCGTGCCCGAGAAGGGGTCGAAGGCAATTCCGTCGTCGTAGTAGGCGTAGTCGAGGTCCAGGTCACCGCCGAAGTGATGCCGGCGCCGGTTGAGCTTGGCGAGTGCGGCCATCGACGCGGGAACCATCAGCGCCAGCGCTCCCGCGGCTGCCGCGGCCGCGGCAGCCGAGTTAGGATCCGAGTCCGCCTCCCACGGCAGCGTCTGCAGGCGCTGGCCGTACTGGTTGGCCGTGGCCGCCCAGGCGTCGCCGCTGGGGGTGCGGCGGATCAGCTGCTGGGAGAACAGCCCCAGCGTCTTGTGCTCGTAGCGCTCGATCAGCCCGCGCTGGGCCAGCTCCCACAGAAACCACTCCCGGACCTGCAGCGTGAGCTGCGGGTTGTAACGCCGAGCTGCTCGGATCACTCCGTCCACCAGGTCCGGGGTGAACGGCCGCAGCCAGCCATCGAGTGCGGCCAGCGAGTCGGGGAGCGTCACCGGCCCGCCTGGGTAGAGCGAGACGTAGTTGCCTCTCCAGGCCTCGGCAGCCGGGGTGATGTCCAGCCGGAAGGCTCCGCGTACCAGCAGTTCCTTGAGGCCCAGCTTGAAGGCGTCCCCCGCGGGCGGTGCCGGTCTGCCCTTCACGCCCGCGGGCGGGAGAGCGAGCAGCAGTTGGGTCGATGCGGCCGTGAGAGGCCACTGGGAGGTCTCCATGGCGGGAGAACCTACCTCTAGGAGCTCCCGCCCCCGCCTTAGTCGCGGGGGCCCGACCAGAACGCGTCGCCGACCGTGACCGCCCCCGCGGTCTCGGCCTGGTGGCGCAGCGAGTGCTCGTCGCCGTCCTCGATGGCGAACATCGTCTCGCTGGTCACGCGGCGCACCTCGCCCGAGCCGCCCAGGTGGCGGTCGACCATGCGGGCGCACTTGCGCCCCTCGGCGATCGCCGTCACCACCAGGGACTGGCCGATGCGGGCGTCGCCGCAGGCGAACACGCCCTTCTCGGAGGTCTCGTAGACACCGGCCCTCACATTGCCGCGCTTGTCGGTGGTCAGGCCCAGGTCCTCGATCGGGCCGCCGGTCTCGGGGCCGGTGAAGCCGATCGCGATCAGCACCAGGTCGGCCGGCTCCTCCCAGTCGCTGCCCGGCACGGGCTCCACGTCGCGCGACGAGGTGCCCGACACCTGCCGGGCGTGGACCGCGGCCACGCAGCCGTTCTCGTCACCCACCAGCTCGGTCACCTGTGAGCCGAACTGGCGCTCGCCGCCCTCCTCGAGCGCGTATGTGGTGTGCGTGCGCTTGGGGGGCAGCGGCCACGGCGTGCCCGGCGGGCGGCCCTGGGCGGGCAGCTCTGGGTACACGTCCAGCATGCGCGCGGAGGTCGCTCCCTCGCGCAGCGCGTTGGAGATGCAGTCCATGCCGGTGTCGCCGCCGCCCACTACGACCACGCGGCGCCCCTCGGCGCTGATCACCTGGTCGGGCGGGGTCTCGCGCGCCGGGCGGCCTTCGCTGGCCGCCACGTAGCGGTTGCGCTGGTAGAGGTAGTCCATCGCGAAGTGCACCCCGCCCAGCTCGCGGCCGGGCGCCTCGAGGTCGCGATGCACGCGCGAGCCGATCGCGACCACCACCGCGTCGTGCTGTGTGCGCAGCTGGTCGGTGGTCACGTCGGTGCCCACGTCCACGCCGGTCACGAACTCGACACCCTCGGCGGCCATCAGGTCGACGCGCCGGTCGATGATCCACTTCTCGAGCTTGGCGTCGGGCACGCCGTAGCGCATCAGCCCACCGACCGACTCGTCGCGCTCGAACACCGTGACCTTGTGTCCCCGCTCGTTGAGCTCGGCCGCCACGGCCATGCCGGCGGGACCCGACCCGACGACCGCGACGGTCTTGCCGGAGCGGTCCTCCGGTGGCTCGGGCACGATCCAGCCCTCGGCCCAGCCGCGTTCGGCGATCGCGCCCTCGATCTGCTCGATCGTCACCGGGTCGTCGTTGATGTCCAACACGCACGCCGACTCGCACGGCGCCGGGCAGATCAGCCCGGTGAACTCGGGGAAGTTGTTGGTGGCGTGCAGGCGGTTGAGCGCTTCGCGCCAGCTGCCCTGATGGACCAGGTCGTTCCACTCGGGGATGAGGTTGCCCAGCGGGCAGCCCTCGTGGCAGAAGGGGATGCCGCAGCTCATGCAGCGCCCGCCCTGGTCGCGCAGCGTGCGCTCGTCGGGGAACGCGAAGTACTGGTGGTAGTCGTGGATGCGCTCGCGCGGGTCGCGCTTGCGCGGACCGACGCGCTCCACCTTCAGGAAGCCCTTGGGATCTGCCATCAGATGGCCGATCTCGCGGCCGCGTACCGCGGGTGCGGGGTCGTGAGATCGGTCATCGGTCAGGCTCCTACGGCAGGTACTGCCGTCGCCTCCTGGCGGGCCTGCTCGGCCATCGCGCGCTCGTAGTCGTAGGGCAGCACCTTCACGAAGCGACCGACGGCGTCGTCCCAGTCGCCCACGAGGCCGGCGGCCACCGGCGAGCCGGTGCGGTCGCGGTGCTCCTCGATCAGCGCCAGCAGCTCCTTGGACTCGGCCTCCGAGATCTCCGCGAAGCGGACCATCTCGGGGTTGCAGCGGGCACGGAAGCCACCGTCGTCGTCGAGCACGTAGGCGATGCCTCCGCTCATGCCCGCGGCGAAGTTGATGCCCGTGGGCCCAAGCACCACCACGCGGCCACCCGTCATGTACTCGCAGCCGTGGTCGCCGATGCCCTCGACCACCGTCACCGCGCCCGAGTTGCGCACGGCGAAGCGCTCACCGGCCAGGCCGCGGAAGAACGCGCGGCCCTGCGTGGCGCCGTACAGCGCGACGTTGCCGATCACCACGTTGTCCTCGGCCGGGTAGCTGGCATCGCGGTGGGGCCGCACGATCAGCGTGCCGCCCGAGAGGCCCTTGCCGATGTAGTCGTTGGCGTCGCCCTCGAGCGCCAGGCACACGCCGGGCGCCAGCCAGGCGCCGAAGCTCTGGCCCGCCGAGCCGCGCAGCTTGACCTCGATCGAGCCCTCGGCCAGGCCCTTGGTGCCGTGACGGCGGGCGATCTCACTGGACAGCAGCCCACCCACGGCACGGTTCTTGTTGGCGATCGGGATATCGAGCTGCACCCGCTGGCCGTCTTCGATCGCCGGCTTGCAGTGCTCGACCAGGTCGAGGTCGATGCTGTCGTGGTTGACCGGGTCCGGCGGCTGGAGGAAGTGACGCGGCGCCTCCTCCGGCGAGCGCGAGGGCTCGTGCAAGAGCGCGCTGAGGTCGATCTCCTGGGCCTTCCAATGGTCGACGTCCTCGTCCTGGACCAGCAGGTCCGTGCGCCCGATCAGCTCGTCGACGGTGGGCACGCCGAGCCGGGCCATGATCGCCCGCGCCTCCTCGGCCACCATGAACAGGTAGTTCACGACGTGCTCGGGCTGGCCGGCGAACTTGGCCCGCAGCACCGGGTCCTGCGTGGCCACCCCGACGGGGCAGGTGTTCAGGTGGCAGACGCGCATCATGATGCAGCCCAGCGCGATCAGCGGGGCAGTGGAGTAGCCGAACTCGTCAGCGCCCAGGATGGCTCCGATCACCATGTCGCGGCCGGTGCGCATCTGGCCGTCGACCTCCACCACGATGCGCGAGCGCAGGTCGTTGGCCAGCAGCGTCTGCTGCGTCTCGGCCAGGCCGATCTCCCACGGCACGCCGGCGTGCTGGATCGAGGCCGCGGGCGAAGCGCCCGTGCCGCCGTCGTGGCCGGCGATCACCACGTGGTCGGCGTTGGCCTTGGCCACCCCCGCGGCCACGGTGCCCACGCCCACCTCGCTCACCAGCTTCACCGAGATCCGCGCGCGGGGGTTGGCGCAGCGCAGGTCGTAGATGAGCTGTTTGAGGTCCTCGATCGAGTAGATGTCGTGGTGCGGCGGCGGTGAGATCAACCCCACCCCGGGGGTGGAGTAGCGCAGGCCCGCGATGTAGTCGTCGACCTTGTGGCCGGGCAGCTGGCCGCCCTCGCCCGGCTTGGCGCCCTGGGCCACCTTGATCTGGATCTCGTCGGAGTTGACGAGGTAGTCGATGGTCACGCCGAAGCGGCCGGAGGCGACCTGCTTGATCGACGAGCGCCGCTCGTCGAAGAAGCGCGCGCGGTCCTCCCCGCCCTCGCCGGTGTTCGACTTGCCGCCGAGGCGGTTCATGCCCACGGCGAGGATCTCGTGGGCCTCGGGCGACAGCGCGCCCAGCGACATACCGCCCGACTTGAAGCGCTTGACGATCTCCTTTGCCGGCTCCACCTCGTCGATGTCGATCGGGTCGAGGTCGTCGGCGTAGCGCAGCAGCCCGCGCAGCGCGGACTTGCGCACGGCCTCTTCGTTGACGTAGCGCGCGAAGCGGTCGTAGTCCTCCTGCGCGTTCCCGTTCTCGGCCCGGGCGGCGTGCTGCAGGGTGGCCACAGTCTCGGGGTTCCAGCCGTGGAACTCGCCGTCGCGGCGCCAGGAGTAGATACCGCCGGAGGGCAACAGCTGCGACTCGGCGGCCGGGTAGGCCCGCGCGTGGCGATCGAGCGCCTCGCGGGCCAGGTGGTCCAGTCCGACGCCGCCGATGCGCGACGTGGTGCCGGTGAAGTGGAGGTCCACGACCTCCTTGTCGATGCCCACCGCCTCGAAGATCTGTGCGCCGGTGTAGGAGCGGATCGTCGAGATCCCCATCTTGGACAGGACCTTCAGCAGCGCCTTCCCGATCGCCTTGACCACGCGGCGATGGGCCTCGTCGTTGGTCATGTCCTCGGGCAGCATCCCGTCGCGGTGGATGCCGGTCAGCGACTCGAACATCACGTACGGGTTCACCGCGGAGGCGCCGTAGCCGATCAGGCAGGCGATGTGGTGGACCTCGCGCGCCTCACCGGTCTCCACCACCAGCCCGATCTTCAGGCGGGTGCCCTCGCGCACGAGATGGTGGTGCACCGCCCCGGTGGCGAGCAGCGACGGGATCGCCGCGCGCTCGGGGCCGAGGTTGCGGTCGGACAGGATGATGATGTTCACGCCCCCGGCCACGAGCTCGGAGGCCTGCTCGCAGATCGCGTCCAGGCGGCATTCCATGCCGTCGGGGCCCTCCTCGGCGGGCCACGTCATGTCGATCGTGCGCGCCTCGAACACCGAGTGGTCGACCTGGCGCAGGCGCTCGCACTCGTTGTTGAACAGCAGCGGCTGCGGCATCACCAGCTGGTGGCAGTGCTCCGAGGTCTCGTCGAGCAGGTTGACCTCCGGGCCGATCGTGGCCTGGAGGCTCATCACGATCGACTCGCGGATGGGGTCGACAGCCGGGTTGGTGACCTGAGCGAACAGCTGCTTGAAGTAGGAGAACAGCGGAGGGCGCCGGTCGCTCAGCACCGCGAGCGAGGCGTCGTTGCCCATCGAGGCGTTGGGCTCGGCGGCGGTGCGGGCCATCGGCGCGAGCAGCACCCGCAGGTCCTCCTCGCTCCACCCGAAGGCGAGCTGCTTGGCACGGAGGGGCTCCACGCGCGGGACGCGCGGGGTCTTGGGCGGCAGGTCCTCGAGGTGGACGACGCGGTCGTCGAGCCATTGGCCGTATGGGCGGCGCTCGGCGAGGTCGCGCTTGACCGCGGCGTCGGAGAGGACCGTGCCCTTCTCCACGTCGACCAGGAAGACCTTGCCGGGGCGCAGCCGGCCCTTGGCCCGGACGTCCTCGGACTCGACGTCGAGTACGCCGGTCTCCGAGGCCAGAGCCACCCAGCCGTCGCGCGTGACCAGCCAGCGGCCCGGGCGCAGGCCGTTGCGGTCCAGGGTGGCGCCGACCACGCGGCCGTCGGAGAAGGCCACCGCCGCCGGGCCGTCCCACGGCTCGATCAGCGACGAGTGGTAGGCGTAGAAGTCGCGCACCCGCTGGTGCAGCTCGGGGCGGCCCGAGTAGGCCTCGGGGATCATCATCGAGATCGCGTGTGCGGGCGAGCGGCCGCCCATCACCAGCAGCTCCATCACCCGGTCCAGCGAAGCCGAGTCGGAGATGTCGTCTGACAGCAGCGGCAGCAGCTTCTTGACGTCGTCACCGAACAGCGGCGAGGCGAGCTGCATCTCGCGCGCGCGCATCCAGTTGCGGTTGCCGCGCAGCGTGTTGATCTCGCCGTTGTGGGCGAGCATCCGGTAGGGGTGCGCGAGCTCCCAGCTGGGGAAGGTGTTGGTGGAGAAGCGCGAGTGGACCAGAGCCAGGGCGCTGGTCAGGCGCTCGTCGCGCAGGTCGGGGTAGTAGCGCGGCAGCTGGGGGGCGGAGAGCATCCCCTTGTAGACGACGGTGCGGCTCGAGAAGCTGGGGAGGTTCAGGTGGTCGAGCCCGGCGTGCTCGACGACCTGGCGGATGACGTACAGCTTGCGCTCGAAGGCATCCTGATCGTCGGCGACCTCGTCGCCGGCGGCCACGAAGAGCTGGGCGATGTACGGGGCCGCCTCGCCCGCCACGCGGCCGCACTCGGTCTTGACCACCGGCACGTCGCGCCAGCCGAGCACTCGTTGGCCCTCGGCCTCCACGTTGCTCTCGACCAACTTGATCGCGTGGTCGCGCTCGGCCTCGTCCTGGGGCAGGAAGCACATGGCCACGCCGTAGCGGCCCGGCTCGGGCAGCTCGACCCCCGCCTCGGCGGCGAAGAACTCGTGCGGGAGCTGGATGAGGATGCCCGCGCCGTCGCCGGTGTCGGCGTCCGCGCCCTCGGCGCCGCGATGCTCCAGGCGGTCCAGCGCGAGCAGGCCTCGCTGCACCACCTCGTGCGAAGCGGGCCGGCCCAGGCGCGCGACGAACGCGACGCCGCAGGCATCGTGCTCGAACTGCGGGTCATGGAGACCGGCGAACGACTTCACGGCGTTGAGGTTCTCCTCGGGTACCACGCCTTCTCCGAGCGGGCGTGCGACGGGACGGGGAGACTGAGACTTTACCCCGGCCTGCAATACGGTTGCGGCGAGATGTCGACGACCGTGACGGTGATGTCACAGAAGGGCGGGACGGGCAAGACCACCACTGTCCGCACGTTGGCCGACGTGCTGAGGCGGGTTGGACTGGATGTCCTGTGCGTCGACCTCGACCCGCAGGGGAACCTGTCCGACTACTTCGACGTCCCCGCCGACGCCGATCCCACCGTGGCCGACGTGCTCGCCGGCCGCGCCAAGGCGGCCGACGCCATCCACGACGGGATCCTCCCGGCCAACCTCGGGCTGGCCGAGGCAGAGCTCGTGCTGGCCGGAAAGATGGGTCGCGAGATGACCCTGCGCCGGGCGCTGCGCGACGTCAAGCGGCGCCGCGACCTGGTGCTGATCGACTGCCCGCCGGCGCTGGGCCTGCTCACCGTCAACGCGCTGGTGGCCGGCGACTACGCGCTGATCTCCTCGGAGGCCGAGTACTTCTCGCTCCAGGGTGTGGAGCAGGCCTTGGAGGTAGTGGAGCTGGCCAAGGAGTCGCTGCACCCCGACCTCGAGTGGCTGGGCGTGCTGCTCAACCTGGCCGACATGCGCACTGTCCACGCGCGCGAGGCCCAACAGCAGCTGAACGAGCGCTTCGGCAACAAGGTGTTCGGGAGCGTGGTGCGCCGCTCGGTGCGCTACGCCGAGTCCGCCGAGCGCGGGGTGTCGATCATCGACTACCGCCCCGAATTGGGGGCCGATTACGTGGACCTGGCCGGCGAGCTGCTCGAGCGGCTGGGCATGGACGAGGCGCGCGAGCGGGTGTCGACGCTGCGCGCGGAGCTCGTGCCGGCTTGAGCGACGCGCTGGCGGAGCCGGCCCTCGAGCAGGCCCGCCTCGTTCGCGAGGGCGAGGTGTCCTCGCGTGAGCTGGTGGAAGCGGCGCTGTCGCGGGCGGAGGAGCTCCAGGAGCGCCTGAACTGCTTCGTCTCCATCGACGCCGAGCGCGCCCTGGAGGCGGCCTCAGCGGTGCCGGTGGGCGACACGCGACCGTTCGCCGGCGTGCCCACCGCGGTGAAGGACATCACCGCCTCCAAGCACCACCCGCTCACCATGGGCTCCGACCTGTTCGGGGACTTCGCCCCCGGGTTCCACTCGCACGCCCTCCGCCGGCTGGAGGAGTCGGGGCTGATCTCGATCGGCCAGACGACGGTGCCCGAGCTGGGGATCGTCAACGTGACCGAGGGCCGGCGGTACGGCCCCACCCGCAACCCGTGGGACCCGTCGCGCACCCCGGGCGGCTCGAGCGGCGGCGCCGCCGCGGCGGTGGCCGGCGGCGCCTTCTCGATCGCCCACGGCTCCGACGGCGGCGGATCGCTGCGGATCCCGGCGGCCTGCTGCGGGCTGGTGGGGCTGAAGCCCAGCCGCGGGCGGGTGTCGTCGGGCCCCATCCTGGGCGAGTCGATGCTGGTCCAGGACGGCGTGCTCACCCGCACGGTGGCCGACACCGCCGAGGCACTGGACGTGCTCGCGGGCTACGAGCCGGGCGACTCCAACTGGGCGCCTCCTCCGGCCGAGCCCTTCGCGGCGGCCGCGCGCCGCGACCCGGGCACGCTGCGGATCGGCGTGGCGCTCGACGGGCCCATCGACGCGCCGCTGGACCCCGAGTGCGAGCGCGGAGTGCGCGAGGCCGCCGAGCTGCTGAGCTCGCTCGGCCACGCGGTGGAGGACGTCGACCCGCCGTGGGTGGGCGGCAACCTGCTGCCCACGTTCATGAAGCTGTGGGCGGTGAACATCAGCGGCGGCGTGGTGCGCGGCGCGCAGGTCACCGGCCGCGAGCCCTCGCCGGAGCTGGTCGAGCCGCTGACCTGGTGGCTGTACGAGCAGGGGCGAGCCCTGAACGCGATCGACTTCGCGCTGGCGGTGGGCGAGCTACAGGGCTGGGCGAGGTCGATCATCGCCACGCTGTGGGCCTCGCACGACGTCCTCCTCCTCCCGACCCTCGCCCGGCGGCCGCTGAAGATCGGCGAGCTCGACACCTCCAGCGACGACCCCGCCGGCACCTTCCGGCTGTCCGGGCAGTTCACCCCGCACACCGCGCTGTTCAACGTGAGCGGCCAGCCGGCGGTGTCGCTGCCGTTGTTCCAGGGGGCCGACGGCCTGCCCACCGCGGTGCAGCTCGCCGGGCCCCCGGCGGGCGAGGAGGTGCTGCTGTCCTTGGCCGCGCAGCTGGAGGCGGCGCAGCCGTGGGCCGACCGCCGGCCGCCGGTTGCAGTGGCGGAGTTGTGAGAATCGTGTGAAGCTGATGGGGTGCGGGGGAGGCTGAGGAAGGGAGCAGTGCTCACCGCGGTCGGTCTGGCCGCCGTGGTGGCCGGCGGCACCGCGCAGGCGGACCCCGCCGGCAAGACGACGCTCTCGGAGACGGCCGTCCCGGGCCCGCCGCTCGACCCGTCCAAGCCGTCGTTTCGCCAGCTCGTGCCGGGGCCGGGCTGGCCGCGGATGGTGCGCCGCGCCGACTCGGGCCCCGCCGTGCGCGGCCGCGACCTGCGCCGAGGCTCGCTGTCCTACTTCGCGGCGATCACCGACTTCCAGCTGGCCGACGAGGAGTCGCCCGAGCGCGTGGAGTTCCTGGACAAGGCGGTGTCGAGCAGCGCGTGGCGCCCGCAGGAGGCGCTCCACCCCGCGGCGATCGACATGACCATTCGCCAGATCAACCGATTCGCCGGAGCGAGCCCGGTGCGGCAGGGCAACGGCCGCCGGGCCCGCATGGCCTACTCGCTGCTGACCGGCGACCTGGCCGACAGCCAGCAGTACAACGAGACGCTGTGGGTCCGCCAGCTGATCGAGGGGCAGGGCATCGACCCCAACAGCGGCACCGGCGACCTGTCCCCCTGCACGCCGGTGGCCCGCACGGTCTTGGCGCCGAAGGTGGCTGCCGGCGAGGCGCGCCGCTACACGGGGGTGCAGGACTACTCGGACTACTCGAAGCTGGGCGACTACTACGACCCCGACGAGCCGCTGGGGACCTTCGGCGCCTGGCCGCGCTATCCGGGCCTGATGGACCGTGCGCAGGTGGGCTTCCAGCCCGAGGGGCTGCGCGTGCCCACCTACGTCGCGCGCGGCAACCACGACGGGCTGGTACAGGGCAACGCGGCGTCCAACAACGCCTTCGAGCGGATCGGGACCGGCTGCGACAAGCCCTGGGCGGTCAGCGGTGGCGGCTTCTCCGGACTCGACCCCTCGGCGCTCTTCCGCCCACCCGCCGGCCTGATGTTCGTGCCCCCGGACGCCCGGCGGCGCTCGGTGAGCAAGCGCGAGATCAAGTCCATCTACGGCTCGGGCCGCCAGGCCGACGCCCACGGCTTCGGCTTCGTCGCGCCGGCCGAGAACAGCGCGTCGAACGGCGAGGCCAGCTACTACGCCTGGAGCCCGAGGCCGGGGCTGCGCCTGCTGTCGCTCGACACCGTGGCCGAGGGCGGGCAGGTCCCCACGCCGGTCCACGAGCGCCGCACCGACGAGGGCAACGTCGACGACCCGCAGTACCGCTGGATCGAGCAGGAGCTGAAGGCCGCTAGCGCCCGTGACGACCTCGTCGTCGCCTTCGCCCACCACCCCATCCGCAGCATGGTCTCGACGGTGCGCGACGAGGAGGCACCTGCTTGCGCCACCGCCACGTCCGGCTGCGACCGGGACCCGCGCAACTCGAGCCCGATCCACACCGGCGACAGCGTGCGCTCGCTGTTCAGTCGCTACTCGCACTTCGTGGGCTTCGTCGCCGGCCACACGCACGAGAACGAGCTGCGCCCCTGTGGACGCCTCCCGGCCGAGGGCGGGTGCTCCGGCGGGTCGCCGTGGTGGGAGATCAACACCTCGGCCGTTGCCGACTGGCCGGAGCAGACCCGCCTGGTCGAGCTGATGGACAACAAGGACGGGACGCTGTCGTTCTTCGGCACCCTGCTCGACCACGCCTCGCCGCTGCGGGCGCCGGGCTCGGGCAGCACGTCGCTGTCGCACGGCGCGCTGGGAACGCTCAACCGCGTCCTCTCCTACAACGACCCGGACGTCAGCACCGGGGCGGTGGGCGGGCCCGAGGACCGCAACGCGGAGCTGCTGCTGCTCGATCCGCGCCGCAGCTCGGCGGCCCTGCGCCGCCGGCTGCGCACCTGCGGGCTGCCCAACGGCAGGCTGTCCGGCCGCCGGCTGGGCGCCGCCCGGCTGGGGGTGCTCCGGCGGACCAACCGGCGGGCGTTCCCCAGCTTCCGCCGCAGCCGGCGCTCGATCGACCGCTTCTGCATCGTCGGCGGCGGCGTGACGCGGGTGGGCTACCCGCTGCGGGGCCTGCTCCGCCGCGTCTCGGCGCGCACCCGGCGTCGCGTGCGCGGCCGGGCGGTGCTGGCCCTGACCTCTAGCCGCGTCTACTCCGCCCGCGGCGTGCGCGCCGGCTCCTCCGCGCGGCTCATGCGCCGCCGCCACCGGCGGCTGCAGCGCATCCGGATCGGGCGGAACCTCTGGTACCTCAAGCGCAGCCGCCGGGCAACGCTGCTGTTCAAGGTGCGCCGCGGACGAGTACGCGAGCTGGGGCTGGCCGAGCGCCGGCTGACCGGCTCGCGGCGCGCGCGAGTGCGGTTCCTGAAGAGCTTCCGGCCCTAGGCGGGGCGGAGCCGCCGCACGCCCGGGCCCCTCTACCCTCGCCGCATGCGCGAGTTCTGGGGCGGAATGTCCAAGGGCGAACTGGCCGTGCTGGTGGCGGCGGCCATCGCCCTGATCGTGTGGGCCGGGGTCGGCCCGGGCGGCGTTCTGCAGGGCGTGCTGCCCGCGCTGGTGCTGGGCCTCGTGTGCGGCGCGGTGATCGGGATCAGCCGGAGCCGGCGCTCACCGCGCTGACGGCTTCGTCGATCAGCACCCGGTCGCGCTCGTAGGTCAGCTTCGCCTCGGCCTCGTCGGGCTCGAGCCACAGAATCTCGTCGACCTCGTCGTTGGGCTCGAACGGGTCCTCTGACTCGACCTCCATCGCCCAGTAGCGCACGACCTTCGGGCGGCCCTTGTTGTCGCGGTAGTGCGTCTCGCTGAGCTCGGGCCCGAGGCGGCAGGTCAGGCTGGTCTCCTCCTCGACCTCCCTCACGGCCGCGTCCTCGAAGCTCTCGCCCGCGTCGAGCTTGCCCTTGGGCAGGGTCCAGTCGTCGTACTTGGGGCGGTGGACGAGCAGCACCAGCCCGTCCTGGATGGGCACGCCGCCGGCGGCCTTCACCTCGTCGCTCATGCCGGGAGCCGAGCCCCCATCTCCTGCGCGAGCGCGGCCAGCCCGCTGGCCGGCCGGATCATCACCGTCAGCTCGGTGACCAACCCGTCCGAGTCCACCTTGCAGTAGTCGACCCCTTCCACCTCGCGGTCGCCGACCGTCGCGCGGAAGAACAGGGCGTGGGAGCCCTCGCCTGGCAGGTCGTCGACGTAGTGGAGGTCGGCCAAGACCTCGACGACGTGACGCAAGAGACCCATCGTCGCCTCCCGGCCCTCGTAGGGGCGGTAGACGGCGGGCGAGCGGAACACGACGTCCGGGTGGAGCGCGTCGCGCATAGCGTCGATGTCTCGTGCCTCGACGGCGGCGCGAAAGGCAAATGTGTTCGTGGTCATGAGGCGAGCAGCGTAAGCCCTTCGCGCTGGGTCCATGCCCGCGAACCGCGCACACGCCCAAGAAAACTCGTCAGGCGGCTGAGGAGTCTTCAACACATGTGCGCCGCGCCCCTTCACCCGCGGGTGGCAGCGGAAGCAACTTGCCCGTGCCCGAAGGGCACGAGTGCAAGGAACATTCCGCTGACAGGACCCGCGGCCTGGGGGCCGGGGGTGCGGCTGTTCAGCGCGAGCCGCTAGAGCTCGCTGACGTCCGCCCCGCCCGGGCTGAACTGAACCCGGCGGATCTCGCAGTCGGGCGCCTCGGCCCTGAGGGACTCCATCAGGGCTCCGGTCTGTTGCCAGTGGGCCCAGAACAGCACGCTGGGGCCGGCGCCGGAGATGCTGGCGCCCACAGCGCCGAAGTCGGGGGCGCGTTCCAGGAGCTCCATGCTCCGCGGATAGAGCGCGGCGCGGCGGGGCTGGTGGATCCGGTCGGCCAGGCCGCGGCCGATCAGGGAGAAGTCGTCGCGCGCGAGACCCAGGACGAGCAGGGACGCGTGCGCCACGTTGTGGACCGCGTCGGCAATCGGCACCTCGGCGGGCATCGCCGCCCGGGCCTCGACGGTGGGCACGGCGTGGGGCGGGATGGCCAGCAGGCCCTCCAGGCCGGGCGGCGGGTCGAGCCGGGTCACGCCCTCGGCGTCGCAGATCACGAACCCGCCGAGCAGCGCGGCGGCCGCGTTGTCCGGGTGGCCCTCCAGCTCGCGGGCGAGCTCGAACACCGGAGCGTCGAGCTCGTACATGTGGTCGGCGGCGGCCAGGCCGGCCACGGTGGCCGCCGCGCTCGAGCCCAGGCCGGCGCCCACGGGGATCTCGGAACGGATATGGAAGGTCAGGCCGTCGGCGGGCCGCAACGCCTCGAAGGCCTGCACGCACAGGTTGGTCCGGTCGCAGGGCACGCCCGGGGTCTCGCTGTGGACAAAGAACTCGCCGGTCTCCTCCACCTCGAGCTGCAGGGAGAGGTCGAGCGCGGCGGCCAGCACGTCGTAGCCGGGCCCCAGGTTGGCGGTGGACGCCGGGACGCTCACGACCCTCCGCCGCCTCACCCGAGCACCGCCTGCTCGACCGCCTCCAACGAGGGCTCGCAGGGAACCACCGACGATGCGGTGTTCATCGCGGTCTGCGGGTCCTTGAGGCCGTGGCCGGTGAGCACGCACACCACCCGGCCCTCGGCGCCGTGCTTGAGCAGGCCCGCCACCGAGGCGGCCGAGGCGGGCTCGCAGAACACGCCCTCCCGTGCGCCGAGCAGCGTGTACGCCGCGAGGATCTCGGCGTCCGACACCGCCCGCACCGCTCCCCGCGAGGCGGTGAACGCTCCCATCGCGTCCTCCCACCGGGCGGGGTTGCCGATCCGGATAGCCGACGCCACGGTCTCGGGCTGGGCCACCGGCGCACCGTGCACCAGCGGCGCCGCCCCCTCGGCCTGGTAGCCGTGCAGCTGGGGCAGCCCGCCCAGCTCGTTGAAGCCGCGCGACCAGGCGGTCACGTTGCCCGCGTTCCCGACCGGGATGCAGAGCACGTCGGGTGCCTCGCCGAGCACGTCGACGACCTCGAAGGCCGCCGTCTTCTGCCCCTCGATCCGGTACTCGTTGACCGAGTTGACCAGCGACACTGGGTGCTTCGCGGCCAGCTCCCGCACCACCGCGAGCGCCTCGTCGAAGTTCCCCCTCAGCGCGACCACCCGCGCCCCGTGCATCAGCGCCTGGGCGAGCTTGCCGGTGGCGATCTTGCCCTCGGGCACGATCACCGCGCCGCGCAGCCCCGCCCGGGCGGCGTAGGCGGCGGCCGACGCGGCCGTGTTCCCGGTTGACGCGCACACCACCACCTCGGCGCCCTCCTGAACGGCGGCCGACACCGCCACGGTCATCCCGCGGTCCTTGAACGAGCCGGTGGGGTTCGCGCCCTCCACCTTCAGCCACACCTCGCAGCCGGTGAGCGACGAGAGGTGCGGCGCGGGCACCAGCGGCGTGTCGCCCTCGCCGAGCGTCACCAGCGGCTCGACGGGCAGCCGGTCGGCGTAGCGCCAGAGGCTCACGCCGGCCTCACGGCTCGAACGACTCTTCGAGCACGCGGATCACCCGCGGCGCCGAACGCACGAAGTCGAGCCGGTTGATCATGTCCACCGCGGCCCGGAACTGGGACTCGGGCACCGGGTGCATGACCATCACCAGCCGAGCGTCGTCGCCGATGCCGCGCTGAACCACCGAGCGCACCGACACCCCCTGCAGCCCGAGGATCTCCGCGACCTGGGCCAGCACGCCGGGCCGGTCGGCCACCTCGAGGTGCATGTAGAACGAGGATCTCGTCTCCCCCAGCAGCGGCAGGTCCACCGCCGGCGGGATCGTCGAGGGCGGCGGGATCATGGCCGAGACGACGTCGCCCAGCACGGCCGAGGCCGTCTGCGAGCCCCCGGCCCCGGGTCCGCTGAGCGTGATCTCGGTGATCGCCGGCGACTCGATCGTGACCGCGTTGAACGCCCCGTTTACCGAGGCCAGCGGGTGGTCGCCGTACAGGAACACGGGGTGCACGTCGACGGCGATCCCCTCGCCGATCCGCTCGGCGGTGCCCACCAGCTTCAGCGACAGGCCGAGCTCCTTCGCGTAGGCGATGTCCTCGGCGGTCAGGTGCTCGATCCCCTCGTAGGGCACCTGGTCGAGGTGCACGGCCGCGCCGAAGGCCAGCCGGGCCAGGATCGCCATCTTGGCCGCCGCGTCCTTGCCGCTCACGTCCTCGGTGGGATCGGCCTCGGCGTAGCCCAGCTCCTGGGCCTCGCGGAGGCAGTCCTCGTAGGAGGCGCCGGTGCGGGCCATCTCGCTGAGGATGAAGTTGGTCGTGCCGTTCACGATCCCGTGCACACGCTCGATGTGCGCGGCGGCCAGCGTCTCGGCCATCACCCGGATAGCGGGCACCACGCCCGCCACCGCCGCTTCGAACCGCAGCTGGACCCCGTTCGAGCGGGCGGCGTCGTACAGCTCCTCGCCGAACTGGGACAGCAGCTGCTTGTTGGCCGTAACCACGTGGCGGCCCTCGTTCATCGCGCGCAGCGCGTGCTCGCGCGCCGGCTCGTTGCCACCCATCAGCTCGACGACCAGGTCGCTGCGCGACAGGATGTCTTCGAAGTCGCCCCGGCTGCGGGTCAGGACGCCGGAGATCTCAGGCCGGCGCCCCACCTCGGCCTCGATCGCCTCGGCGCGCTGCTCGAGGAGCTCGTGGAAGGCGGCGCCGACCGTGCCGTGGCCCAGTAGGCCGACGCGGAAGGGCTCAGCGGTCACGCAGCGTCAGATCTTCGTAGGTCTCGCGGCGGAGCGCCACGCGAACGTGTCCGTCGCGGCACAGGAGCACCGGCGGCCGCGGGATCGCGTTGTAGTTGTTGGCCATGGCGTGGCCGTAGGCGCCGGTTGCCGGAATCACGAGCACGTCGCCGGGCCGCGGGTCCTCCAGCTTGGCGTCGCGGATGAGGATGTCGCCCGACTCGCAGTGCATGCCCGCCACGGTGCACAGGTCGGAGTTTCCGAAGCGGTCGGCGATCTGGGCCTCGTAGCGGGCGGCGTAGAGCATCGGCCGCAGGTTGTCGCTCATCCCGCCGTCCACCGCCACGTAGGTGCGCACGCCGGGGATCCGCTTCACGGTCCCGACGGTGTAGATCGTCACCCCCGCGTTGCCCACCAGGGAGCGGCCCGGCTCGCACAGGACCGTGACCCCCTCGGGCACCCGGGAGAGCAGGGCCTCGGCGTATGCGTCCACCGAGGGCGGCCTGTCCCCGGCGGTGTAGGCGATGCCGAGGCCCCCGCCCAGGTTGAGCAGCGGGTAGTCGCCCATCCCGCCCAACACCTCGGCGAGCCGCTCGAGCACCGACAGCTCGTAGATCTGCGAGCCGATGTGCGCGTGCAGCCCGCGCAGCGTGAGGCCCGCGGCGTGGCACTCCTCGATCGCCCGCGGCACGTCGTCGAGGCCGAACCCGAACTTCGAGTCCTCCTGCCCGGTCGCGATCTTCTCGTGGGTCTCGGGCTTGATCCCAGGCGTGACCCGCAGCATCACCCTCTGGCCGGGCGCGAGTCGGCGCAGGCGCTCGATCTCGTCGAAGGAGTCGGCGACGATGGTCCCGACGCCGCGCTCGACCGCGTAGGCCAGCTCGGGCTCGGTCTTGTTGTTGCCGTGCATGTAGAGGCGCTCGGGATCGAAGCCGCCCGCCAGGGCCAGGTGCAGCTCCCCGCCGGAGGCCACGTCGCACGACAACCCCTCCTCGGCCAGCAGCCGGTAGATCGCGGTGACGGGGGCGGCCTTGCTCGCGTAGACGATCTCGAACCGGTCGGTGCGCGCCGCGAACGCCTCGCGGTAGGAGCGGGCGCGGGCCCGGATGTCGTCCTCGGAGTAGACGTAGGCGGGCGTCCCGTGCTCGCGGGCCACCTCGGTGAGGTCGCAGCCGCCGACCTCGAGCGCGCCGCGCTCGTTGAGGCGTGAGCCCAGGGGCAGTACCTGCTCCAGGCCGGTTGTCGCGATGGCTGCCATGGTTCGCGGCGCGATTATGAAGCACGCCCCTCCGGCCCCGCCCGAGCTAGGCACCCGCGACGGGCTCTCGTACGCCCTGTTCCGGCCCGACGGCGACCCGCCCGCCGGGGTCGTGATCGTCCACGGCGCCGACTCGGCCAAGGAGAGCCACTTCGACTTCGCCCGCAACCTGAGGGCCGCCGGACTGGCCGCGCTGGCATACGACGCCCGCGGCCACGGCCGGTCCACGGGGGAGTTCGGGCCAACCGCGTTCGGCGACCTCCTGTCCATGTGCGACCTCATGCGCGGGCACGCGCCCGAGGTGGCCATCCGCGGGTCGAGCATGGGCGGCTGGCAGGCCATTCACGCCGCCGCGCTCGACCCCTCGATCGCGGCCGTGGTGGCGGTGTGCCCCGCCTACGAGGAACGGCTGCTGCGGCTGCTGCGCGAGCCCGACGAGGAGTATGAGATGCGGATCGACCGTGAGCAGGCCGCCCGTTGGGTGGCCGAGCAGGACGTCTTCGACGCGGTCACGAAGCTGGGGCCCAGGACAGGCCTGCTTCTCCTACACGCGCGTGGAGACGAGCGGATCCCCTACACGGTCAGCGAGGAGCTGCACGCGGCCGCGCACGAGCCCAAGCGGCTGGTGATCGTCCCGGGCGGGCACCACCGCTCGCTCCAGCACGACTTGGAGATGCAAGACCTGTCGCGGCGCTTCGTGCTCGAGCAGCTGAGGGCCTAGCGCCCGCCGGTCAGGCCGTCGACCAGGTTCCCCGTGGTCTCGCCCAGCCCGCGCACGGTGTCACCGAGCCGCGGGTCCACGCTGTCGACCACGTTGCCGACGCCGTCGGTCACGCCTTGGGTCGTCTGACCCAGGCTCTGGCCGCCGCCGCCTCCGCCCGGAAGGGCCGGAGCGTTGCCCGCCGTCGACCCGCCTCCGCTCGGGGTCTGGGCCCCGCCGCCGCCTGCGCCGCCCTGCTGCGGCGTGCCCGCGACCGGTCCGCCGGAGCCGCCTCCGGGCCCTGACGAGCCGCCCGGCCCCGCGCCGCTGCCGCCGGCACCGCCGGCTCCGGCGCCGGCCGCGCCGGCGCCGACTGCGGTCGCCCCCGCGCTCACCGAGGCCGGCGGGCGGGAGGAGACCCCGCGGGAGGCCGGCGCTGCTTCGGCCGCCGCCAGCGCCGGGCCGCTGAGCCCGACGGGCTCGTCACGGTCGACCACCAGGCCCTCGAGCTCGCGTAGCCCCTGGCTCACCGACACGCCGTTGAAGGCCACCACTGCGCCGACCACGACCATGAGCAGGGCCGATGACGCCAGGAGGATCCCGGTCGTCCCGAGTCCTGCGATATATGCCTTGGAAGCCTTCAACCCGTGAACCCCCGGGTGTAGTCGGCCGTCTCGCGGCGCCGCTTTAGCCAGCAACGCTGTCGGCGCCAGTACCTGTCCGGCACCGTAGCGGGGCTCGGCCTCCGAGTCGAGCGGTAGCGGCCTGGCGCGCTCGCGCTCAGTGACGGTGGCGGCCGCCGTTGTCGAGAACGATTCTCATTTACGCTCGTCTCCTCCCTTGGCAGCCGCGCCCCCCTCCCCAACCGACCTGATCGACCTGGCCTTCGCGCGAACCGCGCTGGTCGAGCTGCTCCTGCTCGCGGTCGCCGGCGGCCTGCTCAGCGGCTGGATCGTCCTGCGCCGCCTGGCCTTCTTCACCCACGCGACGGGCACCGCGACCTTTCCCGGCCTGGTGGTGGCCCAGGCGGCGGGCTTCAGCCCCCGGCTCGCCGCGCTGGCGGTTGCCGGCGGCTATGCGGGCGCCGTGGGCGGGCGCCGCGAGCGCTCGGGGGAGGGCGGCGACACCACCGTCGCACTCGTGCTCGTCGCCGCCTTGGCCGCGGGGGTGGTGCTGGCGGGCGACGTCTTCTCGTCCGGCGCCGGCGTGGACTCGCTGCTGTTCGGCAGCCTCCTCGGCGTCCAGGGAGCGGACCTCGCGGCCTCCGCCGCGGTGGCGGCGCTCGCGCTGCTCGGCACGTTCCTGCTCGGCCCCTCGTGGGCCGCGGCGGGATTCGACCGCGACGCCGCTGCCGGCGCGGGCGTGCCCGTCCGGCGCGCCGACCTGCTCCTGCTCGGCCTGGTGGCCGCCACGGTGGTGGCGGCGCTGCCCGCGGTCGGCGCGCTGCTGGTGACCTCGCTGCTGGTGGTGCCGGCAGCGGTGGCGCGACTGCTCACCGGCCGCCTGCGGAGCCTGCTCGCGCTGGCGGTGGCGCTCGCGCTGGCCCAAGGGGTGGCCGGCCTCTACCTCGCCCTCTGGCTCGACGTGCCGCCGGGCCCCGCGGTGGCCGTGGTCGGCGCCGCGCTGTTCGCGGTCACGGCGGCGGTCCGGTGACCGCGCCCGCCGTCCAGGCCGAAGCGCTGGCCGCGGGCTACGGCAGCGGCCCGCTTGCCCTGGAGGAGGTCACCTTCTCGCTCGACCCGGGCACCTCGCTGTGCGTGCTCGGCCCCAACGGCGGCGGCAAGACCACGCTGTTCCGCGTCCTGGCCGGCGACCTGGCCCCGATAACCGGCAGCGCCGAGGTCGACGGGCGGCCCGCTCAGCTCCCCCAGGCCGACCGCCCCCGGCTCGACTTCCCCGTCAGCGCCCTGGACGTGGCGCTGATGGGCACCCTGGGCCAGGGACGGTGGTGGCTTCCGCCCGGCCGGGCGGAGCGCACGGCCGCGACCGCCGCGCTGGCGCGGGTGGGGCTCGAGGCGAGCGCCGGCGACCGCTTCGGCTCGTTGTCGGGCGGGCAGCGCCAGCGGGTGCTGCTGGCCCGCGCGCTCGTTCAGGACGCCGCCGTGCTCCTGTTCGACGAGCCCCTGAGCGCGGTGGACCCCGTCAGCGCCGAGCGGATCGAGGGCCTGTTCGCCGAGCTGCGGGCCGAGGGCCGGACGGTGCTGGTCTCCACCCACGACGTCGAGAGCGCGCGCCGCTTCGACCGGGTCCTGTGCCTCAACCGCCGCCAGGTGGCGTTCGGCGCCCCCGCGGAGACGCTCAGCCGCAATGTGCTCGAGGCCACCTACGGCGAGGAGATCGTGGTCCTCGACGAGGGCGGCCGGGCCATCACCGTCCAACACCACGCGCACTAGATGACGACCGCCGCCGCTCTCCTCGACCCCTTCGGCTCCGGCCTTGGCCGCCGTGCGCTGGCGGAGGTCGCGCTGCTCGGCGCACTGGGCGGCGGGCTGTCGTTCTGGGTCACCTCATTTCGGCTGTCCTACGCCGCCGAGTCGCTGGCACACGGTCTCCTGCCCGGGGTGGTGGTGGCCGCTCTGATCGGGGTCCCGCTGGCCGCCGGCGCAGGCGCCGGCGTAGTGCTGGCCGCGCTGCTGGTGGCCGCCGTGGCGCGCGACGAGCGGGTGGGCGTGGAGGCGGCCACCGCGGTCGCGGTGTCGGGGCTGCTGGGGCTCGGAGCGCTGCTGGCGCTCGCCCCGAAGAGCCCGCAGCGCCTGGAGGAGTTGCTGTTCGGCGACCTGCTGAGCGTGGCCGACTCCGACCTGCTCACGGCCGCGCTCGCGCTGGCGCTGGTGGCCGCGGCGCTGGTCGCCCTGCACCGCCCGCTCACGGCGGTCGCGTTCGACCCTCAGGGTGCGACGGCCACGGGCGTCCGGGCCGGCGTCGTGATCGCCGCGCTGCTGGTGCTGGTGTCGCTGAGCCTGGCCGTCACGGTGCGAGGCCTGGGCAACCTGCTGTCGCTGGCGGTGCTGGTCGCGCCGGCCGTGGCCGTCCGCCGCCACACCCGCACGCCGGGCCGGGCGGCGTTCGCCGGGGCGGTGGTCGCGGTGGCGGCCGGGGTCACCGGCGTGCTCCTCTCATTCGCGCTGGGCCTGGCCACCGGGGCCAGCGTCGCGCTGGCGCTGTGCCTGGCCGCGGTGGCGGGCGCGGGACTTCCCGCGCTCAGGCCGCCGCGCGCGCCGGCTCGGCGGGCCGCCCGCGCCGGCTGAGAATCAGCGCCGTGCCCCCGGCCATCATTCCCAGGCCGATGACCTGGGGCAGGGTCAGCCCGGCCACCAGGTCGTCGTTGCGGCGGATGAACTCCACCAGGAAGCGCTCGAGGCCGGTGAAGACGAGGTAGATCCCGAACAGCACGCCGGGCGCGAAGCGGTCGCGCAGCCGCCACAGGGCCAGCGTGAGCAGCCCGACCGCCAGCGTCTCGTAGACCGGCGTCGGGTGGACCTCCTGGGTGGTGGGCACCGTCCCTTCGGGGTAGGCCATCGCCCAGGGCAGGTCGGAGGCGATGCCGTAGTCGCCGTCCCCCGACAGCTGGCAGCCCACGCGCCCGATGGCGTAGCCCAGCGCCAACGGGATCGACATGGTGTCGAGCATCCGGGCGTTCAGCCACCCGCGCCGCCACGCCCACAGGACCACCCCGATCGCGCCGCCCACCACGCCGCCGAACCACACCAGGCCCGAGCCCGAGAACACGGCGCCGAGCAGGTCGTCGGAGACCTTGTCCCAGTTCTGGATCAAGTAGTCGATGCGGGCACCGACCAGACCGCCGATGAGCGCCGAGAAGACGATCTCGTAGGACCAGTCCGGCGGCAGGTCCAGCTCGCGCAGACGGCGGCTGAGCACCCCACCGGCCGCCACGAAGCCCAGGGCGAAGCAGAGGCCGAAGGTCTGCAGCGAGACGGGGCCGAGATCCAGCTCGGGGTACACGGCCCGGAGAGTAGGGAGGGCCGGCGAAGCCGGCCCGGTTACGGCGCCGGGACGGCGCCGCTCCTATCAAGGCGCGGGCAGGATGCCCGCAAGAGCTCTACAAGTAACCCATGGGGTTCACGGGCGAGCCGCCGACGCGAACCTCGAAGTGCAGGTGGGGACCGGTGGAGTGTCCGGTGTTGCCCACGGCGCCGATCACCTGGCCCTGACTGACCGACTGGCCGACCGAGACCCCGATGCGGGACTGGTGCCCGTAGCAGGTGGAGATGTTCCCGCCGTGCTGGATGCAGGTGTAGTTGCCGTAGCCGCCGGTCATCCCGGCGATGGCCACGCGACCCGAGTCCGCCGCGCGGATGGGCGTGCCGGTCGCGGCGGCGATGTCCTGGCCGGCGTGCAGCCGGCCCCAGCGCTGCCCGAAGGGCGAGCTGAACGTCCCGTTGACCGGCATCACGAAGCGGCCGTTGCCCTTGCGGATCGGCCCGGCGCCCGACGACCCGGCGAGACGGGCCTGCACCCGAGCCGACTCGGCCTCGAGGCTGTCCAGGTCCTTCTCGAGGCTCACCCGCGAGGCGCGCACCTTGCTGAGGGCGCCCTGGCGCTGGGACCGCGCCCCGGCCAGCTCGCCGCGCGCGGCCACGAGCCGGTTGCGTGAGCTCGCGAGGCTGTCGCGGCGCTGGGTGATGGCCAGGGTGGTGGCCTCCTCCTTGTCCTCGAGCACCGCCAGCTGATCGGTCTGGCGCTTGACCTTGACCCTCAGCTTCCGCACCCGGTCGGTCACGTGCGCGTCCTGGTCGGAGAGCCGGTCCAGGTACTCGGTGCGCTCGAGCAGGTCCTCGAAGCCGTCGGCCTCCAGCACCACGGTGAGCGAGTCGGGCTCGTCGGACTTGTAGATCTCGATCAGGCGCTGGGAGAGCACCTGGCGGGCGGTCTCCAGCTCGCTGCGCACCCGCTCCAGGCGGTCGCGGGCCACCTCGAGGCGGTCGCGCACGCGGGCGAGCTCGGCCTGCTGGTGCGTGAGGTCGCCCTGGACGGAGGTGAGCCGCTGGGTGGTGCCGCGGATCTCCCCCTGCAGGCCGGAGATGCGGGTGTTGTAGCCGGCGATAGTCGAGGTGAGCACGCCCTCCCGCCGCTTGACCTTGCCCACCTGCGCGCGCTTCTTGTCGATGCGTTTCTGCAGCGGCGCGGTGAGCCCGGTGAAGGGCATGGCGAGCGAGGCCACCAGAGTGCTGGCAGCGGCGATCCAGAAGAGCTTGCGACGCATGCGGCTGATGAGGGTGCCACAGGAAAAGCTCTGCTCCCGGGCCTGCAAGGCAGCCTGCAAGCGCTCCCTAAACTCAAGAGAGTGCCCACCCAGCGCGCCGTCTTCCCCCGCGACACCGGACTACAGCTCCGAATGGGGCTGACGCTGTTCCTGCTGGGTCTGCTCTACGTCGGGCTGGTGGTCGGCCTCCTGGCCGCCGGCACGGGCACGGCGGTGATGCTGGTGATCGTCGGCGCGCTGTCGCTGTCGCAGCTGCTGTTCTCCGACAAGCTCGCCCTGGCGGCCATGGGCGCCAAGGAGGTCTCCCCCGAGGAGGCCCCGGGCCTGCACGCGATGATCGAGCGCCTCTGCATCCAGGCCGACCTGCCCAAGCCGCGCATCGCCGTGGCCGACACCGACGTGCCGAACGCCTTCGCCATGGGCCGCTCGCCCAAGAACGCCACGGTGTGCGCCACGACCGGCATCATGCGCGTGCTGGAGCCGCGTGAGCTCGAGGGCGTGATGGCGCACGAGCTCTCGCACGTGAAGAACCGCGACGTCCTGATCATGACCATCGCCTCCTTCTTCGCCAGCATCGCGGCGATGATCATGCAGTTCGGGTTCTTCTTCGGCGGCGCCAGCTCCGACGACGACGAGAACCCCAGCTTCCTCGTCGTCCTGCTGGTCTCGGCCGTGGTCTACGTCATCTCCTACTTCCTGATGCTCACCCTGTCGCGCTACCGCGAGTTCTCTGCAGACCGCGGCGCCGCCCTGGTCACCGGCCGCCCCAGCGCCCTGTCGGCGGCGCTGATGAAGATCTCCGGCGCGATGCAACAGGTCCCGACCAACGACCTGCGCGAGGCGGAGCGGATGAACGCCTTCTTCATCGTCCCGGCCAGCGTGAAGGGCAGTCTGAAGTCGCTGTTCGACACGCACCCCCCGATGGAGAAGCGCCTCGAGCGCCTGGCGCAGCTCGAGGCCCAGCTCCAGCGGCCCGCCGCGGCGGCCTAGAGCCGGCTTGGGCTTCCTCGACTCGATCTTCGGAGGCAAGGGCAAGCTGTCGGCGCCCGCGCCGGACCGCCTGTTCGCGATGACCACCGCGCACGTGCACCTGGAGACCGCGCTCGGGATCCGCCACCGAGGGGCGGCCGGGATCGTCTTCCAGGCGCTGGACACCGCGGACTTCTCCTCGATCCTCTCCGAGGCCGAGGAGCTGCTGCGGGGCACGGCCCAGGAGACCGGTACGACCCTGCGTTCCCAGGACGACGAGTTCGGCTACCGCTGGCTGGTGCTGGAGGACCCCGACTTCGAGGACCTGGTGGTGTCGCTGAACACCATCTCGAGCGAGCTGCAGGCGGGCGGCTACGGCGACCGCCTGCTGGCCTGCGTGTTCGCCTTCGAGGACGACGGCCGGCCGCTGTACCTGATCTACAACTTCAAGCGCGGGTCGTTCTACCCCTTCGTGCCGAGCGGGGAGAAGGCGCGCGACACCGAGCGCGAGCTGCAGCTCCGCGCGCAGATCGGGCCCGAGCTGCCGCTCGAGCCCGAGACCACGCGCTGGTTCCCGCTCTGGGACGTACCCCTCTAAGCGCGGGCGCACTGAATCCTGTACAGTTGTACATGTACAAATGTACTACTGCTCAGGAGGACTCTCGTGCCCGCCGGACTGCTGCTCACCCTCGCCATTGCCGCGGAAGTCGCCGCGACCGTGGGCCTGAACCTCGCGGACGGCTTTTCCCGTCCCTGGGTGCTCGCGGCGGCGGTGGCCGGCTACCTGGTCTCCTTCGCCGCCCTGGCCCTCGTGCTCCGCGAGCTGGACGTCGGCCTCGTGTACGCCGTGTGGGCGGGCGCCGGCACCGCCGCCGTCGCGGTGATCGGCGTGGCCGCCTTCGACGAGCCGATGGGCGCCGTCAAGGTCCTTAGCATCCTGGCCGTGATGGTCGGTGTCATCGGGCTCAACGCCTCAGGCGCCCACTGAGCCTCGCGGCGCCGCGCGGCGCCGCGAGATCCTCGAGGCGACGCTGCGGGTCATAGGCCGCGGCGGCCTGGCCGCGGTCGACCACCGGACGGTGGCGGCCGAGGCCGGCGTGCCGCTGGGCTCGACCACCTACTACTTCCGCTCCAAGGACGACATGGTCAGCCAGGCGCTCGAGCACGTGGCCGAGCAGGAAGCCGCGCGGCTGGCCGAGCAGCGCTTGGCGCTCGAAGACGCCGCGGCCGCCGATGTCCCCGAGTTGCTCATCGAGATCGTGATGAGCGCGGTGACGATCGACCGCATGGTGCTGCTCGCCCAGTACCAGCTCTACCTGGAGAGCGCCCGCCGCAAGGACCTGCGGGGCGCGGCCGAGCGCTGGGACCGCGCGTACGCCGAGCTGTACCAGCTGGCCCTGGAGCGGGCCGGTGGGCCGGACCCGGCCGGACGCGCGCGGCTGCTGTGCGTCTCGCTGGACGGCCTGATCCTCCAGCACATGGCCCTCGACGGCTCCCTCGATGACCTGCGCTCGCGCGCGGGCGAGCTCGTACGGCTGTTCACCGGTCGCTAGGCTGCCGCGCGCCGTGCACCGCTTCGTCGCATTCATCGCGCTGCTCGCCGGGCTGGCTCTCGCCGGCTGTGGCGGAGACGACTCGTCGCCACAGCAGGGCGGCACCTCCGACCGCGCTGCGGTCGAGACCGCCGCCCGCGGCTACGTCGTGCAGCAGCAGGCCGACGAGGACGACCCGGAGCAGGCCGGCGCGATCTCCTTCACCAAGGTCGAGGTGCAGGGCGACTCGGCCGAGGTCGAGGCCAAGTCGAGCGCCACCGGCAACCGGTACGAGATCGACATGACCAAGTCGGGCAACTCGTGGAAGGGCGGCACCATCCTCACCGACCGCCCGTCCGAGCCCACCCAGGACGGCGACCCCACCCAGGGGTCGGGGCAGAAGGCCTCGACCGACCAGGTGGAGACGCAGATCGAGCAGCGCCTGCTCAAGCTGGTCCGAATCGAGGGCCAGGCCGAGTGCCCGCCCGAGATCAAGATCCGGCGCGGGAACAACTTCACCTGCAAGGTCGTGGGCGCCAGCCGGCCGACGGTCATCGAGGTCACCCAGAAGGACGACCAGGGCAACCTGGGCTTCAAGATCAGCAGCCGGACTCCGGACCCCTAGAGCGGGTCGCGCCACATGGGCCACACGCGCGGCCCACGGGGCAGGTCCAGCCGGCCGGTCACGCGGAAGCCGAAGCGCGCGTAGTAGGCGAGGTTGCTCTCCCTGGAGGACTCCAGGTAGGCGGGGATCCCGTCGCGATCGCACTCCTCGAGCACCGGCGCCATCAGCGCGCCTGCCTACGCCCTCGCCGCGCCTGTCGGGGTGGGTACCGAGCACGGCCAGGTACATGTGGGGCTCGCGCGGATGTAGGCCCTCGACCTTCGAGAGGCCGTAGAGCGCGAGCGGAAGCCGCCGACCGAGCGCGCGGGACATCGTCGGCAACCAGGTGAAGAACTCGTGCGGCGTGGTGCGCCAGCGGTCGGGCAGCGTCCACAGCGCGCCGCCGGAGTGGTCGCCGGTGGTCCACACCTCCTCCTGCTCGAGCAGGGAGCGCAAGCGCAGGCGGAAGAACCCCTCGTTGCGCTGCACCCTGGTCCCCGCGGCGGGGAACAGCCAGCGCATGACCGGGTCGTCCTCGAAGGCCAGCGCCAGCGCGCGGGCCAGCGGCTCGACGTCGCCGGGCCCGGCCCGGCGGACCTCGCTCAATCGGGGATGAGGCCCTCGCCGGTGAACTCGCCCTGGGCCTCGGCGAAGCTGATGTCCCTCGGCGGCAGGATCACGTCGGACTCCGTCAGCTCGTCGCCGTCCACCGCGGCGCCGTCGTTCGTAACGATCTCGAGCATCTGCGCCCACAGCTCGCGAAAGCCGGTCTCGTCACCCTGCTCGGCGGCGCTGACGGCGCGGTTGTCCAGCTCGTTGAGGCGCCCGGCGTCGGAGTCGGGCAGCTCGTACTGCCCCTCACCGGAGATGCGGACGATCACTGGCCCTCCTCCAGCGCCTTCTTGTCGGCTCCCTCGCCCGGGCCGACCTCGGCCTTCATCTTGGCCAGCTCGTCGTCCACCTGGGCACCGGCGCCGAGCTGGGCGAGCTCTCGGTCGATGTCGTCCTGGCCGGAGCCGAGCTGGGTGATGTCGTCGAAGGTGCCCGCCGCCTCGAGCTCCTCGACCGCGCCGGCGCGGGCGCGCATCTGCTCGGTCTTGTCCTCTGCGCGCTGCATGGCCAACCCGAGGTCGGCCATCTCCTCGCCCACCCCGCTGGCGGCCTCGCCGATCTTCACCTGGGCCTCGGCCGCGGAGTACTGCGCCTTGATGACCTCCTTCTTGGTCCTGAAGGCCTCGATCTTCTGGCGCAGCTTGCGCTCGTTCTCGGTGAGCTTCTCCTGCTGCTGCTCGAGCTCGGCGATCTGGCCGTCGAGGGACTGAAGCTCGGTCTGGGCGAGGGTCTTGCGCTCGAGCGCCGCCCGGGCGAGGTCCTCGCGGTTCTGTGACAGCGCCTGGCGCGCCTGGGTGTCGAGCTTGACCACCTGCTGCTCGAGCTTCTGCGACTGCATCTGCAGGCGCTTCTTGGAGGTCACCACGTCGGCGATCCCCTTCTTCACGTTCTGAAGCAGCTCGAGCTGCTTCTGATAGCCGTAGTCGAGCGTCTCGCCGGGGTCCTCGGACTTGTCGAGCAGCCTCGAGATCTTCGCCTTGATCACCGTTGACATCCGGCCGCCGAGTCCGGCCATCTCAGTTCCTCCTGAAGGTTCGCCTGGCCCTGCCCTCCGCAGACTAGATGAGCACCCACCGCCACCCCAGCCCCGGGGGCGACGCGAAGCGCGCACAGGTGCAAGAAAAGGCCCTATCCGCACCCCCGGGGCGAAGGCCGCAAAGCGAGGCCACCGCATGATCCGGCGGCGTGAACCGCGCACACGTGCAGAAAAAGTCCGCAGCCGCCTGACGAGTTCGTCAACACATGTGCGCCGCGCCGCTCCACCCGCGGGTGGCAGCGGAAGCAACTTGCCCGTGCCCGAAGGGCACGAGTGCAAGGAACATTCCGCTGACAGGACCCGCGGCCTGGGGGCCGGGGGAGCGGCTGTAAAGGGGGCCGGGGGGTGCGGCTGTGCAAAGGGGCCGGGGGTGCGGCCGTCAAAGGCCTTAGACGACCCCGCGACCCTCGTCCTCAGACGGCTGAGCCAACTGCCGCCACTCGCTGAACCGCCCATCGCGAAACCGAAACCGCACGCGGGCATCTCCGTCACAGGCGGCGGCAGGGCCGGTGCCCGGCTTCAGCCGGAAGGCGGCCACCACCGAGCTTCCCTGACGGTCGACGTCCGTCACGTCGGCCCGGCAGGGCAGGCTGCGGTTGAACTGCTCGGCCGCCTTGCGGTCGCGCAGCCGAAACTCGCGCACCTGCTCGACCACCGCGCCGCGGGCGAAGAAGCCGGCTGCCTCGTCGTAGTCGCCGCGGTTGATCGCCGCGCTCCAGCCACGGATCGCCTGCTCCTCGTCCGAGCGCTGCGAAGGCGCCGGCAGTTTGGGCTCGGGGTCGTCGCCGCCGCAGCCCGCCAGGAGCAGGACGGCCACCAGCGCGACGCTCTTCACGAGGGGGCGGCCGCGGTGCGCTCGGCCCGGTCGTGGTCGGCCGCCGAGCGCCAGAAGAAGAAGCCGAGGGCGAAGAGCATGATCACGACGTCGAGGCTGACCATCAGCCCACCTGCCAGCTGCTGGTCCTCGAGCGGAGTGAGTCCGTGGGCGCGGGCGCTGTCACCGTAGAACCCTTCGTACGCGGGCGCCCGGAGGATCAGGAACGCCATCCCGAGCATCATCCCCGCCAGCCGCGCGCCGAGCAGGTGGCCGATCTTCCACAGCTCTCCGTGCAGCCGCCCGCGCTTGGGCTCCAGCACCGGCCACCAGACCAGGATGCTGGCCACGACGAACGACTCGTGCTGCAGGGCGTGGATCAGGTCGTTGTTCAGCGCCCCCTCGAACGCGAACCGGAAATGCCAGCCGTACAGCGTGATCACCCACAGCGAGATGGCGGGGATCGGTTTGCGGACGAAGCGGAACGCGGCCCGCAGGCGCTTGTTGCGCGCCGCGGCCACCAGCGCCGGCCGGGGCAGGAAGTGCACCAGGACGGGCGTTCGCAGGCCCACGAGGAGCAGCGGCGCGGCCAGGTCGGCGATCAGCAGATGCTGGGCCATGTGGGCGAACAGCAACTCCTCGCCCAGGCCATCGATCGGTGAGAGCAACCCGATCGCGGTGAGGCCCACCCCGGCGTGCCAGGCGACCTGCTGCCCGGTTCCGACCCTCCACCCGCGCCGGCGCAGCTTGCGCACCGCGCGCACGTAGAGAACCTCCACCAGCAGGATCCCGGCGATGACGGCGGGGTCGAACGAGAAGCCCACCCCCCGATTGTGAACAAACGTCCAGCTCGCGACCTAAAGCGGCGCCGACGCGGTCAGGCGTCGGCGCCGGTGCTTCGCGGTATCTAAGCCGCCGCGGGCTCCTTGTCGCCCTCGGCGTCGCCGACCGACGACCCCTCGGCGGTCCCGGGCGCCTGCTCCAGGACGTGCTCCTCGTCGGAGGCCACGCGATCGCGGTACTCCTTGCGCTGCATCCGCGAGATGACCAGTCGCTGCACCTGGGCGGTGCCCTCGAACAGCTGGTAGATCTTCGCGTCGCGGAAGAACTTCTCCAGCGGGCAGTCGGTGGTCTGGGCGTAGGGGCCCACCAGGTCCATCAGGGTGGTGGTGGCCCACATGGTCACGTCGCCGGCCTTGAGCTTGGACATCGAGCCCTGGCCGCCGGTCATGGCCTCGCCGTTGCGGCCCATCCAGGCGGCACGCCACACCAGCAGGCGTGAGGCCTCGATCTCGGTGGCCACGTCGGCCAGCGTCTGCTGGACGTGCTGCTGCTCGAGCAGCGGGCCGTGCTCGTCGGACTTGTCCTCGAGGTACTCCAGCGTCCACTCGTAGGCGGCCTGCGCGATGCCCAGCGCCGAGGCGCCGACCATCGGACGGGTGATCTCGAAGGTGGCCAGCGCGTTGGAGGCGCCGCCCGACTGTCCGGAGCGGGCGCGCTCGAGCTTGCGCTCCAGCTTCTCCTCGCCGCCGAGCAGGTTCTCGACCGGGATCCGGCAATCCTCGAGCACGAGCTCGGCGGTCTGCGAGGCGCGGATGCCGATCTTGTCCTCCTTCTTGCCCTGGGACAGCCCGGGGGTGTCCTTGGGGACGATGAAGGAGGCTTGGCCGCGGTGGCCGAGCTCGGGGTCGACGGTCGCGACGACCACGTTCACGTCGGCGATGCCGCCGTTGGAGATGAACACCTTGGTGCCGTTGAGGACCCACTCGTCGCCGTTGCGCTTGGCGGTGGTGCGAAGTGACTTGACGTCCGAGCCGGCGCCGGCCTCGGTGACGGCGTAGGCGCCGAGCTTGATCTCGTCGCCCTCGCCGAAGCACTCGGGCAGCCAGCGGCCGATCTGCTCGGGCGTGCCCGAGGCGGCGATGCCGGCGGCGGCCAGCGACGAGGCCGAGATGGCCAGCGCGATGCCCGCGCAGCCCCAGTGGAGCTCCTCGGCGTAGATCACGCCCAGCAGGCCGTCGGGGTCGGTGCCCATCTTGGTGATGTGCTCGAGGCCGTGCAGGTTCCATTCACGGGCGGCCTTGATCGCCTCCCACGGCACGGCCTGCTCGCGGTCGTACTTCTCAGCGATGGGCCGGATGACCTCCCGCGCGAAGCGGCGGCAGTGCTGCTGGAACTCCAGCTGTTCGTCGTTGAGCCTGAAATCCACGGGTGTGAGTCCTCCGAATCGATCGTCAACCCGGCGCCTGCGGCGCCTGGGCGCATTGACTGACCAGTCAATCCACCCGAAAGACTACCGCGAGTAGGGACGGAAAGCGAGGCCAACCGCGCCGAAGCGGCCAACCGGGCAGCTACCCTCCGCCGCGCCGGTGTACCGCCCTCGTCTCCTGAGCCTCGCCCTCGTGGCCACGGCCGCCCTGGCGGGCTGCAGCCTCGGCGACGACGCGGGCCGCCCGCCGCAGCTCGGCGCCAGCTCGGACGACGAACAAGCCGCGGCCAAGCTGGGCTTTCCGGCCTCGGCCACCAAGAACACCATTCGCGTGGGCGGCGGGGACGCCGCCGCCGACGCCGCCGGCGTGGCCAGCGCGGTTTTCCCCGCGGTGGGACCGTCCAGCCGCCCCACCGCCGTGGTGCTCGCCGACGCCGCCGACTGGCAGGGAGCCGTCGCGGCCTCGGTGCTTGCCGCCTCGCCCATCGGGGCGCCCATCCTGCTCTCCGACGGCGGCGACCTGCCCTCGGCCAGCGCCGACACGCTGGACCGGCTGAAGCCGAAGGGCTCCGACCTGTCCAAGGACGCCCAGGTGATCCGGATCGGCGACACGCCGCCCAAGCCGAGCGGGCTGAAGACCGCGGTCATCGAGGGCAAGGACCCCTACGAGCGCGCGGCGGCGATCGACCGGTTCGTCTCAGCCGCGAAGGGCCGGGCCTCCAACGATCTGATGGTGGTGTCCGGCGAGCGCGCGGACTGGGCGATGCCCGCGGCCGCCTGGGCCGCCCGCAAGGGCGACTCGGTGCTGATGACCCGTCGCGATTCCATCCCCGCCGCCACCCGCAAGGCCATCGAGTCCCACGACAAGCCGAACATCTTCCTGGTCGGCTCGCCGGCCGTGATCTCGGCCAACGTGGAGAAGCAGCTGAGCGAGTTGGGCAAGGTGAAGCGCATCGAGGGCCCCACACCGGTCCAGAACGCGATCGCCTTCGCCCGCTTCGACCAGGGCGACTTCGGCTGGAACGTGAACGTGCCGGGCTACAACTTCACCCTCGCCAGCACCAGCCGGCCCGCCGACGCGGCGGCCGCCGCGTCGCTGGCTACCCGCGGCGTGTTCGCGCCCCTCCTGGTGACCAACCGCGCCGACCAGCTGCCCAAGCCGCTGGAGGCCTACCTGCTGAGCGTGCAACCCGGGTACGAGGAAGACCCGGGCGAGGCCGTCTACAACCGGGTGTGGATCCTCGGCGACGACAAGGTCATCTCACTCAACGCTCAGAACCGCCTGGACCAGATCACCGAGCTGATCCCGGTCCAGGTCAACGCCCCCTAGAGAGGGCCGCCACCGCGGCGACCGCCTCCGCGCGCGGGACCTCGTCCGCGGGCATCTCGCCGCGGGCGTTCAAAGCCGCGCACGTGCTGTCGAACAGGGCCTCCAGGTGAAGCAGGCGCGGCTGGGCCTTGGCCAGCTCCGGCCAGCAGTGGTACACCGACGGCCCCTGGCGCCGGAAGCGCGACGGGCGCTTGGCCGGGGGAAGGTCGCCCAGCGCCGCACCCGCGCGCGGGTCCTCGGCGATCTCGCGCAGCATCATGCCGATAGCGCAGCCCTCACCGGCACCGTTCTCCAGGCTGCCCGGTCTGAGCGAGTCGGCGTACCGACGCAGGCCATCCAGCAGCGGATCGAGCAGTTCCGCGGGTAGGTTCCGCAGCGCGCGGTGCAAGACCGGAGCACGCTGCTCCGACACCGCGACGGGAACAGCCGTGTTCCCCAACACCTCCACAAGGGAGACTACCCCGCGCTGGTCAACGCCGTGCGCCGCTCAGGAAGGCGCGCCCGCGGGGGGCCAGGCGGTAGCCCTTCTGCAGGCTCTCGGTCAGGCCGAGCTCCTTCAGCTTGCGCACGTCGCGCTTGAAGGCGAGCCGCCCCTGCCCCCTCTGCGCGGCCAGGTCGGCCGCCAGCGTGGCCGGTTGATCGGCGATCAGCTCGAGCACCTCCCGGGCCCAGGGCAGCCGCGCCTCGATCCGCTGTCGCTCGTCCGCGGTGAGGTCGGTCCGCTCGCGCAACGCCACCCGGGGATCGGGTCCGGCCAGGTGGAACGCGATCCGGTAGAGCGTGCCCTCCGCCCGCAGCGCGGAGAGGGCCTGCTCGCGGCTCTCGTGCCCCGCCCGCCGGGCGTCGGCGTCGGTGATGTCCTCGGGCTCGATCGCGTCGACGGCGTCGATGGCGAGCACCCCGATCGGCGTGCGCAGCGTGCCGCCCGCCCTGACCGTGGGACGGCGCCAGCGGCGGAAGGCGAGGTCGACCTCGCCGGCTGCGATCTGCTTGCGGACGGCCATGGGCAGGAGCACTGCCCCGATTACAGCGCCCGGAGGGCGCTTTATGCCATCCGAGGTGCGGGCGAAATGCCCGCACGGGGTATTTTCTTGCGCGTGAGCGAGTTCGAGCAGCCTGGGCGCTTCGAGCGCGAGCCCACGGTGGAGGACGTGCGCCAGCTGATGGGCGCCTCCACCCCCCACTTCGCGCTGCACCTGCGCAACCGGATCCACACGCTGATCCACGGGCTGCCCGAGGGTCACCCCGCCCGGGTGGAGGGCGAGCGCGAGATCGCCCGGCTGGACCGCATCGCCCACGGGTCCGAGCGGCGCGGCGGACAGCAGGCGGGCGAGCGCCACATGCCCAGCCTTCGCGACGAGGGGCAGGAGCCCGTCACCTGAGCGCACTCGAGCGCGCGCTCCCCCTGCTCCTCGACGAGGTCCGGGAGTCGGGCACGACGCACGACGGCTACCTGGACCTGCTCGGGCCCGAGCCGGCCGAGTCGACCGGGGCGGTGCAGGACCTGATGCTCACCGGCATCGTTCCTCAGATCTACGAGCGCTGGTGGCGGCCGACGCTGGGCCAGTTCTTCAAGGGCCCGTTCGGGCCGAGCATGGCCGACGAGCACCGCATCGCGCGACTGCTGATGGGACTGTCGCCGGGCGATGGCGTGCTCGACGTGGCCTGCGGCAACGGCAACTTCAGCCGCGGGTTCGCGAAGACGGTCGGGCCCGAGGGCCTGGTCGTCGGCCTCGACGTCTCCCAGACGATGCTCGAGCGCGCGGTGGCCGACACGCCCGGCGAGGAGGTCGCCTACGTGCGCGGCGACATCGGCGAACCGATCTTCCGCCACCAGTCCTTCGATGCGATCTGCTGCTTCGCCGCCTTTCACCTGCTGGCCGACCCGATGCAGGCGCTGGACCGGATGACGCAACTGCTCACGCCGGGTGGCCGGATCGCGCTGTTCACCACCGCACGCCCCCGCTCGGCGCCGTTGAGGACGTTCCAGTCATTGGCCACCGCGCGCAGCGGCGCGGTCATGTTCGATCAGGATGAGGTGGTCGAGGCGCTGCGCGATCGGGGCTTTGACGACGTGCGGGTGCGGGTGTCCGGCGTGACCCAGTTCGTCGGTGGCCGTCTCTCAGTTGCAACCTAGTCGCAGTCTGGATACGGTCGCCGTGAGGTGACCACGCCCAACCTCGCGGCCCCCCTGTCGGTAGCCGATCTGGACTCGGCGTCGGAGGCCGTGCGCCTGGGAGGACTGCGGCTGACCAGTGCCCGCCGGCTCGTCATCGAAGCCCTGGCGCGGGCCGGCCGCCCGCTGCGCGCCGAGGAGATCGCAGCCGGTGCGGGGGACGTCCCGGCCTCGGACATCGCCTCGGTCTACCGCAACCTCGAGACCCTCGAGCGCATCGGAGTGGTGCGCCACATGCACCACGGCCACGGCCCGGGGCTGTACGCGCTGGCCGGGCACGAGGACGCCGAGTACCTGGTCTGCGAGTCCTGTGGCACCTCGCGACCGGTGGACTCCGCCGAGCTCGACGAGGTGCGCGCGCTTGTCCGCGAGCGCTTCGGCTTCGAGGCCCGCTTCTCCCACTTCCCGCTGTTCGGCCTCTGCGAGCGGTGCTCGGCGAGCTGAGCTTCGACTGGCTGTTCAAGCCCGTCGAGAACCTCGACGGGTGGCTCACGAGCCTGTTCGACGGCGCGCCGCTGGCAGTCGCGCTGGGGATCGCCTTCGTGCTCGGACTGCGGCACGCCTCGGACCCCGACCACCTCGTGGCCGTCACCTCGCTGGTCACGACCGAAGGAGGCGGGGGCACGCGCGGCGCCGCCCGCCTGGGCGCGTGGTGGGGCCTTGGCCACGCGACGACGCTGATCCTGCTCGGGATCCCGCTGATCGCCTTCAAGTCCGAGCTGCCCTCCGGGCTGGAGAGCGCCGCGGAGAAGGCGGTCGGGCTGGTGATCGTCTTCCTGGCGGCGCGCATCGTGTGGAAGTGGGTCCGCGGCGACTACCGGGCAAGTCCCCACGACCACCACTCCGAGTCCCACCGCCACCTCCACCACGCCGAGACCGAGCACTCTCACCGGGCGGTCCGCGGGCCGCGTCAGGCCTTCGCGATCGGCACCCTGCACGGGCTCGCCGGCACGGGCGCCGTCGTGGTCCTGCTGATCACCGCCCTGCCCGACCAAGCGGAGGCGGCGGCGGCGCTGGCGGTGTTCGCGCCGATGTCGGTGTTCTCCATGGCCCTGTGCACCACGGTCTACTCCTGGATCCTGACCCGGCCGGTGATCGATCCGGTCTTCCGTACGGTGCTGATTCCCGCCCTCGGGGCCTTCGGATTGATGTTCGGCCTCTGGTATGCCGGTATTACTTGAGCATGGAACGAGAAGAGCACGGCCACGACGACGCGCACGTCCACGAGCACGAGCACGCCGACGGCACCGTTCATAGCCACCCCCACACCTCGCACGAGCACGACCACGTGGAGCACGAGCACGAGCACACCCACGAGGACGGCACCACCCACTCGCACCCGCACGTGCACGAAGAGGGCCTGGAGCACTCGCAGGACAAGGCCCACTTCCACGAGCACTAGGCGGCGCGCGGGCTAGGCGGTGAGCGCCGCCGCAACGGCGGCCTGGCCGTACGAGATGCCGCCGTCGTTGGGCGGCAGCAGGACGGGGCGCAGCACGCGCAGGCCGGCATCCTGCAGATGGGCGGTGGTGCGCTCGAGCAGCACGCGGTTCTGGAACACGCCGCCCGACAGCACCGCAGTCGTCTCGCCCGTGACCGCGCAAACCTCGGCGGCGGCTAGCGCCAGGCCCTCGTGGAAGCGCGCGGCCACCCGCCCCACCTCGACCCCGCCGGCCAGGTCCTCGACCACCGCGTGAATCGCCGGCCGGGCGTCTAGCCCTGGCAGCGGATAGGCGCCGCGCTCGGTGTGATCGACGAGCGCCTCGAGCTCGACCGCCGCCTGCCCCTCGTAGCTCGCCGTCTCGCGCACGCCGCACAGGGCCGCGACCGCGTCGAACAGCCGGCCGGCGCTCGTGGTCAGCGGGGATGCGGTGCCCGTGCGGCACAGCGCGGCCACCTGCTCCCACTCGGCCGGCACCGGCAGGTCCGCCGCCACCAACCACGAGCAGGCCATCCGCCACGGCTCCCGGATCGCCGCCTCGCCGCCGGGCAGGCGCACCGCCGGCAGGCGCGCGACCCGGTCGAAGCGGGCCAGCGAGCCGACGAGCACCTCGCCGCCCCAGACCGTGCCGTCGGTCCCCAGGCCGGTGCCGTCGAAGATCGCCCCAACCGCGGAGCCCAGCTCGCCGTGCTCGGCGAGGCAGGCCGCGAGATGGGCGTGGTGGTGCTGGACCCCGACCAGGCTCACCCCCTCCAGCTCCAGCGCGTGCTTGGTCGACAGGTACTCGGGGTGCAGGTCGTGGGCCACGACCTCCGGCGCCACGTTGAACAGCCGCTCGAAGTGCGCGATCCCGTCGCGGAAGGAGCGCAGGGTCTCCCAGTTGCCGAGATCGCCGATGTGGTGGCCCACCCACGCGCGACGGCCCCGCGCCAGGCAGAAGGCGTTCTTCTGCTCGGCGCCGCAGGCCAGCAGCGGCCGCGCGTGCAGCGGAAGAGACACCGCCCCGGGCACGTAGCCTCGCGAGCGCCGGATCATCAGCGGCGCCCCGTCCGTCGCCCGCACCACCGAGTCGTCGGTCCGCATGTGAATCGGCCGGTCGTGCACGAGGAACAGGTCGGCGATCTCGCCCAGGCGCTCGCGGGCGTCGTCGTCCTGGTAGGCGATCGGCTCGTCGGAGACGTTCCCGCTCGTCATCACCAGCGGCTCCCCCACGTCGGCCAGCAGCAGGTGGTGCAGCGGCGAGTAGGGCAGCATCACGCCGAGGTCGGGGGTGTGAGGCGCCACCGACTCGGCCACTCGCACGCCGGCCCGGCGGCGTGCGATCACGATCGGCCGCTCGCGGCCGACGAGCAGCTCCTCCTCGGCGGGCGAGAGCTCCACCAGCGCCCGGGCGCCGTCGAGGCCCGGCGCCATGAGGGCGAACGGCCGGTCCTCTCGGTGCTTGCGCGCCCTCAGTGCGGCCACGGCCGCCTCGTCGCGCGCCAGGCAGGCCAGGTGATAGCCGCCCAGCCCCTTCACGGCGACGATGCTCCCCGCGGCGAGCGCTTCCACGGCAGCGGCGTAGCCGTCGAGCGACGGCCCGCACACCGGACACGCGTTGGGCTGCGCGTGGAAGCGGCGGTCGGCGGGATCGTCGTACTCGGCCTGGCAGGCCGGGCACATCGTGAAGCCGGCCATCGTGGTCAGCGGCCGGTCGTAGGGGACTCCGGTGACGATGGTGAAGCGCGGCCCGCAGTTGGTGCAATTGACGAACGGGTAGCGGTAGCGGCGGTCCGACGGGTCGAACAGCTCGGCCAGGCAGTCGTCGCAGGTGGCGGTGTCGGGCGAGACGAGCGCGTCGGGCTCCCCGCCCGCCGGGCTCGCGCGGATGACGAAGCCGGCGTCGCCGGCCGGCTCGAGCAGCGAGGTCTCCACCCGCTCGACGGAGGCCAGCGGAGGCGCCTCGCGGGGCAGCCGCTCCAGGAACGCCTCGACCGCCGCGGCCGGGCCCTCCACCTCCACCAGCACCCCACGCTCGTCGTTGAGCACGAAGCCGGCCAGGCCGAGCTCCGCAGCGAGCCGGTGCACGTAGGGCCGAAAGCCCACGCCCTGGACGACGCCCTCCACGCGGGCGCCGGCGCGAACGGTCAGGGCTGAGGAGGGCGTCGCGGCTCCGACAGGACGAGTCCGTAGAGCAGGTGGTCGGCGACGAAGGCGACCCGCTCGGCCGGCTTGCGCCGTCCGGCGTGGCTGACGCCCAGCATCGGGGCCATCCCCAGCTCGTATCCGAGCCAGACCACGACGCCCCACGCGGGCCCCGACCAGGGCAACTCGCGAAAGCCGGCCGGCAAGGCACCGTAGCTGGCACCCGCCGTCGCCCCGAAGCCCACGTGAGCGGCCTCGGTCAGCGCCCGCCGGCGTTGCGGCTGGACGAGCGCCTTCAACGCCTGGCGCCGCCCCTTGGGCAAGGCGGCCATGACCAGCCCCAAGCGCTGGCGGATGATCGCCTCGGGGGGTGTCTCGCTCACCAGCCCCAGGCCCGAGGTCAGCTTCCGCAAGCCGGTCATCGCCATCGCGCCCACCACGCCTCGCGCCGCTGCCCGCACCACGTCGTTCACGCCTCCTCCTCCAGCAGCACGACCAGAGCGTGGTACGCGGTGGCCTGCGCCTCCTGGATGCGCGGGATGTGCTCCGAGCGCGTGATCACCACGTGGTCGGCCAGTTGCTCGGCGGCCACGCGGCCGCCGTCGTAGCCCACCATCGCGATCGTGACCAGGTCGCGCCGGCGGGCCTCGACCAGCGCCTCGATCACGTTGCGCGAGTTGCCGCTGGTCGACAGTGCGAGCAGCGCGTCGCCGGGGCGGCCGTGGGCGATCACCTGGCGCTGGAAGATCGCGTCGGTGCCGATGTCGTTGGCGATCGCGGTGATCACGGCGGGGTCCTCGGTCAGGTCCAGCGCGCGGCGTCCCGGGCGTCCGCCCGGCGGCTCGCGCAGGTCGGCCACCACGTCCATCGCGTCGGTGGCCGAGCCGCCGTTGCCCAGCGCCAGCAGCTTCCCGCCGGCGCCGAAGCACTCGCGCAGCGCAGCGGCGGCGGCCGCCAGCTGCTCGCCGCCGTCGCGCAGCGTCTGCTCGCGCAGGGCCTCGGCCTCCGCGCTCTTGAGCAGCACCGAGCCGCGCACGTCGTCGAGCACCGCGTCGATGTCCGTCTCGCTCTCGGCCAGGAAGGGGTAGAGGAAGCTGGACGCGCCGCTGTCGTGGGCACGGCGCGCCTCGCGCCCCTCGAGCAGGCCCGGGTGCTCGAAGAACACGTGCACCAGCTCCCAGAGCACGTGGTAGAGGGTCTCGACCTGCTCCTGGGCGACCATCGCGTCGTCGGAGGGCACGGGGAAGGCCCACTCGGCCTCCGCCCCGGCCGCCACCGTCAGCGCGCCGCGGCGGCCGGCCGCGGCCAGGGCCTCGGCCACCTCCGGCTCGTCACCGAAGGCGATCGCGATGTCGCCGGGCTCCACCGCCAGGTCCACCTGCGCCGGCAGCGACCCGCCCTCCCGCGACAGCCCCAGCGCCGGCAGCGCCCGCTTGCCCACGATCACCGGGTGGACGAACTCCACCGTCACGTGGCGCACGTCGGAGCGCGCCTGCGCCGACTCCCCGATGGCCACCAGCCGCCCGCCCGCGGCGAAGCGCTCGGCCATGCGGTGGCACAGCCGGGCGATGCGCTCCGCCTCGGCCCCGAAGAAGGCCTCCGCCGCTTGGGCGCGACGCGCGAGCAGCGCGTCGATCCGACCCGCGGCGACCGGAGTCACGCGGCGGTGGGCTCCTTCGCCGCCGCGCCCGCCAGCCATGCGGCCACCTCCTCGACTCCCTCCCCGGTGCGCGCGCTCACCAGCGCGGTGCGGACGCCCGGGTTCACCGAATCAACGTTGGCCAGGAAGCGGTCGAGGTCGAAGTCGATGTGCGGCAGCAGGTCGATCTTGTTGACCACCACCAGCTCGCAGGTGCGGAACATCAGCGGGTACTTGAGCGGCTTGTCCTCGCCCTCGGTGACCGAGCACACCATCGCCTTGGCGTCCTCGCCGACGCGGAACTCCGCCGGGCAGACCAGGTTGCCGACGTTCTCGATGATCAGCAGGTCGATGTCGTGAAGCGGCAGCGAGGGCAACGCGGAGCGGACCATGTTGGCGTCGAGGTGGCACTCGCCGCCGAAGCCGCCGTCGGTGTTCAGCTGCGTGACCGGGACGTGCAGCGCCGACAGGCGGTCGGCGTCGAAGGAGCCGGCGACGTCGCCCTCGAGCACGCCGATGCGCACCTGGCCCAGCCCGGCTTCGACGATCCGCTCGAGCAGCATGGTCTTGCCCGCCCCCGGCGCGCTCATCAGGTTGACCACCCGCACGCCGTGGTGGTCGAAGTCGTGCCGGTTGGCGTGGGCGATGGTGGTGTTGGCGTCGAGGGCATCCTCGGCCACCCTGACCGTCGTCTGGTGCATCAGTGGCTCCTCCTGGAAGTCCTGGCCCGCCTTGGCGAGCGACTGGGCGTGGCTGGCAAGACCGGGAGCGGAGCCAATGCCGAAGCATTGGCGAGCATCGCGGGCGAAGGCAGGCGCGTCCAGGCGCCGCCAAGCGGGTGAGGACTGACAGGGGGAGCCACTAAGCCGGAACCTCCGTCGTCTCGGAAACCTCGATCGACTCGACCATGAACTCCTCCCCGGCCACCGGGTGCGCGCTCTCCCCGCACACCGGGCAGCGGAACAGGGGCAGGTCGAGCTCCCATTCGTGAGCACACTCGTCGCAGCACGCGCGGCCGTCGATCAGCGTCTGGCGCAGCTCGGCGCCGTCGCAGACCGTGTCGCGCGAGACGATCTCGAAGTAGAAGTCCAGCGAGTCGGGCACCACTTGCCGCAGCGCGCCCACGGTCAGGTTCACGCGCGACACGCGCCGCCCCGCGGCGTGGCGCTCCACCGTGTCGAGGATCGCGCTGCTCAGTGAAAGCTCGTGCACCGCAGCTCCTCGACCGTCTTGAGCACGAGGTCCACCGCGCCGTCCACCGCGGCTGCCACCTCCTCGGAAAGGGTGAGCCCCATGTCCTCGACAGTCACCGGCTCGACGGCGACCACGTAGACCTTGCCGGGCCAGCCGCCCACCGCCTTCACGAACCGCAGCACGGTGGCCGGGTCCATCGAGTGGGGGTCGATCACGTCGCCGTCCTCGATGGCCCCGCCGGCCTCCTCCTCCTCGGGCTCGATCAGGTACAGCGTTCCCGGCGCCTCGCCCTGCTTGCTCACGTCGACGATGATCAGGCCGTGGTAGCCGCGCATGACCTCGTAGGCGAGGTCGAGGCCGCCGGTGCCGCTGTCCATCACCGACACGCCCGGCGGCAGCTCGCGCTGCTCCAGCCGCCGCGCCACCTCGCCGCCGAAGCCGTCGTCGCTGAGCCAGGAGTTGCCCACTCCGGCCACCAGGATCCGCGGATCGCTCACCTGATCTCCACCTCGTCGGGCTTGAAGAACGTGTAGCGACCGCTGGTGCGCATGACGTCCTGACCGGGGTCGTCGTCGACGGTGAGGCCCAGGTGGACCTTGTCGTCCATGTCCACGTAGATGCGCTCCACGGTGGCCAGCCGGCCGTCGAGGATGGTGTCGTGGATGTCGTGCCCGCGCGGCCGCAGCACCACCTTGCCGCCGCGCCGGAACACGCGCCCGTCCACCTCTATCTCGGCCTCGCCCGGGGAGTTGGCCGGCTCGTCGGTGGGCGTGGGCTGCATCACCCCGTGGAGGCGGAACAGGTCCTCTGGGGTGGTGGCGGCCGCGCGGGCCACCATCTCCCTCACCGCGGGGTCCTGGTCCTCGATCGCCTCGCGCTCGCCCTCGCTCAGGGCTTGCACGTGCAGCAGCAGGGCCTCCTCGATCTCGGTCCCGTCGAACAGGTCCCCCTTGCTGTTCGGGGCCAGCTCGGGATGGTCGGGCAGAACGTAGGACGCGGCGAGCACGGCGTCGTCTGACTCCGTGGCGAGGACCGGCCAGCAGTTGACGTTGTCACCGGCCTCGTCCAGCGGGGACACGAAGCGCCCCGCGCCGGTCTCGATCACCACGTGGGTGGAGAGCAGCGACTTGCGCAGCGCGGTCGGGCGGTCGGCGCCGGGCTCGTCGAAGTCGGTCAGGTTCTCCACTCGCGCGCGCACGCGGCCGCCGGCGCGCTCGAGCGACACCCGCCCGGTCAGCCCGCCGAACGTGAACTCCTCGGTGCCCGGGCCGTCGAGCTCCACGCGCCGCGGCACCGCCTGGTGGCGCTCCTCTCCGGGCTCCAGGAAGCGGACTTGGGCCGACAGGGCGGCGTCCGGCGGTGCCTCGATGCCGACGTCCACCTGCAGGTGGTCGTGGGTGTTTTCCGCCTGCGCCGCATAGGAGGACGGGTAGACGATCCCGAACGGCGTGGGTGTCGAGTTCTTCGCCGCCTCGGGGGTGTACGGGTACAGCGCGTAGCCCTCGAACAGCATCGACGTGACCAGCGACTCCAGCTGGGTGTTCACGTGCGCGTGCCCATCGCCAGGTCCGCCAGCACGGCGTCGAGTGACATGAAGCCGCGCTCACCGCGCAGCTCGCGCAGGGCCTCCAGCGTCTCGTCGGAGAGGTGCACGTAGCCGCCGGGCGGGTAGTGCTCGGCGAGCGTGCGCTGCCAGGTCTCGATCGGCAGCCGGTACTGCGCCTCGGCGCTCCACGACACCTGCGTGAGCTGGAGTCGCTGCTCCTCCCCCGCGTAGAACACCGTCCCGCTGAAGTGGAACGACAGCGGCACGTCGCCGTCGGGCAGCGCGTTGAAGTACTTGAACGAGGCCAGCTCGGCGTCGACCGACAGCGGCACATGCAGGTCGTGGGTGACCGAGCCGGTGAAGCTCGGGAGAAGCACCTCCTGACGGGTCCAGAGCACGCCGCGGGCGGTGTCGCCCCAGCGTTCGGGCTCGCCGAACAGCTCGAAGAGGCGCTCGCGGGTGGCCTCGTCGTGGGGGCGCTGCGCGGCCTCGATGTGGATCTGAACCGAGAGGGCCACGGTGTAGACCTCGCGCTCGGAGTGGTCGCGCGCCCGCAGGCGGAAGGCCAGCGTCGGCATCGCCGCCCGCGGCACGGGCTCCGCGTCGAGGACCCAGAACTCGAGCTCGGGAATCGTCACTACGACGCCCTCTCGCGCAGCTCGGCGAAGAACTCGGCCACGGCGTTCTCCAGGCCCTGGCCGCCCGAGATCCCCTCCCAGCGCGACTTCACCAGGCCGACCAGCCGGTAGGCCTCGTCGGTGGGCGCGATGGCGTACTCCTGGGCGCCCTTCATGCGGTTGACCATCAGGACCTCGGACTCCTCCTCGAGCATCTGGAGGATGTCGTTCATCCCCACCAGCTCGGCCCAGGCGCCCGGCTCCACGTCGGACTCCGTCGCGCCGGCCGGGCTGGGGTACATCGCCGTCACCCCGTCGGAGCCCTTGAGGAAGAAGGCCAAGCCGATCGGCACCCGGAAGCGCGCCCACAGGTCGTCGGGCATGCGGAAGCCGTTGAGCCACAGGACCCGGGTTCCGGTGGGGCGGAACTCGGCCTCGCCCGATCGCAGCGCGAAACACGCCTCGCACGCGCACACCAGCTGGCGCTCCTCGATCTGGAGCAGGTGGCGGTGCTCCTCGGGCATGTCGCGGCCGCACAGGTCGCACGTGGCCTCCAGGGTCTGGGGGCCCTCCGGCATCTCGCGCGCCGACAGGCGGCGCAGCCGCGCCACGACCTCCGCCTGCGCCGGGTCGCTGCTGGGCATCATCGGCTCGCTCACGCCGACAGGGCCACCTTGGCCGCCCCCCGTTCGCGCAGCAGCGGGACGGGCGCGAGCTGCAGGCGCTCGTCGTCCAGCGACCGGCCGGCACGGGGCAGGTAGAAGCGCCGCGCGCAGTCGGGGCAGGACAGCACCCCTTCGACGAGGATCGCGGACGACAGCGACGAGCCGCAGGCCACGCAGGAGTCGTGGTAGGCGAGCAGCTCGCCCTCCACGTTGGCCACCACGATGCGCCGGCCCTCGACCTCCATCGGAGCCAGCGATCCCGGAGTGATGTCCATGGCCCCGTCGAGATCGACCCAGCCGTTGACCTTGGCCGGGCCGTCCCCGTTGGCCGCCCCGGCGCCGTTGGGCGGACCGCCCTCCACTACCGCCATCGGCAGCGGCATGCCGGTCACCTCTTCGAGCGGCGCCGCGCCCTCGACGTCCATGCCGCGGAGGTCCGGCGCCACTTCGCGCAGCGCCCGCTCCACGGTCAGCTCCAGCGTGGACTGCGAGGCGCCGCAGCCGTCACAGCTCCCCTGCAGCCGCAGCCGGGCCACGCCTTCCTCGATTCCCAGCAGCTCGATGTTGCCGCCGTGGGACTCCATGTAGGGGCGCACCCCGTCCAGCGCCGCGTTGACCCGCTCCTCCAGCGACTCCGGGTAGAGCCCGTGGATGAGCATGAGGCTGCCGACCACGCTGTCGCGGGCCAGCTCGCGGCGGGCGTCGGGGTCCATCGCCTCGAGCATCCGCCCGAGCCCCTCGCCGTGCATGTCGATCACGGCGGCGACCAGCTGCTCGCCGACGGCCCGAGCCTGAGGGTCGGAGACCTGCTCGAGCTCGTCGGTGAGCCGCTGTATGCGCTGTAGAACTTCCTCGGGTTCCAACTCCCTACGACATCCCAGTCGGGCGGTGCATCACCTTGCGCACCTGACCCTTGCCGCCGTACATGTGCACGCCGCAGGGCAGGCACGGGTCGAACGAGCGCACGGCGCGCATGATGTCCACGCCCTTGAACTTGTCCGGTCCGTTCTCCTCGAAGATCGGCGTGTTCTGCACCGCGTCCTCGTAGGGCCCCGGCGTGCCGTTGCTGTCACGCGGGCTCGCGTTCCACGGCGTCGGCGGGTAGGGCTGGTAGTTGGCGATCTTGCCGTCCTTGATGACCATGTGGTGCGACAGCACACCGCGGGCCGCCTCGTGGAAGCCCACGCTCACGGCCTCGTTGGGCACGGTCACGTCCACCGCGCTCTTGGTGCGTCCCGCCCTCACCTCGGCCAGCGCCTTCTCGACGTTGTAGAGGGCCACCGCGGCCGAGTAGGCCTGGTGGTAGGAGCGAGCACGGTCGCGCTCGATGGCGTTGGACTTCTCGGGCACGTTCCACTCGAACGACATCTCCGGCAGCGCGTGGCCCTTGGGCAACGTGATCTGCAGGCTGTGGCCGGTGGCCTTGACGTAGCCCAGGTCCACCAGGCCGGCCTTCGCCGTGACCCACTGGCGGGCGAACGGGCCGCCGCCGGTGTCGCAGCACACGTCGGTCTTGGTGCGCTCGTCCCAGACGCGGGGCGAGACGACCCACGAGTACTTCTCCGCGAAGTCGCGCTTCTGCGGCTTGGGCAGCGTGACCTTGTTCCACGGGTGGCGCGGGTCCACGTCGTTGCCGAGCGGGTCCTTGGTGACGAAGGGCTGCTCGTTGCCCTCCCAGTCGTCGAAGTAGGACGAGCCCAGCAGGATGCGGATCATGAGGTTGATCTCGACCAGGTTGGTCGTGACCAGCTCGCCGTTGATCGCGATCCCCGGCGTCACGAAGCGCCGGTTCCCCCACTCCTCCATCGTCTTGTAGTTGTAGAGCTGGTTGGCGTCCTCGGGGTTGTCGAACGCGCCCCAGCACACCAGGTTGGTGTCGCGGTAGCCGACCATGTCGTACCCCGGCAGCGCCTCCAGCCAGAAGTCGTACAGGTCGTCGTGCAGCAGGACCGAGCGCTTGGCGTAATCCATGTAGCGGATCAGCCGCACGTAGTAGTCGGTCAGCGTCTGGTGCGTGATGTGCGCGCTACAGCCGCCCGGCATGATCGTCGAGGGGTGCGTGTGGCGACCCCCGAACAGCACGTACATCTCACGCGTGTACCGAGCCACCTGGAGGGTCTCCAGGTAGAACTCGCCGGTGAACGGGTTCAGCGACCGCATGATGTCGGCGATCGTCTTGTAGCCGTGGATGTCGCCGTGCGGCGCGGACGTCTCCTCCGCCCTCTTCATCACCGAGGGGTTGGTGTCCTTGACCATCTGCTCGCAGAAGTCAACGTTGCACATGCAGTCGTTGAAGATCGCGTGGTCGAACATGTAGTCGGCCAGCTCCGCGAGGTTGAACGCGTAGTCGCCCAGCGGCGGAACGTGCGCCCCGTAGGCCATGTTCTGGTTCAGGCACGAGGTGGTGCAGTGGTTGTCGCCGCAGATGCCGCAGATGCGGCTGGTGATGAAGTGGGCGTCCCGCGGGTCGATCCCCTTCATGAAGATGTCGAAGCCGCGGAAGATCATCGACGTGCTGTGACAGCTGTTGACGACCTGGTTGGCGAAGTCGATCTCCGTGTGGATCCCGAGTGACCCGACGATGCGGGTGATCGGGTCCCAGGACATCTCCTTGACCATTACCTCCTGGTCGCGGGGCGTCTCAACGGTGGCCATTGAGTGTCTCTCCTCTCTCTCCTGGCTTCCCGGCTACCAGCGCTTGGCGTAGCCGGTCGTGAGCTCGCCGCGGTTGTGCCGCCACTCGGGCTCTTTGTCGTATTCCTTGGCGATGTGGCGGTGCCTGAGCTTGCTCACCACCGGGCCGTAGGCGAACTTCTGGAAGGTCGACGCGGCCTTGCCCCACCGGTCCGGCTCCATGAACGGCATGTACTTGTCGGGGAAGCCGGGCATCGTGCACGCCATGCAGATGCCCCCCACGTTGGGGCAGCCTCCCTTTCCGTTCTGCCAGCCGCGCACCGGCACGTTGCACTTGACCACCGGGCCCTTGCAGCCCAGCTTGACCAGGCAGCGTGGGTCGTCGCCGTACTCGGTGGCGAACTCGCCCTGCTCGGCGAAGCCGGCGCGGTTGCAGCTCTCGCGCACCGTGCGTTCGAACAGCCACTTCGGCCGAAGCGCCGCGTCCAGCTCGGGGGCGGGAGCCAGGCCCGCGAGGTGGAACACGAGGTACATCAGCGTCTCGGTGGTGTTGTCCGGCTGGGCGGGGCAGCCGGGGATGCATACGACGGGCAGGCCGGCCGCGGACTTCCACTTCCAGCCCAGGTAGTCCGGCAGGCCCATGGCCCCCGTCGGGTTGTTCTTCATGGCCGGGATGCCGCCGTAGGTGGCGCAGGTGCCCAGGGCCACCACGGCCGCCGCCTTCGGCGCCAGGCGGTCCACCCACTCATTGGTGGTGATCGGCTGCCCGGTCTCGGGGTCGTCGCCGATTGCGGCCCAGTGGCCCTCGCCGTTGATCTTCTCGTTGGGGATCGAGCCCTCGACCACCAGCACGAACGGGTCGAGCTTGCCGGCCTCGGCGTCGTACCAGGCCTGCATGAACTCGGCGCCGTTCTCGAAAGCGAGCACGGGGTTGTGAACGATCACCCTCGGCATGCCCGGGATGGTCCCGGTGACGATGTCCTCGAGGCTGGGCTCGGTGGCCGAAGTCATGGCGACGGAGTCGCCGTCACACGACAACCCGGTGGTCATCCAGATGACGTGGGCGGTCACCGCCTCCGTCTCCTGCTGCTTGGGAACGAACTCCGTCGCGGTTGCCATGGGCTCCTCTCTCCTCAGCAGATCCGGGGCAATGGATCGCCCGCCAGCAGGTCCATCACCCGCTTGCCACCGAATGCCGTCTCCACCAGGACCATGCCGGGGGGCTCGGTCCTGACCTCTCCAATGTCCGCCGCCTGCTCGCAGCCCGGCACCGCCCTCAGGGCGGACAGGGCCTCCTCCGCTGCCTCCGGGCCCACGAAGGCCACCATGCGGCCCTCGTTGGCCACGTACAGCGGGTCGATGCCGAGCAGCTCGGCCGCACCCGCCACCGCGGGCAGGACCGGCACCGACGCCTCCTTGGCCACCACGGCCACCTGTGAGGCGCGCGCGATCTCGTTGAGCACCGTCGCCACTCCGCCGCGCGTCGCGTCGCGCATGCAGCGAAGGTGGGAGCCCGCAGCTCCCATGAGCGCGTCCGCAACCGGCCACAGCGAGCAGGTGTCGGACTCGATCTCAGCCTCCAGCGCGAACTCGTCGCGGGCCAGCATGATCGCCGTGCCGTGCTCGCCCACCGGGCCGGAGACCAGCACGCGGTCGCCGGGCCTCAGGGCACTGGTGGACATCTGCGCGCGCGGGTCGCGAACGCCGATGCCGGTGGTGTTCACGTACATCGCGTCGGCGTGGCCGCGCTCCACCACCTTGGTGTCGCCGGCCACGATCTGCACGTCTGCGGCGCGGGCGGCGCCTGCGATCGCCTCAACCTGGGTGCGAAGGTCGTCCGCGGAAAGACCCTCCTCCAGCACGAGCGAAACGCTCAACGCGAGCGGGCGCGCGCCCGCCGCCGCAAGGTCGTTGACGGTCCCGTTGACCGCCAGCTCTCCGATCGTGCCCCCGGGGAACTCGATCGGCTTCACAACGAAGGTGTCGGTGGTCATGGCCAGCTGCGCGCCGTCGACCTCGATGGCGCCGGCGTCGCCCAGCTCGGCCAGCGGCTGTGAGTCGAAGGCCGGCACGAACAGCCCCTCGATCAGGCTCTGGGTGGCCTTGCCCCCTGCGCCGTGGGACATGTTGATGCGGTCGTCCTTGAACCTCGGCCGCTTGGCCCGGGCGGTCTCGATGATCCCGAGGATCTTCTCCTCGCGAGTCGCACTCATACGGCCTCGCGCTCCTGGCTGAACCGCCCGTAGTTGTAGTACGCAGCGCACGCGCCCTCCGGGGACACCATGCACGTCCCGATCGGGCGCTCAGGCGTGCAGGCGGTGCCGAACACCTTGCATTCCCAGGGCTTGATGACGCCCTTGAGCACCTCGCCGCACTGGCAGGCCTTGGGGTCGGCCACCCGCACCCCGGGCACCGGCCAGCGCTCCTCGGCGTCGAAGTCGGCGTAGGCCGCCGACAGCTTCAGCGCGCTCTGCGAGATGAAGCCGAGGCCGCGCCACTCGAAATGCGGGCGCAGCTCGAACACCTGACCGAGCACCTCGAGCGCCTTGAGGTTGCCCTCGTAGGGCACCACGCGCGTGTACTGGTTCTCGACCTCGGACCGGCCCTCGGAGAGCTGCCTCAGGATCATGTGCACCGACTGCAGGACGTCCAGCGGCTCGAACCCCGACACCACGATCGGCTTGCCGTAGTCGGCGGGGATGAACTCGAACGGCCGGGCGCCCACCACCGTGCACACGTGGCCGGGTCCGATGAAGCCGTCGAGGCGCAGGTCGGGTGAGTCGAGCAGAGCGCGTAGCGGCGGCACGATCGTCACGTGGTTGCACATGACGCTGAAATTCTCGACGCCCTCGGCCTTGGCCCGCATCAGCGTCAGCGCCGTCGAGGGCGCGGTCGTCTCGAAGCCGATGGCGAAGAAGATGACCTGCCGCTCGGGGTTGGCCTTTGCCATCCGCAGCGCGTCGAGTGGTGAGTAGACCATCCGGATGTCGGCGCCCTCGGCCTTGGCGTCGAGGAAGCTGCCGTCCGAGCCCGGCACGCGCAGCATGTCGCCGAAGCAGGTGAAGATCACGCCCTCCTGGCGGGCCAGCGCGATGCCGTCGTCCACGCGCCCCATCGGGATCACGCACACCGGGCACCCGGGGCCGTGCACGAGCTCGACGTTCTCCGGCAGCAGGTCGTCGATCGCGTACTTGTAGATCGAGTGGGTGTGGCCGCCGCAGACCTCCATCACCTTGTAGTGGCGGCCCGGCTCCACCTCGCCCAGGATCTGCCCGGCGAGCGCGCGCCCGAGCTCTGCGTCGCGGTACTCGTCGACGTACTTCACGCCACAGCCTGCCCCTCGACCCGGGCAATGGCGGTGGCCGCATGCACCATCAGCGTGTCTCCCTCGGCGGCGTCCACCAGAGCGATCTCGACGGTCTCACGCCGTCCGTGCTCGTCCGCGCACAGGGCCAGCCCGCGGTCCTCGTCCGTCTTCAGCACCTGCATGACCACCGCCTCGTCGCCACAGGTGATGCAGCCCGAGGTGTGGTCGCAGGAGCTCACTCGATCGCGCTCGCCTTCAGCTCTTCGAGCTCCTGCTCGTAGTCCGCGCCCATGCCCTCGAGCATCTTGAGGGTGGCGACCGCTTCCTCCTCGTCGACCTTGGAGAGCGCAAACCCGACGTGGATGAGGACCCAGTCGCCTTCTTGGAGAGGGTCGGGCCCGTCGTCGAGGAGGCCGATGTTCACGTTTCGCTGAACACCGGCCACGTCGACCTTGGCGAGGCGGTTGGCCTCATCGACGACCTCAACGATCTGGCCTGGAATGGCCAGGCACATACCTCTCCCGACTGCTGCGATGCAGCGTCGACTGCTCTCCTCGGAGGGTGGTCTATCACCGTGTGAGGATCGGTGCAAGGAACGCGACGCGTAGCCCTAACCCGTTAGGGGCGCCTAACCGGTGGGGGCAATGACGACCACCCGGGGGACCCGATCGCGCTCTCGATCTGAGCTGGACGAGAGCTCGCCGGCCCGGCGCAACCGTATCCTTGGCCGGTGGTGAACCAGTCTCCGGCCGACCCACACCGCGCCTCCCCAGCCGACCTGCAGGAGCGCCTCGCCGCGGATAGGGTCGGCGAGCCATACCTCCTGTACTACGACGGCGACGGCGAGCAGCGCATCTTCCCGCTCGCGAGCGCTCCCGGGCGCCTGACGATCGGCCGCGCCCCCGGCTGCGACCTGCCGATCGCATGGGACGAAGGCATCTCGCGCGCGCACGCGCAGCTCGAGCGCCTCGGCCAAAGCGACTGGGCGGTGGTCGACGACGGCTTGTCGCGCAATGGCTCGTTCCTCAACGGCGAGCGCCTGCGCCAACGGCGGCGCCTCGCGGACGGGGACCTGCTGCGCCTCGGCGACACCAGCATCGTGTTTCGCGCGCCCCTCGGAGAGGCGAGCCCCACGATTCCGGCAACCCAGGAGTGGGAGGTCCGGCTCTCCCCGGCCCAGCGCCGCGTGCTGATCGCCCTGTGCCGCCCCTTTCGCGGCGACAACGAGTTCGCCACCCCCGCCTCGAATCAGGAGATCGCCGACGAGCTGGTGGTGAGCGTCGAGGCGGTCAAGACCCACATGCGCGCGCTGTTCGAGCGGTTCGGCGTGGGCGACCTGCCGCGCCAGGCCAAGCGCTCGCAGCTGGTCCGCCGCGCCTTCCAGAACGGAGCGATCTCGGTCAAGGACCTGTAGCCCAGGGCGCTAGCTGAGCGGAAGCAGCTCGGCCACTCGCTCCCGGTGCTCGGCGGCGCTGCCGTAGAGGTGCGCATCTGCCTTCGCCCTCTTGAGGAAGAAGTGCAGATCGTGCTCCCACGTGAAGCCGATGCCGCCGTGCACCTGGAGCGATGAGGCCGTGACCTTCCAGCCCGCGTCCGAGGCGCACGACTTGGCCGTCGCGGCGGCCAGGGAGAGCGACTCGGGCTCGTGGTCCGCCGCGTAGGCGGCGAACAGCATCGTGGCCCGCGCGCTCTCGGTCTCCAGCAGCATCTCGGCGCAGCGGTGGGCCACCGCCTGGTAGGCGCCGATGGGCCGGCCGAACTGCTCGCGCTCGCGGGCGTACTCGACCGCCATCTCCATCGCCCGCTGCGCCACACCGGTCAGCTCGGCGGACAGCGCCACGGCCACCCGGTCGAGCCCGGCCCGGAGGTCGCCCTCCAGCGGCTCGCCGTCGGCGGCCTCTACGCGCGCGTAGCGGCGGGTGGAGTCGATCGTGGCCTGCGGCTCGGCGCTGACGCCCTCGAGCACGCTCGCGCGGTCCCCGTCCACCAGCACGACGAAGCTCGCCTGCGCGGCGTCGGGCACCAGCGGCGCGACGCCGTCGGTGACCACGCCCACGGTGCCGAGGGCCTCGCCCGACGCTACGCCGGGCAGCAGCCGGCCCCTCTGCTCGTCGCTGCCCGCGTGGGCGATCAACAGCCCCGCGGCCGCGTTGCTCAGGAAGGGCGAGGGCGCAAGCGCGTAGCCCAGCTCCTCGGACAGGATCGCCAGCTCGGTGGTGCCCAGCTCCTGCCCGCCGTGCTCCTCGGCGATGAAGATGCCCGGCCACCCGAGCTCGGCCATCTCCGTCCAGATCCCGTCGTCGTACTCACCTGCCTCGGCCAGCTCCCGGCGGCGCTCCGCGGTGAAGCGAGCGGCCAGGAACTCGTTGGCGGTGCGCTTGATCGCCTGCTGGTCGTCGGTGAAGTCGAAGTTCACCGCAGCCTCGGCAGGCCCAGCACGCGCTCGGCCACGATGTTCTTGAGGATCTCGGTGGTGCCGCCCTCGATCGAGTTCGCGCGGGCGCGCAGGAAGCGGTAGGTCCAGTTGTCGTCGTCGACCACGGGCGCCTCAGCGCCGCGGACGTCCATGGCCGCCTCGGTCAGCTCCTGGTTGAGGTCCGACCACTGCCACTTGCCCAGCGACCCCTCGGGCCCCGGCTGGCCTGTCTTCATGATCCCGGTGAGCGCGCGCAGCACGTTCAGCCGCAGCGACTCCGAGCCGATGTACAGCTGCGCAAGGCGCTGGCGGGCCACCGGGTCATCGCCGGCGCCCCGCTCGCGGGCCAGCTCGAGCAGCCGCGCAAAGTCGCGCTTGACCTGTCCCTGCAGCGCGAAGGCGAGGCCGCTGCGTTCGTGCATCAGCGTGGTGATGGCCACGCCCCAGCCGTTGCCCACGCCGCCGATCACGTTCTCCTCGGGGATCCGCGCCCCGTCCATGAACAGCTCGTTGAACTCCGCCTCGCCGGTGATCTGGGTCAGCGGGCTCACCTGCACCCCGTCCTGCTCCATGTCCATCAGGAAGTAGGTGAGGCCCTGGTGCTTGGGCGCGTCGGAGTCGGTTCGGGCCACGAGCATGCACCACTTGGCGTGGTGGGCCAGCGTGGTCCAGACCTTCTGGCCGGTCACGCGCCATTCGCCGTTGTCCTTGACCGCCTTGGTCTTCAGGCTGGCCAGGTCCGAGCCGCTGTCGGGCTCGGAGAAGCCCTGGCACCAGATCTCCTCCCCGGACAGGATCGGCGCCACGAACCGCTCCTTCTGGGCGTCGGTGCCGTGGGCGATCACGGTGGGCCCGCCCATGGCGAGGCCGAGCACGTTGGCCGGGGCGGGCGCGTCGGCGCGCACCATCTCGTCGGAGAAGATCGCCTGCTCCATCAGGCTCGCCCCGCGGCCGCCGTACTCCTCGGGCCAGGAAACGCCGGCCCAGCCGCCCTCGTTCAGCGTCCGCTGCCACTCGAGCGAGAACCGGAACGCGGCCTCGTCACCCGAGGGCGGCCTGCCTGGGTGGTTCGCCTCGAGCCACTCGCGCAGCTCGTCGCGGAAGGCCTGCTCGGAGGGGCTGAGCGAGAGGTCCACCGGGCGAGCAGGTTACCCGGCGCCCTCCAGCACCTGCTTCAGCGTGGCGCACTGGCTCGCGAACTGGCGCTTGAGCACGCGCTGTAGAACCGGCTGGGCGAGGCGCATCGCCCCCGTGGGCTGCCCGTATCCGCGGAAGCGCATCAGCGTGCCGCCGCCCGCCGGCTCCAAGGCGATGTCCAGGTTTACCGGAACGCTGCCCTCGACCACCTTTAGGCCGAAGGCGCGGCCGCGCTCGAAGGCCGACACCTCGACCACGGACTCGAGTTCCTTGCCGCCCGGGGCCCTGTGCACCTCGCGCAGGCGCGAGCCCACGCGCATCGGGCCCTCGTCCACCTGCTCGGCGGACACCGTGTTGGTCTGCCACGTCGAGAGCTTCCCGGGTCGGTGACATAGTCGAACACCTCCTCGGGCCCGCGGTCGATGGCGGTCTCGATCGTGAAGTCGATCATTCGGCCTCCTTGCTGGGGAGCTCAGGCCGCCGCCGCGCGACGGCGTGCACCCCATTCAGAAATTCGTCAGCCGGCTGACGGCTTTGTCGCACGGGTGACGCGGTACACGGCCAGCGGGCCTAGTAGCTCTTCGGCAGGCCGAGGGAGTGCTCGGCCACGTAGTTGAGGATCATCTCCCGCGAGACCGGAGCGGTGCGGGTCAGGCGGGCGCCCCACCACAGGTCGCTGAGGCCGTACTCGAGCGCGAAGCCGTTGCCGCCGTGGGTCTGGATGGCCTGGTCGACGCACTTGATGGCCGCCTCGGCCGCGGCGTACTTGGCCATGTTGGCCGCCTCCCCCGCGCCGGGCGCGCCGGAGTCGTACAGCGCCGCTGCCTTCTGGGTCATGAGTCGCGCGAGCTCCAGCTCGATCTTCGCCTCGGCGAGCGGGTGGGACACGCCCTGGTGGGTGCCGATCGGCTTGCCCCATACCTCGCGCTCGTTGGCGTAGGCGCTTGCCTTGGACAGCGCGTTGCGTCCGACCCCGCAGGCGATGGTGGCGCCCATGATCCGCTCGGGGTTCAGCCCGTCGAACACCGGGCCCAGACCGCCGTTCTCGCCGCCGATCAGCCGCTCCTCCTCGACCTCGACGCCGTCGAAGTAGAGGGTCCACTGCTGGTCGGGGCCCACGTAGGGCATGGGGATCACGTCGCGCGTGAAGCCGGGCGCGTCGACGTCCACGATCGCCAGCGAGGGGAGGCCGAGCTTGCCGTCGGGCAGCCGGGTGCGCGCCACCACCAGCACCGCGTCGGCGTGCTCGACGCCGGAGATGTAGGTCTTCTGCCCGTTGAGCACGAAGCTGCCGTTCGCCCCGCGCGCGAGCGAGGTGGAGATGTTGTGCGAGTTGGTGCCCGCGTCGGCCTCGGTGATCGCGAACGCGACCTTGGTCGTGCCGGCGGCGATGCCGGTGAGCCAGCGGTCCTTCTGCTCGTAGGTGCCGTGCTTGGCGAGGATGCTGCCGACGATCGCCGGCGACACCACGATCAGCAGCAGTGAGCTGCCGCCGGTGGCGATCTCCTCGCCCACCGCGGCCAGGCCCGACATGCCCAGCCCGCCCCCGCCCCACTCCTCGGGCAGGTTGACGCCCAGGTAGCCCTTCTCGGCCAGCGCGTTCCACAGCTCGGTGGGCGGCTCGCCCGCCGCGTGCTTCTCGCGCGAGTAGTCGTGCCCAAACCCCGAGCAGATGCCCGCGACAGCCTCGCGGAGCATCACCTCCTCGGAGGAGGGGACGAGCGGGAGGACGGCGCCTTCGCCGTGCAGAGCGGTGGCCATGAGGCGCAGGCTAGCCGCCCGCGGCCCGGGCCTCCTCGGCTCAGCCGGCTGCGCGTCGGGCGGCCTCGAGCTCCTTCTGAACCGTGCTCCGCTGGTTCGGGATCTGCAGACGGCGCTCGAGCACCGGAACCGCCTCCTCTGGCCGGCCACTAAGCCGCAGCGCCTTGCCCAGGTTGAACAGGGCGAAGGCGTACTGGATGTCTGTCGTGCCGCTCGGGAAGGAGGCGACCGAGCGCCGCAGGATCGGCACGGCCTCGCCGGCCTTGCCGGCGTTGAGCAGGGCGAAGCCCTGACGGTTGAGGCGCGCGCCTTCGGCGGAGCCACCGCTTGCGCCCGGGCTCGGCGAGGTCGTCCCCTGATCGGTGCTCGCCGGAGGTGCGGCGCCGCGGTCGCCGCCACCGGCGTTCCCCGATCCGCCGCCACCCTGGTCGATGCGGTCGGCCTGGCCCGTGCCGGAAGGCTCGTCGCTCCCTCCTGAGGCGAGGACCACCGCTGCCACCACCACGGCCAGCGTGGCGATGGCGGCCACCAGCAGGAGCCGGGAGCCCCGCCTGAGCGTGGACGAGCGTGCCGCGTAGCGGTTCGGCGCGCTCGCCGGTGCCGGCTGCTGTGGCGCCGGGGTGGGGGTCCGTGGCGCCGGCGTGGGGGTCCGTGGCGCCGGCGTGGGGGTCCGTGGCGCCGGCGTGGGCGTGGGGGTCCGTGGCGCCGGCGTGGGCGTGGGGTCCGTGGCGCCGGCGTGGCGCCTGCGTCCTCCCCGGTGTCCGCCGCCGGCGGCGCCTGAGCCGCCGCCGCGCCGCCGGTGGCCGCTCGGGCAGCATCCAGAAGGTGCCGGGCGGTGGTCTCCTCACCGAGCGCCCGCGCCAGGTCCGAGGCGAGGTCGCAGGCCGATCCGGGCCGTGCTGCCGGGTCGCGGGCCATCCCGCGCCGGAGGACGTCCGCCGCCCCGGCGGGGGCGTGCTGCCAGGCCTCGCGGAGGTCCGGCGCCGGCTTGGCCGAGATCGCGTGCGCCACCTCCATCGGTGAACGGCCCTCGCGGGCCTTGCGCCCGGTCAGGACCTCGAAGGCCACCGTGGCCAGCGCGTAGATGTCGCTGGCCGGCGTGACCCGGTGGCCCTCGAGCTGCTCGGGCGCCATGTACGAGGCCGTGCCCAGCGCCTGGCCGCTGCGGGTGATGCGCGTCTGGTCGGCCGCGGTGGCAATGCCGAGGTCGGCGAGCTTCACCACTCCCCGTTCCCCGAGCAGCACGTTCGCGGGCTTGACGTCGCGGTGGACGATCCCCGCCTCGTGGGCGTGCTCGAGCGCCGAGGAGACCGCGGCGATCACCTCCACGGCCCGGCGCGGGCGCAGTGGCCCGTCCATGATCGCGTGCCCGAGGGTCGACCCGTTCACGTACTCCATGACGATGAGGACACCCTCGTCGTCGGCCACGGTGTCGTAGACCCACACGAGGTTCGGGTGGTTGAGCGATGCCCCCAACTTCGCTTCGCGCGCGAAACGGCGCTCGGTGTCCTCGGGGCTGTCGGCGTGCAGGCGCTTGATCGCCACCTGGCGGCCGAGGTTCTCGTCCTCGGCCAGGTAGACGGTGGCCATCCCGCCCCGGCCCAGTGCACGCACGATCCGGTAGCGGTCGCCCATGAGAGTCCCTGTCGCTCCAGCGGCCATCAACTCTCCCGTGTACCCGCTCGCGGCGGGCGGCGAACTACACGCGCTGAATCAGCGTGCCCGTGCCGAGGCCGCCACCGCAGCACATCGTCACGAGGCCGGTCTCCTTGTCGGAGCGCTCGAGCTCGTGCAGCAGGGTGGTCATCAGCCGGGCGCCGGTCGAGCCGAGCGGGTGGCCGAGGGCGATCGCGCCGCCGTTCACGTTGACGCGGTCCATGTCCGGGTCGAGCTCGCGGCGCCAGGCGGCGAGCACCGAGGCGAAGGCCTCGTTGATCTCGACCAGGTCGATGTCGTCCATCTTCATCCCGTTGCGATCGAGCAGCTTCCTGGTCGCCGGGATGGGGCCGGTCAGCATGATCACGGGGTCGACGCCCACGGTGGTCTGGTCGACGATCTTGGCCCGCGGCTCGAGGCCGAGCTCGTCGGCCTTCTCGCGCGACATGAGCAGCACCGCGGCGGCGCCGTCGGAGATCTGCGAGGAGTTGCCCGCCGTGACCTTGCCGTCCTCCTTGAAGGCCGGCTTGAGCTCGGCGAGCTTCTCCAGCGAGGTGTCGGGCCGGGGGCCCTGATCGGTCTGGTAGGTGTCGCCGTTGACCTGGAAGGGCACGATCTCGCGCTCGAAGCGGCCCTCCTCGGTGGCCTGGGCGGCCAGCTGGTGGGAGCGCAGGCCGATCTCGTCGAGCTCGGAGCGGGGGATCTCCCACTGGTCGGCGATCATCTCGGCCGACAGCCCCTGCGGGATCAGGTTGTACTTCTCGAGCAGCTCGGGCGAGAAGGCGGCGCCGTACTTGCCCTGGGTCTCGAAGCCGACGGAGAACGGGATGTGGCCCATGTGCTCCACGCCGGAGCCGATGACTGCGTCGTGCACTCCGGAGGCCACGAGGGCGGCGCCGAAGTTGATCGCCTGCTGCGCCGAGCCGCACTGGCGGTCGACGGTCGTGGCCGGCGTCTCGACCGGCAGCCCGGCCTCCAGCCACGCGTTGCGGCCGATGTTGAAAGCCTGCTCGCCGATCTGCTGGACGCAACCGGTGACTACGTCCTCCACCTGCTCGGGCTCGATCCCCGCGCGCTCGATGACCTCGGTGTAGGTCTTCGCCAGGAGCGCGTTGGGGTGGGTGTCCTTGTAGTAGCCCTTCTCCGGGTGGCCTCGCCCGATGGGCGTCCGAACCGCCTCCACGATGACCACTTCACGGCCGTTCCCGTTCTGCACCCGAGCCTCCGAAAGTCGCTTGTAGCGCTAGGTTACTCGATTGACTGATGAGTCAACCAACGCCATCTGAGCCCCTCGGAATCCTCGGCAGCGGGGCGATCGCATGTGGTCTGGCGCGGATCGCGGGGACCGCCACGCTATGGGCTCGCAGCGAGGAATCGGCCGAGCGGACGCGCGCCAAGGTGGCCGACGGAATCGCGGTCACCACGGACCTGAGCGACCTGTCTACGTGCGGGATCGTGGTGGAGGCGGTGGCCGAGGAGATGGAGGCCAAGCGCGTGCTGCTGGCCGAGCTGGGACGGGTCGTCGGGCCGGACGCCCTGATGGCCACGGTCACCTCCTCGCTGTCGGTTTCGGAGCTGGCCGAGGCCAGTGGCCACCCCGACCGCTTCGCCGCGCTGCACGTCTTCAACCCGGTGCACCGGATGGAGCTGGTCGAGCTCGCCTTCCCCGACGCCGCCGCCACCGACACCCACGAGCGCATGCGCGCGCTGTGCGAGTCGATCGGCAAGACGGCGGTCGAGGTGCCCTGCGTCCCCGGCTTCGTGGTCAACCGGCTGCTGTTCCCCTACCTGTTCTCGGCGGTGGAGCTGATGGACGACCAGGGCCTCGAGCCCGAGGCCGTCGACACGTGCATGCACCTCGGCGCCCACCACCCCCTGGGCCCGCTGGCCCTACTCGACCTGGTGGGGCTGGACGTCTCGGTGGCCATCGCCGACGCAATCGGCATCGACGGTTCCCCCACGCGTGCGCGAGATGGCCTCGGACGGCAAGCTGGGCCGAAAGTCCGGAGAGGGCTTCTACTCGTACGGCTGAGGCTGAGCGCCGGCGGCCAGGTCCCAGACCACGTCGGCCTCGCCGATGCCCTGAGCGCGGGCCAGCTCCGACACGGTCTCCCAGGGCAGGGTCGCGTCCGGCAGGTCGTCCCAGCGGGCGAAGTCCACGTTCTCCAGAGCCGCCTGCAGGCTGCCCCCGAGCTTCGGCTGGTCTCTCAGCAGCGCGCGTAGTGCGTTTCGCTGTGAGTCAGTTAGCCGGATCGACCACATGTCCTGTTCGCCGAAGGTAGGTCGGCGCGCGGACGGAACCCGGCTCAGGCCCCTTCGGTCGCCTCGCGCACCTCGAGGTCGGGCTCGGTCTCGGCGGCTTCGGTCGCCTCACGAGCGTGGTGGTCGCGGATGCGCACGGCCTCGATGCGGTTCTCGCGCACGGACTCCACGCGCAGGGAGTAGCCGTTGGCCCGTACCATGTCGCCCCGCTTGGGCAGCCGGCCCAGCTCGGCGAAGACGAAGCCGCCCACGGAGTTGAAGGCGTCCGAGCCGGCGGGCATGTCGAGCCCGTAGTCGGCGAGGTCGGTGATCGGCACGTGGCCGCGCACCCACCAGTCGCCGTTGGACAGCCGCCGGACCCCTGCCACCGCCGGGTCGGTCTCGTCGGCGATCTCGCCCACTACCTCCTCGACGATGTCCTCGATGGTCACGATGCCGGCGGTCCGGCCGTACTCGTCTACCACCACCGCCAGCGACATGCGCTCGCGCTGGAGCTCGCGGAGCAGGTCGTCGAGGGGCTTGGTCTCGGGAACGATGTGCGCGTCCTTGACGCTCTGCTCGATCGAGGCCTCGGGGCCCTCAACCATCATCCGCCGCGCCAGCGAGTTGGCGTGCACGATGCCGCGGATGCGGTCGTCGTTGCCGCCCTCGGTGACCACCAGGCGGGTGTGGCCCGAGTCCACGCAGCGGCGCAGAGCCTCCTCGGCGGTCTCGGAGACGTCGACGGTCACCACCGCCGGGATCGGGGTCATCACCTGGCGCGCCTCCTGCTCGTGCAGGTGGAAGACGCCGGAGAGCATGCCCGCCTCGTCCTCGTCGAGCTTGCCGCCGGTCACACTCTGGGCGATCAGCATCTTGAGATCGTCCGACGAGGAAGCCTCGTCGAACTCGGCCTCCGCGTTTACCCCGACCAGCCGCAGGATGCCGTTCGAGGCCTTGTTGAGGACCACGATGAACGGCTTGAAGACCACCCGGAACAGCTGGAGGCCGCGGGCAATGCGGCGGGCGATGTTCTCGGGATGGACGATCGCGTAGATCTTCGGCACCTGCTCGCCGAGCGTGATGTGCAGTGAGGTGGTGATCAGGTAGGCGACGGCGAACGAGATCGCCAGCGTCACGCCGTGCGGCAAGGCCTCGCCCAAGAGCCCTTCGGCCAGGCTCGCGATCGCGGGCTCGCCGAGGAAGCCGATGCCGAGTGAGGTCAGCGTGATCCCGAGCTGGCAGGCCGACAGGTACTCGGGCAGGTCGTCCATCTGCTTCAGCGCGAGCTTGGCGCCGCCCTTGCCCTCCTCGGCCAGGGCCTGCATCTGTGGCTCGCGCGAGCGCACGAGCGCGAACTCGGCCGCGACGAAAAAGCCGTTGAGGCCGACCAGCACTAGGACGCCGAGCAGGAGCAGGACCTGGGTCACTCCCGGCTCCTATGCGGCTTGGGACTTCGAGGGAGCTCGTCGCTCATCCGCGGACGAGGCTCACGGTAGCAGTGCTAGAGCGCGTCGATCTTCCCTGCGAGCTCGAAGTCCGACGCGGTCAGCCCGCCCTCGGAATGAGTGCTGATCGTGACCGTCACCGTGTCCCAGGAGATGGCCAGATCGGGGTGGTGGCCCATGTCCTCGGCCACGGGCAGGATCTCGTTGACGAACTCCACCGAGCCGGTGAACTGGTCGCGCTTGAAGTCCTTGGTGATGGCGTCCCCGTCGCGGCTCCAGCCGTCGAGGCCCGACAGGTTGTCCTCGATCTGCTCGTCGCTCAGAAGTGCCATGGTTGCCCGGTGCGCATCGCTTCGCTGGTCCCTTCCTCGACGGAGATGCTGTTCGCCCTCGGCCTCGGCGACCATGTCGTCGCGGTCACCCACGAATGCGACTTTCCGCCCGAGGCCACGTCGCTGCCGCACATTACCCGGAGCGTCATCCCCGAGGGACTGACCGCCGCCGACATCGACCGCTCCGTGCGCGAGCGCACCGAAGCCGGCGAGGCGATCTACGAGCTGGACGAGTACACGCTGGCCGAGCTGGCGCCGAACCTGATCGTGACCCAGGCGGTCTGCGACGTGTGCGCCGTGTCCTACGACGACGTGCGCGCCGTGGCCGAGCGGATCGCCTCTCAGCCCGAGGTGCTGTCGCTGGACCCGACCACCATCGGCGAGGTGCTGGCCGACGTGCCGCGGCTGGCTGAGGCAGCGGGCGCGCCCGAGGCTGGCGACCGGCTGGTGGCTGATGCCGGCCGCCGCCTGGACGCGGTGGAAGAGGCGGTGGAGGGCGCCCCGGGGCCCACCGTGGCGGCGCTCGAGTGGCTGGACCCGGTGTTCGCGGGAGGGCACTGGGTACCGCAGATGATCGAGCTCGCCGGAGGCTTGGACCTGCTGGGGCTGCCGGGCGAGAAGTCGCGCACCGTGGGGTGGGACGAGGTGCAGGCGTCGCGGCCCGAGCTGGTGGTGGCCATGCCGTGCGGCTACGACACCGCCCGGGCTGCAGAAGAGGCCGAGCAGTTCGCGGACCGCTTGGCCCCGCTGGGCGCGCGGGTGGTGGCCGTCGACGCGGCCGCCTACTTCTCGCGCCCCGGGCCGCGGCTGGTGGACGGCGTGGAGCTGCTGGCCCACCTGATGCACCCGACCGTGGTGGACGCGCCGCCCGCGGACCGCTGGCGCGAGCTGGACCTCCACGTCCGCGCGTGAAGCGCGCCGAGCGAAGCGTGGAGATCGAGGCGCCGCCCCAGGCGTGCTTCGACGCGCTGGTGGACTTCGAGAGCTACCCCGAGTGGCAGAGCGCCGTCCGCAGTGCCGAGATCCTCGACCGGGGCGACGCCGTCCGCGTGGCCTTCCAGATCGACGCGAAGGTCAAGAAGGTCAGCTATGTCCTCGACTACCACCTGGACGGGCCCGAGCACCTGAGCTGGGACTACGTCGAGGGAGACGTGAAGGCCATCGAGGGCGAGTACCGGCTCGAGCCGCTCGACGGTGACCGCACACTGGCCACCTACGAGCTGGGGATCGACCCCGGCCGCTGGGTGCCGGGCAAGGTCATCTCGGTGCTTCGTGACCAGGTGATGAAGGGCTCGGTGGAGGAGCTCAGGCAGCACGTCGAGGCGCTGTGAAGGTGATGATCGACGTGAGCTACTCCGGCCGCGGCCGGACGGGGACGAGCGTGTACATCGAGGAGCTGGTGCGCGCCCTGCGGGAGCGCGACGACCTCGAGGTGGTCTGCGTCCGCCAGCGCAGACGCCTGCGGCCCGGAGGAGCGGGACGGCGGCGCAACCCGCTGCGCTCGGCCGCGAACCTCACCCTGGACTCGGCCTGGACCCGCGTCGGCCTACCGCGCGCGGCGCGCCGGGCCGGGGCCGACGTGCTGCACCACCCGCTTCCGGCGCACTCGCCCGGGGCCGGCTGCGCTCAGGTGGTGACCGTGCATGACGTGCTCTTCGAGCGGCATCCGGAGGAGTTCGACCCGACCTGGCGCACGCTGGCCCGTCGCGCACACCGGGCGGCGGTCGCGCGGGCCGACGCGGTGGTGTGCCCCTCGGCAGTCACCGCAGCGGACGCCGCCGGGCTGCTGGGCGCCCATCCCGAGCTCACGGTGGTGGCCCCCCACGGCCCCGGCCAGGACCTTCCAAAGCCCCAGCCCGCCCGCGAGCGGCGGCACTTCCTCTACCTGGGGTCCGACGAGCCGCGCAAGCGAGTCGGGGCGCTGGTGGAGGCCCACGCCGAGCTCGGGCGCACTCCGGGGCTGGTGCTGGCAGGCGAGGCGGCCCGGCGTGCCGGGCCCCCCGGCACGAAGGGCGAGCCCGACCCCTCGCCCAAGGAAGTGGCCGAGCTGCTGGCCGGCGCGCTGGCGCTGGTGCACCCGGCGCCGCTGGAGGGATTCGGGCTCACGCTCTTGGAGGCGATGGCGGCCGGCGTGCCCGTCGTGGCCCTCCGCAGCCCCAGCAGCGAGGAGGTGTGCGGCGACGCCGCCCTTCTCGTCGCCCCGGAGGACCTGGCCGCCACACTGCGCCGCGTGGCGGCCGACGACGACCTGCGAGAGCGCCTGGCGAGTGCGGGCCGCGAGCGCGCCGCGGCCTTCTCCTGGAAGCGCAGCGCCGAGCTGCACGCCGAGGCCTACCGGCTGGCGGTCCGATCGTGATTCGCGTCGCGTTCGTGCTGGCGGGGCGGACCGGGGCCTGGCTCGGCGGGTTGAACTACTACCGGAACCTTCTGGGGGCGATCCTGGCCGCCGAGGACACGCGCATCGAGCCGGTGCTCTACGTGGGCCGCGGCTACGACCGCTCCGAGCTGGCCGACTTCCCCGCCGTCGAGCTGCGCACCGAGGCGATGCTCGACCGCGGCACCACCGCCTGGGCCGAGCGCACCGCCTGGCGGGCGGGCGCGGCCTGTGACCGCCCGCTGGGGCGGCTGCTGGAGCGAGACGGCGTCGCGGCGATGTCGCACTCCGGCCACCTCGGGCGGTTCACCGGCGTGCGCTCGGTGGCCTGGGTGCCTGACCTCCAGCACCGTCGGCTCCCCCACCTCTTCGGGCGGGCCATGTGGTACTGGCGCGACGCCAAGTACCGGGCGATGGCCCACTTCGCCGACCACCTGCTCACCGGCAGCCTGGCCGGGGAGCAGGACCTGCTCGACCTGTGGCCTCGCGCGCGCGGGAAGACGAGCGTGCTGCGCTTCGTCGTCACCCCGCCCCCGCCCGAGTCGCTGCCGGACGCCGAGGAGCTGCGCTCGATGTACGGGCTGCCGGAGCGCTTCCTGTACCTGCCCAACCAGTTCTGGGTGCACAAGAATCACGCGCTGGTAATCGAGGCGCTGCGGCGCCTGCGCGGCTCGGGGGTGTGCGTCGTCGCCACCGGCGTGCCCTTCGACCGCCGCTACCCAAAGCACTTCGACGAGCTGATGGCCAAGGCCGAGATGGCGGGGGTGCGAGGCGCCTTTCGTGTGCTCGGGCTGGTCCCCTACGAGCACGTGACCGCGCTGTCGCGCGACTCACAGGCCCTGATCAACCCGTCGCTGTTCGAGGGCTGGAGCACCACCGTCGAGGAGGCCAAGTCCATTGGCAAGCGCATCCTGCTCTCGCGCATCCCTGTCCACGTCGAGCAGGATCCGTCCGGTGGCTCGTTCTTCGACCCCACCGACCCCGACGAGCTGGCCGCGCTGATGCAGGAGGCCTACGAGCGCGAGGACCCGGAGGGCGACCGGCGCCTGGCCGACGAGGCCGCCGCGGCGCTGCCCGAGCGGCGGCGGCGGTTCGTGGCCGAGTACGAGGAGGCCGTGGCGAGGACGGTCGGCGCGGCCTAGGCCGAGGCCGAGACCGCGAACGACCCCAGCACGGCCAGCACCCCGATCGCCGCGGCGATGAGGCTCGGCGCCATTGCCGGCACCTTGACCCGCTCCCGCAGGTCGAACAGCACGAAGGCCGCCAGCGCGCCGCCGATCAGGCCCCCGATGTGCGCGCCGATGGAGATGCCGGGGATCGTGAAGGTGATCAGCAGGTTGAGGCCGATCCACAGGCCCAGGCCGCTCTCCATCGGGTTGATGCCGCGGTTGCGCATCACCACCAGCGCGGCGCCCATCAAGCCGAAGATGGCGCCCGAGGCGCCCACCGTGAACCCGTTCGGGGTGAGCAGTAGCGCGCCGAAGGAGCCCGCGAGCAGCGACACCCCGTAGATCAGCGCGAAGCGCAGCCGTCCGACCGCCGGCTCCAGCAGGTTCCCCAGGATGTAGAGCGAGAACATGTTGGTGAAGATGTGGAGGAAGCCGAAGGGCTCGCCCAGCCGCGCGTGCAGGAAGCCCGCGGTGACCACCTGCCACACGTCGCCGTGCGCCAGGCCCACGCGCGAGAGGCCCGCGCGGGCATAGAGCTCTTCGGCGCCGCTGCCGGCCAGCCCGAAGCCCAGCCACAGGGCGATGTTGATCCCCATCAGGACGTAGGTGAGCGTCGGCTCGGCTGCACCGATGGTCTTGACCTTGGTCTTCTGCTGCGCGCAATCCGGGCAGCGCATCCCCACCGAGGTCGTGGTCATGCAATCCGGGCAGATCGGGTTGCCGCAGTTCGAGCACGACACGCCGGTCTCCCGGTTGGGATGGCGGTAACAGACCTCCATCCCGCTCAAGATAGTGAGCGGCTAGAGCTTGACCGACACCATCGGGGGGCCACTCGGAGCGCGGGCTCCACCGGCCGGCTCACGGGTAACCAGCACCGCGTCTGCACCCTCGAGGTCGTCGGGGACGGCCGCCGCCCCGTCGCCGTTGGTGCCCACGTTGAAGATCGACTGGGAGACGACCTCGCCCTTGCGCTGCACCCACACCTGGTAGGTCTCGCGGCTCGGCAGGCTGGGCATCCCGTGCACGCGGAGGATGGCGCCCTCGCTCTGGTCGCTGGACACGGTCAGGCTGCCCGAGGCCTCCGGCACGCGGACGCTGTCCACGTTCGCCGAGAGCGTACGGCCGTCGTCCCCGGACAGGACCCCGGCGCCGGCCGCGCCGAACAGCAGCCCGAGGAGCAGCAGCAAGCAGGCGCTGACCCAGGCGACAGCCGGGCCGCGGCTGGTCAGGGAGGGCAGCAGCTCCCGGAGGCGGCGGCGCGGCCGGCGGGCGGGGGTGCGGGAAGCAGCCTCCTGCTTCGCCTCCTTCTCCACCTCGTCCATCACGGCCCGCTTGAGGCGGTCGGGCGGGCGGATCGGCGCTACCGATCGCGGTAGCGCCTCGACCGCCGGGCGCAGATGCTCGAGCTCCTCACGGCAGGCCGCGCAGCCGGCGAGGTGACTCTCGAAGGCCTGGCGCTCGAGGTCGGAGAGGGCCCCGAGGAGGTAGGCGGCGGCGTCGCCGCCGTCGGTGTCGTGCCAGTCGGCCATCACGCCACCTGCTCCACTAGCTCGCGGCGGAGCTTGTCCAGGCCGAGGCGCATCCGGCCCTTGACCGTCCCGATGGGGGTCTCGAGCATCTCCGCGATCTGGGTGTGGGTGAAGCCGCCGAAATAGGACAGCTCGATCACCTTCGACTGTTCGTCCGGGAGCGAGTCGATGGCCGAGCGTACGTGGCGGGCCTCGTCCCGGCGCGCCACTTCCACGTCGGTGAGGTCGGGCGCCTCCAGGCGATCCTCGATGCCCTCCGCGCTCGCGCGGCGGCGATCGTGGACCTGGTTTCGCCGCAGCGCGTCGATCGTGCGGTGGTGGACGATGCCCAGCACCCAGGTGCGCACGCTGCCGCGGTCCGGGCGGTAGCGCAGCCGGCTGCGCCAGATGGACAGGAAGGCCTCCTGCGAGATGTCCTCGGCGACCGTGCGGTTGCCGACCATCCGGTAGGCGAGCGAGAAGCCGGCCCCGGAGTGCCGGTCGTAGAGCACCTCAAAGGCGCGCGGGTCGCCGTCGGCGACGAGGGCCATGACGTCCTCGTCGGCCAGGGTGCTGATCTCAGTTCCACTTGCCACTCGTCAAACCCTTCGCACTGGCGTCGCCGCCGGATCAGCGATAATGCCCTCTCGGATGGCGGGGCGCACCCCTTCACAGCTGTACGCGCTGCTCGTCGGCCTCGGATTAGTGGCCGGCGGGGTGGTCGGCTTCTTCTACAGCGCCAGCTTCGCCACCGGCGGCGACCTGGAGCGCGAGGCGGTGCTGGGGGTCCTGGACGTGAACGCCTGGCACAACATCATCCACATCACCACGGGCGCCGTGGCGCTGCTGTTCGTCGGCACCTACTCCGCCAGCCGGGCGTTCGCGCTGGTGTTCGGGGCCACCTACCTGCTCGTCGCGATCATCGGCTTCATCGTGGGCGACGGCGACGCGATCGTGAACCTGGTCCCGGTCAACACCGAGGACAACGTGTTGCACTTGCTGATCGCGGTGGCGGGTCTGCTCGCCTTCGCCACCACGCCGGCCACGCCCGCACCGACGACCGTCGAGCCGGCGGCCTAGCGGCTCAGGCGCCGGCGCAGGTCCTTCGCCACCCCGCCGGCCTCGCGCCGCAGGGCGCGCAGGCCGCCCTCCTGCTTGCGCTGCTGGCGAGCCCGCACCAGCACGAGCGCCCCGGCGGCCGTGCCGCCGACCACCACGGCCGCCGCCGGGCGGTACCAGTTGCGCGGGTCGCGCATGGAGCGCAGCTCCCAGTCGGCCAGGTCCTCCGCCGCCGCGCCGGTCAGGTCGGTCAGCCTCTGCTCCAGGTGCTGGGACATCGAGCCGGAAGGCTCGACGGGAACCAGGGCACTGCGTAGCAACCGCTCTACGTCGCTCATCTCAGTCATCGTCTCCCCCGCTCTCGAGCTCCGACTCCAGCTGGCGGATCGCACGGTGTATCAACACCTTCGTCGCGCCATCCGAGCGCCCCAGCGCCCGAGCGATCTCGCGGTTGTCCATGTCCAGCGCGAAGCGCATGATCAGCGCCTCGCGGCGGTCGTCGGGCAGGTTCGCCACCCCGGCCAGCACCTCGGCCACCTCCTCGCGCCCCTCGACCAGGTCCTCCGTCGCGTGGGGCGAGGAGTAGGTCTCGGCGTCGTCCAGGTGCGTCTGGGGCCGGCGCGAGCGGTCGCGGTAGTAGTTCGCCGCGAGGTTGTGCGCGATGCGGATCAGCCAGGGGCGCAGCGGCCGGCCCTGGGACTCGCGCACGGCCCGCTCGTAGTGGCGGTAGGCCTGAAGGAAGGTCTGCTCGGTGATGTCCTCGGCGTCGTGGTGGTTGCCGATCCGGTAGTACGAGTAGCTGTAGACGTCGCGTAGGTGGGCGCGGTAGAGCTCGCTGAAGTCTCGGTCCAACCGGGCTTTGTCGGCGGCGGCGACCTCGCTCATCTCGGGCGGACCCTACCCGCGTAGGGGCGGCCTTCAGCTCAGGCCGCACGGCGTGAGCGGCGGCTGTCCTTGGGGGTGCGGAAGGTCTGCACCCAGTCGTCCGGCGTGGTGCGGCCCTCCAGCAGCGTCCGCAGGCCTGCGGTGACCGGGGCCTCCACGCCGCGCTCGCGGAGGGTGGCGTCCAGCAGCGGAACGGCCGCCAGCGCCTCGGCCGTCTGGCCGACGATGCCGGGCACTCTGTCGCTCGGCACGCCCTGGCCAACCAGCTCGCCGGCGCGGCGGTTGCGGCTGCCCTCGGCCATCGCGGTGGCCACCAGGTCGCCGGCGCCGGCCAGGCCGGTGAAGGTCTCGCTGCGCGCGCCGTCGCGCATGCCCAGCTCGTGCACCTCGGCGAACACCCGGCCAGCGGCCGCCCCTGCGACGTTGGGGCCGGCGGCGGCTCCGGCGGCGGCCGCGGCCAGCGCCGCGGCGTTCTTGGCGCACGCCGCGAGCTCGGCTCCCGTCAGGTCGTCGGTGGTGTCCACGCACAGGCCCGCCTCGGAGAGCAGCACTCCCAGGTCGCGGCGCAGGTCGGGATCGCGGGTGGCTAGCACGACCGATGCGCCTTCCTGCACAGCTTCACGCGCGTGCGCGGGGCCGCCGAGGTAGGCCACGGCGCGTGCGCGGGTGCGCTCGGCCACGTAGGCCGCGGGCGTGGTGCCCAGCGGCGGCACCAGCCCCTTGGAGGTCACGAGCACCCCGGAGCGCTCGCCGATCAGCGCGCCCACCTGGGCCAGGGCGGCGGGCAGTCCCGAGCAGGGCACGGCCAGCACGACCAGGTCGGCGCCGGCGAACTCGATCTCGGAGACGGTGGTCACCCGGATCCCCTCGTCGAGCGCCACGCCCGCGAGGTGCTCGGTGTTCTCGCGCTCGGCGGCCAGCCTGCGGGCCTGGGCCACCGAGCGGCAGCCGAGCTGGACCTCCACGCCCGCGCGCTCGAGCAGCACGGCGGTGGCGGTGCCCATGGACCCGGCCCCGATGATCGCGGCGGTGCGGAGCGGCGGCAGGCCGCCGAGCCACTCCCACTGGAGCTGGACGCACGGCCAGATGCGGCTGGTCACGGCCTCGGCCAGCGCCGGCGAGGGCTGGTCGGCGCGCGGGAAGGTCAGCGGTCGCCCGCAGCGGACCTTCACCTTCACGGGCCGGAAGATCCAGCCGCGCCGGGCGTTCTCGCTGCCGGTCACCGCGACCGGCACGACCGGCGCGCCGCTCTCCAGCGCGAGGCGGCCGACCCCGCGCCTGGGGCGATCGACCGAGCCGTGGCGGATGCGGGTCCCCTCGGGGAAGATGACCACGGCCTCGCCGCGCTCCAGCAGCGCGAGCGCTGTGCCCACCGACTCCTCGTCGGACTCGCCGCGGCGGACCGGGAAGGCGCCCATGCAGTTGAGGAACCAACCCTGCAGGCGGTTGTCGAACAGCTCCTGCTTGGCGACGAAGTAGATCGGCCGGCGCAGGCAGCAGCCGATGATGAAAGGGTCGAGGAAGCTGCGGTGGTTGGCGGCGAGGATCAGCCCGCCGCTCGGCATGTGCTCGCGCCCCAGCCGGCTGAGACGGAAGAAGATCATCAGGGCGGGCTGCAGGAAGGCCCGGGCGATCCAGTACACGGGCTTGTTGACGCCGCGCCGGCGGATGCGCTCGTGGTGGATAGACAGGCGTTCCTTCGCCCCGTTGTCACTCGCCCCCATGGATCAGCGTTTACCCATCTGGGGCTCCGTCGTTACGCTCCCGGCGGTGGAGTTGCAGCGCAGCCTCAACGGAGCACTGGCGGGAATGGTCGCCGCGGGCGTCTGGGCGGCCCAGCAGCCGCTGGACAAGAAGGTCTTCGAGAGCGGCCACGACGATGTCGCCCTGCTGGGCAAGCTGGTGGTCCGCGACAACTCCTGGCCGGCCGCAGGGACCGCCGTGCACTTGGCCAACGGAGCGGTCTTCGGGATCGTCTACGCCCAGCTGAGGCCCTTCGTTCCCGGGCCTCCGGTAGCTGCCGGCGTCGCCGCCGGGCTGATCGAGCACTTCGCCTCGTGGCCGCTGGGGCGGCTGGTGGACCGCTACCACCCCGCCCGCGACGAGCTCACCACACTGACCGGCAACCGCCGCGCGCTGGCTATGAGCACCTGGCGCCATGTCCTGTTCGGGGCGATCCTGGGCGAGCTCGAGCGGCGCCTGAACGCCGAGGACGAGGCGGAGGAGCCGCCGCCCGTGCCGGCCTCGTCGAACGGCCACGGCGACATCGAAGCCGCTGTGGGCGCCACACCAGCGCCTTAGACTCGCCTTCGCGGCCGGAGTAGCTCAGCTGGTCAGAGCAGCTGCCTTGTAAGCAGCAGGCCGTCGGTTCGAATCCGACCTCCGGCTTCCGACCTGCCGGCGAGGCGGGGCCGCCCTCCGCGACCCCGCGCCTGCCGATACCTCGTCAGACCGTGTGATGTCCCCTTCGGCGGCCGCCCATGCGGCTGCCGAGACCGAAACCTCCGCTCGGGATCCCGGCCAGAAGGATCAACACGGCGGCGATGATGCCGACAATCGAGGGCAGGCCCAGCGCCACACATAGGGCGTAAGCCAGGGCCGCCACGATAATGGCGACAAGAATTCCGATCACGGGATGCACCTCTCCTTTGTGGTCCGTTGGAGGCCTCCCGCGTCCACCGGTTACGCCGAGTAGCTACCCGGTGCGGTCACGCGGGAAACAAACGGGTCAAGCGGGAACGGCGCGGGTCTCCAGGTGTGAGCCCACCTTGCGCTTCACGCGCTGGAGGGCGTTGTCCACCGTCTTGGTGTCGCACTCCAGGCGCTCGGCGATCACCTCGTAAGAGTTTCCGTCCAGGTAGAGCGACAGCACGCCGCTCTCCAGCTCGGAAAGCACGCTCGACAGGCAGTTGACCAGGCTGTGCAGCTCCTCCGTGGAGATGACCTGGTTCACCGGGTCGTGCGCGGTCGGCCCCGGAAGCAGCTCGTCCAGGGTCGGGTCGCCGTCCCCGCCGCCGGCCGCGGGCGTCTGCGAGAACGACACGTACTCGTTGAGCGGGGTGTGCTTGTTGCGAGTCGAGGTCTTCACCGCCGTGATGATCTGGCGCGTGATGCAGAGCTCGGCGAAGTTGCGAAAGCTCGACTCGCGGTCCCAGCGGTAGTCGCGGACCGCCTTGTAGAGGCCGACCAGGCCCTCTTGGATGAGGTCGTCGGCGTCTCCGCCGATGAGGAAGTAGGAAGAGGCCTTCAGGCGCACGAAGCCGTGGTACCGCTTCACGATGCGGTCCATGGCATCGGGTCGCCCCTGTTTCGCCAGGGCGATCAGATAGTGATCATCTGGCTCGACCTGAGGTTGAGCTTTTGCCGCTTGCGCGGTCCCGGTCCCTGCTGTTTGCGGTAAAGCGTGCCACGCCGTCTCCTCGGAGCTCGGTGGCGCGTTACCTCCCCTAGCGCCAGGTTTCTGGGCCGATTGGTTGAGAAGGGCTCAACCTCGACTCCAGCCTGATCTATTGCGGAGTATCGGGGGGTTATGGAGCCCTGTCAAGCCCTCGCTCGCATTTGCAAGATCCCGTACACCAGAGCGGCCGCCGCGGTGGACACGTTGAGCGACTCGACCCGGCCGCGACGCGGGAGCGAGACCAGCTGGTCGCAGGCACCCGCGACCCGGGGCCTCAGGCCCCTCCCCTCGGAGCCCAGCACGATCACGACCCGCCCGCTGTAGTCGGGCTCCGAATACGACACGGCGGAGTCGGCGGCGGCGCCGTAGACCCACGCGCCGGTCTCCTGCGCTTCGCCCAGCCAGTCCGCGAGGTTGCGCACGCGGGCCAGCGCCAGGTGCTCCACCGCACCGGCCGAAGCCCGGCAGACCGCCGGCGTGACCTCGGCCGACCTCCGCTCGGGGATCACCAACCCCGCGCCCGCCGACTCCGCCACCCGGGCCACGGCGCCGAGGTTGTGGGGGTCCTGAACCTCGTCCAGGGCGACCACCAGCGAGTCCTCCGCCGCGAGGAGGGAGCCGGCATCCGCGTAGGGATAGGGCTCCACCTCCGCGCACACCCCCTGATGGTCGGGCGATCCGGCCAGCTCGGTCAGCTCGGCGTCTTCGGCCCGGGCCACCGGCAGCTCCGCGGGCCAGTCGAAGTCGCGCGACGCCCATCCACGCCGCACGCCCCGGCGCCCCCGCAGCGCCTCGCGCACGGGGTTGCGCCCGTAGACGATCACGTCAACGGCACGAGCTGCGGGCCCTGAGCGGTGTCGCGCACCTGCCAGCCCCGGTCGGCCAGCTCGTCGCGCAGGCGGTCGGCGCGTTCGAAGTCCCGCGCCGCCCGGGCCTCCTCGCGCTCGGCCATCATGCGCTCGGCCTCGGCGTCGGCGGCGGCGTCGGCCTCGAACAGCGACTCGAGTCCCAGCGCCCACACCAGCTCCCGCAGGGATCCGACGCCCACCGTCTCCCCCCGGTCGAGGCGGCGGTTGGCCTCTCGTACCCACTCGAACAGCACGCTGCGGGCGGCGGGGGTGTTGAAGTCGTCGGCCAGGTGGTCCCAGAAGCGCTCGGCGAGCTCGGGGAGCCCCTCGGGCTCGGGGGCCTCGGGGTCGAGGCGCCGGATCAGCTCGCGCAGGGTGGCCACGGCGCCGCGGGCATCGTCGAGCTCGTCCGGCGAGAAGGCCAGCGGCTGGCGGTAGTGGCCGCCGGCGAAGTACATGACGAGCGTCTGAGGCCCGTACTGCTCCAGAGCCTCGTGCAGAAGGGCGATGTTGCCGACCGACTTGGCCATCTTCTCGCCCTCGAAGCGCACCATCCCGTTGTGCATCCAGATCCGGGCCAGCGGCTCGTCGCGCGCGGCCTCGGTCTGGGCGATCTCGTTCTCGTGGTGAGGGAAGACCAGGTCCGACCCGCCGCCGTGGATCTCGAAGTCGGTGCCCAGCACCGACTCGGCCATCGCCGAGCACTCGATGTGCCAGCCCGGGCGACCCTCACCCCAGGGGGACGGCCAGGCGGTGTCCTCGCCCTCCTTGCGCCCCTTCCACAGAGCGAAGTCCTGCGGGTTCTCCTTCAGCGCGGCCTCGTCGTCGCCCTCGCCCTGCTGCATGTCCTCCAGCGGGCGGTTGGACAGCTTGCCGTAGTCCTCGAAGCTCGGCACGCGGAAGTACACGTCGCCGCCCGCTGGGTAGGCGTGGCCTCCCTCCACCAGGTCGGAGATCAGCGCGACGATCCCGTCGATCGCCTCCGAGGCCAGCGGCTCGTGGTCGGGGCGGCCGAGGCCCAGCCCGTCGGTGTCGGCCACGTACGCGGCGGTCATGTCGCGGGCCAGCTGCTCGCTGGGCACGCCGGCCTCGCGCGCGGCGTCGTAGATCTTGTCGTTGACGTCGGTGACGTTGGCCACCAGCGTCGGCTCGTAGCCCTCGCGCTCGAGGAAGCGGCTCAGCAGGGCGAACACCACGAACGGCCGCGCGTTGCCCACGTGGACCCGGCCGTACACCGTGGGCCCGCAGGCGTAGATGCCGACCTTCGGCGGCTCGCGCGGCTCGAGCTCGCGGCGCCCGCCGCTGAGCGTGTCGTGGATGCGGACGGGTCGCAAGGTCAGGAGACGGGCGGGCGATCGCCGGCCCACGGGCGCTCCGCCTCGATCTGGGCCGCCAGCGACAGAAGGGTGCTCTCGTCCTGGGGCCGCCCGACGAGCTGGGCGGAGAGCGGTATCCCGTCGGCGGAGAGGCCTGCGGGCACGGCGGCCGAAGGCTGCCCGGTGAGGTTCCACGGCAGGCAGTAGGACGCGAAGTTCGCCGCTTCGGCGAAGGTCCGGCCGGTGCTGCGGCCCACGAGGCGGTCGAGCTCGAGCGGGAGGGTGGGCAGCAACGGCGTAAGCAGGATGTCGTGGTCGCGGAAGGTCTCGGCGAGCCGGGCGCTGAGCCCCGCCTCCTTGTCACGAGCCTTGTCCACCGCGCCGGGGGAGACCAGCGAGCCCAGCTTGACCATGTTGCGCGAGCGGCGCTCGAGGCGCTCGGGGCGGGCCAGCCGATCCGCGTCGTTCTTGATTCCACGCAGCCAGCGAGGCAGGAACAGCGGAAGCAGCAGGCCGAAGTCGGGCTTGTGCTCGACCACCTGATGGCCCAGCGAGCGCAGCAGCTCGGCGGTGTCCTGAACGCCACGCTTGACCTCGTCCGCCACGTAGGTCGGAGGGACCGGCGAGCTGAGCGACAGGGCGATGCGCAGCCGCCCCGGGGCGGTGCGCGCGGACTCGGCGAACGGGCGGGCCGGGGGCGTGGGCGTGTGGGCGTCGCCCGGGGCCTGGCCGGCGACCGCGTCCAGGTAGACCGCCGTGTCCATCACGGTGCGCGTGACCGCCCCAGCCACGCTCAGGCCGTGCCAGTGCTCGGCGTCGGGGGCGAGCGACAGCCGGCCGCGCTGGGGCTTGAGGCCGAACAGCCCGCACGAGGCCGCCGGGATGCGGATGGAGCCGCCACCGTCGGATGCGGTGGCTGCACTCGCCAGCCCGGCCGCCACCGCGGCCGCCGAGCCACCGCTGGAGCCGCCGGGCGTGCGGTCGGTGTCCCACGGGTTGCGCGTGACGCCCCAGGCGCCCGAGAGGGTAAAGGGCCACATGGCCAGCTCCGACAGGCGCGTCTTGCCGATCACCACCGCGCCCGCGGCTCGCAGCCGGCGCACGAGCTCGGAGTCCGAGGTGGCAGGGCCGCCGGCCGCGGCGGTCCCATGCTCGGTGGTCTCGCCGGCCACGTCGACGTTGTCCTTCACCGCCACGGGCACGCCCAGCAGCGGACGGTCCGCCTCGCCGGCGCCGCGCCGGGCGTCGGCCTGGTCGGCCTCGGCGAGCGCCCGCTCGCCCATGACCACGCGGTAGGAGTTGAGCTCGGGATCGATCCGCCCGATGCGGTCGAGGTAGAGCTCGACCAGCTCACGAGAGGACACCTCCCCGTCCCGCACCATCTCCGCCTGGCGCGCCAGGCCGGCGAAGGCGAAGTCGGCGTCGGCCACTAGTCGCCCCGCTCCACGGTGGAGACGGCCATCGCCGCAATGCCCTCGCCGCGGCCCACGAAGCCCATCCCCTCGTTGGTCGTGAACTTCACGTTCACCTGGAAGGCGGGCAGCCCGATGGCTCCCGCCAGCCGCTCGCGCATGCGGTCCCGGTAGGGGCCCAGCTTGGGCTGCTCGCAGAGCACGGTCGCGTCCAAGTGTCGCGGAACCCAGCCGTGGTCGCCGAGAAAGCCGCAGACCTCCTCCAGCAGCGCGATGCTGTCGGCGTCGCGCCAGCGCTCGTCGTCGTCGGGATAGTGCTGGCCGATGTCGCCCAGGCCGGCGGCGCCCAGCAGCGAGTCGATCACAGCATGGGCCAACACGTCGGCGTCGGAGTGGCCTGCGAGGCCCAGCTCGGACTCCACCTCCACGCCGCCCAGCACCAGGCGGCGGCCCTCTGCCAGCCGGTGCGAGTCGTAGCCGATCCCGGCGCGCGCGCTCATCCAATGGGCTCCACTCGCCGCTTGCGCCACTCGAAGGTCGCGAGCTCGGTCACGCCGAGGCCGTCGAGCCACTCCAGCGCACGCTCGTACTCGTGGCCGAGCTGCTCGGGCCGGTGGGCATCACTGGACAGCGTCACCGGCCGTCCCGCCTCGAGGCACATCTCCAGGAACGGCGCCGCCGGGTAGATCTCCCCCACCGGCTTGCGCAGCCCGGCGGTGGACACCTCGATCGCGACGTCGGACTCGGCGATGCCGTCCATCGCGCGATCGTAGAACCGGCGCAGGTCCCCCTCGGGCAGCGGCGCCCGGGAACCCCACACCTTGACCAGGTCGGGGTGGGCGAGGATGTCGTACATGCCGGTCCGGGCCGCCTCGCCCAGCGTCTCGAAGTAGCGCGACCAGACCTTGTCGGGCGAGCCCGACCGCCACACGTCCCAGTCGCCCTCCATGTCCAGGGAGCGGTCACTCAGGAAGTGCACCGAGCCGACCACGTAGTCCCACTCGCGCGCGTCGAGCAGCGTCGCCATGCGGTCCTCTCGCCCGGCCACGAAGTCGGCCTCGATCCCGAGCCGCAGGTCGGTCTCGTCGCGCACGAACGCGCAGTAGGCGTCGAGGTCGTCGGTGGCCTGCTCGCGCCAGAAGGGGTGGTCCCACACCTCGAGCGCGGCGGTGAAACGGTGCACGTGCTCGGAGACGCCCAGCTCGTCGATCCCGCGCTCGGTCGCCGCCTCGCGGTAGCGCTCGGCGTTGGCGGCGGTGAAGTACTCCTCCGGGGGCGTGCCGTCGTCGTCGGGGCGGAGGTGCACGTGCAGGTCAGTCAGCAAGCAGCGCCTCCGCCACCCGCAGGTCGTCCGGAGTGGTGATCTTGAGGTTCGGCCGTCCGGTCTCCACCGGGCGGACCGTGCCCCCGGCCGCCAGCACGAGGGAGGCCTCGTCGGTGCCGTCGCGTTCCAGCGCCCGGCGCAGCACGTCCGCGCGCACCACCTGCGGCGTCTGTGCCGCCCACAGCCGCGACCGGTCCAGCGAGCGGTCGACCAGCTCGTCGCCCTCGTGAACCGTGTCGGTGATCCGGGCGGCGGCGAAGGCGCAGTCGACACCCTCCAGGGCGTCGACGCAACGGCGGACCAGGTCGGGGGAGGCGAGCGGCCGCGCGGCATCGTGCACCACCGCCACCGTGGCCTCCGGCGCCGCTGCGAGCGCCGCCGCGACCGAGGCGGCGCGCGTGCGCCCGCCCGTCACGCGGTCAGGCGGCGCCTCGTAGCCGATCGGCACTGCGACGACCACCCGCTCGCACACCGGCTCCAGTGCGGCCAGCGAGCGGTCCAGCAGGGTCTTGCCGGCCAGAACGACGAACGCCTTGGGCCGGTCGGCACCAAGGCGTTCGCCGCTACCGCCGGCGGGAACGATCCCGACGACGGACAAGGGTCTGAAGCTACGCGGTGGCCGCGGCCCCGTTGCGGCCCACGTGCGCCTCTTCGATCAGCGACTCGAGGTGCGCCTCGGCGTCGTCCTCCTCCATCTCGAGCGCGTACATCAGCTCGGAGGCGAGGATCTTCTTCGCCCGTGTGTACATCTGCTTCTCGCCGGTGGAGAGCCCCTTCTCGGACTCGCGGATCGCGAGGTTGCGGACCACCTCGGCGAGCTCGTACACGTCGCCGGTCTTGATCTTCTCGCGGTTGTGCTTGAACCGGCGGTTCCAGTTCTTGGGCATCTGGCTGACGTCGTCGCGCAGCACTCCGAGCACGCGCTCGACAGCCTCTTCGCCGATGACCCGGCGCAGGCCGGCCTTGCCGGCGTTCTCGCACGGGACCATGACGGTCATGTCGTTGTGAAGGATCTTGATCGTCAAGTACTCGCGCTCCTCGCCGAGCACGGTCTTGAGCTCCTTCTTCTGGACCTTGCCGGCGCCGTGATGCGGGTACACCACGTGGTCGCCGACCTCGTAGACGATCTCGACAAGCTCGCGCTCGATCTCGATGTCTACGATTTCGTCCTCAATTGCTGCGTCGCTGATGACGTCCTCCTGGTTCAGTTACAGCGCATTGCTGCGCCGCTGTCTCATTAGGTTTGCAGGTAGCGGTCCACGAGGTTGATCTCCTGCAGACGGCGAAGGCCCTCGCGGATGTCCTTGGCCCGCATGTCTCCTACTCCCTCCACGGCCTCGAGCTCCGAATCCGTCGCGGCGAGGATCTCTTCGAGCCCGCCGAACTCGCCCACGATGGTCTGGACGGTCAGCTTGGGCAGACGGGGTATGCGCCCCAGGATCCGGTGGCCACGCGGTGATATCGGGTGGTCGAGGGTGTTGAGCTTGCGGTCGTAGCCGAGCAGCTCCGAGAGCCGCCCGAAGTCGAGCAGGTCCTGGTGGGGCAGCCGGGCCAACGCGTCGATGACGCTCAGGAAGCCCTCCTCGGAGGGCTCGGCCACGTAGTCGCGGGCCAGCGCCGACTTGTCGGCGGCGACCCCCACCATCGTCTCCTCGAGCTGCATCTCGATCAGGCGCCCCTCGGCGCCCAGCTCGACGATGTAGCGCTCGATCTCCACGGCCATGCGGGTCACGAGCTCGGAGCGCTGGATGACCGTCAGGACGTCGTGCAGGGTGACCCCTCCCTCGAACTCCAGGGCGGTGAGACGGGTCGAGACCTGGTCGAGGCGAGTGCGGTACTTGTCCAGGGTGGCCAGTGCCTGGTTGGCCTTGGCCAGCACCACGGGGATGTCCTCGAGGATGTACTTCGCGCCGTCGAGGTACAGCGACACCACGCTGCGCGACTGCGAGACGGCGATCACCAGCGCCTCGGTCTGCTTGGACACGCGCTCGGCGGTGCGGTGCCGGGTACCGGTCTCCAGGGAGAGGATCGTCGGGTCCGGCATCAGCTGGACGTTGGCCCAGAGGATCTTCGTCGCGTTGGACGAGAGGATGATCGAGCCGTCCATCTTGGCCAGCTGGAACAGCAGCGCCGGCGTGTAGTCGATGTCGAGCTTGATGCCGCCCGAGAAGAGGAAGGACAGCTCCTCGGACTCGCCGATACAGATCAGGCCGCCGGTGCGGGCCTGGACGATGTTGTCCACCCCCTCGCGGACCGCCGTGCCAGGGGCGATCATCTCAAGGGCTCTTACGAGCCGGGGCTCCTGCCTAGCCTCCAGCTCAGCAACGTCATCACCGGCGTACGGCACCAATACATAGTACGGCAAAAAGCCGCTGCTCATCCGGGTTTATCGGCGTCTATCAGGCGGCCTGGGCCGAGCGCCCCTCGCGGGGGAGCGCGGCCCGCAGGGCGCTGCGCAGGTCCGCGAGCTGCGGGCCGGGGCGCAAGACGGGCTGCAGCCCGAACTTCGCGGCCTCGGCCAGACGCCGGTCGGGGTGCGCCGCGTGGCGCAGCTCGCCGGTCAGCCCCAGCTCCCCGAAGGCGCCCAGCGGCCGGGCGCCGTCGCCCAGCGGAATGCCTTTCGCGGCGCTTACCAGAGCGAGCGCAATGGCCAGGTCGGCCCCCGGCTCGTCCACCCGCACGCCCCCGGCCACCGACACGAACACGTCGCTGGAGCCGAGCCCCGGCCCCCCGTGTCGCGCCAGCACGGCCAGCACGAGAGCCAGGCGGTTGCGGTCGACCCCGTTGGCCACCCGGCGCGGCGGCACGAGCTCGCTGGGTGCCACCAGCGCCTGCACCTCCACCAGCAGCGGCCGTGAGCCCTCCATCGAGCAGAGCACGACCGAGCCAGGGGCTCGCGTCGCCTCGGCCACGAAGCGCTCTGAGGCGTCGGCCACCTCGACCAGGCCCTCCTCGCGCATCTCGAACACACCCGCCTCGCTGGTCGAACCGAAGCGGTTCTTCAGCGCCCGCAGGGTGCGGTAGGTGCGCTCGCGCTCGCCCTCGAAGCTGAGCACGCAGTCCACCAGGTGCTCGAGCACGCGCGGCCCGGCCAGCGCGCCCTCCTTGGTCACGTGGCCCACGAGGATCACCGCGGGGCCGCCGGCCTTGGCGACCCGGGCCAGACGCCCCGCCACCTCCCGCACCTGGCCCACCGAGCCGGGAGCACCGGTCAGACCGGCGGCGTTGAGCACCTGCACGGAGTCGACCACGCACACCTCGGGCTGTTCGGCCTCCACCGTCGCGGCCACCGTGTCGAGGTCGGTCTCGGCCACGATCGGCACCTGCAACGCGTGGGGTCCCAGCCGCTCGGCCCGCAGCCGCACCTGAGCCGCCGACTCCTCGCCGCTGACGTAGAGCACCTTGCGGCCGGCCTTGGCCAGGTTGCCGAGCGCGCTGGCGGTGATGGTGGACTTCCCGATCCCCGGGGCGCCGCCGAGCAGCACCAGCGATCCGGGTACCAGCCCGCCGCCCAGCACCCGGTCGAGCTCGCCGATCCCGGTCTTCAGGCGCGGCGACGTTCGGTGCCTCCACGTCGGCGAGCGGCGACGGGGCGCAGCGCGTTGGCGCCGCTGCCGCGCGGGCGCCCAGCGCCGCTCGGCGGCCTTGGCCGGCTTGGCCTCCTCGACCATCGTGTTCCACTCGCCGCAGCCGGGGCAGCGGCCGTGCCATTTGGCGCTCTCCTGCCCGCAGGCGGTGCAGACGTGTCGGGTGGCGGCGGGCATCGGATCAGGCTAAGCGCCGGCGGGGACGCCTTCGCCCCATAAGGGCCACCGCAACCGGCGTCACTCTCGCGGGTTCTGGCTAATCTGGGCCCCCGCCTCGGCTCACCCCCTCGCGCCATGTACCCTCTTCCGCCTCCTCCTCGTGATCTTCGTAGTGGGGCTCGTCTGTGCTTCGCCGGCGTCTGCGCAGCTGGCGGATCCGACGGTTTCGATCGGCGACGCGTCCGTGACCGAAGGCGACTCGGGCGACGGTCAACGCAACCTTTACCGTGGAGCTCACGCAGGCGCCGACGGTGACCACGACCGTGGAATACGCGACCGCGACGACACGGCCGCGCAACCGGGCGACTACACCCCGAGCCCCGGAACGTCACCTTCGCCCCTACGGAGACCGAGAAGACGATCACGGTGCCGGTCAACGGCGACACGGTCGACGAGGCGGACGAGACGTTCAAGGTCCAGTTGAGCAACCCCGTGGGCGCCACGATCGCGACGGCGAGGGAGTGGGCACGATCGTCGACGACGACGGACCCGGCACGTCTCGGTGAACGATACGACGGCGACGCGAGAGCGCAGCGGGGCACCACGGCGACCTTCACCGTCAGCCTGAGCGCCGCCTCCGGGCAGGAGGTCAAGGTCGACTACGGAACGCAGGACGGCACCGCCCAGCAGCCTGGTGACTACAGCGAGTACCAGCGGCAGCCTCACCTTCGCTCCCGGCGAGATGGAGAAGACCGTGTCCGTGCCGGTGCAGGACGACCTGGTCGACGAGGGCGAACGAGAACTTCAGCTCAAGCTTTCCAACCCGCAGGACGCCACGATCGGCGCCGATGAATCGGCCACGGCGACGATCAAGGACAACGAGCGGCCCGCCGGTCAGCGTTCGCGAACCCGCGGCTGGCCCCGAGGGCGCCGCCGGCACGACCAGTTTCACCTTCAAGCTCAGGCTCTCGCACCCTCCGAGCCAGCCGGTGACGCGTTCAGTACAGCCACCGTCGGCGGCTCGGCCAGGCGCCCGCCGACTACGCGACTGCTGCGGCACGGCGCAGTTCACCCGGGACAGGTCGAATCGACGGTCTGTCCAGGTCAGCGATGACAACACGTCGAGCCGAATGAAGAACTTCAGTCTGATGTCGAACCAGTCCGAGAACGCCTCGATGGGCGACGGCCGGGCTAGGGCACGATCTCAACAACGATCGTGAACCGTCCGCCCACCGCCAGCTTCTTCGCGAATCCGCCGGACGCCTTCATCGCGAAGGGCGTGCTGCTGGATGCCCGCAACTCGTCGGATCCCGAGGGGCGTCCGCTCAGCTTCGCCTGGGACTCGACGGCAACGGCAGCTACGAGACCTCGACCGGCTCGGACGCGCTGGTTCTCACTGCCTTCTGCACACCGGGGGCCCAGAGGCTCGGCCTGAAGGTGACAGACGCGGGAAGCGCCAGCGACGGCACCCGTCGCAGCGACGACCACGAGCCGGACGGTGAACGTGGTCCAGGCCTCCCCTGACAACTCGTGTGATCAGGTCCCCCCCGCTGTGCAGATCGCACGGATCAACCGGAGCCTGCGGCGCGCGCTCCGGCGCAACCTCGCGGTGCGCCTGCGCTGCTCCGAGGCCTGCACGATGGTGGCCAGCGCGGGCGTCGACCGCCGGACGGGGCGCCGCCTCGGGCTGCGCGGGCGCCGGCGGACGCTGGGCAAGGCCTCGGGCTCGTTGATCACCGCAGGGTCGAAACGCCTCAGGATCAAGTTCAGCCGCATCGCCCGCCGCAAGCTGCGCCGAGCCCGGAGGGTCCGGGTGACCCTGCGCTTCACGGTCAAGGACGCCGCGCTCAACGAGCTGACACTCCGGCGCACGATCGTCCTGCGTCGCTAGCACCCGCAAGGCCGGTTTCGGTCCGTCCGGGCCGCGCGCTTCCATCGCGCGCCCGTGCCTTCACTGCTGGCTCAGCCGCTCGCGTCGTCCGAGTTCCTGGCCGTCGACACCGAGACGAACGGCCTCAACGGCGACCTGTGCGAGCTGACCGAGGTGGGCGCCGTGCTGGTGGGCGGCGGTGAGCTGCACGAGACCTGGGATTCGTTGACTCGCACCGAGCGCCCGCTCCAGCGCGGCATCCAGCGCTTCACCGGCATCACCCAGGCGATGGTCGACACCGCCCCGCCGCCCGCCGAGGTCCTGCCCGAGCTGGCGGACCTGCTCCAGGGCCGCGTGCTTGTGGCCCACAACGCGCGCTTCGACACGCGCGTACTGAGCGACGCCTTCGAGCGCCAGGGCCTCGACTGGCCCGACCCGCCGGTGGTCTGCACCGTCGCGCTCGCCCGGCGCTTCGCGCCGCTGGTGCGTCGCCGCGGGCTGGCCTCCCTTGCCGACGCGCTGGGCATCGAGGTCGACGAGGTCCACCGCGCGCTCCCCGACGCCCTCACGTGCGCGCGCGTGTTCTGCGCGCTGTTTCCCAAGCTGTGCGCCAACGCACCCACGATCGGCGCCGCGCTGAAGCAGCTCGCCCCCGCCCGCCGGCGCTCGCGCGAGCGCGAGGAGGCCGAGATGGTCCGCAAGCGGCCGCCGGAGGACCGCCCGGACCTCTCCAAGCTTCCCGACGACCCGGGCGTCTACATCTTCCGCGACGAGCGCGGGAAGCCGCTGTACGTGGGCAAGTCGATCTCGCTGCGCACACGCGCGCGGGCCCACTTCTGCGCGCCCGCGGGCTGGACGGAGAAGGCGGAGGTCGTCGACTACCGCCCGACCAACTCCGAGCTGGGCGCGCTGGTGCTCGAGAACCGGCTGATCAAGAAATGGCAGCCGCAGGGCAACCGGCGGCTCAAGCGCACCGACGGCTACGTGTACCTGCGCTGCCGGCTCGAGCCCGCCTATCCGGTCCTCGAGGTGGGGAGCGAGCCGGCCTCGGGCCGGGCC